>CAVXAO010000001.1:0-315203 GCA_963759695.1 uncultured Solirubrobacterales bacterium
ATCGCTTCCACCAGCACCGATCCAAGCGATGGCCCCGGCTCGGGAACCTCCTCGAGCCGGGCCGACCCCGGGCTACCCGGCATGACCGTCACTGCGCGCATCGGGACCTCGCAGTAGGTGCGGTCAGCCGCCGTACGGATATGCCCCACGGGAGTCGGCGAGAAAGCCCCTCAGAAGCCGGGCTGGAGCCAGGGCTTGGACTCATCGTCGCTCTGGACTTTGGGGATGTAGCTCTGCGCCCCGGAGTCGTACCAGCTGCCGGAGAACCACGACCCGACGCATCCCCAGAGGGCGTAGTCCTCGCCGTGCTGCGCGATCACCTGGGCGATGGTCTGGCCGTTGTAGAGCCACGACCCGCCGTTGTAGAAGGCGCCATCGAAGCACGCGCGCATACGGGCGCCCCAGTAGTCGGCGTCAAGGGCCGTGTCGTTTTGCGTATACGGCCATCCACCGTGGATCGAGTTTCCGGAGCAGTCCTCGTTCTTTACCTGCAGGATCCCGTAAGAAGCTTCGCCTGCAACCCCGCAGTTGTCGCCGACCGTTGACTGGACCCAGTAGGACTCCACGACGGCGTCGGCGCGGACGATGTCCTCGTCGATCCCCCACTTGCAGGCCACCCACTGCAGGATCTCGTCCGTGGTCCCGACGAAATCACCGGTGATGCGGTTGCGGTCGGCGATGAAGTCCGTCCAGTAGTCCAGGGACGGGCTCCACGAAATCGCCGAGGGATCGGACGGAACGGTGTGGTTGGCGGTCGTGTTCTGAGGCCGGTTCTCGGGCGCCGGGGTGACCTCCGCGGCGCACGTCGCATCCGGCCGAGGGATCCCGGACGGGGGCAGGCCGTTCTCCGAGGACGGGACCGTCGAGAAATAGGGGCGGATGGGGGGAGGCACCGTTACAGGCGGGGTGGGCGAGGTAGGGATCTTGATGGGACCGGGCTGCGGGCTGCCGGCCGGCCCAGTGACGACGGTCGTGGGCCGCGACGTCGCCGAGGTCGCTCCCCAGGCGTTCGTCGCCCGAACGTTCACGCGCAGGCGGTGACCCATGTCCGAGGCGGTGAGCTCGTACGTTCTCCCGGCGTACGGACGACTGCCGTCGCGGCCGCGGATCAGCCGGCAGCGAGCACCTCTGGCGTTGCATCGCTCCCAGCGATAGCGGAGCCTCTCGGCCCCGGTCCAGCGGCCAGACGACGCCCGGAGCACGTTGCCTGCCTGCGCCCTGCCCTTGATGGTGGGCAGGCTATGACGCGCCGGTGCGCGTCCCCGCGCCCCGGCCGTAGCGGCTGAGGCGGTGGAGAGCACGGCTGCGAGCGCCGCCGACACGGCGATGGCGCAGATCAGGAGTAGCGGACGATGTCTCACCACGATCGGCTCTAGCGGTCGGGATCAGCCGATTCCGGCCAGATCCCTGGTAGTCATCGGCAAAACGCCGCGCGAGTCTACACCGGGTGGCGGAATTTCCTGGTACCCGGCCTGCGGCGCGATCGTCCGTTCGCCGCCGGCCGTGAGGGTGCGCCCGCTTCAAGTTGGCCGTCGCTGAACTCGGCACTCCGCGCGTGATCGCGCGGCTGCGCGAGTTCGGCTTCGAAAGCGTTCAGGCAGTGGCTCGAGCAGAAGTAGTACGTCTCCGCATCGACTTCCCTGGTCACCGCCTTGGCGCGGTCGACCTTCATCCCGCACACGGGGTCGGTGGCCCCCCGGCGCACCGTCAGCCAGAAAAGGGCGCCGAAGATCGCGGCCCCGAGGACGTTCAGCGCCAGCTTGTAGTTCACCTGGACGGAACTGAAGATGTCGGCGCGGGTAGGACGCGGTCCGGTAGGAATCAGCCCGAGCACGCTGAAGATCCCGGCGACGATCAGGGCGGCGATCACCATGGTCACGAACATCAGCGCGGTGATCCGGACCGTGAACCTCGTGCCGTAGTACTTGCGATAGATCAGCAGGATCGGTAGCACGATCAGATCGGCGAACAGGAACGCGAGGACCCCGGCGAACGAGATCCCGCCCGACCACAGCACGGCGGCGAGCGGGACGTTGCCGACCGAGCAGACGAAGCTGAGCACGGCGATGATCGGACCGATGATCACGTTCTCGATCGCCGGCAGCGGCGCCGGTGCGTGGTGGATGAACAGCTTCTCGAAGAAGCCGTTGCCGAACTGCGCGATGAACCCGGCGAGCACGAACCCGAGCGTGATCTCCTTCCACAACATCTGCCAGTCGCCGCGGAAGTTGTGCGCCACGTCCGACCACGCGCGAAGCGACGTGAGGCGTTCGCGCCACGGCAGCCGCTCGCCCGCGGCGTCGTGCTGATGCCGCGTGTCGGCGGCACGCGCGTTCTCGCGAGCCTGCTCTTCGACCTGGCGGCTCACGAACGCCCGGAGCATCACCGTCATGAGCAAGATCATCACGATCCCGCCGACGTACTCCGCGATCGTGAACTGCCATCCGATCAACACCCACAGGACGAGCCCGAGCTCCCACACGAGGTTGGTGGAGGCCAACTGGAAGGCCAGCGCGCTCGCAGCGGATGCTCCCTTCTGGAACAGTGACTTCGCGATCGCGATCGCGGCGTATGAGCACGACGAGGAAGCGGCGCCGAGTCCCGTCGCCCAGCCGACCGAACGGGGGCCCGAGCCGCTCATCACGCTCTCGATCCGCTCGCGCGGGACCCACGCCTGCACGATCGCCGAGATTGCGAACCCAAGTACGAGCGCCCACCACACCTCCCACGCCATCAGGAACGAGTCCCTGAGGCCGTGCCAGATCACGTCCAAAACGCTCATGACCAAAGACTATCAGATACCCCTAGGGGGTAGGGGTTATTTGATATGATTCGGTAATGTCCACTTCTGAGACCCCGCCGAGGGGCTACACCGCGAGCAAGGACCAGCTGCTCGCGCGGCTACGACGCATCGAGGGCCAGATCCGCGGGATCGAGGGGATGGTCGAGGACGATCGTTACTGCATCGACATCCTCACCCAGATCAGCGCCGCCCAAGCCGCGCTCGACAAGGTCGCGCTCGGGCTGCTCGACGGGCACGCGCACACGTGCGTGATCGGCGCCGAGCCCGATCAGCAGAACGAACGAACCGAAGAGATGATGGCCGCCGTCGGGCGACTCCTCCGGCGCGGCTGACACACGGCGCCGCGTGCTCAAGCTCGCGTTGTCTGTGGCGGTCATCGCGCTGCCGGACTGCATAAACCCGTCACTGATCGGCGGCGAGCTGTTCGTCGCCACGGGTAGCCGGCCGAGGTGGCGAACTGCCGCGTTCACGCTCGCGGCGTGGACCGTCACGTTCCTCTTCGGCCTGGCGTTCGCACTGGGCCTCGGCGATCTGATCCTCTCGCTCGTCCCCAAGCCGGGGGCGACCGTCAAGTACCTGCTGATCGCGGCGGCCGGACTCGTGCTGACGGTCGGAGGCACGATCGTCTGGGTTCGGCGGAGATCGCTTGCGGGTTCCGGAGTCGCCGATCATCGGCGCACGCTGCATGGCTCGCCCGCGCTGATCGGCGCCGGCATCGCCGGACTGGAGCTCCTGACGGCATTCCCGTATTTCGCCGCGATCGCGCTGATCGTCGGGTCAGGTGCCTCGACTCCCGGCAAGGTGTTCCTGATCGTCCTCTACTGCCTGATCTACACGCTCCCGCTGATCATCATCGCCGTCGTGGTCGCCGCGATGGGACAGCGTGCCGATCTCGTCTTGAAACCGGTAGGCGATTGGCTGACTGAGCACTGGCCGTCGATCGTCGGCCCGCTGACGGCGACGATCGGGATCGCGCTCCTGGCCTTCGGAATCGTTCAGCTCGCAACCTGAGCCAGGCGCCGCAGGCTTTTAGTACAGTTTCGGCCCGTGTATCAAATGCGGCGTCGATGATCGCGCACACGACTCGCCCCGAGCAGGGCTCCATACACGGACCGGAGCCGGTCAAAGTCGCCACGAAACCCGCTCGCCGCGTCGGCATACAGGAAGGACTCGGCCATGCGGACGATCGCGT
The DNA here is from genome assembly GCA_963759695.1 of uncultured Solirubrobacterales bacterium. GTDB lineage: Bacteria > Actinomycetota > Thermoleophilia > Solirubrobacterales > Solirubrobacteraceae > Palsa-465. Next base: position 3,996 of record CAVXAO010000001.1, read on the forward strand.
AGGCGATCACATCCGCGTCCGCTGGCGGCTCATAGCCCCGCTCGATCTCGCCCTCGACCATCTCGTGTATGAGCGCGACCACTCGAGGCTCGACGACGCCGTCGGAGGCGGTGAGAATCCGTTGTGCCGCCTCGCGCTCATGCTCGAGGAATCGGCGAAAGGCCCGGTCATCCGCGAGCGCCCGCAGCTGACGCTCGAACACGACAACGAGCCGCTCGGCTCCGGACCCCGGCTCGGAGCGCTCGATCCGGCGGAACAGCGGCGCGACGAGCTCGACCATCGCCGTTCCGATCACAGTGTCTCGGGAGCCGTACCACCGGTGAACCGTGGCCCGCGACACACCCAGCTCGGAGCAGATGGCCTGGATGTCGATCCGCTCTCCCGCCAGGAAGCGCCGCTTGACGGCGTCGAGCACCTGATCCTTGGTGGCTGCCGCGGGACGGCCGGGCCGTCGTTGGACACCGCGGTTCAACATGCAGAGAACGGTACCCGCGGAAAGGCCCATCCTGGTAGGAGGGAAGGAGATATCGATGTTGGTTCAAGCACTGTCCGGTAGGAGCGTTCGGTTGGCGATCGCTGGCCTGGTCGCGATCGCGACGGCCGTGGTCTTGGGGGCGGTCAGCCCCGGCGCAGGGGCAACGGTGTGGCTGTGCAAGCCGGGGGTGAAACCCGATCCATGCACGCCGGGCCTGTCGACGACCGTGTTCAACGCTCCGCTGACTCAGGCGGTCGGCGTCGAGCACCCCAAGGCGGAGCGCAAGCCGCCGGTCGACTGCTTCTACGTCTATCCGACCGTCAGCGATGAGAAGACCGGTAACAGCGACCTTCAGATCCAGGACACCGAGCAGTCGATCGCGCTGTACCAGGTAAGTCGTTACTCGCAGTACTGCAAGGTCTACGCGCCGATGTACCGGCAGGTCACGCTCGCCGGAGCAGGACTGGGCGGAGCGTCGAGTACCAAGGCAAATCCCGCCCTCGGCCTGAGCGACGTCGAGAACGCATTCCAGGAGTATCTGAAGCACTTCAACCACGGCCGGGGGTTCGTGCTGATCGGTCACTCGCAGGGCGCGGGCGTGCTCGAGGCCATGATCGCCAAGGAGGTCGATCCCAAGCCCGCCGTTCGCAAGCGGCTGCTGTCGGCGATCCTGATGGGTGGCAACGTGCTGGTGAAGGGCAACACTGGTATCGGCGGTGACTTCAAGCACATCCCGGCCTGCCGCCGCCCGGCGCAGCTCGGGTGCGTGATCGCCTTTTCCACCTTCGACCAGCCGGTGCCGAGCGACAGCCTGTTCGGTCGCCCCGGAGCATTGACGGCGCTCGGCATGGGGACGCCCCCGAAGGGCGACGAGGTGCTGTGTACCAACCCGGCGAACCTCGCGGGCGGGAGTGGGCTGCTGGATCCGATCCAGCCAAGTGCTCCGTTCGCGCCTGGCTCCACGATCGCGCTCGGCCTCAGCGTCCTGAACTGGAAGGTACCGGCGCCCGCGACCGTGTACTGGGCATCGCCGCGCTCTTACAGCGCCCAATGCGAGGACTCGAACGGCGCGCACGTGCTCGAGATCACGGCCCACAACGGAGCGCAGACGCCCTCGCCGGCGCCGACTCCGGCGTGGGGGCTCCACCTGCTGGACGCGAACCTCTCGCAAGGGAACCTGATCTCGATCGTCGCGCGCGAGTCGGCGGCGTTCCTCTCCCACCACCACCGCAAGTAACCGACGCTGTCGCCCAAAGTGAGCTGCGGTTCCTGTTCTTGTCAACCGGCGCGGTTCGCGCGACCGAATCCCGGACCCGGCGACTTCGCCGGGGAGGCTGGTCGTTAAACGCAAAGAGGGTTTGCGTTTCGCGACCAGCCTCGGTTCTGCAAGGCCCGCCGGGGAGGTCTTGCCCGGTCCCGGCGTGCGGAAGCACCGGGCGTCTGTCATCACTTTCCGACAAACCGGTTGTTTGTGCGACCGCCTCAACCCAAGAGAACGGGCGCGACCGGCTGAGCTCGGCAACCTCAGTTGCGGGCCGCCGTTAAGCGAATGCCAGGATCATCCGCTCGATGCGGCGGCCAGAGCTGTCGCTCTGCGCTGGACAGAGGAGGTCCTCCCGGAATTGCGCGCGCGGGCGCTGCGCGGTGGCGCCTATCAAGAGAACGCCTCGAGCGCGACGAAGCCCACGTAGAGGGCGATCAGCATCGCACCCGCGATCCGGCCCATCCCGCGAGGCCGCGCCAGCATCGCGATCGAGATCGCAGTCATGCCAGCGAGCCACGCGAGCTGCAGCTTCCCCGTCGTGGTCAGCGCCCCCAGGGTTGTGAACAGCGCGGGGAGCACGATGCCGGCGCTGAGATTGATGCTGTTGCTGTTGAAGGTCTCCGCGACGAGGGCCGCGCCGCGACCCGCGAGCCCGAGGCGCACGGCGGTGATCGCATTCGGCACGCTGGTCAGCGGCGCCAGGACCAGCACGCCGAGCACCGGACTTGACACGTGCCAGTGTCCGCCGAGGTCCAGCGCGGCCTGCACCATGCCGGCGCTCGCGGCGACGATGAGCACGACGTCAAGGGCAATCAGGGCCAGCAGGTGATGCGTGGGGTCCGAAGGTGGCGCCGCCGGTCGCTTCGGAGCCGGCCGCTGGTCGAGGTAGCGCGCGAGATTCCCCGTGGCCCGGTGGGCTCGCCGCCGCCGCAACAGCAGATCCGATCCGCCCACCACGATCACGAGATACGGGACCGCCACGCCGGCGGCGAGCGCCACGGCGACAGCCGGCGACAGCCAGCCGATGAGGAGAGCTCCGGCGATCAGCGTGACCGCCGCCCCGGCGAGACCCTCCAGGAGCAGGGCTTCCCTCGCGAGGACCACGGATCCGGCGAGCAGCGCGCTCAGGCCGATCATCGCCGCGAGCTGGAAGGCGTTGGAGCCGATGATCACGCCCACGCCGACGTTGTGGGCCCCGCGGATCAGCGCGTACAGAGCCGATGAGACGTTTGGCCCGTCGGCGGCGAGGGCGGTCAGCAGCCCGATCAGCGCCTCGGGAAAGCCGAACCGTTTCCCGAGCCGATCGAGCCTGCGCGCGAACAGGCGCGCGGCGAGCAACGTCACAGCCAGCGATGCCAGGAACAGGGGAATGGCCGCGAGCACGGGCATCCCCCGTCAGCCTCGTGCCCTGAATCCAGAAACCACGGTGGCCGGGCGTGACACCTACTCCCCGATCGGTCGACAACGAAAGCGCCGACCAGTCTTCCCGGCTCACCTGCGGCGGATCGTACCTGGCGCTGGAGCAGCCCGCGCGCCGGCGTTCGATTACGCGACGGGCGCCTTGATCGACTCCACGTAGCCACGGACGTCCGCCGCCGGCTCCGAATACGCGTCGCCGAGGCTCGACTCGACCCTTCCCATGTAGTCCCGCGCCCACTGTGGGAAGTCGTAGTCGATCGCGTGCAGGAACTCGAGCGTCGCGGCGAGCCGGATGTCGGCTATCGACGGAGCGTCTCCGCCGATGAACCGCTTGTCGCCGATGAAGAACGTGCGGTAGGCCTCCAGCGGCTGGGCGATCGCGGCCACGGCATCCTTCTGCGCCTGGGCCTTCGCGGCGTCGTCGGCATCCGATGAGCCGACCTCACCCGCGTACTGGGGGAAGCCGAGCAGCGGGTACGTGGCGCGGGCGACGACCGGGTAGAGCGTGCCGATCAAGTAGAACATCGCGCTGTCGACCGTCGCCCGCTGGGCCGGGTCGGTGGGGTAGAACCGGTCCAGGCCGTGCTTGTTGCACAGGTACTGCATGATCGCACAGCTCTCCCACAGGGAGCCCTGCGCGAGGCCGTCCTCCTCGAGCAATGGGGTGAGATCGGCCGGGTCCTTCGCCAGGAACTCCGGCGTGCCCTTCTTGCCCCACACGTCGACCTCTTCGAAGTCGAGGCCCGCGGCCCTCACGAAGATCCGAGCCGTCAGGTTGTTGACGCTCGGCTTCAGGATGCTCAGCGTGTTCGCTGCCATTAGATCTCCTCCGGTCCGTTACACGACCTTCTCGTGTTGATAGGGGTCCTTCGGCGATCGGTCATCGGAGAGCGACGCCCGCGATCGCCTGACGAGCGCCTCAATTGCATCGGCGAGGTGGATCGGGGCGATGTTGTAGTCGCCACGTTCCACGCGAAGCTTGTGGGCTTCGAGCAATACCTCCGCGTGCGTATAACCGTGCGGCGGCTCGAAGCGATAGGACGCCAGCTCGATCAGCAAGCCGAGCGGATCCTCGAAGTAGATCGAATCCATGAAGCCGCGGTCCTTGACGCCGCTGTGCCGGATCTCCCGCTCATCGAGTCGCTCCACCGCCTGGTGGAAGGTGGCCTGGGAGACCGACAGCGCGATGTGGTGCACGCAGCCCGGATCGGTCGCTGTCCGGCTTGGATCGCCGGCGCGATCCTCGTTGGTGAAGATCGTGATGAGTCGCCCGTCGCCGGGATCGAAATACAGATGGCTCTCTGACGGGTTGTCGAGGTTAGGTTGCTCGAATACGAACGGCATCCCCAGGACGCCCTCCCAGAAGTCGATCGACGTCTGGCGGTCGGCGCCGACGAGTGTGATGTGGTGAACCCCCTGGGTCTGAAGCTTTCGCACGGTTCGCTACCTCTCGACGAGTTTCGACTTGTATTCGCTGCGCTGCAGGCTCCCCCACGGCACCAGCTCCACCCGCGTCTGGACGATCAGGCGGCTGCGCAGCTTCTCGCGGATCGCCTCCGCCAGGCCCGCCGGAGGCGTGGCCTCGCGCCCGAGCTCGACGCTCACCGGAAGCGGTGGCTCCTGCTTTACACCCGGGGCCTGGGGCTTGACGAGGATGTGACCGCTGACCTCGGGCGTGAACGCGCTCACGACCTCGCGGACTGCCGACGGGAACAGATTCACACCTCGGACGATCAGCATGTCGTCGCTGCGCCCGACGCACCGGATGCGCGGACTGGTACGGCCACATCGACACGGGCTCGTCCAGAACCGGATGTGATCGCGAGTGCGGAACCGCAGGAGCGGTGCCGCCCGGTGGCGAAGATGGGTCAGCACGAGCTCACCGGTGGCGCCATCGTCCAGCTCGACCGTGGCGCCGGTCTCCGGGTCGATCAGCTCGGCGTGGACGAAGCCGCGAGCACCGAGGTGCATTCCTTCCTGTTCCCCGCACTCGCCCCACAAAGACGGGCCGATGTCGCCGATACCCATCGCCTCCGTGACCTTGGCCCCCCAGCCATCCTCGAGCGTGGCCCGAAACGCGGCCTCACCGCCGCCCGGTTCGCCGGCCACGAGCACGCGCTCCACGCTCGAGCCGCGTAGATCAAAGCCTCGCTCCGCGGCCCGCTCGATCAGGTAGGCCGCGTATGAAGGCGTCAGCACCGCAGCCTCCGGCTCGAGTCGCTCGATCGCCGTCAGCAGACCGTCGGTGTTCCCTGTGCCCATCGGGACGTGACACAGGCCGATCCGGTCGAACGCGGCGAGCGCCGCGCCGGCGACGAAGGGCCCGGCGTTGTAGGTGGAGACGATCCGCTGCCCGGGGCTGACGCCCGAGGCCGCGTAGCTGCGAGCCGAACTCGTCACCCAGTTCTCGAGATCGGCCGCCGTCAGCGGGATGTAGCTGGGCGTGCCGGTCGTCCCGCTCGTCGAATGGATTCGGACAATCTCGGACGGTGCCGCACAAAGATGGGCGCCGACCGGATTCCCCGGCGTCAAGGTGGCTCTGATCTCGTGTTTGTCGGTCAGGGGCAGCTGCGAGATCTCCGAGAGGCCGCCGGCCGTGCGCTCGGACGCGAACCCGGCCGCCGCGAGCTTCTGCCGATAGAACTCCGACCGCGCGAACAGGTACGAGAGCTGGTCTCGATACGAGGAGTCGTCGGCCGCCAACTGATCCGCCCACGGTCGTGTCTCGATCTCCCGGGCCGGCATCAGCCGCTTCCGTCCTGCCGTGAACGCTCGTAGACGATCGTCTCCTCGGCCCCTCTGGCCATTACGAACCCGACGGAGTCCCCCTGCTCCTCGGCGAGATGGGCGAGTAGGCCGGCGGTGCGGGCGAGGATCGGAATCGACTTCACCGCCGCCGCCGCAAAGCCCAGGTCGAGCATCACGGCTGCGATCGGCATCGAGACGTTCATGACGAGCGGCTTGCTCCACGCCCGCGCAGCGCCGTCGCGCAGCCAGCGCGCGAGCAGCACATGCGGTCCGCTGACGCCGCGGGTGTCGGCGAGCTCAAGGATCCGCTCGGCGCGAGGATCGACCGGATGATGAATGGGGTGTCCGAACCCCGGCAACCGCTCGCCCGCGGCCTGGACCGCGCGGGCGATCTCTGCGGCGACGGCCTCCGGCGCGCCGCCGGCGGTCACCTGCCGCTGTGCCTGCTCGAGCAGCCGCGCGCAGGACTCGGCGGTCCCGAGGATGACCGGGCCGCAGCCGAGGATCCCGGCCGCGACCGCGCCCTGGAGCGAACCCGGATCGGCGGCCAGGGTCATGCGGGCGGCCACGTTGGTGGGCATCATGCCGTGCTCGGCGATCGCGACGAGCAGGAGGTCGAGAAAGAAGCGCTGGTCTTCGGTCGGCTCGCGGCCTGTCAGCAGCAGGTGGAAGTACTCGGTAAAGCTGAGGCGACCCATCAGCCCGCCGCACAGGTCCCGGCCCCGGACCTCGACCCGGTCCGGATACGCCTGGCTGATGTGGGTGACGGCGTGCGGGGTCACGGCGGGAAAAGTAGCTCTCTCAGCCGCCGGCGGCTAGGTCCCGTTCGATTCGAGCCGCGGTCTCCAGCAGCGGTGGAAGCAGCTCGTCCTCGATCATCTGCGGCGTCCGGCGGCTCGCTTGCGTGGACAGGTTGATCGCCGCCGCGACCTTCGACCGGGAGTTGCGGATCGGGACGGCCACCGCGCGCAGCCCATCTTCGAGCTCCTGATCGACGAGCGCCCAGCCCGCTTCGCGGACGGCCTCGATCACCTCTCGCAGCGCGTCCTCGCTCGTAACGGTCCCGGCGGTCAGCGGCGTGAGCTGTGCGCGAGCGAAGAACGCGTCGAGCTCGGCCTCGTCCAATCCGGCGAGGAGCACCCTGCCCATCGAGGTGGCGAAGGCGGGGAAGCGTGTGCCGACTGCGATCGCGACGGTCATGATGCGCTGCGTCGGTTCGCGCGCCACGTAGACGACGTCGGTCCCGTCGAGTACCGACACCGACGACGATTCGTGCACTTGCTGGACGAGGTCGCGAAGATGGGGCTGGGCGATCTCGGGCAGGGTCAGGCTCGACAGGAACGAGTAGCCGAGCTCGAGCACGCGCGGCGTCAGCGAGAACCGGCGGTCCTCGCAGCGAACGTATCCGAGGTCGACGAGCGTCAGCAGGAAGCGTCTCGCCGCGGCGCGGGTAAGGTCCGCTTCGCGCGCGACATCGGTGAGGGTCAGGCCCGGCGCGGGAACGTTGAGTACCCGGATGACCGAGAGGCCGCGCTCGAGCGACTGCACGAAGTGGCGTTCGCGGATGCCGCTCGCGGTGCTCACGCGACCGGAATCAAATTTCGAAGAAGACGGTTTCGTTTGGGCCTTGGAGGTGGATGTCGAACCGATACCCCTGCTCGGTCGCCGTGGCCAGCAGCGTGTGCCGGCGGTGCTCGGGAACGCTCGCCAGCACGACGTCGGCGGCGTTGGCGTCGGGCTCGTCGGCGAAATAGATCCGGGTCACGCAGCGGTTGAGCATTCCGCGCGCGAACACCGAGAGGTCGATGTGCGGTGCCTGCAGCCCACCACCCGGACCGGGAACAGGCCCCGGTTTGACGGTGACGATCTCATAGCTGCCATCGCCGTCCTCGGCCGCGAACCTCGCGAAGCCCCGAAACCCCTCGAGCTCGGAGCGCTCGCCGTATCCATGCATGTCCGCGAAGCGACCCCATGGATCGGCCTGCCAGGTCTCGATCATCGCGTCAGGGACCGCGGCCCCCGCCCCGTCGTACACGCTTCCAGTGATCCGGAATGCCCCCGGCGTCCCCTCTGCGGCCGCGAACGGCCCCCGCTCCCACGGCAACCCGATGGCGAAGAACGGCCCGACCGTCTGCGACGGCGTCAACTCAAAGCCGGTCAATGTGACTCCTCGAACGGTGTTGCCCCCGGTCCGCGAAGGTAGATATCGAACTCGTAGGCGAGTGCCCAGTTGGGAGTGGTCCTGTGCATCGAGAACCGCGAGATCATCCGCTTCCGTGCCTCGGCGTCGCGGACCGAGTTGAAGATTGGATCGAACTCGAACAGTGGATCGCCGGGGAAATACATTTGTGTCACCAGTCGCTGGGCGAACGCCCGCCCCAACACCGAGAAGTGAATGTGCGACGGGCGCCAGGCGTTGTAGTGGTTGCCCCACGGATAGGGCCCGGGCTTGACGGTCGTGAAGCTGTAGCGACCCTCGTCGTCTGTGAGGCAGCGCCCGGCACCGGAGAAGTTGGGATCGAGCTCCGCAGGCCACCGATCCCACGAATGCCTGTACCGACCCGCCGCGTTCGCCTGCCACACCTCGACCAACGTTCCCCTGAGGGGCTTGCCTTCGGTGTCCAGGACCCGACCGGAGACGGTGATCCGCTCCCCGATCGGCTCTCCGCCATGCTGGGCAGTCAAGTCGCTGTCACCAGTGACCACACGCTCATCGCCCAACTGCGGACCCGTCACTTCGGTGATCGACTGCGGCAAGTACACCAACGGATGCTTCGGATGGCGCAGCGCCGTGGATTTGTACGGCGCGAAGTCGAGAGGGGGATCGGCGTCGGCTCCTGCACGCACATAACTCATGGGCGTATCCGACACACCGTCGTAGATCACGCGCTCATCGCTGCTCACCTCGGGGACACTGCTCATCAAACGGCCTCCACCAGAATCGCCAAACCCTGTCCGACGCCGATGCACATCGCCGCTACGCCGAACCCGCCACCGCGTCGCCTGAGCTCGTGTGCCAACCCGCCGAGTATGCGCACCCCGGAAGCCCCGAGCGGATGTCCGATCGCGATCGCGCCGCCGTTCGGATTGACCTTCTCGGGATCGAGCTCCCTCCATTCGCCGATGTCGGCGAGGCACTGCGAGGCGAACGCCTCGTTGAGCTCGACGACCGACACGTCGTCCCAGCCGATGCCGGCGCGGCGCAGCGCGACGTTCGCGGCCTCGACGGGCGCGATTCCGAACACGTCCGGGTCGACCGCGGCGGCTCCGCGCGACACGATCCGTGCCAGCGGCTCGAGCCCCGCGGTCTCGGCTCCGGCGTCGTCGGCGATTAGTGCCACCCCCGCGCCGTCGTTCAATGGCGAGGAGTTACCCGCGGTCACGGTACCGTGATCAGTGAACGCGGGCTTGAGGTTTGCCAGCTTCTCGAGCGAAGTGTCGTGACGGATGCTCTCGTCGCGTTCTAGTTCGGTGTCGGGAACGGGGACCACCCACTCGTCGTAAAAGCCGTCGTCCCACGCCGCCGCCGCGCGCTGATGGCTGCGGAGCGCGAACTGGTCCTGTGCGGCACGCGTGATTTCGTACAGACCGGCGAGCTTCTCCGCGCTCTGCCCCAGCGAGATCGTCCATTGGTCGGGCATCTCGGGATTGACCATCCGCCAGCCGAGCGTGCTCGAGTAGAGCTGCTCGTTTTGCCGCGCGAACGGCCGGTCCGGCTTTAGCAAGATCCACGGTGCCCGGCTCATCGACTCGACCCCACCGACCATCACGATCGAGGCGTCGCCGCACTCGATCATGCGGCTCGCCTGCATCGCGGCGTCGAGGCTCGAGCCGCACAGTCGGTTGATCGTAGATCCTGGCACCGAGGTGGGAATGTCGGCCAACAAGCACGCCATTCGCCCCACGTTGCGGTTGTCCTCGCCGGCCTGATTGGCATCGCCGAATATGACGTCGTCGATCTGTTCGGGATCCAGGGACGGGGCCCGGCGGAGCGCTTCTCGGACGACGTGAGCCGCGAGGTCGTCCGGACGGACCTCGGAGAGCCCGCCGCCGTAGCGGCCGAACGGCGTGCGCACCGCGTCGAGGACGTAGGAGGTGCTCATCGCCCGCAACCCTCCGCCGGCTCTGGTGATCGCATGGTTTCACCTTATACGCTCCGCCTGGTGCCCCTCCCTCTACCGATGTGGCCAGCACAGTGAGGACGCAGGTGGGGATCGTCGGTGGCGGCCCGGCTGGGCTTACGCTCGGCCTGCTGCTTCAGCGTGAGGGGGTCGAGTCCGTCGTGCTCGAGGTTCGAAGCCGCGAGTACGTCGAGACGCGAGTCCGCGCCGGGCTGCTCGAGCAGAACACCGTCGACGTGCTGCAAGACCTCGGGCTCGGTGAGCGGCTCGTACGGGAGGGCCTCGAGCACGACGGCATCAACCTCCGCAGGCAGGGGCGCACGCTGCGTATTCCGATCGCCGAACTGACCGGACGGCACGTGACGATCTATGGGCAGCAGGAGGTCGTGAGGGACCTGGTTGACGCCTCACTGCACCGCGGCTGCGAGCTGCACTTCGGGGTCGCCGACGTGGCGGTCCATGCCCTCGGCACGGAGCGGCCGAAGATCACCTACAACGAGGACGGCGCCAGCCATGAGCTCGAGTGCGATTTCATCGCCGGGTGCGATGGCTTTCACGGCGTCTGCCGCCCGTCGATTCCCGATGAGTTCCTGACCGAGCACGAGTACACGTATCCGTTTTCGTGGCTCGGGATCCTGGCCCAGGCCGTCCCCGCCACCGATGAGCTCATCTACGCCTGGCACGAGCACGGCTTCTCGCTCTACTCGATGCGCTCATCGACCGTGAGTCGCCTGTACCTCCAGGTCCCCGTGGACGAGGACATCGAGCGGTGGCCCGACGAGCGGATCTGGGACGAGCTCCAGACCCGCCAGGCGACGAAGGGCTGGCGGGTCAACGAGGGGGAGATCGTCGACAAAGGGATCACCCCGATGCGGACCTACGTCTGCGAGCCAATGCGTTTCGGCCAGCTGTTCCTCGCCGGCGACGCTGCCCACATCGTTCCGCCGACGGGAGCCAAAGGGCTGAACCTGGCTGTCAACGATGTCCGGTTACTGGCCGCGGCTCTGGCTCGTTGGTATGCCAGCGGCTCACGTGACGGGCTCGATGCCTATTCGGACACCGCTCTGCGCCGGGTGTGGCGCGCCCAGGACTTTTCCAACTACATGACACAGTTATTCCACGACCTCGGGACCGGGGAGTTTGACCGCATGCTCCAGCTCGCACGGCTCGACTATCTAGAGCGCTCGCCGGCCGCGGCGACGAGCCTGGCAGAGAACTACGCGGGCCTGCCTGCCGCTCCGGACTTCTGAGGGCGGCAACGCTCAGGCGGCGACGGAATGGCTGGCGGCGAGCGCCTTGGCGTGGCCGAGAAACGGCACCAGCGTGCAGTAGTGAAGCTCTTGTGTGAGCGCCGGCAGCTGCTTGGCGTCCCCTACCTTAATGCGGTTGTAGAGGGCTTCGAACAGGCCCCCGATCACTGCCTCCGTGAGGGGCTTGTAGCTGGCGAGCGCGGGTGGGAGCCCGCTACGGCCCGGCTCGAGGAACTGGGCGAAGCGACGAAGCGTCGCGTCACGTCGCTCGAGCGCGACCCGCCCGGCGGTGTGCACGTCGACCACGACGAGATGGGCGAACGCCGGGTCCTCGGCGCAGAGCTCGAGCAGCCTCTTGAGTGCCGCCCCAACGCGAGCCTCCCACGAGGGCCCGGCCGCTGCATAGGCACGGTTGAGCGAGATGAAAACCGCCTCAATGCACACGTCATATGTCGCCAGGAAGCAGTCCTCCTTGTCGGAGAACAGGTCGTAGAACGTCCGCCGCGAGACCCGAGCGCCGTCGGTGATGTCCTGGATCCTGACGGCGGGATAGGTCTTCTCCGCGCACGCCTCGGCGATGGCAATCTGGAGCCGCCTGCGCTGGTTGGTGACGATGAACGCATGGGGCAGACCGTGCCTCCCGCGGGGCAACGGTGGTGTGGTCGGCGGGGCTTCACCGGGGAATGTCCGCGGAGTCCCCGCGGTGCCACTCATCGCTCACTCCAGTGCCGGAACGAGTTGCGCTCTGGAGGCCGCGCCCTCCGGACCATGCATCGGAACGAGCACCATGTACATGAACGTCGGGAGCAGCTCCTCGACCTGCTCGGCATGACCGGTGAGCACGGCGGCGTAGATCAGCTGCCATATCGCACCCGCGATCGTCTCTAGCATCAGACGAGTCACGGGCGCCGGCGCCGCCTCCAACGCCTCGTCGCCGAGCAGCGCTGCGAATCCCGCGACGAGCCGGTCGCGCTCGGCGAGCGCTTCCGGCCCTGCCGCCATCAACTCGACCACGCCCATGTCCGCGACGTCGGGTCGCGCGGCGAGGAACCGCAGCAGCGCGCCCAGCGCCGATCGCGTGCGCTCGGCCCAGTCGTTCCCCACGGCGGATGCCGATTCCACCACCGCCGCGAGCTCACGCGCGTATTGGCGATAGGAGGCGAGGAAGCAGTCGCGCTTGTCGTGGAAGTTCTCGTAGAAAGTCTTGCGCGAGACGCCGGCGCGGCCCGCCAGATCCTCTACCGTCATCGCGATGAACCCCTTCTCGTGGACCACCGGCGGGACGGCATGGATCAACCGCTGGCGCTGGTTCTCGACGACGGCGCCGGGGAGCAGGCCGTGCCTGCCACGCGGCAGGCGGCGGGTGTCAACAGGTGCGCGCTGTTCGGCCATCGTGGCGAGCATATCGGGCTGCTTAGGACAAAGACAATAGGAAACGTATATGTCTGTAGAACTAGGAGCGCCTGTATGTACAGATGTCCAAACGGATTTGAACACAACATAGTCTCCAAATGGGAGCAATTTCTCCACAGGGCCAAATTGGAGATGCGGCGCTACAAATCTGCGGCGTGATGTCCCGCCTTGGAGCGCCGTCGCGCCGGGAGCGATAGGCGCCGGGAGCGATAGGCGCCGGGGGCGATGGCGCCGGGGGCGACAGGCGCCGGGAGCGACAGGCGCCGGCGGCGACAGGCGCCGGGTCCAACAGGCAGTCACGCCGGGCGCCATCGAAGCGCCGCGCCGCGGCGCCCCCGAAACCCGCCGGCTCCGCGCTGCGGCTAGGTAGACCGCGGCCGCGAGCGGCTCGAACATGCCGGTGAGCTCCGCGAGCTCCCCGCAGAGGTCGGGGAGGTCGTCGACCCGTCCTTCGGCCACACGCGTGGCGATCAGGTGGAAGCTCGCGCCGAGCAGCATCTCGAGCTGTACCGGCGAGAGTTGGTCGAGGTCACCGCGCCGGCGGTGCTCGGAGAGGATCAGCGCGAACATTCGCTGGCGACCCTGCTCGCGCCGGCGCCGGAGCTCCCGGTCGCCGCGCAGCGTCTCGACGAACAGCATCCGCGCCTCCTCCGGGTGCTCGGAGAGCCTGGTCAGGATCCGCGACCGGGCGCTGGTCAGCGCCTCGGGCCAGCTCAACGCGCAGTTGAATGCATCCGCCATCTCGTCGAGAAGATCCTGCGAGAGCTCGTCGTAGGCCTCGTAAAGGCAGGCGCTCGGCGTCGGGTAGTGGTCTACGAACTCCTCAGGCGTGACCCCGGCGGCTTCGCACAGAGAGGCGACCGACAACCCGCTGAACCCTTGATCGCCGACGAGCCGCAGCGCAGCAACCCGAAGAGATTCGCATGTGGTGCATGCCGTGGCAGCGTACATTTAGACATCCCCCGATCATCACGGGGTCCACGTCGGACCAGTGAACAGCGGCGGACTCTACTTTTGGGGTGCACGAGAAACAAGAGGGTTTCCTGAGCCTAAACGAATGTTCTAGAGGGACGATTCTCGATGTATAAACGGACCGGTTTTCAGCAAAGTATCTGGATCGCCTTCCGAGCGGCTAATTTGTGACGACATGTCTCCAAACGCCAAACGCCAGGGACGTCAAGCTCATCAGCTGCCCCCGGGTCGACACGGCCTCCCGCGGTCCTTCATCGTCTCGAACCAGCGCGAGCGGATCCTCGACGCGGTCGCCGATGTCTCGAGTCTCGCCGGCTATTCGGCGATGAGCGTCGAGGACATCATCGTCACCGCGGGCGTCTCGCGACGGACCTTCTACGACCATTTCAGCGACAAGCAGGAAGCGTTCCTGGCCGCGTACGACGCGGTCGTGGCGCAGCTCGTGCAGCGAGTCCAGGAGGCCTTCACGGCGAACACGACGTTTGCCGGTCGCGTGCGGGACTGCCTGGCCGAGTTCCTTGGCTTCGTCGCCAGCGAGCCGCGATTCGCGGACATGTGCATCGTCGAGGTGCTCGCCGCCGGGCCTGAGGCGATCGAGCGCCGAAACGCGGTGATGAGGACGTTTGCGAAGATGGTTCACGCCGCCGCCCAGGGCGACGGCACCGCCGAGCAACCCCCCGAGATCACCGCCGAGACGATCGTCGGAGGGATCTACGAGGTCGTGTACTCGCGCGTGATACAGGGCCAGACCCCCCAGCTGATGGGATTGCTGCCTGACCTTGGGTACTCGCTGATGCTTCCGTACATCGGCCAAGCCGCGGCACGGAAAGAGGCGGCCAAGCCGCCCACGCCGCGGTCGACCGAACCGGTGGCGATCGTCTCGAGCGGCTCACTCCTCGACGAACAGGCCGCGCCCGCGCTTGACGACCGCACCTGAGGTCGTGAGCTCGCGGACGGGGCGGTACAGCGATGTAGGCGGCACCTCGAGCATCGAGGCGAGATCGGTGATCGTCGAGCCTGGATGGGCCCGCAGGGCGTCGATCACGCGCGCGTCGCGCTCGGCTCCGGTCTCGGCGTCTCCCGAGGCGGGTTGCCGGCGCTGGCGGACCGGCTTCGCGCGAGCCGGCGAACCGGCCTGACGCGGGCGTCGCCCCTTGGCCGCGGTCGCCGTGGCCGCGCTCTCATCCGACGCGGCATTGGCGCCGGCGGCCCGTCGGGCGACATCCTGCGCCGGGCGAGCCGGCGAGCGCGGTCGTCCGCGGCCGGGAACCTCGATCCCGAGCTCGTCGGCGAGCTTCACGAGCTCGTCGTATTCCCGCACCAATGGCTCGAGTTCGCTCAGACGAGCGGCTACGCGCTGCCGGACGGTTCGGACTTCATCAGCGAGGGACATGAGAGATCTCCCGGAAAGCCTGTGTATAACACGCGCGAGCGAGGTGAAATCAAGAGGGATCCCGGGTTACCCCCAAGCGGGGGGTTAACCCACGCTCGGTGCCGGTTCCGCGCGCAGTTGTGGGAAATCCGTCGTGAAGCCGGGCACGTGTCCCTGCTGGATGCACGGTGGCGCGGCGACGTTGCGGGAGTCGGTCCGGAACACGTAGGACTTGATCAGCGGCACGAGCGTCGACGGGAACGCGCTCGTCGGCGGAGCCGGGTTACCTTTCGAGCACTCGGCAGTGTTGAGTACGGACAGGCCCCGCGCGAGCTGCGAGTACGCGCCTGGCAGACGGTAGGCGTCGTCGCGCTGGAGGCCGAGCGGGCGGTCGAGGAAGGAGAGTGCCTCTGGCGTCAGCGTCTGCGAGGTGCGCAGGTAGTGGACCTCGTTGGACGTGCGCGGCAGCTCTACGTCGTGCGACTGGGACGCGCCGGTGACGTTTGCGAAGAAGCCGGTCACCTCGTGCTTGTAGAGGCCGATGTAACTGACGATCGGGTTCGCGTTGCGCAGGAACGGCTGGAACGCGCCGAGGAGCGGCGGGATCGCGCCCAGGATGCTGTCGAGCGCCGGCAGCCCCCGCTCGGACGCGGTGACGGTCGGGCCGAGACGATCGAACAGAGCGTGAAGCTGCGGGGCGAGCTCGGCGGTGGTTCCGAAGGTCCCCGTGAGCTCGGTGGCGATCGGCTCGAGCGCGCGGACGACGGGATCGGCCTGCTGGGCGAAGCGCGTGATCGCCGGGAGCGTCAGCCGGGTCTGAAGCTCGAAGTTCGGCAGCGCCCGGAACACGTCGGCCAGCTGCTGGTTGCGCTGGGCAGTGGTTTGGAACAGATTGTTGGCGGCGGTGATCAGTCCCGAGAGCTCGCCCTGGCGAGCGCTGATCGCGTCGAAGAAGGTGCCGGTGTTCGCTACCAGGCGGCGAACCGCCGCCGACTGGGAATCGAGCGTCGCCAGCAGGCTCTCTCCTGAATCGACGAACTGGGGCAGGATTCCGAACGTATCGTTGATGTCCTGGCCGCGTCCGGCCAGCGCCCCCGCCTGCGATTGCATCCAGGTCTGGAACGCCGCCCGCGTCTGGGGGTCGAACGTCGCGAGGATCTGGTCGAGGTCGACGTTCGTCTGGACCTGGCCGTCCGGAATCCGGCCGCCGTCGGCGACCGGGCCCGAGTGCGGGTTGCCGGCGGTCAGGTCGATGTAGGTCTCCCCGAGCAGCGTCTTGATCCGCAGCGTGGCGTGCGTATCGCTCGGGATCGGGGCGTACTGCTCCGAGATCTGAACGGTCGCGACGGTCCGGTTGTCCTGCTTGTCGAGGTTCAGCGCCACGACCTTGCCGACGTTGACGCCCGCGATCCGGACGTCCGCGCCGGTCGCGAGCTCGTTCGCCTGGGGGAACGCCACCTGGATCCGGTAGCCCTGGGGAACGAACGGGACCGAGCCCCCGAAGTCGATCCACAGGTACGTGAGAACCAGGACGCACGAGAGCACGAACACCGCCAGGACGCCGATTCGCAGCGGGGATGGTGGGGTCTTGATCATTTCTTCGGCAGGTTCCCGTTGCAGACGGTGTTCAAGTTCGGCGTCGTGAGCAGCTGGATCACGGTGGCGAGTGTCGGGTTGTTCTTTGGATTGGCGAGGTCCTGGAGCAGCTGCAGAGAGCCGCACGAGAACAGGATCAGGCTGCGCCGGACGGGGCCCACGCCGTCCTGGGTGGAGAGCACCGAGTTCGTGTCGTGGTTGGCCCAGGGGAGGTAGAACAGATAGCTCTGTCCGTTCTTGGGCTTGTAGGCGAGCTCGTTGACGATGTTGTTGAGCTCGGTCGCGAGAGTGCCGAGCTGCGGCGTTGCCTTGGCGAGCTGGCGCGTGGCGGGCACGAGCTCCTTGGCCGTCGGCTGCGCTGCGACCGAGAACGGTCGCAGCTCGTTGCGGATCACCGGCGTGGTCTCGTTGAAGAACGGGCGCAGGTCAGACAGGGTCGGGCCGAGACCGCGGGCGCTCGGGTCGAGCGGCCCGAGCGTGGAGGACAGCGTCTTGCCCAGCGTCGTCGCCTGAGTGAGCGCGGTGTTCGTCGCGCCGAGCGCCCCCGGGAGCAGCTGGATCGTCTGCTGGAGCTGCTGGTCCTGGTTCGAGATGGCGCGGAACACGCCCTCGTTGCCCTTCACGAACGTCGTCAGCTGCGAGTCGCGATCGCCGAGCTCGGTGGCGATCTTCGAGAGATTGCCCATCAGCCGCTTGAGCTCGACGCTGCGGAGCGCGACGAGATGGCTCGCTTTCAAGACGTTGCGCGAGAGCGGGTCGAAGCGCCGGAACACATTGCCGAGGTCCGTGCCGCCGCTGTTCGCCAGCGCCTGGCCTGCGTTGGAGACGAGCATCATGAGCTCGTCGCGCGTGTCGCCGTCGAGCTGCGAGAGGACCTCGTCGAGGCTGACCGTCGGCAGCGTCTGGGACGCGCCGAGCGTCGCGCCGCTGTGCAGCCGCGTCCCGGCGCCGGCGCTGCCGGGATCGAGCTCGGCGACCATGTCGTTGAGGCCGGTCTTCGGCCGCAGCAGGACGGTCGCGTTCGAGTAGATGCGGCTGGCGTACTGCGGGTTGATCTCCATGCTGACGACCGGCACGCCGTTGGTGAGGGTCACACCGTCGATCTCGCCGACATCCACGCCGGCGATCGTCACCGCCTGGCCCTGGCCCGGAAGCACGCCCGCCACGGCGCTGACCTGAGCCTTGAGCACGAACTCCTGCTTGCCCGCGAACGGAACCCAGGTTGGCCAGACGATCCGCTGGTGGACGACCAGGTAGACGCCGACCGCCAGACCGAACACGATCACCGCCGCGAGCAGCACGACCGCGCGGGCCTGGCGCCGGATATCACGGAGCGTGCGGTTCACGGGATCTTCCCCGTCGGGTCGTTCGGCAGAGGCGGCGGTGGCGCATTCGGACGCGCCCCGTCCGCCGGTCCCGTCGACGCCGGGCCGTTCACGTTCGGGACGGGCTGCGTGTAGCAGGGGACGCTCCGACTGAGCGCCGGAACCCGGTTTGGATACGCCGGGCGTGTCCGCAGCGGCGGCAGATCGGCCTGGGCAAACTTCGTGCCCGACGCCCCGTAGTAGTTCGTCTGCCCGGTCTCGATCGTGTCCGGACCACCGGCGGCGCCGATTCGCAGGAAGTTGCCGTTGCCGTCCTCGCCCTGCGCTTCGGCCGCCTGGCCGGCCATCGCGTACCAGAACTCCTGGTAGTTGGGGACGCCGGTCGACAGCGGCCCATCGTTGACGACGATGTTGCCCGTCGGCAGGAACACGCCGGTGATGCAACGATCGAACTCGTCGATCCGCGGCAGGAACTGCCGGGTCGCGTGGGTCAGCTGCGCGAGGTCGCCCGTCGCCGGCGCGAGCTCGTGCAGGAGGCCCCCGAGCTCGGACGGCGACAGCAGCGGCCCCGCCTGGGCCAGCCACGGGTAGGCGGCGCGGATCGTGGCCGGGAGCTGCGGGAGCCCCCGCGCCAGGTCACGCGCGAACCGCTCGGTCGGGGGAAGCCCCTGGTCGAGCGCGGTGAAAGCGGTCTGCGCATTCTGTGCGGTGGGGCCGAGGATGGCGACCGTCTTGCGCAGAGAGTCCTGCTGCGCGGCGGTCGCCTGCATCGTCTTGTCGAACTCGGAGATCAGCGCGGTCAGCTGCGTGTCCGCGCGGGCGAGCCCGTCGCTCGCGCGCGCGAGACCCGAGACCGTTTGCGCGAGCTCGTGTCCGGTCGGCCCGGTCAGAGCCTCCGAGACGATCGCCGAGTCGCGGAGTGACGGCGCGCTCGTCGACAATGTCTTGTTGAGCGCCTCGCCACCGGTCAGATCGCGCACGGCCGGGTCCTCGGTCGCGGCTTCGGCGGGGGTCGGCGGCGTGTCGAGCGCGGCGCCGAATCCCTGGATCGCCTGCTGGAGCCTGACCCTCATGTCCGCCGGCAGCGCATCGAGCACCTGATCGATCTGGACCGGGTCGGTGGTGTGGGCAACGGGGATCGTTCCGCCGCTGTGAAGCGCCGGTGCGCCCGGGGTGCCGGGCGAGAGGTCGACGTAGAAGTTGCCCTCGAGGAACAGGCGCGGCCGGATCCTGATCGTCGCGTCGTCGTGGATCGTGCCGGCTCCGGAGATCTGCATCTGCACGAGCGCGAGACTCGTGTTGCGGTAGCGACCGACGCCGGTGACCTTGCCGACGCCGACCCCGCCGATCCGCACCGGCGAACCCTGGACGAGCAGATTCGAGTTCCGGACGACGGCGTTGATCGTGTAGTGCTGCTCGAACGGGATCGCCTTGGTGAACGCGAAGTAGACCCCGATCGCAAACAGCGCAATCCCGATCAGGCTCGCCGCGATCGGTGAGATGCCCTTGCGCCGGCGGGTCACTGGAGGCTCCGCTTCGTCGTCTCTGTAAGCAGGCCCTGGTTGCCGGGGTCGTTGCCGATCACCTGTCGGCCCGGGATGTAGCGCTCGTTCCCGGCCTCGCACTCCGGGGTCTGGCCCGGAGCGTCTGCGTTCGGATACGGGTTCGAGTGCAGGAAGCTGTCGTTTTCGAGCGAGGCCTGGGGCTGCGGAGTTCCCTTCGCCGAAGGGCCGTTGGCCGGCGCCGACGATGGCCCAGCCTCGCTGTTGGGCAGTTGCGGGAGGGCGAGGATCCCGATCCGCAGGAAGCTCCCGACGACATCGGACTCCGACACCGCGCTCTCGAGGTTGCGGAAGAAGAGCGTGAGGTAGTTGCAGGTCGTCTGCGCGGGTTTGATGAACGCGAGCGTCGGCTCGAGCGCCGTCGCCGTCTGGGTCAGCAGGATCAGGCCCGGGACCGTTCGCGAGTCGGCGGCGAACCGCTCGACGGCACCCAGCGTCGCGACCAGCCGATTGTCCAGCTGCGGCGCGCGCTTGACGGCCGGGATGCCGGCGGCGATCGCGGGCGCGAGCTGCACCGACGCCGACGCGAGGTTCACGAACGCCGGGTGGAACCGGCGGAACAGCTCGGCCGTGTCATCGATGAACCGTGCCTGCGCGGGCAGCTCCTGCGTGCCGGTTCTCAGCGCCGCTGGACCGCCGGCGATTGCGGCCTGCAGCGCCGGGGTCGCGTTTGAGAGCGGCGTGAACGTCTCGTCCAAACCCACGAACAGCTGCGCGTCCGGGCCGGCGACCGGTGCGACCTCGTGCGCGGCCTGCTCGAGGCTCGGGAACAGCCGAGCGAAGCGCGTCTGCGACGCGTTCAGATTGGTCGTGACCCCGAGCAGGTGGCCGACCAGCGGTTGCAGCTGACTGAGCGCGTCGTTGAGGTCGGTGCCCCGGCTCGCGAACGCGTCCCCGAACTCGTTCAGGTTCTCCTTCGACGCCGCCCTCGTGCGCGCGGTGAACATCTTGAAGATGTCGTCGACCTGAACGGGCAGCTGCGTCTGCGTCATCGGGATCGTCGCGCCGGCCCCGAGCGTCTGCTTGGAGTGCCCGCGCTCGATCTGCAAGTACTCGAGGCCCAGCGGGGAAACCGGACGCACCAGGTCGGTCGAGTCCGCCGGGAGCGGCTCGATCGACTTGTCGAGCTTCACGTGGACGACCGCGTACAGGGTGCCGTCGCTCGTCTTCGCAGCGGTGATGCTCCCGACGTACCCGACCCGGCTGCCGCCGATCAGCACGCTGTCCGAGGCGATCAACCCCGAGGCGTTCGGAACGTCGACGTCGAGGTCGTAGGTCGGGACGAACGGGAGCCCGTTGTTGGCGTTGTACGCCAGGTAGACCGCGACCACGAGGATCAGGATCGTGATCGCGCCGATCAGAATCGGGTTGCGGAACGGATCCTGTCGGCCCCTTCTGGTCACGATCGCAGGAGATAGTTGAGGAGGGTCTTGGCCGCGCTGGTGCGCGTGTTGGCGGTGGCGCGGCGCTCGGCGATGGCGACGCCCCGTCTAGCCGCGGCCGCGGTCGCCTGCAACGTGGAATCGCGGATCGTCGTCGTCCGGAACGTGGAGCCGCAGCCCGGGCCCTCCGAGCTCGACCGCGCCGAACAGGCTCCGACCTCGAAGCTCGCGCGGATGTAGTGGCTGACGGCGTCCTCGCCGTTGACGGTCCCCGTGTAGTAGTAAATGAAGCGCATCACGTCTTCGATCCCGCCTGCGTTGTCGAAGCTCGACGCGATCGCCGCGATGTCGCCGGCGACCGGCAGCAGCGGCTTGCCGAGCTGCGAGAGCTGGGAGACGACGCCGTGGATCTTTGGGAACACGGTCTCGCCGCGCTGGGCCACGCTGCCGAGCGCCTTGAAGGCCGGGATCGAGTCCTTCGCCAGCGGACCGAGGCCGCTGAGCGAGGCGTTGATCGCGGGGGCCTGAGCCCGCAGTGCCAGGAGCGACGGTGTGATCGACTCGGCGAGGGTAGTCAGGCGCTGCGCCGCCGGTTTCAGCTGTCGCAGGAACGGGGGGAAGTCCCGGAGGTTCTGTTCGATCGCGTTCCCCTGCTGCGCGGCGGCGAGGCCCACCTCACCGACGTGCTGGAAGAAGCCGCCGAGGTGAGCCCGCTGCGCCGCCAGCGGGGCGAGGACCTTGTCGGACTCGTCGGTCAGGCGAGCGATGAGGCGGTCCTGGTTCGCCAGCACCGCGATCACCTGATCGGTCTGCTGGAGCGCCGGATCGGCGCGGAGCAGCGCGGCGTTCAGCTCGTGGCCGTTGCCGGAGAGTCCGACGCCGAGCCCGGAGATCACCAGTTGCAGCCGTTCCTGCTGGGGCAGCCGCGTGATGTCGGAGATCAGGTCGATGCCGATCGGTGAAGTCGTGTTCTGGAGCGGCACCACATGTTCTCCCTTGTCCGCGCCGGAGGAGATCGCCGGCAGCGTGGGAGGCGGAGCGGCGCCAGCGGCGCGCGGCTGCGTGGGAGTGCACTGCACGAACTGCTCGCCGAGCAGCGACTCGAGCCCGATCTCGCAATGGGCGTCGGTGCGAAACGGGACGTACTGGGGCGCGGTGATCTGCAGCACGAGCGCCGCCTTGTTCTGGGGCGTCAGCTGCACGGCGGAGACCGTCCCGACCTTGACCCCCGCGATCTTGACGTCCTCGCCGGCGATCATGAACGAGGAGTTGTCAAAGATCGCGCGGACCATGTACGTGTTGCCAGAACTGCTCGTGGTGCTCTTGATCGCCACCGCTACGACGACGGCGACGAGAATGCCCATCCCGATCGCGATCAGCCACCGTCCGAGCCTCACGGCGCACCCCCGATCGATTCGGAGCGCCGGCAGTGGGCGTTCGACAGCGGCCCGGAATCGACGAACGGCGCCGATCCGTCCGGCGGAGGCACGATTCCCGCGCCCGGGCAGCGGTAGAGGAAGCCCGTCTTGAGCGCACCGCCAGAGCCGCGCAGGTTCGGCGGCTTGGCCGTGAGCGTCCCGCCCCGAGCGTTGTCCTGGAAGCTGAACGCGTCGAAAATAGGGACCGTCCGCGCGTAGTGGCCGTTGGCGTCGTAGGGCGCGAAGACGCCGTCCCAGCCCGCGACCCACGCGACCAGATCGGGAACGTAGGGCCGGACGAACTCGAAGATCGGCGTCGACTGCGTGAGCGCCTTGATCGCGCGCGGGAAGTCTCCGCGGACCGCTCTGGCCAGTGGCGGCAGGTCGCGCAGGGCATCGAGCAAATCGTTATTCGGACCGGGCTTATCCAGGAGTTGCCGCAGTAGCGAGACCGTCGGCACGGCCTCGTTCAGGACCGGTTGTAGCTGCGCGAGGAACGGACGCAGCGGCGCCGTCACCGGTCGGGTGGCGTTGACGAACTGCTCGAGTGCGGGCAACGTCGAGGTGCGCAGCCGCTCGAACGTCGTCGATCCCTTGGTCAGCGCGCCGGGCAGGTTGGTCAACGCCTGCGTGAGCGACTGGTCCTGGCTCGAGAGGGCGTCCGCCGTGACCCGAGCCTGGCTGACGAGGTCCGTCAGCTGGGCGGAGCGCGCATCGATCGCGCCGAGCGCCGAGCTCGTCTGGACGATGAACTCATTCAGCGTCGGCGTCGAGGCGTCGATCTGGGCGAACAGCCGCGAGTAGGACTGCAGCGCGGGCGGGAAGTACTGCGCGGAGAGGTTGGCCTGGGCCGACTTTCCGGCGTACCACTCGGCGAATCCGTCGATCAGCCGCCGCAGGCCAGCACGCGTGTTGGCGTTGAGCGCGTCGAACAGTTCGTCGATGTCGACGATGCCGCTCGTCTTGGATGCCGGGAGGACGCCGTTGTTCGGTAGCGGCGGATCGAACGACGGTCCGGGGCTGACGTCGATGTAGCGACTGGCGACGCCGACGAGACTCTGCTCCCTGATCGCCGCGGTCGTCCCCTGGCGCAAGGGACCGAAGTTCGAGTCGATCGAGACGGTCAGCTGCGCCTGGCCGCTCGGAGTCAGCTTGATCGCCTGGACGGTCCCTGCGGGCGTGCCGCCGATCCGGACCAGGTCCCCGGTGACGAGCTGCCCGGCGTCGATGAAGTCGAACCGATACTGGTAGGAGCTGCCGCGGGTGGCGAGGTAGACGACGACGCCTACCACCACGAGCAGGGCCGCGAGCGCCGGCAGCCGCCAAGGCGAGCGAGCCGGGGAGCGCGGCGCGGATGGCGGTGGTGGCGGCGAGTCCGCCGCCGGGGGTACTTCGCGTGTCAGCGTGGACAAAAGACGCTCCGGCGGCGGGTCAGGACAGCGCCGCCAAGTGGTCGACGGGGATCGACGCGCCCCCGCCAGGCGCGGGCAGTATAGACGCGGCAGTTCCCGGATATCAAAGATGAACCTCCCGACGAAAGCCCTGTGGAAGCCGGGTGGTACGCTAGCGTTTCGCGCTTAGGAACGCTAATGTGTTCAGTCGGGCTGATTCTCGCGGCCGGCTGGTTTGTGGGAGACTCGGCGAATATCTCACGAGGGAGGTAGATCTACATGCGTAAGCTCGGAGTCGCCGCAGTTTGTGGCCTCCTCGCCACGGTCGCCGTTCCGGCCATCGCCCAGAGTCCCACGGGACCGGGCGTCACCGTGACGGCGAAGGTCACGCCCAACAAGGCGGGCACGCGCAGACACCCGCAGGGGGCGAGGCTGAACACGACGATCAAGTGGGAGCAGCTCGGCAGCGCGGCCCAGCCGATCGTGCAGACGTTCGACGTGCTGTTCCCGAAGGGCTCGCTGTACAACGGCGCACGCACGAAGTCGTGCTCGTACGGCCGGCTCAATGCGGACGGTCCGAAGGCGTGCCCGAAGGCATCGATCGTCGGCTCGGGCCCGGCAACGCGTATGCCGACACCGTGATCACACACCCGCAGATCACGGTAGTCAACGGCGGCAAGAACAAGGTGTTCTTCTTCACCGTGCTCAACAACCCCGCCCGCGTCCAGTCGCCCGTCGTCGGGACTGTCAGCAGGATGAGCGGCAAGTACTCGTACAAGCTGCACGTCGTCGTGCCGCAGATCCTGCAGGTCGTTGCCGGCGTGCCGATCGAGCTGACCGAACTGCACGTCCTCGCGGGCAAGGGGTCGTGGCTCGAGACGACCGGTTGTGGCCC
Source organism: uncultured Solirubrobacterales bacterium (assembly GCA_963759695.1). Classification (GTDB taxonomy): domain Bacteria; phylum Actinomycetota; class Thermoleophilia; order Solirubrobacterales; family Solirubrobacteraceae; genus Palsa-465. The sequence goes on from CAVXAO010000001.1 coordinate 28,599, forward strand.
GGGTGGGAAGTGGCCGTTCAGTATCACGACCGGCTACAGCACCGGGGGCTCGGCCAGCGACACGGCCTCGATCCCCTGCCGTAAATAGCCTCGAGGAAACCAACGCTCCAGGGAGCCCGAACGGACTAGAGTTTGCGCATGATGCACCGGCTCGTCGCGCTTGCGGCCGTGCTGTTCGGGCTCCTCGCTGCGGTCAGCTGTAGCTGAATATGGGAACACGGGATCGGATCACTCGCTGATGGGAGGACTGGGTCAGCGGGCGTACCTGATCACGCGCTCGAGCGTCCAAGAGGTCGGCGAGATGATGGTGCTGACCGGCAAGACGCTCGTCTCGGCGATACGCCCGCCGTATCCCTATGGAAATGAGTTCGTACTCCAGTTCCTGTTCGCGATGCGCCTGTGCTGGTTCCCGATGCTGCTCTCGACGGTCGCCTTCGGGTACGAGGCCCCCGGTCTGCAGGCGGCCAACTTCCTCGTGCTGTTCGGAGCGCTCGATCGTCTCGGCGGGTTCTTCGTGCTCGCCTCCATCCGGGAGTTCGCGCCGTTCGTCGACGCGATCGTCGTAGCCGGCGTCGCCGGAACCGCGATCACCGCGGACCTGGGCGCGCGCAAGATCCGTGAAGAGCTCGACGCGCTCGTCGTGATGGGCGTGGATCCGATCAAGAACCTGGTCGTTCCCAGGTTCCTGGCGCTGATGATCGTGACCGGGCTGTTCGACATCTACGCGCTCCTGTTCGGAATTTTCGGCGGCGTCCTGGCGACCCTCGTCAACCACGCGCCGCTCGGTCCGTTCTTCGCGACGCTCGCCAACAACGCCGAGCCGACCGACCTCTGGGCCTCGGTCGTGAAGACGACGCTGTTCGGGGCGGTCATCGCGATCGTTTGCTGTTACAAGGGGATGAACGCCTCCGGCGGTGCCGCGGGCGTCGGACGTGCGGTCAACCAGGCGGTGGTGATCGCGTTCCTGGGGATCTTCGCGTTCAACTACACCTTCACGCAGGTGCTGCTGGCCACGCACCCTGCGATCACGACGATTGCGAAGTGACCGGATGAGCACGGAGAGCGGTCGCGCATGAACGAGTGGCTCGAGGTCCCGCAGGGCTGGCTCGTCAGCTCGGGGCAGATGCTCAAGTTCATCGGGGCCGTCGTCCGCGACGTCTTCAACCTGCGCGTGCTGCGCTTCCTCGGCGAGGCCCTCCGCCAGGCCGGGATCCTGATCGTCTCCTCGACGCTCGTGATCTGGGGCCTGATCTTCATCATTGGCCTGCAGTGTGGGATCGAGGGCGCCTATCTGCTGCGGGCCCAGGGGGCTCCTCAGTACTCGGGGGTGTTCTCGGCGTGGTGCGACCTGCGCGAGCTCGTCCCGCTCGTGTTCGGCTACATGATGGCGGCGAAGGTGGGCACCGGGATCGTCGCCGAGATCGGCTCGATGCGGATCTCCGAGGAGATCGACGCACTCGAGGTGATGGGGATCAGCGGGATCACGTTCCTGTGCGCGACGCGGCTCCTCGCCTCCTGGCTGGTCCTGCCGTTCGTGTATCTCGGCGGGGTCGGCTGGGGCTTCCTCGCCAGCTATCTCGCCGTTGTGCAGCAGGTCGGCGGCGTCTCGCCAGGGGGCTACCTGCTGATCTTCTGGGAGTTTCAGAACCCGCCCGATCTGCTGTACAGCATCATCAAGGCGATGACGATGGCCACCGTCATCGTGCTCGTCGGGTGCTACTACGGCTTTACCGCGAGGGGTGGACCTGTGGGGGTGGGGACGGCGACCGCAAAGTCGATGGTCGTCAATATCGTCTCCGTCCACATCATCGGGATGCTGGGCACCCAGATCTTCTGGGGCGCGAATCCTCGCGCGCCGATTGGCGGCTGAGGTCTGCCCGGCCGCCTGAGGTCTGCCCGGCCGCCTGAGGTCTGCCCGGCCGCCTGAGGTCTGCCCGGCCGGCTGAGACCAGTCCCACATTGGCGTCTCCTACCTCTGTCCTCCACGCCCGGGACACGGACGGGTGAGCCGAGGCGGAGAGTGCGCGAACACGCGACTTTCCGCTCCGTCCGACGTTCGTCAACCCAAAACCTTGACTTTTGAGAACGCAGCTGTGTATGGTAGTTTTTTCGGGCCTTGAGAAATGCCTGTGTGTATCGCGGCGCGCCGCCGCGATGAACTCGAGGCATGAAGGAGGGAGCGGATCCATGACGGCCCTGCGGACGGGAATCCGGCGTCGACGCCCTATGGGCGCAGCCATGGCGGTGCGGTGTTCATCTTCGGTCGCAACCTCGCGCTCGACTGTCGTATTGCGCGTGGTGGTGCTGTCGCTGTGCGCGCTGTGCGTGCTGTGGGCGATGGCGGGCCGGGCCAGGGCTGTCAAGCTGCCCGACGGTCGGGCGTACGAGCAAGTCTCGCCTGCTGCCAAGAACGGCGTCGACCCCGGCTTCGCCGCGGCCTCGACCAATGGCAACTTGGTCGATTGGGAAGGAATCGGCGGGTGCTGCGGCGCCAGCACGGCGTCGGTCGAGCTCTACCAGGCCGCGCGCACGGCCAGCGGCTGGGAGACAACCGCCAAGACGCCGACTCCGAGCGTTCCGCTGGAGGGGCTGCTCCAGGAGCAGGCCCCGATGTGGTGGAGTTCCGATCTATCCCAGACGATCTATTGGACGTCGGCGTCGTACCCAGGCGGCGCCAACCGGGCCGGCGGTCCAGGCTCGACGACCTACAACGACCTCTACCTCCAGGGCCCGACCGGCACGCCGAAGTGGCTCTCCCAGGGACCGTTCCCCGGAAGCGGCACGGGGCCGTATAACGCGACGCTCGCCGCCGCGACGCCGGACGGAAACAGCGCGGCCTTCACCACCCAGGAGCAGCTGACACCCGACGCCACCGGTTTGGCCAGCCTCAACACGCCACCGGAGTTCCTCTACGTGCGCAACGTCTCGGCTGGCACAACGACCCTGGTCGACGTCACGACCACGACGCTTTCGGCGCCCGCGAACGCAGGTGACAGCACACTCACGGTCGCCAGCAACCAGGCCTTTGCGATGGGCCAGCCGATCACGATCGGGAACCAAGGATCGAGCGACGTCGAGACCGACACGGTCGCCGGGGTGTCCGGCTCGAACCAGATCACCCTCAACAACCCGCTCGTCAACGCCCACGCCTCCGGCGAGGCGGTCGAGGCGCTGATCAGCCCCGATGGCGCAATCGCCGGCAACGGGAACTGGCTGGACCAGCCCTGGACGCCGGCGGACCTCTTCGGCACCACCACGAACGCGATCTCGAGCGACGGCACGAAGGTGTTCTTCGAGAGCCCTCCGACGTTCGCGGGCGGGAGTGGCGGCGCTGAGGGCGTTGGCGCCGCGCACCTGTACATGCGCGATCTGAGCAACAACACGACGACGCCGATCGACGATCCGAGCGCACCGGCCGGGGCGCGGTACGAGGGTGCCTCCCAGGACGGCTCGCTCGTGTTCTTCACCAGCAGCGAGGGCCTCGGTGGCAACACCAACACCGACAGCGAGCTGTACGAGTTCAACACCGCGACCAAGTCAGTGGTCCCAATTTCAGAGGGCAACAGCGGGACGGCGGACGGCGATGTGCTCGGCGTGACCGCGATCTCCAACGACGGCTCGCACGTCTACTTCGTCGCCGACGGCATGCTCGCGACTAACACGACAAACGGCGCGTCGGCGGTCGGCGGGGAGCCAAACCTGTACGTGTACAACACGGCGGCGCCCGCCGCGAGTGCGACGACGTTCATCGCGACGCTCTCGCAATACGACGTCCAGAGCTGCATCCCGAATTGCGTCACGAACGGCTCCGGAGCCGTGCTGACCAGCGAGCCCGACCTGGACCGGCCGGCAATCCCGACCGCCGACGGCACGGTGCTGGCGTTCGACTCGAACGCGCAGCTCACGAACTACGCCGACCACACGCCTCAGAACCCCGCCGGGCCGGCTACCACCCTGACGACCACGGCCAACTCTGGGGACAACTCGATCACGGTCGCGAGCACGAAGGGCTTCAAGCAGTACCACTTCGTCTACGTCCAGGACGGCACCATCTCGCAGGAGCTCGCGATCGCGAGCATCCCGAACAGCACCACCCTCGACCTCCGCAGTCCCGTGAACTCCACTCTTACCGCCGGGGACCCGGTCACTCAGATCGCTCCGTTCCAGATCTACCGCTATGCCACGAGCGACGGTTCGCTGACGTGCATCTCGTGCGATCCGGAGGGCGGCAAGTCAATCGGCAGCGCGACGTTCGGCGACAGCGCGGGCGGCACTTACGCACCCGCGGGCCAGGCCGTGGCGATGAACTCGACTGGATCGCAGATCTTCTTCAACACGCCCGACCCGCTCGTTTCGCAGGACACCAACACGGGCGCGTTCCCCGGCGGATTTGGGTCGTTGACCCTGAGCCGGGACGTGTATGAGTGGGAGAACGGTACGCGTTCGCTGATCTCTGACGGCACCACTTCCACCGGCGCAGTCCTCGGTGGCACGACCCCGAGCGGCAATGACGTGTTCTTCCAGTCGTTGGCCCAGCTGGTGCCCCAGGACACCGACGCCTACGACGACATCTACGACGCACGCGTCCACGGTGGTTTCCCCGCGCCCCCCGGACCCGGCCCAGTATGCGGTGACCCCGAGAGCTGCCGGACGAGCGTCAGCCCGACGGAGTTCTTCCCGATTCCCGGGAGCGCGACGCTGATCGCACCGAACGTACCGCAGCCGACGTTCACGGTCAGCGGAATCTCGGCCCGCCAGGAACGGAATCTGATCAAGACCGGGAAGGTGACGCTGACGGTTAGCGCGACCGCACCCGGAAAGATCGTCGCGACGGTGTTCGCGAAGATCCACGGGCTCCAGACCCAGGTCGCGTCGGGTCGTAAGTCCTTCTTCAGCGCGGCCGGAGGGACGGGCAAGATCACGCTGCGCCTGGCCCGAGTGGCACGCAGGACGCTTAGCAAGAAGCACACCTTGGCGCTCACGATCTCCGTGAATTACTCGCAGAGCACCCAGACCGACGTGGCCACGCTCACGCTCAAGACCAAGCGAAAGACACACGCTCGGAGGTTCCAAGCACGAGAAACGTCCACCCGCGGACGCCGAGTCAAGGGAGCGTGAGGACGAGATGAGCCTCAACAGAGCTACGACAACCATGCATTCCCTGACCACAAAGACCCGGCTCTTCGGCCTCGGCCTGTTGCTCGCCGGATTCATGATCACGGCCCCGAGTGCGCAGGCTGCGTCGTTCGGCGTCCAGTCGTTCAGCACCAGCTCCTCGACGAGGCAGGCCGGCGCGCACGCCGACCTGTCGACGTCTTTCACGTTCAACACAGACTCGCTCGGAAACACGGTCGAACAGGCAAAGGACGTCAAGGTCACCCTGCCTCCGGGCGTAGTCGGTAACCCACAGGCGATCCCGAAGTGCACGGACCTGGACTTCCAGGCCTTCAACTGTCCGCCCGACTCACAGGTCGGAATCCTCAATGCGTCGTTCGTAACGTCGCCCGGGGTCGGGACCACGCTGACGGCGGCAAACCTTGCCCCCACCACCCTCACGGCCGACGTGGCCCCCTGTAACGGCCTCTGTGACACAGTCACGCTCGACGTCACCGACGCGACCGGCATCCAGAACGGGGACTACCTCACCATTTGCGGAGTGAGCGCGACGCCTTGTGACGTAGGGCCCGGCGGGCAGGCCGAGCACGCGACGGTACTCAGCGTCTCCGGGACCACGATCACCGCGCTAACCGGAGGGCCAGTGAAAGGGACGTGTGGGCCAGATTTATCGTTGCCCACGAACGTCGACTTCTGCCCGCTGTCGGGGATGTACTACACCCACGCCTCCGGTGACCTCGTCTATGACGACACGATCGCCGTCGCCAACACGCACGGGTTCGAGGGTTTCGATGGAGGCAACAACATCACGATCGGGACGGCAGGATCGGGGGATTTCGAGTCCGACACGATCGCGTTCTTCCCCGGCAACCTGACCCACCTCGATCTGGAAAATCCGCTTCAGAACATCCACAGCTCGAGCGAGGCGGTGGTTCACCCGGCAACCACGGCGTCCGCCGGGGTCCCGGTCTTCAACCTGCAGCCCGATCCCGGCCACGTGGCGACGCTCGCGGCCTCGCTGCTGGTCGCCACCATCCCCATCCAGATCGACCTCGCTGACAACAACGGCACGTATCAGCTCACGGCCACGATCAGTGACATCTCGTCGCTGCTGAACCTGTCGGCGACGCAGTTGACGCTCTGGGGTGTTCCGGGCGATCCGAGCCACGATGCGCAGCGTTGCAATCAGATCTCGCAGCACTGCGGGATACCTTATGGCGCCTCGATTACGCCTTTCATGACCAATCCCACGAATTGCTCGGCCGCGTCGCTGACGACGACCCTCTCGGTCGACTCGTGGCAGGGAAGCTCTCCACCCCCCAGCGAGGCCTCACAACAAGGCCCCAACGGCTGCAGTACCCTCAGTTTCAAGCCGACGGTGAGCGCCTCCCCGGACACCTCCCAGGCGGACACACCCGCAGGGTATGACGTCAATCTGGGCGTCCCACAGAACTCCGACCCGTACGGGCTTGCGACGCCCGACGTGCAGAACGTCTCGATCACACTGCCCTCCGGCGTCGCGCTTTCACCGGCGGTCGCCAACGGACTGGCGGGCTGCACCGACGCTCAGTTCGCGGCGGGCGCCTGCCCGAACGCGTCCAAGGTCGGAACCGTCTCGATCGCCACGCCGCTGCTGCCCGACCCGCTGACCGGCTCGGTCTGGATCGGAGCGCCGATCCCGGGACACATGTATCGAGTGTTCATGACCGCCAGCGCTGACAACGCGACAATCAATCTCACGGGACAGGTGAACCCCAACCCGAGCACGGGCCAGCTGACCGCCGTGTTCAGCAACAACCCGCAGCTGCCGTTCAGCGCGCTGAACGTGCACTTCTTCGGGGGACCTCTGGCCGCACTGGCCAATCCCGAGAGCTGCGGATCGTTCACGACGACGTCGAAGATCACCGGGTACGGAACGGCGCCGGCGACCCCGTCCTCGTCGTTCAACATCACCGGTTGCGCGAGTCCGACGCGGTTCTCACCGTCGTTCACGGCGGGCACGACGAATCCGACAGCCGGCGCGTACTCCCCGTTCACGCTGACGTTCGCTCGCCAAGACTCCGACAAGGAGATCTCGGGCATCAGCGCGACGCTGCCGCCGGGACTGTTCGCGAAGATCGCCGGCGTGACGCAGTGCTCGAACGCGGCCGCGGCGACGGGCGCATGCCCGGCGTCGTCGCAGGTGGGAACGGCGACGGTCGGTTCAGGTGCAGGCTCGCACCCGCTCTTCCTGGGCGGGCAGGTCTACCTCACCGGTCCGTATAAGGGCGGAGCCTACGGGCTCGCCACGGTCGTGCCGGCCATCGCCGGGCCCTACAACCTCGGCACTGTGGTGGTCCGCCAAGCGCTGGACATCAACCCCAACGATGCCCACGTCACCGCCGTCTCGGATCCGTTCCCGACGATTCTCGACGGGGTCCCGTTGCGGATCAAGACGGTCAACCTTGACCTCAACCGTCCGGACTTCATCATCAACCCGACCTCGTGCCAACCGTTCCGGATCTCGGCCGCGATCGTGGCGGTCGGCGGCTCGAGCTCCTCGGTGGCATCGCCGTTCCAGGTCGGGTCGTGTGCGGAACTCCCGTTCAACCCGAAGCTGGGGATCGCGCTGAGCGGGAAGGGCCAGACGAAGACCGGCAGGCATCCGACGCTCACTGCGACGCTGACCGCGCCGAGCAGCGGACAGGCCAACCTGAAGACGGCCCAGGTCACGCTGCCGCTGAGCCTCGCGCTCGACCCGAGGAACACCCAGGTGGTGTGCTCGGTGGCGGACGCCGCGGCGATCGCCTGCCCGTCGAACACGATCGTCGGAACCGCGAGCGCGGTCTCGCCGCTGCTGCCCGATCGACTGAGCGGCAACGTCTACATCGTGCAGGGCATCCGGACGAACGCCCAGGGCCAGCAGATCAGGACGCTGCCCTCGTTGCTGATCCCGCTGAGGGGCGACATCGCCCTCAACCTGCAGGCTCAGACGTCGGTGGACAGCGCCGGTCAGCTGGTGACGACGTTCCCCGCGATTCCCGACGCGGCGGTGTCGAACTTCCAGCTCACGATCGCGGGCGGCTCGCACGGGATCCTCGTCATCACCGGTGGCCAGAACATCTGCAAGTCCAAGCAGGTCGGAGGCTCGGTGCTCGGCTCACAGTCCGGCAAGTCGCAGAGCACGAATATCCAGCTGCGTACGCCCGCGTGCGGCGGCAAGAAGCACGGCAAGAGGCACCACGGCAAGAGGCACGGTAAGAGGCACGGACAGCGTCGCTAGTGACCCGATTGGCGCACGGAGGCGTAAAGGGTGGTTGCCGTGCGGCAGCGCTCGTCTGCGCGCTTGCCGCCCTCGGTCTCGGCCCCCCCGCCGCGAATGCCTCATCGCCGCTGGCGTGGTCGACCCCGGTCCTCGTAGAGCATCAGGGCCCGTTCAGCTCCACTAGCGAAGTCGAGTCCATGTCGTGCCCGTCGAGCACCCTATGCGTCGCGGGCAGCGACGGGGGAAAGATCATGACGAGCACCGACCCGACCGACGGCGCCACGTCGACGGGCGCGACGTGGACGATTCAAGGCCCCGAGCCGAGCCAGAGCATCCTTGGCATGTCGTGCCCGTCGACGTCACTCTGTGTCGGCGTCGACGACGGCGGCAACACGGTGACCTCGACCGATCCGGGGGCGGGGCCGACGGCCGTCTGGAGCGTCGATCCCGGCGTCGATGGCACCAACGTGATGGATGGGATCTCTTGCCCGTCGACCTCGCTGTGCGTGGCCGTCGATCAGGACGGCAAGATCCTCACGACGACAGATCCGCTCGACGGGACGGCGGCCCACTGGGCGGTGAAGCAGGCCGTCGCCACCAGCGACTACATCAGGGGCGTGACGTGCGAATCGACATCGTTGTGCGTCGCGGTCGACGACGAAGGCAATGCAATCACCTCCACCGATCCGAGCGACGGTGCCGGCGCGACGTGGACCGTCGAGGACATCGACAGCGGGAAACGCATCGACGCCGTGGACTGCCCGTCAGCGTCGCTGTGCGTCGCCGTAGACCACCAGGGCTTCACCCTTACGAGCACCGACCCGGTCCCGGCCGCGAGCGCGACCTGGACCCCGGACGACGTCGACGGTACGACCGGGATTGTCGCGATCTCATGCACGTCCACGTCGCTGTGCGTAGCCGTCGATCAGCAGCGCCGGGCGCTCACCACCGCGGACCCCGCGGACGCCGCCGGCGCGACCTGGTCCACGGAAACGATCGAGACCGGCGGCATCTTTGGGTTCACACTGCCGGTGAGCCTGTCGTGCGTCGGGTCGACCGTCGGATCGATGTGCGTCGTCGGCGACACGTTCGGCCGGACGATCACCTCGACCGATCCGGCCGACGGCGCGACGGCGGCCTGGACCAAGTCCGGGATCGTCGTCGGCGAGAGTCGGATCGCAGGGATCTCCTGCGCCTCCGCGTCGCTGTGCGTCGCCGTCGACAGTGAAGGCAATACGTTCACCACCTCGGACGCCGCCGACGGGGCTACTGCGAATTGGGCGGAGGAATCCGACGCCGACGGGCCAGGCCGTGATTTCAATGACGTCTCGTGCCCGTCTGCGACTCTGTGCGTCGCGGTCGACAACTCCGGCAGTGTTGCCACATCGACCAATCCGGCGAGCGGCGCGACGGCGGCGTGGGCGCTCGACGCCGTCGACAGCGCGAGCATCGACGCGGTGTCTTGCCCATCCACATCGCTGTGCGTCGCTGTCGACGGCTCCGGGAACGTCCTGGAGTCGACCAACCCCGATGCCGGCGCGAGCGCCACATGGAACATTCTCTCCGTCGACGGAACCGCCACGCTGACGGGTATCTCGTGCATCGCGTCCCCGGAGCTGTGCGTGGCCGTGGACAACCAGGGGACAGTCATCACGTCGACCAATCCCCATCAGGGCGCGAGCGCGAACTGGACCCCCCCTGTCCAGGCCGACGTCGGCGGAGCGCTAAACGGAGTGTCGTGCATCGCCTCCCCGACGACTTGCATCGCCGTCGACAAACAGGGAGAGGTCTTGAGCACAAGCGACCCCGCGGACGGGACGACGGCAACGTGGAGCCGGGCCAGCGTCGACTCCACCTCGCTGAACCACATCTCGTGCCCGTCTTCCTCGCTGTGCGTCGCGGTCGACGGCAAGGGCGACTCGGTCACCTCGACCAACCCGAGCGCCCCGGCTCCGATTTGGTCCGTGACGACGGGAGTCGACGCAAACAACAACATGCTCAGTGTCTCGTGCCCCTCGGCCGACCTGTGCGTGGCCGGAGATGACTCCGGACACCTCCAGTCCGCGGGCGGCCACGTGCTCCAGCTGACGTTCGCTGGCGATGGTCTGGTCACGGGCAGCCCGGGAGGGCTCGCGTGTACGGAGAGTTGCTCGGGCAGCTACCCGTCCGGAACGAAGGTGATCCTGGGGGCGAGTCCCGACCCGGGGTGGACGTTTACGGGTTGGAGCGGCGACGGCTGCTCGGGGACGGGGACGTGCACGGTGACGATGGACGCAGATCAGGCCGTGACGGCGACGTTCGTCGCCACCCATTCGTTGACGGTCGCGGTTGCGGGGTCCGGCACTGGCAAGGTGACGAGCAGTCCGGCTGGGATCTCGTGTCCGGCGACCTGTTCCAGCAGTTATCAGTCGGCGACGATGGTGACGCTGAGCGCGAGTCCTTCGTCGGGCTCCACGTTCTCGGGTTGGAGTGGCGCCGGTTGCTCAGGGACGGGGAAGTGCACGGTGACGATGAGCGCCGATCGCAGCGTGACGGCGACGTTCGGCACCGAGCATTCGCTCACGGTCGCCGTCGGCGGGTCCGGTTCCGGCAGTGTGAGGAGCAGTCCTGCCGGGATCTCGTGTCCGGGGACATGTTCGAGTAAGTACGCGCCTGGAACGAAGGTGATACTCAGCGTGAGTCCTTCGTCGGGCTCCACGTTCGCCGGTTGGAGCGGGGGCGGCTGCTCGGGGACGGGGACGTGCGTAATCGCGATGAGCGCCAACCAGGACGTGACGGCGACGTTCCAAATCGTGCCGCCTACCTTCGGGCATCCGAAACCCCCTTCGTGCACCGTTCAGCCTGTCGGCAATCGCGTCGCAATCAAGGCCAGCAAAGCGCATCGCCACCTCAAGCCGCAGACCCTAAAGGTGACGATCACCTGCGACCAGTCGGCTCAGGTGAAGCTGACAGGGAGCGTGACGTCGGTCCCGAAGGCCAAGAAGGGCAAGAAGCCGCCCAAGGCGAAGACTTTCCGGATCCGGGCCGTCACGGCGCAGGCGTCGGCAGGCAAGGAGCTTAAGCTCACCGTCGCGCTCCCCACCGCCGCGCTGAAGCAGGGCAGCCACGATTCGGCCAGCTTCACGCTGACCGCGACCAATGCCAACGGCTCGGGAACGGCGGCGGCAAAGATCCGGAAGCTCGTATTGACGTGATGCGACAGCTTCTGGAAGTTGCTTAAGCCTCCTGTTTCCGCAGCGTCTAAGTGGGTAAGGGCATCCGTGGACCCCGCACAAACGAGCTGGAGGCCGGGATGAGAGCAGTTGTCTTGCGCGCCGTCGGCGAGATCCGAGGCGACGCCGTGGCAGAGCCTGGGATCAAGGAGCCCGCGGATGCGGGCGAGCGATGTCCGGAGGAGCCACAGGACGCGGCCGTGCCGTGGCGCGCCGCAGCGCCGGCGCGCCCGAAACGGCGCCGCGCACGCTCGAGGTCGTCCGGGTCCGGCCGTCGCCGATGGAGCTGAGAGCCCCGTTCAGCGGCTGGCGGTAGGGTGGCCGGTTTCGGCCGGGGATCCGGTCGATCGATTGCGGGCCGCCAGCCGGGCTTGAGGTTCGGAGAAATGGGTATCTGATTCGCAAGATGAGCGTCGTGGGCTGCCACCTCAACAACAGCTATCCCTCGTGCGCGGAGTCTGTGCCGGAAGTGCGGCGGGCGCTGGGTGGGCTCGCGGCCGCCGCCGGTGCGACCCCCGAGCAGGTCGAGGCCATCCGCCTCGCGGCTTCGGAGGCGGTGACGAACGTGGTCGTGCACGCCTATCGCGAGCGGCCCGGAGAGATACACGTGACCGCCGCCGCGGTCCTCGACGAGTTCTGGATCCTGATCGGCGACGACGGATGCGGCATGCGCGTCCGATCGGACAGTCCCGGGTTGGGTCTGGGCCTCATGCTGATCTCGCAGGAATGCGACGACTTCACGGTCCTCACGAGATCATCGGGAGGCACGGAAGTCCGGATGCGCTTCGACCTGGTCGGTGTCGACGAGCCCCGATCTGGCGCTCACGCACGGGGGTCGGAGGCGGCGGCTTCGCGGCCGGCCTCGTCGCGCTTCTCGACCACCACGTAGCCCGGCATCTCCTGGACGACGATCTCGACCTCCTCGAGCTCGTGCCCGGGGAGCATGACGAACCGGCGGGGGAAGGCACGCACGCGCTCGTACTCGCTGGGCGTCAGCGACACGAGAGCGTTGCAACCGAGCCTGGCGCACTCGCACCGAAACCCGACGGGAGTGTCTTCATCCCCGGGGTACCCGCCGCGGCTGATGGCTTCGTTGACCTCGCGGAAGATCGACTCGTTGTCAGCCAGGCGCCGTTCGAGCTCGTCGTTCATGCACGGATCCTCCCACGCGGAGGGCAGGCCTAGAGGATCGGGTTACCTACGAGCGGCGATCCTCCCCAGGAACGGCACGAGACGGGCGAAGAACGCGTTGTGCGGGTAGGCGCCCGCCGGGTCGTTGTGGGCGTAGGTGGTGTGGCGGTCGACCAGCGTCAGGTTGCGCTTCGGGATGTTGGACTGGGCGGCGAGGGCCTGCGCGTCGGCCAGCACCCCGGGTCCTCCGAGAGACGTGTCGAACGCGTAGATCAGCAGGCGTCGCGGCAGCTTGTGCCCCATCGTCGCGTGGACGTCGAGCACGCTCTGCGCCGGGTTCGCGTTCCCGTTACCGACGGCGCCGGTGTCGAGCGTCAGCCGCTGCGGGAAGTACCACTCGGTGCCGTCGACGTTGTTGATGCCGAACCCCGAGAACATCGTCGCGAAGCGCTTGATCGGGGTCAGGGCGCCGGCGCCGTTCCAGCCGTGGACGGGGCCCGTGGCGGCGACCCCGGCGCCGAGATGGGCCTGCGCGGCGGCGAGCGCAGGCGGCGAGCTCCCGACGTTCAGCGCGTACGCATACTGCGCAAGGTTCGTGACGCGGACCGACGGCTTGAGATACGACGGGATGACGCTCGACTCCTGCCCGATCGAAGGCTGGTTCGGCGCGATGAGTGCCGCGAGCGACCCGGTGGCGTTGAACACCCCCGCAAACGGCGCCGGGATGCCCCCGAATGCCAGCCAGGGGGTCGCCGCCGGCTCCATGAGCTGGTCCAGGGCTGAAGTGGCGGAAGCAGCCGAGATCGCCGGCAGGCTGCCGCCGTCGTCGTAGATGAGTCCGGCGAGCTGATCGGCTCCGGCACGACCGTGGAAGTTCCAGGTCGCGTACGCGGTCACGACGGAACCGCCGAGCGAGTGGCCGCCGAGCACGACCTTCCCGCCGAGCTTGCGAGCCGCGTCGATCACGTCATGCAGGTCTTCCACGGCTACCTGCATGCCCCACTGTTTGGGGTACTGGAGGCTGAGGTATTGCTGGTAGTTGAAATGGTGCGTGATCGCGCTGTCCGTCAGGAATCCGAGGTAGTAGTTGAAGACCGCGGTCGGCGATGCCTTGCCCTTCTTGGCCAGATTGAGCACCGACTGATCCTCGAGCAGGTTCTCCCGCCGCTCGACCGACCAGACCTGCCATCCCCTGGTCTTGGCGACGATCCACTTCGCCAGCGGAACGAAGTAAGCGCTGCCGGCGGAGGTCCCCGGCTCGAGCACGAGGACGTTCTTGGCCTTGACCGGGCCGACCTTGATGACGCCAACCTTGTCGTACTTGGCGGGGGTGTCGGGGGCTTTGAAGCCGCGCATCCACGTGACCTTCAGCGCACTGGCGGCGGGAGCGCTGAAAGCGAGCACACAGCCGCTTATGAGGGTCAGGCGGAGCAGTCTGTTGGCGAACACTGGGACTCCTGGTTGGCGGGAAGTTGGCTTCATATCAGAGAATCGTTGAGCTCCGACTGAAGAGTTGGGCTGTCGTTTCGGTGCGTAAACACGCGAGAACGGCTTACGGTTCGGTCGCCGGGATAGCCTGACGCCGTGCGCGCACTCGTTGCAGCTGCCGATCCACCCCACGTCGAGCTGGCCGAGGTCGCCGACCCGACCCCCGCCCCCAACCAGGCGGTGATCGAGGTGAAGGCGTCCAGCCTGAATCGCGGCGAGACGCGGCGGCTCGAACGCCTCAAGCCGGGCTCGATCACGGGCTGGGACGTCGCGGGCGTCGTGCGCGACGTGGCGGCCGACGGCAGCGGCCCCCCGGCGGGCGCGCGCGTGGTCGGGCTCGTGGACTCTGGCGCGTGGGCAGAGCTCGCGGCTGTCAGGACGGATTGGCTGGCCGAGCTTCCCGAACGCGTCTCGTTCGAGCAGGCGGCAGCCATTCCCGTGGCCGGCCTGACCGCGTTGCGCGCGCTCGAGATCGGTGGGTTCGTGCTCGGCAAGCGGGTGCTGGTGACGGGCGCCAGCGGGGGTGTCGGGAGGTTCGCGATTCAGCTCGCGAAGCTGGCCGGGGCGGACGTCACGGCCACCGCGACCCGGACCGAAGGATTGATCGAGCTCGGCGCGGACGAGGTGCTGCCCGAGCTCGAGCCGCACGGGCCTACGTTCGACGTGATCGTCGATGCGGTCGGCGGTCCGACGCTGGGCGCGGCACTGAGCCGGGTGGCGCCACTGGGGAAGGTCGTCAACTTCGCCGCCACCACTCCGGAGCCGGTCTCGTTCCCGACCCGCGAGCTGTTCGGACGCGCGCCAGGAGCGTTCCTGTACGGGCTCTACATTTTCGCCGAGCTCGATCGGACCGGGAGCGGCAGCGCCGATCTGCGCCGCCTGGCCGATCTGATCGAGGCCGGCAGGCTCGACCCCCAGATCGACATGGTCCGCTCCTGGGCGGACGCCAAGGAGGCGATCGAGGCGCTCCTGGAGCGCCGCGTCAGCGGGAAGGCGGTCCTTACCGTCGACTAGTGGCGCCGGCGTGGCCCCTGGCACGCGATTTTGCCTCGTTAGGACTCTTGTTGCGGATTGATTAGGAATGGCTCCCGGCGTTCCCCGGGCCCCGATTGTGATCTAGATTTCGCTGCGACCGACCAACCTCTTTGGAGGAGGAGTTTTGAGGAGACACTCTAGATCGGCTCTGATGGCCGTTCTCGCAATTGGCTCCGTGCTCGCGATCGCCGCGTGCGGGAGCTCGTCAAGCTCGTCCACGACAACCACCAGTTCGTCGTCCGGTTCGACCTCGACGTCGAAGTCCGGCGGCACCGTCACGCTGTTGATGGGCACCGCTCCGGACTCGCTCGATCCACAGTTCGGCTACACGACCCAGGCGGCTGAGCCCGACTGGCTCTCGTACACCGGTCTGATCACATACGCGCGCGCCAATGGGATCCCGGGGACGGCCCTGATTCCGGGGCTGGCCACTGCGCTGCCGAAGATCAGCGACGGCGGCAAGACGTACACGATGACGCTGCGCAAGGGGCTGGTGTTCTCGAACGGCAAGCCCGTGACGGCAAGCGATTTCACGTATACCGTCGAGCGGGCGATCAAGATCCCGTGGGGCGGCTCCGGCCAGTTCATCACCGCCCAGATCGTGGGCGCGACGGCGTATTCCACGGGCAAGGCGAAGAGCATCTCCGGGATCACGACGAACAACTCGACCGGCCAGATCGTGATCCACCTGAACGCCCCCTACGGCGCGTTTGAAAACGTGCTCGCGTTCCCGTCACTTGGAGTCGTTCCGTCCGGGACTCCGTTCAAGAACGAGCCCAACAGCCCGCCTCCGGGCGTCGGGCCGTACATGATCACGAACATCGTCCCCAACGCTTCGTTCTCGCTGGTCAAGAACCCGCAGTGGGCGAAGATGAACATCCCGGGCATCCCGGCGGGTCACGTCAACGTCAACGCGAAGATCTCGTCGAACGTCGACGCCAACGCGCTGTCGGTGCTCAACAACACGGCCGACTTCTTCGACTGGGCCGACACGATCCCCGGCAGCCTGCTACCGCAGATCAAGTCGCAGGCCGCGGATCGGTTCACACAGGTGAACCTCGGCGCTTCGACGTACTACATCTTCCTGAACTCGAAGGCGAAGCCGTTCTCGAGCCAGCTCGCACGGGAGGCGGTGGTCACCGGCCTGAGCCTGCCGGCGATGAACCGGCTCAGTTCGGGCACGCTGGCGTACGGCTGCTACTTCCTGCCGCCGGCCATCGTCGGACATCCGACGGGCATCCCCTGCCCCTACGGGAACCCGGCGGCCGGTGGGGACATCGCCAAGGCCAAGCAGCTCGTGACGCAATCGGGCATGGCCGGCACGCCGGTCACCGTCTGGAGCGAGACGCGCTCGCCGCGCCAGCAGTGGATGACCTACTACACGTCGTTCCTGAACCAGATCGGGTTCAAGGCGACGCAGAAGGTCATCGCCGACGCGACGTACTTCACGACGATCGGGAACCTGAAGCTGAACCCCCAGACCGGTTTCGCCGACTGGAATCAGGACTTCCCGAACCCGATCGACTTCTACCTGCTGCTGAGCGGACAGGCGATCCTGCCGACGAACAACGAGAACTTCGGCCAGATCAATGACCCGCATATCAACTCGGAGGTCAACAAGCTCGGCCCGGTCCCGACGGCGAACCTCCACTCGGTCCAGAGCGAGTGGCAGGCGCTCGACGAGTACACGGCGAAGAAGGCCTACCTCGCCGTCTTCGGGTATCAGACGTTCCCGAAGTTCACGTCGAACCGGATCAACTACGGCGCGGCGATCTTCAGCCCTCTCTACGGATGGGATTGGAGCTCGTTCCAGCTGAAGTAAGGCAATAGCGGTAACACTTGCGGGCCGGGACAGGTAGGCTGTCCTGGCCCGCATCTGATGGCGACCACCTCATCAACCGGCACCGAGTTCTCTGGGGATATCCCCGCCGCGTTTCTCGCTGAGGGCGAGGAGCTCCCACCGGGGATAAGCCCGTCGAGACTGGCGTGGCGCCGGCTGCGCCGCAACAAGACGGCGCTCTTCTTCGGCGGGCTGTTCATCGTGATCGTCGTGCTGTGCCTGCTGGCGCCCGTCTACTCGCACGACATCGCCCATATCGGCCCGGCGACCGAGAACATCACCGGGACGGTCAAGGTCGGCGGCAAAGAGAAGGACATCGTGAGCGTGACCGGGATCCCGATCGGGCCGACGTGGACGTCTCACTATCTCCTCGGCGCTGACGATCTCGGCCGCGACACCGCTGTCAGGCTGCTCTACGGCGGCCGCAACTCGCTTGAGATCGGGGCGTGGCGACGATCATCACGATGGTGCTGGCGATCATCCTGGGGGTCATCGCCGGCTACTTCCGCGGCATCACCGACGGCTTCGTCAACCGCGGGCTCGACATCATCTGGGCCTTCCCAGCCGTGCTGCTCGGCCTGACGCTCGGCACCGTGCTGGCCACTGGCGGCATCGGCCCGATCAAGGGCACGAACCTGTTTGTGCCGGCGTTCGTGATCGGGATCGTCTACATCCCCTACGTCGCCAAACCCTGCGCGGGCAGGTGCTGACCCTGCGCGAGCGCGAGTTCGTCGACGCCGCGCGCCAGCAGGGCCTCGGCCACATGGCGGATCATGTTCTCCGAGGTCCTGCCCAACCTCGCTTCCACGATCATCGTCTTCATTCCGCTGATCCTCGCCAACGCGATCCTGCTCGAGGCCGCGCTCACGTATCTCGGCGCGGGCGTCCAGCCGCCGAATGCCGTCGTGGGGGACGATGATCTCCGACGGCATCGCCACGATCCCCGAGGCGTTCCACAACGTGCTCGTGCCGGGCATCATGCTCGTGCTCACGGTGATGTCGATCAACATCTTCGGTGACGGATTGCGCGACGCCCTCGACCCGCGGGCGAAGGTCCGCATCTCACGGTAGATGGCTCGCTTCGCGATCCGCCGGTTCCTGTCGATGCTGCTGGTGATGTTCGTGATCTCGCTGCTGACGTTCCTGCTGTTCGAGGCGATCCCGAACGGCAATCCGGCGCTCCGGCTCGCCGGCCGCTCGGCGACCCAGCTCGAGATCAACCAGATCGAGCAGAAATACGGCTTCAACCAGCCGATCTACGTCCAGTACCTGAAGACGATGAAGAACATCTTCACCGGCCAGGCGTACTCGTACACGCAGGGCTTCAACGTGCTGACGAGATCAAGGCCGGCCTGCCCGGCGACGCTGTCGCTGGCGTTCGGGGCCGGGATCATCTGGCTGCTCGTGTCGATTCTGTTCGGGACCTGGCCGCCATCAAGGCGGGTCAGTACACCGACCGATTACTGACCGTGGTGTCGATGCTCGGGGTCTCGTTCCCGCCGTTCTTCCTGGGCGCGGTGCTGCTCTACTACCTCGGCTACAAGGCCGAGCATCTTCCCGCTTGAGCGGGTACGTGAAGTTCACGTCGAACCCCTGGCAGTGGTTCGTGCACCTGATCCTGCCTTGGTTCACGCTATCGGTGCTGTTCATCGGCTTCTACTCCCGCGTGCTGCGCTCGACGATCCTCGACACGATCAACGAGGACTACGTCCGCACGGCGAAGGCGAAGGGGCTCTCGGAGCGTCAGGTCCTGATGCGCCACGTCCTGCGCAACAGCTTGATCCCGATCATCTCGCTGTGGGGGCTCGACATGGCCGCGGTGATCGGCGGCGGGGCGATCCTGACCGAGTCGGTCTTCGGCCTGCACGGGGTCGGGGCAGCTCGCTCGCGACTCGATCGGCCGGCTCGACATCATCCCGATCCTGGTGATCGTGATGCTGACCGCATTCTTCGTGGTGCTCTTCGCGGCGCTGGTCGACATCCTCTACGCCTACCTCGATCCGCGGATCCGCCTGACATGACGGACGGGGCGCGGGACGGAGCCCTGCTCGAGGTCGACGATCTGCACGTATCGTTCGCGACCGAGGACGGCACGGTCCAGGCAGTCGATGGGGTTTCGTTCGGCGTCGACAGCGGCGAGGTGGTCGCGATCGTCGGCGAGTCCGGGTCCGGGAAGTCGGTGACCGCGATGACGCTGATGGGTTTGACCCGCGGGCCCAACGCGAAGTTCGAAGGGGCCGCGACGTTCGACGGCCACGAGCTGATCACCGCGTCTGAGGACGATCTTCAAAAAGTCCGCGGACCCGGGATCGCGATGGTCTTCCAGGACCCGATGAGCTCGCTCAACCCGGTGTACCGGATCGGAAAACAAATCGTCGAGCAGATCCGCGTCCACGACCACGAGGTCTCCAAGGCCCAGGCGATGGATCGCGCGGTCGTAGCTGATGGAGCGGGTCGGGGATCCCGCGCGCGGCTGATCGGCTGCGGTCCTACCCGCACGAGTTCTCGGGCGGCATGCGCCAGCGCGTGATGATCGCGATGGCGCTGTCGTGCTCGCCGAAGCTGCTGATCGCCGACGAGCCGACGACCGCGCTCGACGTCACGATCCAGGCGCAGATCCTCGACGAGCTTCGGCAACTTCGATCCGAGACGGGGGCGGGAATCATCCTCGTGACCCACGACCTCGGCGTGGTCGCCGACATCGCCGACCGGGTGGTCGTGATGTACGCCGGCCGCGTCGTCGAGCAGGGCACTCTGGACGAGATCTTCTACGACCCACAGCATCCCTACACGTGGGGCCTGCTGGGTTCGATCACGCGCGTCGACCGCGACCGCGGGCAACGCCTGCCGGCGATCCCTGGGATGCCGCCATCGCTCTTGAAGCCGCCCACGGGCTGCCATTTCCGGCCCCGCTGCCCGCACGAGTTCGATCGCTGCCGCGAGGTCCCCGAGCTCGCCTCTCACCTCACCGAGGCGCCCGACCACCTCGATCGCTGCTGGCTCGAGGTCGAGCAGAAGCGGCGTCTGCGGCAGGTCGGCGACCAGATCGGGCTGGCCGCCGGCGAGACGGTGATCTCGTGAGCATCGGCGGCTCGTCTGAGGAGGCGCCGGTGCCGGAGACCGGGCCTGCGGCGGAGACCGGGCCGGCGGCGGAGACCGAGGAGCGGAGGAACGGCTCCAAGCTGCTCGAGGTCGACCACCTCAAGGTGCTGTTCCCGATCAAGTCGGGGCTGATCATCGACCGCCAGATCGGGCAGGTGCACGCCGTCGACGACGTCACGTTTGAGCTCCTCGAAGGGGAGACGCTCGGGATCGTCGGCGAGTCGGGGTGTGGCAAGACCACGCTGATCCGGACGCTGGTCAGGCTGATCGAATCGACCGGCGGAGGCATCCGCTTCCGCGGCAAGGACATCACGACCGCCGGCCGAAAGGAGCTGGAGCCGATCCGGCGCGAGATGCAGATGGTCTTCCAGGACCCGCAGGCATCGTTGAATCCGCGCAAGCGCGTCGCCCAGATCCTGTCAACCCCGCTGCGGATCCGGGGCGTGGGGAAGGACCAGATCGAGTCGGAGAGCCGTCAGCTCGTCGAGCGGGTCGGACTGCATCCCGAGCATTTGGGTCGCTTTCCGCACGAGTTCTCCGGCGGCCAGCGCCAGCGGATCGGGATCGCGAGGGCGCTGGCCATGAATCCGCAGCTGCTGCTGCTCGACGAGCCCGTGTCGGCGCTGGACGTCTCGATCCAGGCGCAGGTGATCAACCTGCTCGACGAGCTCCAGGACGAGTTCCACCTCTCCTACGTGTTCGTCGCCCACGACCTCAGCGTCGTCCGCCACGTCTCGAACCGGATCGTCGTGATGTACCTCGGCAAGCTGATGGAGGTCTCGCCCGCCGAGGAGCTCTACACCAAGCCGATCCACCCCTACACATCCGCTCTGCTGAGCGCGATCCCGATCCCGGATCCGGTCGAGAACCGCGCCCGGACTCGGGAGGTCGTCGGCGGCGAGCCGCCGAACCCCATCCGTCCGCCGTCGGGGTGCCGCTTCCACACCCGCTGCCCCCGGGCCACCGACATCTGCCGCCAGGTCGAGCCGCAGCTCACCGAGTACGCCTGCGGCCACCTCGCCGCCTGTCACCACCCGCAGAACGTCTCCGCGGACGAGGTGGCGAGCGCCACGCGTTCGCCGTCGTCGCCGACGAGCGCCGGCGAGGATCGGCCGGACTTCACGAACTGAGGCGGTGTTTCGGTGGCGTGCTCGCTGGCCGTCGGGGCGCGATCGGCGCGATCGCGGCCTTTCGATGGTGCACAGCACGACAATCCCGGGCCGGACGGCGAGGCCTGTCGAGTCATGCACGAGGAGTGTGCTCAATAGGACAGGGCTCCGATCTGGCGCCGGCGTTGACGCGCTAGGCACCATCCCCGTGACACTCTCGACACACTCCGGGCACAAACGGGCGGGTTTGGGCACCCGCCGTCGTGGGACCGCGAGAGCTGAGGAGGGTAGACCGCAGGGTTTGGGCAGCCGATCAGGTCGATCAGAGGCTCCCGGCGACCCGCCGGCGCCCTCACCCACCCCTTCCCTGGTGCCTTTTACCGAGCCGCCCGCCAGTCCCCCGCCACCTAAGGGGTCGACCTAAGCCAGCTAAGGCCTCCCCCAGCCACATCGGCTCCATTTTCCCGATGTGCGATCGCGCCTCTCAGGCCATCCTCATCACAGATGGATTTCACTGAGAGGAGCACAGAATGCATCCCAACATCAGCAGGGCAATCGCGACGGCGAGGGCAGAGGAGCTCCGCCGCCACGGCGAGATTGAGCAGCGCGCGAGTCATGCACGGCGCCGGCGTCGAACCCAGCTCGTCTTCTCGCGATACTTCGGACATGCACGCGAGGCTCACCAGCACTCACTTCGTTGGTCGCGTCGGCGAGCTGGCGGAGCTGGAGCTGGCGTCGCGGGAAGCGGCCGATAGCCGCCCGGTCCTGGTACTGCTCGGCGGCGAATCCGGCGTCGGGAAGACACGAGTCGTCACCGAGCTCGAGCGGCGAATGGAGGACGGCACGCTCGTTCTGCGCGGCGACGCCGTGGACCAGGGCGATGGCGAGCTGCCCTACGCGCCCGTGCTGGGCGCGCTGCGCCCGCTCGTGCGCGAGCGCCACCCGGCGCTCCGCGAGCTCAGCGCGGGTAGCCGCGCGCAGCTGGCGGGCCTGCTACCCGGGCTCGACAACGGGGGCCCGCTGGCCGAGCGGGACGACCCGTCCGCCCAGCTGCGCCTGTTCGAGGCCTTGCTCGAACTGCTCGACCTGCTGAGCGAATCGTCCCCGCTGGTCCTGATTCTCGAGGACATGCACTGGGCGGATCGCTCGACCCGCACGTTCGTCTCCTTCCTCGCCCGAAGCCTCCGGCAGGAGCGCGTGATGATGCTCCTGACCTATCGAACCGACGAGCTGCACCGCCGTCACGCCCTGCGTCCACTGCTGAGCGAGCTTGAGCGACTCGAGCGCGCTCGCCGGATCGAGCTGGCGCCGTTCGACCGCGTGGAGCTCACCGAGGCGCTCGCCGACATCCTTGGCGACGCGCCGAGCGCGGATCTCGTCGAGCGGCTGTTCGCCCGGAGCGAGGGCAACCCGCTGTACACCGAGGAGCTTTTGGCGGCGGGGCTCGACGGGCGCGGTGCCGCGCCGCAGAGCCTGCGCGACGCGTTCCTGCTGCGGATCGAGCGTATGCCGGCGGACGCCAAGCGCGCGGCGCGCGCGATCGCCGTGGGACGGCGGCTCGACGAGGCGATGCTGGCCGAGGTGACGGGGATCGATTCCGGCGCTTTGCACGAGGCCCTGCGCGCGGCGGTCGCCGAGCAGGTGCTCGTGACGGTCTCGAGCGGCGCGTTCACATTCAGACACGCGCTGCTGCGCGAAGCGGTCTACGACGACCTGCTGCCGGGGGAGCGGGTGGAGCTCCATCTCGCCCTGGCGCGCCTGCTCGAGCAGGGTGATCCGGCCAGCGACGAGCGGGAGGTCGAGCGCGCGACGATGGTGGCCAGCCACTACGCCTCCGCGGGCGACCAGCCGGCCGCGTTGCGCGCGACGGTGCGCGCGGCGGTCTCGGCGCGGAAGATCCACGCCTATGGCGAGGCCGCCGACCTGGCCGAGCGCGCGCTGGAACTCTGGCCGCGGGTCCCGGATGAGGAGAAGACCTTCGACCTCGACCACGTGGACCTGCTGCTGCTCGCGGGGGGCGCACACTGCGTGGCCGACGACCGCAGCCGGTCCGAGGTGCTGTTCGAGAGCGCGCTGCAGGAGCTCGATTCCGACCGCGACCCGCGACGGTACGCCTCCGTCCTGGCCCGCCTGGCGAGCACGCAGTGGCAGCTCAATCGCGGCCTGGAAGGGGTCGAGACGGCGCAGCGGGCGCTGGACATGCTTCCGGACGGCGAGAGCCGGGAGCGGGCCTCGGTCCTGGCCTTTCTCGCGCGCACCCGGTTCCTCCGCGGGCGCTTCCGCAGCGCACAGACCGACGGCGAAGAGGCGTTGGCGCTCGCCGTGGCCGTCGGAGACCGCGCCGCCGAGATGGAGGTTCTGAACACGCTCGGGATAACCCAGATCGCGCTCGGCGAAGTCGAGGAGGGCGTCGCAAGACTCCGCCAGGCGATCGACATCGCCCGCGAGACCGACAACATCGACGGGCTCGCCGAGGCGTACTCGAACCTCGCCGACATGCTCAACCTGCGAGGCCGTACTCGCGAGGCGATCGAGACCGTGAATGAAGGCCTGGCGGCGGTGCCTCGCCGGCTGCCGATCAGCCGCCAGTGGATGCTGCTGACCCTCTCCGAGCTCCAGGTCGAGGCGGGAGAGTGGGACGCCGCTCGCGAGAACCTCGGGGCGCCGTCCTCGCAGCTGACTGGCCTAGTGCTGATCTTCCGCCTCTTGCGCGAGGCAGAACTGGCGCTCGGGGAGGGAGACGATGAGCGGGCAAGCCGGCTTCTGGAGGAGGCGGAGCCGCTGGTCGAGCGCTCGTCCCAGCCGCAATGGATCGGCTCGCTCGGCTCGCTGCTGGGCGAGCTGCGCCGGCGCCAGGGCGATCTGCCGGGGGCGCGGGCCGCGGTGCAGCACGCGCTGGACCGGATCGAGCTGTGCACCGACGACGTCATGCGGATCGCCCGCGTGACGGCGGTCGGCGCCCGCGTCGAGGCCGATTTCGCGCAGCGCGCCCGCGACCTGCGCGAGAAGCGCGAGGAGCGCGACGCGCTCGCCAGAGCGCGGATCCACATCCAGCGGCTGCGCGCCATCGCGCAGGAGGGCGGCCCCGTCGAGCGCGCCTGGAACGCGGTCGCGGCGGCCGATCTGGCCCGCGCCCGCGGTCGGAGCGACCCGGCGCTGTGGGCCAAGGCGGCGCGCGAATGGGAGTCGATCGACCGCTCCTACCTCGCCGCTCTCGTGCGCTGGCGCGAGGCCGAGGCGTACGTCGAAGCCGGCGATCGCGCGGCGGCGGTCGAGCCTGCCCGGGTGGCGCTCGAGACTGCAGAGCGCCTCGGCGCGGCATGGCTGGTGGCGGAGGTTTCGGGGCTCCGCGATCGCGCGCGGCTCGAGCTCGACGCCGAATCCGACGGGCGGGAGTCGACGAACGGGGACGGGTTGGAGGTCGACCCGTTTGGCCTGACCGCGCGGGAACGGCAGGTGCTCGCCCTGATCGCCGAGGGCGCCACCAACCGCCAGATCGGCACGGCACTGTTCATGGCTGAGAAGACCGCGAGCGTCCACGTCTCGCGGATCCTCGCGAAGCTCGGCGTCAGCAGCCGCACGCAGGCGGCCGCGGTGGCGCACCGGATGCACCTCAGTAGGTAGGAAGACCCGGCCGCATGCGGCCGGGTCCGGATCGGCGCATGCGCCGATCCGCGGGTGGGCGCATGCGCCCACCCGAACAGCATGTAGGCTCGGGCGCCATGCGCACTCCGGCCGAATGGGAACCCCACGAGCGGACGGTGATGGGCTGGCCGTGCCGGCTGGAGTTGTGGGGCGAGACGATCGAGCAGGCGCGAGCAGGCTACGCCGCGGTCGCGAATGCGGTCGCCGCGTTCGAACCGGTGACGATGATCGCCAACCCCGGCGAGGATCCCGCCCGGGCGCGCGCCGCGTGTGGAGAGGGCGTCGAGATCGTCGAGTTGCCGCTCGACGACTCGTGGCTGCGGGACTCCGGGCCGATCTACGTCTACGGCGACGACGGCCGGCGCGTCGCCGTCCACTTCCAGTTCAACGCGTGGGGAGGGAAATTCCCGCCCTGGGACCGCGATGCCGCCGTCGGCGGCCTGATCGCGACGCAGCTCGGCGACGAGGTGCTGCCGGCGCCGATCGTCCTCGAGGGCGGCTCGATCCTGACCGATGGTTCCGGGACGCTGCTCACCACCGAGCAGTGCCTCCTGAACCCGAACCGCAATCCGTCGCTCTCGCGCGAGGAGATCGAGCAGGCGCTCCGGGATCACCTCGGCGTGCAGCGGATCGTCTGGCTCGGACAGGGACTCGTCGAGGACCGCGACACCGACGGCCACGTCGACCTGATCGCCTCATTCGTCGCACCCGGCCAGGTGCTGCTGCAGACGGTCGGTCCGGACAATCCGAACTACGAGAACTGCCAGGAGAACAGCGCCCGCCTCCGCGACGCAGGGATCGACGTCGTCGAGCTCCCGTTTTTGGCCTACGAGACGGTCGCGGGCGAGGCGATCGCCGCCAGCTACCTGAACTTCTACGTGTGCAACGGCGCCGTGATCGTCCCGGTCACGGGCGCTCCGACCGACGCCGAGGCGTTGTCGGTGATCGATCGGGCCTACCCTGATCGGGAGGTCGTCCCGGTTCCGGGAGCCGTGCTCGCCTACGGTGGCGGCGGCCCCCATTGCATAACCCAACAAGTCCCGATCAAACATGGCTGACGAACTACAACTGCTCACCGCCTATCCACCGCTCCCCTCGCCGGCGCGGACCCAACCGGCTTCTCGGCCACCGCTCCGCGCGGGGCTGGTCCAAGAGCGCTGGCACCCCGATCCCGAGGAGCACGAGGCGGCGCTCGCCGCGGGAATCCGGATGGCCGCCGCGGAGGGCGCGCGGATCGTCTGCCTGCAGGAGCTGACGTTGTCGAGCTACTTCGCGGTGACGCCCGACGGCCCGGCGGCGGCGGGGGCCACGCCCGAGGACCTCGAGACCGGGCGCACCGTCACGTTCGCGCGCCGGCTCGCCGCCGAGACCGGGGCCCATGTGCACGCGTCGCTGTACGAGCGCGCGGACGGGCGGGACGGGCTCGGCTACAACACGGCGATCGTCGTCGCACCGGATGGGCGAATCGTGTCCCGGACGCGCAAGCTGCACATCCCGGTCACCGCCGGCTACTACGAGGACCGCTACTTCCGGCCCGGACCCGCCGACGGCGATCCGTTTCCGTTGACCGTCCTCGAGACCGACGCCGGCGAGGCCCAGCTCGGCTGCCCGACGTGTTGGGACCAGTGGTTTCCGGAGCTCGCGCGCGGCTACTCGCTCGCCGGCGCCGAGGTGCTGATCTATCCGACGGCGATCGGCTCGGAGCCCGACCACCCCGAGTTCGACACCGAGCCGCTGTGGCAGCAGGTGATCGTCGCCAGCGGGATCGCGAACGGCACGTTCATGATCGCGATCAACCGGATCGGCTTCGAGGACCCGTTGACGTTCTACGGATCGAGCTTCATCTCCGACCCCTACGGCCGGGTCCTGGTCCAGGCGCCCCGCGATCGGCCGACCGTGCTCGTGGCCGACCTCGACCTCGACCAGCGCCGAGATTGGCTCGAATTGTTTCCGTTTCTGCGCACTCGGCGACCAGAAGCTTACGGTCGACTTGTGGAAAGTCTGCAAAATTAGTGCATTGGTAGACGTGGGGTTTTGAACCGTCATCTTTCCCGTCGGCCGATGAGCGAAGCGAAGGGGACAGATAAGGGGGTGGGGGCCCGGACTGAGCTTGAGCTGCGCCGCCTCGCGTACCGCGATCACCTCACGGGGATGCCAAACCGGATCGCGATGGCGGACCGGATCGAGGCGGCAGTGGCGCGCAGCCGGCGGGAAGCCCGCAGCGCTGCGCTGCTGGTGATCGACATCGACTCCTTCAAGCGCGTCAACAACACCCTCGGGCACGCGGCGGGCGACGAGCTGCTGGCGCTCGTCGCGAACCGGCTGCGCTCGCTCGGCCAGTCCCATGTAGAGGCGGGACGCCACGGCGGCGATGAGTTCCTGCTGCTCGTCGACGACCTCCCGCACGACCCAGCCGGCGCTAAGCGGGCCACCGAGGAGATCGGCCGGCGGGCCCTGGCCGCGCTCCAGGAGCCGTTCACCGTGGAGCGCTGCTCGTTCGAGATCAGCGTTTCGCTGGGAGCCAGCATCTTCCCGCTCGACGCCGCGAGTCATCACGAGCTCGTCGACCACGCCGACCAGGCGATGTTCCTGGCCAAACGCCACGGCCGTGGGCAGCTGGCGCTGTTCGACCAGCCCGGCAGCCACTCGGTGCTCGAGCTCGAGTCGACGCTGCGAACGCGGCGCGCGCTGTCGAAGGGCGAGCTGGAGCTGTTCTACCAACCGGTCGTGGACATCGCCGACGGCCACCGGCTGTACGCGCTCGAGGCCCTGCTGCGATGGCGCGATCCCGATCGCGGCCTACTGCTTCCCGGGGCGTTTCTGCCGTTCGTGGAGCAGACCTCACTGGTCGTGGAGATCGCCGAATGGGTGTTCACCGAGGTCTGCCGGCAGACCGCCGAGTGGGGCAGCCGTGGGTTCAAGCCGAAGGTCAGCTTCAACATTCCGGCGCGTCAGCTCCAGCGCGCCGACTTCGCCGCGTTCGTGATCGAGACCGCGAAGCGATACGACGCGGACCTGGCGCGGTTCGTCGCGGAGATCACCGAGACGAGCCCGATTTCCCTCGAGGAG
This sequence comes from uncultured Solirubrobacterales bacterium, assembly GCA_963759695.1. Taxonomy (GTDB): domain Bacteria; phylum Actinomycetota; class Thermoleophilia; order Solirubrobacterales; family Solirubrobacteraceae; genus Palsa-465. The sequence continues at coordinate 56,589 of CAVXAO010000001.1, forward strand.
GTGACGCCAACGCTCGACGCCCTGCGCCAAGCCGGCTGCGTCCTCTCGCTCGACGATTTCGGCACCGGCTACAGCTCGCTGTCGCGGCTGCGCTCGATGCCCTTCACGGTGCTGAAAACGGACCGCAGCTTCATGCACGGGATCCCGGGCGATTCGGTCGCGGAGGAGCTGCTGGAAGGCATCATCGCGCTCGGAAAGGCGCTCCGGATGAGCGTGATCGTCGAGGGGGTCGAGAACGAGGGTCAGGAGCGCGAGCTGCTCCGGCTCGGTTGCCGGATGGCGCAGGGCTACTACCTGGGGATGCCGGCGCCGGCCGCCGGGATCGAGGCCCGCTGGGGCGCGATCAGGGCGTCAGGTGTCCAGTGAGCTCAGGCCTGCGAGGCGCGGGCGCGCGCCTCGAGGTCCGCGAGGTTCAGGAGGTGCGCCGGCGGCTCGTCGACGACGGTTCGCCGCGCTACCTCGAGCGCCGGCGTGACGTGGACGAGCTCGCCTGAGCTCAGCGCCCTCCAGCCCGAGTCCTGATCGAGCAGCTCCGTCGCGACCACGACGGTGTCGCGCTCGGCGGCGTGGTCGGAATGAATCTGCGTGCCATGGCTGGAGACCTGGTGGAGCGGCTCACCGGCCGGTCGCTCGAGCAGGTGGAGCTCGTGCACGTCCGGGTACCTCAGCGCCCACAGATCGTCCCGCTCGATCATCACGAAGTTGAGCGACAGGAGCGGGAGGTTCGCCGCGACCCACCTGATCGCGGCGGTGATCCCGGCTTCGACATCGCCGTCGTGGTTGTCGATCTCGGTGGTGATCAGGGCGAACAGCCGCTCCGAGTCGGTGTCGCCCTGAACGAGGTCCATCCCCTCGCCGATCCGTCGCTCCAGGGTCGGCAGGTCCTGGACGACGCCGTTGTGGGCGAACACCCGTCCGTGCTGCTCGAACGGGTGGGTGTTGCGAAGCTCGAGCGCGCCCGTGGAGGCGAAGCGAATATGAGAGACGAACGTCGCGGACTCGATGCTCCTCGCCTCGCGCGCGAACGCTCTGTCGTCGAACGCGGCCAGCGGCTGCTTGTCGATCCGGGGATGGCCCCTCGCGTCGAAGTAGCCGATCCCCGTGCCGTCGGGCTCGCGGTGGCTCTGCGCGCGCAGCGAGTCGGGGGCGTCGAGCAGCCAGAACGTGGCGGTCACCCGCTGATCCCCGGCGCTCAGACCGAACAGACGGCACACACCCCGTACGTTAAGCGATCTGGGGCCTTCGATGTTCGCGCGCGTTCGGGGCGGGTACGATCTGTCCGTGTGGTCGAGGATGGCTGAGCGTCGCGGGCGCAGGCGGGCGCAGGCGTTGAGCCGGGCGATCGCGGAGCTGCCGACCGAGACGCGCCGGGCAATGCTCGACGCAGCCGAGACAGAGGAGCTGATCATCGGCGCCTACACCGATCGGCGCGGCCGGATGTGCCCGATGCTGGCGGCGCACCGCCGCGGCGGCCGGGCGCAGGTTGGGACCTTCCCGCGCGCATGGGACTCGTTCGGGCGCGCGCATCGGCCACGGCCGGCGACCGAGCGCGAGCTGGAGATCCTGAAGGCGCTCCTCCAGGAAAGCCTTGCCGGGGGTACGGCGGGTCGGGACAGCTCGACAGGGGCGGGCGCCGGCGCTGCTGCGAAGCAGCCGCTGTCCGCCGCGGGCAGCGGGCAGGTGCACTAGGCGGGCACCGTGGCGCTTGCCGTGGCGTTCGTCTGGCTGCTGGCGCTGATGATCGCCCCGCTCGCGCTCTGGCACAACGTCCTCGCCAGCATCCTCGCCTCGTTCCACTGGAACTTCACCTACGTGGCCAGCGAGCTCAGCCCGTGGCTGCTTCTGGCCGCCGGAGTGGCGTTCCTGGTCCCAGTGGCGATCTCCACGGGCCGGAGCCCCGAGAGCCGTCTCTATCCGCGGGCGCGGCGAGCGTACATCGCGTGGGGAACGTCCGTCTACCTGCTGGGCGTGATCCTCGCCGTCGAGGTCGCCGCCGTGTGGCGCTACCAGCACTAGATCTGACGAACCGCTCTCGCGGGTGTGGCGGGCGTTGGGGGAGTTGGGGGCGCTCGTGCGGGTCTTCTTTGTGACTTTGTGACAGGAGCGTGTCGAGAGGGTCACGGGGGTGGTGCATAGCGCGTCAATACCGGCGCCAGATCCGAGCCCTGTCGTATTGAGCACACTCTTCGTGCATAGCTCGTCAGGGCCCGCCATCTGGCGCAAGGTTGGCGTGTTGTGCACCATCGGAAGGCCGCGATCGCCCGCGCCTGTGGTTGGTCCCAGCGCCGTTTTACCGGGCCGCCCGCCAAGCAGGGCCGCGGGCGCCAAAAACAGCGCCCGCGGGCTGAGCTACCACAGCCTCGGACCTAGAAGTCCGATCCGCTCGCGGCGCCACCGCTGGCGATCGGGAGCGCGTAGTAGACGGCGATCGCCGTGCAGATCGCGAGTGACGCGTATGCGGAGAAGATCGCAACGACGACCGCGACGACGTAGGGCCCGACGCCACGCAGCGACCGGCGCAGAATCTCTTTCCGGCGGTCCTCCGCCAGCTCCGACGTGAGCATGTGCGGCTTGTGCAGGAGGATGTGGCGCTGGAGGATCGTGAAGAACACCGCCATCACGGTGAACGCGCCGGCGTACACCCCGGCCGCGAGGTGCTGGCCCCGGCTCTCCTTCAGGTACGCCGCCATCAGCGAGGTTGCGAACGGCAGGATCGCGATGCTCATCAGCAGCAACAGGTTGAGTCCCAGGATCGCGCGATCGGCCACCCGCAGCCGGCCGATCATCGCGTGGTGGTTGATCCAGATGATCCCGATCGTGAGGAACGACGTGACGTACGCCGCGTAGTGCGGCCATTGGTGCAGGAGCGCGTGGGCCAGCGTTTCGTTCGCCTTGACAGGCGGGACGCCGATGTCGAGGACGAGCAGCGTGATCGCGACCGCGAGAACGCCGTCGGAGAACGCTTCGAGCCGGTTCGTGCTCACGTGATGGGATTCGGCGGCGCGGTGGCTGGTCCTTGCAGGAGGACGACGCCACAGCCCGCGGATCCCAGCCGGTCGGCGACCGCGTCGCGATGGGCCTCGTCGCGGCAGACGGCGACGATCGCGCCTCCCGAGCCGGTGTAGTTCGCGGCGGCCCCCGCGGCGCGGGCGACCGACACCATCTCGACGTGGCGAGGGTCGAGGGCGATCATCCGCTGCCGGGCGTCGAACGTGGCGTCGACGCTCCGGCGGACGCCGGCGTGGTCGGCGGCGAGCAGCGCCGCGCGGGCGTCGTGGGCCGCCGCGGCGGCGCGGGCGAGCTCGGCGACGACGGCGGCATCGTCGCGCGCAAAGCGCGCCCGGAGATCGGAGTGCAGCGGCCCCGAGTCGGTAGCCGTTTCGGCGCGCCAGGCCACGACCAGGGGCGGCAGCAGGAATGGATCGAGGGGGTCGTAGCGGCCGGGGCCGGCGAAGTCCATGAACGTGAGCCCTCCGTAGGCCTGGGCGACCCGGTCCTGGGGTCCGGCCGCGATCCCGAGCTCCTCGGTCTCGACGGCGAGCGCCAACGCGGCGAGTTCGTCGACGGGCAGGGAGACGCCGTGCAGCTGGCACACGGCGCGGATGGTCGCGATCACGATCGCGCTCGACCCGCCGAGGCCGAGTCCGCGCGGGATCGACGTGTGCCACGACACGGCGGACGGCCGGCGGCGCGGGAGGAGCTCGCGCTCGAGCCGCGCCACGGTCGCCGACACGAGCTCGCTGGGCGGGCTCACTGCGCTCGTCGACGCCGGCGTGGCCACGGCCTCGGCGCGCAACTCGGGCAGCGTCACCGCGAGCACCGCGCCGCCGTAGCCGTCCGAGGGGTTGCCCGCCAGCGCCGCGCGGGCGGCCGCGGAGCCGTGGCCGGCGCTAGCGCTCATCGATGAGCCCAGCGACCTTGGCCCTGAGTGCCGGGCCGAGGCGCGGGTGTGCGAGCGCGTGCTCGAGGAAGGTGGCGCAGTAGCTCTCGACCGAGCCGACGTCGTGCCGGCGCTCGCCGTCGCCCAGCGGCACCGCGATCAGGCGCCCGCCCGACTCCAGCACACGCTCGAGCGCGGAGGTCAGCTGTACCTCGCCGGACCGATCGGGCCGCGTCTCTCTGAGGGCCTCGAACACCGCCGGCCCGAGTACGTAACGGCCCATGATCGCCGTGCGGCTTGCGACGGCGGCGGGGTCGGGCTTCTCGACGACCGCCTCGAGCTCGAACGGGTCGCGCCCCGCGCCGGGCGAACCGACCGCGATTCCGTAGCGCGACACGGCCTCCTCGGGAACCTCCGCGACCGCGAGCGCCGCCGCCGGGCGATCGCGCTCGTAGGCCTCGATCAGCCGCGGAACGATCCCCGGCGCGGCTGCCGGCGGAGTGTCGATGATCGCGTCGCCCAACGCCACGACGGTGCCGCCGCCAGACGCGAACGCCTGCCCGTAGCGAACCGCGTCGCCGAGGCCGGCCGGCCGCGCCTGGCGCGTGTAGAAGATCTGCAATCCGGTCCGAGGGTCGATCAGCGGCTCCACATCGAGCTCAGGATCGGCATCGAAGTGATCCTCGATCGCGCGCTTGCGCCGCCCCGTGACGAACAGCAGCCGGGCGATCCCGGCGCGAACGAGCTCCTCGACGACGTACTGGACCACCGGTTTGTCGACGACCGGCAGCATCTCCTTCGGCTGCGAGCGGGTCGCCGGCAGCAGGCGCGTGCCCAAGCCCGCGACGGGGACCACCGCGTCGGTTATCGCCACGCGCGGGAAGCTACGCGACTCTGCGGTCAGATGCCGATCGAGACATGCTGAGCGCGAGCCGGTAGCCGATGGCCAAGCGCTCGAGCGCGTCGTCCCAGGTCTTCCCGCGCACCGCGTCCAGCGCCGCGTGTGTGAGGCGCTCGCGTAGGACCGGCCTCTGGACCAGACCGACGAGGGCGTCAGCGAGCGCTTCGACGTCGGCCGGGACGAGCAGGCCGGTCTCTCCGTGCTCGATCAGCGACGTGGGGCCGCCCTCGGCGACCGCGACGACCGGCAGGCCGCTCGCCTGCGCTTCGAGTATCACCTGCCCGAACGTGTCCGTGCGGCTGGCGAACAGGAACAGGTCGGCGCTCGCGTAGGCTCGGGCGAGTTCGTCGGCCGTGAGCCAACCCAGGAAGGTGGCAGCGTCGCCGAGCCGCTCGCGCAGCGCGTCCTCCTCGGGTCCGCCACCCGCGAGCACGAGGTGCAGGCGCGGGTCTCGCCACCGGGCCTGCAGGAAGGATTCGGCCAGCAGGTCGACTCCCTTCTCCTTGGTCAGCCGGCCGGCGTACATGACGGTGATCTCTCCGGGGAGCAGCCCCGGCGAGCGGAGCGCAGGGTCGAAGCGCCGGAGATCGACGCCGCGATCCCAACGGGCGATCCGGTCGCGCGCGACGCCGAGCTCGGTGAGTCGATCGTCGCTGGCGGGACTCGGCGAGAGGACGACGTCACACGCGCCGTAGAACGCTCCGAGGGCCATCCGAGCGAGCGCCTCGAGCTGGCCGCGGCCGGTCCGCAGCCCGGCGTATGCCGCCAGCTCGGTGTGGTAGCTGCCGACGAGGGGCAGCTCGAGCACGCGCCCGAGGAGCCACGCCTCGATCCCGGCGGGACCGGGGGAGCACAGATGGACGAGGTCGTAGCGACCGTCTGAGAGGGTGTCCACGATCGCCGGCAGGCTCGGGACGCCGATCTGAAGGCCCCGGTAGAAGGGGATGTCCAGCTCCGCGACGGCACTGAGGCGCCGGTCGACGTCGGCGTCGGTGCCGATCACTTCGACGTCGAAGCCGGGCACGCCCCGGTCGCGGATCTGCCGGAGCGTGTGGGTGACGCCGTGCATGCCGCCGACGCCGTCGGCGATCAGCGCGACGCGCGGGCGGTCGGCGTCGCTGCGGGTGAGCTTCGCCTTCTCGCGTCCGAGGAACGCGGTCGCCGCGGCGTACGGGATCGCAGGAACGCAGGAGTCGAAAAGGGTCAGCGCCGCCCGTGGGACGTTCAGCTCGGCGTCGGCCTGTGCCATCGCCACGACCTCGCCGACCGCGGCGGCGAGCTTGCGCTCGTGGATGCGGCGGGCCCGGCGATAGAGGTCGGCATGGCTGAGCTCACCGTCCTGAAGCAGGCCGAGCAGGCCCGTTTCGCTGACCTCGAAGTCCATCGACACCAGCCAGGCCCGCAGCAGCGCCAGGGCGTCCTCCGGCCCGAGGTCGCCACCGACCATTCCGTGGCGGACGTCGCCTTCGCACATCACCCGTTCCACGATCTTCAGGACCGCGGCGGGATCGGGTCGCGCTGCGCCCTCCCCGTTCCCCAGCGACCTGATCGCCAGCGCCATGGCGGCGTGGGTCCACTTGGCGGCGCTTCCCTGCGCTCCATGGGCCTCGGCCCTGCCCGCGCGCACGTGGGCGAGGAACTCCTCGGGCGTGTCCGCCCGCGGGGTCTCCGTGAACGTGCGCCCGATATCGATTCCGGCGTGATCGTCCGAGCCCCCGATCGCTGTTCCCCCGTGGGTCTCGATGTAGACGAACGCCGGCAGGTTGAGCTCCTTGGCGCGCGAGCCGTTCCGCGTCTCCCAGATCGGGAACAGCTGCGCAAGGCGGCGCCGATGGCGCGCCGTCAGTGGCGCCTCGACGGCATAGAAGGGGTGTGCCAGCGCCGCGGTGATCTCGCGCGAGTGCAGGTACTCGGCGCAAGCTTCGACATCGCCACCGTGGGCTTGCAGCCAGTCGTGATCGTCCGGCGTGTGCCCGTAGCAGAGCACGTGCACAGCCTGCGGTTCGCCTCTGAACGACGCGGTCAACTCCTCGGAGATGAAGGTGTCCGGCAGGTGATCGATCAGCAGGGCGCCGCCGATCGTGTCGTGGTCGGTGATCGTTACGTAGTCCATCCCTCTGCGCTTGGCCAGTTCGTAGACCTCTTCTGGGGGTGTGGCGCACTCCGGCAGATGCAGGGAGCGCTGGATGCCAAGCTTCGACAGCTCCGAGGCCGTCGAGTGGACGTGCAGGTCGGCACGGCTTGTCTCGTTCATGACCTGGAGGATTGACCTGCAAAAGGGCCCAATCGTGAAGAACGAGCGCACCTGTTGTGACCATTCGGTGAACCGGTGCATGCACTCGGGCCAAAGTCGAGAATCATGGGGCCATGGCGACGACGGGGTCGGTCGGCGGTGATCAGGTTCTGCTCGAGCGCGGCCCCCTGCGGGTCGAGCTAGTCCTGCAGCCGTTCTCGCTGACGGTCAGGCGCGGCGGCCGGCGGTTGCTCCGCTCCTGCGGCCTGTGGGTCGCGGACGGGGTGGTGCAGGATCACTTCGTGCAGTTCACCGAGGGTGTGCTGGCGGCCGAGGAGCTCTCGCCGGCCGAGCGGGCGGTGCGCGCCGAGGTCGTGGCCAGCGGCTCGGACTGGATCGTGCTCGCGGTCAGGCTGCAGGGCGGCCGGGAGGCAACGCTGCGCGTCACGGTCGTCGACGATCGCCGGATCGCGCTCGAGCTGCACGCCGATGAGGGACCGCTGCGGCTGGCCCTCGACTGGGACCGTCGATCGGAGGAGCGGTTCGTCGGCCTCGGGGCTCGCCACTGCACGCAGTTGGACCAGACGGGCCGCTCGGTGCAGCTCGGCGCCGATCGCCGCTACACCGGCCCCGACTGCCCGCCCGAGATGCTCGCCGCGGGCGGCATCCCCCAGGGGGACTGCGCGCCCGTGCCGTGGTTGGTGTCGAGTCGGGGATACGCGGTGTGGGTGAGGACGGAGGCCAATGGCACCCGCTTCGAGCTCGGCGGCGAGCGCGTGTCGGTCTCGACCCGCGCCAAGGCCGGCCCGCTGTGGGTGGAGCTGCTCTGCGATCGCACGCCGGCGGCCCGCCTCCGCGCGTTCTGCCGGCTCACCGGGTTCCCCATGGTCCTCCCCGAGTGGGCGTACGGATACTGGAAGAGCCGCGACGTCCACGAGCACCAGGACGACGTGTTCGACGAACTTCGCGGCTTTCGCGAGCACGGGATCGCGCTCGACGCGATCGTGATCGACTCGCCGTGGGCAACGCAGTACAACACGTGGGAGTTCAACCCCAACCAGTTCCCCGACGCCCAGGGGATGATCTCGACGCTGCGCTCCGACGGCGTCCGGACGGTCGTATGGGTCACGCCGTGGATCAACATCGATTCGAGCGATGGTCAGATCCCGCCGCAGTCCGAATCCGAGCGGCTGCACCAGAAGCCCGCGCCGAACTACGCGCCGGCGGCCGCCGCGGGCCATTTCGTTCGCGAGCCGAACGGCGAGCCGTTCGTCGCGCAATGGTGGATGGGAACCGGCTCGCCGCTGGATCTGAGCAGCGCCGCGGCCGACCGTTGGTGGCGCGAGCAGGCCAAGCGCGTGCTCGAGCTCGGGGTCGAGGGGATCAAGGCGGACGACGGCGAGGGCTACTACATCCCCGATCACGTCCGGCTGGCCGACGGCCGCAGCGGCGCGGAGGCCGCGTGGGCGCTGGGCGGCCTCCATCGCGAATGCCTCCAGCGGGCCCTCGATGACGTCCATCCGGGCACCGGCGTTCTGTTCGGACGCAGCGGCTGGACCTCCCAGCACGCCACCGGGCTGACGTGGGCGGGCGACCAGGCGTCCGACTTCTGGTCGCTGCGCACGCTGGTCGTGGCGACGCTGGCGGCCGCCAGCAGCGGGATCTCGAACTGGTCGCACGACGTCGGCGGCTACCTCGGCCACCGACTGGTCGAGCGCTGCCCACCGGAGCTGATGGTGCGCTGGCTTCAGTTCGGGTGCTTCACCCCGCTGATGCAGGCCCACAGCCGGATGGCGCAGGAGCCGTGGAAATACAGCCAGCGCGTGCTCGAGCTCTACCGCGGCTACGTGCTGCTGCACGAGCAGCTCGTCCCGTACGTGCGTGCGGCTGCCGCCAGCGCAGCCCGCACCGGTCTGCCGATCATCCGGCCGCTGTGTCTGCTCGACCCTGGCGACGAGCGTGGTTGGTCTGTTTCCGACGCCTACGGTTACGGACCGGCGCTGTGGGTGGCTCCAGTGCTCCACGAGGGAGCGCGCGAGCGTGAGGTGGCGCTGCCGGAGGGCGACTGGATCGAGACCTGGTCGGGGGCTTGTGTGCGCGGCGGGGTCGAAGTCGTGGTGCCGGCGCCACTCGAGCGGATCCCGGTGTGGGTACGGGCCGGCTCGATCGTTGTGAGTTATCCAGCCGGGCACGTCGAGCGCGGGCTGGGCGACGTTCCGGAATCGGAGCGGCCGCTGGTGGCGACGTTGTGGGGCCGCCCGCGATGCGGCCGCGCGGTGGCGCGCCTCGCCGACGGCACCCGGATCGGACGGCACCGCGGTTCGTGGTCGGCGTCGCCGGAGCGGGACGTGACGTTTGAGGTGCGCGGGGCGGACGCGTAGGCTCGTCCTCGTGATCGTCAGTGAGTCGTTCGTGGTCGCAGATTGGACGGACCCGGGCACCCATCCCGGGCGCCCGATCGCCGGCCTTCACCTGCACCGCTCCGACGACGAGGCCTGGTTCGTGCTTAAGGGGCGACTCGAGTTCCGAGTGGGGGACGACGTGCGCTCGGTCGGTGCCGGCGAGTCGATCCTGGTCACCCGTGGCACCCCCCACTCGTTCTGGAACCCGGCGGCGGAGCCGGCGCGATACCTGCTCGTGATGGCGCCTCGGATCCACCAGTTGGTCGAGGCGCTCCACGCCGGAGATCGCACCGACTACGCCTCGATCTTCGAGGAGTACGACTCGGAGCTGCTCTCGTAGTCGCTCCGGTCAGGGGCGCCGCTTGCCCTCCCACGCATCCTCGAGGAGCTCTTGGAGCAGCGCCTCGTCGGCTCGCGGCAGCGCGACCCTGACCGCGGCGAGCCGCTTGCCCCACCAGACCTCGGTGCACGTCTCGGGGTGCTCCTGAGTGGCGGTCAGGATGCCCGGCTCGTCGAGCATCACGTTCATGTGCTCGGGGTCCCAGAGGGTGGCGAAGATCCGGCGCGAGACGCAGAACGATGGACGACCGTGGTGATCCTGCTCGACCGCGTCCGGCAGCGAGAGCGCAAGGCGGCGAGCGTCGTCGGCGGACAGCGGCACGGGCGCAAGCCTACGCCGCGGGATAATTCCGGCCGTGCCGGAGTTCGCCCAGCCCCTGCGAGCAGAGGACGTCGATCCCGATCCGCTGCGCCAGTTCGCGATCTGGTTCGAGGCGGCGACGGAGGCTGGAGTGCGGGCGCCGGAGGCCGTCGTGCTCGCCACCGCGTCGCCGGAGGCGGTGCCCTCCGCCCGCATGGTGCTGCTCAAGCAGTACGACGAGCGCGGGTTCGTGATGTTCACGAACTACGAGAGCCGGAAGGCCCTCGAGCTGGCCGCCAATCCGCGCGCAGCGCTGCTGTTCTACTGGGATGCTCTCGGCCGGCAGGTCCGGATCGAAGGCCCGGTGCAGCGGGTGAGTGTCGAGGAGTCGGCGGCGTACGTGCGCAGCCGGCCGCGGGGGAGTCAATTGAGCGCACTGGCATCTCCCCAGAGCCGGCCGATCGCCAGCCGCGAGGCACTAGAGGCGCGGGTCGCGGAGCTCGGGGCGCGCTACGAGGGGGAAGAGCTCCCGATCCCTGATAGCTGGGGCGGTTTTCGCGTGGACCCCGAGAGCTACGAGTTCTGGCAGCACCGCGAGGATCGGCTCCATGATCGGCTGCTCTACACGCGCCGGGGCGGCGAGTGGACGCTCGAGCGGCTGGCGCCCTAAGGCTCATGGCGGGCCCGCCCCGGGACCTGCGGCCCCCCGGCCTGCGGCCCCCCGGCCTGCGGCCCCCCGGCGTGCGGCCCCCCGGCGTGCGGCTCCCCCGGCCTGCGGCCCCCCGGCCTGCGGCCCCGGGGGATTTGGGACATTTTCTTCGTATATGGCATGAAATATCCCAAGCCCCCCCAGCGCCCTAGGCGTCTCGGCGGCGACACCGCGCGCCGGGTTATTCTCGGGGCCATGCACTTCGCCGAGCTGACTCCGCCCGAGCAGCGGGTGCTCGGTTGCCTGATCGAGAAGCGCTGGACGACGCCCGATCAGTATCCGCTGTCGCTCAACGCGCTGAGGCTGGCCTGCAACCAGTCGACGAACCGCGATCCGGTTACCGACTACGACGAGTCCACGGTTCGCGAGGCGGCCCAGCGGCTCTCTCGATATGGACTGGCTCGCCTGGCGAGCGGGCACGGAAGTCGAGCGGCCAAGTACCGCCACCTGGCCGAAGATGCGCTCGGCCTGGGGCGCGAGGAGCTCGCCATCCTCGCGGTGCTGCTGCTGCGCGGCGCGCAGACCCCGGGGGAGCTGAAGGGGCGGACCGAGCGGATGGCGCAGCTCGGGTCGCTGGACGAGGTCGATCGCGTGCTGGCGGTGCTGATCGACCGCGGCTACGCGAGACGGCTGGAGCGCCGTCCCGGCCAGAAGGAGGACCGCTTCGAGCAGCTGCTCGGTGGCGATGGTGCCGCGGACTCGGACCCGTCGGCTCCGGCGCTCGCCCCGCTGTCGGCGCCCTCCGGCTCTGTGCCGGGTCACGACGGCGAGCTCGCGGCCCGCGTCGATGCCCTCGAGGCGGCGGTCGCGAGCCTGCGGGCCGAGCTCGCCGCCATGCGCGAGGGCTGATCGTCCGCGGCTACGTGGGAAGCGCCAAACCGACCAGGTACGTGGCGCCACCGACGATCACGCCGGCGAGTGTCATCTCGAGCCCCGCCGACCACCAGCTGCGAAGCGTCACGAGCGACTTCGCGGCGCCGACGAGGAAATGCGCTATCAGCGACACGATCGCGGCGGCGACGATCGCCGCGGTCCCGGTCGTGATCATGAACGGGATCACCGGGATGATCGCGCCGAGCCCCGTGGAGACGCCGGCGGCGAGCGCGGCCTGGGCCGGGTCGCCGCCACCGGTGGCGGCGCTGCCGAACTCCTCGGCGGAAAGCGTCTGGAGCATCGCGTCGGGGTGCGTGGACAGCCGCTCGGCGAGCTCATCGGCGGTCTTCTCGTCGATCCCCTTCAGCTGGTAGAAGAGGGAGAGCTCCTCCTTCTCCTCCTCGGGGTGCTCGGCGATCTCCTGGCGCTCACGCTCGACATTGGCCGCCGCGACCTCCTCCTCTGACCGCTCCGCCAGGAATGCCCCGGTGGCCATCGACAGGGCGGAGGCGATCGCGCCGGCGAGACCGGCGGTGAGCACCGCATTCGATCCGCCGGTCGCGCCCGAGACGCCGGCGACGATCCCGAACACGGCGGCCAGACCGTCGTTCGCGCCGTAGATGGCGCCGGAGATCCAGCCGCCGCCGGTCGTGTGCCACTTCTCGCGGCCGAGGATCCGGTCGAGCCTCGTCCGGGCGCCTGGGACCGCAAGCGGCGTGGCCGCAGAAGCGGGCTCTGACCTCAGCTCGTTCGCTCCGCCGACCGAGCCGGCGCGCATGTCCTGGACGGCCAGCGAATGGGAGCGCTCCTCCTTGCGGATGTCGCGCAGGAGCCGGTCGGTCACCGGGTCGCCCGTCGAGCGTTTGTAGACGTCGTCGACCTCCTCGTCCTCCGCGGCCTCCCGCGCGGCGAGCAGGCGGTCGACCGGGGCGATCCTCGCCTGGAGTCGGAGCCATAGCGGCACATGGACCGAGGCGGCGTCGGGAACGTCGATGTCGAGCTCCTGCATCCGCGCCTCGAGTCGCTGACGGTGGCCGCTCTCGGCCCGCGCCATCTTCCGGAGGATGTCCGCCTCGCGGTCCGGCATCCGCCGGGCGATCAGGTCGTAGACGTCCCCGGCGATGATCTCGCCGCGCCACGCCTTCAGGAGGCGGTCGCGAACGTCATCCGGAGCGTCGCTGCCCATGCGGGCTCAGAGCGTAATCAGTCGTCGCTGACGTTGTCGGTACTCGTCCCGCTCGCGGCTAGAGGATCCCGATCTCCGAGTTGTCGCCGACGAGGAACCGGTAGGCCCGAGGCTGGTGCTGGTCGCGGCCGATCTTGACGTTGCGGCCGAGCAGCGATGACTCCATCCGGCCGTCGAGATCGTGGACGGCCGCGCCGGCCAGCAGGATCGAGTGCTCGACCTCGGCGTTCTGGATCGTGCACCCCTCACCGATCGCGGTGTATGGGCCGACGTAGCAGTCGGTCAGCTGCGCGCCCCTCCCGATGATCGCCGGCCCGCGGACGGCACAGCGCTCGAGTCGCGCGCCGAGCTCGATCACGACCCGACCGTCGACCTGTGAGTCGACGAGCTCCCCCTCGAGCCGGCGCTGGATCGTGTCGAGTACGAGCCGGTTGGCGGCCAGCATGTCCTCCAGCCGTCCGGTGTCCTTCCACCAGCCTCGGACGATGTGCGGCTCGACCCTGTTGCCTTGATCGACGAGGTGCTGAATTGCGTCGGTGATCTCGAGCTCGCCGCGCGGCGAGGGCTCGATCGCCTTCGCCGCATCGTGGACGCACGACGTGAACATGTAGACGCCCACGAGCGCCAGATCCGTCTTCGGATCCGGTGGCTTCTCGATCAGTCGGGTCACCTTGCCGTTGCTGAGCTCGGCGACTCCGTAGTTCTCGGGGTCCGGTACCGGGGTCAGCAGGATCAGCGCGTCCGGTCCTTGCTCGCGGAACGACGCGACGAGGTCCTCGATGCCGCCCTGCAGCAGGTTGTCGCCCAGGTACATGACGAATGGCGACTCCCCGAGGTAGGGCTCCGCGGTCAGCACCGCGTGCGCCAGGCCGAGCGGCTCGTCCTGGACGATGTAGGAGAGCTTCACGCCGAATCGCGACCCGTCTCCGGCTGCCGCCCGGACCTCGTCGCCCGTCTCGGGCGCGATGATGATGCCGACGTCGGCGATGCCGGCGTTAGCCATCGCCTCGATGCCGTAGAACAACACGGGCTTGTTGGCGACCGGCACGAGCTGTTTGGCGCTGGTGTGCGTGATTGGCCGCAGCCGCGTGCCCTTGCCGCCGGACAGGATCAGGCCCTTGAGGTGCTCCATTGCCGGCTGAGCGTACCGAGCGACCGCTTGTACCCGGCGCTTAGTACACGCCTCCGAGTTTTCCGTGATCCCAACCGACGATCCGTTGGGGGACGAACTGAAGCGCCACCCGCTTGGCCGCCTGGGCGCGGATCATCTGCTCGAGCTCGGGGCCGCCGCCGCCAGATCCGTAGCGGGGCAACAGCTGCCTGCCGAACTCCGCCACGGCTTCCTTCTCCCTGTGGATGACGGTCTGCGCCTCGATCATCACCCCGCGCAGCTCGTGGTACCCCTCCCCGTCCTCCACCTGCAACGTGGCCCGCGGATCGCGTTCGAGGTTTCGCACCTTTTGGGATCTTGCGTAGGTCCACGCCCAGAGCTCGCCGTCCCGGATCAGATACCAGAGCGGCATCAGATGCGGCCAACCATGGCGGCCGTTGGTCGCGCAGATCACCACCCGCTGCTCGCCGAGGAAGACCGCGATCTCCTCGGAGCTCATGCGGATCTGATCGCGCCGGCTCAACGGGCGATCGAGCCGGCGGCCGCGGCGATCGCTTCGGCCGCGGTGCGGACGGCGTCGCGCGCGTCCTCGGGTTCGAGCACGACGGCGTCGCCCGCCTCCTTGAGGACGTCGCGCACCAGGTAGCGGAGGCCCGCAAAGCTGCGCTCGACGATCACCGACCCGTCCTTGAGCTCGCTGATCACCCGGCGCTCCTCGCGCGCCCATCGCGCCCGTTCGGGCGAGATCCACACACGCGCGCGACGCGACGCGGGCACCTCGCCGGTGCGCGGCCAGCCGTCGACGTCGGCGGCCGGATCGACGTCCGGACGGGGCTCGAAGCGCTGGTCGCTGACGGCCGCGGACTTGATCCGGTCGAGCCGGAAGTGGCGGACGTCCTCGCGCGCGGGGTCGAATGTGGCCACGTACCAGCCCTCCCGGCCGTTGATCAGCGCGTAGGGCTCCACTACCCGGGCCGAGAACTCATCCTCGTTCTCCTTGTAGTACTCGAACGAGAGCAGCCGGCGATTGGCGATCGCGCGCGAGACGACGGCCGCGATCTCTGTGTCGTCCCCGGACGGCGATGCGACCTGAAGGCCCTCGTGGACCGGATCCTCGCCGAGTGCGCCGACCACCTTCTCCCGCACCGAGGCGAGCGATCCCTCCGGGATGTGCTCGCCGATCAGGTCGATCGCCGCGACGAGTGCCTTGGCCTCGACCGGCAGCAGCCGCGCGGGGCGAGCGAACGAGTCGCCGTACGGCTCGGGGTCGACCTCGATCATTCCGTCGGCCACGATCTCCGCGTACAGCACGTAGGTCCCCGCGCCGAAGTTGACGACGTTCAGGACGGAGATGTCCTCGTGCAGCTCCTGCTCAGAGATGTTGAGCGACCGGCACACGTCGACGGCCGTGAGCCGACGCCCGCCGCGACCGGCCTCGATCAGGATGCTCGCGAGCGTCACCAGCCGCGCAAACCGCTCCGGCCGAATCGCGGCCTCCGGATTGTGCCCGTTGCCCGTGTCGGCCTCAGCCGGTTCCGAAGGCGCCAGGGCGGCCGCGGTTGGCGCCACGGGCGCCGAGAGCTCGGGGTCGCCGGTGTGGCGGTCGGTCAGTAGCTTGATGCGGTCGAGGAGCTCCGTGACCAGCTCCGGCGGACTGATGATCCGCGCGTGCTCGCCAAGGCCCAGCACCCAGGCGATCAGCTGGCGCGAATCGGCGTAGCTCGTGACGAACACCCGGTCGCCGTCGTCGCCGGCGGGTCGCATCTCGCCGTAGAGCCCGAAATGGCGCTCGATCTGCCACGCGATCCGGCTTCCGATCCACACCTCGGCGACGCCGATCGGCGGCCCGAACTGCCAGTCGATCCGGTTGGCGTAGGGGCGTGGGTCGAAATCGGCCGGGCGCTGAAAATCGTGCTCGGCCTTGGTCGCGTAGCCGACCTTGCCGCGGATCCGCGAGAGCCGGAAGACCCGAATCGCCCCGCGCTCATGGGATTTCCCGACCAGATAGAACTGCCCACCCTGGTACAGGAGCTGGTAGGGATCGACCCGGCGGGTCCCGACGTCGCCGCGCGCCATCGTGTAGTAGTCGAACAGGATCGTCTTGCGGCGGAAGATCGCGGTCTCGATCTTGGCCAGGCGCTGGGAGATCTCGTGCCCGCCGGCGGCGCCGGTGATCCCGAGCGCCACCGTGTGCTGCTCGGGCGCGCTCAGCGGGCTGGGGCGGCCCCAGGAGATCTGCTGGAGGGCGAGGCGCAGCGGCTCGGCGTAGGCGAACTCCCCGTCGAGGAGCTGAAGGGCCGTGTGCAGCGCGGCCAGCTCCTGGTCGGTGAACTCGATCGGAGGCAGGTGGAAGTTCTCCGACGGGAGCGAGTAGTTCTCCTGCTCGACGAGGCCGTCGACCGGCTTCTCGACCGAGAGCACGATCCCGAGCGCCTCGAGCTCGGAGCGGTCGGCGTAGAACCGTCGTGCGAACGCATCCTCGTTCATCACGCTGTAGCCCTCGACATCGCGCCGGATCTCCTGCGCGGTGACCGGGCGCCGCTCCGCCATCAGGTACGAGATCAGTGACAGCTGACGAATCAGCTTTTCGGTGTCCTTCGCCATGTGCCCCCCCAAACTGTAGTTGGGGTGGCGTGAGCGCTGGTCCGTGGCGGGGTGGGGGCTGGCGCTATTTGCGGTCTTTTGCCACGTGGCGCGACAAAGGCGCCACAGACGCTTGGTCAGATTTGTGGTGGATTGGTGAGCGGTAGCGGGGTGGCGGTGGCGCGGTGGCAGGGCGGTGGCGCGGCGGAGCGGGCGGTGGCGCGGCGGCGGCGGGGCGGGCGGTTTGCGCCGGCGGTGCGAGATGGCGGGCGCCAGTGGGTTGGGCTCGGTGGCTTTCGACTCTCGGCCCGCGGGGCGGCTGTGGCGGCGCGCCGCCTCGGACTTGCGGGCGGCCCGGTAAACGGCGCTGGGAAAGGGGGCGGGAACGGGCGCGATCGCGGCCCTTCGATGGTGCACAGCACGACAATCTTGCGGCGGATGGCGAGGCCTGGCGATTGTGCACGAGGAGTGTGCTCAGTACGACAGGGCTCGGATGTGGCGCCGGTGTTGACGCGCTATGCACCATGCCCGTGACGCTCTTGACACGCTCCGGTCACGAAGTCGCAAAGAAGATCTGCGTGAGTGCCCAAATTGCCCCGGCGCCCGCCAATTTGGGCGATCAACCAGGCCCGGAGTCCCGCCGGCGCCGATCGACCACCCCCACCCATCCCTTCCCCAGCGCCGTTTACCGGGCCGCCCGCCAATCCAGGCTGCCGGCGCCTACGCCGCCTGGCGCTCCGCCTCCGCCCGCTCGCCGAAGAAGGCCCCGCCACCGAGGGCCTTGTCGTACGCCGACCACTGCTCGCCGAGGGGAAGCCCCCGCTCGATGCGGTCGAAGCTGCCGAGCCGGCCGCCGAGGTTGTCGATCATGTGCACGAGCGTCGCTTCCCGCGTACACGGCACGACCGGGCTGCCGTGCTCCAGTGAGCCGTGGTGGCTGAGGATGATGTGCAGGACCGCCCGCTCGAGATCGGGGGGGAAGCCGTCGATCCGCTCGATCAGCCGGCGGACGAGGTAGTAGCCGAGCGGGATCTCGCCGTACAGCCGGCCGTGGTCGGACATCGAGATCGCGTCGCCGTCGAGGTCGTAGGCGTCGAGCTTGCCGAGGTCGTGGAGAAGCGCGCCCGTGACGGCGACGTCGCGGTCGATTCCGGGAAACGTGGCGGAGATGGCGCTGACGGCCTGCGCGACCGTCAGGCAATGCTCGAGCAGCCCGTGGCGGTACGCCTGGTGGTAGTACTTGGCGGCGGGCGCCTCCCGATACCTAGCCCACATCGACGAGCCGGGCCGGAACACCAGGCCCAGGAGGCGCCGGAGGTGGGGGTTCTGGATCGTCCCCAGCAGCTCGCGCAGGTCGGTCTCCATCTGGTCGGGGGCGCGCGTCGGTCCGTCGACGAGGTCCTCACGCGAGTAGTCGCCCGGCCGAGCGCGGCGGATCTCGTGGACCGCGAGCTGGGGTCCGTGGCGGGGGTGGACCGAGCAGCGGCCGGCGAACCACGCGATTTCGCCGGCGCGGCAGATCTCGCGCGCGTCGGGGACGCCGTCGACCACAGTCGCCGGGATCGTGCCGGTTCGATCGCCGAGCATCAGCCTCACGGACTCGCCGCCGTCGCGGCGCCGGCGAGCGTCGATCTCGCGCACCAGCAGCGCCTGTGCGATCTCGATTCCGTCTGCAAACTCCCGGACTTTCATCGGGCGACGAAGATAGAGTGGAGCGCGGACGGCACTTGACCATGGAGCGCACTGCGATCGTGACCGGTGGGACGGGCGGACTGGGCACCGCCGTGACCCACCGCCTGCTCGAGGACGGCTGGCGCGTCGTCGTCCCGTGGGTGTTCGAGCACGAGCTCGAGCGGGTGCGGGAGCGCCAGGGGCTGGAGCTCGTCGAGGCCGACCTGCTCGACCAGGCGGCCGTCGAGAACGTGGTGGCGACCGCCACGATGGGCGGGGCGCCGTTGCGTGGGCTCGTCAACCTGATCGGCGGGTTCGCCGCCGGGGGGCGAGTCCACGAGACGCCGATCGACGAGTTCGAGAAGCAGTTCCGGCTCAACCTCCGCACGACGTATCTGATGACGCAAGCAGCCCTGCCGCACATGGTCGAGGCCGGCGTGGGTTCGATCGTGTGCGTGGGAACGCGGGCGGCGCTGCAGCCGTTCCCGGGCGCCGCCGGCTATATCTCGTCGAAGGCGGCGGTGATCGCGTTCGCGAAGGCGGTGGCGGTCGAGTACAAGAACGACGGCGTTCGCTGCAACGTGGTGCTGCCGAGCGTGATCGACACGCCCGCCAACCGGGCGGAGATGCCGAACGCCGACTTCGATCGGTGGGTCAAGCCGGCCGAGATCGCCGGGGTCATCGGCTGCCTGCTGACCGACGACTTCCTGCCGACGAGCGGCGCCGAGATTCCGGTCTACGGCCGGGCTTAAAACGGCACCGAGCCCCGGCGGTTTGACCGAGCCGGGTAGCATCCGCGACTTATGGAACGTAAGTGGTGGACGCTGGTCGTCGTGTGCATCGCGACGTTCATGTTGCTGCTCGACATCACGATCGTGAATGTGGCGCTGCCGAAGATCGCCTCGAGTCTGAAGGCGAGCTTCTCCGACATCCAGTGGGTGATCGACGCCTACGCGCTTACGCTGGCGTCGCTGCTGCTGACCGCCGGGTCGCTGGCGGATCTGTTCGGCCGCAAGTTGGTGTTCTCGATCGGGTTGGCGTTGTTCTCGCTGACCTCGCTGTTGTGCGCGCTGTCGCCGAGCGCCACCTTCCTGATCCTGGCTCGGGCCGGGCAGGGGATCGGCGGCGCGATCATGTTCTCGTGCGCGCTGGCGCTGCTGGCCCAGGAGTTCCACGGCAAGGAGCGCGGTACGGCGTTCGGGGCATGGGGAGCGACGATCGCCGCCTCGGCCGCGGTCGGGCCGCTGCTCGGTGGCTTTCTGACCGAGGACTTCGGCTGGTCCTCGATCTTCTACATCAATGTCCCGATCGGGATCGCGTGCGTGGCGTTGACGCTGGCCAAGGTGCACGAGTCGCGCAATCCGGACGCACGGAGGGTGGACTGGATCGGGACGATCACGTTCACCGGCGCCCTGTTCCTGATCGTGTTCGCGATCATCCGCGGCAACGCGGAGGGTTGGGGCAGCACCATGATCGTGTCGCTGTTCGCCGGCGGAGTGGTGCTGCTGATCGTCTTCCTCATCAGCCAGTTCACGCAGGAGAACGCGATGTTCGACGTCACGCTGTTCCGCAAGCCGACGTTCAGTGGCGCCTCGCTGGTCGCGTTCACGATCTCCTCGGCGATGTTCGCGATGTTCCTGTACCTGGTGCTCTACATCCAGACGATCCTGGGCCTTTCGCCGCTCCAGACCGGCCTTCGGTTTTTGCCCTTCACGGTGGTGTCCTTCTTTGTCGCGGTCCTGTCCGGGAACCTGTCCACGCGCGTCCCGGTCCGCTTCCTGCTCAGCGGCGGCCTGCTGCTGACGGCGATCGGATTGCTGCTGATGCGTGGCCTCACCGTCAGCTCGGACTGGACCGCGCTCCTGGCGGGGTTCATCGTCGCCGGCGCGGGCGTTGGGCTCGTCAACCCGGCGCTGGCCTCGACGGCGATCGGCGTCGTGCCGCCGCAGCGAAGCGGGATGGCGTCGGGCATCAACAACACCTTCCGCCAGGTTGGAATCGCCACCGGGATCGCCGCCCTCGGCGCGATCTTCGAGAGCTCGCTGACGACCGGGATCGCGCCGAAGCTCGCCGGGACGCCGGCCGCCGGGCAGGGCGCGGAGATCGCCCGGGCGGTGGCGGCGGGTGGCGCCCAGAAGGTCGTCGCCGGGGTGCCCGCCGCCGATCGCGCGACCGCGAGCACCGCGATCCACGCGGCCTTCGCCAGCTCGATGAACGACATCCTGCTGGTCGCGGCAATCGTCGCCTTTATCGGCGCGTTCCTTGGGTTAGTGCTGGTCCGCGGCAGCGACTTCGTCACGTACGGCCCGCCCCAGCCCGAGGCTAAGCCCGAGCCCGCGGCCTCCGCCGTCGGCTGATCCGCCGCCGCCCGCCGTCCGCGTCGGCCTACAACCCCGGCGGGTGCCGGACCACGAAGCTCGACAGGTCGGGCTCGTCCGCCGGCTTGTTCGACCACCGCGACCCGGTCTGCGCCAGCGCCACGGTGTCGAACCGCAGCCCCGCCACGTACATGAACGTGTGCCCCGGCGCCGCGAACACCGTGATCCATTTGCCCCGGCCCGGCTTGCCCCAACCCATGAGCTGGCCGGAGGTGACCGTCGTGTTGAGCAGGCCGGCCGCGGCGAACACGAAGCTCAGCGAGCCCGAGCAGTCATAGGCTGTGTCCTCGAACGTCCCGTGGCCGCCGCCGAAGCGGTAGGGCAGATGCGCGATCTCGTTGCCGGCGTTGATGATCTCCTGCACGACCGGGGGTGCGTCGATCGGGGCGATCGCGAGGCCGTTCGACGTCAGCGTCGCCTGGTTGGCGCTGGCGCTCTGTCCGCTCTGGGCGAGCTGTTGGCGAATGACCGCGTTCGATGTCGGCTGCGGGAGCGGCCCCGAGCTGGGGCCGACGCTCACCACCGCGGGCCCGGCGCCGGTGGCGCTCGCCTGCGGGGCGGATCCGGCCACCGGCTCGATCGCCTGCGGGTGGCCGTGGAGCGCCGTCGCGGTTGACGCGGGCACCTTGGTCGTGGCGGCGGCGTTCTGCGAGGAAGGCTGCTGGGCCGATGAACCGCACCCGACGAGGACCAGCGCGCTCAGCGCACCAACAACCAGACCCGCTCTACCCATGCTCGTCAGTATGCCGTGATTCCCGCGGCCAGACGCCGGCACGCGCGGGCTTTCTCAATCTTCGAAATTACCCGAATAAAGTGCGAAATAGGCGCCCTGCGGATCCTGCAGCACCGCGATCTTGCCCATGCCGATGTCCATCGGGGCCACGATCTGCGTGCCGCCCAGCTCTGCGGCCTGGCGCATCGTCGCATCGATGTCGTCGGCGCCGAAATAGACGAGCCAATGCGGTGGCGTACCCGGTGGCACCACCGGGCGGATTCCGCCGTTGCCGTGTCCATCCTGGTTTTGGATCGTCATGTAGGGCATCCCTGTGCCCTCTATCGGCATCGTCTTCCAATCGAATAACTCCCCGTAGAACTTCGCCGAGCCGTCCATGTCCGGAGTGGCCAGCTCGTTCCACGACATCGCGCCGGGTCCGTTGACCAGCGAGGCGCCGATATTGGTCTTCGGTTCCCAGATCAGGAACCAGGCTCCCTGCGGGTCCTGGATGACCGCCATCCGGCCGGCATCCATCACGTCGAAGGGCGGCGCGTGGACGGTCGCTCCGAGCTCGGCGGCGCGCTCCGCCGTCTCGGTCCGCGCTCTCCACCGTGATGTAGGAGTTCCACGCGGGCGGGACGCCGGCGTCACGTTGCTGCTGCGGCTGCGGTGAGATGCCGGCCACGTTCTTGCCGTCGATCGTCGCCATCGTGTAGGTGACGCCGTCGCCGACAGGTAGGTCCTCGGTCTCCCAACCGAAAAGCCCCGAGTAGAACGCCTTCGCTCCCTCCTGATCGGTGGTGTTCAGATCGGTCCAACTGAAAGTCCCTGGTGTGTACTTCGTTCGTTCAGCCATGGGGCGACCCTACCACCGGGGTGGCGGCGCAAATCAGCCATTCAGTTAGATCCCTCATAGACTTCGCGTATGCCCAACTACTCGAAGAAGAACCTCAAGGAAGTCGACGACTCAGCCGCCGATCGCGGTGGAGATATCGAGGCCCGGTTTGGCCGCAAGCATCTCGACTCGGACCATCTCGGCGTCAGCTATTTCCGTTACGGCCCGGCGTTCAAGGCGCCGTTCGGCCATCGGCATCGCGAGCAGGAGGAGGCGTACGTCGTGGTCGCGGGATCCGGCCGGATGAAGCTCGACGACGACATCGTCGACGTCCAGCAGTGGGATGTGATCAGGGTCGTCGCCGAGCGTCGTGCGGGCGTTCGAGGGCGGACCCGACGGCCTCGAGGTGATCGCGATCGGCTCGGACCGCCCCGAGGGCGGGGACGGCGAGATGGTCCAGGACTTCTGGGTCGACTAGGAAGGGGCTCTGCCTCGAGGGCCGGGCGCCGGTGGCGCTGTGTATCGCCGGGCGCCATCGATGAACCCGGTGAACAGGGCGCCGGCGTCGGCCGCTGCCCGGCCGCATTCCCGCCAGGTCTCGTCCAGCAGGGCCTGAACGTCGAAGTCCTCGCGAGTGTCGTGCGCCCACGCCGCGACGATCCGAGGTGTGACCTCCGGGTGGAACTGAACGCCGAGGTGGCCGCGCACCCGGAACGCCTGCACGCCGCTGCCGTTGTGCGCAAGCAGCTGTGCGCCGGTGGGGAGAATGATCTCGTCGTCGTGCCACGTGAGCCACGGTCCGGGCCCGATCAGCGCCGGCTCTGCGGTCGTGATCCGCACCCATCCTCGCTCGGGCCGTCTGGCGCGGCCGACCCCGCCGCCGAGCGCGAGGGCGAGGGACTGCGCGCCGAAGCAGACGCCGAGGACGGACGTCTGCGCGCGGTCGGCCGCTCGCAGCCAGGCGAGCTCGCGGGCGATCCAGTCGTGCCCGTCGTTGGCGGACGCCTCGGACCCGAGGACGATCGCCAGCGCCACCGTGTCCGGGTCGGGGAGCGGGTCGTTTCGGTCGAGCCGCACGACCCGATAGGGCATCGCCCGCGACCGGAGCGCGTCGATCGCCAGCCCGGCGGGCGCGTCGGCCTGGTGCTGGATGATCAGGGCTGGGGTTGGGTCCGTCACGACCGGGCGATCGAGGCGGGGTCGCCCCGCTCCAGGCGGGTCATCGTCACGCTCGCCTCGAGCGTCGCGTTCGCGGCCCCGCGGTAGACGCCCTTGATCGGCGGGACGTCGGGGTAATGGCGCCCGTGGCCGATCTTGACGTGGTTCTCGGCCGCGAGCCCGCGGTTGGTCGGGTCGGCCCCGACCCAGACGGGCTCGCCGCCGCCCGGGACCGGGAGCAGCGCCTCGAGCCAGGCGTGGGTGTCGACCTCGACGGACTCCTCCGCTCTCTCGGACCCGGCGGCGAACAGGTAGCCGGAGACGTAGCGCGCGGCGATCCCATGGTGGCGCAGCAGCGACAGCCCGAGGTGGACGAAGTCCTGACACACGCCGGCGCCGCCGTCGAGCAGGTCGTCGACCGTGGAGTCGACGTAGGTCGCGCCCTGGCGGTACTCGAACCGATCCGGGACCAACTCCGAGAGCAGCGTCACCGTCGTCAGCGGCGTCGAGGCCGCGCGCGTCAGGGCCAGCAGCTCGTCGAACACCGGGTGGCCCGCCGCGTCGGCCGTCTGGAGCAGGAACTCCCCGCCGGCCTCTCGGTAGCTCGGCTCGCGCAGGGCGTCCCAGGGGGCGCGCGGAGGCTCGGCAGGGCTCTGCGTGATCACGCGCGCGCGAACGTCGATCGTGAGCTGGCGGTGGGGGCGCGAGACCTCGAACTCGACGACCTCGGTGCCGAAGTAGTCGGTGTGGCGGTGGAGACGGACCTCTGGATCCAGGAGGACGCCGAACTCATCGCAGCGCTGGCGGCCGTTCGCCGCCGGCTTGACCCGCAGCGCGTTGAGGTTGTCAACGACGTCGGCGTCGTAGTCATAGCGGGTCACATAGCGGATCGCGAAGTTCATCTTGTGATCATGCCGCCACCTAAAGATGCACGGCCGCCAGCGCGGCGATCGCGAAGTAGCGGTTGTCGATGTCTCGTTCGACGAGCTCGACTTCGTTCTGTACCCGGACGAGCGTGTCGCCCAACGGGGTGGACTCGTCGGCGGTTCGCCGCTGGAGTTCGAGATCGGCGAGCAACCTCCCCAGACGCAGGACCGGCGGCGAGGATCGAGGCTGGGCGTCGGCGGTCGACAGCGCGGCCTCGAGCGCCTCGACCGAGGAGGCCACCGAGCTGGGATACGAGCCGTCAAAGAGCACGAAGCGGAGCACCGGTCCGATCGTCGGGGTCTGGCGAACGGCGCGCCGGTACGCCTGAGTCCCGCCGACCGCCCGCAGCAGCGCGAGCGCGTCACCCTCGTGGCCGCCCCTGAGCGGCTCGGTGGGGATCGCGACGCGGAGCATCCGAAGCACCATGTCGGCCTCCTCGATGTGACGCCCGGCCTCGAGGAATGACCGGGCCTCGTCGCGGAGCATGGTGCGATCGACCAGACCCCAGAACAGCGCGCAGCGTTCCTTGACCCCCTGGTAGAAGGAGTAGGGCCCGGTCAGCAGCGCGCCGCGGAGGTCGTAGCGCTCGAGCCCCAGATAGAAGCTGTTGAGCGACTCCCACATCTCCGTGGAGATCACGTCGCGCAGCGCGCGGCCACGCTCTCGGGCCCGGGCGACGCAGGAGACGATCGAGGCGGGGCTGTCGGCATCGAGCGTGAGCAGGCTCGCGACCTCGCTCCGGCGCCTGCTCGCCGTGGGCGACGGTGACGGTGGTTGCTCGCCGTTCGGGAGCGCGAGCTCCGCGGTGCCCGGCTCCCCCGGCGCCGGCGGCTTGGCGCCGATTATCGCGAGCACGCCGTCCCAGCTGAGCGCCAGACCGCGCTCGCCGGGGACGTCGGCGACGTCGGCGTGAAACGCCCCGTCGAGCATCCGCGCGGTGTGCTCGGCACGGGTCAGGTCGCGACCGAGCCAGAACAGCTCCTGGGCGATCCGGGCGAGCATTCAGCGTTGCGCGGCGCCCCGCTGTTGCTGCTGCTGGGCCTGACCCTGCCAGCCGCCGTAGCGCACGTCGGGAAGCCGCGGCGGTCGCCGCGCCGGGAGCGTGCCCGGCGCCAGGTCCGCGGTGGTCCCGTCGTCGAGCACCCAGGTGTCCTTGGAGCCCCCGCCCTGTGAGGAGTTGACGATCATCGATCCCTCTCGCAGGGCGACCCGGGTCAGGCCTCCGGGGACGATCCGGATCTCGTCACCGAAGACCGCGAAGGGCCGCAGGTCGACGTGCCGCGGCGCGAGCTGGCCGTCGCCGGTCTCGGTGGGGGCGGTCGAGAGGTGCACGAGCTCCTGGGCGATGAAGCGGTCCGGTTGGGACTCGATCAGCCTGGCCTGCTGCTCGCGCTCGGCCACGCTCGCGTGCGGGCCGATGAACACGCCCTTGCCCCCGGACTCCGACGTCGGCTTGACGACCAGCTCATCCAGCCGCCCGAGGACCTGGCTGCGCACGCGCTCCTCGCCGAGGAGGTAAGTCGGGACGTTGTCGAGGATCGGGTCCTCGTCCAGGTAGAAGCGGATCATCTCGGGCACGTAGTGGTAGATCGCCTTGTCGTCGGCGACCCCGGTGCCGATCGCGTTCGCGATCGCCACGGTCCCCGCCCGGTAGGCGCGGACGAGCCCGGGCACGCCGAGCAGCGAATCCGCGCGAAACTCGAGGGGGTCGATGAAGTCGTCATCGAGGCGCCGGTAGATCGCGTGGACGCGCTGCAGGCCGGCGGTCGTCCGCATGTAGCAGGCGGCGTCGCGGACGACGAGATCGCTCGCCTCGACGAGCTCGACCCCCATCTGCCGCGCCAGGAACGCGTGCTCGAAGTAGACGGGGTTGTGCGGGCCGGGCGTCCACAGCACGACGGTCGGCTCCGGCTCGGCCGCGGGGGCGACGGCGCGCAGCGCGTCGAGCAGCAGCGACGGGTAGTGGTCGACGCCACGGACGCGGTGGCCGGCAAACAGCTCGGGCATCAGCCGGGTCATCGCGAGGCGGTTCTCGATCACGTACGAGATGCCCGATGGCGTGCGAACGTTGTCCTCGAGCACCCGCCAGCGACCGTCGCCGTCGCGGACGAGGTCACAGCCGGAGACGTGGCAGTAGACGCCCCCCGGGGCGCGCACGCCGTAGACGGGCCGCGCGAAGCTCGGGCGGCTGACCACCAGCGACCAGGGGACGATCCCGGCCCGGACGATCTCGTGCGCGTGGTAGACGTCGTCGACGAACGTGTTCAGCGCCCGGATCCGCTGCGCGAGGCCGCGCTTGATCGTGGTCCACTCGGCGGCCGTCAGCATCCGCGGGATCAGGTCGAGCGGGAACGGGCGGTCACGACGCTCTCCGTCGATCCCCGCGACCTCGAACGTGATCCCCTGCTGCATGAAGATCGTGTCCCTGCGCTGGCCGGCTTCGCGCAGCGCCTCCGCCCCCAACCGTCGGAGGGCCGCGATCAACGGCCCCGCGTGGGGCTTCGGTGTCGCATCGTCGTCGAGCAGCTCGTCGCAGCTACCCGCGGGAACGCGGTAGTCCTCGATCAGGTGCGACTCTGCCATGTGGGTATGTGTACCGCTTGAGCGCGGCGCTCGCCATTACTCTTCAGCGCGATGCGAGTCCTGATCACGGGCGCGGCCGGGATGCTGGGCCAAGACCTGGTTGGCACGTCGGTCGACGCCGGCCACGTGCTCGCGGCGCTGCCGCGCGCCGAGCTCGACATAACCGACCCAAAAGCGGTCGAGTCTGCGGTGCGCGCGGCCCGTCCGGACGTCGTCTTCAACTGCGCCGCCTACACGAACGTCGATGGCTGCGAGACGAACGTCGAAACGGCGCTCGCGGTCAACGGCGAGGGCGCGGGCAACGTCGCGCGCGCGTGCGCCGAGGCCGGCGCCTGGCTCGTCCACGTCTCGAGCGACTACGTGTTCGACGGATCAAAGCGCGAGCCGTACGTCGAGTCCGACGCTCCCGGGCCGCTGTCGCAGTACGGCCGCTCGAAGCTGGCCGGGGAGCGGGCGGTCGCGCGGGCCGCGCCGAACGCCCACACGATCGTTCGTTCCTCGTGGCTGTTCGGGGCGCACGGGCCGTGTTTCCCGTCGACGATCCTGCGACTCGCGGGAGAGCGAGATCAGCTGAGCGTCGTCGAT
The DNA here is from genome assembly GCA_963759695.1 of uncultured Solirubrobacterales bacterium. Lineage (GTDB taxonomy): Bacteria > Actinomycetota > Thermoleophilia > Solirubrobacterales > Solirubrobacteraceae > Palsa-465. The sequence goes on from CAVXAO010000001.1 coordinate 83,959, forward strand.
GACCAGGTCGGCTGCCCAACGTTCACCGCCCATCTGGCCGAGGCGCTCCTCGCGCTGGGCGCCGAGCGCCCCGCCGGGGTCGTCCACGTCGCGGCCGCCGGTCAGTGCTCGTGGTACGAGTTCGCCGAGGCGATCGTCGAGGCCGCGGGCGTCGCGTGCGAGGTGCGGCCGGGGCGCACGAAGGACCTCGGACGGCCGGCCCCACGGCCCGCGTACAGCGTGCTGCGCAGCGAACGCGCCGGCGCGCCGAGCCTGCCCGACTGGCGGGAAGGCCTCGCCGGGTTCATGGCCGCAGCCGGGGTGGCGGTCCGATGAGAGCTGCTCGTTTGCGGGGGCGCCGGGTTCATCGGCTCGACGTTCGTGGGCCAGCGCGTGCGCGAGCACGGAGACGAGGTCACGGTGCTCGACAAGCTGACGTACGCGGGGCGCCGCGAGAACCTGAACGAGGTCATGGACCAGATCGAGTTCGTCCACGGCGCGATCGAGGACCCGCTCGCCGTCGCCGATGTCGTGGCCGGGGCTGACGCGATCGTCAACTTCGCCGCCGAGACGCACGTCGATCGCTCGATCTCGGGACCCGAGGCGTTCATCGTCACCAATATGCAAGGGACGCACGTGCTGCTCGAGGAGGCACGCGAGCGGGGCCTGCGCTACGTGCAGGTATCGACCGACGAGGTCTACGGCTCGATCGAGCGCGGGTCGTTCACCGAGGAGTCGCCGCTCGCGCCGTCGTCGCCCTACAGCGCGACCAAGACCGGCGCCGACCTGCTCGTCTCCAGCTACTTCCACACGTATGGGATGGAGACGCTGATCTGCCGCGGCTCGAACAACTACGGGCCCCGCCAATATCCGGAGAAGCTGATCCCGCTGATGATCCTAAACGCCATGGCCGGGGACCACCTGCCCGTCTACGGCGACGGTCGCAACGTCCGCAACTGGCTCTACGTCGAGGATTTCGGCCGCGGGATCGGTCACGTGCTCGAGCACGGCGAGGCCGGCGAGGCGTACAACTGCGGCGGCCCCGACGAGTGCGAGAACCTGTCCGTGGTACGTCGGATCCTCGAGCTGACCGGGTCGGACGAGTCGCTGATCGAGTACGTCACCGACCGGCCCGGTCACGACCGCCGCTATTCGCTGTCCTCCGAGAAGCTCGAACGCCTCGGTTGGGAGGCGCAGGTCCGCTTCGAGGAGGGGATCGAGCGCACGGTCCAGTGGTATCGGGAGAACGGCTGGTGGTGGGAGCCGATCCGCTCCGGCGCCTACAGGGAGTACTACGAGCGCCACTACGGACGCGCCTTGAAGGGGTGAGCACGGACCAGCCCGCAGCGCGGGGCCGACATGCGCCGCCGCCGGAGGTGAGGTTGCCTCGCCAGCGTCAGCGGCTGCTCCGGGCGGCCGCGGCGGAGTTCGCGGAGCGCGGGTACGCCGGCGCCAGCTCGGAGTCGATCAGCCGGCGCGCCGGGATGTCGAAGGCGACCTTCTACGAGCACTTCACGAACAAGGAGGACTGCATCCTCGCGCTGTTCGACACCGCCGCCGAGACCGTCGGCCAGTCGATGGCGAGCGCGGCCAGGGGGGCTGCTCGCGATGACGCGCGGGAGCGAATGCGCGCGGGGACGCGCGCGCTGCTGACGGCGATCGCCGAGCATCGCGACTTCGCGCAGACGCTGCTCGTGGAGATCATCGGCGCCGGTCCCCGAGCGACCCAGCGGCGCGACCAGATCATTGAGGCGTTCGCCGGGATCGTCGACGCCGAGAACGCCGCCGCCGCGCGGCGCGGTCTGATCTCCAGGTTCGCCTCTCGGTACGACACGATCGCCGTCGTCGGGGCGATCACCGAGTTGATCTCGCGCCAGGTGCGACTCGGCGAGCCGGCGGACGTGGTCGAGCTCGCGCCCGTGATCGACCGGCTGATCGAGGGCCTGCTGGTCGCCGGGGAAGCGTGAGCGCGCGCCGGTCGCTGCCCGAGGTCGAGCAGGCGATCACCATCTGCCGCCGGTGCCCGCGCCTCGTGGCCTGGCGCGAAGAGGTCGCCCGCGTCAAACGGGCCGCCTACGCGGACGAGGAGTATTGGGGGCGGCCGCTTCCGGGATTCGGCGATCCGGCGGCGAGGGTGCTCGTCCTCGGGCTGGCGCCGGCGGCCCACGGCGGGAACCGCACCGGGCGGATCTTCACCGGCGACCGCTCCGGGGACTGGCTGTTCGCGGCTCTGTGGCGGGCGGGGTACGCGAACCAGCCGACGTCGGTCGCGCGCGACGACGGCCTCGAGCTGTCGGACTGTTTCGTGACCGCCGCGGTGCGCTGCGCCCCACCCGCGAACCGGCCGTTGCCCGAAGAACGCGACAACTGCCAGCCGTGGCTCGAGGAGGAGCTCGCGCGGCTCGCGGACGTCGGCGTGATCGTGTGCCTCGGAGGGTTTGCCTGGGACGTCGCGCTGCGGTTGATCGCCGCGCGCGGGGCCGAGGTGCCGCGGCCGCGGCCCAAGTTCGGTCACGGGGCCGAGGTCGCCTTAGGCGGCTTCGCGCTGCTCGGCTGCTACCACCCGAGCCAGCAGAACACGTTCACCGGGAAGCTGACCGAGGCGATGATGGATCACGTATTCGCGCGGGCACGGGAGCTGGCCGGGAGATGACGCCGACGCTGCGCGCGGTGGCGGTCCCGGATCGCGCCGAGCGCTGGGCGGCGCTCGGATTCGAAGTGACCGCCGGCGCCGTGGCGCTGCCGGGCGTCCGCGTGGTCCTCGACGCACCCCGGATGGCGGTGGCGATCGACGGTGTCGTCAATCTCCCAGACGGGCTCGTTCTGCAAGCGCCGCCGGCGGGCGTCCCCGGTGCCAGCGCCCATCCCAACGGCGCGATCGGCATCGACCACGTCGTCGCGGTCACGCCGGATTTCGACGCCACCGCGGCGGCGCTCGAGGCCGCGGGGCTGGCGCTCCGGCGCGTCCGGGACGCCGGCGGGTTCCGCCAGGGGTTCCGCCGGCTCGGCGGCCCGATCCTCGAGCTCGTCGAGGCTTCGCGCGCGCCGGCGCTCGCCTGGTGGGGCCTGACCGTGATGGTCTCCGACCTGGATGCCCTCCCGCCCGATCTCGTCAGTCCGCCGAAGCCGGCCGTCCAGCCCGGGCGTCTGATCGCCACGGCGCTGTCGCCGGGGACGCCGCTGGCGTTCATAACGCCCGGGTAGGGGCGCGGGGCGCTGCGCGCCTCGTAGCTTGGCGGAGCGATGGGCCCGGTAAACGGCGCGGGGAAGGGGCTGGGTGAGGGCGGTGGCGCCCAGCCGCCGGCGAACTTTGGCGTTCTTGTCCCGAGGGGTGGGACAAAAACGCCGAAGATGCGTCTGTGGCCCGCGCAAACGCCTTCCCCAGCGCCGTTTACCGAGCCGCCCGCCAACGGAGGGCGCGCGGCGCGGAGCCGACCCCCGGCGACAGCCAACCGGAGGTCGCTACGCTGGGTTTTTGGTGCCGCTTTCCGCTTTCAGCCCCCGCACTCGCGACTGGTTCCTCGGCGCTTTCGAAGAGCCGACGCCTGCCCAGGCCCAGGCGTGGCCGGCGATCGCCTCGGGCGAGCACGTGCTGATCTCCGCGCCAACCGGCTCGGGCAAGACGCTGGCCGCGTTCCTGTGGGGCATCGACCGGCTCTCGAGCGCCGAGGACGCGCCCGAGCCCGGCATCCGGCTCGTCTACGTCTCCCCGCTGAAGGCCCTCTCCTATGACATCGACCGCAACCTGCGCGCGCCCCTGCGGGGGATCGGCGCCGAGCTGACCGTCGCCGTTCGCACCGGCGACACGCCGCAGCGCGAGCGCCAGGCGATGCTCCGTCACCCGCCCGACATCCTGATCACGACCCCGGAGTCGCTGTACCTGATGCTGACCGGACGCTCGCAGGAGCTGTTCGGTGGCACCGAGTGGTGCATCGTCGACGAGATCCACGCGGTGGCGTCGACCAAGCGCGGGGCGCACCTCGCGCTCACGCTCGAGCGGCTCTCGCACGCGGCCGGACGCGACGTACAACGGATCGGCCTCTCGGCCACCCAGAACCCGCTCGAGGAGGTGGGCCGGTTCATGGTCGGTCCCACCCGCGCGTGCCGGGTCGTCGACACCGGGGTGCGCAAGGAGCTCGATCTCAAGATCCACGTGCCGGTCGAGTCGATGGTCGAGCTCGACGCGGGCCCTGCGCCGGAGCTGGATCCGCTGGTCGGAGGCTCGGAGGCGACGCGGCGCTCGATCTGGCCGGCGATCTACCCGGAGCTGCTCGAGCTCGTCCAATCGCACAGCTCGACGATCATCTTCGTCAACAACCGGCGCGCGGCCGAGCGGCTCGCGCTGCGGCTCAATGACCTCGCCGAGCGCGACATCGCCCGCGCCCACCACGGCTCGCTCGCCCGCGAGGAGCGGACCGTGGTCGAGGAGATGCTCAAGGCCGGCGAGCTGCCGTGCCTCGTCGCCACCTCGAGCCTCGAGCTCGGCATCGACATGGGGGCCGTGGACCTGGTGATCCAGGTCGAGTCGCCCAAGTCGGTGGCGCGCGGCCTGCAGCGGATCGGCCGGGCCGGGCACTCGGTCGGCGACGTCAGCCGCGGGCGGATCTTCCCGAAGTTCCGCGGGGATCTGCTGGAGTGCGCCGTCGTGGCGCGGCGGATGCGCGACGGGGCGATCGAGACGACCGTCGTTCCCCGCAATCCGCTCGACGTGCTCGCGCAGCAGATCGTGGCGATCGCGGCGGCTTCCGAACCCGAGCCGGTCGCCGTCGACGAGCTGTTCGCGCTCGTCACGCGCACGTATTCGTACGCCGAGCTGAGCCGGGGACAGCTCGAGAACGTGCTCGACATGCTCGACGGCCGCTACCCTTCGACGGACTTCGCCGAGCTCCGTCCCCGGATCGTGTGGGACCGGGTAGGGGGAACGATCCGCGCGCGGAAGGGAGCGCGGCAGCTCGCGGTGACCAACGCCGGGACGATCCCCGACCGTGGTCTGTACGCGGTGACGCTGCCCGACGGTCGTCGCGTCGGCGAGCTCGACGAGGAGATGGTCTACGAGGCGCGACCGGGTCAGACGTTCCTGCTCGGGGCGACGACGTGGCGGATCGAGGAGATCGGCCGCGACCGGGTGATCGTCACGCCCGCCCCCGGACTCCCCGGCGCGGTGCCGTTCTGGAAGGGCGACGGGATCGGCCGCCCGCGCGAGCTCGGGGAGGCGATCGGGGCCTTCGCCCGATGGGCGGTCGATCAACCCCCCGCCGATCTGGAGCGGGACTACGATCTCGACCGCCGCGCAGCCCGCAACCTGATCGAGTTCCTGCGCGAGCAGCAGGCGGCCACGCGCGTCGTCCCGTCTGACCGGGCGATCGTGATCGAGCGGTTCCGCGACGAGATCGGCGACTGGCGGCTGTGCGTGCTGAGCCCGTACGGGGGCCGGGTCCACGCCGCCTGGGGCCTGGCGCTGAGCGCGCGGATCCGCGAGGAGCTCGGACTCGAATCCGACGCGATCTGGTCCGACGACGGGATCATCGTCCACCTGCCCGACGCCGACGAGCCGCCCGGAACCGATCTGGTGATGATCGAGCCCGACGAGGTCGAGGATCGGGTCGTGGCGGAGCTCGCCTCGAGCGCGCTGTTCGGCGCCCGCTTCCGCGAGAACGCTGCCCGCGCGCTGCTGATCCCCCGGGCCCGCCCCGGCAAGCGCACGCCGCTGTGGCAGCAGCGTCTCAAGTCGCAGTCGCTGCTGGAGGTCGCGCGCGACTACGGGGACTTCCCGATCGTGCTCGAGACCTACCGCGAGTGCCTCCGGGACGTGCTCGATCTCCCGGGGCTGACCGACCTGCTGCGCAAGCTCTATCGCCGCGAGATCTCGCTCGTCGAGGTCGAGACGCCGACCGCCTCGCCGTACGCGTCCTCGCTGCTGTTCGACTACGTCGCGACGTACATGTACGAGGGCGACACGCCCAACGCCGAGCGCCGGGCGGCGGCGCTCTCGCTGGATCGCGAGCTGCTGCGAGAGCTGCTCGGGCAGGAGGAGCTCCGCGACCTGATCGACCCCGGCGCGCTCGCCGAAGTCGAGGCGGATCTGCAGTTCCTGTCGGACCGGCGCCGCGTGGCGACCCGCGACGCGCTGCACGACGTCCTACGGACGCTGGGCGACCTGACCGCGGCCGAGGCGGCGGCGCGGGCGCTCGACGGGGTCGACGCCTCCTCGATGCTGGCGGAGCTCGAGCGCGAGCGCCGCGCCGTGCGCGTGCGGCTCGGCGGTGAGGAGCGCTGGATCGACGCCGCCGACGCCGGGCTGTATCGCGACGCGCTCGGGGTGGCGCCGCCGGGCGGGCTTCCGGCCGCCTTCCTCGAAGACGTCCCAGACGCGCTCGCGCGGGTCCTCAGGCGGTACGCGGCCACCCATGGGCCGTTCACGACCGAGGAGCTCCGGGAGCGCTACGGCGTCGATTGCTCGGCGGTGCTGGCCTCGCTCGAACGCGCCGACGAGCTCGTCCGCGGCGAGCTGCGCCCGGGTGGCTCCGCCCGCGAGTGGTGCCATCCGGAGGTTCTCCGCCGGCTGCGCCGCGCCTCGCTGGCCGTGCTGCGGCAGGAGATCGAGCCGGCCGATCAGCGCGCGCTGGCCCGGTTCCTCCCCGCCTGGCAGAACGTCGACCGCCATCCCGCGACCGGCGCCGGCGTCGATCGGCTGCGCGAGGCGCTGGTGCCGCTGCAGGGGCTGGCGCTCCCGGCGGACGTGTGGGAGCGAGACGTCCTCCCCCGCCGGGTCGGCGCGTACTCGCCGGCGTGGATGGACCAGCTGTGCGCGAGCGGCGAGATCGCCTGGATCGGAGCGGGCGCGCTCGGGCGGAACTCGGGACGGGTGGCGCTGTACTTCCGCGACGACCTCGCGCTGCTGGGGCCGCCCCCGTTCAAGGGAGCGGTCCCGGACTCGGACGCACACGCCGCGGTGCGCTCGCGCCTCGCCGCGGGGGCGTGCTTCTTCACCGATCTGCTCGTCGACGTCGAGCTCGCGCCCGAGGAGCTGCAGGAGGCGCTGTGGGATCTCGCGTGGGCGGGCGAGGCGACGAATGACGCCTTCGCACCGCTGCGCGCGCCCCGCCTGACGCTCGCCCGGGCCCAGCGCGAGCGGACGCGGGCCACGCGCGCCGGCCGTTTCGGCGCTCGACGCCGCGCCGGCGCCGCCGCCCAGGTCCAGGGTCGCTGGTCGCTGACGGCGCCGCTGTTCCGCGAGGCCGTGGACCCGCCGGCGCGCCGGCGTGCGGTCGGCGAGCTGCTCCTCGAGCGCTACGGGATCCTGACCCGCGAGCAGGTCCTCGCCGAGGGGATCCCGGGAGGATTCTCGGCGATCTATTCCGAGCTCTCACAGCTCGAGACGCTCGGGATCGCGCGCCGGGGGTATTTCGTCGAGGGCCTCGGCGGCGCCCAGTTCGCGCTTCCGGGGGCGGTCGAGCGGCTGCGCGCCCTGGGTGAGAGCGACGAGGTTTCGGTGCTCTCGGCCGTCGACCCGGCACAGCCGTACGGGGCCGCGCTGTCGTGGCCCGAGCGCGAGGGGATGCGCGCGCCGGCGCGGGTCCCGGGCGCCTACGTCGTGCTCGCCGGCGGCGAGCCGATCCTGTACGTGGAGCGGGCGGGCCGCGCGCTCCAGACGCTCGTGGCGGCCGACGATCCGCGCCGTCATCCGGCGCTCCAGGCGCTCGTGGACCAGGTCCAGCGAGGCCTGTTGAGGCGACTCGCTCTCGAGAAGGTCGACGGCGAGCCCGCGATGGCCTCGGCCCTGGGCCCGGCGTTGATCGCGCTGGGATTCCAGGAGGGGCCGCGGCGCCTGACGCTGAGCGCGTGACGCCGTGCCCGAGGGCGACACGATCGCCTACGCCGCGAGACGGATGCGGCCTGTGCTCGAGGGCCACGTTCCCGACGAGATCCGCACGCCGCAGCCGCGCCACGCGCTCGACCGGTGGCCCGCTCGGTTGAGTGACCGCCGGGTTGTCGCGGTCGACACCCACGGCAAGCACCTGTTCATCCGGTTCGAGGGTGACCTCGTGATCCACTCGCACCTCGGAATGAGCGGGGCATGGGGGATCTATGGAGGGGGCGCGCCGGTGGCGCCGGTCGGCCCGGCGGGCTTGGCTCGTGCTCTCGCGCGCCGGGCACGACGTCGTGGAGTTCGACGGGCCGCTGCTCGAGCTGATCACCGAGGGACGGCGCCGGTTCGACCAGCGGCTGGCGGCGCTCGGGCCCGACGTGTTGGCAGTGGAATTCGACCGCGAGCTGTTCCTGCGCCGGCTCCGTGCCGATGATCCGACGCGTCCGTTCGGCGACGCCCTGCTCGACCAGCGCAACGTCGCCGGGATCGGAAACATCTGGAAGGCGGAGGGGTGCTGGGAGGCGGCGATCGACCCGTGGCGAGCCGTCGGGGCGGTGTCGGACAGCGAGGCGGTGGCGGTGATCGAGGGGATTCGCCCGCGGATGGCGCGCTCGGCGAGCGAGGGGCCGCGCTCGATCGAGCCCCGCGTGTACCGGAGGGTCGGCCGGCCCTGCCCGCGGTGTGAGGCGCCGATCGCTTCTCGTGGTCAGGGCGACGCGAACCGCACGACATACTGGTGCCAGGGATGTCAGCGCTGAGGCGAGTGGGACACAAGGGGGCGGACCTGATCGCCCCCGGCAACACGTGCGCGAGCTTCGACGCGGCGCGCGATGCCGGCGTGGACATGATCGAGTTCGATGTGCTGCCGGAGAGGGGGCGCCGGCGGCTGGTGCTGGCGCACGACTACGAGGACGCGGCTCGGCGGGTGCCGCCGACGCTGGAGGAGGGTCTCGACCATCTCGCCGGCGAGGCGTTCGCCGGGATCGAGTTCGACGTCGATCTGAAGCTCCCGGGATACGAGCTCCAGGTTCTGGATGCCCTCCGCGACCGCGGGCTGCTCGAGCGCGCGCTGATCTCGAGCCAGTACCGGTCGAGCCTGGCGGCGATTCGGGCGGCCGAGCCGCGCGTCAGGCTCGGGTGGTCGGTCCCCAAGGTGCGCCGCGATCCGTTCAAGTCCAAGGCGCTGATGCTCCCGGCCCTAGCCGCGATGCACGGCCTGCGGGCGATCCTCCCGCTCCAGGCGGCGCGCGCGATCCGCGCCGGGGAGTGCGACGCGCTGATGGTCCAGTGGCGCCTGGTGACCGCTCGCCTCGTCCGCAGCGTCCGCGGCGCGGGCGGCGAGCTGTACGTGTGGACCGTCGACGAGCTGCCGCGGCTGCGCGGGTTCGAGGCGCTCGGGGTGACGGGCGTGATCACGAACGACCCGCGGCTGTTTGCGGCGCTGGCCGCGTGACCGGAACGGGGCTCTGCCTCGAGGGTGCGGGCGGGCGGCGCTGTGTATCGCCGGGCGCTCAGCCGATCACGCAGCGCGCGGCGCTGTAACGGGGCGGATCGCCGAAGTTGGCGGTGGGGTGGCCACGGGTGGTGACGCGAGTCGATCGCCCGAGCACCGTGCGCCCGAGCCGCCACTCGAACTCGACCATGCCGCGCAGGGCACCCATCTTCGGCACGGGCGAGAACGTGACCCCGTCCTGCTGTAAGCCGTTCTTCACCGAACCCACGGACACCGATCGCTTGAAGCCCGACACCGGCCGGAAGGCCGCGCTGTGGGCGGCCCGCTGATCGACCTGGAACTCCATCTGGAGGGTGGTCCGGAAGCCGAGCGCGGGGATCTGGGCCCGAATCCCGATCGCGTCGGGGTGGCGCCGGGTGTTGCAGATGTTGACCGTGGCCCAGAGGTAGTGGGATCGTTCCGCTGAGCGCACGGCGGCCAGCATTTGCGACCTGGTCGGGCGCGGGGCGGGCGTGCGCGCCGAGGAGCCGGCCGCGAAGGCCAGGAGGGACACGGCGGTGAGCGTGGATATGACGAAGCGAACGCGCACAAACTGGAAGATATTGGAGCGTGACGAATGATTGCGCCGTTCGTAGTAGGGGCGTGATCGAGATGTCACCGTCGGCGGCCGCGCAAGTCGAGCCGAGCCCTTGGGAGCGGTTCGAGGCCCTGTACCGGACGAGCCGCGACGACGTCTACGCGTACGTGATGACGTTGCTGCGCGACCGCCCCGCCGCCGAGGACATCACGGCGCTCGCGTTCGAGCGCGCCTTCAGACGGCGACGCACGTTCGACCGCCGGCGCGGCGAGGAACGTGCGTGGCTGTTCGGGATCGCGCGCAACGCCGCGCTCGACGAGCTCCGCCGGCGGCGCCGGGTGGCCACGCTCGTGACCGAGCCGGCGGACCCGTCCGCCGAGCCGATCGCCGACTACGCCGACGTCACGCTGCGCCGGACCGCCGTGCGCGAGGCGCTCGGGTCCCTGTCCGCGCGGGAGCGGGAGATCATCGCGCTGAAGTTTCACGCCGGCCTTTCGAACTCGGAGCTCGCCCGCGTCCTGGGCGTGAGCGAGTCGAACGCCGGAACGATGCTGCACCGCACGATGCAGAAACTGAGGAAGGCCTGCAATGCGACGAGCTGACGACGACATGATCGATCCCGAGATCGCCGCCGAGCTGGAGGCGATCGACGCGACGCTCGCGGGGGAGCCCGTCGCTCCCGGGCACGCCGAGGTGGCGGAGCTGGCGCTCCTGCTGGTCGCCACGCGGCCCGAGCCCCGAGCCGAATTCGCCGACTCGCTTGATCGCACGGTGCGTAGCCGCTTCGCGCCCCCGGCGACGACGCCGCCGGCGGGATTGCGAGCTCGCTTGCACAACTGGTTCGGGCCGGTGGCGGGGCTGGCCGCGGGGGCGGCCGCGGTCGTTCTGGCGGTAGTGGTGCTCGGGTCGGGCGGCGGCGGGTCCTCCTCGTCCTCGTCGGCGGGTTCGGCCGCGCTCTCTGTTCCGGCCCGGACCGCCAAGAGCCCTCCCCGGGCCCTCACGCCCGAAGCCGCGCCCACCGCCGCCCAGAGCTCGGCCACCACGACCGCCAGCGCTCCGGCGCCGGCTCCCAACGGGCGCAAGATCACCCAGTCGGCGCAACTAGCGCTGACGGCGCCACCGAGCCACATCGATTCCGTGGCGCAGGAGGTGTTCGATGTCGTGGGCCGCGAGAACGGGGTCGTCAACAGCTCGAACGTCACCGCCAGCTCCAGCGGGTATGCCCAGTTCCAGCTGAGCGTCCCGAGCTCGGCACTGGCGGCGACGATGACCTCGCTGTCCGAGCTGCGCTACGCCAACGTGAGCTCTCGCACCGACTCGACCCAGGACGTCAACGGCCAGTACCTCTCCGACCAGCGCCAGCTCGCCGACGACCGGGCGCTGCGGACGTCGCTGCTCAAGCGTCTCGCGAACGCCACCACCCAGGCGCAGATCGACAGCCTGAACGCCCAGATCCGCGATGCCGAGGCCTCGATCCGCAGCGACGAATCGACCCTGAACGGCCTCAACCATCGGATCAACTTCAGCCAGATCTCGGTGACCATCAACGCGGCTTCGCCCGTCCCGGTGGCGCACAAGAGCACCGGGGCGTTCACGCTGGGCAAGGCCGCCCACGACGCCGGGCGAGTGCTGACGGTCGCCGCGGGCGTCGCGTTGATCGCGCTCGCCGCGCTGACCCCAATCGTCCTGATCGGCGCGCTCGGGTGGTGGATCTGGTCGGCGCTCCGGCGCCGGCGCCGCGAGCACGCACTCGATCTAGCTTAGGACGTTCGCCACCTTTGTGGTATTCGTCTCCCAGTGCCGGCGACCACCGAGGACACGATTGCTCTGCTCCAGCGGGTTCCGGCGTTCTCGACCCTGGGGGCGGACGAACTCGCGGAGGTGGCGGCCGTGGCCGTTCCCCGACAGTTCGGCGGGGGCGAGGTCGTGTTCCGCGAGGGCGACTCGAGCGACACGTGCTACATCGTCCGCTCGGGCCGCGCCCGCGCGATCCGTGAACATCCCGACGGGCGTTCGATCACGCTCGCGAACTTCGGGCCCGGCGAGATCTTCGGCGAGCTGGCGATGTTCGACGACGAACGGCGGTCGGCCACCGTCGAGGCGATCGAAGGTACCGAGGCGATCGCGATCCTCGGTGGCGACATGCGCCGCCTGCTGCGCGAGCACCCTGACATCGCGGTCAAGTTGATCTCCGCGCTCGGGCGACGCCTGCGCGAGACGAACGAGCGCCTGGCCCGGCAGTCGTTCCAGACCGTCCAGAGCCGCGTGGCGACCGTGCTCGCCCAGCTCGTCGCGGCGGCCCGGGTGGAGGGCGCGGGCGCCGGCGACGTGCTGATCACCTCGACCCAGGCGGACCTGGCCCAGCTGGCGGGATCGTCGCGGGAGTCGGCGAGCCGCTTCCTGGCCGTCCTCGAGCGTGCCGGGATCATCAGCCAGGGCCGAGGGAAGCTGACCGTCCACGACCCCGCCGCGCTCGAGCGCTACGTCTACTAGTTTTGCGCCCGTGAGCGATGAGTTTTCAGCTGGGGGCGTGGTCGTGCGCGGGGACGACGTCGTGGTGATCGTGCCGGTCAAACGCGACGCCGGCGGCAACCGCGTGCTCGGGCTGCCCAAGGGCCACGCGGACGGAGATGAGACTCCCGAAGCCGCGGCCACGCGCGAGGTGCGTGAGGAGACCGGCGTCGATGCCGAGCTGATCGACGAGCTCGGCGACGTCCACTACACCTACCAGCGAGGCGGCCTCCAGGTCGACAAGCTGGTGCGCTTCTACATGTTCGAGTACCGCTCCGGAGACGTCGCCGATCACGATCACGAGATCGAGGACGCGCGATGGATGCCGATGGCGCAAGCCGCCGAATCACTGACGTATGCCGGGGAGCGCGAGATGGTCGCGCGAGCCCTGTCGCGACGTACACCGGATCTGTAGGCTGGCGTCGGTGCGCGTGTTGAACTTCTACTCGTCGGTGTTCGCCGACCAGTTGCGCCGTGGCCGCAAGACCGCCACGATCCGGCTCGGCGACAAGTCGCACAAGTACCGCAAGAACGACTGCGTGCTGATCACGATCGGCTATCAGCACTCGCCCCGGGAGAAGATCTTCAACGCCGTGATCGACCAGGTCGAGGTCAAACGCGTCCGCGACCTCTCCCCGCGGGACATCGAGCACGACAACCCCGAATTCCGCCGGGTCGACGAGATGGTCCACTTCCTCGAGCAGATCTACGGGCGCAAGATCACGATGGAGGACACCGTCACGGTCGTGCGCTTCTCGCAGATCATCGAGAACCCGCCGGAGCTCCGCGATCGCATCCACGGGCTCGGCGGGGCGCAGAACTAGCCGGTCCCGGCGATACACAGCGCCACCTGCGCAAGGCCTCGAGGCAGAGCCCAAAATTGGCACTCTTCACAAGAGAGTGCCAAATTTCTTCTTGAAACGCGATAGCTACCAGCTATAGTCTTCGGCGTTGGCACTCTGGGTCTACGAGTGCCAAGCGTTTTCCATTTCCACCCGGAGGTTGCACACATGAAACTGAAGCCGCTTGGCGATCGGTTGATCGTGCGGGCAATCGAGGAGGAGGAGACCACCGCGAGTGGCATCGTCCTGCCCGATACCGCCAAGGAGAAGCCGCAGAAGGGCAAGGTCCTCGCTGTTGGCGACGGCAAGCTGAGCGAGGAGACCGGCAAGCGGGTACCGCTCGACGTCGCCGAAGGCGACGAGGTCCTCTACAGCAAGTACGGCGGCACGGAGATCAAGGTGGACGGCGAGGAGCTCCTCGTCCTCCGCGAGTCCGACGTGCTGGCAAAGGTCCAGTAAGACCCTTTCAGGAGACTAAGAACATATGGCACATAAAGAGTTGAAGTACGACGCGGATGCCCGCAAGGCGCTCGAGCAGGGCGTCGACGCGGTAGCAAACGCGGTCAAGGTCACGCTCGGCCCGAAGGGCCGCTACGTGGTCCTCGACAAGAAGTTCGGCGCCCCGACCATCACCAACGACGGCGTGACGATTGCGCGCGAGATCGAGGTCGAGGACGTCTTCCAGAACCAGGGCGCGCAGCTCGTCCGCGAGGTCGCCACGGCGACCAACGACGTCGCCGGCGACGGCACGACGACCGCGACCGTGCTGGCGCAGGCGATCGTCCGTCAGGGCCTGAAGAACGTCGCCGCCGGCGCCAATCCGTTGGCGCTCAAGCGCGGCATCGAGAAGGCCGTCGACGACGTCGTCCAGAACATCGAGTCGCAGTCGGTCGAGATCTCCGGTAAGGAGCAGATCGCCCGCGTGGCGACGATCTCCGCCGGCGATGACGAGATCGGCGATGTGATCGCCGACGCGATCGACAAGGTCGGCAAGGACGGCGTGGTCAACGTCGAGGAGGGCCAGACGTTCGGCATGGACCTCGAGTTCACCGAGGGCATGCAGTTCGACAAGGGCTACATCTCGCCGTACATGGTCACCGATCAGGACCGGATGGAGGCGACCCTCGAGGATCCCTACATCCTCATCGCCAACCAGAAGATCGGGTCGGTCCGCGACCTGCTGCCGGTGCTGGAGCAGACGATCCAGTCGGGCAAGCCGTTGCTGATCATCGCCGAGGACGTCGAGGGCGAGTCGCTCGCGACGCTCGTGGTCAACAAGCTCCGTGGCACCTTCACCGGCGTCTCGGTCAAGGCTCCGGGCTTCGGCGACCGTCGCAAGCGGATGCTCGAGGACATCGCGATCCTCACCGGTGGCGAGGTGATCACCGAGGAGATGGGCCTCAAGCTCGAGAACACCCAGCTCTCGCAGCTCGGCCGGGCCCGTCGCGTGGTCGTGGCCAAGGACACCACGACGATCGTCGACGGCCACGGTGAGGCCGACGCGATCAAGGGCCGCATCAACCAGATCAAGAACGAGATCGAGAACACCGACTCGGACTTCGATCGTGAGAAGCTCCAGGAGCGCCTCGCGAAGCTGTCGGGCGGCGTGGCGGTCGTCAAGGTCGGCGCCGCCACCGAGACCGAGATGAAGGAGAAGAAGCACCGCGTCGAGGACGCGCTGCAGGCCACCCGCGCGGCCCTCGAGGAGGGCATCGTGCCGGGCGGCGGCGTGGCGCTGCTCTCCGCGCAGAAGGCGATCAAGATCGACGCGCTCGAGGATCCCGACGAGCAGACGGGCGCGAAGATCGTCGTCCGCGCGCTCGAGGAGCCGCTCCGTCAGATCGCGGAGAACGCCGGGCTCGAGGGTTCGGTGGTCGTCAACGACGTTCGGAAGGCCAAGAAGGGTCACGGCCTGAACGCGGCGACGAACGAGATCGGCGACCTCGTCGGCGAGGGCGTTATCGACCCCGCGATGGTCACGCGTTCGGCGCTCCAGAACGCCGCGTCGATCGCCAAGAACATCCTCACCACCGAGGCGATCGTCGCCGAGGTTCCTGAGAAGGACGGCGGCGGTGCCGGTGGCGGTGGCATGCCCGACATGTCGGGGATGATGTAATTCGCCACAACAGGCGAGTGTTTTTCGCTCGAGGCCCCGGGAAACCGGGGCCTCGAGTTCTTAACGCCACGCGTTGTTAACGCCACGCCACGATTTATTAAGACGCGTACGGGGGCGAAGAACCACGAAAGTGGGCTCGTTAGTCATTTGGGGAGCCGGCCACTCGGCCCGGGGCCCCTCCGTGGGGGGGCCCTGGAGTTGTCGCGGCCCGGGACCCTACTCGGGCGGCCCCGGCGACGGCCGGGGCCCCCCCTCACGCTAGGCCGGAACGTAGAGTTGCGCCCTTGCGACGCCTGTTCGGACCCACGTTCGTCTTCGCTGGGACCATGCATTTCGTGATCCCGCGCGCCTACGAATCGATCGTGCCGGACTATCTGCCGGCGCATCGGACGCTCGTCTATGCCAGCGGGATCGCCGAGATCGCCGGCGGCGCGGCGGTTCTTCACCGGCGGACGCGCACCGCCGGGAGCTGGTGGAGCATCGCCACGCTGCTCGCCGTGTTCCCGGCAAACGTGCACATGGCGCTGCACCCGGACCGCTACCCGAAGGTTCCGGGCGGACGCCGGGCGCTGATTGCGCGGCTCCCGCTCCAGGCGGTGTTCATCGCCTGGGCCCGGGCGGCGGCCCTACCCGGCGCCGGTGACGCCGCCGTCGAGCGGGATCACCGTGCCGGTCATGTATGACCCCGCGCGCGACGCGAGGAACAGGGTCAGGCCGGCGACGTCGTCCGGCCGGCCGATCCGCCCGAGCGGAACCGTCCGCTCGATCTGCTCGCGCGCCTCGGGGTTGTCGAGCAGGAACGCCATCATCTTGCTCTCGAACGGCCCGGGAGCGATCGCGTTCACCGTGATGTGGTCGCCCGCGAGCCGCTTCGCCAGGTGGCGGGTGAGCATGTGGACGGCGGCCTTGCTCGCGCTGTAGCTGTAGTTGTCCAAGATCGGGGCGCGGAGGCCGTCGATCGAGCCGATGTTGATCACGCGCGCCGGGTCCTCTTCCGTCGCCGCGGCGCGCAGCGCGGGCAGCAGCGCCACCGTCAGGTGGAAGATCCCCTCGACGTTGGTGTGCATCGCCCGGTCCCAGCCGGAGGCCGGGAACTCCTCGAGCGGGGCGCCCCAGTTCGCGCCGGCGTTGTTGACGAGGATGTCGAGCTCGTCGAACTCGGCGCGCACGGCCTCGGCGAGCGCCACGGCGCCCTCGCGGGTCGACAGATCACCCGGGATCGCCGTGCAGCCGAGCTCGGCCGCGGCCTCACGGAGCTCGGCCGCCTTACGCGAGGAGATGATGACCCGCGCGTCCGCCTCGACGAGTCCGCCGGCGATCATCCGCCCGATGCCGCGCGAGCCGCCCGTCACGAGCGCGGTCTTGCCGGAGACATCAAAGAGATCGGTGGGCACGCGCGCATGCTATGCGACAAACGCTGGCGGGGGCCGGACTCGGTGGCCGTCGACTCTCAGCCCGCGGGGCAGCGGTGGCGGCGGTCGGCTCGGGTTGGCGGGCGGCCCGGTAAACGGCGCTGGGACGGGGATGGGGGCGGGCTGCGGGCGCGATCGCGGCCCGTTCTGTGGTGCACAACACGACAACCTTGCGCGGGATGGCGAGCCCTGGCGGGCTATGCACGAAGAGTGTGCTCAATACGACAGCGCGGCCGAAGAGTCGACGGGCAAGAAGCAGGGCGCCAGCTCAACGCCGGCGCCCCGCGAGAATTCGGATTCCCGCCCCGCCTACGGGAGCGTGTACGGGAAGGTCTGGGCCCCGCCCGCGCCTCTCGGGCACACGATCCCGATCGAGAACGGCTCCGCCGCCGCCTGTCCGTGGGTGTCGTAGGTGTGGACGAACACGACGGTGGCGTTGTTTGGCTGGGTGACGATGTTCGCGTTCGCGAACCCGGCCGCGCCACCGGTCGACTGGACCGTGACGATCGGCGAGCAGAAGCTCGCGAACGCGTCGCCCCAGGTCAGCTCATAGGTGCCCGGGGTCGTCCCCTCGGTCTTGCCGGCGCCCGACGGGCTGCCCGACAGGTACTGACCGGTGGCGGAGATGTTGGCGAAGCGCCGCACGAACGCGGTCACGTACGTCGGGTCCCACTTCACCGGGTCGATCGTCTTGTTCTTGATTTTCGGCTCCGTGACGGCCCCGTTTCGCAGCTGGTTGGTCCCGATCTTGGTGGCGGCGTATGAGGCCCCCGCGAGCGCCAGCAGCGAGCACACAAGCGCCAGGTAGGCGATCGAATGACGACTGGCGTGGTGGAGTAGACGTCGGGTCATCTGAGCGCTCCTTTTGTTGTGGACGGCCGAATTGGGAGTGGGATCGCGACGAGTTCGCGGTAGATGGCCGCGGTCCTCGTCGCCACTTCTCCCCAGTCGAAACACAGAACATGCGCGCGCGCTTCGGTGACGAGTTGTTCTCGCATCGCGTCGTCCCGCAGGACCTGCTCGAGAATCTCCCCAAGTGCAGCTGAATCGCGCGACCGAAAGCGCAGGCCGACGGTGCCGTCGCTGGGCACGACCTCGCGCAACCCGCCCGTGTCGGCGACCACGCACAGGCACCCGGAGGCCATCGCCTCGAGCGCGACCAGCCCGAACGGCTCGTAGATCGAGGGGACGATGCAGAGGTCGGCGACGCGGTACAGGGAGTGGAGCATGTCGTCGCCGACCCACCCCAGGAACGACCCGTGGCGAGCGAGGCCGAGGCGTCGCGACTGGCGCTTGAGCTCGGCCTCGGCGGCCCCGGTGCCGGCCACCACGAACCGCACGTCGCCGAGCCGGCGGATCACCGGCGCGAGCGCGTCGAGCGCCAGGTGGAACCCCTTCTCATAGACGAGGCGGCCGACCAGCAGCACGAGCCGCTGCTCGGGCTCCGCGTACCGCGCGCGGAGGCGGGGCAGGTCGGGGACGACCGGCTCGAGGTCGCGGGGGTCGATCCCGTTCTGGACCACGGTCACGCGCCGGGGGGAGACCCCGAACACCGTCGAGACGTGGCTGCGCATGTACCGCGAGCACGTGATCACGCGGTCCGCCCGCCGGACCATCGCCCGCTCGGCGGCGTGGATGTGCGACTGGGGGTGATTCTGCACCCAGCCCTGGTGGCGCCCAAATTCTGTCGCGTGAACGGTCACCAGCCACGGCCGCTCGCTCCGGCGCGCCACCGGCTCGGCGGCGCCGGCGACGAGCCAGTCGTGGGAGTGGACGAGGTCGAAGGAGAACCGGTCGCACAGCTCGAACGCGAGCTCGCGCATGTCGGCGTTCATCTCGTCGACCCAGCGCACGAACGCGCTCGGGTCCTTCGGGAACGCGGGCTCGCGGACGCGGTGCACGAGCACCCCGTGTCGTTCCTCCTCGACGGGCAGGTGGCCGCCTCCGCGGGTGAGGACGTGGACCTCCACCCCCGCGCGCACCAGGTGCTCGGAGAGCTTGCGCACGTGGCGCGCGAGACCGCCCTCGATCACGGGCGGGTACTCCCAGGAGATCAGCAGAACGCGCATGCCAAACGGAGGCACCCTACCGGTCGGGCACGAGCCGCACCCCGCCGAGATCGATGTCGTCGCGTGGCCCCGTGCCACCGGCGACGCGAATCTCGATCAGCCCCCGATTCCCCTCGTCTTCCGCGAAGCGGACCCCCGGCAGTGCGTCGCCGATCACCTCCTGCCAGCGCGCCGCGACCGCGCGCGCGTCGCGCACGGCGAGCGTCGCTCCCGCGACGCGCAGCGGCGCGCGGCGGCGCTCCCACCCCGGGCCGGCCCACCGCCACGAACCCGGCGGCCGCGGCTCGCTGAGGGAGACGATCGCGCCACCGATGTCGGCCGGGTGGAGATGGACCTCGGCGATGTCGTCGAGCTCGACCTCGAACACCTCGCGGATTCCCAGCTCCCCGGCGCGCCGCCGGGCGCCGGCGAGATCGTCGAGCTGGGCCATCACCATGTACCCGCAGTCGCCCTCGCGCCGGTCGAGCTGGCGGCCGGCGGCCGTGCCCGGCCGCAGCGGCGAGACGACCTCGAGGAACGTGTCCCCCAGCGCGAACACCGCGTTGCGCAGCCCGAAGTACTCGACGCCCGGATCGGCGTAGGCCTCGCCGAGCCCGAGCCCCGAACGCAGCCGCTCGAGCACCGGCTCGAGCTCGCGCGCGGCGATCACGGCCTGGCGGAGCAGTGGCAGTTCCGAGCTCACGCCCGAAGCCTCTCGAAAACCGCGAATCCGTGCTCGCCGACGAGGCTCGCGAGACGCTCACGCGCGCCCAACGAGCGCTCCTCGCCCCGCAGCACGTCGCGCCAGCGCCCGCGCGGCGTCTCGAGCGTCGCCTCCAGGCCGCCGGCGCGGACGGCGACGGCGACCAGCACTTCGCCACCGCGGACGAACGCGCACGCGTCCGCCCCGCCATCGAGGGGCTCGTAGGAGCCGGCGATCAGCGGCTCGGGCCGGCGCGCGCGCAGCCCGAGCAGCCGCAACGTCACGAACAGCTTCATGGTCTCGGCGGTCGGTGGCGATCCGCCCATCAGCCGGCGGAGCATCGCCTGATACCAGTCCCACTCGACGGGACGGCGGTTGTCGGGATCGACGAGCGCGCGGAACGGGAGCTCGTCGCCCTGGTAGATGTCGGGGATTCCCGGCGCGGTCAGCTTCAGCGCCAGCTGGCCGAGCGCGGCGCGTTCGCCGATCGCCGCGACGCGGGTCGCGAACGGCTCGAAGTCGGCGAGGAATTCGCGGTGCGAGTAGAGCGCCCGGCAGAAGCGCCTGACCGCGGCCTCCCACTCCGTGTTCTGATCGGCCCAGTTCGTGTTGCGCTTGGCCTCGCGCAGCGCCTTCTCCATGTAGGACTCGATCCGCTCCACCTCGATCGGCCACGCCCCGACCAAAGTCTGGAAGACGAAATAGCGCTCGACGTCGTCGGGGGCGCCGCCGGCGCGGAGCCCCTCGGTGAGCTCGAACCAGCGCCCGACGTGCACGGCCCAGTCAGAAGCCATCGACGACAGCGCGGCGATCCGCATCCGCACATCGCCCGAGCGCTTGGCGTCGTGCGTCTGGGTCGTGAGCAGGTTGAGCGGGAAGCGCCGGGCGCGCTCGAGGCAGTCGCCGTGGAAGCTCGCGACCGGGATCCCGAAGCGCGATGGGTCGCCCCCGACGTCGTTCAGGGCCAGCAGCCGGCCGTAGCGGTAGAAGGCCGTGTCCTCGACGCCCTTGGCCATCACCGCCGGCGTCGTCTGCTGAAACCGGGTCACGAAGTCCGCCGGCGCCGGATCCTCGAGCAGGAGGACGCGGCGCAGCTCGGGGTCGAGCGCGGCGCGCTCGAGCACGTCGCGGTCCTCGGGAGCGACGATGCCGTCGGCTGCCTCCACGTAGGTCCGGTAGACGGGCAGCGCCGATACGGCGCCGGCGAGCTCGTCGGCGCTGAACCGGTCGCCGATCGCCCGACCGAGTCGCTCGACCTCCGGCGCGAACGTCCCGCGCGCCTGCTCGAGCTTGCACTCGAGCGCGACCTCGCCGAAGCCGCGGCGCTCGCCCGACACGTGCTCCCACAGCCGCGTCAGCGGCTCCTCGCCGGCGGGGTCGACGAACAGCGCGCAGACGTCGCCCGAAAACTCGTAGCCGACCGTCCCGGTCACCGGCCAGTCGCGCAGGCGCTCGCCGGAGTCGAGGATCTTCTCGACCCACACCCGCCGTGCGCCCCGCTCGCGCAGCCGCGCCAGGTAGCCGGCGGGATCGGCGAGGCCGTCCGGATGGTCGATCCGCAGGCCGTCGACGAGTCCGTCCCGCACGAGCGAGAGGACCAGCTCGTGCGTGCGCTCGAACACGAACGGGTCCTCCTGGCGGACCCCCGCGAGGTCGTCGATGTCGAAGAAGCGCCGGTGGCGGCCGGTGACGGGATCGATGTCGAAGAACCGCGAGCGCGACTGCGGGTCCGCCCAGTAGCGGTTGTGCTCGTCGACGGCCATGTGATTGGGGACGACGTCGAGGATCAGTCCCATGCCCGCGTCGCGCGCCGCTCCGGCGAGCCGCTCGAACTCCGCGGCGCCTCCGAGTGCGTCCGATAGGCGCCCCGGGTCGATCACGTCGTAGCCGTGGGTCGAGCCGGCGCGCGCCTGCAGCGACGGAGACAGGTACAGGTGCGAGACGCCGAGGTCGCGGAGGTAAGGGACGAGCGAGCGGGCGCCGGCGAAGCCGAAGCCGGCGGTGAGCTGGAGCCGGTAGGCCGCGCGAAGCTCCGGGCCGGGCTCGCTCACGCGGCGCGCTTGAGGATCACGATCGACCGAGCCATGACATCGACCTGGGTGCGGGCGCCGTACATGATGCTGCCGGCCAGCGCCTGGGGATCTGCCGTCGAGAGCTCGAGCGCCCACTGCGCGCCGAAGCGCCGGCGCGGGAGCATGAACATTCGGTCCTCGTCGTGCGCGTTGAACAGGAGCAGGAACGAGTCGTCCTCGATGTCCTCGCCGTGGGGCCCGGGGGTCGTGATCTCCTTTCCGTTCAGGAACATCCCGAGCACGTGCTCGCCTCCCTGCCAGTCACGCCGAGTCATCTTCAACCCGTCGCCGCGGAACCACCAGACGTCGGGAAGGCCGGAGCCCTTGACCTCCGCGCCGCCGAGGAAGCTCGCGCGGCGGAGCACCGGATGCGCGCGGCGCAGCGCGATCAGGCGCTTGGTGAACTCCCGCAGCCGATCCTTCTCCGGGGAGTCGCTCCAGTCGTACCACGACACCTCGTTGTCCTGGCACCAGGCGTTGTTGTTGCCGCGCTGGGTCCGGCCGATCTCGTCGCCGCCGAGGAGCATCGGCGTTCCCTGCGAGATGAGCAGCGTGGTCAGGAAGTTGCGCTGCTGGCGCCGGCGCAGCGCCAGCACCGCCGCGTCGTCGGTCTCACCCTCGACGCCGAAGTTCCACGAACGGTTGTCATCGGTCCCGTCGTGGTTGTCCTCGAGGTTGGCCTCGTTGTGCTTATCGTCGTAGGAGACGAGATCGGCGAGCGTGAACCCGTCGTGCGCCGTGATGAAGTTGATCGACGCGAACGGCCGCCGGCCGTCGGACTCGTACAGGTCCGAGGAGCCCGAGAGCCGCTCGGCGAACTCGCCGGAGTTGGCGAAACCGCGCCAGTAGTCGCGCATCGTGTCGCGGTAGACGCCGTTCCACTCCGACCACAGGACGGGGAAGTTGCCGACCTGGTAGCCGCCCGGCCCGACGTCCCACGGCTCCGCGATCAGCTTGACCTGGGAGAGCACGGGGTCCTGGTGGATCGTGTCGAAGAACGCCGACAGGCGATCGACGTCGAAGAACTCACGCGCCAGCGCCGAGGCGAGATCGAAGCGGAACCCGTCGACGTGGCACTCGGTCACCCAGTAGCGCAGTGAGTCCATGATCAGTCGCAGCACGCTCGGATGGACGGGGTTCAGCGAGTTGCCGGTCCCCGTGAAATCCATGTAGTGGCGGGGATCGTCGGGCATCAGGCGGTAGTAGGAGGGGTTGTCGACGCCCTTGAACGAGAGCATCGGCCCGAGGTGGTTGCCCTCGGCCGTGTGGTTGTAGACGACGTCGAGGATCACCTCGATCCCGGCGAGGTGAAGCGCCTTCACCATCCCCTTGAACTCACGCACCTGCTCGCCGCGGCGACCGGTGGCGGCGTACTCCGAATGCGGGGCCAGGTAGCCGATCGTGCTGTAGCCCCAGTAGTTGCCCAGCCCTCGCTCGAACAGGAACGACTCGTCGGAGATGTGGTGGACGGGGAGCAGCTCGACGGCGGTGACGCCGAGATCGGCCAGGTAGGCGATGGCCGCCTCCGACGCGAGGCCCGCGTAGGTCCCCCGCAGGTCCTCGCGGACGCCGGGGTGGCCCATCGTGAAGCCCTTGACGTGGGTCTCGTAGATGATCGTGTCGGCGAACGGGATCTGCGGTGGGCGGTCGCCCTCCCAGATGAACGCGTCGTCGATCACCACGGACTTCGGCATCGCCGCGGCGTCGTCCTCGTCGTCGTCCTCGAGGTCTGCGTCCTCCTCACCGTTCGGCACGTAGGGCAGGACGTTGGCGTCGTGGGCCCAGTCGACGATCCCGTCGATCGCCTTCGCGTACGGGTCGAGCAGGAGCTTGGCGGGATTGAAGCGCTGGCCCTCGAGCGGCGCATAGGGCCCGTGCACGCGGAACCCGTACCGCTGCCCCGGCCCGACGCCCGGCAGGTAGCAGTGCCAGTTGAGCGCTCGCCGCTCGGTCAACTCGATCCTGGTCTCCTCGCCGTCGTCGTCGAACAGGCACAGCTGCACCCGCTCGGCGTGCTCGGAGAAGAGCGAGAAGTTGGTGCCGCCACCGTCCCAGATGGCGCCCAGCGGAAACGGCCGTCCCGGCCACATCTCGCTCACCGGATCAGCGCTCCCGAGAGCGGCGCGAGCTCGACCCGGCCGTCGCTGATCCGCGGCTCGCCGTGCGTGGCGAGCTCGACGCCGGCGCCGGCGCACGGCACGCGGCGGACCTCGGCGGCGAAGTTGCACGCGAGCTCGAACGGCCCGCGGCGGACGCGTAGCCAGCGGTCCTCCTCGTCGAACTCGATCGCGTCGGCGTCGCCCTGTGGCACGCGCCGTCGGACCGACAGCAGCTGGCGGTAGAGCGCGGCGATCGCCGGGTCGCGCTCGCGCCGGAGCTTGGAGCGCTCGAACGTGGCCACAGCCTGGGGATCGGGAATCTGCTCGTCGAACTGGGCGAACGCCGCGAACTCCCGGCGCCGCCCCTCGCGGGTCGCCTGCGCGATCTCCTCGTCGATGTGATCGGAGAAGAACTGAAACGGCGCCAACTCGCCGTACTCCTCGCCCATGAACAGCAGTGGTACGAACGGGGAGAGCAGCGTGCAGAAGGCGGCGAGGGGACGAGCGCGAGGAGGCATCCGCTCACCGAAGGCGCGGTTTCCAACCTGGTCGTGGTTCTGGGAGAACACTACGAAGCGCTCGGGCGGGACGTCGTCGGCGGGCGCGCCGAACCGCCGCCGCCGGAACGTCGAGTAGCCTCCGTCGTGGACGTGAGGGCGGTGCATCGCCTTGGCCAGCTGCCCGACGGTGCCGAACTCCTCGTAGTAGCCGTCGCGATCGTCGGTCAACAGCGTGTGCAGCGAGTGGTGGAAGTCGTCGGCCCAGGCGGCGTCGCACGCGTAGCCGCCGCGGCCGCGAACGCGCATCACGCGCGGGTCGTTCAGGCCGCTCTCGGCGATCACCAGCGCTTGGGGATCGACCTCGTGGACGCGGCGGGCGATCGCGGCCACGATGTGCTCGGCGCTCGAGTCGAAGATCGCGTGGATAGCGTCGAGCCGGAGCCCGTCGATGCCGAAGTCCGCGATCCAGCCGGTGGCGCTCTGCAATACCCACTCGCGGACCGGGTCGCACTCGGGATCGTCGTAGTTGATCGCCCTGCCCCACGGCGTCTCGTACTTCTCGGTGAAGTACGGTCCGAAGGCGTCGAGCGCCTCGACGCCGGAGGTGCCGACGTGGTTGTAGACGACGTCGAGGATCACCGCGAGCCGGTGCTCGTGAGCCGCGCGGACGAGCGCCCAGAGGCCCTCGGGACCGCCGTAGGAGGACTGTGCCGCCGACAGGTAGACGCCGTCATACCCCCAGCCCCGCGCCCCCGGAAACTCGGCCACGGGCATGATCTCGATCGCGGTGATCCCCAGCTCGGCGAGCTCGCGCAAGTACGGGATCGCGCCCTCGAACGTCCCGTCGGGCGAGAACGTGCCGACGTGCAGCTCATAGATGACCAGCTCCTCCAGCCAGGGCCTGGCGGGCCAGCGGGCCAGCCCGGGGACGGCGGGTGACGGGGCCGGCGCCTCCAGCACGCGGGAGGGCCCCCTCAACCCCTCCGGCTGCGAGCGCGAGCACGGATCCGGAAACTCGCGCCCGTCGAGCACAAACACGTAGTCGTCCCCGGCGCGAGCCGGGGCGACTACCTCATAAACCCCGTACCCGGCGTGCTCGAGCCCGATCTCCGAGTCTCCCAAGCGGACGGCGACCGACTCCGCGCGTGGCGCCCACACGCGGAACTCGGCGCTGCGGCCATCAGCGAGTGGGCGCGCCCCCAGCGGCCGCTCCCACGGGTAGGTCGGGCTCACTCGGGGACCAGATAGATCGCCGCCAGGGGCGGCAGCGTTACCTGCGCGGACACGGGCTGTCCGTGCCACGGGACGGGCTCGGGCTCGACGCCGCCGAGGTTGCCGACATCGCTGCCCCCGTAGAAGGTCGAGTCGGTGTTCAGGGCCTCGCGCCACCGGCACGCTCGCGGCAGTCCCAGCCGGTAGCCGGCGCGGGGCACGGGGGAGAGATTCGCGACGAACACGACCGGTCGTGTTTCGTCGCTACCGGCTCCCCGGGCGAACGCGAGCACGTTCGAGTCGGCGTCGTTGGGCTCGATCCACCAGAACCCCCTGGGATCCGAGTCGAGAGCCCACAACGCCGGCTCGTCGCGGTAGACGCGGTTCAGATCCCGGAGCAGACGCTGGACCCCCGCGTGGCCCGGTCGCTCCAGGAGATGCCAGTCGAGCGAACGCTCGTGGCTCCACTCCTGCTTCTGCGCGAGCTCGCCGCCCATGAACAGCAGCTTCTTGCCCGGGTGAGCCCACATGTAGGCGTACAGCGCCCGCAGGTTGGCGAGCTTCTGCCACGGATCCCCGGGCATCTTCGAATACAGCGAGCCTTTGCCGTGCACGACCTCGTCGTGGGACAGCGGCAGGATGAAGTTCTCGCTGAACGCGTACATCAGGCTGAACGTCAGCTCGTGGTGGTGGAAGCGGCGGTAGATCGGGTCCTGCTGGAAGTAGCCGAGCGTGTCGTGCATCCAGCCCATGTTCCATTTGAACCCGAAGCCGAGCCCGCCGAGATACGTGGGTCGCGACACGCCGGGCCAGGCGGTCGACTCCTCGGCCGCCGAGATCACCCCGGGCTCGCGGCCGTAGATCACCTCGTTGAGCTCCTTGAGGAACGCGACGGCGTCCAGATCCTCCCGGCCGCCGAACTGGTTCGGGACCCACTCGCCCTCCTCGCGCGAGTAGTCGAGGTACAGCATCGACGCGACGGCGTCGACGCGGATCCCGTCGGCGTGGTACTCGCGCAGCCAGAACAGCGCGTTGGAGATCAGGAAGTTGCGGACCTCGTGACGGCCGTAGTTGAAAACGAGCGTCCCCCAGTCGGGATGGGCTCCGCGCCGCGGATCGGCGTGCTCGTAGAGCGCCGTCCCGTCGAAGCGCGCGAGCGCGAACTCATCGCGCGGGAAGTGGGCGGGGACCCAGTCGAGGATCAAGCCGATGCCGTTTGAGTGCATCCGGTCGACGAACTCGCGGAAGTCGTCGGGCGAGCCGTAGCGGGGGGTCGGCGCGAAGTACCCGCTCACCTGGTAGCCCCACGAGCCGGTGAACGGATGCGCCATCACCGGCAGCAGCTCGACGTGTGTGAACCCCATATCGGTCACGTAGGCGGACAGCTCCTCGGCGAGCTCGACGTAGCTCAGTGGCCTGTTGTCCTCGAGCGTGTTGAGCCGCCAGGAGCCGAGATGGACCTCGTAGATCGAGATCGGCTCGGCGAGTGCCTCGCGCTCGGCGCGCGCGGTGAGCCACTCGGCGTCGGGCCGGCTCCAGCGATGGTGGGGCTGGAACACGACCGAGGCGGTCTTCGGCGGGGGCTCGGCCTCCTGCGCGTAGGGGTCGGCCTTCAGCGTCAGCTCGCCGTCGGCCGTGAGGATCTCGTACTTGTAGCGGGCGCCGGGCTCGACGCCGGGGAGGAACAGCTCCCAGATGCCGCTCGAGCCCAGCGAGCGCATCGCGTGCAGGCGGCCGTCCCACGAGTTGAAGTCGCCGACGACGCTGATGGCGCGGGCGGCCGGGGCCCACACGGCGAATGCGGTCCCGGTCACGGGCGGGTCGGCGGGTGGGTCGGTTGCGATTTCCCGGACGTGCCCGCCGAGCTTCTCGTAGAGCTCCTCGTGGCGGCCCTCGCCGATCAGGTGCAGGTCGAGCTCGCCGACCGTCGGCGCGAACGCATACGGATCCTCGATCGTGAACGCTCCTGCGGAGCCGTAGTCGATCTCCAGCCGATAGTGCAGCGGCAGCTCGGCGCCCTCAACGACCCCCTCGAACACGCCGCCGGGGTGAATCTGCTCGAGCTCGACGGTCGCGCCGTCGTCGAGGAGCACCCTGACCTCGCTCGCCGACGGACGCAGGACACGGATGGCCACGCCGTCGGCGACCGCGTGGGCCCCGAGGACGGAGTGTGGGTTGGAGTGCTCGCGGCGGACGAGCGCGTCGAGCTCACCGGTGGCGACGCTCGTCACGTGTCCTCCAGCAGCCTGGTGATCCCGGCCACCGGGATCGAGATCCAGTCGGGGCGGTTGTCGAGCTCGTACTGGAGCTCGTAGATCGCCTTCTCGAGCTCGAAGATCGAGAGCAGGTTCGCGATCGCGGCCTCGCCCGCGGGCAAGAGCGTCGAGTCGACCTCGGCGAGGTAGTGCTCGAGGAACCGCTCGCGCGCCCGCTCCTCGAACTCCGGCGGAGCCTTCCCGCCCCGCTGGATCTCGACGGCGGAGGTCGCGTAGGCAAACGAGCGCAGCATCCCCGCGACGTCGCGCAGCGGCGAGCGTTTGGCCCGGCGCTCGGGCAGGGCCCGGGCCGGTTCGCCCTCGAAATCGATGATCACCCAGTGCTCCGGCGTGTACAGCGTCTGTCCGAGGTGATAGTCGCCGTGGACGCGGATCACGCGCCCGCCGACGCCGATCTGGGCCCGGGAGGCGAGCCGCTCGCGCACGTCCTGTCCACGGCCGACGATCGGCTCGACTCGAGCGTCGTCGGGCAGACGGACGAAGATCCGCTCGATGTCCTCGTCGACCGTCGCCGTGAGCAGCGACAGCGCCTCCTGGCTCGGCTCCTCGGGTGAGAACGCCGGATCGCCGGCATCGGACGCGAGCATGGTGTGCATCTGGGCGGTGACCGTCCCGAGGCTTCCGAGTTGATCCAGGAACCATTGGGGCTCGCTCTCGATCCGGTCGAGCGCCAGCTCCCACCCGCCGAGCGCCTCGGGCAGGAACTGCTGGGCGACACCTAGCGTCGAGGACAGCGCCTGGCCTTCGTAGTCGTACCAGCCGTGCAGCGCCGCGATGTTGGGGAACTCGCGCCAGGTCAGAAAGCGCAGCACCTCGAGCTCGGGATTGATCCCGGGCTCGAGCTTGCGGAACACCTTCAGCACGAGCCGATTGTCGATGACGACCGATGAGTTCGACTGCTCGACTCCGATCTGGCGGACCGTCGCGTCATCGGAGACGCTCTTGGCCCCCTCGACGCGGTGGAAGCTGAAGCGGCCGTCGGCCGTCTCGATCTCGCTGCCGGAATCCATCCGCAGCACCAGGTTGAGCAGCCGATCCGGCTCGGCGAAGGCGTCGTAGGCCGTCCAGTCGCCGACGTGGGCGATGGCGTCGGTGAGCGTCTCCTCGCCGCTGGGCCGCAAGGCGAGCGGCAACTGGTAGAGCTCGTGGATGCCCGTCGCGAACCGTGTCTGGATGAGCGCGAGGAAGAGCGTCGGGTCCTCGCTCAGGGCCAGCGCCTCGACGATCTCGATGCCCGCGACCGAGCGCGACTTCGACGCGTACCAGCGCTGCTCCTGCACCCAGTCGCGGAGGGTCTCCTCGTCCAGGCACTGACGGATCTCGGCGGCGACGACCTCCACGGGCTCACGCATCGGGCTGGGTGGCCGTCTCTTCGGCCAGTTCGAACCAGTAAAAGCCTCGGGGCGCGAGCGTCAGCAGGTACGGGAGCTGACCGATCCGCGGGAACCGCGAGCGGCCGAAGAGCTCGACCGGGTAGCGGCCCTCGTAGGCGCTCAGATCGAGCTCGACGGCCTGGGCGGAGCGCGCGAGGTTGTGGACGCACAGGACGAGGTCATCCTCGAATCGCCGGATGAGGGCAAAGATCCGCGGATTCGAGGTGTCGATCGGCTCGTAGGTCCCGAACCCGAATACCGGGTGCTCCTTGCGCAGCGCGATGAAGCGGTGCACCCAGCGCAGAAGTGACGTGGCGGTTCGCAGGTCGGCCTCGACGTTGACCGCCTGATAGCCGTAGACCGGGTCCATCAGCGGCGGCGCGTAGAGCTGGGCGAAGTCGGCGCGCGAGAAGCCGCCGTTCCGATCGCTCGACCACTGCATCGGCGTCCTGACTCCATCGCGATCGCCGAGGAACACGTTGTCGCCCATGGCGATCTCGTCGCCGTAGTAGAGCACCGGCGAGCCCGGGAGCGAGAACAGGATCGCGGTCATCAGCTCGATCTCATCGCGGCCGTTGTCGAGCAACGGCGCGAGCCGCCGACGGATCCCGACGTTGATCTTCATCCGGGGATCCTTGGCGTACTCGGAGTACATGTAGTCCCGCTCCTCGTCGGTGACCATCTCGAGCGTCAGCTCGTCGTGGTTGCGCAGGAACAGTCCCCACTGGCAGTTGTCGGGGATGTGCGGCGTCTGCTTGAGGATCTCGTAGATCGGGACGGCCTCCTCGCGCCTGACCGCCATGAACATCCGGGGCATGACCGGGAAGTGGAATGCCATCTGGCACTCGTCGCCGTCGCCGAAGTACTCGACGACGTCGGCCGGCCATTGGTTGGCTTCGGCGAGGAGCACGCGGTCGGGGTAGCTCTCGTCGATCGTCTTGCGGACCCGCTTCAGATAGGCGTGGGTCTCGGGGAGGTTCTCGCAGTTGGTCCCCTCGCGCTCGTACAGGTAGGGCACGGCGTCGAGCCGGAGCCCGTCGAGGCCGAGCTCGAGCCAGAACCGCAGGACATCGATCATCGTCTCCTGGACCTCGGGGTTGTCGTAGTTGAGGTCGGGCTGGTGAGAGAAGAAGCGATGCCAGTAGTAGGCACCGGCGACGGGGTCCCAGGACCAGTTCGAGGTCTCTGTGTCGACGAAGATGATGCGCGCGTCCTTGTAGCCATCGTCGTTGTCCGCCCACACGTACCAATCGCGCTTCGGCGAGTCGGGGCTCGAGCGGGATTCCTGGAACCACGGGTGATCGCTCGAGGTGTGGTTCATGACCAGATCGCTGATCACCCTCATGCGGCGCGCGTGCGCGGCGTCGATCAGCTCGTGTACGTCGTCGACGGTGCCGTAGTCCGGGTGCACGCCGGTGAAGTCGGAGATGTCGTAGCCGCCGTCGCGCAGGGGCGATGGGTAGAAGGGCAGCAGCCAAATGCAGTCGATCCCCAGCCACTGGAGATAGTCGAGCTTCTCCGTCAGGCCGCGGACGTCGCCAGAGCCGTCGCCGTTGGCGTCGAAGAAGCCGCGGATGTGGATCTCGTAGAAGACGGCTCGTTTGAACCACAGTGGCTCGGCCTCGAACCAGTGGCTGGTCTGGGCCCGGACGCTCGCCGGCGCCTCGGGCGGACTGGACGACTGCGAGGGAGTGCGCTCGGCGTTGATCAGATGGGTGAGTGTCGGCGGTCCGGTCATGGGGTGTCGGAGCTCATGCTTCGACTCTGAGGATGTGAGCCTGGCTGACGTCCGGTTCCAGACGCACGTAATTCGGTCCGATGCGCCACGCGAACCGCTCGCCCGTGAGGAGGTCGCGGACCGTGAAGCTCGGCGCGAGGCCGAGTTGCGCCGGGATCACGGCCAGCCCTTCCTGCGGTTGATGGGGGTCGATGTTCACCACGGTGATCACTGTATTGCCCGGCGAGTGCTTCGCATAAGCGATCAGCGCCTCGTTCGCCGTCTCGAGGAAGGTCACGTTGGAGAGCCGCTGGAATGCGGGGTTCTCGCGCCGTATGCGGTTGATGCGCCCGATCATCGGGAGCAGGGGGCCGTCGAGCGACCGGCGCTTGATCTCGTACTTCTCGGAATGGAGGTACTCCTCCGACCCCTCCCGGACCGGGACGTTCTCGAAGTGCTCATACCCGGAGTAGATCCCGTAGCTCGGGCTGAGCGTCGCCGCGAGCACCAGCCGCGCCACGAACGCGGGCGGGCCGCCGTGCTGGAGGTAGGCGTGCAGGATGTCCGGCGTGTTGGCGAAGAAGTTCGGCCGGAAGTACTCCTGCTCGCCCGAGTAGGCGAGCTCCGACACGTATTCGGTCAACTCAAAGCGCGAGTTCTTCCACGTGAAATACGTGTAGGACTGGCTGAAGCCGAGCTTCGCGAGGTGGCGCATCACCGCGCGGCGGGTGAACGCCTCGGCGAGGAACACGACGTCGCGGTCGCGGGCGTGCACCTCGTCGATCAGCCACGCCCAGAACGCGAACGGCTTCGTGTGGGGGTTGTCGACGCGGAACGCCTTGACGCCGAGGTCGACCCAGTGGAGCACGACTCCCAGGAGCGCCTCCCACAGCCCGCGCCAGTCCGGTGATTCCCAGTTGACGTTGTAGATGTCCTGGTAGCGCTTGGGCGGGTTCTCGGCGTATTTGAGCGTGCCGTCGGGGCGGTGGTGAAACCACTCGGGGTGCTGGGTCAGCCACGGGTGGTCGGCCGAACACTGGATCGCGAAGTCGAGGCAGACGTCGATGCCGAGCTCGCCGGCGGCTTTCGTCAGCGAGGCCAGGTCCTCATCGGTGCCTAGATCTCTGTGGATGGCGTCGTGGCCGCCGGTTTCATCCCCGATGGCCCATGGGGAGCCGGGATCCCTCGGGCCGGCTATCAGTGCGTTGTCGCGCCCCTTGCGGTTCGTGTGGCCGATCGGGTGGATCGGCGGCAGATACACGACATCGAACCCGAGCCCGGCGAGCCGGGGGAGCTGTTTCTCGACGCCCTTCAGCGCACCCCACGACCGTGGGAACAGCTCGTACCAGGCGCCGAACCGGGCCCTCAGCCGGTCGACCTCGATCGCGATCGGCTCGCTCTGGACGCAGCCGTGGCGCTCCTGCGTACGCTCGACCGCGGCGAACAGCTCCGCCCCGAGCACGACGTCGTGCTTCGCCGACTCGGGGATCGAGTCGTCGTCCAGCGTGATGAGGGCGTGCTCGATCAGCGTTTTGTCGCTCTTGTTCGCGGCGTTCCCGGCGGCCGCCTTCAGAAGGAGCACGCCTTCCGAGATCTCGCCCACCGGAGACTGTTCAACGCCGGCCTCGACTTTCCGTCTCAGCTCGTCGCGCCACGTGCCGAACACGTCGGTCCAGGCCTCGATCGCGTATTCCCAGGAGCCGATGTGATCGACGGAGAACTCGCCCGCCCAGCGAACGCCATCGAGGTGCGCGTCGATCCGGCGCATCTCGCTCTCCCGCCAGCGCCGCTTCGCGGGACCGCGATAGCGGACCACTGCGCGCAGCAGGTCGTGCCCGTCGCGGAACACGTCCGCGAAGACGTCGACCCCGTCGCCGACGCACCGCTTCGCGGGGAACCGTCCGCCGTCGATGACCGGCGCGGGGCATTGGATCTCGATGCGCTTGGGCGGGTCGTCAGGCACCACCTGAACATATCCGGGGGCCGCCGTCGGGTAAACAGTGGTCTGTGAATGCATCCGTCCGCTCGAGCGGCGTCCAGCTCCATCTCACGTCGCTTCCGGACGGGCGGCTGGGGCGCGGGGCGTACGAATTCGTCGACTGGTTGGCGGCCGCCGGCCAGACGTGGTGGCAGATGCTGCCGCTCAACCCGCCCGACCGCTACCGCTCCCCGTACAAGGCCCGCTCGGCGTTCGCGTCCTGGCCGCGGCTGCTGGCCTCGCCACGGTCCCGGGTTCGCGCTGCGGAGATCGTCGACTTCCGTGACCGCCACCGCTTCTGGATCGCGGATTGGGAGCGGTTCGCTGGGCGCGGCGCCGTCGCGGACCAGGTGCGGTTCGAACGGGAATGGGCCGCGCTGCGCGCGTACGGCGCGGCCGCCGGCGTGCGGCTGTTCGGCGACGTCGCGATCTACGTCTCAGCGGGGAGCGTCGATCACGTTTCCCATCCGGAACTGTTCCGGGAAGGTCTCGTCGCCGGCGCGCCACCGGACGCGTTCTCCCCAATCGGGCAGCTCTGGGGTAACCCGCTCTACGACTGGCCGGCCATGCGCCGGCGCGGATACCGTTGGTGGGTCGAGCGGCTGCGGCGGACGTTCGAGCTCTTCGACCTGGCGCGGATCGACCACTTCCGCGGGTTCGTGTCCTACTGGGCGGTGCCGGCCGGGGCGCGCACCGCTGTGGCGGGGCGGTGGAAGCGCGGGCCCGGCCGAGCTGTGTTCGACGCGACGCGGCGGGCGCTCGGCCCCGATCTGGCGTTCGTCGCCGAGGACCTGGGCGTGATCACACCGGCGGTGACGCGGCTGCGCGACGAGCTCGGGTGGCCGGGGATGGTCGTGCTCCAGTTCGCCTTCGACCCATCCATTCCCAGGAGCCCGCACCGCTTCGAGCACCACGTCTTCAATCGGGTCGTGTACACGGGTACGCACGACCACGACACGGCGCGCGGGTGGTACGCGTCGCTCGACCCGGGCGTGCGGGCATCGGTCGACGCCGAGTTCGCTCTGCGTGGCGTCGTCGAGCGCGAGCCGTGGTGGAGCCTGATCCGGCTCGCGATGAAGTCGCCGGCGCGCATCGCCATGATCCAGGCCCAGGACGTGCTCGGGCTCGGAAGCGAGGCGCGCATGAACGACCCGGCGCGGGCGGGGGGGAGCTGGCGGTGGCGGATGGAGGCGGGGGCGTTGACGCCTGGGTTGGCGGCGCGGTTACGGGAGGCGGCGGTCGAGGGCGGGCGGGCGGCGGGCTGAGGGCGGCGTGGTCGGGTGGGCGAGCTGGGGCTGTGGACTCTCGGCGCGCGCCCGCAGCCTTTTGGCTGGCGATCGGCTCGGTAAGAGGCAGCGGGGAGGGGGTGGGTGATGGCGCCGGCGGGTCGTCAGAGCCTGCGGTCGACCTGCTCGGGCGCTCATGCGGGTCTTCGTGGCGACTCTGTGTTCGGAGTGTGTCGAGAGTGTCACGGGGGTGGTGCGTAGCGCGTCAACACCGGCGCCAGATCCGAGCCCTGTCGTATTGAGCACACTCTTCGTGCATAGCTCGACAGGCCTCGCCATGCGGCACAAGGTTGTCGTGTTAGGGAGCGCCGGGATAAACCGGCATGAGGAAGGAGATGAGAGTTCTCTACATCGAGGGAGTAGCGATCCGCGGTGGCCCCGAGTCGTGCGTAGGCGTTCGTGAGGGCGTCGGCGAAGCGTTGACAGGGGGCGTGTGGGCGGGGCTATTGAGCCGCGAAATGACAATTAGTTCGGGGTGCCGACGCTCTCTTAACAGGCGGAAGGCCAGGTCGTCGGCGGCGTTATCGCGAGCCGCTGGGGAACCCCGCGCGGTCGAAGAACTCAGGCACGCACGTAGATCCTCATGCGCGAGAACCGGGAGATCCCGTGGTTGACCACGGGCCGCTGACGATGCCCCGTCCCTCTGGGTTCGCGGGGTGGCATGCCAGCGGCCTAGGTGGCCCGCGAGGGGAACGCTTAGGCGGTAAGCCCTCGATGTACGGCCGCGGGAAGTCTGACAGGCCCGTAGTACCTGCGAAGCTGCCGAACAAGCCCGATGGATCGGGGGCGGAGGTGGTGGAGGAAAGGGGCCTGCTCGAGGGGAACGCGGTCAGCGAAGCACGCTCCGGACTCAGAGCCGGACTCTGCGTGGCTCGGCGCTG
The DNA here is from genome assembly GCA_963759695.1 of uncultured Solirubrobacterales bacterium. Lineage (GTDB taxonomy): Bacteria > Actinomycetota > Thermoleophilia > Solirubrobacterales > Solirubrobacteraceae > Palsa-465. Next base: position 118,864 of record CAVXAO010000001.1, read on the forward strand.
GCTAGGCGTGCGCCGCTGGTTGGCGCCAGAACTCTCGAGAGGAGCCCAGTGCGTTAGACGCGCACGCTGGGATCTGCGCGGGGGGCCGTCAGCAATGACGGTCCCTACCGCGAACACCATCGAAACGGCTGCGATCGCGCCCGTAGCCCGCCCCCCTTCCCCAGCGCCGTTTACCGGGCCGCCCGCCAATCCGAGCCGACCGCCGCCACCGCTGCCCCGCGGGCCGAGAGTCGACAGCCACCGAGCACGACCCGCGACCGCCGCCGCCAAGCCCCCCTCACCCCCGCCAAGCCCCAGTCGCCCGGATCGCCACCGCCCGCGCGCTCACCTTGGCGTGCCGGTAGGCGAACGTCACGTCCCCCTGCAGCCGTCCCCGCCAACTCGGGTCGTACCGGATGAGCTCGTGCGGCTGAACTCGCGCCGGCATCCCGTTGCGCTCGAGCACCGCCAGCGCCCGCTCCGCGATCGCGATCTGCCCGAACGCCGTCGGGTGGACGTGGTCGGCCATCACCAGGTTCCGCCCGCGGAAGTCGCTGAGATCGAGGAGCAGCGCGCCCGCGTCCGTGGCGGCCGCCGCGATGATCGCGTTCAGCTCCGCCACCTTCGCCCGGGCGCGCGGGCGCCCGAGGTCGAGCGGAACGGTGACCGTCAACATGCGGTCACAGCGGCCGCTCAGCGTCCCGAGAACGACGCGGAAGTCGCGCTCGAACAGGCGCGCGTTCCAGTCGGGGCTGCCGACATTGTTGGCGCCGATGTAAAGGCATCCCAGGTCATAGGACGCCTGCGGCAGCGCGTTGGTCCGCTCGAACGCGAACAGCTGGCCCTCCAGCACGTCGGCGACGGTGGCGCCGTCGACCGCGTAGCCCGTGTACGGCAACCCCAGCGCCCGCGCCACCCACAGCGCCCACGACTGCAGCGCCACGCCCCACTGGAGCTCGCCGCCGCCGTTGGTGATCGAGTCGCCGAACGCGAGGACGCCGCGATTGATCGGGCCCGTCGACGAACACGTCCTTGTCGAGTCGTCCGACTGAGCCTCGCCTGGCTGCGTCCTCGGACCTCGGCGAAGCGCCGCTGCGCCTTCGGTCCTGCGTCCTTGCGGTGCCGGCTCCTCGAACGCCTCGTCTGCGCCCCTGTTCATCGTCGGCCCCTTGTTACCGCTCAAGGGCGCGAGGGTACCGGGCTGGTTGATAATCCCGCCCGTGCAAAACTCGACGACAACAGTGAACGACGGCCGCGAGGACGTTCGGCGCGCCGCCGGCGCGCTCGCCGAGCGGCTGCCCGAGCCGCTGGCACCACTCGCGCGCCTGGCCTACAACTACCGGTGGTCGTGGCTCCCGGGCGGGCCCGAGCTGTTCCGCTCGATCGACCCGGAGCGGTTCGAGATCGTCCGTGAGAACCCCGTGCGCCTGCTCGAGGAAACGCCGGCGCGGGCGCTGGAGCGCGCCGCCGGCGACGACGCCCTCGTAGCGCGTGCCGCCTCGCTCGAGGCCCAGGTGAACGCCGATCTGCAGCGTCCTCCGTCGGGCGGGCTCGACGCCTCGGCCGGCCCGGTGGCGTTCCTGTGCGCGGAGTATGGGGTCCACGTCTCGCTGCCGGTGTACGCCGGCGGGCTCGGCGCGCTCGCCGGCGACCTGCTCAAGGAGGCGTCCGACCGTGCGGTGCCGATGGTCGGCGTCGGGCTCATGTACCGCAAGGGCTACTTCCGCCAGCGCGTGGACGCCGGCGGTTGGCAGCACGAGTACTGGATCGACACCGACCCCGAGCGGCTGCCGGCAGCGCTCGTCACCGGCGCCGACGGGACGGCGGTGACGATCGAGGTCCCGATCTACGACCGGGGAGTGAAAGCGCGCATCTGGCGCGTGGAGGTCGGGCGGGTGCCGCTGTTCCTGCTCGACACGGACATCCCCGGCAACGACGTGCTCGATCGCTGGATCACCGCTCGGCTGTACGACTCCGACGAGCACACCAGGCTCGCGCAGTACGTGCTGCTCGGGGTCGGCGGGATCCGGGCCCTGCGGGCCCTTGGGATCGAGCCGGGCGTGATCCACCTCAATGAGGGCCACGCGGCGCTCGCTCCCGTGGAACTGGCGGGCCGCGGTCGGGGAAGCGACTTGGAGAGGGCCCGCGAGCGGACCGTGTTCACCACCCACACCCCGGTCGCGGCCGGCAACGACTCGTATCCGCGCGAGCAGGTGAAGCAGGCGATCGGGGGCCTCGCGCGGGAGCTCGGCCGCGACCCCTCGGACCTGATCGCCCTCGGACGCACTGATCCCAAGGACCGGGCGGAGCCGTTCGGGGTGACGCAGGCGGCGCTGCGGATGAGCCGGGCCGCGAACGCGGTGAGCCGCCGCCACGGCGAGGTCGCCCGCGAGATGTGGCGGGCGCTGTGGCCCCGCCGAGCGGTGGCGCGGGTGCCGATCAGTCACGTGACGAACGGCGTTCACATCCCGACCTGGATCGGCGCGCCGATGCGCGAGCTGCTCGACCGCCACCTGGGCGACGGCTGGATGCAGCGCGCCGGCGATCCACAGACGTGGGCCGCGGTCGATCGGATTCCGGACGACGAGCTGTGGGCCGTCCGCCGGCGCCAGCGCGAGCAGCTGGTGGCGTTCGTGCGCGAGCGCAGCGTCACCGACCGGCTCGCGCGCAACGACCTGCGCGAGTACATCGAAGCCGCGGCCGAGGCGTTCGATCCCGAGGTGCTGACGATCGGCTTCGCCCGCCGAGTGGCGACGTACAAGCGACTCGAGCTGCTCGTGCGTGACCCCGAATGGACGGTGGCCCTGCTCGACGGCGCGCACCCCGTGCAGGTCGTCCTCGCCGGCAAGGCCCATCCGCGGGATGAGGAGGCCAAACGGTCGCTTCAGCGCCTGTTCGGGCTCAAGTATGCGCGCGTCATCGGCGAGCGGGTCGTGTTCCTCGACGACTACGACCTCGCGTCGGCGGCCCAGCTCGTTCGCGGCTGCGACGTGTGGCTGAACCTGCCGCGCCCGCCCCTGGAGGCGAGCGGCACCAGCGGCATGAAGTCAGCGGTCAACGGCGGCCTGCAGCTGAGCGTGCTCGACGGGTGGTGGGCCGAGGCGTACCAGGGGGACAACGGCTGGGCGCTCCCGGGCGACGTCGATCCCGACCCGGTGGCCCAGGACGAGCGCGACGCCGAGACCCTTCACCGGCTGCTCGACGACGAGGTCGTGCCTACGTTCTACGCTCAGGACGAGCAGGAAATGGCGCCAAAATGGCTGGATCTGATGCGGTCCTCGCTACGATCAATAGCGCCCCGATTCTCCGCCACCCGGATGCTGTCCGAGTATGTTGGCGGACCGTATCGCGCACCGTGAGTTTGGGCCCAGTCCGGGAAGGTTGGGACCGTCCCAGGCGTCTTTAACTCGAATGTCTCGGAGAGTCCCGATGGCACGCGTTTCGAACACACCAGATTTCACCGCAAAACAGCTCGCTGATCTCTCCGCCCTCGCGGACGGAACGCTCGATCCCGCGCGTCGTGGTGAGGTCGAGGCGTGGGTCGCCTCCTCGCCGGAGCTGCGCGCTCTGTACGAGCGCGAACGGCGGGCAGTCGAGATCCTCCACCGGGCCCGCGCCACCGATCGCGCTCCCGCGGCGCTCCGCGCCAGGATCGAGTCCGAGCGCCCGAGCCCGCGCGTGCGCAACCGCCGGCGGTTCGCGTACGGAGCAGCCCTCGCGGGAGCGATCGCGGCCGTCGTTCTCGCGCTGGCGCTGATCGTGCCCACCGGGACGCCCGGCGCCCCCTCGGTGAGCGAGGCGGCCGCGCTGGCGCTGCGCGGCCCGAACGCCTCCGCGCCGGTCCCCGACCCGCGATACCCGGCATCGAGGCTCAGGCAGGACGTCGATGAGATCTACTTCCCCAATTGGGCCACGGCGTTCGGTTGGAGCCCGGTCGGAACGCGCATCGATCACATAAACGGTCGCCAGGCGGTCACCGTCTACTACGAGCGGCGCGGAAAGCGGGTGGCGTACACGATCGTCAGCGCTCCGGCACTGAAGGTCCCGGCCGCGAGCGTCACCACGGTCCACGGCACCGAGATGCAGACGCTCACGCTGAACGGCCGGTGGGTCGTCACGTGGCGGCGGAACGATCACACGTGCCTGCTCTCGGGCAAGGGGGTCCCGCCGTCGGTGATGCGCAGGCTCGCCGCCTGGCGGGCCCACTAACGCTCTAACTGTTCGGGTGCCTCGGAGACGAGCGTCCGTGCCACTCGCTGGCGCGCCCGGTGGAGTCTGGTCGTGATCGTCGCCTCCCGGACGTGGAGCGCGCGGGCCGCCTCCCGGTAGGAGAGCCCGACGACGTCGATCGCGATCAGCGCATCCCGGAAGTCATCGGGCAGGGCTGAGATCGCTTGGTACAGCTCCGCTGACTCGAGCTTCGCCTCGGGCCGGGCTGCGCTGCGGTCCTCGATGAGGTCGAGGTCGTCGGGCAGGGCGGTGGTCTGAGGTCGCCGGGCGGCGGTCCGGCGGGTACTGAAGTACGTGTTGCGCAGGACCCGCAGCAGGTAGCCCAGGTCGTCCTCCGAGCGCAGCATCCGCGGCTTGCGGAGCACGCGCGCGAACGTCTCCTGCACGAGATCCTCAGCCTCTTCGCGCGAGCCGCAGAGGCTCCAGGCGGCGCGGTACAACCGATCGATGTGGTCGCCCAGCGCCTCGGGGTCGAGCTGCCGTTCGGGGGTCATGCGGTCGCTCGGCCAGCTTAGTGAGTGCGGCCCACCCAGCGTGTCGGCTCCCGGTTAGGGATTGGGGTCAGTCCTGGAGCTCGGACAGGGGGCGCGGCGGCGGACCGACGTACAGCGCCGTCGGGCGGATCAGGCGGGCCTCGCGCTTCTGCTCGAGGATGTGCGCGGACCAGCCGGCGGTCCGGGCGCACGTGAACATCGGCGTGAACAGCTCGGGCGGGATGTCGGCGAAGTCGAGCACGACGGCGGACCAGAACTCGACGTTCGTCGCCAGCACGCGGTCGGGCTTGCGCGCCTGTAGCTCGGCGAGCGCGGCCTCCTCGAGTGCCTCGGCGACCTCGACCCGCGGTGAGCCGAGGTTGCGCGCCGTCCGGCGCAGGACGCGGGCGCGGGGATCCTCGGCGCGGTAGATGCGGTGGCCGAAGCCCATCAGCCGCTCGCCCCGGTCGAGCAGGTCCTTGACGTAGCGGTCGGCGTCGCCCATCGCCGCGACGTCATCGAGCATCTTCAGCACGCGCGACGGCGCGCCACCGTGAAGGGGGCCCGACAGCGCGCCGACCGCGGCCGACAGCGCCGCGGCCGCGTCGGCGCCGGTCGACGCGACGACGCGCGCCGTGAACGTCGAGGCATTCATCCCGTGCTCGGCGGCGGAGTTCCAGTAGGCGTCGATCGCCTCGACGTGCTTCGGATCGGCCTCTCCGCGCCAGCGGATCAGGAACCGCTCGGGGATCGACTTTGCCTTGTCGATCTCGCGCTGCGCCACGGGCGGCTGCCCGATACCACGGGCGGACTGGGCGACGAACGACAGCGCCATCACGGACGCGCGGGCCAGGTTGTCACGCGCCTCCTCGTCGGTGATGTCGATCAGCTCCTGAAATCCCCACTGGGGCGCGAGCATCGCCAGCGCCGCCTGGACGTCGACGCGCGGGTCGCCGGAGCGGACGCTCAGCGGGTGCGGCTCGGCGGGGGGCAGCCCGGGGAGCAGCGTGCCGTCGACGAGCAGACCCCACACCTGTTCGAACGGGACGTTTCCGACGAGTTCCTCGATGTCGACGCCGCGGTAGCGCAGGGCGCCGCCGGCGCGGTCCGGCTCTGCGATCTCCGTGGCGAAGGCGACTACGCCCTCGAGTCCTGACTGGACTTCTGCGGTGGCGGTCATCCTGTGTTGCTCCTCGGGCGGCGGTTTCTCCAGGGGTGTGCGCGCAGGACAGGCTAGCTGGCAGTAGGGTGCGGCCCGTGTACGACCTGATGTTCCGTCCGATTGGCGAGCTCGCCGACCTGGTGCGCTCGGGGGAGCTGAGCGCGAGCGAGCTGGTTTCGGAGTCCCTCGAGCGGATCGACGCGCTCGAGCCGACCATCAACGCGTTCACGCACATCGCACACGACGCCGCGCTCGTGGCAGCCGCGACGATCGGCGCGAACGATCCGCGGCCGTTCGCGGGAGTGCCGATCGCGATCAAGGACAACCGCCCGGTCGAGGGGATGCCGATCACGATGTGCAGCGATCTGTTCGGCGACCACGTCGCGCGCCACGACGCGTTCCTCGTCCGCCGGCTGAAGGACGCCGGGTTCGTGATCGTCGGCAAGACCACGCTGCCGGAGATGGGACTCCTGCCGACGACCGAGTCGCGCCGGTTCGGCCCGACCCACAATCCGTGGGCCCTCGACCGCACGCCGGGGGGTTCGAGCGGCGGCTCCGCCGCGGCCGTGGCCGCCGGGATGGTCCCGATCGCCCACGGCAACGACGGCGGCGGATCGACGCGGATCCCCGCCGCGTGCTGTGGCCTGGTCGGGCTGAAGGCCGCGCGCAACCGGATCTCGGTCGGCCCCGACGGTGGCCAGAGCTTCCTGACGATCGACGGAGTACTGACCCGCACCGTCTCCGAGACGGCCGCGGCCCTGGACGTGCTGGCGGGCTACGAGCTCGGCGATGCCAACTGGGCGCCACCGTTCGAGGGGTCCTACCTCGAGGCGGGCGCGCTGGCGCCAGGGCGACTGCGGGTCGGGCTCGCGCTGAACCCGCCGCTCGACGGCGCCGAGCTCGACCCGGTTTGCACGGCCGCCGCCGTCGACGCCGCCGGTCTGCTCGAGTCGCTGGGGCACGAGGTGCGAGGAGATCTCGCCACCGTGGTCGGGCACCGATCTACTCGCCGACTTCACCCGGGCGTTCGGTCCGATGGTGGCCATGAGCGTGATGGTCGGCGGGCGGATCGCCAAGCGCGAGCCGGTGCAGGACGACGTCGAGCCGCTCACCTGGGCGATCTGGGAGCGGGCGTGCAAACAGGACACGATCACCTTCCTCGCCGTCGAGGGCCGGCTCGAGGCGCTCGCCCGCAGGATCGTCGCGGCGCTGGCTCCGTACGACCTCGTGGTGACGCCGGCGCTGGCGAAGCGCCCGCTGGCGATCGGCGAGTGCCACGGCCGGGGGCCCGATCCGTGGGGCAACTACCAGCGCTCCGGCTACTTCACGCCGTTCACGGCGGTCGTCAACGTCAGCGGGCTGCCGGCGATCTCGCTGCCCCTGTATCAAGGGGACGACGGGCTGCCGACGGCAGTTCAGATGATCGGGCCGCCGGCGCGGGAAGACGTCCTGCTCCAGGTGGCGACGGAGTTGGAAGAGGCGCTGCCGTGGGTGGACCGCCGCCCCTCGATCGCGGAGACTGTCCGATAAGCGGGGTATGTCCACGCTTATCGGACATCGTCCCGAGTTAGCCGACGCCTAGGACAGCTTCCATCCGCCTCGGCATCACTCCCAGGCGCTCGGCGTCGGCAGTGCCGTGGCCCGAAATCATCGGCACCTCCAGGAGTTCCGCCTCATCCCACGTGGCGAACGCCGTGGGCCCGGCGAGGAGCTCGACCACTTTGAGCGTCCGCCGGACGACCGGCGTCGGAATGCTCACGATCGCGCGACGGCGGTGGAAGGCCCGGAGCGCGATCTCGACGATCTCCCGGTAGCTGAGCGTCTCCGGCCCGGCGAGCTCGTAGCGGGCGCCATCGGACTCGTCCGCCAGCGGACCGCCGGGGAGCGCCGCCAGCACGCAATCGGCGACGTCCTCGGCCCAGATCGGCTGGAACACCGCGCGGCCGGGGCCGGGGATCGGCATCACCGGTAGGAGCGACATCCGCTCGAGCACGGTGAGGAACTGGTCGCTGGGCGAGTAGACCCAGGAGGGCGCGAACACCGTGTGGGCCAGCGAGGACTCGATCAGCGCCCGTTCGGCGATGGCCTTGGCGCGCAGGAGTCGGGCGCGGCTGCGCGTCGAGGCTCCGAGCGCCGAGAAGAACACGAACCGCTCCACGCCGGCGCGTTCGGCAGCACGCACGAGCCGCCACGTGGCGATGCCGGCGAGCTCCTCGATCGAGCCCGTCGGCTGATCGCGGATCACCGAGGCCAGGTGCACGACGGTGTCGACGCCACGAAGCGCGTGGCGGAACGACAGGTGGTCGGAGAGGTCGCCGAGCGCGATCTGCACCCGGACGCGCTCGGCCCCGAGCCGGCGCGGATCCCGGACCAGGCAACGCACCGGCGTGCCCATCGCCGTGAGCCGTCTGAGCAGCGGCAACCCGATCGTTCCGGTGGCACCCGTCAGCAGCAGCACGCGCGGCAGGCTACCGGCGCGCACCGGCGCTCCCTAGAATAAGGCGCCCCTAACACCGGAATCGACAGAGGAAGACTGAAAGACCCATGGCCTACGTGATCGCCGAGCCCTGCATCGGCACGAAGGACAACTCGTGCGTTGAGGTTTGCCCGGTCGACTGCATCCATCCGACGCCGGACGAGCCGGATTACGACTCGGTCGAGATGCTCTACATCGACCCCGAGGAGTGCATCGACTGCGATGCGTGCGTCGAGGCCTGTCCGGTCGATGCCTGCTTCGCCGAGGACCAGCTCCCCGACGAGTGGACGAAGTACTCGCAGATCAACGCCGATTACTACGCCAAGTAGGTCAGGGCTCTGCCTCTAGGGGCGCGCGCAGGCCGCGCTGTGTATCGCCGCGCGCCCCTCAGGCCATCGGCAGCGACATCCCGACCGGCTTCGGCGCCGCGGCGGCGGCCGGCTCCTGCATCACCGGCAACTCGACCGGGGAGAGCGCCACGAGGCCGCGGGCGCACTGGTAGAGCGCCTGGGCCGCGGGGTCGTCGGGATTCGAGAAGACGAGCGGGACGCCCGAGTCGGACTGCTCGCGCAGGGCCATCGTCAGCGGCACCTTCGCGAGCAGCGGGACCTCGAGCTCCTCGGCGAGCAGCTGGCCGCCGCCCTCGCCGAAGATCGCGTAGCGCTCGCCGCCGGGGGTCACGAAGCCGGACATGTTCTCGATCACGCCGGCGATCTCGAGCTTGAGCTTGGTCGCCATCTCGGCGGAGCGGCGAGCCACCTTCTGGGCGACCGCCTGGGGCGTGGTGACGATCAGGAACTTGGCCTGGGGCAGGAGCTGGGCGAGCGTCATCGAGACGTCACCGGTGCCCGGCGGGAGGTCGATCAGCAGGTAGTCGAGCTCGCCCCATTCGACGTCCTCGAGGAACTGCTGGAGGGCCTTGTGGAGCATCGGGCCGCGCCACACGATGGCGGCGTCCTGCTCGACGAAGAATCCGATCGACATCACTCGGATGCCGTCGTGCGCGGTCAGCGGCACGAGCTTGCGCTCGGCGTTGACGTGGGGGCGCTCGGCGCCGAGCCCCATCATCCGCGGCTGGGAGTAGCCCCAGACGTCGGCGTCGAGGACGCCGACCTGCTTGCCGGTGGCGGCCAGCGCGGCCGCGAGGTTGGCGGTCACGCTCGACTTGCCGACGCCGCCCTTGCCCGAGCCGATGCAGATCACGTTCGAGACCTGGGCGAGGGCGCCCTCCGGCAGCGATCCGCGGCCGAGCTTGCGGCCGAGCGCGTCCTTCTCGTTGTCGCTGAGGACGTCGAAGCTGACGTTGACGGCGCTCACGCCGTCGAGCTCACGGACGGCCTGGGCGACGCCGGTCTGGAAGTGGCTGCGAATCGGGCAGCCCGGGGTAGTCAGCGACACCATCACGTCGACGACGCCGTTCTCATGAATCTCGACCGATCGGACCATCTCGAGCTCGACGATGTCCCGCCGGAGCTCGGGGTCGATCACGGCGCGCAGGGATTCGATTACTTGTTCACGAGTGGGCATGGGTCCATTGTAGGCGCGGCCTGGCGATACACAGCCTCCCGCCTGCGGCCCGCTCGGCATCCGGCCTCGCCTATCTGGGCCGGGCGGGAGTCATCCGGCTCCGCCCTCACCCCTTAAGGCAGAGCCCCCTAAAGGACCGACGGGGCGCCACTCTCGTGACGCCCCGGCGGTTGAGGGAGGAGAGGGTGCTACGTCCGCCGGCGAGAATATGAGGCCGGCGAACCTATCCCGCTCCGGCGCTCTCCTCGGGCGCGGGCGGGGGAAGTCGTTGCTAGGAGCTCATGATCTCCTGCGCGTTGGCGACGAGCTTCTCGAAGCGCGCGCCGGTGTCGCGGCGGACCGAACGGACGTCACGCTCGACGCGGCGACGGTTTTGCTTGATCGTGCGCTCGACGCGCATGCGGCGCTGGCGCAGCTCGCGCTCGAAGCGGGTGCGGGACTTGCGCACCTGGCGCTCGAACCGGTTGCGGGCGGTGGCGCCGCGGCGCTCGTAGCGCTTGAGCTCGCGCTCGAAGCTCGCGCGGGTGCTGTACTTGGTCGCGAAGCCCTTGACGGTCGAGACGAGGTTGTCGCGGGCCAGGAGGCTCGCGCCGACCGGCACGAGCACGACGCGCTCGGCGAGCTCCTGGGCCTGCTCAACCGGAGTCTTCGGCTGCGTCGAGGTCGTCGTGGCCTGGCGCCTGGCCGTGGTCTTCCGCGCGGTGCTGGTCCTTCGCTGGGCCGGAGGCTTGCGGGCCCGGGTCGTGCTGTTGCTGGTGGTAGCCATGTGTCGTGTGCGCTCCCTGACGATATTAGAACGGGAAAAGATAACCGAACGTATGTTTGTAAACCGGCGGACGGACTTCGTTACATTGGGTTACGGCGAATTCCCATCTGCGAAGCAGCGACGGCCGAGAGCGAGCGCACCGAGCCTTGACCAGTCCACTCACCCAGTACGCCCACAGCGGCGATGCGAGCATCGCCTATCAGGTGTTCGGCAGCGGCTCGCAGGACCTGGTCCTGATCAACGGCCCGGCGTCGCATCTGGAGCTGATCTGGGAGGAGCCGAACACGGCGCGGTGCTTCGAACGGCTGGGGTCGTTCGCGCGCGTCGTCCTGTTCGACCGCCGGGGCACTGGGCTGTCCGATTCGGTGACCCGACCGCCCACGCTCGAGCAGCAGATGGACGACCTGTGCGCGGTGCTGGACGCGGTCGGGGTGCAGCGCACGGCGCTGTGGGGGGCGAGCGATCTGGGGCTCTCGGCGCTGTTCGCGGCCACCTACCCGGACCGGGTCACGGCGCTGATCCTGTCCTCGGTGTCGCCGCGGGGGGCCGTGACGATGAACCCGGAGCTCAAGACCGAGCTGCTGGAGGCGATCGAGAACCACTGGGGGGAGGGAACGCTGCTGTCGCTCTACGCGCCCAGCCAGGTCGGCAACCGGGCCTTCGAGGAGTGGTGGGGCCGGATGCAGCGCTCGGCGGTCAGCCCGGGGATGGCCCGGCAACTGATGGAGATGATCGGGGAGACAGATCTGACGGCCGTGCTGCCGACGATCCGGGTGCCGACGCTCGTGACCCACCAGACCGACGACCGCTACATCCCGATCGAGGTCGGACGCGAGGTGGCCTCGCTGATCCCGGGCGCTCGCTTCATCGAATACGAGGGCCAGGACACCTACGGCTGGGTCGAGTCGCCGGGGATCGACGACGTCGAGGAGTTCCTCACCGGCCGCCGGCCCCCCGAGCAGGTCGACCGCGTGCTCGCCACCGTGATGTTCACCGACATCGTCGGGTCGACAGAGCACGCGTCGCGGCTCGGGGACGGGCCGTGGCGGCAGCTGCTCGCGGAGCACAATGCGCTCGTGCGCACTCGGCTGGCGCGGTGGCGCGGGACCGAGGTGAAGACGATCGGCGACGGCTTTCTCGCGACCTTCGACGGGCCCGCTCGCGCGGTGCGCTGCGCCGCGGAAATCGTGGACGAGGCGGGCGGCCTCGGGCTGCGGATCCGCGCCGGCCTGCACACCGGCGAGTGCGAGCTGGTGGGACAGGACGTGGCCGGCATCGCCGTCCATATCGGCGCGCGCGTGATGACCGAAGCGCAGCCCGGGGAGGTGCTCGCGTCGAGCACCGTCAAGGACCTCGTGGTCGGCTCGGGGCTGCGCTTCACCGAGCGCGGCATGCGCGCCTTCAAAGGCGTGCCTGACCCCTGGCGACTCTACGCGCTCGAGCGCTCGAGCATCGCCGGCCCGTCGAGCCCCATGCGGTTCAGCCAGGCGGCGGGGTCCTCGAGCTCGGTGAGCGTCGGCAGCGCCTCGGGGCTCGAGAACACGTGATGCAGCGCCTCGACGCCCCGTGCCCGCACGATGGCGTCGCAGAAGTACTTGCCCCGCTCGTACTGGCGGAGCTTCATGTCGAGGCCGAGCAGCCGCGCGAGCAGCCGCGAGAGGCCCTTCTGCGAGCGCCGGCGGCGGTCGATCGCCGCCCGTAGCCGCGGCAGCGAGGGCAACAGATCGGGCGCGACCGCGTCCATCACGTGCTCGGCGTGGCCCTCGATCACCGCCATCACCGCCTGCACCCGGTCGAGCGTGGCGCGCTCGGACTCGTCGGTGACGACCGAGATCAGGTCCCCGTGGCGCAGGGCGTCCGCGATCCGGCGCAGCTCCGCACCCGACGGCATCCGCAGCTTGCGCGGCGCCTCGATCCGCACTTCGGCACTGCGCAGCAGCTCCTGCACGAGCCCCGCGACGTGGCCCTGGAGCCACGGCACGCCCCCGAACTGGATTGCGTGGGTGACCTCGTGCAGCGTCACCCAGGTCATGAACTCCTGCTCGTCGGCGCCGAAGTTGGCGACCGCCTCGCCGAGGTTCGGGAGCACGAAGAGCAACCGTGGCGGCCGATCCTCGACCGCCTCGTCGAGCAGCACGAGCTCGTACTGGCCGAGCACCCGCTGGGCCAGGTAGCCGAGCACGACGCCGACCTCGGTGGTCAGGGTGAAGCCCATCGCCAGCTCGATCGCCGGGCGCAGCGTGCCCAGGCTCTTGGTCGTGCGCTCGAGCACGGGGTCGAGCAGGACGCGCATCGCGCGGATGTTGCTCGTGACCCATTCGCGCCGGCCGATCCCCTCGGGCGCGGGCAGCGGGCGGACGGGCTCGAGGCCCGTGTAGGCGCTGACCCGCTGCTCCGAGACGGCCGCCAGCGCCGCCAGGTCGGACGTCGGGGCCTTGCCGTTGCCGCTGCCGGCGACGTAGGTGGCGATCCGCTCGGCGAGGATCCAGTCGATCACGCCGGGATCCCCTCGAGCCGGCGGAGCGTCTCCATCGTGCGCGCGGCGACCACCGGCGAGTGCGGGGCGGCGTCCAGCGGCGCCGCCAGCGGATCGTCACACCACGGAAAGCTGACCAAGCCGCCGCCTTCACGCACGATCAGCTGGCCCGCGGCGGCGTCCACGCCCCGAGAGCGTTTGAGCGAGACCATCCCGTCGAAGCGGGTGGCGGCCACCTGGCACAGCGTCGCCGCGATCGAGCCCATGGCGCGCAGGCGGTAGGCCGAGTCTTTGAGTGCTTCGATCGAGGCCGCGACCCAGCGCGGGTCCGCGGACTCGATTCCGAGCACCTCGAGCCGGCCGTGAGGGTCGCTGCGTTCCTGAAGCGAGGGGTCGATTCGCTCGCCATCCAGCCAGGCGCCCTCTCCGCGTCGCGCCCACCACTCCTCCGAGGGGCCGAAGTCGTACACGTAGGCGAACGCCACGTCGGCCATCGTCGGGCCGTCGGCGACGGCGACCGAAAGGGCGTAGTGGGAGATCCCGCGCTTGGCGTTCAGCGAGCCGTCGATCGGGTCGATGATTACGCGGATGTCGGGATCGCCGTAATCGATCTCGCCCCGTTCCTCGGACAGGGCGGCGAACCGGTAGCCGTCGGCCTTGAGGCGGTCGAGCTCGGCCAGGACGAGGTTCTCGGCCGAGCGGTCGATGACGAGCGTCCGGTCCCCGCCGCTGCCCCGTTCGCCCGTCTCGACCGCGCGCTCGGTGGTCGTCGGCGCGTCGACGAGCACCTGTCGCAGCCCGGTCACGACGCGCCGGCACGCGTCGAGCCAATCGGCGTCGAGGGCGGAGGATGTGGAAGTCATCGCAGACCTATGCTGTCAGAGTGGGTGTAGGTCTCGATCCGGACTTGCTCGCAGCTCAGCGGGAAGCGGTCACATTTCGCGGCGGGCCGCTGCTCGTGCTGGGCGGTGCCGGCACCGGTAAGACGGCCGTGATCGAGGCGCGGTTCAGGTGGTTTGTGGAGCTCGGGTGCCGGCCGGAGCGGCTCGCGGTGCTGACGCCGTCGGCGGCGCGTGCCGATGCGCTGCGCGAGCGGCTCGAGGGCGAGCTACAGAACGGGTACGAGCAGCTGTACGTCGTCGGACCCGTCGAGCTGGCGGCGCTGGTGCTGGGGGAGGCCGGGGCGGAGGCGGTCGACTCGATGCTCGGGCCGGGCGATCGGCTGGCGATGCTGCTCGACCGGATCGACGAGCTCGAGCTGGAGCACCACGACTTCGGGGGCAGCGCAAACGCGCTGCTCGGAGGGTTCGTGCGGCGGATCGACCAGCTCAAGGCCGAGCTGGTCGGCGTCGAGGACTACGCCGCGTGGGCCGATGGTCTCCTGGATCCGGGCGGCGCGGCCCTGGAGCGCGAGTTCGCGCAGGTGTATCGCGTGCATGAGCGGATGCTGGCGGAGGCGAGCGCGATCGACGCCGGCGACGTGGTGCTCGGCGCGATGCGGTGCGCCTCGGAGCGGCGCGGTGGCGGTCGCGGCTTCGATCATCTGCTGATCGACGACGTCCAGGAGCTGGATCTCGCGGCGGCGCAGCTGGCGCTGGCGGTCGGCGGGCGGGATCTCACGGCGGCCGGCGATCCGCTCCAGGCGCTGCGGCGGTTCCGTGGCGCGGGCTCGGCGCGCGTGAGGCAGTTCGAGCACCGGGGCGCGGAGGTCGTTTGGTTGGAGCGCAGCGTGCGGTGCTCGGCGCGGGTGCTGGCGGCGGGGTGCTCGGCCGTGGGCGTGTCGGCTTTTGAGGCGGAGCCGGGCGGCACGGTCGAGTTCTGGCGCTGCGCCACCGACCGCGCGCAGGCACAGTCGGTCGCCGCCGACATCGAACGGCTTATTTCCCGGGAGGGGGTGGCGCCCGAGGCCATAGTGGTGCTGGTCCCGGCGATCGCCCGTGAAGGGCAGGCGATCGCGGTGGCGCTCGAGGAGCGGGCGGTGGCCCATCGCCTCGTCGGCGAGGAGGCGTTCTTCCAGCGCGCCGAGATCAGGGACGTGCTGGCGTGGCTGCGGTTGCTGGCCGATCCCTCCGACGCGCCAGCGGTCGTGCGGGCGCTGGCGCGGCCGCCGATCGAGCTGCGCTCGGTCGACATCGCGCGGTGCACCCAGATCGCGCGGCGTCGCAAGCTGGACATGGTCGCGGCGCTCGCGGCCGCCACCGAGTCGCCGCAGGTACCGCCGGAGGCGCGCGAGCGGATCCGGGTGTTCTTGAAGCTGTACCGCGCCGGGATGGGGGCGATCGACACGACCCGCCCCGACCTGTACGTGCACAGGCTGATCGAACGGCTCGGGCTCCGCCGCCAGCAGCTGTTCGCCGCCCAGGCCGACGTCGTCGAGCGGCTGCGGGCGCTCGCGCGCTTCGGCGAGCTGGCGTCGGCGTATGTGCGCCGGGCGCCTCAGGCGACGCCGCGGGAGTTTGCGCGGCAGGTCGCCGCCGTGGCCGACTTCGGGCTGCGCGAGCAGGAGCAGCCCTCGCTGTCGGCTTCTTCCGGGGTCGTCCAGGTGCTGACGTTTCAGGCCGTCGGTGGGCTCGAGGTCGAGCACGTGTACCTCGTTGGGCTGCAGGCGGGAGTGGCGGCGCCGGCGTTCGAACTCGTGCCCGATGAGCTCCTGCGCGAGGAGCTGCCGCCCGACGATGAGCAGACGCGACGGTTCGCGCTGCGCCAGGCGCTCTACGCGGGGGTGACGCGGGCGCGGTCGCGGGCCGTGATGACCTACCCGAGCTTCTCCGATCGGGGCGTCCGGGTTGTGCCCTCGCCGCTGGCCGAGGAGATCCGGACGGCGCTCGGCGCCGAATGGGAGGACCGCGAGGAGGAGCTGTTCGGTCCCGCCGAGACGCTCCACTCGACCTACCGGCTGCTGCGCGACGAGCTGCTCGAATCGACGATGCGGGCGGGCTCTCGCCTCGGCGAACTGCGGTTCGACACCGACCTCGACGTCTCGCACGCCGTCGTGAGGTATTTGGAGCTCCTGAAGCTGGCGGCGCTGATCGCGCGGCCCGAGGGTTCTGCGGTGGCGGAGGCGTTGCGGGACGTGAACTCGCGGATCCTGCAAGCGGTCACGGCGGAGCAGCGCGAGATCTTCGGGTCATCGACGCTCGACGATTATCTGTTGGATGCCGATCTGGACGCGCGCCGGCGGGCGCAGACGGTGGCCGCTCGCGACGAGCCTTCTTTGGAGCAGTTCCTGTCTCGACGCGGCGAGGGCGTGGTCCTGTCGGCCTCGGATATCGACACCTACCGGACGTGTCCCTTGAAGTACAAGTTCGCGCGCGTGTTCCGGATCCCGCAGGAGCCGACCGTTCATCAGCGGTTCGGGATCCTCGTGCACCAGGTGCTCGAGCGCTTCCACGCCCGCTCTGGCGATGCCGGGTCGCTCGCGGAGCTGCTGGGGCTGCTCGACGCCGGCTGGCGCCGGGGAGGGTTCGGCGACTCCGAGGAGGAGCGCCAGCTGCGGGGCAAGGCGGCCGCGGCGTTGACGCGGTATTTCGAGCGCTTCCAGTCCTCGGAGGCGGAGCCGGTGTGGTTCGAGCGGCAGTTCACGTTCAAGCTCGGGCCGCATCTGTTGCGGGGGCGGGTCGACCGGGTCGATCGGCTCCCGGGCGGGGAGTACGAGCTGATCGACTACAAGACCGGCCGCCCGAAGTCGGCGGCGCAGCTCGCCGACGACGTGCAGCTGTCGCTGTACGCGGTCGGCGCGCGCGAGGCGTGGAGCCTCGAGGCGTCGAGGCAGGCGTACTACTACGTGCTCGACGACGAGAAGGTCGCCGTGCCGGTGCTCGCCGGCGATGCGGATCGGGCGGAGTGGATCCGGGAGGTGGCGTCCGAGGTCGCGGAGGGGATCCTCTCGCAGGGGTTCGAGCCGACGCCGTCATTCGCGGCCTGTTCGGTGTGCGACTACCGCCTCGTCTGCCCGGCGGCCGAGCGGTAGCCGGGGGCGGACGCCCGACTTGTCGGAGGAACCCGGAGAAAGGCCCCGTATGGGGGCATTTCTTAGGGAACTTGCTGATTACTGGCGGGCGGTACCCGGCGGCTCGTCGCCGCGCTGGCGCAGGAATCGCTGAAGGTCCCGGGCGATCGTCTCACCTGAGGGGAGCGAGCCGGGGTCGTCGCCGGCGTCGCTGCTGGCCGCCTGCTCGAGCTGCTCGACGAACGCCTGGACGTCCGGGTCGCTCTGGACCGCGAGGTTGACCTGGCGCTCGTAGTCGGCGCTCGCCACCTCGAGCTCGGAGGCGTCGACGGCGACGCCTACCAGCCCCTCGAGCTTGCGCACGAGGGCGAGGGCAGCCTTCGGATTCGGAGTCGCGGCGATGTAGTGGGGCACCGCGGCCCACAGGCTGGCCGACGGCAGCCCGGCCTGCTGGCAGGCGGCGTGGAGGATGCCGACGATTCCGGTAGGTCCTTCGTACGAGGATGAGGTGAGTCCGAGTCTCGCGATCAGCGAGGCGTCCGAGGCGAGGCCGGTGACCGCCACCGGCCGCGTGTGAGGGACGTCGGCGAGCAGGGCGCCGAGGGTCACGACGAGCTGAGCGCTGAGAGCCTCGACGAGCTCGACGATCACCGTGCTGAACGTGCGCCACCGGAACGAGGGCTCGGTCCCTGACAGCAGGATCAGATCACGTGGCGCCCGAGGCACCCGCGCTTCGTAGAGCTCCACGGCCGGCCACTCGATCTCCCGCGCCCGCCCCTCGGTCAGCTTGATCCGCGGACGGGTCGCCTGGAAGTCGTAGAACTCCTCCGGATCGATCGTGGCGAACCGCCGCGCGGTCAAGGCGCTGCCCACAAATGTGATCGCGCTCGATGCCGCGTCGGCCGCGTCGTTCCAGCCTTTGAAAGCGCACACCACCGCCGGGGCCCGAAGGCCATCGGGGCGGTACTCCCATTGCAGCGGCTGCATCCGGTTCACCGTACATCATGGGGCTATGAGCCCAGTCCAGACCGTCAGCGCGCTTCGCCCCGGCGAAGACGTCGACGGAGTGTTCGCCTGCACGCGCAAGGACCGGTTGATCAGCCGCAACGGCTCGCCGTACCTCGCGCTCGAGCTGCGCGATCGGACGGGTACGGTCCCCGCGCGCGCGTTCCGGGAGGCGGACGTGCTCGGGGGCCGCTTCGATCGCGGCGACCTGGTGCGGGTGGCGGGTCGCGTCGAGCGTTTCCGCGACGAGCTCGTGGTCGAGATCGCCGATATCGCGCCAGCGGTTTCCGGCGAGGGTGCGCCTGTCGATCCGGCCGCCTTCCTGCCTACCGCCTACCGCGATCTGGACGAGCTCGACGGCTTCCTCGAGCACCTGGCGCGAGAGGTCTACGACGCACGCTACCGCGCCCTGCTCGACTCGTTGCTGGCGGATCGGGATCTGCGCGGCGCGTGGCGCCGGGCGCCGTGCACCCGGGCCGGGCACCACGCCTACCTCGGCGGGCTGCTGGAGCACACGGTCGCGGTCGGCACGCTCGTCCAGGACGTGTGCCAGCTCCACCCGCGGCTGAACTCAGACCTGCTGCTGACGGCGGCGCTCGTCCACGATCTCGGCCGGACCCGCGAGTTCACCTACGGGGCCGAGATCGGCCTGACCGACGAGGGGCGGCTGCTCGGCCACCTCGCGATCGGGCAGCAGATGCTGCTCGAGCGGGCGGCGCCGCTCGACGAGGAGCGCCGGCTGGCGCTGCTGCACTGCGTCCTCTCTCACCACGGCCCGGCGTCGGCGCCGGGGGGCAGGTTCGGCTCGGCGGAGGCGCTCGCGCTGTACCGCGTCAACGCCCTGGACGCGGGGGTCAAGGGCGTGCTCGAGCACGGCCTGGGGCCGCCGGGCTCGCCCGCGGGACCGTAGGGCCCCGCGGCACTGACCCACGCCGTGGCGCCGACGCGCGCCGGGGGCTCACCCCAGCCGGTAGGTGCTCGAGGCGTGCGCCGCGTAGTAGCTCTTGATGAAGGCCCCGTACTGATTTGCGGGCGTCCCGGCGTAGTTGGAGATCAGCGCCGCGCAGTTGCCCCAGGTATCCCACGTCCAGGCGGCATCGCCGACGTGTTCGCTGTTGGCCCACGCGAGGATCCGCGAGACGTTGCCCGAGCCACAACTCGAGTCGTTGTACGTCTCGCCCGTCTCGCCGAGGATCAGCGGCACGCGGTGAGCGACCGGATCCATCGTCTGGCTCAGGCAGCCGGTCGAGGCGCAGGCGTTGCCTCCGTACACGTGTGCCTCAGCGACCAGCTGGTGGCGTGGATCGCGAGGCTCGTAGCGCAGCCAGTGCGTCAGATCGTTCGCGTAGTCGATGCCGGGGATCGCGATCACGCCGCGGTAACCAGCCCTCCGCATAACGTTGACCGCCTGTTGCATGCCGGCTACCCGGTAGGGCCGATTCGACGGCCCGTAGGTGGCCTCGCACATGCCGCCATGCAGGAAGCAGGGCGCATCCACGACCGTCTCGCCCCACGGCGCGAGCAGCACGTCGTGGTCGTGCTTGAACGTCGAGGCGAGGCTTGCCCACGCCGCCGGCGCGTGATTCTCGTCGGGCGCTCCCGACTGGTACGTGGCGCGGTAGTGGCCCGGGGCCGCCCAGATCAGCGACAGCTCGACATACATGCCGTAGCTGTTGAGCAGGCTCACGTAGCGCGCGATCGCCTGTCGGTAGGCCCGTCCTCCGTAGGCGGGCTTGACGCCGTTGATCCCGAGCCAGCAATCCTCGTTCAGCAGCACGCGCACGAAGTTGATGTGCCAGGCGGCCATCGCCTGAACCGACGCCGCGCTGTTCGGACCGTCGAAGATCCCCCAACCCTGGATGCAGGCGTACTCGGTCCCGGAGCGGTTGACGCCGCGCAGGATCAGGCGCCGGCCTTGAGCGTCGAGCAGCCGGTTGCCGGAGACGTGGAGGCCGCGCCCGGCGCCGGCCGCGTGTGCGTGCTGGGACGTGCGCGAGTGGGCGTGCGTCGGCGACGCCGAGATCGCGAGCAGCAGAACTGCAATCGTCGTCAGCAAGGCGAAGAAGGGCTTGCGCTGTGGCGCTCGGATCATCCGTGTTCTCATCGGCCGCGCAGCTTAGAACCTAACACCTCGTAGGATCAGCCGCGGCGCGGCACGGGCCTGGTGGCCCATCCAGTCTTCAAAACTGGCAGGGCCGGGCAGCCCCCGGCTTGGAAGGTTCGATTCCTTCGCCGCGTCGTGGCTGCAAATTGGAAGGGTTTTGGGCAATCTGCACCGGTCCGAAACCGTGCCGAAATCGTAGATTTGTCCCCAATTTGTCCCGAGCAAGGCGGTACGGTCTGCGCCGATGCTCGTGCCCAAGACGCACCGCTGAGTTTGGGCGTAAGCGGTGTCGGTAAGGTCTCAGGTGCGTGGCCGATGTGCCCAGACCCATTACGGGCCGCTGCCTGTGCGGTGGCGTGACCTATAGCGTCGATTCTGAACCAGTCTGGCAAGGGGTCTGCTACTGCTCGAACTGCCAGCGCCAGACCGCTACCGCGTTTTCGGCAATCGTAGGCGTGCCGAGCGGAGCACTCACGGTTGAGGGCAGCACACTCGCCTCGTTCAAGACCGCCAGCGAGGGGTACCAGAGCACAACGGACCGGCGGTTCTGCTCCGCCTGCGGGTCACCGATATTCAGCACCATCGCGTCTATGCCGGGAGTGGCGTTCCTCAAAGCAGGCACGATCGACGATACGTCTTGGTTCGAACCGACGGTCGAGATCTGGACGCGCTCAGCACAGCCGTGGGCACCACATTTTGAGAGCGCCACGCGGTATGAGCGTATCCCGGACTAGCTGACACCATTCCTTCCGCCCTCGCCGCGCACCGACTCGTCATACACCGCGACCCGCCGCGACAGCCCGTACAGACCGTCCCGGTCACAAGGCGAGCGGAAATGCTCGACCAGCTCACCCTCCCCGGAGATCAAGCACACGTCAACGCGTTTGCGACTGAGATCCAACCCAACGTGCAACATCAGCAACTCCCCCCTTCCCAGGAAGATGAGCAGGATCAGCCCGCCCCACGGCGTACCGTGAGGCAAGGTCGGTCCTTCGTTTCGAATATCCCGGCCGCGCGGACCGTAACCGCGCGCGCCTGACCTACGTTGTTCGACGCGGAGGACCGACCGCCTTCACCGAACGCCCGGCGCTCAGACGGCCCCGCCCTCGTTCATCACATTCAGAAGGAGAAGGCTCGAGCGGTGTGACCGATGACTCTGCGAGTTCTGCAATGCAACGAATCCCGGCGCCTCGGAGCGGCGGATCCGTTGCCGGAGACACACACGGATTTCGTTCCGGAGCGGCACGGTCGGGAGCCCCGCTCTGACCGGAGGAGGCTTTCCCCTATTTAGCCCGCAGCGGGCACTCTGCCGGTGGCGTCATCTCCGCGAGCCTGCTGAGTCGTTCATCTACGGTCGACCTTTTCCTTCAGGTCCTTGAGGGCGTCTTGTGTCTTGCCGATGGTTGAGTCGACTTTGCGCTTGACCTTGCCTTTGTCCTCTTGACGCTGCCCTTCGCGCTTCATCGTCTCGTTTCCGGTAATCGCGCCGAGGGCCTGCTTTGCGCGGCCGAAGATCTTGTCGGTTTTCGCGCCCATGGCCGGGCCTCCTGGGGTCGTTGTCGCCTGCCTACGACGCTAGACCGGAATCGCGACACGGTCATCCGTAGCGGCCACTGAGGAATAGTCGCCCCGAAGGCTTGCGTGACTCCCGCAGAGACGTGGGTGGGAATTACGGATGCGGGCGGGCTCCGCGATCGAGAATATGGTTGAAGACGGAAGGTCGTCGAGAAGGTTCTCTCCTAAAAGCAGAGAGTCGAGGAGACGGCCTTTCGCCGTGTCTGGGGAGGAAAATGCAGGAAGCACGCCACCAGTTCCGAGAATCGCTCAAGGAGCTCGAGCGGGACACGCTGGGCGGTCTGGACATGGTCGCGCAACAGCTGGACCGCGTTCTCGAGTCGGTCAGCCTCCAGGATGTCGAGCTGGCCGCAACGGTCATCACCGACGACGACCGGATCGACGAACGCTACCTGCAGATACACCAGGGTGCGCTGTGGCTGCTCGCTTGCCAGGCGCCGGTCGCGGGAGATCTGCGGATCGTCGCGGCTCTGCTGCACATCATCCGCTGCGTCGAGCGGATGGGCGATCAGTGCGCGAACGTCGCCAAACTCGTGCGGCTGTCGGTCCATGAGGCGCCCAAGGACAACGACATCCTCGACACGATCGAACGCATGGGTGAGCTTGCACGCGCACAGGTGTCCCAAGCCAAACAGGCGTTCGCCACGCGCAACGTCGCCCTCGCGCAGGAACTCGTTGGCCTGAACGGAGAGATCGACCGCCTGAACCGCGACATCATCGCTCGCGCGGTCGACATCGGCGACCACCTCGAGGTCCGCGAGTGGGCGATGTACATGATTCTGGTTGCACGCTGCCTCGAGCGCGTCGCGAGCAACACCGTCGATATCGCCGAGCAGACGGTGTTCGTTGTGACCGGGCTGTTCCGCGAGTTCGCAGGCGAACTACAGCCCGGGTAGAGGGGGAAGCCGTTCGCCGTAGGCCACGAGCGTGTAGCTGCGCGTGAGGCGGCCCAGACTTTTCATTCTTCCGACCGTCTACGCGACACGCTCGAAGTGGCGGCGACAACGCCGTGATTAGCGCTGGTCGTGCCGGCTGCTAGACCGCTCAGTTCTGCGCCAGCTCCCCGGCCTCGCGGAGAACTGCGCATGCGAGTGGTGCAATGGCTGCTTCGACCTCGCCCGAGGGCGTGGCCCCGGCTTCAAAGTGCAGTCCTTCGACGGCAAAGACGATCACCCGGCGGGGCAGCCGGTGGAGGGCGCGTCCAAGTTCGATCGCGTCATGCAGCCCAAACCCGTGGGTGGATACTGAGACACGTAGCCGAGCAGGGAGCGGTTCGCGGCTCACGTCGAATCGACGGATCGTCCCAGGCGTCTCCCCGGACCGCATCGCGTCGACGAGCACGACGGCATCTCGGCCTTGCCATGCCTCGAGCAAGTCGTTCGGCTCGTGCAGCTGCTCGCTCACTTCGATCCCTGTCTGCGCCGCGTGTTCGCGCAGTCGCCGCACAACCTCAGCGCTCGCGCCGTCGTCGCCGCGCAGCCTGTTTCCAATGCCGATTACAAGCACCGGACTCTCAGGCACGGCGACGTTGCAGAAAGTCGACGGGACACCGTCTCGAGCGAAAGCTCCTGATCAACCCCACACACGTGCCTCGACAACTCACCGGAAAGGAGCAAACAGGGCCCAAGTTAGAAAAAACAAATATCACCCCGATTGTGCTTAAGATTCCTTGTCACGAGCGACACGGCCCCATCAGCACCACCCGCAGGCGCCAGCGTGGTCATCGATCGCGGGAACCTTGACGACCTGCTCGTCGGGATCTCGGGTCAGGGATACCAGGTCGTGGGCCCGACCGTGCATGACGGTGCCATCGTCTACCGCGACGTACGATCAGCCGCGGACCTCCCAATCGGCTGGGGCGACGAACAGGACGGCGGTAGGTACCGCCTACGGCGCCGCGAGGACGAGGCAGTGTTCGGCTACGCCGTCGGTCCGCACTCGTGGAAACAGTTCCTGCACCCTCCGCGCCTGCGGCTATGGCGAGCTCGACGCGGACAGAACGGCGAGGGCCTCGAGTTCATCGAGGAGCCGACCGATGTCCCTCGCTACGCCTTCTTCGGCGTGCGTTCGTGCGAGCTGCATGCCATCGCAATTCAGGATCGGGTGTTCATGCCGGCCGCCAATCCCGATCAGAGCTACAGCGCGCGGCGTGAGGACGTGCTGCTGGTGGCGGTGAACTGCGGAGATCCGAGCGGCACGTGCTTCTGCACTTCGATGGGAACCGGACCGAAGGCGAGCTCGGGGTACGACCTCGCCCTGACTGAGGTCCTCAAGGGAGGCAGTCACCGATTCGTCGTTGAGGTCGGAACCGAGCGAGGTGCGCTCGTGCTTGCGGGCGTGCCCTACCGCGTCGCCGACGACAGCGACGAGCTTGACTCGACGGAGGTGACCACAGGCGCGGTGGCGAAGATGGGGCGCCATATGCCGGAGGTCGACCTGCGGGCCCTTCTGTACGCCAACTACGAGCATCCGCGGTGGGACGACGTCGCCGACCGGTGCCTGACCTGCGGCAACTGCACGATGGTATGCCCGACATGCTTCTGCACATCGGTCGAGGACACCGCCGACTTGGCCGGCGAGGAGGCCGAGCGCTTCCGCCGTTGGGAGTCGTGTTTCTCGCTCTCGTTTACCCATGTCACCGGAGGGCAGGCGCGCCAGTCGCCGCGCTCGCGCTATCGCCAGTGGATGACGCACAAGCTGGCGACCTGGATCGATCAGTTCGGCACGTCCGGATGCGTCGGCTGTGGGCGGTGCATCACCTGGTGTCCGGTCGGTATCGACATCACCGAGGAGGTCTCCGCGATCCTGGCGGACCCGGCGCCGCTCGACGAGGCCTCATAGGGGAGCCAACATGGCAAGCATCGAGGAGGAACTGGCAGCGACTCGCATGTTCCGGAATCTGAGTCCGGAACAGATCACGGCAATTGCCGAACTGGGCGAGGAGGTCGAGTTCGCCGACGGCCGCGCGCTGATGATCGAGGGCGACCCGGCGGACGCTTTCTTCCTGATCCGTGACGGCTTTGTCGCCCTGGAGATCCAGGCACCGACTGGGACAATCACGATCGAAACGTTGCACAACGGCGACCCCGTGGGCTGGTCGTGGCTGTTGGAGCCGTACGTCACGCATTTCGATGCCCGCTCGCGGGGGACTACCCGGGCGATCAAATTCAACGGCGCGGTGCTGCGCCGTAGCTCCGCGGAGGACGCCCAGCTGGGCTACGAGCTTATGCGCAGCTTCACGTCGGTGATCGTCGAGCGTCTACACGCGACCCGCCTTCAGCTACTCGACGTGTATGGCGGCGTCACCGTCAGCTGAGCCGTTGACGCCCGCCGTGGGCGCGATGACGCCGCACCCCCACCGGGTGGTCAGCCGGCGCCGCGAGACTCACGACACCTGGACGGTCGCACTCGAGCCGCTGCCTGGGCAGGAGCTGCCACTGTTCGCCCCCGGTCAGTTCGGCATGCTGTACGCCTTCGGCGCCGGCGAGATCCCGATCTCGGTCAGCGGCGCGGCCACGCCTCTCGACCCCCTGCGCTGCACGATACGCGCGGTCGGAGGGGTGAGCGGCGCGCTATGCGCGGCCGAGCCGGGCGATATGGTTGGACTGCGCGGGCCGTTCGGTAGCACCTGGCCGCTGGCAGAGGCGATTGCCGGCGACGTGCTGATCGTGGCCGGCGGTCTGGGGCTTGCACCGCTCCGCCCGGCGATCCATCACCTCCTCGCGCACCGGCACGAGTATGAGCGCGTGATCATCTGCTATGGCGGCCGGTCGACGGGCGAACTGCTCTACGTGAACGAGTTCGAGGAATGGCGGCGGCTCCACGACCTGGATATCGACGTGATCGTCGACATCGCGGCCTTGGATTGGCACGGGAAGGTCGGCGTGGTCACGAAGCTCGTCGAACTGGCGGCATTCGACCCCGAGAATACGATCGCGATGGCGTGCGGCCCGGAGGTCATGCTGCGCTTCGTGGCCCTAAGTCTGAAAGCGCGCGATCTTCCCCCGGAGCGTCTCTACATCTCGATGGAGCGCAACATGCATTGTGCGATCGCACAATGCGGCCACTGCCAGTTCGGTCCGAGGTTCATCTGCCGGGAGGGGCCGGTGGTGCGCTACGACGAGATAGAGCCGTGGCTCAAGGTGCCCGAGCTATGACCGAGCCTGCGGTCAAGCCCAAGCTGGCCGTGTGGAAGTTCTCCTCCTGCGATGGATGTCAGCTGAGCCTTGCTGAGCTGCGAAGACGAGTTGCTCGCGCTTGTCGGCCAGGTCGACATCGCCTATTTTCTCGAGGCGTCGCGCGCCGAGGTCGAGGGGCCGTACGACCTGTCATTGGTCGAAGGTTCGATCACCACCGAGCAGGACGCCGAGCGGATCCACCGCGTCCGGCGGGTTTCGCGCCGACTGGTAACAATCGGCGCGTGCGCGAATGCAGGGGGGATTCAGGGCCTGCGCAACTTCACCGACGTCGAGGACCTGGTCACTGCGGTCTACCCCTCACCCGAGTACGTGCATACGCTCGAATATTCCACACCGATCAGCGCTCATGTGCCTGTTGACTTCGAGCTGCAGGGGTGTCCGGTCAACAAGTACCAGCTGCTGGAGGTGGTTCGCGCCGCGCTCGGCAACCGCAAGCCGGCCATCCCCGCCTCGAGCGTGTGCCAGGAATGCAAGCTGCGCGGCAACGTATGCGTCATGGTTGCCCACGGCACGCCGTGCCTTGGTCCGGTAACTCATGCAGGCTGCGGAGCCATATGTCCGTCGTTCAACCGCGGTTGCTACGGCTGCTTCGGGCCAATGGAGTCGCCGAATACCAGCTCTCTGACGACCTGGTTCCGGAAGCTGGATGTGGACGACGTCGACCTCGTTCGCGTATACCGGACGTTCAACGCCGGCGCACCCGCCTTCCGACGCGAAAGTGAGCGCCATGACAGTCACGCCTGACCGCCAGCCTCGCAGCCGTCGCATCAGCACCGCCGCTCTTGCCCGCGTCGAGGGGGAGGGTGCAATGAGCGTCCGCATCCGCGGGCGCGACGTCCTCGAGGTGCAGCTGCGCATTTACGAGCCGCCGCGCTTCTTCGAGGGGATCCTGAAAGGGCGTTCCTACACCGAGGTGCCCGACATCACGGCGCGCATCTGCGGCATCTGTCCGGTCGCCTACCAGACGAGCGGGTCGCTCGCGATCGAGCAGGCGTGCGGTGTCACCGTCGACGGTCCGATCCGCGAGCTGCGCCGCCTAATGTATTGCGGGGAGTGGATCGAGAGCCACGCGCTGCACCTGTACCTGTTACACGCGCCCGATTTCCTCGGCTACGAAAGTGCGATCCACATGGCCGCCGACCATCCGGCGCTGGTTGAGCGCGGGCTGGCCACGCGCAAAGCCGGCAACAACCTGCTGATCACGCTCGGCGGACGAGCCGAGCATCCGATCAACCCACGGACGGGAGGCTTTTATCGGGCGCCCAGCAGGGACGAACTGAAGCCGCTGGTCGAGCCGCTGCAGCACGCGCTCGAGGAGACACTCGAGACGATCGCTCTGACCGGCACCCTCACCATGCCCGAGTTCGAGCGCGACTACGAGTTTGTCGCACTTCGGGACGACGACGGACGCTACCCGATCGACCGCGGGCGGATCGTTTCAAGCAGCGGTCTCGACATTCCGGCCGAGGTCTTTGATGAGCATTTCGTCGAGGAGCACGTGCCGCACTCCAATGCCCTGCACAGCCGGCTGCGCGACGGCGGCTCATACATGGTCGGTCCGCTCGCCCGCTACAGCCTCGCCTTCGACACGCTATCGCCGATGGCTCGTGAGGCCGCTCGCGACGCCGGACTCGGGCCGTCGTGTCGCAACCCGTTCCAGAGCATCATCGTGCGTGGCGTGGAGCTCTACTACGCGATCGAAGAGGCGTTGCGCCTGATCGAGGCCTACGAGCAGCCCGACCCCCCGGCGATCGTGCTCGAGCCGCGCGATGGCGTTGGCTGCGGCGTCAGTGAGGCCCCGCGCGGAATCCTCTGGCACCGCTACGAGATCGAGGCCTCTGGCGATATCCGAAATGCGCGCATCGTTCCGCCCACGTCTCAGAATCAACGCGCGATCGAGGAAGACCTGTACGGCTTTGTGGCCGGGCACTTGGACCTCTCCGATGACGAACTGCAGTGGCAGTGCGAGCAGGCGATCCGCAACTACGACCCATGCATCTCGTGCGCGACACACTTCCTGAAGCTCGACGTGGAGCGGGTCTAGCCGGGAGCGGCCGCGCCGACAGGGCGCACGTTGTATAGCCACGGCGTCGGGATAGTCGATGCTGTCGGAGCGCAATACTTCTTCGAGAGGCGATGGCCGATCGCGCCGATCTTGACTTCACCTATTCGCTGACGGACCGCATCATCCGGCTAAGCCTGGGCGAGCTCGCTGACTTCAGCGGAGCCAAGTACGACGGCGACTTCTCGCTCGGCCTCGAGCAGGCTCAGCGGCGCAAGCACGATTATGTGGCCGACCAGATTGGGATCGGACCGGGTAGCCGCGTGCTCGATCTGGGCTGCGGGTGGGGAGGGCTTCTCGCCTACGTCCGCGAGCGTGGCGGGATCGGGATCGGCGTAACGCTATCCGCGGCGCAGGTGGACGCCTGCCGGCGCCACGGCCTCGACGTCCACCTGCTCGACGCGCGCGAGGTCGACCGCGATCGGTTCGGAAGGTTTGATGCCGTCGCGAGTCTCGGCGCCTTCGAGCACTTCTGCACGCCCGACGACTACCTAGAAGGACGGCAGGAGCAGATCTACCGCCGCCTGTTCGAGCATGTCTCAAGCGTGCTTTCGCCCGGCGGACGGTTCTATCTGCAGACGATGGTCTTCGGACGCAACATGATCCCCGCCGAACAGATCAGCGTCGACGCGCTGCGGGCGGTTCCGCCGCGCGACACCGACGAGTGGTACCTCGCGCTCTTGGGCCGCCAATTCCCCGGCTCGTGGCTTCCATCCAGTGCACAACAGGTCACCAGCTGCGCCGAGCCGCACTTCCGCCTGGTATCGAGGATCAGCGGCCGGTTGGACTACATCGAGACGATCAGCCAGTGGAACGCGAGGATCGGCGCGCGGAGCCTGAGAAAGACGCTGCTCAAACTCGAACTCCTGCCCCGCTGGCTCACCAGCGCCGACTTCAGGCTCGCGTTCACCTCCGGCGCGAGCGCCAACAAGATCTGCTTCGAGCGCGAACTTCTCGACCACTACAGGCTCGTCTTCGAGAAGACCTAGCAAGACAGCCATCGCCAACCACGCCACCCCGCGGCAACGGTGTCAAACGTGCCCGTCGCCTGGGCGCCCACGAGTGCGGACAGGCGTGGCCGCTTACTTGCGCATCCGTTGCTGATGCTAGCTACGCAAGAGCTGCTATCCGTGAACAGCCCAGCGAATCAGACCGCTGCGACAGCGGTCGATCTGACTTCCGTTTGCGGCTCGCACCAGTACCTGCACGCTCCACGTTCCACGAGCTCGGATATTGAGCAGCAGTCTCCCATGGAGGTTCGATGAGACCGCGAGGCTGTGCCCATTCGTCCGATCCGTCGCCATGTAGACGCGAGTGCCGTGGAATTTTGGAAATGGTCGAATGACAAGCGGACCGGCCACGGTGAAGCCGCCCAGTGTTGCGCCACTGGTGCACTTGGCCCGCCAATGGATCCCGAACCGATTCACTTTCGAGAGATTGTTCGACACACGGAGTCCGACCGATAATCCCTGGCTCGTCCTCCCGGACATCGCCCACGCCGCGCTCGCTACCGAGGGAGCGACCAGCAGAGCGGCGAGCGCCACCGACAGCCAAGCCAGCAGCCAAGACCCAGTGGATGCGACCCGACGACGGTCGCCGACATAGATGCGCCGGACGAACATTCGTCATCCTCTTTCTGAGCCAGCCATCCGCGAGAAGGCCCCGGCACAGCGATAGCCCCAGTCGACTGGCGAAACCGTACACCATCGAGAGGCAGCGGTCTGAAGGGTTCCAGCCCATCAGCCCGTCTTCGTTTCGCCTGGCCCGGCCATCCGGTCGACGATCCGGGGGCACTGGCGTCGCTGAGTGGTCCTGATGTGCCGGTTGGGGACCGAGAGTGTCCCCGGAGGCGCACACGCTGGCACTCCGCAGACGATTTGGCCCCTGTCCGCCGTTGTTCGAGATGAGAGGCTGATGCTCGGAAACGATGGGAGTTAGAGATGACTGTGCTGCACCTCCTGATGCGTTGTCTGCTCCGATTGACAGGGCCCCTGCTGAGAGCAGCCGACGGGATCGTCCACAACCGTGAGCGACGCAGGACGATCCACCGCTACAGACATGTCGACCGCGTGGCGGTAGTGGCGGAACAGGACCAGAAGCAACCCGTTCCGGACCGGGCGGTAGCCGCCTAGCGGCTTTGGCGTTGCCCGAAGCGGCTTGCGCGCTCTGAAGCCGCGCAAACCAGCCCCATCGTGGGCGGCCCGGAACCCCGCGTAGTAGGCCCGCTCGACTCGCTCGGCCTCGCTCCCGACCAATCCGGACTAAGTTGCCACGGGTCAAGCTCCACAGTCCATCGCGGCTCGGCCAGCGCTCATGCGCCCAGCGACCGCCGCGTTGATCGAGATCCAGGAGCCAGGGCCGGAGAGGGCGGACCTGCAGCGTCTGCCCTGGACGGCCGCATGCGGGTTAGGCTGGGCGCATCACCGCGCTTCCGCAGGCCTTGCCCCTTGCGATCAGCGCCGGGGTCTATCCGCCGGCGCTGCTCGTGCTGCTGCTGCTCCTGACCGGTGAGCATCCGCGCGGCCTCGTGCTCGCCTACTACGCGGGGGCCGCGGTCCTCACGATCAGCGCCGGGCTGATCGTGTTCGCAGCCCTCAAAGCAACGGGCGTGAACGACCAGAGTTCGACAACTGCGAGCGGCTCGTTCGACATCGTCCTCGGGGTCCTGCTGCTGGCCCTGGCCGCGTGGGCGTGGCGACGAAGGGCCCGCGACCCGGACGACACGCCCGAGGACGCTGGTGAAGCTCGCGGGCGGATCGCGACGTGGTCGCGGCGCGCGACGACCAGCCAGAAGTGGGCGTGTGTCCTGGGCGTTGTGATGTTCCTCCCATCTCCGCTCTACGTCCTGGCATTGAAGGACATCGCCGACAGCCACACCTCCACTCCCAGCGACGTGCTCGCCGTTCTCATCTGCGCGATCGCCGTGATGCTGTTCGTCGAGATCCCCTTGGTCGCGCTGTTCGTCAGACCGCCGGGGTTGCGGCGGGGATCGAGCGGTTTCATGGCTGGCTTAGGCGCAACGGCTGGACCGTGGCCGCTGTCCTCTCCCTGATCGCAGGGATCTACGGGATCATCAAAGGCATCAACAAGCTCAGCTGAACGCCGTTTGATCGACACCCGGCAGCTCTTCGTCGGCTGTTGCAGGCCGGCTGGAAATCGACGACCGAGCCCGTCGAGCAGCTGATCTGCGGCGTTCTACTTGAAGCAGACGCTTCCGACCCCGCGTGCGATCAGGACGCCCGGGTACTGGGTCGCGTTCGTGTCGCACTGGCCATTCGCGAGTCGTGGCAGGATGAAGGCCTCTGCGGCCCTGGTTTGGACCGTGCCGCTGATGCCCCGGTACGCGCCCGTGCCCGAACCCGTGACGATCGGGATCGGCGCGGTCGCCGAGCCGTCGGCTGAGCAGGTCGCTGGATCAATCGGCAGCGACTCGCGCTCGCTGCCACGGCGTTCACGTTGATCGCAAAGGAGCCTTTCGACAGCTCAAGCCGGTTGATCCCGTCCGCGGGGTCGCCTGGTGGTCTGTCCCGTGGTCGGTTATGGCTCCCGTGAGAATGACGGTCCGCGGTTGCCTGCGAGACCGGTGTCTGCCTCGTAGAGATGGATCTCGCCTCGCCTCGACGCTCCCTCGGCCAACGCCAGCCCCGAGGCGGTGAGGAGCGACAGACCGACGGGCCCCACTGTCGTCCACAGCTTTGCATTGTGCCTTCGCATTGAGACTCCTCTCGTCGGAGAAATGGTTCGATCGGGCCACAGCTTGGGCGAGAGCGGTTGCACTGAGGTTGCAAACGAGCAACGATGTGCTCCGCGAAGGGCGCATCGGGGCGCAGCCGGCGCACCGGCAGCGGCGGTGACGGCCTTACATCGACAACGGAGCTATGGACTTTCGGATCCTTGGTCCGACGCGCTGGCGACTGGCAGGCCCGAGGAGGCGGCGAGACTGTTGCGCGGGGCACTGTCCCTGTGGCGGGGAGCACCGCTGGCGGAGTTCATGTATGAGCGGTTCGCGCAGAACGCGATTGCGCAGATCGAGGAGCTTCATGTGGCCGCTGTGGAGGAGCGCGTCGAGGCCGATCTGGCCCTTGGCCAGTCGCGCGCGGTCGTCAGCGAGCTGCGCGATCTGGTCGCGGACCACCCGCTGCGGGAGCGGCGCGCGGCCAGCTGATGCTGGCGCTGTATCGGTCCGGTAGGCAGGCCGAGGCGCTCGAGGTCTACCAGGAGTTCCGACATGCTTCATCCCAGGAGCTTGGGCTGGACCCCGGTCCGAGGCTGTAGCAGCTCGAGCTCGCGATCCTGACCGCGAGCTGGCGCTCGACCTTCCGGGCGGGATCCTCGCGCCTGAGCCTGAAAGCGCGAGCGTGGCAGCGCGGTTGGACACGAATCCGCCCGCCCGTCACCGTCGTTTGCCGTGGCGGCTAGC
This sequence comes from uncultured Solirubrobacterales bacterium, assembly GCA_963759695.1. Taxonomy (GTDB): domain Bacteria; phylum Actinomycetota; class Thermoleophilia; order Solirubrobacterales; family Solirubrobacteraceae; genus Palsa-465. Next base: position 151,267 of record CAVXAO010000001.1, read on the forward strand.
GTCGTGGTCTTGGTGCTCGTCGGGGTGGGCGTGGTGGTGGCCTCGAGCGGCGGTGGAGCGCCGCCGCTGGTGATCCCGGGCGACGCGTGGGTGCGGTCGACGCCTCTGGCGGCACGACCGCGCCGTGGTGCGCGGACCGTGCGGGCGGGAGGGTGGTAGGGTAACGAACGAAACGGGGGAGAGAGGGAGAGTGGATTGCGATATTCCGTCCCTAGAGCGAAGAGGTTGCCGCCTGGAGGTCTTGTGCCAGCGGCGCGCCTAGGCGGGCTCGGGCAGGAGCCGGTCAACGAGGTCGAGGGTTGGGCGGCCCTCGAACATCGGCGCGACGTCGGGCCGGTAGAGAATCAACGCCAGACTGGGCGCGACCATGAAGTCCGCGGCGTTCAGTTGCGCTCCGCCGAGAACCCCGTCTGCGATCCAGGCGTCGATTCGGTCGAGCATCGCTGGGAGCTCGGCCGCGGGGTCGCGTTCTGCCGTTGGGCTGGTGGCGAAGGCCGCGCGGAGGATCCTCGGGGTGATCAGGCGCCGGGTCAGCGCGCGCTTGTAAAGGAGATACCCGAGTCGCCCGTCTCCCGAGGACCGGCTGAGCGCCGCGGGGTCGCGGACCATGGCCGCTCCGGGGATCCGGCGGGCGGCCATCTGCAGCGTCTCGTTCGCCCAGCGCTCGGCCTCCTCGACCGCGGCCCGCTGCTCGGGGTCGGTCGGGAAGAGCGGGGGCTCGGGGTGGCGCTCGTCCAGGAACCGGGCGATCGTATGGTTGGTTGAGATCCGATCTCTGTCGGCAGCGAGTGCCGGCACCGTGCCGAGGCGGTCGCCCAGGCGCAGCCCCCACGGGCGTCGCCCGCCGGCCGTGCGCGTCTGGCCGCCGGCGTCAAAGCCGTGCAGTCGGACAACGAGCGGGTGCAGGAGCGTGACGATGCCTACACGGCGGTACGCAACCTGCTTGTGCTCGAGCATGAGCATCGCCGAGCGGCAGGCGTGCGATCCGGGGATGACGTAGAGGGTGTACATACCGACCGGTCAGTCAGTAGGCTACACGAAGCATGACGCCCGGAGTTACGCGACCTCGGAAGTCGGGGCCCGACGCGGAAGCCCGTCTCGATCGGCGCACCCGCGCCGCTCGAGCAGAGGGTCGTAAGGCTCGGGACGAGCTCCTGACCGGCGCGCTGCGGGTATTCGCCCGGCGTGGCTACCGCGAAGCCGGCGTCGAGGAGATCGCCGCCGAGGCGGGCTACTCCAAGGGGGCGCTCTACTGGCATTTCTCCGGAAAGGAGGAACTCGTTACGGCGCTCATCGAGGAGCGCATCGACGCCCCGATGCGAGAGCGATTCGCACTGCTCGCGTCGGCGCCCCCCGAGCGCGACATGTCGGAGGAGGCGACGCGGGCGTTCGCTCAGCAGCTGGACGGAGAGCGCGAGGCACTCCTGCTCGAGCGTGAGTACTGGAGCCTCGCGATCCGCGATCCCGAACTCCGTGCCCTCTACGCGGAGCGCCAGACGGAGCTTCGCCGAGACCTGGCCGCCGCGCTGGCGGCGCGGGCGCGCCACCTCGGGACCCCCGAGCTCACGATGCCGGCGCAGGACATCGCTCGCATCGTGATGAGCATCATCGGTGGCCTCGCCGTCGATGAGCTGATCGAGCCAGGATCTGTTCGCCCGGAGCTACTCGGCGAAGCTCTCGCGGTGCTTTACGCGGGTTTGGTAGCACGCGCACACGTGCGGGCTCCGACCGCGGTTGGGTCGGCGTGAACGTTTCGCTGACCGGCAGGCGCAGAGTGGCGGCACGCGGGACCATTCAGCTACGAGTTCCACAGCGACCGAAGGATCCGTTATGTCCGGGCCGTTCATCTTCATCGCGACGAACAGACTCAGGGAAGGCAAGCTCGCCGCCGAGCGGGACCGCGCGGCTGACCTGGGCTCCTTCATTGAGGAAAGCGAGCCTCAGCTCCTGGCGTTCAACGAATACGTGGACGAGGAAGGGACCGAGGTCGGCGTCGTTCAGATTCATCCCGACGCCACCTCGATGGAATTTCACATGGGCGTCGTGGCGGAGCGAGCGGCGCGCGCGTATGCGGAGACGCTCGAGGCGACAACCAGCATTCAGGTTTACGGAGAGCCGAGCGATGCCGTGCTGGAGATGCTCAGGCGCCAGGCCGGCGCTGGCGTTCCGATGACGGTCAAGCGCCACCACCTCGGAGGATTCACGCGGGTCCAGACGAGCTGAGGTTGACGCGGTCTCCAGGTGGACGCGCGAGATCCGCGGACGGCTCAGGTGAATGGACGGCTCGGCAGGTGCGAGCGAATCTGGGAGACCGGGGACCGATTTCGGACCCGGCCGCCTTGGATCGACAAGGGGCAGTAGCCGCTGCCAGGGATCTGAGAGCCTGGTCGGATGGATCTGACCGTCCGCCGCGCGGACGCTGCCGATGCACACTCCGTAAGCGATCTCTACCTCGACGCCCGTCGGGCAGCCGCCGAAGCCAGAAGCATTCTGCCGCCGGCGCACTGCGATGACGAAGTCGCCGCATGGATCGAGCACGTCGTCATCCTCAAGCTTGAGTGCTGGTTGGCTCAGACGGCGAGCGGGCAAGTAGTGGGCATCCTCGTGCTCAAAGGCGATTGGATCGATCAGCTATACGTGGATCCGGACTTCACTGGCCGCGGAATTGGCGTTGAACTCTTAGACCTCGCGAAGCGAGAACGACCTCACCGGCTGCGCCTGTGGACGTTTGTCTCGAACGAAGGTGCGCAGCGCTTCTACGAGCGCCACGGCTTCAGGGAAGTCGAGCGCACCAACGGCAGCGGCAACGAGGAGCGAGCGCCCGACATTCAGTACGTCTGGGAACGATTCCGGCCACCCGGGTCAGACACGGATCCAACCACCTCCGCAGCGAGCTAGAACCGCAGCCCAACCGACTGCCCTCATCGATCGATCCAGACGGCTGCGTCATCGCCGCCCTAGTGCCGCTTTCGTAATCGAGATACCCGACGAGTGCGTGATGAACAATGGGGGCACTACTTGAGGACAGGTGTCTCGACTGTGTAACCTCGATGAATCGCTGAGGTGACGGTGACAGTTGCGAGCGTCGTGGGGAGATCGCCGGGCGACGATCAGGGAGAGCAACGTTCCCACCCCCTGTGGTGCCGCAAGTAACAGCTAGATAAGGCAACAGGTGCTCGCCGGTAACAAACGGAGCTGCTTAAGGTTCGAGCCAGACGTACAAGCGCCGCCCAGTTCGCAGGACTGGGCTCGGCACAGGCGCCGGTCTCGGCGGTCAACGACGGCGCAGTCGCGAACCAACTTGCGCAATGCGCGACAACCGGACGCACGCTGTCACTGTTGCGTTCACGACCGTGGTCTCCTCGGACTGATAACGAGCGTTCGTGTACAGCCCCAGCCACAGCCTACGTGACGCCCCACCGTGTCGCCATCACCTCAACCGGGTCATAACGCCAGAAGGGACGCCATCCGCGAGAGTGCTGGATTGATCGAGATCCGGCTGTCTCGGGTGCGACCAGATCGAGCATAGTCGCCGCCGACGCTTCGCAGCGGCGAGCCGCCCCATCCTGATCAGCGTGTATTCGCGGGGCCAGCGAGAAGTTGCACGCTTGCGCGAAGATGGGAGGAACTGGAGCTGCATTCGTGTCGGAAGTCCACGAGCCTCTCGAACGTCAGCGTCGCTAAGCACCTGGTGATCCTGCACGGGTAGCGCTAGCTTTCACGCATGAGCGAGAAGAAGGTCACTACCGCCGAGCAAGCGCGAACGACCGGTGAACAGATCGGCATCGACTGGGCCAGTTCGCGGTTCGACGTCGAGCAGCTACGGATGGGAATGGATGTCGAGCTTGAGCACGGCACTCATGATCAGGACACGAACGTGACGGATGACGACGTCGTCGTGACGGCCAAGATCGCGAGGGCGCACCTCAACGAGTTCCCGGACTACTACAGCCGTCTGGCCGTGATGGAGGCCGAGGCTGAGGCGTACTGGGCAGCCCACGGCGACTAGATCGGTAGATGGACGACCACGCGTGCGCCGTGCCCGGGCCGCCGGGGCGCGTCGCTAACTGTTGCTCGCCGATCGCTGCGGAAGCCAGCCGTCCATGGCAGCGGACTGCTGTCGGCCAGTGGTTAGCGGGAGGGTCTGTAAGCACCGGTGCCCGGAACTGGCGAACAGCAGGTGTCGTAGGGAGGACCGGACTGCGCCCTGCTCCGCCTACCTGCGGGTCTGGCGCACTGCTCGTATTAGCCGGACCGGGCAGGCCGGGAGGTGGCGCGCGCCGCCGTGTGCTGGTCGCTCATCGTTGTCGCCGGCACCCGGTTCGGAGGCGGCTGGCGATCCTGTTCCCTGGGATGGACGTGGCTGGTCGAGCGCTCATAGCCGGCGAGTGAGGGGGTACGCGTGATGACAGCCGCGACCAGCAGCGCTTGAGCGGGAATGACCGCGAGCGCGGTCCGTAGCCCGGTGATGGTCGCGAGCTGTCCGATCAGCGGCGGTCCGCACACGAAGCCGAGCCAGCCAAGCGCTGATGCGGTCGCGATGCCGACTCCGGGCTGCAGGCCCGGCAGGCGGCCGGCAGCGCTGAACACGGTCGGCACGACGAGCGCGGTGCCGGCTCCCAAGCAGGCGAACCCGATCAGTCCGAGAGTGCCGGAGCCGCCCGCGAGCGCTGCGGTCATGCCGACACCGGCGATGAAGGAGGGGGACAGGGCCTGAGGGAGGCTGAGAGATGGGGGGTAGTGACGCTGATGTTAGGGAAGGGGTGTAAGAGGGCGCGAGAGCGGCCGGAGGTGGGGATGAGGTAGACGGCTGACAGTCGGCGGCGGCGCCTCGCACAGCATCGTCGCGAGGGCGATGGAGGATCAACAGTGGCGATGCCACGGCGCGAGCTGTGTGAGCTGGTGTGTGAAGTGGGAGAGGGGGGTGGAGAGGGAAGAGGAGGATAGGAGGGGGGAGCGCATGTGGGCGGCGACGGCGGCGGCACCGAGCGCGGCCCCGCTCAGCGCTCCGATGCTCCAGGCGCCATGAAAGGTCGGCATCAGCGGGCGCCTCTGCACCTTCTCGACCGCTACTGCCTGCGTGTTCATGGAGACGTCGAGCGCGCCCTGGAACGCGCCCCAGGCGAACAGCGCGCCCGCCAGCTCCGCCCGGGTGGCGGCGAGGCCCAAGAGCGGTCCGGCGGCGCAGTACCTGAACAGCGAGATCCCGACCAGCGTCGGCTGCGAGCTTCGGAAGCAGGCGACCGATCATCACCATCGCCCACACCGATCCGACCGGCGTGGATAGCAGGACGCTCCCGAGCGCTGCGTCGGACAGCGCAAGGTGGGCTTTGAGCGGGGATATGGGCGGCCCACGAGGCGAACAGCAGCCCGTGCGAGAAGAAGATCGTGAGTGTGCGCGCGATGGCGCGAGCGCGGCCGCGCGGGCGTGACACGGGCTACGACGAACTCTTAGAAAGAGGATTTCGACGCGGCCTGCGCCAGGGCTCCAGTGCCGCGGCGGGCGCCTCGGCGTCGGTGACGATCACGTCGACCGCTCCGCGGCACACACCACGGCTATGCCGGTGCGGTAAAGCTTTGAGCTCTCGGCAGCCACCACAACGCGCGCGCTGACGTCGATCAGCGCCTGCTTGACCGCGGCATCAGCAAGGTCATAGGCGGTTACCGTTCCATCCGCCAGGCCGCACGCCCCAAGGATCACTGCGTCCAGCCGGAGGCCAGCGATGCCCGCTACGGCCGCCGGGCCGACGAGCGTGCGCTCGTCGCGCCGGACTCGCCGCCCGGAAGGATCAGGTTGATGGTCGGGCTGTCGGCGATCACATCGGCCGCCCGCAGTGAGACGGTCAACACGGTCAGCCGCCGCTCGAACAGAGCACGGGCGCAGTTGAGCGCGGTAGTGCCGCTGTCGATCGCGACCGCCTCACCGTCTCTGAGCAGACTGGCGGCCGCTTCACCGATCTGCATCTTGGCCTCGGGACTCTCGAGCTCGCGCATCCAGTAGGGGATCTCATCGCCGCGCGCCAGCAGGCTGATAGCCCGCGCGCACGCGGCGAGCGACCTGCGCTGTACCAGCACGTCGAGATCACGGCGGATCGTCATCTGCGTAGTCCCCAGCCTCGCCGCGGCCGCGCTGAGATCGACCGCCGCCGGCCTGCAGCTCGTTGACGAGTGAGGTCAGTCGCTCATCCCAGACACCACCCGAAATTACATTAACAATGTTCGTATGAACAGACGAGATGTTCTAATCGTAGCGCGCATGGTCACCGTGGGGCCGGCAAAGCTCAACCGGCATTTGCGAGAGACCTGCACCGACACGCTGCGAACTGCGGCGGCTGACGACATGTGCGCCTCGGCAGCGAACAGGTGCCGATCGAGGGCCGCCAGACGGCCTCGTTCCCAGTAGCTCGATCGACATGTGTGGATCGAGGGTGGTTGAGAGTCGTGCTTCGATCCTCTGCGGAGAACGACCTGGGCCCTCGTTCGTTGATTCGTGCGCCCGTATGGGCGTGTAACGTGTGCTCGCGTGGAGGTCGCTGATCCGGTCTTGTGTGTGTTGACGAGGCGCTGGCGAGCTTGAGATCCTGAAGGGAGCACGGCGGTGCACACCAGCAAGGAGCTCGATCTTTCGGACTCTCGCTGACGGTCGACGGCCGATCGGCAGCGGTAGTCGATCAGTTCCCGGGGCCCGACGAGGCGGCGCCGTGGCGATCGCCAGGTGGTCGCGAGCCTGCACGACCGCGATCGTGACGGGAGGTAGACGGGCTCAGCGGGTCGACGAGCTTTTTCGAGTATCCGGATTTCTTCTATTTCCAGCTCGGGGACTGCGGGACGCCGATCTCGGCGGGCTGGAGATCTGGCCGTGGCATAAGCGGGTTGCGCTGACGGCTCGAGTGCAAGATGTTCTGGCGGTGATCGTCGATGCGTGGTCGAGAGCTTCTTCGTCGAGGAGGGAAACTCGGTCCGCACAGGCGCTTCGCGAGACGAAGAGCTGCTTCCGCGTCATCTCCGGACGGTGATTGACGATGGCGCCGATGGGACCGTCGAGTCCTGGGATGTGACAGTGACTGGAGCGTGTGGTCCGAGCGGATGTGATCGATGAGATCGATGAGTCGGTCGATCTCCGAGGTGATGTCTGAGCGGGCGCCGAGACCTGAGGCAGCGTCGAGTGCTGCTGGAAGTCGAACCGAGGAGATGCGGCGGATTGACCTCGACGCGGCAGTCGTGATGCTGTGCCGCTCGGCGATACGCGGGCGAACGCTCCTGGGTAGTCGGCGGCTGGCTGATGATGCCCTCGCTGCCGGCTGGCCGAGGTCGGCGCCGCGGCGACGTAGTCCGACGAGCGCGAGCATCTGAGTGACAGCAGCTCGTGTCGAGAGCGGAACGCAGACGTGTTCCTAAGGGCTCGAAGCGCGAAGGTGGTGTCGACCGCTGAGTCCACGCCTCGGCCTACGAGCCGTTACTCGACGCTGCCTCTCACGAGTATCGGTTCCATCCGGCGCCGGTCGCTGCGTACTGCTCGACGCGCGCCTGCAGCAGCGCCTTCAGAACCTCGGTCGGCAGCTCGCGACCGTAGGGGAGCTTGATGAAGCCCTCACCGGTCTCATAGCCCGCGGCCTCAACGACGGCCTTCTGGGTGGCGAAGAACGGTGGCGGGAACCGCAGCGAGCAGTGGTGCTTGGCTTCAGCATACCTTCCGGCGATCGCGCCACTGGCGTTTCCTGGTCCTCGGGCCAGTCCTCTCGGCGATGTGCTCGCACGTCGTGAGGCGGTCGCGGCGCTAGGTTGGCATGCCTCGGGACCCTAGCCACTCGGCACTCCGTCTGACGACACGGCAACGGCCCGGGCCTGCGACGAGGCCCGGGCCGTGCCGTTGTTGCCAGTGCTAGCCGCTCGAGCTGGCTCCCACCGTGTAGGCGTAGGCAAAGTCGTGGAAGTCGGAGAACAACGGGAACCCAATGGCGGGCTCAAAGCCTCCGAAGTCCGTCGAGTCGATGACGCTGAGGGTGCCGTTCACCGCGGAGCCCGCAGCTGCCGTGGGCGACAGCGTCGCCGTCAGTGTCCCCGTGGCTCCGGGCGCCAGCTCTTCCGGCGTGGCGGTATTGCCGCCACTGATGTCGTTGCCCGACGGTTGCAGTTCGAAGAACCCGACGTGGTTCGTCGTGTTCGTGACCGTCACCGTGATCGGGACGCTGGAGCCGGAGTCGATGGTCGTCGACGTCGACGTCGGGAGACCGGTCTCGGTGACCGGTGCGAGCTGGTTGTACGCGACGACCCCAGTGACGGTCTGGGAGAACTCCGTCCCGTCGGTCGTTGCGCCCTGCATCACGTCGATCTCCCACAGACCTGGCTGGGGATCGGGGGCGATGAGCGAGGCGTTTCCGGTCGGGTTGTCGGGCGTCGGCGTGGCGTCGACGGCTGTGACCTCGATGTTCCCTGACTCGGTGACAGCAGGCTCGAGGTCGGCCGGCGAGAACAGGTAGTAGTACACCGGGTCGTCGGCGGTGTGGTCCGGCGCGAAGAACGACACGTCGAGGTCGTTCTCACCCTGGGGCACGTCCACATAGAACGTCTTGATCTGCCCGGGACCGCGAGATACCGAGCTGGTCAGTGTGGCGCTGAACGAGCCACCGGCCGACGGGATGAGGGTACGCCGGGCGATCGGCACCGAGCTCTCGAGCCCGTTCTGCGCCGTGAACTGCACCGACTCGGGGGCATCGCCGGGAGCCCGGGGGAGGGCGATGCTGAGGGGCACGCTCACCGAGCTGCGAGGCGGGATGGTGACGGGCGCCGACGCCGGGCTTGTCGTGAAGTTCTGGCCGCTGGCCTGGAAGGTCACGGTTCCGGTGTAGGGCCCTGGGGTGTCCGGCGGAGTCTGCACGTGGCCGCGCCCATTGGCCCACAGGATCTGGGCCGTCCAGGTTCCGGGCATCGGATGCTCGACCGTGCTGTGCTGGATGTCAGGGCTGGCGTTGGGCCCGTTGGAGGCGCCGTAGTCGTACGAACTCTGGGCCAACCTCCCGGCCGGGTCGGTCAAGATGAACGTCAGGATGTTGTCATCGCTGTTGGTCGGGTCCGGCCAGCGCATGTCGGCATCGAGCACGCTGATGCCCCTCGGCACCGTGAAGGTGATCGGTGCCGCCGCGGTCGCCCCCTGGGCGGGAATCGGGGCGCTCGGCGACGGGGCGCTGACGTTCTCGGTGACGGGCCTGCCGAAGCTCGTCTCGCTTCCAAGCACCCGGTAGGTGCCGGTGACCCTTTCGGTGTGGGAGGAGGCGTTGTACAGCGTGACCGATTGGTCGACCGTCGAGCCGCCCGGGCCCTGTACGTCGAGCTGGGTGGGGTTGTTCACCAATTCGGGAGCGTTGGATGCGTCTCGCGGCGCTGCCCGGCATCTGGCGGGCCGCCTCAACGGCCGCGTACACGTTCAGGAGGCCAGCGCCCTGCTGGTCTGCGTCAGCCCCGATGTCGGTTGCCGTGCTGGTGAGGATCTCCTTCACCTGGGCAGGCGTCGGGGTGGCACCGCCGTGGGTGTCACGGTAGGCCTGGATCACGTCGGCGGCGGCGCCGGAGATGAAGGGGGCCGACTGGCTGGTGCCGCCAAAGGCCTCGGTCGGAAGTGGCGGTACCTGGCCGGCGCCGGCGGCAGCGAGCGCCAGGTAGCCGGGGGCGGCCAGGTCAACCACAGCGCCATTGGGAGCGGTGCCGCCCGACGACAAGGTCGTCATGTTGTCGTCTTCCCAGCCCTTCGTGTAGCCATCGGCCTGGGCGAGGAGCCTGAGGTCGTTCGTCCCAGCGGCGTCGATGACGTTGGGGTCATCGGCGGGGGCCTCGACCGTGCCGGACGAGCCGCTGTCGCCCGCGCTCTCGACCACGACAACGCCCGCTTGCACCATCGCGTCGTTCGTCGGTTCGAGCAGGTCGTCGTTGGCACCCGGCAGAGCGCCAAAGCCATAGGACTCCGACACGACATTGACACCCTCGTTCACCGCCTGCTGCAGCCCGGCGATGACCTGCGACTCGGGAGCCACGATCTGACCCAACGAGTTGGTGTCGGTGAAGAAACCGGTGGTGACCAGAGAGGCGCCGGTGGCGTCACCCACGATTCGGAAGCTGCAGTTCGCGGGGAGGTTCGAGAAGGGCAGCTGAGACGCGTAGGTGTACGTGACCGTGCCCTGGGCGGCGATGGTGGAGACGTCTCCGTTGAACTCGTCGCTGAAGACGTTCTCGTTCGGGTCCGGGGCATCGATGATCACGTGCTGCCCGTTGGGCCGGATCATGTTGGGGTTCCCGGCCAACGTGTCGGCGTCGACGTTCCCGACGATGACGCCTTGGCCCGTCGCGATCGCGGACGCTTCGTTTGGGTCGTTCGGGTTGTTGGATGCGTCGTGGATGCTGGTGAGGGCTTCGGGCTCCAGCAGCGGTTTGCTGGGAGATGATTGCACAATTGCTGCCCGTCGGCCGCCGTTGCCGGGATGGCCGACTTCTGCACCCGGGAGGCGGCCACCGTCTTCGTGTTCGACGTGCCGTCCCCGATGATGATCGTTCCGTCGGGGACGACCGCCTTGACGCCCGGGGTATGGCTGAGTGCCTGTGCCTCGGCCGCCGGCATTGTCGCCGCGACAGCGTTGAGGAGCGAAAGGGTCGTGATATGCGTGGCCCCGACCTGCTTCAGCTGGGCGACGAGCGGAGCCTGCATGGACGCGGCCGTTGCTTCTCGGGCGTGCCGGTGGGCCCGGTTCGCCGGCAGGTTGGTGAGCTGGTCGTCGAACACGACCACCATGCGCTCTTGCTTGCCGGACGAGCGGGCTTTGACCTGGCTCGGGCTCAACCTAGAAAAGCTGGGCGTCGCCACACTGGCTCGGGCGGTCGAACCGGCTGCCCAGCCGGCGCCGGCCACCGCCGTGACGCCGAGCGCGGCCGCACCGAGCAACGAGCAACCTTACGGGGGGTCAAGGACATTCTGCTGCCTCCATTCCGGCCCCCACTGGTTTCCCTGGATTGCGGAGCCCCCCGGGCCGCGTCAATAACACCCCGAGCCTACCTGAACCCCGGCTTGTTAGGCAAGTGAGATACAGCCCAGCTTCCCGCTCCCCCTTTTGATCGAGAAGAAGAACCGGAGCCGCCGTCGCACGTAGCCCGCTCCGCCGGCGCCGTTATCTTCTAGCGGGCTGGTTGAGGCCCGAGATGAACGAGCTCGCCGAGCTCAGCGATGGTGACGCACGATCGCGTCGCGCCGCTCGTGATGAAGCAGATGGTCCAGAAGTCCGTGCCGGGCCGAGCAGCCCTGAGAGCACATGAGGTCCGGAATCTCGGCAGGCGTGCCACGCCGCCGCGGTAGAGTACGAGCGCGCCAGGGGCGCTCAAATTCGACACGGGAGTGGGTTCCATGGGAGAAACTATTCTGGGACCGATCGACTTCCTGGCGGTGGAGTGGCCGGGGAGGCACTCACCGGCGAGGGGTTCCGACTGCTGATGGACCTCGTCGACCGCGAGATCGTGCGCGTGCTCGATCTTCTGTTCATCGCCAAGGACGACGATGGGAGGGTGTCGAAGGTCGACGCGGCCAACGTAGAACATTCCGACGCGCTCGACGAGCGCCTGTGGGGCTTGTCGTCCGGCCTGCTTGACCAATCGGACATCGACGAGGTCGGCGCGGCGATCGAACCGGGGAGCCTCGCGGGAATCCTCGTTTATGAGAACGTCTGGGCGGTCCCAATGTGGACGGCGATCGACCGCAGCAGCGCGCGCCTGGTCGGCGCCGGGCGCATCGTCGCTGACGATCTGATCGCGGCGCTCGACGCCCCCGATCCGGCGTGAACATCTTCTATTTGGAGTGGAGAGGGACATGGGACTGTTGAAGACCGGATTGAAAGCGGCGGTCGCGGTGAAGACGGCCGATGTGATCCACGAGCGCGTCCTCGCGCGCCAGCAGGAGCACGCGGCCGCCCACGGCCATTCCGGTGCGGCGGTCGCGGTGGCGCAGCCTGCGCCGGCAGCGGCGATGCCCGCGGCACCGGGTCCGGCCGCGCCGGCGGCGGCTCCGCCGTCACCAGACATGGCGGCGAAGCTCGAGCAGCTCAAGCAGCTCGGTGACCTACGGGCAGCGGGTGTGTGACGGACGCCGAGTTCGAGGTTCAGAAGGCGCGCATCCTGAGTGCCTGATCGGTCTCGTCGGCGCCAGATGATCGTGTGAATGAGGAGTCGGTGACGGTCGCGGCGAGCAGCGGCCTCGAGCGGGTAGAGCACATTGTCGTGCTCATGCTCGAGAACCGCTCATTCGATCACATGCTCGGTTACCTCTCGCTCGAACGCGGCCGCGACGACATAGATGGCCTAAGGCCAGGCATGAGCAACGACCACGGAGGTCGGCGGTACCCGGTCCACCATCTTCCGGCAAGGCATTTCCCGAACGAGCGCTGGGACCCTGACACACCGCGGCGGCGACCGACCGGCAGATCAACGATGGCGCCATGGACGGCTTCCCGGCGAGCTACGCGGAGACGCTGGCCATCGCGGCGTCGAGGATGCAGACCCGGGCGTCGCCATGGGCTATTACGACGCGTCCGACCTGCCCGTATTCGACGACTTCGCAGCCGAGTTCTGTGTCTGCGACCGCTGGCACAGCTCGGTCGCGGGAAGCGACGTGGCCGAACGCCAGCACGCGATCGCTGGGAGCGCGGGCAGCCGCGACGATCGCAAAGTGCCGATCTACCATCAGCATTCATTCGTTCGCTACCTCGACGCGGCGGATGTCTCCTGGCGCTGGTACTCGCACGATATCGCCACCCTCCGCCTCGCCGATGTCAAGTACCGGATGGGACACCGGGAGCACTTCGCCCACCTGCAAAAGCTCAAGCTGGTGTTCAAAACACGGGGCAGAGGGGTGCTTTACCTGAACGAGGATGCTGCGAGCTTCCTCGAGGATGCCGCGTACGGTCGACTTCCTGCGGTCTCCTGGATCGACCCTAACTTCAAGGACTTCAACCTAATCGGGTCACCCCCGAACGATGACCACCCACCATCGGACGTGACCCACGGGCAAGAGCTCGCGCTCCTCGTGTACACCGCGCTGGCAACGGGTCCGCAATGGGACAAGACGCTCCTACTCGTCTTCCACGACAGCACGGCCTGAGCGAGCCACGGCCGGCGCCGGACCGCAGCGCACTGGTGGACTGGTTCGCCGCCGAACAAGCCGCTCGCGCCAGGAGGCTGCTCGAAGATCCGGCCGGTGTGCTGCGCAAGGCGAGCGAACACAGCCTGACCGATCTGCAGTCCGGCCTGCTCGCTGCGCACCAGCAACTGCAGGATCACGGGCACCCCCTCGGTCACCCATAACACCAGTAGCCCCCGATCAACCGGCAGCCTCACCGGGCAGCTCGATTGCGCCGAGGCGCTGGGGATCGGCGAGCACGTCGATTTCGACGATCTTTCCGTTCGTGACGGTGAAGCCCATGACCGCGAACGGCCGGCCGCCAGGAGCCACGACGACTCCGGCGGCTCCGTTGACAAGAGCCGGCCGCACGTAGGGCGAAAGGCGCGTGAAGGTGAGCGCTCGCCCGGCGACTGCGCTCGCGCCGCGAATCACGGCCGACACATCCGGACGTTGCGTGCCGCCGTCCTCACGCAGCACGATGTCCGGATCGAGCACGGCCACAAGCGCGTCGAAATCGCCCTTCCGTGCGGCGGCGAAGAACGCATCGACGACTCGGCGCTGGCGAGCCGGGTCCGGATCGGGAACCGGCGCCTGGGCCCGCACGCGGCGGCGGGCGCGGCTGGCCAGCTGCCGGGCCGCAGCGGGAGAGCGTCCCGTGATCGAAGCGATCTCGTCGAAGGACACCGCGAACATGTCGTGCAACACGAACGCGACTCGCTCGGCCGGGCCGAGCGTCTCGAGGACGACGAGCAGTGCCAGCCCGACCGAATCGGCGATCAGGGCCTCGTGCTCGGGATCGGTCCCCTCCTGCGGGCTTACGATCGGGTCGGGTACCCGCCCCTCCAGGGGCTCTTCGCGTTTTGCCTTACGGGCGCGGAGCATGTTCAGCGCCACGCGCGCGACCACCGTCGTGAGCCATGCCCTCAGGCTCTCGATGGTGCTCGCGTCGCTGCGGCTGAGGCGCAACCACGCTTCCTGGACAGCGTCGTCCGCCTCGGTGAGCGACCCGAGCATCCGGTAGGCGACCCCTCGCAGGTGAGGTCGTTGCTCCTCAAAGCGCTCGGCGAGCCATTCGTCATTGACCATGGGTCACGTTTTCTCCTCGTCGCGTGTCGTATGTCTATTGACACACCAAACAGCGCCGATGTGACACCCGCGGCCAGATGGGACGCGGTCCTATGCGGCGGCCGCGGCCGGTCGGGGATCGCCGTGGCGCGATGGCGTCGAGGGTGTGATGGGCTGGGCGGGGAAACGAACATCGACACGCAGGCCTCCGTCGCTGTTGGGACGGATGTCCAGCGTCGCGTGATGCGCGTCAGCGATCGCCTGGACGATCGAGGTCAGGCCGAGTCCGTCGCTGTGGGCGAACCGGTCCGACGGGAGGCGCTGGAACGGCTGGCGCAGGCGTTGAACCTCGCTCAGCGGAACCGATGGCCCGGTGTTGATGACTTGCAGCGTGCTGTTGACGTCCCGGCGGTGGACACGAACGCTGACCAACCCGCCTGGGTGGTTGTATCCATCGCGTTTTCGAGCAGATTCGACACCAGCCGCTCGATCAACGCCGGCGCGCCGTCCAGCGCGGCGCGCTCGAGCGCGGGGCGAGTCGCACGTCTCGCTCTGCGGCGACCGCGGTGAGCCTGTGAGCACCTCGCGAGTGATCTGGCGAGCGCGAGGGGCTGCGCGTCATCGAGTCCGCGTTGCCCGCGCGCGAGCGCCAGCAGCGCGTGATCAGCCGTTCCTGGTGCGCCGACTACTCGAGCGCCTGCCGGCAGCTCTCGCGGAAGCTTTCGACGGTCGCGTGAGGCTCTGAGATGGCAAGCTGGAGCAGCGCGCGAGCGGCCGTCAGCGGCGTGCGCAGCTCGTGCGAAGCGTGGGCGACGAACCGTCTTTGCGCGTCGAACACCTGCTGCAGGCGCTTGAGCAGCCCGTCAATCGTGTCGGCGAGCGCCGGAGCTCGTCGCGTGGCCCGGTTATGGCCGCCGCTCGTGCAGATTGGCTTCCGAGATCCGCCGGGTTGCGGCCGCCATTGTCCCGAGCGGCGCGGGACCTGCCGGCGATCACCCAGCCGAGCAGCATCGAGACGATCGCCATCACCCCCAGCGCGATTCCCGATTGACCAGCGGTAAATGCAGGTGAGCACTGCGCTGGTGGCTGCCGAAATATCGCCCGGTGGCGCGACCGCCCAGCATTCTAAGCGCTTGCAGAACAACCGCCGGCGCCGTCGCCTGGACCTGCTGATTCTTTTTTGCCGGGTGGAAGCCCCCCACTGCGGATCGCGACGCTGAACGGGCCCGGTACGTAGAGGGTCTCGTTGCCGCCGACCGCGGCTGAGGCGAGCGTATAGGTAAGTGTGAGGAGCCCGGCGCCGGTGATGAGGAAGAGGCGGCAACAGCAATGTCAGCCGCCAGCGGACCGTGGTTCGCGGGTGACGCAGCCTGTTCGCAAAGCGTGGCGGCCACGCGGTGGCAGTCATCCTGGTTCGCCAATCCGGTACCGACCGGGGTGACGGTCTCAATCAGCGGCGGCTGGCCCAGCTTTGCGCGGAGTCGGCTGATCGTCATCCGCACGGTGTTGGTGAACGGGTGGGTCGCGTCGTCCCATACACGCACGAGCAGCTCCTCGCTCGAGACCACCGACCCGGCGGCGGCGAGCAGGACCTCCAGTACCGCGAACTCCTTCGCCGACAGCGGCAACAGCTCGCCCGCGCGGCGTACGACGCGCCTGGAGGAGTCGAGCTCGAGCTCGTCGTGAACGAGGGTCGGCGGGAGCGGCCGCCGCGGGCGCCTGGCAAGAGCGCGTACGCGCGCGCTCAATTCCACGAGGGCAAACGGCTTAGCGAGGTAGTCGTCGGCGCCGATCGCCAGGCCGTGGACGCGCTCCTCGAGCTCACCGGCGGCGGTGAGCATCAGCACCGCGCTCGGGGATCCGTCGGCCACCAGCGACCGGCAAACGTCATCGCCGTGCACGCCGGGCAGGTCACGGTCGAGCACGACCACGTCGTAGCCGATCAGCGACGCGCGGCGAGGCCCTCGGAACCGTCGAACGCCACATCGACGGCGATCCCCTCGCGCCGCAGCGCGGTGGCGATCGTCTCCGCCAGTCGCGCGTGATCCTCGACCACAAGCACCCTCACTCCGATTGACTCCTTGCGCCAGGGTGACCGATCGCTGGTAACAGCGGCGTAACACGGCTACCGGCGTAACACGGCGGTAACGGCGTTATGACCGTGTTACCAGGCCCGCGTAGAACCCGCTCTCACTTGTCGTTCGTCATCGGCTAGGGCAGAGAGGAGCGGCCCATGCTGGCCACATGGAACCGAGATAGGGGCAAGCTGCACCGCCGGTGCCCGGCTCGGCCACGGCGAGGTCGTCGCCGACGCTCGAGGGCCGTTTGGAAGCCGGCCCTGGTCACGGTCGGCGTCTTGCTTGGGCTGGTGTGGCTGGGGTGTGCACCCGCAGGCGCAGGCCCCGATCGTCCCTCGGCCGTGGGCCCGGATCGCGTTCCGCGGGTGCGGGTGTCGAGCGACCCGTCCGCGACGGGCATCCACGTTCCCCGGTCGTTTCTGGGGATCTCGATGGAGTACGAGGGGCTGTCGCTGTTCGAACAACAGCCCGTTCTATTCGAGCGCGCGCTGGGGCTCCTGCGTGTCACGGGCGGGGGCCCCGTGATCCTCCGGGTCGGCGGCGACTCGGCCGATCACACGCTGTGGGACGCGACCGGCCGCAATGAGCCGCGGTGGGCGCTGGGCCTATCGCCGGCGTGGTTTGCCGACACCGGAGACGTCGTGCGCCGCAGCGGGGTGCGGGTGATCGTCGATCTGAACCTGGCCACCGCCTCCTCAGATCAGCTGGTCGACGTCGCGGCCGCGGCCGAACGGGCGCTGCCGCGCGGGAGCATTGTCGGCTTTGAGGTGGGCGACAGACCGACCTCTACGACCACCAGTCGTTCCTGGCCGATGCCTCTCGCTCGGGTGATCCCGCTGCGACCGCGGCGTTGCAGCTGACCCCGAACGGCTATGTGCAGGCCTTCTCCGCCGATGCGCAGCTGCTCGAAGGCGTCGCGCCGAGGTGCCGCTGTTGGGGCCCGCCGTGGGCTTTCCCAGACGCGATCTCAGCTGGTTGGCGACGCTGGCTCGCGGTCCGCATCCGCGGCTGAAGCTCCTGAGCGCGCACCTGTACCCGTACAACGCGTGCGCGCTGCCCACCTCGTCGCAGTACCCGACGATCGCACGCCTGCTCTCGCCGGCCGCCACGGGCCGCCTTCCGAGTCTTCTCGCCGGCGCGGTACGTGTCGCGCGCGCGGCCGGGCTTCCCCTGCGTCTGACCGAGCTCAACTCGGTCAGCTGCGGTGGCCGGCCGGGGGTCAGCGACGCGTTCGCCACCGCCCTGTGGGCACCCGACGCGCTGTTTGAGGTGCTGCGCGCCGGGGTTGCGGGCGTCAACGTCCACGTCCGCCCGGACAAGATCAACGGCGCGTTTGCGATCACCGGCCACGGTTTGATCGCGCGACCGCTGCTCTACGGGTTGATCCTGTTCGCGCGTACGTTGGGCCCGGACGCCGCCTGCTGCCGGTGCGCGTCGCCGCTGAGCGCGGGGACAACGTGAAGGTGTGGGCGGTCCGGGTGTCCGGCGACCGGCTGCACGTGCTGGTGATCAACAAGAGCCACCGGGCCGTCAGCGTGCAACTGGCGGTGCCCACCGCGGGTGAGCGAGCGTCGAGCGCCTGCTCGCCAGTTCGCCGCGCGCCCGCACCGGGGTCACGCTGGGCGGGCAGTGGCTGGGGCATGATGGACGCTGGCACGGGCGCCGTCTCCGTGAGACCGTCGCGCCCGGCCGCCATGGCTATCGGGTGAGCCTGCCGGCCTTCAGCGCCGCGCTGATCAGCTTCCGGCCGGGGCGATGACCGACCCGCCGCCGTCCCCGCTCGACGAGGGGGGCCGACCGGTGACGACGCGCGCCAGGAGCGGACGCCGAGCGCCCCACATGTGGCGGAGCTCCCGGCCGAGGAGCGCGGACCGGCGGCCGCGTTCCTGGCCTCGCACCCGGCGGGCGTGGGCGCGCCGGTGGCGGTGATCATTCCCGCCTACAACGAGGCTCCCAGGTCACGGCCGTCGTAGCTGAGATCCCTGCAACTATCGCCGGACTGGACGCGGAGGTGATCCTCGTCGACGACGGCTCAGACGACCGCACGGCCGCAGAGGCGGCGTCGGCGGGGGCGTTGGTGTGTGAGCTCCCGATCAATCGTGGCCAGGGGGTGGTGCTCAAGCTCGGCTACTGGCTGGCCCGGGCACGCGGCGCTCGGGTGATCGCCACCATCGATGCCGACGACCAGTACGAGCCGGCCGAGCTCGAGCGGCTGGTGGCCCCGATTCTCGATGGCCGCGCCGATTTCGTGAACGGGTCGCGGCGGCTGGGCACCGAACTGACGACCGATCCGGTCCGGCGCGCCGGGGTGATCCTGTTCGGCGCGCTGGTCAGCGTTTTGGTGGGCCGGCGGATCACCGACCCGGCGTGCGGGATCCGAGCGATGGGCGCGGAAATCACCGAGCATGTCACGCTCGAGCAGACGCAATATCAGACCTCGGAGCTGTTGATAGCCACCGCCATGCGTGGTTTCCGGGTGATGGAGGTAGCGACCACAATGCGTGACCGGCCGGTCGGGGCGACTGGGCCAGAAGGGCCCGAACCTGCTCTACGGCCTGCGATTTGGCCGGGTGATCCTGAGCACGTGGCGCAGAGAGCGCGAGCCGGCCGGACGCGGCTGCGCTCGGAGAACACCCAGTACTCATAGATCGCGAATTTCGCGAAGAACAGGACGATCGTCGCCGCCACATACGCGGCCGTGACGATCAGCAGCCGCAATCCGTGATGCGGCGGCACGGCTTGAACGTGGCAGTTGGTCAGCCGGTCACCGCCGAGGTATGACCAGGACGACAATCGAGACGCCCGCGTAGCCAACCGGCTGGCGGGCTGGCGGGCGGCCCCGGAGCTGCCACGCCCACCGCCGGTTGAGCAGCCAGTTGGGGACCGCCGCCGCCACAAACCCGCCGACCGAGCAGACGGTCGTCGAGCGGCCGAGCACGTACAACAGGGCGAACGCAAGATTGCCCGTCCCAAATGCGATCAGCGACCCCAGCGCGTACTTGGTGAGTCGCGCCGACCGAGTCGTGACCGTCAACCGCGCCAGACGGGATTCGACCGCGCCCGCGCGGGAGTCAGCCACGCCGATGCGGGATGCTCACTCACCCGCGCCTGGGCGGTGGCGCGCCGCTGCGGCGTGGTCAGCCAGCACCCTGCCCCGCCAACACCGAGTGCGTGACCGCGACTCGAGCGCCGGGTCGACGGCCAGCTCCGCTGCCAACCACCCCGCTGGAGGTCGCTCCACGATCATGCTGCAGGCACCTGGCGCTCATGCATCCGCCCGCAGGTTTGTGGATCGCAGATAACACGCGCGTAACGCCGTTACGACGCTGTTATGGACCCGACTGCGACGCCTGGGGCGGTGGTCTCAGGCCAGCTGACCCGTTACGACCAGCAGCTCCGTCAGGCGAACGCCGATCGAGCCGACGTTAGTGGTGCGGCTAAAGAAGACGGTAGACGTCGTAGGCGATGGCTTGGGGTCCGATGAGTCTTCCTTCTCCGACAAACAGGCTCTCTTGCAGCCAGCTATAGCGGCCGGAGCCGACCTCGAACTGCGGCGCGATCCGCATGTACTGGTCGGCGAACTCGGTCGGCTGCCCCTTTTCGAGTGCCGCGAGGAACCGCTCGGTGGAGCGGATCATCGCCAGGTCGTATCGAAGCAGTATCAGCTCGCCGTCATCGGTAATGAGCTGGGCACGGAGATCTTGGCGCCGGATCCCGTCACTTCCGAGCCGTATCCAGTCAGTCCCCGGCATTGCCAGCGAGGCGTTGATGCGCGCGCCGGCGAGCGTGGCCTTCGTCACCTGCCAGCACACTCGTTCTCCTGTCGGCGACCCAGCTGTCGGACCCAGCGGCCCGTCGATCGTCTCGCTGTAGGTCATCTCGTATTCAAGCTCGATCATCGGAGTCTCACTTTCCCAGTGCCTCAGCTTTCGAACCACCACGTTTTGTCTCTCCGCGCAGCCGGCGTACCGGGGCCGGTGTGCTGTGCGACGATCGTCGCTGCGATGAGCGTGTTCAGCGAGGCCGAGCTTCGGTACCTGACGGGTGGGCAGCAACTGGGACGGATCGCCACGGTCGGCGCGGACGGCACGCCGCACGTCGTCCCGGTCGGATGGATCTACAACGCCGCGCGCGACACGATCGACATCGCGGGTCACGAGCTCGAGCGGACGAAGAAGTTCCGTGACGTCGCTCGCAGCGGGCGAGCCGCGATCGTGATCGACGACGTGGAGAGCACCGACCCGTGGCGTCCGCGAGGGATCGAGGTCCGCGGGCGGGCCGAGGCGATCGCTTTACCGACGCCGCTGATCCGGATCCATCCGGAGCGGATCGTCGGCTGGGGGCTCGAGCCGGGTCGCAACGCGCGTACGGTGGCGGGGTAGGACCGCGCTCCGCGGCCCGGGGTCTTAGGACTAATTGCCGCTGGCGGCCAGACGGCGAGGCGCCTACCCTGGTCTGTGATGATGATCGGCAGGCGAGGTCACAGCCGGGGTGTCTGAGGACACCGTGATATTCGCGGTCACGGGCGAGGACGTCGCGCGCTTCACGCTCGCGGACGGCGACGCCGAGGTGCTGCTGCGCGGCGTCGGCGCTCGCTGTATCGCCGTCGAGCCGCGCGATCCCGATCGGGTCTACGTCGGCACGTTGGACGACGGTCTGTACGCGAGCGACGATGGAGGCATCACGTGGCGCCATGACGAGCAGGGACTGGCTGACCGGCGCGTAATGTCGGTTGCCGTCTCGCCGTCTCATCAGGAAGGTGGCGTCTCGGTCGTCTATGCGGGCACCGAGCCCAGCAACCTCTACCGCTCGACGGACGGCGGCCACAGCTGGCAGCGCCTACCCGCCCTGCGCGAGCTGCCCAGCGAGCCAAGCTGGTCCTTCCCGCCCCGGCCGTGGACGCATCACGTGCGCACGATCGCGCCTCACCCGACCGACCCCGGATGGCTCGCGGTCGGGATCGAGCTGGGCGGCGTGATGCGCTCGCACGACGGTGGCGCGTCCTGGCAGGACCACAACCCGCAGGCGCACAGCGACGCGCACCAACTGCTGACTCATCCGCTCGCGCCCGAGCGGATCTATGAGGCCGCCGGGCAGGGGATCGCGCGCTCCGAGGACCTGGGCGAGAGCTGGCGCAGGATCGACGACGGGCTGGACCGCCATTACGCCTGGGCGCAGGCGCTCGATCCCGCCGACCCCGACCTCTGGTATGTGTCCGTGAGCCGCTCGCCGTTTGCTGCCCACGGCAACGGCGATGGGCAGGCACGGTTGCTCAGGTCCCGAGGAGATGGCTTCACCGCGATCGACGGCTGGGGCGATAGTCCCGAGCTTCGCCGCATGCCGTACTCGATGTCGACCTTGCCCGGGGAGTCCGGGCACCTGCTCGTGGGGCTGCGCGGCGGAACCCTGCTGCTCACCCGCGACGCCGGCGAGAGCTGGTCACAGCTGGGTGTTGGCCTTCCCGACGCGATCGACCTGGCGGTCGTGGCCCTGCCCTAGGCGCGGTGCAGTCATCGTGGGCGTGCGGTGCGGTTCGCCGCCCGCCATTGCTCTGAGCGGATCGCCCACCGCTCGTGATCGCGCCAGCGTCCGCCGATCTTCAGGTAGCGCTCGGAGAAGCCCTCCCTGACGAACCCCAATCTGCGCGCGAGCGCGATCGAGGCTGTGTTACCGGGCTGGATGTTCGCCTCGAGGCGGTGCAAGCCCAAGTGCGTGAACGCACGGCGCAACATCAGCTGCAGGCCCTCGGTCATGTAGCCGCGTCCTGCGTATGCGGCGACGCCGCCGTAGCCGATAAATCCGTACTGAGCCGCGCCGCGGACGATCTCGCTGATGTTGATGAAGCCGACGATCGCGCCATCCTCGCCCCGGCGCACCAGCTGCGGGTCGTAGCGGTCGTCGTCCACCCGGCGCAACAGGTTCTCGAACGCCTCCGGTGTGGTGGCGGGGGTAAGCCACGGGCGGTGTAGCGTCCGGCTGGAGAGCATCGCGGCGATGAACTCCTCGGTGTCTGCAGCCGTCGGCGCGCGGAGGTCGACACGCAACCGGCGCGACGGGGCTGCCCCTGACTTTGTCGACATCGGCGCTATTGCGAGTTCAGATAGGTAATGACAGCGAGCACGCGCCTGTGGTCGTCGGCCGAGGGCGGGAGGCGCAGCGAACCGAAGATGCTCTTCACGTGCTTCTCGACGGTGTGCTCCGTGACGAACAGGCGCTCGGCGATCGCCCGGTTGGAGCGCCCTTCGGCCATGAGCGCGAGCACCTCTCGTTCGCGATCAGTCAGCTGCTCGAGCGGGTTGTCGGCCTGCCGGCGCCGGCCGACGAGCTCCCCGACAACCGCCGGATCGAGCACCGAGCCTCCCTGTCCGACGCGATTGACGCTCGATGAGAGCTCGTCGAGGTCTGAGACGCGCTCCTTGAGCAGGTAGCCGACGCCGTCGGTCCCGCCGGAGAGCAGCTCGAGCGCGTAGCGCGCGTTGACGTGCTGGGAGAGGACGAGGAGTCCGATCGACGGCCACCGCTCGCGGATCACCTTGGCGGCGCGCAGCCCCTCGTCGGTGTGTGTCGGGGGCATCCGGATGTCGATGATGGCGACGTCCGGGTGCGTGCGCTCGACCAGCTCGAGCAGCGCGTCGCCGTCCCCGGCGGAGCCGACGATCTCGAATCCCGCCTCCGTGAGCAGGCGGGCGAGACCTTCGCGGAGCAGAACGGCGTCGTCGGCCAGGGCTATGCGCACGGGATCTCTGCGCGTAGCGTCGTGCCCCGCCCGGGTGGGCTCGAGACCGTGAGCCGGCCGCCGAGCGCCTCGATGCGGTCGGCCAGCCCGCGGAGCCCCGAGCCGCCGGCAGTGGTGGCGCCGCCGATCCCGTCGTCGGTGACCTCGAGGGTCAGGCAGCTGCCGTCGTCGGCTGCGGTCACTGCGATCTCGCTCCCGTGCGAATGCTTGGCGGCGTTCGTGAGTGCCTCGCTGGCGACGAAGTAGGCGGCACTCTCGATCTGATCCGGGAGGCGCCGATCGAGCGCCAGGTCGAGGCGCGTCGGGAGCGCAGCGCGGCGGCACAGCTCGTCCAGCGCCGCCCCCAGCCCGCGCTCGGTGAGCAGAGGGGGATTGATGCCGTGGGTCAGCTCGCGCAGTTCCGCGAGTGCGAGCGCCAGCGCCTCGCGCGTCTCGCGCACGAGCGGCTGCGCCGCAGCCTCGCCGGGGAGCTTCGACTCGAGCAACCCCAGTGACATCGCGATCGACACGAGCCGCTGCTGGGTGCCGTCGTGGAGATCACGCTCGATTCGGCGCCGCTCGGCGTCGGTTGCCTCCACCAGCCGGGCTCGCGATGCCTGGAGCTCAACGAGCCGGGCGCGCAGCTCGGCCTGCAGGCGCTCGTTCTCGAGCGCGAGGCTCGCGGCGGCACACACCGAGCTGACGAGCTCGGCGTTGTGCTCCAGCACCGGATCGTGCAACAGCGCCGCGATCGGCTGTCCGTAGCGCTCGACGAAGGTCGCCCGCCGCGCGCTGTCGGCGTCTGGGAGCGCGACCGGGCGGCCGTCGCCATCGACGTAGCACTTCTCGGCCGGGAACCAGTAGGCGAGCTCGAGCGACGGGTCGCCGAGGGCCCGGGCGAGCGCGTCGCGCAGATCGCCAGACGGGCTCTGGGTGCCCAGCTCGACGACCAACCCCGCGACCATGCCGCGCGCCAGCCGCCGCTGCACGAACACGTACAGGACGGCGATCGGCACTGTCGCGCTCGTGTAGAACCAGACGGTGGCAGGGAGCGAACTGAGCGGATCGCCGAGCAGGTCGAAGGTGACCGTCCAGACCAGCGCCAGGAGCGAGGCGGATCCCGCCACGAGCACGGGAGCGACCGCGCGGCGCTGCGCCGGGCTGGAGCGCAGCCACCGCCTGACGAGCACCGAGATGACGGTCGCGATCACGATTCCGCCCGCCAGTCGCTCGAGGTTCAGCCAGGCTTGGGCCGTGTGATTGTCGTGCACGACCTGCAGCAGGTTGTCCGGGCATCCCGGACAGCGGATCCCCGCTTTGTTGCCGTACAGCATCGCCAACAGCTGCATGCAAAACAGGCCGACCGTGGCCCATACCAACGAACGATCGAGAGTTCCTCGCAGCCGGCCGGACGGGAACGACAGCAGCAGGTAAACCAGGCCGACGGCCCACACGTACTGGATCGCCGATCCGAACGTGTACAGCCACGGTGCCGAGGCCTCGCTCAGCTGGCCTGCGAACCACAGGAAGCCGGTGATCACCATCACCGGGCCGAGCCGGTTCTCCGGCCGGCTTCGCCACGAGGCAAGCCCACAGCCGATGAGCGATGCCCCCACCACCAGCGTGAGCACGGCGTCGGGCTCGGTCGGGCGGTCAGGTGGCTGGTGCGCCGCCAGCCACGCCGCCGCGGCGCCCGCCACCACTCCGGCAGCTGCAATCGCGTACAGCTTCGCCTTCATGGCGACGGATTCTCGCGCCTCGGTCACTCGCTGGCGATAGCTGCAAGCACGTCGAGCTTTGCCGCCCGGCGGGCCGGCCAGGTGGCGGCGGCGAGCCCGAGGAGCGCGGAGAGGACGAGGAAACCGATCAGGCTGGGCACCGGAATGGCAATGTTGGTGACGCTGCTCTGCCGGAGCGACGAGGCCAGCGCGGTGCCCAATCCGGTCCCGATGATCACGCCGACGATGGCGCCGAAGAGCGCGATGATCACGGACTCGGAGCGGATCATCTGCCGGACCTGGCGGCGTTTCATCCCGACTGCGCGGAGCAGGCCGATCTCGCGCGTGCGCTCGAACACGGAGAGCATGAGCGTGTTGACGATGCCGACCAGCGCGACCAGGATGGCCAGGGCGAGCAGGACGTATACCAGCCCGATCTCCTGGTTGACCTGGCTCTTCTCCGAGCTCTCGAACCCCGCCCGCGTCTTATAGCTGACATTCGCGTAGGGCTGGAGCACTCGGTTCAGAGCGCTCCCGATCCCGGGGGCACCGGGGGCCGTCCTGAGCAGGACGCCGACGGGGAGGGGGTTGTTGAAGTGGGAGAGGAAGAAGCCGTCTCCGACTATGAAGCTGCCGATCAGGGGGTTGGGTTTAAAGATCCCGCCGATCCGCATGGTCGTCGACCCGGTTTGTGCGAACTTGACCGGCACGACCGAGCCGACCGACAGCCCGTCCGAGCTCGCCGTGTTGGTGTCGACCAGCAGCTGTCCGGCGGCCATCACGGGGGCCCCGCCGCCGGAGGTGATGTGCAGGTTCACGGTCTGCGACAGGCCGGCCGGGGATGCGGCGGCGAGGCTCGAAAGTGAGCCTCGGAACTCGAACTGCCCTCGGTACACCGTCGTCGTCGTCGTTACTCCAGGCAGGTGGGAGACGGCGGCCGTAACCGATTTACTGAATCCGCCCGACCCGGTGACGATGTAGTCGGCGTTGACGGCACTGTCGACTTGGGTGGCCGCCGATTTGCTGAGCGAGGCCCCGAGCACAGCGATCGTCGAGACGAGCGCCAGACCGATCATCAGGGCGGCGGCGGTCTGGGCCGTCCGGCGCGGGTTGCGCATCGAGTTCTCACGTCCGAGCCTTCCCGGGATCCCGAGCAGCGCGGCCGGCGCGCGCCCGAGGACGCTCGAGAGAGGCCGCGCGATGATCGGGACGAGCATGCCGGCGGCGATGAACACGGCGAGCGCCCCCAGGCCCACCAGTCCCACGGCGGGCTTGGCGAGCCCCGCGAGCGCCAAGGCGACGCCGGCCAACAGCACCCCAAGTCCGGTGATCACGCGCCGGCGCCGCAACGACTCCGGCTGATCTTCGCTGTGCTCCACCAGCGCGGCCACCGGCGGAATCCGTACGGCGCGACGGGCGGGGACGATCGCCGAGATCACGGTCACGCCGACGCCAACCGCGATCGCAACGATCACCGTGCGGGTCTCGAACACTAGGGGAGCGGACGGCAGCACGATGCCGAACGCCTTGAGGAGCGCCTTGAGGCCGAGCGCGGCCAGGACCCCGAGCCCCAGCCCGATCAGCGAGGCCGCGAGCCCCGTCAGTGCGGCCTCCCCCAGCACTGACAGGAAGACCTGGCGGCGGCTCGCGCCGACGACGCGCAGCAGCGCGAGCTCTCGGGTCCGTTGACCGACGGTGATCGAGAACGTGTTGAAGATCGTGAACGCTCCGACGAACAGCGCGATGGCCGCGAAGATCAGCAGTGCCGTCGAGATGAACGAGAGCGCGTTGTCGACCGCGTTAGAGAGCTCGCTGGCCACGGTTTGCCCGCTGACGACCTCGAAGCCGGGCGGGAGAATCCGGGCGATCGCCAGTTGCAGCTTGACGTTGTCGGCTCCTGGCGCCGCGAGGACGCTGATCGAGTTGTAGTGGCCGCGGGAGTTGAACAGCGCCTGTGCCGTCTGTTGGTCGAAGCCGGCGAGCGTGACTCCGGCGAGGTTGTTGTCATTGCCGAACGTCACGATCCCCGCGATCGTGAACGTCTGGGGCCGGTTGGGCAGGTTGATGAGCACCCTGTCGCCCACAGCGAAGTGATGCTTCGTCGCCGTCGCCTTGTCCATCACGACGTCGTCCGGGGTCGTTGGAGCTCTGCCCTGGACCAGTCGGTACGGGGACAGCTGCCGGTTGGGGTCGAACGAGAACCCCAGGGTCGAGCTCCCCCCGCCACCGATCGCGTTGCCATCGCGAGTCATGAACTGCGCGTAGCCCTCGACCGCTCCGTAGACGTATGCGACTCCCGGCAGTGCGCGGACGTCTGCGGCGACCGACTGCGGGACCGGTTTGCGGCTTTCAGTGCTGTTGATCTGGGCGGCGTTGTCGTTGAACGCCGCCCTGCCCCGGATCTGGAAACTGACGTGCTCGTAGGCCGTGCCGATCAGCGTGTTGAAGGTGCGGTTGAGGGTGTCACCGAGGATGAGCGTTCCGGTCACGAACGTGACCCCGAGCACGATCGCCAGCGCTGTCAGCGCCAAGCGCAGCTTGCGTGCGAGGAGGCCGTTGATCGTGACCTTGCGCATCTCAGCCGCCGAGCCGCTTCATCTGTTCAAGCACCGTGTCGGCGGTCGGAGAGAGCAGCTCACCCACGACCTTGCCGTCGGCCAGGAACACGACCCGGTCGGCGTAGGCCGCCGCGAGCGGGTCGTGGGTGACCATCACGATCGACTGCCCCTGGTGGCTGACCGAGCGGCGCAGGAATGTCAGCACCTCCGCGGAGGCGTTCGAATCCAGGTTGCCGGTCGGCTCGTCGGCGAAGATCAGCTCGGGCCGGCGGATCAGGGCCCGCGCGCAGGCGATCCGCTGCTGCTGGCCGCCGGAGAGCTCGCTCGGACGGTGTGACAGCCGGTCCGCGACGCCAAGCTGGCTGACCAGATCATCGAACCACGCCCGATCGGTCGATCCCCCGGCCAGGTCGATCGGAAGGGTTATGTTCTCGGCCGCGGTCAGCGTCGGGACTAGGTTGAACGCCTGGAACACGAACCCGACGCGGTCGCGCCGCATCTCGGTCAGTGCGGCGTCATCGAGCAGCCCGATCTCCTGTCCTCCCACGAAGGCGCGCCCCGAGGTCGGCCGATCCAGCCCAGCCATGCAGTGCATGAGCGTCGACTTCCCTGAGCCCGACGGACCCATCACGGCCGTGAAACGGCCGCGCTCGAATTCGACCGTCACGTCATCCAGTGCACGAACGGCGACATCGCCGGTCCCGTAGGTCTTGCCAAGCTCGGCGGCCCGGGCGGCGGGCGTTGCCGGCTCGTGCCCTGCCTCGGCGATCTCCATGTGCGACACGGCTCAAAGACTGACCACGGCGCCGCGTTCTGAGAAGCCGGACAGCAGGAGTCTTGCGTGGTACAGCTAGCCCTACCACGGCCCGGGGTCTGTGGCGCTTTGGGCCGGGGCTGTGGACTCTCGGCCCGCAGGGCAGTTGCGGCGGCGGTCGGCTCGGGTTGGTGGGCGGCTCAGTAAAAGGCAGCAGGGAGGGGGTTGGGTGAGGGCACCGGGGGAGTTTGGGGGCTCGGGGGCGGATCTTCTTGCGACTTTGTGACGAGAGCGTGTCGAGAGTGTCACGGGGATGGTGCATAGAGCGTCAACACCGGCGCCAGATCCGAGCCCTGTCGACCTGAGCACACTCCTCGTGCATAACGCGTCAGGCCTCGCCATCCGGCGCAAGATTGTCGTGCTGGGCACCATCGGAAGGCCGGGATCGCGTCCGTTCCGGCCGCCCGCCATTCAGAGGCGACGGGCGTCAAAAGCGCTCGCGGGCTGAGAGTCGACAGCCACCAAGCAAACGACCCTCGACAGACAACTGAACCGAGCGCGAAAGCGACACCAAAAAGGGCGATGATGTAGTGGGTGAGGTGAAGGGTGAAAGGGGAGAGGAGGTAGGGGGTTGTGAAGAGGAAAGAGAGGAGGGAGGGGTGGGGAAAAGGGATGGGAGGTGTGGGTGAAGGGTGGGAGAGGAGTATGGGAGGAGGGGGAGGTGGGTGGCTGTGGGGGTGGGGGAGCGCGAGCTGCGGGTGTGAGGGCGTCGGTGCGAGGGGTTCGATCAGGTGAAGGTAGTGGGGTGGGGGCGCTGGCCTGGGAACGAGGAAGAGTTAGTAGAGGCTGAAGAGACGCGGGTGTACTGCGAGCGGCACGGGGTGATCGTTGCGGAGGTGCGCTGGGCACGTCATCGGTAGAGGTTCACCAAGGCGTTTGAAGATCAGAGCGCGTGACTGGATGTGAAATGCTACAAGACGGCGGTGACTGCGCTGATGAGGGTAGCGTGACGCACGGTAGGAGGGATACTCGAGCGGGACGCTGCTGAGGCGCAGCGAGAGGTCGACTTGCTCGAGGCGTGCGACGGATCGGGAAAGACGAGAAAAGAAAAAGAAAGGGAAAGAGATACAAAAAGGTAGAAGAAGACAAAAAAAGAGATAGGCTGGAGAGGGAAGAAGAAGGAAAGAGAAAGAAAAAAGATAGAGGAGAAACTGGACGAGCTCGGAGAAGAGCGCTGCAAGCAGGTAGAATTGGTGTCCTGCGACATGGCCAGATGGATCTCAGGGCCGATCGACGAGCGGCTACCGAACGCGGAACGCTGCGTCGACCCGTTCTGCGACGATCCAGCTCCGACCGAGGCGCTGGACGACGTCCGCCGAGAGGACTGGAACGAGGCCCGAAAAGCCGACGAGACCCAGACGCCGAGGACCTCGAGGAGCCGGTTCGCGCTAGGAAGAAAACCGAGAACCAGAGAGCGAGCCAGCGAGCAAGCTCTCAGACAAAGAGCGCACGAAAGAGCGGCTGAACAGCGCCGACCTGCTCAAAGAGCAACTGCGGCAGATCTACAGACTCCCCGCCGAGGCGAGATCGCCCTGCTCGAGCGCTGGCTGACGTGGGCCAGGCCTGCGGCTGGAGCCGTTCGTCAAGTTCGCGTGATACCTAGCGCGTCGGGATCGAGGTAGCGATGCACCACGGGCTGTGCAACGAGAGTAGGATCACACAGACGGAACAGCGCGCTGGACGCAAGCGATGCGTGGATGCCATGGAGCAAGGTGAAAAGGGACCAAAAAAGGCGCGCGAAGCGCGCCCCCTCAATAGTCTCGCCAGGGTGGGATCCACCGACGATGCTCGTGGCAACTGGGGACGGCGTCGGCCGCGGCGGGCCGGCCGCGCCAACAGCGACGCCGAACGTCGGGCGCTGGCCAAAGCGAATGCGCGGCCCTCGAGATGGGCCGAGGAGCCGGTTCGGAAAGGGTTCGCCTCGCTGGCGGTGGACGGAGGGGCGCGGGGGAATCCGCCGATGGCCGCCATCGGGTTCGTGCTCAGTGCCGCGGACGGTTCGCTGTTGGCATCCCACGCCGAGGTCATCGGCGTCGCCGGTGCGACGACCGCGGAGTACCGGGCGCTGCTCGCCGGCCTGAGGCGCGCGCACGAGCTCGGACTCGACAGGGTCGACGCTCGGAGCGACTCACGTCTCGTCGTGTCGCACCTGTGCGGCGAGCGCCGGCCCAGAAACCCCGCGCTCACCACGCTCGGAGACGAGATCCTTGAACTCACGACGAGGATCGGGACCGTGACCGTCAGCTGGATCCCAAGCGGGGCGAACGGGACGGCCCACGCCCTCGTTGCCGACGCTCTCGCCCACGCCGCCGACCGCAATGGATAGACAGACCAGCCGGCGCGCTTGACACCCCGCTAGATAACCGTTAGCTTACGCCTAGTAGATAACGGTTAGAGAAGGGGTTGTTGGGTGTCTGAAGCGGTCGGCATGTTGGGCAAGGAGCCATCTCATGGCTATCAACTCCGGGTCGTGCAGGAGGTGTTGCTGGCGCTGCTCGCCAAGGAGGCTTCTCACGGTTATCAACTTCGCGCCAAGTTGCAGCTCGCGCTCGGTCCGTTGGCGGAGGTGCTGAACGCGGGCCACGTGTACGTGACGCTGAACCGGCTCGAGAAGTCCGGTTTGGTCACCTCGGAGCGCGTCGGCCAGGCCGATCGACCCGATCGGAAGGTATACGAGCTCACGCCCGCCGGGCGCGAGCGCGTGATGGAGTGGCTGGCGGACACGAGCTGGCCCAAACCCGCGCCGGCGGAGTTCCACCTCAAGCTCGTGGCGGCCGCGGCGGCCGGGCTCGGGGACCCGGTGAGGATCGTGGACGCGCAGCGGCACGAGCTTTTCGCCGGGCTCGGGGCGGCGCAGCGCGCCGCGTTGGCCGAGCCGGAGGGTTCCGTTGCAGGACTCCTGCTCGAGGGCGTGGTGCTCAGGCTCCAGGCGGACCTGCGCTGGCTTGAGGCCTGCGCCCAATACTGGACTTCGACGAAGGGACGATGATGCAAGCCAACGGGTCGCAATTACATGCGGGGCCGGTCTTGCGGACACGCGGGCTGCAGATGCAGTACGGACAGGGAGCAGGGCTCGTGCGCGCGCTTGACGGAGTCGACCTGGATGTCGCCAGGGGCGAGGCGCTGGCCGTGATGGGCCCGAGCGGCTGCGGGAAGTCCACTCTTCTGCACCTGCTGGGTGGCCTCGAACGTCCTTCAGCCGGGGAGATCTGGCTTGACGATCGCCGCATCGATCGGCTGAGCGAGCGGTCGCTGGCGCGGCTGCGGCGCCACGCGGTCGGCTTCGTCTTCCAGGCTTTCCACCTGATGGACGAGCTCACCGCCGTGGAGAACGTCGAGTTGCCCGCGCTGCTGGCCGGGCGTTCGCCGCGGGCGGCCCGGAGCCGGGCAACGGAGCTGCTCGACCAGGTCGGGCTCACGGACCGAGCCGAGCATCTGCCGTCGGCACTCTCGGGTGGTCAGCGTCAACGGGTCGCGATCGCCCGCGCGCTCAGCAACGAGCCGCTCGTCGTTCTCGCCGACGAGCCAACCGGCAACCTCGACAGCGCGGCGACCCGGGACGTGCTCCGGCTGCTCGACCGGCTTCGCGCCGGCGGACAGACGTTGGCGATTGTCACCCATGATTCGCGGATCGCGGCGACCGCCGACCGGCTCGTCTCGATGCGCGACGGTGCGTTCGTCGAGGAGACGAGGCTGACTCGAGGCACCACGCGGCATCTCGGCGAGCTCGCCGGGCTGGACGGCTGACGACATGGGTCGCCTTGTGCTCACCTGCCGCCTCGCCGCGCGAGACCTGCGCCGGCGCCCTGGCGAAGCCGCGCTCCTGCTGCTGGCGATCATCGCCGCAACGACCACGCTGACGCTCGGACTGCTGCTGCACGGCGTGACGAGCCATCCGTACGACACGACCAGAGCCGAGACGGCCGGGCCCGACGTCGTCGCGAACGTCACCCCACTGCCGAACGGCAAGGCGGCCGATCTCGCCGCGTTGGAAGCGCTGACTCGGGCCCGCGGAGTCACCGGCCACAGTGGCCCTTACCCGCTGATTCAAGGCGTCGCCAGGCGAGACGGCCATGCGGCGGCAGTTCAGCTCGAGGGGCGCGCCCCGGCTTCGGCATCGGTCGACCAGCCAAGGGTGACCGACGGGAGCTGGGTTCGCCAGGGCGGGGTCGTCGTCGAGCGGAGCTTTGCCGACGCGTTCGATCTGCACACCGGCGACCAGATCACGCTGAACGGCCGCCCCTTCCGGGTGGTCGGCCTGGCGGTCACCGCCGCGATGTCTCCGTATCCAGCGACGTTTTGCCTGGCTCCCTGCGGGCTGGGCACGCCGCCATCGCAGAACGGCCCGGCGCACCCGCTTGGTCCCGAGGCACATCCTGGCCTGATCTGGATGACCCGCGGAGACCTCAGCAGCCTCGGTCCCCGGGTGGCGTCGCTGTCCTACATCTTGAACCTGAAGCTGGCCGACCCGGCCGGGGCGCCGGCGTTCGTCAACGAGCAGAACTCGGCGTCGTTCAGCGCGCCGTCGCTCGAGGCGTGGCAGGGGCTGAGCCAGGACGACGGCAACCTCGTGCGAAACGAGCAGCGGGCGCTGCTGACTGGGAGCTCGCTGCTCAGCCTGCTCGCGTTGGCCAGCATTGCGGTGCTCGTCGGGGGGCGGATGTCGGACCAGATCCGCCGCGTGGGGCTGCTCAAAGCCATCGGAGGCACGCCTCGACTGATCGCTGCCGTGCTCCTGACTGAATACGTCTTCCTCGCGCTGGTCGCAGCCGCCTTGGGGCTGGCGATCGGATGGTTGGCCGCTCCGCTCCTGACAGGTCCGGGCGCCGGGCTGATCGGCGGGGCCGGTTCAGTCCGGCTGACGACCTCGACGGTCGAGCTGGTGGTCGCCGTCGCGCTGGCAGTGGCGGCCGTCGCGACGTTCGTTCCAGCCCTGCGCGCCTCTCGGACCAGCACGGTCCTCGCGCTGGCCGACTCGGCTCGTCCACCGCGGCGCACAGCCTGGTTGATCGGGATCTCGGCGCGACTGCCAGTCCCGTGCATGCTCGGGTTGCGCGTGGCTGCCCGACGGCCGCGACGTACCGCGCTGTGCGTTATCAGCGTCGCGATCACGGTCACGGGGATCGTCGCTGTGCTGGCGGCCCGCGCCCAACTCAATGCCCAGCAAGTCGTCGGCTCCTCCGGGTTGACGGACCCCCGCGCCGATCGACTGAACCAGGTTCTGCTCGTGATCACGGTGATGTTGGTCGCCCTTGCCGCCGTCAACGCTGTATTCATCACGTGGTCGACGGTGCTCGACGCGAGACACTCCTCAGCGCTGGAGCGTGCGCTCGGCGCGACCCCCGAGCAGGTCAGTGCAGGGCTGTCGGCGGCGCAGGTGCTCCCGGCGCTCGCCGGCGCCATCCTGGGCATCCCCGGGGGGATCGCGCTGTTCAACGCCGTTTCCCCCTCGAGGTCGGCGGACCTGCCGTCCTGGTGGCTGCTCGCCGTGCTGCTCGGGACCCCGCTCGTGATTGCGGCTCTGACCGCTATCCCGGCGCGACTCGGCAGCCGGCGCCCCGTGGCGGAGATCCTCCAGGCGGAACTGGTCTGACGGGAGTCCTCGCCACCGGGATGGCGGGCAACTTGAACGCTATCCGCGACGGCGACGGTGGCGGACAAGGTGCTTGAGTTGACAGGCCGTTCCGATCGACTGGCGCGCCCGACCGCCGTGCACGCTTCCGGCGGATTCAGCCCGATCCGTGTTCGGGCTGGTGTCGAACTGCCAATGCTCGCGAGCCAGGTGCTGGATGGCGTAGCAGCTTGGTCGCCGGGTAGACGTCGGAAACGCCGGGAGTGGGTTCGGCGTCTGAAGGAACCCCTCCGATGCGTAAGTAAGGACCAGTCAGCGTGTCACGCTCAGTGGCGAATACTTTGCCGCGCCGGCGCGCCCACATGTACTGGTCGACGCCACTCCAGTCGGCCGGCCCCATTGGGTCCGGGAACACCCCCGAAAGCTCGATGTCGAGTCGGATCGTCGAGGCGCCGACCGCCGAGGCCTCTTCGAACATCGCTTGCTTGGCGCTGAGCGGGTGCGTGAGGTAGCGCATCGAGTGGACGCCAATGGGGTTGCTCGGCGCCAGCACGTCCGCTGCGGCGACTCCATTCGAGAGCACCAGCGCCAGCAGCGATGCGAGCAGCACCAACTTGCAGCCGACCCGTCTCCGGGCGGGCGCGCCCCGGACAGCCATGACTCCCCCATCGCCCCCTCGCCGGGGGCTCAGACAGTTCCGATTTGTCGATGGCCTCGGTCGCCGGCGGCGATGCCGCTCACCGTGTCTCGCCAGCGATCCTCAGCCGCGGCGAACTGTCGCCCGTCGCAGTAACAATCGGATCATCAGCGAGTAACGCCGGATGACGGCCTCTGTCCCCTCGCTCACGCCGGATAACGGGACGCGGCCGCAGCCGCCGGCCGAGCGGACGGCCAGGCCTCCCATTTGCTTCGCAGGGGTCGTTGTTATCTGATGTGATGCTTTTGTTATCGGGAGCCCCGAGAGTCGCGCGCGCAATGGATTGCGCACCTCAGACCGTTAGGAGCCGTGGGATCGCGTATTAGCCCGCTTGTACGTCCCACGCGTCGAGTGGGGTTTCACCGTGGGGGCGGCGCGCCCACGGCTCCTAGCTACGGTCACGATCGAGAAAATGTGAGCTGAGATCGCCCGACGGGACTGGAAAAGCCGTGGGCCCGAGTTCCAGAGGAATGGCGCCGCGCAGGTGCTTTTTGGGTTAGGATGGGGATAACAAAAGGGGCTAGGAGTGGGATCACTTGGCGCACTGAGGATTCGCCGCTGTCCGATTGACCGTCGCCGTCCAGAAAGGGAGCGGTGAGGCGGCGAGATGCGTCAGCTTGTCATGGGTTACGACGAGCTCAAGCTCAGGATCGACAGGCGTGACGCCGGCTCGTATCACGTTTTTGCGAGTACTCCGTCGGCGGAGGCCTCGACCGAGTTCGAGCTGCCGTTCGGCGAGCATGAGGTAGAGAACTTCATCCTCAAGGTAAGCCGTCCCCGCGGTCGTCGTCGAATCGAGGCCTCGGCGATTGGCGAGGCCCGCCAGTTCGGTGGGCGGTTGTTCACGTCCCTGTTCCATCGGGGGATTCTTAGCCTGTACAGGGATGCGCTGTCCGAGGCGCGTGGTCAGGGCCGGGGCGTTCGCGTCACGCTGTGCCTGACCGAATCGCCTGAGCTGATTGACGTTCCCTGGGAGTATCTGTTCGACGACCCCGACTTCCTCGCGGTGTCGGCGTTCACGCCGGTCGTGCGCTACCTCGACCTTCCGCGGGGCCACCGCCCCCTCGTCGTCGAGCCACCGCTTCGGCTGCTCGGTGTGGTCAGCAGCCCGGCCGACTACGAGCAGCTCGACGTCGAGCGTGAACGGAGCAACCTCGAGGGTGCTCTTTCGGACCTGAGCGCCACAGGAGCGATCGAGCTGCATTGGCTCGAGCAGCCGACGCTCGGCGGACTGCTGCGGGCGCTTCAGTCACAGACGTTCCATGCGTTGCACTACATCGGTCACGGTGCATACGACCGCGATGCCGAAACGGGGGTCCTGCTGTTCGAGGACGACGCCGGCTGGTCACGCCCGGTGAGTGGCGACAAGCTGGGCATGATCGTTCACGACTTCTCGTCGCTGCGGCTGGCCGTGCTGAACGCGTGCGAGGGCGCGCGGACGGCACGTTCTGATCCGTTTGCGGGGGTGGCCGGATCACTGGTCAGGCGAGACATCCCGGCGGTCGTCGCCATGCAGTTCGAGATCAGCGATGAGGCGGCGATCGTGTTCGCCGGCGGTTTCTATCGGCCGCTAGCGGCGGGCGCCCCGGTGGATACGAGCGTCGCCGCGGCGCGTCTGGCGATGCTCGCCGAACGCAGCGATGACATCGAGTGGGGCACGCCGGTTCTGTTCATGCGGGTGTCGGACGGGCAGCTTTTCGATTTTGGTGACCAACCCGGCCTGTCCGATGTGCCTGAGGTTGAAGAGGCTGACCCGGCCACGGGTCCGGCGGCCACCGATGATGTGCCAGTCGCGGCGGCGAGCGCCGGGGCCGGTGTCGCATCGGCGAGCCCTGCGCGCGGAAATGGCGCGACTGCGCCTGGGGCCGGACGCTCCGCGGCCGCGGAACTGACGCGAACGCGAGGGCGGCGGCGCGGGCGGCGCAGGCTTCTGGTCGCCGGCGCGGTCGCCGGCGTACTGGTGATCGTCGCGGTCATCGCCGCTCTGATCCCCGGCAGCTCACCGGCGGCGCATAACACGTTGACCGCTAGTGCGCCCCCGTTCAAGATCAAATACCGCAAGCCGTGGCGATCGCAGGCGCTGTCGACTCTGATCGGGTTGGTCTCCGGCCATGTGACGCTCACAGCGGGGCAGCTCGCCAGCTCGGCTCCGGTCCCCGGCGGCCCCCCGCCTGACGTCGTTGATCGCTACGGACACCCTGACGCGTCGGTCAACGCCCAGGTCGCCGGGCACCCGGGGCGCGAGTACACATGGCTGTCGTCCCACGGGGAGGTGGTGGCGTACGTCCTTCCGACCGCAGTGGGAGATGGAGTGATCATCTGTAAGGGCCCCGCGTCCGCCGTCCTCACGCTCCAGTCGTGTGGCGAACTGGCAACGCGCGCGGAGGCACCCGGCGCGACGATCCTGCCACCGGGCCCCGATCGCGCACTCGCGCTTAAGATCGCCCCTGCGTTGAAGGAGGTAAAGGCGGTCCGCTCCACCGCCCAGAGCCTTCATGGTGCGCTGTCAACGCGCCGTCAGACGACTAGGAATGTCTACCTGACGGAGGCTCACGCAACGGCGGCGCTAATGAAGCTTTCGCCGCCGCCGCGCTATCGGGAAGCCGTCGAGCGCGTTACCAAGGCTCTCAGCCAAGAAGCGGCAGGGTTCTTCGCGTTGGCCAAGGCCGCTGACTCAAACGACCCAGCGGCATATTCCGGTGCTCTCGGACTCGTCTCCAGAGGAAGTCGCGCACTGGACGACGCCACCGTCGGAATACGTAGCTACCATTTCGGCGTTCCTCAGCTCGATGTGCTCCACCTAACCGGTCCGCCACCGATCCAGCAGAAAATCACGGCCA
Organism: uncultured Solirubrobacterales bacterium; assembly: GCA_963759695.1. Lineage (GTDB taxonomy): Bacteria > Actinomycetota > Thermoleophilia > Solirubrobacterales > Solirubrobacteraceae > Palsa-465. Next base: position 188,477 of record CAVXAO010000001.1, read on the forward strand.
ACCCGCCGGCCGGCGGGCATCGAACCCCACCGAACTCCCCTGTCACCACGACGACAACAACAACGACACCACCCGTGTACACGCAGCCTCAGCCAACGTATGTGCCGCCGCAGACAACGGTCCAGACGTTTAATGAGTCGCCACCCTCGACAACGACCAGCCCGACCCAAAGGACGCCCTGATCGTGGGCTCCCGATTGATCCAGTCCGGCAGCTCCTTTGTTCTCGATAACGCGGTGCCGCGAGGGGCCCGGTGCTAGGCCGGTCGGCGTTTGGTATCGCGCTCGGTGCCGCCTTGTGCGCATCGGCGCTATGGCTGGTACCTGCGAGTGCTCCTGCCAGTCCTGCCGCGCCGGGCAATGACAATTTCCTCCAGGCGATCAACGTGAACTCGCCTGGGACACACCTCCACGGTTTCGAAGATGTGAAGGAGACTAACGGGGCCAGCCTGCAGTCGAACATCTTTAACCCTTGCACCACCGGCACGTGTGCCAGCCCACGACCGGAACTGGACGTTTGCGACGGCGTCCCTTTCAACAAGACGGTCTGGTACGACTTTTTCCCGGATCACAATGGCCAGGTAGAGATCCGGACCGCCGGGATCGCGAATGTCATCACGCTTTACACCTTTGACCCTCATACTCGGGTGCCGACCGAAGTTAACTGTACTTCGGGGTCAACCTATCCAGAGAATGTCCTCATTGCGCCAGTCCAGCGTGGGCTCGACTATGCGTATCAAATAGGCGCCCGCAACAACCCGGGCGGGAACGTCAAGATGCAATTCGACTTCGCGTACAACCGCTATCTTCCGGTGGCGCCGTTCAAAGCGAAGGCCGTGGTCGAGACCATCGGTGGCGGAAGACCCAGGTTGTTGAGGTTGAGGTTCATCGGGTTGGCGGAAGGCGAGCGTGCCAGCGCAGCCTGCACGTCCTGTGCCAGCACCGTATTTCGCGCTGGGCGAAGGCACGGCGACTTCACCGTGCTCAACGCTACGCCACCTCCTGTCATCAGTTCACAAATGCGGTTCCTCGTTGCCGGAACCGGGCCCAATGAAATCGGACGGTTCAAGCTCTACGCCGTCGATCTGGTTCATCATCATGTGCCCGTCGTCGGGGACGGCTGCTTGGCTCCGAGGGCGCCGTCTGTGACCAGCGAAGCAGTCAACAATCTCAAGCTGCTCACGCAAGTACCCTGCCCGCGAACCGTTGTACGTTCCACCGGCGGCGAGTACGTGTTCTGGGAGAGCACCTTAGGACGGCTGTGGGAGAAGCGATTCACGGACCGGGCCTGGACTCCGCCGCGGAGGCTCGACGCAAAGAAGCTCGGCTCCGGGCCCACGGTGGCGGTCCATGCCAACGGAGAACAGGATGTGTTCTGGAGGGGTAAAGCGGGCTCATTGTCGGAGACCTGGTACACGAGCAAGTGGCACGGGCCGGCCGACTTTGTACCCGCGCAACTCGAATCGGCTCCCGCCGCCGGCGTCGACGCTGCGGGCGACGAATACGTGTTTTGGCAGGGGACAGACGGAGGTTTATCGGAGAAGTCGTTTACGGGGGGCGACTGGGGCCCACCGATCGAGCTCAACTTCGCCGGCAAGCTTGCCCTAGGTCCGGCAGTAGCGGTTCATGCCAACGGCGAGCAGGACGTGTTTTGGAAGGGCACGAACGGCAACCTGTGGGAGATGTGGTACACGAACCAATGGAACGGGCCAGAAGACCTTCTAGCCGGTGAACTAGGGTCGGCGCCCACGGCGGGAGTCGATGCCGCGGGCGACGAATACGTGTTCTGGCAGGGCACGGACGGAGGCCTGTGGGAGAAGCTGTACCTCGCCGGCGAAGGATGGGGCCGACCCATGGAGCTCAGTGTCGCCGGCAAGATCGGCTCCGCTCCCTCGGTGGCGGTCCACGCCAACGGACAACAGGACGTCTTCTACAGAGGCACGAACGGCAGGCTGTACGAGACGTGGTACACGACCAAGTGGAACGGGCCAAAAGACCTGGGTGGGGGACAGCTCAACGCGTCGGCGGCTCCGACCGCCGGTGTCTATGTCACGAACCAGCAGCCTCCCGCGTAGCGCGCACTCACCTCACGAGGTCGGCCACCGCACCACACCCGGGTCCATTCGAAACCCGAAATCCGCCACAAACGCCAGCTTGATCGTCTGCTCCGGCGCCAGTCCCAGCTCGTCCTCGAGCGGGTGGCTCGCGAGGGAGCTCATCGACACCTCGTAGGTACCCCGGAGCCTGCGCCACCGCAGCGAGCCCGGCGTCACGCGGGAGCGGGCTTCGACGACCTGCTGGAGAACCGCCAGCTCGCCGCGCTCGGCGTCACGGATCTGCTTGAGGAACACCTGGTGGACGACCTGCTCGCGGAGCAGGGCGGCGAGTACGCCGGCCCGGGATTTCAATCTTCCCAGTGGCTCGAATGAGCTCCGGGTGCTCACGCTGAGATCCCGATCCGACGACGGATCGAGCTCCGAGAGGAGGTAGGTAGCGAGGGAAGCCAGATCGGCGCCTTCACCGTCCGCGTCGCGAGGCCCGTCGGCGGGGCCACCGCGCCGCGGGCCACGGCGATGGATCGTGATCAGTCGTTGCCGGCCCACCTCGGCGCCCGAGCCGTACTCCACGGCCCCGTGGACGTCCAACACGAGCTCCTCGGGCGGGTCGGGGGCGCGCGAGGCCGTGTCGCAGCCGGCCGGCGAACGAGGATCGGCGAGCCGTCGCATCCACCCCTGAGTCTTGGCGAAGCCATACACCTCTCGGCCGGAGGCGAACGCGATCGGGTCATCGACCCAGATGTAGGGCATGAAGATCGCGAGGTGCTCGTCCACGTACCGACCGTCCTGAAACCGTTGGGCGATGGTCGGCACCCAGATCGCCGCCTCCGGCTCCGAGGCGCTTCCCCGATTGCTGTGATCGGGGTGCAGGGAGCGCAACCCGGCGATCGTGCCGAAGGTCAATATGACCGGTGCGAGGCGAGGAACGCGGTAGCGGAGCGCACCACCGGTCGGTTGCGCCAGCACGCGGTCACACAGCTGCTGCACGCGCGCCGGATCGGTTCGGACGAAGAAGCAGTAGAGCCGAGCGCGTTCACACAGCAGCGGCCCGGGCGCCGTCGCCAGGGCGCCGTACTCGACATATGGGCTCGCTCCGGCGGGTCGCGACTTCGCGCGGGTTCGCCGATCGATGATCCCCGCTGCCGCCCGCTCGCCAGAGATCACGGCCCCCTCGACGCAGCCTCCGTCTATCCCGCTGTGAGTCCAGTCACCGGCCAGCACGAGGTTCTCGAAACCGGACCCGTCGGGATCGAGCCGTGCGTCGACGCTTCCGGCCGGGGTCGTCACGTAGCGGTCGGTGGTCGCGATGTTGGCCCGGAAGTACTGTGCGTCGAGCCGAAGGGATCCCGTCCGATGGAGCGGGTCGAACACGACGCTCCAATCAAACGTCCCGTCCTTGAATGCCCCGGGCCAGATGGCGATCGCGTCCTGCTCCAGGTAGCGCAGTGCCACCTCGCGAACGGACCCTTCGGCTTCGAGTTCCGGAGCGGTGTCGGGCAACACCGCGCAGAAGTAAGCGACCCCCTTCGGTCCGTCGACGCCGTCCCAGCCCTCGGCCTGAAGGAGGTGACTCATGTCGCAGTATGTGTCGAACGGCTCGGTGTACGCGGTGGCGGGCGGGTCGAGACTGTTCCCGTCCGACTGCTCGCCGAGCTCGCTTATCGGTTTCGTGAGCCAAACCTGGAAGGCCTTTGTCCGCACGGTTTCGGCGCGCGCGAGCATCTGCCGGAACCGCGGATTGGCGTGTGCCAACTCGCCGCAGATGTCGTTCAACGCCCCGACGGGGATCGCGAGCACGACCTCGTCGAAGTCCGAGCCGCGGGTCAACTTCTCGGCGTGGGGCTCGAAATCGCCGAGCTGATTCTCGTAGGGCGCTGCCGGCCAGCACCACCAGTCGCCGATCCGCTCGATCGGGTCGTACTGCTGCGCGCCGGCGGCCGGAGTTGCCTCTCGGATCAGCTCGACGGCGTCGACGATCGGAAGGCCCGGCATCAGCCTCAGCTGGGTGACACGGGAGAAGAACTGAAACCGGACGCCGCGCTGCTTGAGCGCGAGATACAACGGCGCGAACACGACGTCGCCCATCCCCGCTCGCATCCGCCACAGGAACGAACCCTCATAGTTGATCATCATCAGCAGCGACTGAAGGCCCTTGCCGGCCGCCAGGCTCGGTCGTCGTTTGTCTCCGGCCCGGTATGCGAACGTCAGGTCATACAGGCCGCGCAGGACCGGCGAGCGCTCGAGCGTCTCCTCCGAGGCGCCGTGTCGCCCGAGCCATTCCCGAAGGTCCTGGTGGTCGAGCACCGCGAAGCCCCGCCACAGGACATCGTCACGGACGATCCCGGCGAGCGACGCCGCGACCAGCTCGAGAACGCCGCTCCAGAGCCTGGCGCGGTCCGAGGTCAGTTGCTCCTGGAGCTCTACGCGGAGTTCGCCAACCTGGCCCAACAGCCGTTCGATCAAGGGGTCGACGGCGGCCTCATGCCTGGCCCGCGGCGGTCGTCCCCCAACCAGGTTGACGCCTCGGACGAGGTGGCCGGCGCCGTCGTCGGCGTCCAACCTGAGGGGGGTCTCAAAGCCGTCGATCTCGGCGGCGAGCTGATCAAGGATCGAAGCGGCCGTAGCCAAGCCCGACTCGCTGGGCTCGTCGTCTGCCCAGATGCGCCTCCTTCCCTTGGCACCCAGCTCGGTCCGCAGGCCGGTTGCGAGCAGACGTGTGGTGCGCGCGATCACGCGGCCGAGTGGTGGGCGTCGGGATTCGGTCGGCGGGCCGCGTTCGGAGCCACCGCGGCGCGGGAGGTTGATGACCTGCCGCGCCCAGGTGTCATCTGGGCGCTGCTCGTAGAGGCAGATCGAATCGCATTTCTCGAACGGAACCGTCCACCAGTTCTCGCCTGCCGCGAGCCCCGACTCCCCGTACGCTTCTCGGAGCATTCGGAAGGCGTGTTCGTAGAAGCCGAACCAGATGTGCAGTCCGTGCTCTTCGATCCGCTGCCCCCGTCCGCCACGGGTTTCGTGGGGGGTCCGGCCGCTTGCCCCCTTGCCGCCGAGCCGCCAGCCGAGTTGATAGACGGTTACCTCGAAGCGCTGGCGGAGCGCTGGGGTCGCCGTCAGCCCCCACGCGGCGGCGAGGCCGCCACAGCCTCCTCCCAGGATCGCGACCTTGACGCGCTCCGTTGACCGGCCTGACGTCGGCTCGCTCACTCGCTGATCTCGTCGAGCCCGCGCAGTTGGTCGGCCGCTCTGGCATGCCAGAGCGGAGCTTCGGCGTGCGCCGCTGCTCGCAGCGCTGCGAATAGGTGGCGTTCGGCGTCGTCGTGGTCGCCGAGGACGCCCGCGAGCGATCCGAGGTAGAGCGAGACGGGTCCCCACACCCCGAACGCCGGGAAGGCGATCTGTTCAGCCCATGGCGCGAGCAGCCCGTAGAGGGTCTGGGCGGCGTCGAGTCGTCGGAGTCGCGCGGTGACGTGCGAGTAGATGCACACGACGGCCAGCCAGGTGACGTCATACGGCAGCTCCGAGAAGTTCGAGGCGGCCGCCTGATCGACGATCGCCTGGGCCTCCTCGGGTCGTGACCCTTCGCTGAGGGCGAGGGCGAGGGTGGCGCGAAGGCCGGGCAAGCCCGGATTGGCGATCACGGCCTGATCGAGCATCGGGGCCATCTCCCCCAACTGCCCGGCCTCAAACGCGATCGCGGTCCGTTGGGCCGTGTAGCAGACCAGTGCGTCCGGTTCGCTGTCGACACCGGTCTGGAGAGCAGACGCGGTGAGTTGATCCGCCAGGTCGAGCTTGCCGGCGATGATCGCCAGGTTCGCCTCGTCAGCGAGGGTCAGCCAGAGGGCCGTCGGCTGGCGGAACTGCTGGGCGATCTCTCGCTCGCGCGCCATCCACGATTGCGCCCGTTCGGTGTCACCGGCCTCCACGCAGGCGTACCCGGCCCAGTGGTAGGCGAAGAAGCGCGCCAGCGGGTTGGTGAGTTGCTCGGCAGCGGCGACCGCTTCGACGGCATTCGCGCTCCGCTCCTCGTAAGTGTCCGGTGCGAGCAGGGTCACGAAGCGCATGTTGAGGACCGTGCTCAACGCTTCGGGATCGCGGAGCCGGCGGCCGATGGCGAGCGCCTCGTCGCTGAGCCCGACCTTGCGATCCCACTGCGGCGCGTACATCAATTCGGCGGCTTGCATCGCCAGCAGCTGGGCTCGCTCCGGGCTGTCGCGCTCGCCGAGAACGCTCAGCGCTGCGTCGAATGTGTCGATCCGGGGCTGGTCCACGATCCCGGTCGCTGACTGCATCCCGCGCGTGTTCGCGAGCGCCGCGCGAACCAGACCGCGATCGTCTCCGATCCGCCGCGCCAGGCCGGCCGCCTCAAGGAGGGTCTCCCGAAACTCGGGCTCGCCCGCCTGACGCTCAGCCTCTCCCCGTCTGATCAACAGGTCGCAGAGTTCTGACTCCTGCGGCTCGCGCTGGCGACGGAGCAGCTCGAGCGAGGTCTGATACCAACGACGCGCGTCGTCCGGCGCCAGCTTCGCGAGCGCCTCATCGCCGGCAAGAAGCGCGTATCGAAGCGCTTTGCCGATATCCGCGTCGCCGGCAGCGCACCAGTGCTTGGCCAGCTCGGCGACCGGCCAACTGCCCCCCTGCCACCGGCCCTCCATGGCGAGGGCAACCCTCCGATGTAGCTCCGTTCGCCGCGCTGCGGTGAGCTCACCGTAGAGATACCGCTGCATCAGCGCATGCGCGAAGCGGAACCGGGCTGATGGTCCGGGCACCTCGATGAGCACCGCGCCGCCGACGGCTTCGTCGACCGCGTCGGCAGGCGAGTCGCAGTCAGCGACCTCGGACACGAGGCCGACGTCGAACTCCTCGCCAACCACCGCCGCCACCGGGAGACAGCGCTGGACCACCTCGCCCATCCGTCGCAGGCGCTTGGCGAACGTCTCGGTGATGCTCAAGGGTAGGTGAGCGCCCGGTTCGATATCTGGCGACAACTGCCAGCGGCCGTCCTCGTTCGCGAGCGCACCGACCTCCACCAGGTTTCGGACTAGCTCCGTGATGAAGAACGGGTTGCCATCAGTGGTTGTCTCGAGAGCGGTCACGAGTCGGACGTCGGTCGTCCCGACCCGATCGTCGGTCACTCCGCGCACCAGCTCACCCACGGCGTCGGCCCCGAGTCCTTGCAGGTCGATCCGGAGTGTGTCGCGCTCACGGTGTACGTCCGCGAGTAGATCGCGCAGCGGATGATCCTCGGGAAGTTCCTTGAGGCGGCACGTGCACAACAGCATCAGTCGTGAGCGGCGCGGCGACGAGAGCAACCGCTTGAGAAGCTCGAGCGTCGGCAGCTCCGCCCAATGGAGGTCCTCGATGACGAGCAGGATCGGACCGGCCTCGCCCGCCTCGGCGAGTAGACCTTCGATCGCCCGGAACAGCACGTAGCGCTCGGACTCGCTCGCGGGTGGCATGACGGCGGGAGTCTCAGCGACGCGCACGGCCAGCTCCGGGACGAGCCGCGAAAGCGAATCTCCGTAGTGCGCGACGTGCGCCTGGAGCAGTTCCAACGGCGCCCGGTCCACGAGATGCTCGAGCGCCTCGACGAAGGGTTGGTACGGGACGTCCATGCCCTCGTCGCAGCGGCCGGCCAGGACGAGCGTGCCCCCGACGTGAGCCTCGGAAGCAAACTCGCTAACGAGGCGGGTCTTTCCGATACCGGGCTCCCCGGTCACGAATGCCGTTCGCCGTCCCGACGAAGTCGCTTGCTCGAGTGCTCCCGCGAGAGCGTCGTGCTCCGGTTGGCGGTCGACAAAGACCGAGGGGCCGTACGGCTGCACCCGGCTCGGAAGCGGCGCGCTCACCGGCTGGGGCACCGGCCGGGCCGGCTGCTCGGCGTGCCGGGGCGCGAGGTGCTCGGAGTCAACCCGTGTGAGCGATGGCGCATGTTCCAGGATCTCGGCTTGCCGCTCCTTGAGTCTCGGCCCGGGCTCGAGTCCGAGCTGATCTCGGAGCTCGACGCGGGTGCGCTGATAGGCCTCGAGCGCGTCGGCCTGCCGCCCGCAGCGATACAGGGCGACCATCAGTTGCGCGGTGAAACGCTCGCGGGTTGGATATTCGACGTGCAGGCGTTCGAGCTCGCTGATCAGCTCGGCGTGCTGTCCGACCGTCAGATCGGCCTCGATTCTGGTCTCGAGTGCGCCGAGCCGTATCTCCTCCAGGCGTCGGATCTCTCCCTGTGCGAAATCCTCGAAGGCAAGCTCCGCCAGCGGCGGGCCGCGCCCGCGCCAGAGGTCAAGCGCCGACCGCAGCAGTTCGGCGGCGCGCGTGGGGTCTCCGGCGTCGAGCGCCCTTCGCCCGTCTTGCACGCGGGCTGAGAACACGTCGGCGTCCAGCTCGCCCGGCTCGATCGAGAGCATGTACCCACCGCTGACGGTCCGGACCCGCGACTCACCGTCCCGGCTCAGCGGCTCGAGCGCCTTCCGCAACCGGGCTATCGCCATCTGAAGGCGGTTGTCCGCCGCCGAGCGCTCGGAACCCCAGACCGCCTCGATCAGGGCGTCACTCGATACGGCCCGATTGGCGTTCAGCACCAGCATCGCGAACAGCTTCAGCTGCGTGCGCCCGCCGATGGGCAGCAAGACACCATCGGCCGAGGCCTCCACCGGACCCAGAATCCGAAAAACAGTCATCACAGGTGCGCCCGAGAAGCAACCCTAACCTCCCCAAAGCGCCACGGCAAGCGAGCGTTCAGCCGTTGATTAACGCATCCTTATTTAACGGAGCGCTGACCGGAGCATTTAACGGTGCGCTGACCGGATCAGGCCACCGGCCAGTCGTGTACCGGTTCGTTCGAGTGCATGTGCTCGCGGTAGATCCGCGTCATCTGCCGCAGGGCTTCGTGGCGGTCCATCGAGTGGTCGTCGTAGAGGTGGTGGAACATCTGGCTCTGCCAGGACGCGCCGTTGCGCAGCGTCACGCAGCGGCGTTCGATGATCCCGAGCAGGCGGTCGGCGTCGGCGGCTGCGACCCCGCTACGACTGAGGCCCTCATGGGCGAGCGGCAACAGGCGCCTCAGCACCAGCTCGGCAGCTGGCACCTCGCCCAGTCTCGGCCAGTAGAGGCGCGCATCGATTCCATCGCGGGCGCCGGCGTGGAAGTTCTCCTCGGCGGCCGAAAACGACATTTGCGACCACACGGGACGCTCATCGTCCGCCATCACGCGCAGCAGGCCGTAGTAGAGCGCGGCGTTGGCCAAGATGTCGACGACGGTCGGGCCGGCGGGCAGGACTCGGTTCTCGACCCGGAGGTGAGGCTGGTCGCGGACGACGTCGTAGATGGGACGGTTCCAGCGATAGATCGTGCCGTTGTGAAGACGCAGCTCGCCGAGACGGGGGACGTCGCCGCGGTCCAGGGTCTCGAGCGGATCCTCGTCCTCGCATACTGGTAGCAGCGCCGGGAAGTAGCGCACGTTCTCCTCGAACAGGTCGAAGATCGAGGTGATCCAGCGCTCTCCGAACCACACGCGCGGGCGCACGCCCTGGGCCTTGAGCTCCTCCGGGCGCGTGTCGGTGGCCTGTTCGAACAGCGCGATGCGCGTCTCGCGCCACAGCTCCTTGCCGTAGAAGAACGGCGAGTTGGCGGCGACCGCGAGCTGGACGCCGGCGATCGCCTGGGCCGCGTTCCAGTGCCGGGCGAACGCATCCGGATCGACCTGCTGGTGGAGTTGGACGCTCGTGCAGGCCGCCTCGGGCGCGATCGTCTCGGCGTAGGTGGACAGCCGCTCTACGCCGGCGATCACGATCTCGAGGTCTTCGCCCCGGGCGGCGAAGATCTGCTCGTTGAGGAGCGCGAAGCGCGGGTTCGCGCTGATGCTCTCGGCGTGGAGGTGCTGCGGTCCGATCGTCGGGAGGATCCCGATGATCATCATGTGCGCGCCGACGGTGCGAGCGTGCTCCTCGGCGTTGTTGAGGCTGGCGCGGGCGTCCCGCTCCAGGACGGAGAACACGGCGCCCTCGAGCAGGCGCGGGGGGACATTGATCTCGATGTTGAACTGCCCCAGCTCGGTCTGGAAGCTGGGGTCGGGGATCGCCTCCAGCACGGCGGCGTTCATCAGCGCCGGCTCGCCGGCGTCATCGGTCAGGTTGAGCTCGACCTCGAGACCGAACGAACGACGCTCGGGATGGAACTTGGCCTCGGACAGCATGCGGGCGAACACGTCGAGGCAAGCCCGGACCTTGCGTCTGTAGCGTTGACGGTCGTCCCGACTGAACGCCTTGGCCGCGACCTGCTGGCCCATGGCGCACAGTATGGCCAAACGGTCTCCGCGGGCGACACTTTTGCATCCACCGAGCGGAAGGACGGGGCCGGCATGGAGTTCGAGCAGATAATCACCCAACTCGACGAAGGCATCCTGACGATCACGCTGAACCGGCCCGATCGGCTGAACGCCTGGACCCCGACGATGGCCGGCGAGCTGATGGCAGCGCTCGATCTCGCCGACGCGAGCGACGAGGTGCGGGTCGTGGTCGTGACGGGCGCGGGTCGGGGTTTCTGCGCCGGGGCCGACCTGTCCGGCGGCGGCGAGACGTTCGACCGGCGCGACCGTGAGGCCGACGGGGCGGTGCATCGCGACATGGGCGGGCGGTTCACGCTGCGCGTGTTCGAGTTGACCAAGCCCGTCATCGCAGCCGTCAACGGGCCAGCCGTCGGCGTCGGCGCGACGATGACCCTACCGATGGACATCCGGCTGGCCGCCGAGGACGCCCGTTTTGGCTTTGTGTTCGTTCGCCGAGGGATCGTGCCGGAGGCGTGTTCGAGCTGGTTTCTGCCGCGCGTGGTCGGGATCAGCCGTGCGCTCGAGTGGGCCTCGACCGGCCGGGTGTTCTCGGCCCAGGAGGCGCTCGAGGGCGGGCTCGTGCGCAGCCTGCATCCGAAGGAAGAGCTGCTCGACGCGGCCTACGCGCTCGCGCGCGAAATCGTCGAGCACACGGCGCCGGTGTCGGTGGCGCTCGCGCGCCGGATGATGTGGACGATGCTCGCAGCCGAGCATCCAATGCTCGCTCATCGCGCAGACTCCCGAGGCATGTCAGCCCGCGGTCAGTCGGCAGACGCCCGGGAAGGCGTCACGGCGTTCCTCGAAAAGCGCGCGGCGGTGTTCCCCGACCGCGTCAGCGACGGGCTCCCCGACATCTTCCCCGGGTGGCAGGCGCCGGCGTTCGAATAGCGAGCGCCGATGAGATCCCGCGCCGGCCGGGGTCTTAGCTGATGAAACCAACCGAAGGAGGACGGACATGTCCACGACCGCGAGCAGGATCGACCAGATCAGTCTGGTGATCGTTCCGTCGAGCGACCAGGATCGGTCGATCGAGTTCTACGAGAAGTCGCTTGGCTTCGAGAAGCGCACCGACATTCCGTTCGGCGGCGGCTACCGCTGGGTCGAGGTCTACCCGCCGCACGGCACGACGGGCATCGCGCTCGCACCGCCCCGACCCGGCGATGAGTTCAAGCCGGTCGAGACGGGGATCGCGCTGACCACAGACGATGTGGACGCGACCCACGCCCACCTGCAGTCCAAGGGCGTGGACGTCGACGCCGAGGTTTCCCGCATGGGCGACCCCGTACCACCGATGTTCTGGTTCCGCGACCCCGACGGCCACTCGCTGATGGTCGTTCAGCAGGCGTGAGCGAACGCCTCGCGCTTGACGGGTGCAGGCGCGGATGCCACGATCGCCCCGTACGGTTGATTGTGGGCGGTGCGTTGAGCCGGGCGGTCCGCCTCTGATTCGGAGGTGTGTGCGTGCTTCGCATTGTCCGTGCTGTCCTGGCCTTTTCGGCACTGGCCGTCCTGCCGGCGGGAGCGTCGGCCGACGGCGGAAACGGCAGCGCCGCCGCGGCCGCGCCGTTCGTCGCGCATGGGAGCGCTGAACAGGCCTACGTGACCGGCCTCCGTGGCGGCGAGCGGCTGATGCTGATCGACCGCCACGGGCACCGGGTCCAGTCCAAACGGGCCGATTCGCTGGGCGGGATCCTGTTCCGCAATGTCAAGCCCGGGACCGGTTATCGCGTCCGCGTGCCGGGCCGGGGCGGGGCACAGTCGCCGCCGTTTACGGTGATCTCTAACCGACCGGCTCCGCCGAGCACGAAGATCTACGACCAGACGCTGCCGACGAGCGGCTACGGCTACCTCACGACGCGGGACGGGACGAAGCTGGCGATCGACGTGCGATTGCCGAGCGGGAGCGGGCCCTATCCGACCGTGATCGAGTACGCCGGCTACGGCTACGCCGACCCAGCGGGCCCGGACAGCGGCGGCATCGCGCAAATCGCGACGCTGCTCGGCTTCGCGGTCGTCGACGTCAACATGCGGGGCACCGGCTGCTCCGGCGGGGCGTTCAACTACTTCGAGCCGCTGCAGAACCTCGACGGATACGACGTGATCGAGACCGTGGCGCACCAGCCGTGGGTCCTGCATCACCGCGTGGGCATGATCGGCATCTCCTACGGTGGCATCAGCCAGATGTTCGTCGCCGCGACCGATCCGCCGGACCTGGCGGCGATCTCGCCGCTGTCCGTGATCGACAGCACCGCGACGACGCTGTATCCGGGCGGGCTGCTGAACACCGGGTTCGCGTTGGGCTGGGCCGAGGGCCGCGCCCACGACGCGTTGCCGGCTTCTGCGACGGGTGGTGAGCGGTGGGCCTACAAGCGGATCCTCGACGGCGACCACACGTGTAAGGCAAACCAGGCCCTCCATGGCGAGGCGGTCAACCCCGTCGCCACGGTGCGCGCCAACGCCCACTACGTCCCGTCGGTGGCCGACCCAGTGGATCCGATCACGTTCGTCCACAAGATCAAGGTCCCCGTGTACGTGGCGTGCCAGTGGACCGACGAGCAGGTCGGCGGCCACTGTCCGGATCTCGCCCAGCACTTCACGGGCACCAAACGGAAGTGGTTCACGTTCACCAACGGAGTCCACGCCGATTCACTCGATCCGGCGACCTTCACACGGTGGTTCGACTTCCTGGAGCTGTACGTCGCCCAGGTGGCGCCGAGGATGTCGGACGCCGTCAAGGCGCTCGCGCCGACCGTGTATCAGGCCGCCCTCGGGATCCCGAACGTCACGCTGCCCAGCGACCCGATCCAGGACGAGCCGAGCTACGCCGCGGCCCTGGCCGCGTTTCAGCGGCTCCCCCAGATCCGGATCCTGTTCGACAACGGGGCCGGCAGCTCGGTCCCGGGCGTGCCGCTCCCCGCGTTCGAGCAGTCGTTCTCGCGCTTCCCGCTGCCCGGGACCCGGGCGCAGTCCTGGTACCTGGCGTCCCACGGCGCGCTGGTGAGCCGGCCGCCGGCGAAACGCGGCGCGGATGAATTCACGTGGAATGCGCGCGCGACGGCGCCGACCGACTTCACGGGCAACACGGGCTCGGCGCCGGGCGGACTTTGGACCGCCACTCCCCAGTACCAGTGGGAACAGAACCCACCGGGCTCGGCGCTGTCGTACGTGACCTCGCCGCTGGCCGCCAACACCGTGGTCGTCGGTGGCGGAGCGGTGCAGGCATGGATCAAGGCCTCGGCTCCGAGCGTCGACCTGCAGGTCACCGTCTCGGAGATCCGGCCCGACGGCAAGGAGACGTTCGTGCAGTCCGGGTGGCTGCGGGCGAACGAGCGCAAGCTCGCGAAGTCGAGCACGCTGCTGCAGCCGGTACCGACACTCCGCCTGGCCGACGTGGCGCCGCTCCCGCGGGGCCGCTGGGCAGAGGTGACGATTCCCCTGTACTACGAGGGCCACGTCTACCGGCGCGGATCGCGGATCCGGATTGTCATCGCCGCCCCCAACGGCGATCAGCCGATCTGGGCGTTCGCCCAGACCCGCCCCAAGGGGCACGCGACCGTCAAGCTGGCTTACTCGCGCAAGACGCCGTCGCGGCTGGTTCTGCCGGTTGTCCCCGGCATCGGCGTCCCCACCGGGCTGCCTCCGTGCCCGGGCCTCCGGGGCGAGCCGTGCCGCGCCTATCAGCCGTTCGTCAACCGTAGCGCGTAGCGGGCGGGCGTCGCTCGGCCGGCGGACCGAGCGACGCCCCCGCCAACTCCTACCGCTACGGCGTTGTGCGCCTCACGCCGGTTCGAGCGCGCGGTCGAGCAGCGCGAACAGCTCGGTGAAGTGCCGCTCGCACGCGGCCTCGTTGTAGGCGGCCGTGTCGGACATCGTGTATCCGTGCCTGGCGCCTTCGTACACCTCGGCGCGGTGGCGAACGTGGGCCGCGTCGAGCGCGCGATCGAGGACCTCGATCTGCTCGGCCGTCATGCTCGGGTCCTGGTCGGCGTGGCCGAAGTAGAGCTCGGCCGTCAGCTCGGCGGCGGACCGGTGCGGGCTGTCCGGGGCGTCGGTGACGAGGCCGCCGCCGTGGAAGCCGCCGAATGCCACGACCCGATCCGGATGGCGAGCGGCGATCCGCCAGCCGACCCGCGCCCCCATGCAGTAGCCGGTGATCGCGACCGGGCCGGGCGCCCGCTCGGCGAGGACATCCAGGTAAGCGGCGCCGTCACGCTCGATGTTCTCCGGCGTCAGCTGATCGATCATCGGCCGCAGGGCCTGTATGAACCCGGCCCGGTTGTCGGGGTCGGTCAGGTCCGGCAGCGGCAGCACCGGCGCCCGGCCCGCGCGGTAGAAGAAGTTGGGCGCGAGCACGACATAGCCGTGTGCGGCGATCCGGTCGGCCATCTCCTCGATCCGAGGACGCAGCCCGATCCCGTCCATCACGAACAGCACCGCGGGGTGGGGGCGATCATCGTCCGGCCGCGTCAGGTAGGCGTCGGCCGCGCCGTCCGCCGTGTTCACGTCGATCGTCGAGCTTTGCATGGCGCCAGGATCGCACGACGCCGTGATGAAGGGCTTACAACGACGCGAACTCTTCGAACATCGCGCGCGCGGTGACGATCCCGAGCGGGATGTACTCGACGAGCAGGCGCTCGTTGGGCGAGTGGATATTGGCGTCCGGCAGCGAGAAGCCGGTCATGATCGTCGGGATCCCCTTTTCCGTCAGCGCCGGGACGATCGGCAGCGTCCCGCCCGAGCGGATCAGAGCCGGCCGCACGCCCAGCACCCGCTCGAACGCGCTGAGCCCGAGCTGTACGGCTCTCGTATCAGGTGGCACGATGCCCGGCGGCGCCGAGGACCACAGCTCGACCGTGAGCTCGGCGCCCGGTGGCGCCGCCTCGTGCATCAGCCGCTCGAACTCGGCCGCGATCTCGTCGGGGTGCTGTCCGGGAGCCAGCCGGATCGAGACATTGGCGACGGCCGTCACCGGCAGCACCGTCTTCTCGAGGTGTGGCGATCCGCTCTCGATTCCGTTCACGTCGAGCGCCGGCTCGGCCAGCGTCCGCACGTAGAACTCTGCGGCGGCACGCGCATCCATCGGGCGCGCACCGAGCTCTGAGAGTTCCTCGGCGCCCGGCGGCAGCGCTCGCCAGCTGTCGAGTTCCTCCTGGGTCGGCGGCTGTATCCCCCGGCGGAGCGGTTCCACCAGCCGACCGTCAACCGCGATCACGGCGTCCAGCGTTCGGATCAGAGCGTGCGCAGCGTTGAGCGCGACGCCACCGCAGAGGCCAGAGTGCAGATCGCGGACGCCGGTGCGAAGCGTCACGTGGAAGTAGGTAAGCCCACGCGTCGCGATGTTGAACGCCGGCCGGCCGCGGCGGATCATGCCGCTGTCGAAGATCACGGCAGCGCCGGCGTCCTGCTCGTCGTTCTCGAGGAACTCGACGATCGAGTGTCCGCCGGTCTCCTCCTCGCCGTCGCATGCGAACCGGACGTTGACGGGGAGCTGCCCCGACTGGGCGAGCTCGCGCGCGGCGGCGAGCAGCAGGTACAGCTGGCCCTTGTCATCGGCGACGCCGCGGGCGTAGAGGTGCTCCCCGCGGATCTCCGGCTCGAACGGCGGCGAGTCCCAGAGCTCCAGCGGATCGGGCGGCTGCACGTCGAAGTGGCCGTAGCAGAGCACGGTCGGCGCGCGCTCGTGGTCCCGTGAGGCCCGGAGCTCGCCGACGGCAAGCGGGTGGCCGTGCCAATCGATCAGCTCGCATCCGCCTCCGGCGCCGCGAATCAGTTCGCACACCCATTCCCCGGCGCGTCTGACGTCCGCGCCGCGCTCGGGATCGGCGCTGATCGATTCGATGCGCAGGAACTCCGCGAGCTCGTCGAACCACGGCGGCATGGCGACGAGCCTACTTCACCGGAGGGCGTCGATCGTCTCCGGCCCGGTGGCCGGTCGGCCTCTCGAACACCTCGAGCCGATCGCCCGGCGTCATCCCGGCACGCTCGTAGATGCGGAGCGCCCGTGGGTTGTCCGATGCGACGTCGAGACGGGCCTCGCGCAGCCCCGCGTCGGCAAACGCCGCGAACGCGGACAGCACCAGGACGGTCCCGAGTCCGTGGCCGCGCTCGCGCTTCGCGACGGCGAGCAGGTCGATGTAGCCGATGCCAGGCGACGGTCGCTTGCAGAGCGCGAATCCGGCGACGGCATCGCCGCGTCGAGCGACGCGGCTGAGCGCCGGGACGACCTCGGGCGCTCCGAGGTGCTCGTCGTAGAACGCCGAAAAGCTCTCGGGCACGTACTCGGGGTTCTCCGCGAACGCGGCCTGGTCGGCCGCGTGCAGCGCCCGCGCGTCGCGATCGACGTCGAGCACGTCCAGGCTGATCCCGGGGGGCGGGGAGGGCCTGCTCCGCGGCGCTTCCAGAGCCCGCACCATCTTCACCACGCTCCGGACCCGGCGGTAGCCGGCATCTGAGAGCAGCTCGTGGGCACTCGCGTTGGTCTCGGCCACCGGCTGACGATGGGTTCCCTCGCCCCGCTCGACCGCGCGAGCTTCGACCCACCTCAGGAGCGCGGATCCGACGCCCTGGCCCTCGTGATCGGGATCGACGAACGCCAGCCCGCCGGGTGTGAACAGCGCGCCATAACCCACGACGCGCCCGCCCGCCTCCGCCACCACCGCATCGGTGCCAGGATCGAACTCGCCGATCCGCCACTGATCGAGGAGCAGCTCGCGGGTAAAACCCGCGGCCCCGACGTCCTGAGCATCGCGAGCGGCCAGCACGCGCAGAACCGCCTCGGCGTCCTCGGAGCTCGACGGGCGCAACCGGAACACAGCGGAAGTCTGGCAGCGAATGGTTCTAAGCTGCGGCCGATGCGGAGGGAGACCGACCTCGCCCGCGCGCGGCTGCCCGGACTGGAGCGGGCGACGATCCGCGCGTACGAACAGGGGAAGCCCGGACCCTTCTACTACCAGCGGATCGCGCACCCGGTAGGGGTCGAGGCCGAGCGACTGCTCGGCGAGCTCGACGGTGGCGAGGGACTGCTCTTCCCTTCCGGGACGGGAGCGACGACGGCGCTCGTGCTGGCACTGCTCGCGCCCGGCTCGACGGTCGCCGTCGCCGACGGCGGCTACTGGGGAACGGTCCACCTCTTCGACCACGAGCTGGGCCGCTGGGGACTGAAGGTCGTGGGCTTTGATCAGACACGGCCGCCACCCCCCGCCGACCTGGTCTGGCTCGAGCCGTGCTCGAATCCGTTCCTGACCTTTCCGGACCTCGACGAGGCGATCGCCGCAGCCCACGCCGCCTCGGCGCGTGTGGTGGTCGACAACACGGTCCTGAGCCCGCTGCTCCTGCGCCCGCTCGAGCACGGTGCCGACTTTGTGCTCCACAGCGCGTCGAAGATCCTCTCGGGCCACCATGACGCGCTGCTCGGGGTCGTGACTTGCGCTCGCGCGCAGGACGCAGAGCGCCTCGCCGCGTTCCGCACGGCGTCGGGGATCGTCGCCGCGCCCGACCCCGCGTGGCTGTTGCTGCGCGGATTGAAGACCCTCGCGGTCCGCGTCGAGCGCCAGTCGGCGAGCGCGCTCGAGCTCGCGCGCAGGCTGGCCGATCACCCCGCCGTAGAGCGGGTGCGCTATCCCGGTCTGGGCGACCGCGTGGCGGCTCGGTACGTGAGGGCGTTCGGCCCCCTGCTCTCGTTCGACGTGGCCGACGCGCAGAGCGCCGCCCGCGTGGAGCGCTCGCTGCGCGTGATCGAAAACGCGACCAGCCTCGGCGGGGTCGCGTCCACGCTCGAGGCTCGCGCGCGTTGGGAGGGAGCCCGCGTCCCGCCCGGGCTGCTCCGCCTCAGCGTTGGCCTCGAGGACGTCGAGGATCTGTGGGCGGACCTCGATCAGGCGCTCCGGGGCAGCTGATTCGCGGCCCGCCCCTCGCGACAACGTCTGGGAAACGGAGTGGCAACGGACGCTCGCCACTGTTTGCGGCAGGGACGACTAGGACGATGCGGGGGGAATCCAATGGGGCAAGATCACGGCGAGCGGACGGTGCTGACTGTTCGCGGGGAGCGCTACGAGTTCACGCTGACCGGTCCCGCCGTCCACGAGCGCGACCTGTTCGAGCACCTCAGCTTCGTTCGGCGCGAGGCGCAGGCGGAGGCCGACGCGGCGTACCTCGATTGGCTGGCCGATCCGAGTAGCAAGGCCTACGCCGTGTATCGCGCGGCGCAGGACCGCGCCGACGCCGCGCAGGACGACCTCGCCGCCGTCTGTCACTAGTGCTCAGCGGCCCAGCGTGCGCACGATCTCGCGAGCCAGCGCCGGCAGCGGCGCGATCAGTTCGCGCGTGCGAGAGAGGCCGGCCCGCAGCTCGGTATCCCCGACCTCGACGGGGAGCATCGAGTCCTGGAGCGCCGCGATCGTCTCGTCGGCGGTGCGGACCTCATCGGCCGCGCGTTCGATCTCCTCTCTCGGCCCGGCGGGCAGACCGGGCGATGACTGTCCGAGCTCGCGGCCGCTGATCTCATAGCGGGCCGAGAACTCGGCGTGCGTCCGCCTGGCGACGCCGTAGGCGGCTTGCAGCGGTCGAAATAGCAGCTCCTCGAGTCGATCCGCGCTCTGCTCGTCCATCAGCTCGTAGGCCTCGCCGAGCCGCGCCACCGCCGTGCCGAGATGCTCGGTGGCGTTCGCCAGCTCATCGAGGACCTGCTCGCGTGCGTCTGCGGTGCTGTAGCTCACAGCGCCGATTCTCTCAATCCGGCCAAAGCCTGTTTAGCGTCGATGGTTTGCGGGCATACCACCACAAACGGTTAAGGAACTGCGCCCCCACTTCCTTGACCACTCCGGGAGGACCCAGATGGAACTGTGTCCTCCCGGAGACCCTCTTGCTCATAATTTCCTCCGCGGCTGATACCGTCGCCGCGTCGCGTGACTGAGCAGCAAACCGTCGAAGCACCTCAAGTCCTGGAGCGTGCCCCCGCACGTCGCCGTGGCCGGCGCCGGCGTTCGCCCGCGCTCGAACTCGCGTGGAGGCTTCGGTGGGTGATCGGCGCGGGCGCGGTGCTGCTCCTGGCGCTGGTCGTCGTTCTCTGGGCCAGGACCCGCCCCGGATACGACCCGTACGGCTGGCTGGTGTGGGGCAACCTCACGATCCACGGGAAGCTCGACACCAACGGCGCGCCGTCGTGGAAGCCGCTGCCGTTCCTGTTCACCGTCCCGTACGCGCTGATCGGCCACAGAGCGATGTGGCTGTGGATGATCACCTCGGTCGCCGTCTCGCTGAGCGGTGGCGTGTTCGCGGCGCGGATCGCCTACAGGCTGACCGACCCTCCGGAAGGCTTCCGCTGGGCGGGTTGGATCGCCGGCGCCTTCGCGGTGGCGGCGCTGTTCGGGATCGACTACTACACCCACTACATCCTCAGCGCCCAGTCCGACACGATGATCGTGTCGCTGTGCCTCGGCGCGATCGACTGCCATCTCTACCGCCGCTACAAGTGGGCGTTCGCGCTCGGGATCCTGGCGGCGCTCGGCCGGCCCGAGACGTTTCCGCTGATCGGTATCTACTCGATCTGGTTGTGGCGGAAGTTCCCCTCGATCCGTCCATTGATCGTTGGCGGGATCCTGCTGCTCCCGGTGATGTGGTTCGGGATCCCCGGACTCACCTCCAAGAGCCTATTCACGGCCGCGAACATCGCGCTCAAGTCCCCGCGGGCGCTTCACCAGAACAAGGTGCTCGGCGAGCTCGGCCGGTTCATCCGACTGCACGAGACACAGATCTATCTGCTGGCGCTGCTCGCGGTCGGTCTGGCGGCGCTCCGGCGCGACCGGACGACGCTGATCATCGCCGGCGCGGCGGCGCTGTGGGTCATCGTCGAAGTCGCGTTCGTCCTTCACGGTTGGCCCGGAGTCCCGCGCTACCTGTTCGAGGCCGGTGGCGTCACGTGCGTGCTGGCCGGGGTCGGGATCGGCCGGATCCTCGTCGACCTGCCGCCGCTCCTGAGCCGCGCTCGGATCCCTGCGGCGGTCGGGGTCGCGTGCGCGCTGCTGATCGTCGTGGCGATCTCCGCGTCGCTGTTGCCGGCGGCCAGGACCCAGGTCCGCATCGAGCGTGCGGACCTGAAGACTCAGCGGGCCCGGACGAAGTTCGTCGATCACCTGCCGGGCCTGATCGCCAGGCTCGGCGGACCGAAACGGATCTTCGCGTGCGGCCAGCCGAGCGCCCCGATCGGCGACCAGAGCCTGCTCGCCTGGGATCTCGGGTCCAACATCGGGCGGCTGTTCTGGACCGCTCGCCTGGGCAAGGTCGATCCCCGCCCGGTCGTCTTCTTCCAGCCGACGCCGCACGCGTGGAAGGTGACGACGATCGACACGGCGCCGGCCAAACGCGCGCAGTGCAAGAGCCTGAACGTCGTCAGCCTGGTGACGTAGCGCCGGGTCCGGCGGCGGACACGATGATCTCCGCCAGGGACGCCGCGTTCTGAAGATGCAGCAGATGGCCGGCGTGGCTCAGCGTCCGCAGCTGGGCGCCCGGGATCTGGACCGTGAGCCGCCGGATAGAGGCGGATGGGATGACGTGATCGTCGCTTCCCGCGACGATCGTCGTCGGGGCCGCGATCTCGGCGAGGCGTCCGTCGAGGACGGGCAGGTCGCGGATCAGGGCGCGCTGCTCGTGCACGAACGCGCGCCACGCCGCCGGTGTCAGCAGCCGCCGCCCCGCGGCGCTGAGGTAGCTGTCGTCGATCGCGAGGCCTCTGGCGATCCGCCGGCGCAGCGGAGCGGCCGTGAGCGCCGCCCCGGCGCCGCTCAGCGCCGCCGCGCTGGCCAGGTAGCCGAGCACCGGCGCGGCCAGCCACCGATCCACTTCGTACAGCGACGCCGCGTTCGCCGCGGGCGCCGCCAGGACGAGGGCCTCGACGCGGTCCGGGTGATGGACGGCCATCCACGCGCCGACGGCTCCGCCGAAGCTGTGGCCGACGACGGTGGCGCGGCCGATGCCGTGACCGTCGAGCGCGGTCAGCCCCGCCTGCGTGTTGCCGGCGAGGTCGGATGCTCGGCTCGTGCCGTTCCACCCCGGACGGTCGATCGCGATCGTCGCTGCCCGGCTTCCGATCGCGGCCACCACTCCGTCCCAATCGCCTGCGCTGCCGGGCTGGCCGTGCAGCAGCAGTACCGCCGTCAACTGGCGGGCGGGGCGCCCGGAGGACCGTCCGCGCGAGGATCGTCTCCGACCGCTTGACCGTCGCGGCCCACGTAGCCGTCCTTCCCGCCCGCGACCACGACGATCGCGTCGTTCTGTCCCACGTTGCGCAACCGGCGGTGCGTCTTCGCGTCCACTCGAGCGACTCCACCTGCCCGAACGAGGTGGCGCGAGCCGTCCCCGAACGAGAACTCCACCTCGCCCTGGTGGACGAAGTAGGTCTCCTCTTGCTCGTCGTGGTAGTGGGTCCCGGTCTCGTAGCCCGGTGGCAGGACGAGCGCGTTGATCCCGAACGCGGTCACGCCGACCTCGCGGCGGATCTTGCGAAAGCCGTAGCCGTCGCCCATCTGGGCGAGATTGGATACGGCGTAGCCGTCGCCTTGGACCGCGTCACCCATCGTCGCCCTGAATGCTATTGCCTGACGGACCGGTGTCCACCCCGGAGTGCGTCCGGGGCGCATCCGTCGGCATACTACGGTCGTGCCCTCAGCGCTCCCCACCGAGGCGCTTGCGCCACTGCGCTCGAACCCGACCCGGTCAGCGATCCTCCTCGACATCGACGGCACGCTGGCGCCGATCGTGGAGAACGCCGCCGCCGCCCAGGTCCCCGAGGCCACCCGGCAGCTGCTGATCAGGATCGCCCGCCGCTACCTGCTGGTGGCGTGCGTCAGCGGTCGGCAGGCGTCCGATGCCCGCGCGATGGTCGCGATCGGGACGATCACCTACCTCGGCTCACACGGAGCCGAGCTGCTGCGCGCCGGATGGACCGAGGCCGTGATCGATCCGGCACTCGAAGACTGGGCCCGCCGGATCCACGAGTTCGGCCGTGAAGCGGACACGGCGGACGTGCGCCGGCGGCGGATTCGCCTGGAGGACAAGGGCCCGATCGTGGCATTCCATTGGCGCGGCGCACCGGACGAAGAGGCTGCGCGCGCTGGGATCGACGCAATCGCGGCCCGCGCCGAGGCGGCCGGGCTGCGCACGCATTGGGGCCGCAAGGTGCTCGAGGTCCGGCCCCCGGTCAAGATCGACAAGGGGGCCGGGCTCGCGACGCTGCTCGCCGACGTTGACCTCGACAACGCCATGTACGTCGGCGACGACGTCACCGACCTCGATGCGTTCCGAATGCTGGTCCACATGGTCGAGGACGGCCGTCTCCAGCGGGCGATCAGAGTCGGCGTGCGCTCGGACGAGGGTCCGTCGGAGATAACTTCAGAGGCGGATATCGTGGTGGATGGAACGAGCGGCGTACAGCAGCTGCTGGCGCTGCTCGCCGCCGATTAAGAGATGCGATTCCCCGAGTTCCTCCGCACGACCGTTCTGGTCAGCGCCGCTGCCGCGACCGTGCTCGGCGCGGTGACGCTGGCCGGGGCGAGCGGCGCGGACGACAACCTGCTTCTCCCATTCGCCGCCGGTTGGTGGGCCTTCGCCGCCGTGATCGGCGCGTGGCTCGGGCGCCGGGCGACGACCTCGTCGCAGATCGCGTCGCTGCTGGCCGACGCCCGCACGCAGATGATGCTCCCGGAGCTCAACCCCGGGCGGACGGTGCTCAACCGCCTGTGGCCGCTGCTGGTATTGACCGTCGGTGCCGGCGCGGTGGCGTTCATCCTGCCGCAGGTGCCGGCCGTCGCCACGGGCTTCGCGATCATCTGGGCGCTCGCGTGGCGTCGGCAGGCCTCGGCGGTGACGGCGATCGAGGAGCGTGACGGCGCGCGCTTCTACGTGGAGCGAACCTCGCCGCTGCAGCCGATTCGGCTCGTCCGCACCCCAGGTTTCCGCTCGAACCTGTTCGAGCTCAACGGCCACTCGGGCAGGCGCCCCGCGCGGCCGCGCTCCTAAGCGCGTCGTGGCTCGCACCGACGTCCTGGTCGTCTCGGTCGGCAGCACGACCGGCTGGCGTGCCGCGGCCACCGAGCTCGTGAAATCGATCGCTCGGGCCGGCGCCACGGTCGAGCTCGCGGCCGCCCGGCCCGCTCCACGGGTCCGCACGATGGCGCTGACCGACTTCGTGGAGGCGCGACTCGCCCGCGAGGCGTGCCTGCGCGGGATCGCCGAGCACGATCCGGCGGCGATCGTCTACTGCTCGATCACGGCGGCGCTCCTGTGGCCGCGGCCGGGCGCGATCTCGCTCGACTCGATCGCGGCCGAGAACCGGCCGGGTCGCCACGGGATCTGGCAGCGCCTGGTCGAGCGCCGGCGGCTGAGGAGCGCGCCGCTGGTGCTCGTGTGGAGCCCACGGTCGCTGGAGCCGCTGCGAGGCGAACACGCCGACGTCGTGCTGGCGCCGCCGCCGGTTGAGGGCTCGCCGGGGGACGGGGACCGGGACATCGCCGCGGTCACGTACGCGGGGGACCCGGTGAAACGGCGCCTGGACCTCGTGCTCGAGGCCTGGTCCAGGGCCCGTCGGAGCGACGAGACGCTCGTCGTCACCGGGACCGACACGATCGAATCGACCGACGGCGT
Source organism: uncultured Solirubrobacterales bacterium (assembly GCA_963759695.1). GTDB lineage: Bacteria > Actinomycetota > Thermoleophilia > Solirubrobacterales > Solirubrobacteraceae > Palsa-465. The sequence goes on from CAVXAO010000001.1 coordinate 212,487, forward strand.
TCGGGTCGCCGGGTCGTTGAGCACGGCCGAGTTTCGGGCGCTCCTCAGCCGAGCCCGAGCGTTCGTCGCCGCCCCCCGGCGCGAGGACTTCGGAATCGCGCCGCTCGAGGCCCTCGCTCACGGGTGCATGCTCGTGACCACGCCCTCGCAGGGGCCGTATCCGGCGCGCGAAATGGCCAGAGAGCTCGACGCGAGACTGGTCAGCGACGATCTCGCGGCCGCGGTGCGTATCGCGCTCGACGATCCGGCTCCCGGGTACGCGCAAGAGGCAGCCCGGCTGCTCGCGCCATTCCGCCACGACGTGATTGACCAAACAATCTCACAACACGTGCTAACTCGGTTGCTGCCAGGATTTAAGGCCGGATGACCGCGTTCATTCCCAGCCCGTCCGCGAACGGGTTCAACGTCGGGCCGCTGTTCGTACACGCCTACGGCCTCGCGTACGTGTTCGCCGTGATCGCTGCGATCTTGATCACGCGCCGGCGCTGGGAGCGCCTGGGCGGCAACCGCGAGCTCGTCTACGAAGTGGCGATGTGGGGCTTCCCGGCCGGGCTGATCGGGGGGCGGATCTACTTCCTGATCACCACGCCTAGCCAGATCCCGCCGCACTGGTGGGGGCCGTTCGCGGTCTGGAAGGGTGGCCTTGGGATCTGGGGTGGCATCGCGGGCGGAGTGGCAGCGGGGCTGTGGGTGCTTCACCGGCGACTCGACAAGCCCGACATCTGGCGGTTCATGGACTGCGCCGCGCCGGCGCTGCTCGTCGCCCAGTCGTTCGGACGGATCGGCAACTACTTCAACCAGGAGCTGTTCGGCAAGCCGACGACGCTCCCGTGGGGCTTGAAGATCTCTCCGGTCCACCGCCCACCAGGCTTCCTCCAGTACGCGACGTTCCAGCCCACGTTCCTGTACGAGATCATCTGGAACCTGTCGCTGGCGGGCTTCCTCGTGTGGCTCGGCCGGACGCGGAAGGTCCGGGCCCCGGGCCTGTTCGCGTTGTACGTCGCCGGCTACTCCGGCTTCCGGATCTTTGAGGAGACCCTCCGGATCGACTACTCGAACCACATCCTGGGGCTGCGCCTGAACTTCTTCGTCGCGGCCATCCTGTGCATCGCCGGGCTGACGTGGTTCGTGGCGATCCAGCGTGGCTGGCGGCTCCCGCGCCGCCGGGTCCGGCGCGGCGCGGAGCTGCTCGGGCTGGCGTGGATCTTGGTCTGGGCGGCGGGATGCGGCTCGGTGAGCCCGACGATTCACCCGCGCGCGAACGTGCCGGTCAGCAGCGCGACCCCCAGCGCGGGCCTGCGCAGCTTGAACTCGCTCGCTGTGAATCCCGGGCCGAGGTCCGAGGGGGAAGCGAGCGCGGTCAAGCTGATCACGTAGCGGTGAGGTGAATCGCCGTTCGGCGGGCGCATGGCGTTCACGCCGCGGACCTGCTCCGCTTGCGCATCGCCGCCACCTCGGCCCAGGGCCTCGAGTTGGCGACGTCGGCGGCGGTCAGCCACCCGCGGCGTGCGGTGGCGATTCCGTACCGGGCCACCTCGAACCCCTTGATCCGGTGGGCATCGCAGTTGATCACGATCGGCACGCCCGCGGCCGCCGCGGCGCGTGCGTTGACCTCGTTCAGATCCCGGCGGTCGGGGCTGGCGTTGATCTCGAGCATCGTCCCCGTGCGGACGGCGGCCTCGATCACCTGCTCGATGTCGAACGCGTACGGCCGCCGGCGCTCGATCTTCCGACCGGAGGGGTGGCCAATCACGTCCACCAGCGGATGCTCGATCGCGGCCACGATCCTCGCCGTCATCTCCTCTGACGGCATCCGGAACGACGAATGGACGCTCGCGACCACCCAGTCGAGCTCGACGAGCACATCGTCGTCGTAGTCGAGCGTCCCGTTCGGGAGGATGTTGACCTCGGTGCCGGTGAGCAGCTCGATCCCGTCGACCGTGACCGAGCGGATCCGCTCGATGTGCTCGGCGAGCTCGTCGGGCGAGAGGTCCGAGCCGACGACCGCGGAATGGTCGGTGATCGCGAGGTACTCGTAGCCGGCATCGCGCGCCGCGAGCGCCATCTCCTCGATCGAGGCGGTGCCGTCCGACGCGACCGTGTGGCAGTGCAGATCGCCGCGGAGGTCGCCGAGCTCGATCAGCTCGGGCAGCGTCCCGTCGGCCGCCGCCTCCAGCTCCCCGCGGTTCTCCCGCAGCTCGGGCTCGATGTACTCCAGCCCGAGCAGTGCGTACACGGCAGCTTCATCGGCGCAGCGGTGGGTCTCGCCGGTGGCGTCGTCGAGCACCCCGTACTCGGAAACGTGCAGGCCCTTGCGGACCGCCGCGTCGCGCAGCGCCATGTTGTGCTGCTTGGAGCCCGTGAGGTGCTGGAGCAGGTTGCCGAACTGGTCGGGCTCGACGATTCGCAGATCGACCTGGAGCCCGGTGTGGGTGCGCAGCCTCGCGCCGGCCGCGCTGGCGGTGCCGGCCGACTCGACCAGATCGAGCTGGGTCGCGGCGCGGGCGAGCGCCGCCGGATCGGTGGCCGTGGCGATCACGTCGAGGTCCTTGACGCTGTCGGTCATCCGTCGCGCCGAGCCCGCGATCTCGACGCGCTCGGCGGCCGGGTGATCGCGCAGCGCCGCGACCAGTGTCTCACCCACGGCGAGCGCCCGGTTCAGGACCACGCGGGTCCGGGGCCCGTCGGGCCGGTAGGCCTCGAGCGCGGCCAGGATGCTCTCCTCGGCCTTGGGCCCAAACCCCTTCAGCGTCCGGATGCGATGCTCCCGAGCGGCCGTCCGCAGCGCCTCGAGCGAGTCGATCTGGAGCTCGTCGAACAGCCTCCGGGCACGCTTGGGCCCGAGTCCCGGCAGGTGCGTCATCTCGATCAGTCCCGGCGGGAACTTGGCGCGTAGCTTCACGGCGGCGGGGATCGCGCCATCGTCGGCCAGCGCCAGGACCTTCTCCTGGATGATCCCCCCGATTCCGGGAAGCTCGGTGGCGCGTCCCTGTCGTGCCAGCGCCGTGACCGACACCGGCGCGTCCCGTACCGCCTTGGCCGCATTTCGGTACGCGACGATGCGATGGACGATCGCTCCGTCGAGCTCGTACAGGTCGCCGAGCTCGTCGAGCGCGGCCGCGATCTCGCTGTTCGTCGGTTCCGCCATCCGAAAACGTAGGCTAGTAGGCGGCCTCGGTGGCCCATGCTATACTTTTTGAAGTACCCGCTCAGAAATAAGGAGCCCAAATGGCAGGCATCGTCGGCGAAGTCACCGATAACAACTTTCAGGCCGAGGTCCTCGAGTCCGAGATACCGGTGCTGGTCGACTTCTGGGCACCGTGGTGCGGGCCCTGCCGGATGGTCGCTCCGGTCGTCGAGGAGATCGCGCAGGAGCGCGAGGGCGAGCTCAAGGTCGTCAAGATGAACACGGACGAGAATCAGGAGACCGCGGTCAACTTCAACATCATGTCGATCCCGACGCTGATCCTGTTCCGCAACGGGCAGGCGGCGAAGACGGTGATCGGCGCCTATCCGAAACGCAAGCTCGAGGCAGAGCTCGAGCCGGCGCTCGCCTGAGACTCCGTTCTCAGGCCGCCGCGACGGCGACGTGTAATGCGCGCCCGTCGATTTCGACGGGCGCTACGCCATTAAGGGACTCGTAGCCGACCTCGACAGCCAGCGTTTCGGCGGCGAGGTAGGGCTCGTGCGCCCGGGCGGCGGCGAGCAGCGCGGGGTCGCCGTCGAGCGTCAGAACGATCCGGTCGGTGATCTCGAGGCCAGCCTCGCGGCGCGCCTTCTGAACGGCGTGGACGATCTCCCTGGCCCAGCCCTCGTCGCGCAGGTCGTCGCCGATCTCGAGCTCGAGCGCCACGGCGTGCGACCCCTCCCGCTCTACCTGGTAGCCCTCGAGCGGCTTCATCGAGACGAGCAGATCCTCGGCACCCACGACGTGATCCGCGCCTCCGATCGAGATCGCCACCGTCCGGCCCTCGCGCAGCGACGCCGCCACGTGCCCGGGGTCGAGCGCCGCGATGGCGGCGGCCGCGAGCGGCATCTCCCGCCCGAACCGTGGTCCGAGCGTCCGGTAGTTGGGCTTGACCTCGACCTCGCCGAGCTCATCGGCCTCGGAGACGAACCGTAGCTCCTGCACGTTGAGCTCCTCCCGGACGAGCTCGGCGAACCGCTCGATCGCCTGGCGCTCGGAACCGGTCGCGACCACCACCGCGGCGCGCAGCGGCTGGCGGACCTTGAGCTTCGCCTGGGCGCGAGCGGCGAGCCCGAGCCGCACCGTCTCACGCGCGGTCGCCATCGCCTGCTCGAGCTCGCGGTCGCGCTCGCCGGGCGTCGGAAAGTCGCACAGGTGCACGCTGGGCTGCGCGCCGTCGAGGTTGTCGTAGATCTCGTCGGACAGAAACGGGCAGAACGGCGCGAGCAGCTTCCCCAGCGTCACTATGCACTCGCGGAGCAGACCGAAGGCCACGGGGTCCCCGTCCCAGAAGCGACGCCTGGAGCGGCGCACGTACCAGTTCGAGAGCTCGTCGACGAACTCGGCGATCGCCCGGCCGGCGGTCGTCGCGTCGAACTCGTCGAGCCGCTCGATCACCGTCTGGGTCGTCGCCTGAAGCCGGGAGAACGTCCAGCGGTCGAGATCGCTCGCGTTCGACACGTCCAGGGCGACGTCGCGGTCGACCTCGTTCGCGTTGGCGTACAGGACGTAGAAGCTGTACGTGTTCCACAGCTGGAGCAGGAACTGGCGGATCGCCTCGCCGATCGTCTCGAGCGAGAACCGGTAGTTGTCCCAGGGCTGCTTGGAGGTGAACAGGTACCAGCGGAACGCGTCGGCGCCGTAGCGATCGATCACGTCCCACGGCGCCACCACGTTGCCGAGGGACTTCGACATCTTGCGCCCCTCGTCGTCGAGGATCAGGCCCAGGCAGACCACGTTCCGATACGACGAGCGGTCGAACAGCAGCGTCGAGACGGCCAGCAGTGAGTAGAACCACCCGCGCGTCTGGTCGAGGGCCTCGCAAATGAAGTCGGCGGGAAAGCGCTCGCGGAACAGCTCGAGGTTCTCGTGGGGAGCGTGGTACTGCGCGAACGGCATCGACCCGGAGTCGAACCACACGTCGATCACCTCGGGCACGCGGCGCATCTCCTCGCCGCAGTCCGGGCACGGGAAGGTGACCTCGTCGACGAACGGGCGATGCGGATCGCTCAGCGTCACCCCGGAGAGTTCTGCCAGCTCCGCGAACGAGCCGATCGCGTGTACGTGCTCTTTCGTGCAGCGCCACACCGGCAACGGCGTCCCCCAGTAGCGCTCGCGCGACAGCGCCCAATCGACGTTGCCCTCCAGCCACTTGCCGAATCGGCCGTGCTTGACGTGCTCCGGGTGCCAGTTGACGGATTCGTTCGAAGCCAGCAGGCTGTCCTTGATCTGGCTGGTCCCGATGTACCAGGACGGCTTGGCGTAGTAGAGCAGCGGCGTTCCGCACCGCCAGCAGTGGGGGTAGCTGTGCTCGATCGTCTCGGCGCGGAGCAGCCGCCCCCGGGCCCGGAGGTCCTCGATCAGGTCCGGATCGGCCTCCTTCACATAGCGCCCGGCGTACGGGCCGATCCGCTCGTCGAACGTCCCGTCGAGCCTGACCGGGTTGACCACGTTCAGCCCGTACTGCTGGCCGAGGCGGAAGTCGTCCTCGCCGAACGCGATCGCGGTGTGGACGAGCCCCGTGCCGTCGTCGGCGGTGACGAAGTCGCCGAGGAGCACGCTGTGACCGAGCTCGCCATAGACGCTCGCCGGGATGAACGGGAACGGGGGCTCGTAGCGGACGCCCTCGAGCTCGGAGCCGGGGAAGCTCGAGAGGATGTCGGCTCCCCCGAGCACGCGCTCGAGCAGCTCCTCGGCGAGGATGAACACGGGGCCGTCGTCGCTCCGGGCGCGCACGTAGATCAGCTCGGGATCGACCGCGACCGCGGCGTTCGAGACGAGCGTCCACGGCGTCGTCGTCCACACGAGGAGCTCGTCGCCGGCGTGCGCCGCGCCATGCGCCTCCCTGACCGGGAGGCGGACGTACACCGACGGATCGAGCACGTCGCGATAGACGTCGGGCTGTCCCAGCTCGTGGCTCGACAGGGTGGTCTCGTCGCGCGTGCAGTACGGGACGACCTTCAGCCGCTCGTACAGCAGCCCGTTCCCGTAGATCGTCTTCAGCGCCCACCACACCGACTCGATGTAGTCGGAGTCGAGCGTCTTGTAGGCGTTATCGGTGTCGATCCAGAAGCCGATCCGCTCGGTCAGCTTCGTCCAGTCCTCGACGTGGCTGAGGACGGTCTTGCGGCAGAGAGCGTTGAACTCCGCGATCCCGTAGCGCTCGACGTCGCCCTTCGAGGTGAAGCCGAGCTCGGCCTCGACGGCGAGTTCGACCGGCAGCCCGTGACAGTCCCACCCACCCTTGCGCTCGACGTAGAAGCCGCGCATCGTCCTGTAGCGGGGGAAGATGTCCTTGAACACCCGGGCCAGGACGTGGTGCGAGCCCGGCGGTCCGTTGGCGGTGGGCGGCCCTTCGTAGAAGCCCCACGAGGGACTGTCGCGGCGGCGCCTGACCGACTCGTCGAACACGGCCCGCTCGCGCCACCGCTCGAGCACGCGCTCCTCGAGCTCGGGAAACGAGGCGTGGGGGTCGACGGGGCGGTGGGGCTGGGGCATGGGCGGCGGATTGTAAGAGGGGCCGCCGCCCGGGCGTTCTATCTCGCCAGCGCTATCGGCACGACCGCAGGGCGGGTGGCGCGGGCCGTGGTCAGCTGCTGCAGCTTGCCGAGCAGCAACTCGAGGGCGGCGGTTGGCGCCTCACCCAGCCGGCAGACCGTGCTGGCGCCGGTGTCCGGGACGGCGCCGCGATAGTCGAACACCGTTACCTCGGGGACGGTTCCGCGGATCGCGTAGACGAGCCGGCCGATTGCGTCGAGCGTCACTCTGCGTCCGGTCAGCACCACCGCGTTCGGATTCAGCGCGCGCAGGGCGCGGCCGAGACGAGCGGGATCGGTGGCGGGCGACAGCGACAGCGTTCGTACTCCCGCGCGCCTGACGATCAGCTCGAACGCCTGAGCGTGGAGTGCGTCGAGGTCGAGCGCGGCTGTCGCGTCGAGTACGAGGATCCCGTCCGACCGAGTCGCCGGCGGCGAGACCCGCTTCAAGGCGGACAGCCAGCCGGTCGCGAACCGCCAGCCGAACTCGTACTCGACCGTCGGGCGGTCCTCGCGGATGTGCGCCGAGACCGCCTCGAGCAGGACCTCCTCGATCGTCCGCTCGACCGAGCGGAGCGCGAGGCTCTCCTCGAGCAGCCGTGCGGCGTTGTCCTCATTGAACGCCGCGAAGGCGGCCGCGAGCCGCGCCGGCGACGACGGCCCCTCGCCGCGCTCCTGCGCGAGCGAAACCGCCGAGGAGACGTTGTGGGTTTCGGCCAGGGCGAGCCGCAGCGACTCGATCTCGACGAGGGCGTACTGGCGGTGGCCGCCGGGTGAACGGAGCGGGCGCGGGAAGCCGTAGCGGCGCTCCCAGCTACGGAGCGTGTTGGGGCTGACGCCGAGCATGACGGCCGCCGCGTTGGTTCGGATTCCATTCATGGCTGGAGAGTTATCGTTAGGTTTGGGGCGGGATGCAAGCTTCGCAACCCCCCGTGCATCGTGGGAGAGATAGTGCACTTGCAGGATTTGTGGGGGGTGCGGTCGGGCGGGGTGTGACGCCGGGTGGGGTTATGGCGCCGGGTGAGGTTGTGGCGACGCGTGGGGTTGTGGCGACGCCGCCTGTCTGGCTCGGCTCGATCCTCAGGGTGGGGGTTTCGACTCAGCAGGTCTTCGTGGCGAGATCGTGCCGGGAGTGTGTCAGTGTCAGTGTCGAGACTGTCACGGGGATGGTGCACAGCACGTCAACACCGGCGCCAGATCCGAGCCCTGGCGTATTGAGCACACTCTTCGTGCATAGCCCGGCAGGGCTCGCCGTCCGGCGCAAGGTTGTCGTGCTCTGCACCATCGAAAGGCCCGAGATCGCGCCTGCTCCGCACTCCTTCCCCGGCGCCGTTTACCGGGCCGCCGGCGATTCAGGGCGACGGGCGCCAAAACAGCGCCCCGCGGCGCCGAGAGTCGACCGCGCTCGAGGTACGGGACAGATGACGGGCGCGCGCGCCTAGGAGTCGAAGACCAGCAGCGCCGCGCTTGGGGGACCGCAGGCGCCTATGCGCGCGCGGATCCGGACCCCGAACGTGTTGGCCGGGCGGATCGTCACGGCCTGGGCGCCCTCCTCGCCACGCGCCGCCCAGGTCACGGCGACGGCGAGGTTCTGCGGCCCGGACGCCTCGGCGTCGGCGGGCACTACCAGCTCGGTCAGGTGCCGGTTGACGGCGTCGGTCTCACTGACCGCGAGTAGCGTCTCGGCGGCGCCGGAGACGGCGCACACGGACATCGAGCTGTCGATGACGATGAAGGCGGCGCCGGGAGCGGGAGCCAGGTCCGCGCCGGCGGTGAGGAGCAAGCCGAGCTCGCATGACGCGCACACACGAGAATCGGCGTCCGGCGCAGGGGGCGAACCGCAGTGGCTGCAAAACGAAACTTCCGGAACAGGTTCCGGAGTTGGTACCAGGCTTAGCCGGCGGTTCAGTTGGACGGTTGACAAGCTGCCCCCTCGCGGGAAGACGTTTCCAAATTACAGGGTCGCGGTACGCGCACCCCCGGGTAGCTCGCCCGGGTGCCGCGGGGCCGGTGCGATCGCGACTGCTGGCTTTGCGCGCTCAACCTCGACCAGCTCGAGGATCCGGCGCTGCGCTTCGGCCGCGTTGGCGGGCAACACACCGGTGCTTGTTGTTGTACGCATTCGCACACGCTGACCTCCGCGGCGATAAACTGCTACCGGCAGTGCTCCCGCTGCCAGTCGTACTGCGTAGGCCCACCTTGCGACTGCGTCGTCACCCAAGTGCCCTCCCGCGAGCACCACGAGATTCGGACGGTGCACGGCGAGTGCATCGCCAATTCCCGCCACGCCTCGAGCGGACAAGCTCAGGACCCTCACCCCTGCCCGAACGCAGAACAACTCGAGCGCGCGAATGTGCGGAGCGTCCGGATCTAGTTCGTCCCTCGATGCGTCCCCAACCACAATCGACACGGGGCGAACTGGCGGTGGCGCGAGTCGCTGCGCTCTGCGCAACCAATCGGCGCCCCAGTGCGCGGCAAACGCCCAGGCCGCCGACTCAACCGTGTATCTACGGGCGATCTCGTCGAGCGTGGGCAGGAGCACGTCGGCGACCGACCGCTCGACCGACCGCAGCGCCAGTGCCGCCTCTATGGCCGCATCGGCGCGCTCCCGCTCGTAGGAGACGAGAGCTCCGACAAGCGAGTTGCTGTCTGCCGCCAGGCCTTCGCGAGCGCGCGAGACGGCGGACGAGATCGACAGACCTTCCTGCAACGCATCTCTCAAAGCGGCCACTTCGCCATGCGTGAACAGCCGATGCTTGCCCGGCGAACGCTGCGGCTTTGGGAACCCGAATCGGCGTTCCCACGCCCTCAATGTGTTCGGGCTGACGTTCAGCAACGCAGCCGCTTCGCTCGTCTTCAGATAACGCATGCACGGGAAAGGTCGGCGCAACCGATGCGATACATATACCACCGGCCTAGAATTGGACAAATATACGATATAAACCGCTGCAAAACCGCTCGGGTTCTTAGCCCAGTACCAAGCGGCACCGGTTCACGGAAGGTAAACCGGTCGGGTTGGGAACGGTCAGGAGAGCACGGACCATCGACGGCTGGGGCCGCCGGCGGAGTCATAGGAGGCCCTCAATGGGTTGGCGCGAAGGCTGATCTGGTCAAATCAAATGGTTTTGCAGCGCAGTTCGCGGTACCGTGACTGCATGCACGGCCGCTCGGCCGCAAAGTTGCCGGGGGTGGCGCGACTAAAGACGGTCGGGCTTTCTCTGATCATTGCCTGTTTAGTGGCAAGCATCGTGATTGCCAGTTTTGAGGCGTCCGGTGATCGAGCGAATCAACTCAGCGTCGTCCTTGCGATCGCTGCCATCGCTGCTGGCATCATGGTTGCGGGTACCCGGGGCGCCCCGTCGGTGTCCGCAGCCTTCATCGTGATACGTACTGGCAGCGGCGTTTCTCGGTCCGGCGAGCGCAGTGGCGGCTGCGATCCTGTCTGAGCTGGCGGCTGCAGCTCGGCTCCACACGCGACTGCGATCGATCTTTCTGATCAACCTTCCGGCCGGGGTGATTCCCGCGCTCGCGGTCGGGTTGCTGATGAAGGCGGCGTAGCCGACCCCGATCGACACCGCCGGTTTCTACCTGGTGCTCGCGGCGGGCGCGCTTCTGGCGTACTCCCTGAGCTTTCTGGTCTTCATGGCATCGCGCCGTGTTTTGCGCCCCGAGGCTCCGCTCGGGATCCGGGAGTTCGTCGAGTCGCTGCCGGGCCTGGCTCTGAACGTCGCGCTCGTCCTCGCCGGCGCGAGCATCTACCTCAAGCTCGGTCTCCGGGGCATCGCGTTCGCGCTGACAGCAGTCTTCGCGTTCTCCTACATGGCCCACCTGCTTCAGCGCGCCCGTCGCCGCTCGGAGCAATACGTCTCCCTCTCCTGGGGCGTGCTCGCCGGACTAATGCGCTCGCTGGACATCCGCGACGAGCGCGCCGCGCGCCACGCCGCTGCCGTCGCCCGCTTCGCCAGCGACATCGCGCGGAAGGTCGGAATGACCGAGCACGAGATCGAGCTGGCGCACACCGCCGGGCTGCTGCACGACATCGGACACTTTGCGCTCTCCGATCGGGTCGCCGAGCGCGGCCGGACGTTGACCGACGAAGACTGGACGGCGATCCAGCGCCACCCCGAGCTGGGCGCCGACATGCTGAAGGACCTCGGCATGTACGGCCCGGTCGCCGAGATCGTGCTCGCGCACCACGAGCGGATCGACGGGCGCGGCTACCCGCAGGGACTATCGGCCGAGCAGATCCCGGAGATCGCGAAGATCATCTCGGTGGCGGAGGTCTACGACACGCTCACCGCGAGCGACACGTACCGGACACGGATGAGCTCGTTCGAGGCGCTGCGCGAGCTGCGCCGCGTCTCAGGGTCGCAACTCGACGGTGGCTACGTCGAGGTGCTGGCCAAGCTGCTCAGTGGCGAGGGCGTCGAGTACCGGCACGCGGACGCGGCCGACTTCGACACCGAGCTCGCGATGGAGCGTCGGATCAAAGAGGCCGGCGCGGGGTAGACGACCGATCCCCTTTCCGAACCCACGGCTGGCGCGGGCTCGTGAAAACGAGATCGGTCATCTAAGCGCTGAGGCGCGTCGACTGCCCTGGGGTCGGCTGGGCGTCGCGCTGCAGCGAACCGATGAACTGCTCGATTTGCTGGTGGCTGAAACGACGCTGACCACCGGGAGTGCGGTAGGACTGGAGGTAACCCATGTCCGACCACCGGCGGATTGTCCCGAGGGAGACTCCGAGCGCACGCGCTGCCTGCGAGGTTGAGAGCCCGAGGGGGCTAGTGCGAATTTGCTCCATGCAAGCATTTCAGGCTGTATGGGGAGGGTTCGCGAGGGTCGTGCAGCATTTGCACAACCTCTCGATGCCAAGATCACAAATCGCGTAACCCGGATAAAGGTTTGTTCGATGCGGCTGCGGCTATACCACCACGAAGACGGAGCTCGCATCGCCTACCGCGAGACCGGAACCGGTCGGCCGCTGGCGCTCTTCCACTCGCTCGGTCTCTCGCACCGTGAGTGGGAGCCGATCGTAGCGCCGCTGTCCGAGCGCTTCCGCGTCGTGTTGCCCGACCTCCCGCTCCACGGAGACTCGGAGGACCGCCCGCGCCACCCGTACACGCCCGACTGGTTCGCGGACGTGCTCGCGGGCTTCTGCCACGAGGTCATGGGGCCGAGGCCGCTGCTCGCCGGACACGACATCGGCGCCGAGCTTGCCCTGCGCGCCGTCAGCGCCGGCCGAGTCGAGCCCAGCCACCTCGTGCTGATGCCCAACCGCCTGCACCACCGAGATACGAACGCCGGAAAGCGGGCGGCGTGGCGCGCGGCGTGCAAGACCGCGGCACTGCCGGGGCTGGACCGGCTGCTATCGCACGGAGCGAAGCTCGTCTTCCGTCCGTCTGTCGGCGAGCGCCTGTCGGCCCAGCGCAACCCGGAGGCCCGCGACCTGGTCCGCCACGCCTTCGCCGACGTGGGAGGCAACGGCAACCGCGCGCGGTCGTGGGCGAAGTTCGCCCGGCGCTGGCCGGTGGAGGCCCAGAGCCAGCTGCTCGACGCCTACCCCCTGATCCACTCTCCGGTCCTGTTGCTGTGGGCCGACGAGGACAGGATGCATCCCGTCGAGTCCGCCCGCGAGGCGCTCGACCTCCTCCCGGACGCGCAGCTGCGCATCGTCCCCGGCACCGGGTTTCTGATGGCCTACGACGACCCGGTGGCGGTGGCGCGCGAGCTGATCTGGTTCTGCGGGTGAGACGTGGCGGTGGCGGGAGCGCGGCTCGGTAAACGGCGCTGGGGAAGGCAGGAGGGGCGGGGGCATCGCGGGCCGTTTCGATGGTGCACAGCACGACAACCTTGCGCCGGATGGCGAGGCCTGTCGAGTTGTGCACGAGGAGTGTGCGTAGGTCGACAGGGCTCGGATCTGGCGCCGGTGTTGACGCGCTATGCACCACCGCCGTGACACTCTCGACACACTCCGGGCACAAACCGGCGGGTTTGGGCACCCTCCCGTCGTAGGACCGCGAGAGCTGAGGAGGGTGGACCGCGGGTTTGGCCAGCCGATCGGGTCGATCAGAGGCTCCCGGCGACCCGCCGGCGCCCTCACCCACCCTCCTTCCGTGCTGCCGTTTACCGAGCCGATCGTCAGCCAAAGGCGCGGGTGCGAAGCGGGCGCGGCCGGCACGACGACCGCGGCCGTAGCGCGGGTGTAGCTTGTTCCAAAGCGACACGAAATCGACACGGCGAAAGGACCAGGCATGGGCGTTCAGGAGAAGGAGCAGCTCTGGGGTGCCGAGACCACGAAGGCGGTCTCGAACTTCCCCATCTCGGGCGAGACCGTGCCGGCGCCTGTCCTGCACTGGCTCGGGCGGATCAAGGGCGCGGCGGCCCGCGTCAACGCCGAGCTCGGCCTGCTCGACCAGGACCGCGCCGATCGGATCGCCGCGGCCGCCGACCGCGTCGCCGACGGCGAGCTCGACGACCAGTTCCCGATCGACGTTTTCCAGACCGGCTCGGGAACCTCCACGAACACCAACGCCAACGAGGTCATCGCGAGGCTCGCCGGCGACGGCGTCCACCCCAACGACCAGGTCAACATGGGGCAGTCCTCCAACGACGTGTTCCCGTCGGCGGTCCATCTCGCCGCGCTCGATGAGGTGGAGAACGAACTGCTCCCCGCGCTCGACCAGCTCGAGGCGGCGCTGAGCGCCAAGGCGAGCGAGTTCCACGACATCGTCAAGTCCGGCCGCACCCACCTGATGGACGCCGTGCCGGTCACGCTCGGGCAGGAGTTCTCGGGCTACGCGGCCCAGGCCCGCCTGGGCGCCAGGCGGATTCGCAACGCGCTCCCCCAGGTGGCGCAGATCCCGCTCGGGGGGACCGCGACCGGCACCGGCCTGAACACCCACAAGGAGTTCGCGGACCGCGTGCGGGCGCGGCTGACCGAGACGACCGGACTCGAGATCCGGCCCCCCGAGGACCCGTTCGAGGCGCAGGGCAACCGCGACGCGCTCGTCGAGCTCTCCAGCGCGCTGAAGGTCGTGGCGGTGTCGCTGAACAAGATCGCCAACGACCTCGCGCTGATGGGCTCGGGCCCGCGGGCGGGGATCGGCGAGCTGTTCCTCCCCGAGCTCCAGAAGGGCTCCTCGATCATGCCCGGCAAGGTCAACCCCGTGATGGCCGAGGTCGTGATCCAGGTCGCCGCCCAGGTGATCGGCAACGACACGGCGATCACGATCGCGGGCTCCCAGGGCCAGTTCGAGCTGAACGTCCGCGTGCCGCTGATCGCCCGCAACCTCCTGGACTCGATCAAGCTCCTGACCAGCGCCTCGCGCGTGTTTGCCGAGAAGTGCGTCGATGGCATCCGCGCCAACGAGGAGGGGTGCCTGCGCTCGGCCGAGGCGACGCTGGCCGCGGCCACCGCGCTGAACCCCTACATCGGCTACGACAAGGGCGCCGAGATCGTCAAGGAGGCGGCGAGCTCAGGCCGGATGCTCCGCGAGGTCGCCTACGAGAAGGGCGTCGACGAGGAGACGTACAACGAGGCGATGGACCTGCGCAAGATGGCGCAGGGGAATCTGGATTAGGGGCTCTGCCTCCAGGGGCGCAACCGGGTGGCGCTGTGTATCGCCAGGCGCCGGCGATACACAGCGCCCCCCGTTTACAGCCCTCGGGGCAGAGCCCCCCTTACATGGCGACGGTCTCTGCCCCGAGCTCCTCCGAGATCGCGATGTCGAGCGAGTAGTCGATCGGGACCACGATCAGGGAGGGGACGTCGAGGCTGAGGGCGTGGCGCAGGCGGTCCGAGAAGTCGTCTGCGGTGGCGCAGCGCCACGCCGGCATCCCGAACGACTCGGCGAGCTTGACGAAATCGGGGTTGCCGAAGTCCACGCCGAAGTGGCGCCCGAACTTGCGGTCCTGCTTCCAGACGATCGAGCCGTACTGGCCGTTCTCCCAGACGACGTTGACGACCGCGGTGCGCAGGCGGACCGCGGTCTCGAGCTCCTGGGCGTTCATCAGGAAGCCGCCATCGCCGCTGACCGCGACGACGTTGCGCTGCGGGTGGACGAGCTTGGCGGCGATCGCGGTCGGCAGCGCGAAGCCCATCCCCGCGAGGCCGTTGGCGATCAGCACGGTTCCCGGTTCGTGCGCGGGGAACATGCGCGCGATCCAGAGCTTGTGCATGCCGACGTCGGAGACGAGCAGGTCGTCGCGGCCGAGGGCGCTGCGGATGTCGCAGAGGACGCGCGGCGGCTGCATCGGGAAGTGCTGGTCGCTGCTGGCGCCGTGGAGCGCCCCGAGGACGAGGTCGCGCAGCCGGGTGGACCCAGAGCTCGCCGCGACCCGGCTGATGTTCGCCGCCAGGCGCGAGAGCACGTGGGCGATGTCGCCGATCAGCTCGACCTCGGGCACGAAGAACTCGTCGATTTCGGCGGCGACGCTGTCGATCACGATGATCCGCTTGTCGGCGCGGGGGTTCCAGTGCTCGGGCGAGTGCTCGACGAGGTCGTAGCCGATCGCGATCACCACGTCGGCGTCCTCGAAGCCCGCCATCGCGTAGTCGCGCGCTTGGAGCCCCACGGTCCCGAGCGCGTGGGGGTCCTCGTAGTCGAGCAGCCCCTTGGCCATGAACGTCTCCGCCGCGGCGATTCCGGTGGCGCCGACGAAGTAGCGCAGGGCGCGGGCGGCGTGAGCGCGGATCGCGCCGTTGCCGACCAGCGCGATCGGGTTCTCGGCGGAGGCGATGATCTCGGCTGCGCGCTGGAGCTCCCGGATCCCCGGCTCGGGCTGGACCGGGTCGTGGCGGACCAGCGGCGAGGCGTCGAGGGGGCGCGCCATCACGTCCTCCGGCAGCTCGAGGTGGGTGGCTCCCGGCTTCTCGGACTCCGCCACCTTGAAGGCCTTGCGAACCACCTCGGGTACGATCTCGGGGCTGGAGACGCGCGCGTTCCACTTGACGATGGGGCGAAGGATCCCGAGGAGATCGATGTACTGGTGGGACTCCTTGTGCATACGCTCGAGGTCGGATTGGCCAGTCAGGGCGACGAGTGGCGCGCGATCGAGGAACGCGTCGGCGACCGCCGTGACGAGGTTGGTGGCTCCCGGGCCGAGGGTCCCGAGGCAGACACCCGCCCGGCCCGTGAGGCGGCCGATGGCGTCGGCCATGTACGCGCCACCCTGCTCGTGGCGGACGGGGATGAACTGAATCGAAGAAGAGTCTTCGAGCGATTTGCTTAGATCAAGTGTTTCCTCGCCGGGAATACCGAAGACATACTGAACACCCTCAGCCTCCAGGCACTCCACGAACACATCTGACGCCTTGCGCTCGGCCACAGCGGCAACCTACCGGATCATTACGGCGCTCCTTGTCGTGAGCGCGCTCATGCTGCTGCCCGCCTCGGGGGCGAGCGCGGCGAGCAGTTTCTACATTCAGGGCGCCGGCAACGGACACGGCATCGGCATGAGCCAGTACGGCGCCTATGGATATGCGCTGCACGGCAAGAGCTACCGATGGATCCTCGCGCACTACTACGAGGGCACGTCGATCGGGACCACAAATCCTCGCCAGACGGTGACCGTGCTGCTGAGCACGGGCTCGGCGGCGTTCAGTGGCGCGACCAAGGCCGGAGCGAAGAAGCTCACGGCCGGCAAGACCTTCGTCGTGCAGCCGAACGCCGACGGCACGCTCACGCTCGCTCCCGTCGGTGGCGGCAAGAAGATCACCGAGCTGGCGGCGCCGCTGACGGTCTCGGGGCCCGGCCCGCTCGACCTGGCGGGAATGGGGCAGTACCGCGGCTCGCTCGAGTTCCGCCCCGACGGCAGCGGCGGGGTCGAGTCGGTCGACGCGGTCGGGCTCGATGCCTACGTTCGCGGGGTGATCGCGGCGGAGATGCCCGCCAACTGGTCGGCCCAGGCGCTTCAGACGCAGGCCGTCGCGGCCCGCACCTATGCGATCACCAGCGACGTCGGCGGCGGTGCGTTCGAGCTGTATGCCGACACCCGCTCGCAGATGTACGGGGGCGTCGCGGCCGAGACGTCGACAACCGACGCGGCCGTCGCGGCGACCCGCGGGCAGGTCGTCACCTACCACGGCGCCCCCGTCGTCACCTACTTCTTCTCGAGCTCGGGTGGCCACACCGAGAACGTCGAGAACGTGTGGCCCGGTTCGACGCCCGAGCCGTGGCTGCGGGGCGTGGTCGATCGCTACGACGGCGCCGGCGGCGACCCCTACCACACCTGGAGCTATGAGCTGTCGCCGTCCGCCGCCGCGGCCAAGCTCGGGTCGTGGGTCAAGGGCAATCTGATCGGGATCAGGGTGACCAAGCACGGCGTCTCGCCGCGGATCATCACCGCCGAGGTCGTCGGCACGAAGGGGACGACGACGGTAACCGGCAGCGAGCTGGAGCACGCTTTCGGGCTGCTCTCGACGTGGGCCTCGTTCACGACGATCTCGACCGCGCCCGGCCGGGCGACGGCGGCGGGGAAGTCGACCGGCGCACATCGGCACGTGAGCGCCCAGGCGCGCGCGGTGTTGGCGCTCGTCCCGCTCGTCGACGACCTCGTCGGAGCGGTGGCCGGTCTGCACGGGAACGTGTTCCCGGGGCCGGCGCACGGCAAGGTCACGATCGAGCTCAGGACCCGCCACGGCTGGCGCACAGTCCTGCACGCTCGGGTCGGCGCCCGCGGAGCGTACGACACGGCGCTCCCGGGGCCCGGGACCTACCGGGTCGTGTACGCGGGGCTGTCCGGCCCATCCGTCACGGTCCTCTGAGCGGGCCCGTGCCCGGTCCCCTGCTCGCGATCGATGGACCGTTTCTGCTGTACCGGTCGTTCTTCGCCTTGCCCGACTCGATCAAGGGCGTCGATCAGCACCCGGTCAATGCGCTGCTCGGCGCCGCGAACGTGGTTCTGCGGATCGCAGCCGACCGGGAACCGCGCGCGATCGTCGTGTGCTTCGGGGCGGAGGCGGCGGCCTACCGGACCGAGCTGTATCCCGACTACCACGCGAGCCGGCCGCCGGTCCCGGACGCGCTCCAGTGGCAGTTCGACCAGGCCCCCGGATTCTTCGATGCGTTCGGCTGGAGCTCTGAGACCAGCGACGGCCTGGAGGCCGACGATCTCCTCGGATCGCTGGGGCAGGTCGAGGCGGACGCCGGCGGTAGGGCGCTGCTATTGACCGGCGATCGCGACATGTACCAGTGCGCCGGCGAGCACGTCAGCGTGCTCTATCTCAAGGCCGGCAAGGTCGGGTTCGAGGAGGTCGACCCCGCGGAGGTGCAGCGCCGATACGGGATCCCTCCAGCGCTCGTGCCCGACTTCATCGCGCTGCGCGGGGATCCGTCCGACGGTCTGCCCGGAGCCCCGGGCATCGGCCCGAAGACGGCGGCCGAGCTGCTCGTCAAGTACGGCTCGCTTAAGGGGGCGATCGCCGGCGCCGATGGCGAGCGGCCGCGGACGGCGGCGGCGCTGCGCGACCACGCCGGCGAGCTGCGCGCGTTCGCGGACATCGCGAGGCTGCGGACGGCGGACGTGGATCGCCCGGCGGACCGGGAGACGGATCTCCGTGGCGGGGCGGCGGAGGCCCGGCGGCTCGGGCTGAACCGGCTCGGCGAGCGGCTGGAGAATGCGGAGAAGCTGACTGACCTCTAGCCGGCTTGGTGGCGGTCGTGAGCCGGCGGGGCCTCGACTGGTGGACGGCCCGGCGTTAACGGCGCTGGCGAAGGGGGCGGGTGGGGGTTGTGGCGGGCGCGGCGGGCTCTTCGGGACCAGATCCGGCGTCTTCATGGTGCATAACACGACACGAGCGGGTTTTCTGGCGAGGCCTGTCGACCTATGCACACTCTTCATGCACAGCTCGACAGGGCCTCGGCTTTCACTCCGAGATTGACGTGTTATGCACCATCTTCAGGACCGGATTCCGCCCTTTGTCACTGATCGGTAACGGTCCGGACACGTTCTCGCCACAAACCCGCCCGAACTCGCGATCAACCCCAGCCAGCCCTTCCCCAGCGCCGTTTACCGAGCCGATCGCCAGTCAGGGCGACGGGACAGCCGAGCGCACGCGACCCGCAGTCAGGGCGTGAACTTGACCGTGATCACATCGCCGTCGGCGACGACGTAGTCCCGCCCCTCGAGCCGCAGCGTCCCCCGATCGCGCGCCCCGGCGTATCCGCCGGCGGCGACGAGCTCGTCCCACGGCACGACCTCGGCGCGGACGAACCCGCGCTGGATGTCGGAGTGGATCATGCCCGCCGCGTGCCAGGCCGACAGACCGTGGCGCAGGTGCCAGGACTGCGCCGGCTTGTCCTCGCCGGCGGTGAAGAACGCGATCAGATCGAGCAGCGAGAAGGCGCCCCGGACGACCGCCTCGAGCCCTGACTCGGTCAGCCCGAGGTCGGCTCGCATCACCGACGCCTCCTCGGGGTCGAGCTCGGCGAGCTCGGCCTCGAGCCGGGCCGAGATCGCGACGGCGCGGGCGCCCTGCGCGCGGGCGTACTCGGCGATCGCCGGCGGAAGCTCGGTGGATCCTTCATCGACATTGGCGACGAACAGCACGGGCTTGGCGGTGAGCGGTTGGAGCAGCGTCACCGCGTCGCGGGCGTCCGCCGGCGGTGGCACCGTGCGCGCCGGCCGTCCGGCCTGGAGCGCCGCGATCAGCTCGCCGAGCCACGCCGCCTCGGCGATCGCGTGGCGGTCGCCGCTCTTGGCAGTCTTCGAGACGCGCTCGAGCCGACGCTCCGCCTGCTCGAGGTCCGCGTACAGCAGCTCGGTCTCGATCGTCTCGATGTCGGCCAGCGGGTCGACGCGCCCCTCGGGGTGGACGACGTTCGGGTCCTCGTGGGCGCGGACGACGTGGACGATCGCGTCCGTCTCACGGATGTTCGCCAGGAACTGGTTGCCGAGTCCCTCGCCGCGGTGAGCCCCGGCGACCAGCCCGGCGATGTCGTGGAACGCGATCGTGTCGGGGACGACCTTCGAGGCCCCGATCGTCTCCGCCACGGCGTCGAGCCGGGGATCGGCGACCGGGACGACGGCGACGTTCGGCTCGATCGTCGTAAACGGGTAGTTCGCGGCCTCCGCCGCGGCGCCGGTCAGCGCGGTGAACAGGGACGTCTTGCCGGCGTTGGGCATGCCGACGATCCCGACCTTCATCGCAGCGGCCTCCCGCGGCGGTCGCTAGGTCCCGAAGCCGACGCGGTGCTCCTCGTCGTCGACGAGCACGTACACGATCCGGCTCAGGTCGAGCGCGACCGTGCCGTCCTCGGCGGTGAGGTCGTGCCATCCCTCGGTCCCGAGCGCCTGGCGCAGCCGGGTCAGTTCCCCCGGGTTGACCCTGGCGGACAGGACCTGGCCACCAAGGAACCCGATGCTGATCTTCTGCGCTTTCTCGTTTGCGGCGGTCATTGGAAGCCCCCTGGCTGGACGATCTCGGTCAGGACCCCGCCGGTCGACGACGGGTGGACGAAGGCTACGCGGGAGCCGCGAATTCCGTTGCGCGGGTGCTCGTCGATCAGCTTCAGTCCGGCGGCCGCGAGCGACGCGAGCGTCTCCTCCACGTTCGCGACGCGGTACGCGACGTGGTGGAGCCCCGGGCCTTTCCGGGCGAGGAACTTCCCCACGGGCGTCTCGGGGCCAAGTGGCGCCAGCAGCTCGACGTGACCGTCGCCGATGTCCAGGAGCGCCGCGTCGACGCCCTGCTCGGCGACCGTCTCACGGTGCACGAGCGGCATTCCGAGCGCATCGCGATAGAGCTCGAGCGCCGACTCGATGTCCGCGACGGCGACGCCGATGTGGTCGATAGTGGACAGCATGCGCCGGGAGGATACCCAGCACCGGTGCGCGCCCGGCGCCGGCGCGCTCAGCGAGAGAGCAGCAGGGCGTCTTCGGCCGGCACCCGGGTGCGCCCGATGTGGAAGCGCGCGCCCCTCAGCCTCAGCCGTCCGCCGGATTGCACATCGCCGCCGGCGAACGCGATGCGGTGCCGGTACGCACGGGTCAGCCAGCGCCGCTTCACCCTCACCGCGCGGTTGGTCGTGTTGACGATCACGGCACAGCGTCCGAACTGGACGCCTCGGTAGTAGCACTGGGCGAACTCGCGGCGGTAGACGCCGGGCGCGACCTTGACGTTGTGGTGCCCGCCCCGCGTGCAGACGTTGCCGGTCCCCTGCAGGCAGCCCCGGCCTCCCGGGGGGTGCATCGTCTGCCGGGGCCGGGTCGGGACGATGCCCTCCTCGGGCCAGACCGCGAGGTCACGGTTGTCCTGCTCGAGGTCCGACCAGCTCACGATGTGACCGCGGCTGTAGCCCAAGAGCACGCTGGCGGCCTGCATCCGGCGCGCGGCCGGGGCTCCGTCGTGGTTGTAGGAGAGGAGGACCATGAAGTCCTCGGCGGTGTGGTCGACGTACGCCATCTCGTCGAGCATCGTCGGGTAGGCCCAGGCCGAGTTGACGAGCAGACCGTTATTTTCGGGGACGTCCTCGGCGATCAGGCCGTTGACGAGATCGGGATGGCCGAGCAGCGGGAACGGCATCGTCAGCCACGGGTTGGCGCCGATCCCATTGTCGACCTCCAGGAACGAGCTCCCGTCGAGGTGGGTGAGCCCGCTCGCCATCTGCTCGTGAGCGGCGAGCAGTTGATCGCCGGTGCTGATCTCCTGGCTCGTATCGAGGCCGGTCCCGAAGAACTGCGACTGAAGGCTGGCGCCGGTGTCGTCCGCCATCAGCCCGTCGTAGTCGTTGAAGCTCGTCTTCACGTAGGTGGCGAAGAAGGCGTCGGCGGCCGGGTTGGCCTGGTCGAGGTAGTAGCCGCCGCCGTACGCCGGCGTGCGCAGGCGGTGCGCCGCGTCGGTGTAGCCGGGTTGGTGCAGGAACCAGCTCTCGGGAATCGGAAGGCGCGCCAGCGGACTGTCGGCGTAGACGATGCTCGGCTGGACGTAGGCGATCGCCTGGCAATAGCGGACCCCCCCGGCGTGGCAGTCGGCCAGCACCTTCGGGTTCTCGGGCCCGCAGTTGCTCTCGGCGTAGGTCACCCAGGCGCGGACGAGCCGCGCGCTCGCGCCCTTGCCGCCGACGCAGCCGTCGTCGTAGGCCCACGTCGGGACGTGCCTCGCGACCGAGCGGGCGGAGCGATGGGCCCTGGGCCTGTGCCGCGGCGCGCCGCTCGCCGTGCCGGCGAACAGCATCGCTGACGTGCAAAGGATCGGCAGCAACAGCGCGACGCGGATTGGCATCGGGTGTTTCTGAACGCGGGGAACCGGGTGCACGGGTCTCGTCGGGAGACTTCGGGCCGGCATTCATTACCCGCTGGGGCCCCGGCCAATCCGGCGCCGCCGAAATGTTCAATTTGCGGAGTTGAACTCTCGGCAAAGACCGCGCGACGAAGTGGACGAAATGACGAGGAACTTGCTCGCTCAGCGCTTCGGCGAGCGCTCTGCGGGCTTCTCGGCGGTCGCTGCCGCGAGCCCGATCTCGCCGTGTCCGATCCGCGGCGGGGCGGCGCTCGGGACGCCCTCCATGATCTCGTCGATGTCGCCCCGTTCGAGCACCTCGTTGGCGAGCAGCCGCGCCGCGAGCTGGTCGAGCTCGCCTCGGTGGCTGTCGAGGATCGAGGTGGCGGTCCGGAACGCCTCGTCGGCGAGGTCGCGGACCTCCTCGTCGCGGACCCGGCGCGAGGCCTCCGACGCGGGCCCGTCGGCGGCGACGCGCAGCGAGGTGATGCCCGTGCCCATCGCGTAGTCATGGACCATCGCGTGGGTGATCTCCGCGACCCGCTTGAGGTCGTCCGAGGCGCCCGTGGTGATCGACCCGAACACGAGCTGCTCCGCGGCGCGGCCGCCGAGCAGCATCGTCATGAAATCGATCAGCTCCTCGCGCGTCTTGAGGTAGCGGTCCTCCTCGGGCAGGTTCAGGGTGTAGCCGAGCGCTCGACCGTGAGGGACGATCGAGATCCGGTGGACCCGGTCGACCGACGGAAGGAGCTCGCCGCAGAGCGCGTGGCCGCCCTCGTGATAGGCGACGACGCGCTTCTCGTGGTCGGTCAGCGTGCGGCGCGACTGCATCCCGGCGACGACGCGCTCGAGCGAGGAGTCGAAGTCCTCCATCGCCACGTTCGGCGCACAGCGCCGGGCGGCGAAGATCGCGGCCTCGTTGCAGATGTTCGCGAGGTCGGCCCCCGTCAGCCCCGCGGTCTGGCGCGCGACCAGCTTGAGGTCGACGTCCTCGGACAGCGGCTTGTTGCGCGAATGGACTTGGAGGATCCGCTCGCGGCCGAGCACGTCGGGCGGTGAGACGAAGATCTGGCGGTCGAAGCGACCGGGTCGCAGGAGCGCCGGGTCGAGCTTCTCGAGGAGGTTCGAGGCGGCGATCACGACGACGTCCTTGCGCGCCGTGAAGCCGTCCATCTCGACGAGCAGCTGGTTGAGCGTCTGGTCGCGCTCGCCGCTGATGTCCATCCCGCGGTGGCCCCCGACGGCGTCGAGCTCGTCGATGAACACGATCGCCGGAGCGTGCTGGCGGGCGATCTTGAACAGGCGCCTGATCCGCGCCGCGCCGAGGCCGGCGAACATCTCGACGAACGACGCCGCCGACTGCGAGTAGAACCGCGCGCCTGACTCGTGGGCCACGGCCTTTGCGAGCAGCGTCTTGCCGGTGCCGGGCGGCCCGTGCAGCAGGACGCCCTTCGGCACCTTCGCGCCCATCTCACGAAAGCGCTTGGGGTCCTTCAGGTAATCGACGATCTCGCGCAGCTCCTCCTTGGCCTCGTCGGAGCCGGCGATGTCGTTCCACCCGATCGGAGGCGAGGACTCCGGCTTGATCTGCACGGGCTTGGTCCGTGGCATGTAGCGGATCAGCGCGAACACCGCCACCACGAGCAGGCCCATGAAGACGATCGGCAGCCATTGCAGCAGGAACGTCTGAACGTCCGGGGCCCACAGGAAGTTCGCGAATGTCATGAACCACTAACGGTCATCGGCACCGCGGACTGCTTACTGAACCCTCTCCAGCCGTGGGTTCGGCGAATATGCCCGTCCGACCTTCGCGCACGGACGGCCTTCGACGACCACGATGTCCGCGGTGAAGTCGTTCTCGCCACGGATCAGCGACGACCCGACCCCGTAGGCGTCGACGGCGACGCCGGCCGCCTCGAACTCCCGGATCCGGGCGGAGGTGAAACCGCCACTGGCGACTATCCGGACGTCGCGGAAGCCCGCGCCGTCGAGCGCGCCGCGCACCTTCTCGGCGAGCCTGGGGTTGACGCCGGTCGGTCGGAAGCCGCCCATCTCCTTCCACAGCGAGTGGTCGACCAGATCCTCCGAGGTGTCGAGCCGGACGCCCCACAGCTTCGGGCCGAGCGCGTCGGCCACCTCCAGCGCGGTCCGCACCGAGTCGTTCTCGAAGTCGACGAGCACGGTGATGTTCATCTCGCCGTAGAAGCGGTCGGCGAACACCTTCGCGGCCTTGACCGTGTCGCCGCCGTACGCGGCGATCAGGCCGTGCGGAACCGTCCCGATCCCGCGACCGCCCCACCACGACGCCTGGGCGTCGGTGGAGACGCCGATCGCGCCGGCGACGTGGGCGCTCCAGCCGTCGCCGGTCTGCACGAGCCAGTGGTCGTGGCGCGCGGGGAAGTAGAAGATCTGCTTGCCCCGGGCCGCCTCCACCACCTCGAGGACGTTGCTCATCACCAGCGAGCGGCGCGCCATCACGCCGAGGTAGGGCGTCTCCAGATGCGCGAACAGGCTGTAGTCGCCCTCGATCGTCATCACGGTCTCCCGCGGGGAGATCCGATCGCCCTCGTGCAACGCGTGGACGATGAGCTCGTCCCAGCCGCCGATCCACCGCTCGCCGTCGGCCCGGCCCGTGCACAGCTTGAGGATCGCGATCGCCTCGTCGATTCCGCCGAGGACCGAGTGGCGCTTCTGGAAGGCCTGCATCGTCACCCGGGGGTGATGGTTGTCCTCCTCGAGCAGCTGCTTGGTGTAGACGAAGTAGGCGTCCGAGTAATAGCCCTCGCGAAGCCTCTGCACCGGCAGCCGGAAGACGGCGGGATCCAGACGCGTCGTGGTCTCCGTCGCCATGGGCGGAGTCTATTTAGTTGTTAGCAGGGGGCCGCATTCGCGGCCCCCTTGGTGTCGCCTGGGCTACCCGACGACCGTGAAAGTGCGAATCTTGCTGACGACCTCGCACCCCTTGGCCTTGCACAGCGGCGCGACGTGCTGGGCCTGCCAGTAGTACTTGCCCGGGGTCACCGCCCAGTAGCCGGGGAAGTTGAACGGGGTCGTGTAGATCCACTCGCCGGGATGACCCTTGCGCGGCTTGAGCGCCACGAAGTCACACTGGCCCGAGCTGCAGCCTTTGTACTGGGTCAGCCGACCATCGCGGTTGAGCTTCTTCTTCGGTGCGATCGTCACGTACACCGGGCGCACGCTCTTGGGAACTCCGGGGTCCTTGACGATCAGGGTGATGACACCCGCGTGCACCCGCTTGCCCGGTGACTTCAGCACGGGGTGCGAGAACGCCGAGCCGACTGCGACGGCCGCACCGGCGAGTACGACGGCCACCACTCCGATCGCCGCCAGGGCAGCCTTGGGCCACAGACGCGTGGTCACTTTCGGTACCTCCTCGTTGTCTAGCCCGGCCGCGAGCGGCAATTTAGCGATGTTCGATGTGTCGGCGTCGCGCCACTGGACTGGCAGAAATTGCCGTGGTAGCCTGGGCTTGCGATGTTTGAACGCTCTCGACCGTGACTGCAATCCCAGCCGCCGCGCGCTGATCGCGCCGGCCGCTCGCGCCGTCCCGTCGTTTCCGTCCGTCCCGTCGAGAGTGTGTGATGAGTTTGTACCTGCGCGTTCTGCGCCACAAGAGTTTCCGGTATCTGTTCCTTGGCCAGGCGGCCAGCGCCGTCGGCGACCGCGTCGTCGTCGTGGCGCTGGCGCTGTTCATCACGCAGCGCACGGGCTCGCCGACCGACCTCGGTCTCGTCCTCGGCGCCCAGACGCTGCCGCTCGTGACGCTGCTGCTGCTCGGCGGCGTGTGGGCCGACCGCCTGCCGCGCCACCGGATCATGGTCGCCACCGACCTGACGCGGGCGGCCCTGCACACGGTGGTCGCGGCCCTGATCTTCGCCGGGACGATCCAGATCTGGCAGCTGATCGTGATCGAGGCGCTGTTCGGCGCGGCTCAGGCGTTCTTCCAGCCCGCCTACAGCGGCTTGCTCCCGCAGACCGTGCCCGAGGAGCTGATTCAGGATGCCCGGGCGCTGACCGAGTCGACGGCGAACCTCGCGTTCCTGATCGGACCGGCGCTCGCCACGGCGCTGGTGCTCGGGATCGGCGCCGGCGAGGCGTTCGCGTTCGACGCGGCCACGTTCGTGCTCAGCGCTCTGCTGCTGATGCGCGTCCGTCCGCGCCCCCGCGGTGAGGCGCCCGAGCCCGAGTCGGTCGTGCAGGAGCTGCGGGCGGGCTGGCGCGAGGTCCGCTCACGCACCTGGGTGTGGGTGACGATCGCCGTGTTCAGCGGCGCGGTCTTGTGCGTGTACGCGCAGTGGTACGCGCTCGCGCCGGTGATCGCGCGCGACGTCTACGGCGGCGCAGGAGTCTTCGGCCTGCTCGAGGCCGTGGCCGGCGTCGGCGCCGTCTGCGGGGGCCTGCTCGGGATCAGTTGGCGTCCCGCCCGTCCGCTGTTCGCGGGGATGTTGCTCGTGCTCGCGTGGCCGGTCCAGGATGGCGTGTTCGCGCTCGGCGCCCCGCTGGCGCTGGTCGTCGTCTGCGCATTCGCGACCGGATTCGGGTTCTCGCTGCTGATGATCTGGTGGGAGACCGCGCTCGCCCGGCACATCCCGGCGAGCGCGCTGTCGCGCGTCAGCGCGTGGGACTGGATGGGGTCGCTCGCGCTCCTGCCGCTCGGCTTCCTGCTGGCCGGGCCGCTGGCGGCCGCGTTCGGGCCGCGCACGGTCCTCGGGGTCGGCAGCGTGATCGGCTTCGTCCTGCTGCTCGCGGGCCTCTTGCCGCGCGAGACGCGCGAGCTCGGCGAATTCGGCTCAGCCGAGGAGCTCGCGGGGAAGATCGGCGTAGAAGTCCGCAGCGAAGCCTAGGTCGCGGACGTCGATCCGCTCGTCGGCGCTGTGGATCAGCGGCGCGGCCTCGAGCAAGGGCATGTACCGCTGTGGAAAGAACCCGTAGGCGATGCAGTCCGGGAACGCCTCGCGGAACCAGCGCGAGTCCGAGAAGCCGGGAAGGATCACCGGCACCGTCTCGGCGTCGGGGTCGTTGGTCTTGATCCAGCGGTCGATCGCGGCCATCAGCTCGGTTTGAAGCGGCGAGCTGTTGCCCACCACGGTCTCGGTGAACTCGAGCTCGAGGCGGTCGAGGTGGTCGCCGAGGACCTCCTCGATCCGGCGCCGGGCGGTGTCCTCGCCGTGGCCGGGAGGCACCCTGCAGTCGATCTTCAGGTACGCCCGGGATGGGATCACGTTCATCTTGTCGGAGGCGTGCGCCATCGTCGGCGTCATCGTCACGCCGAGCATCGGCTCGATGACCGTCAGCAGCGCCGGCTCGATCTCCCTGATCCGCTCGAGCGCGGGCTGCGGGTCCTCCGGGTCTCCGCCCAGCCCGCGCAGCAGGCCGGCGGGCCCGTCGGTCACGTCGAACCCGGGCTGGTGAGTGGCGAACCGCTGGAGCACCGGCGCCAGCTTCAGCAGCGCGTTCTCGCCGGTTCTGGGGAGCGACGCGTGCCCGGCCCTGCCGCGGGCGGTCAGCTTGAAGCGGAAGATTCCCTTCTCGCCGCAGCAGACGCCGTAGCGGCGGTGGCCGTCGAGCTCGAACATGTCGCCGCCGCCCTCGTTGAGCAGCATGTCGCAGCGGACCTTGTCGGGATGCTCCTCGGTCAGCCAGCGGGCGCCGACGTCCCCGCCGGTCTCCTCGTCGGCGACGAACACGAGCTTGAGCGTCCCCTTTGCGGGTCGCCATCCGTCGCGCGCCAGCGCGGCGCCCGCCACCGCCTCCGCCGCGACCTGGGACTTCATATCCAGGGCACCGCGGCCCCAGAGATAGCCGTCCACGACGTCGCCGGACCACGGGTCGTGTTGCCAGTCCGACGGATCGGCGAGCACCGTGTCGACGTGGCCGAGGTAGCACAGCGTCGGGCCGGGCTCCGCGCCTTTGAGATCGGCGATCAGGTTGGGGCGCTCGCCGCTCGTGCCGAGCATCTCCGTCTCGAATCCGGCTTCGCTCACGTACTCGGCCAGGTACTCGATCGCCTCTCGCTCGTTGCCCGGCGGGTTGACCGTGTTGAAGCGGACGAGGCGCTGGAGGACAGCGGTCGTCTCCTCCTGGAGGTCGGGCGTCATGCATGGCGGAGCCTACTAAGCTCGTTGGCTGTCCTCGGTCGGCTTGCGCCCGGAGCCCCGGTTTGCGGGCGGCCCGGTAAACGGCGCCGGGGAAGGGGAGGGCATTGAGCGCGATAGGGGCCGATCCGATGGTGCATAGCACGACAATTCAGGGCCGGATGGCGAGGCCTGTCGAGTTGTGCACGAGGAGTGTGCGTAGGTCGACAAGGCTCGGATCTGGCGCCGGTGATGACGCGCTATGCACCATCCTCGTGACACTCTCGACACACTCCGGGCACAAAGTCGACACGAAGACCCACGTGAGCGCCCAAAGTTCCCCCCGGCGCCGTCACCCACCCCCTTCCCCAGCGCCCGTTTACCGAGCCGCCCGACCGCCACTACGATCCCGCGCTGTGGCGAACGCTGTGGCTGACGATCTCGCGCTGGCGCAGGAGCTCGCGGACCTCGGCGACGGGATGACACTGAGCCGCTACCGCGCGGACGATCTCGTCGTGGAGACCAAGCCCGACCTTACGCCGGTGACCGAGGCCGACCGTGGCGTCGAGCAGGCGATCCGCGAGCGGCTCGCAGCGGTGCGGGCGGAGGATGCCGTCCTCGGAGAGGAGTTCGGGGGTGCAGACCGGCCCGGCGGAGGCAGGCGATGGATCATCGATCCGATCGACGGCACCAAGAACTACGTACGCGGGATCCCCGTGTGGGCGACGCTGCTCGCGCTCGAGGCGGATGACGAACTCGTTGTGGGGGTGGTCTCGGCGCCGGCGCTGCGCCGGCGCTGGTGGGCCTCGAAGGGGGCGGGCGCGTTTGTGGACGACGGACTTGGTAGTGCCCCGAGACCGTTGCGCGTCTCCGGGGTGCGGGCGCTCGGCGACGCCCAGCTGTCCTACTCCGGCTTCGGGGGCTGGGATCAGTCCGTGGGGCTGGAGGCGTTCCAGGCGCTCGCCCGAGCCTGCTGGCGCACGCGTGCGTTCGGCGATTTCTGGAGCTACATGCTCCTCGCCGAGGGCGCCGTCGACATCGCCTGCGAGCCGGAGGTCACGCTCTGGGACCTGGCGGCGCCGCGGATGATCGTCGAGGAGGCCGGGGGCCGATTCACCGACCTCGGAGGCGTCCCGACGGCAGCCGGAGGTGATGCACTTGCGACAAATGGACTTGTGCACGACGAGGCCCTGGCGATAATCGGCCGCGCCGGCGGCTAGCCGCCAATGGTTCCCGGGGTTCGGGGAGCCGGCCATTCAGAGAGAGGACTCGTTCACAGAGAGGACGTGAAATGCGCAAGCTCGGGCTGTGTGTGGTCGGAATCGTCGCGGTGTTGCTCGCCTCCTCTGGCGTGGCCGGCGCCGCGATCATCGGCAGCACCACTCAGCCGAACGGTTCGATACCGGTGGGCTGTGTCGCCAACGACGTGCTCGCACAAATCTTCAGCGATCCGAGCACGCCGTTCACCGTTCCGGCGCCAGGAGGGACGCTCACGCAGTGGGCCACGAACACGGTGTCCGACCAAGCCGGCGCTCCGATCACGCTGGTCGTCCTCCGGAGACCGAGTTTCGACGCCAGCACATTGACGGTCGTGGCGACCGATACCGAGACGATCCCGAGCCCATTACCGGCGAATCGCCTCGCGAGCTACACGCTCGCGAGCCCGATCGCCGTCGAGGGCGGCGACTATCTCGGTCTGTACTCGAGCCTTTCTGGAGACAACAACCCAGTCTGTGCGTGGGGCGACATCGAAGTTGCCGATAACGACATCATCGCCGCGCTGGCCGACGCCGTATCGCCGGCCCCGGGCCAGTCGCTTTCGGTGAACCCGAGCGAAATCAGCCAGAACGCCGTGCTCGATCTGTCCGCCACCGTGGCACAGCAAGAGGATCTTGGGGTCATGTCGTTCGCAGGGCCACCGAACGCGACTGCGCAGCTCCCCGCGCTGTTGTCCTCGACGGTCAGCGAGGTGGGCCCCGGCGGCGCGTCGGCAACCTTCATCGACCACGTCCCAGCGGGATTGACGATCGACGCCGTGGCGGCCGGTCTGGGTACGTGCTCGACGAGCGCCCAGACGGTGACGTGCACGATCAACGGCCTCACCACCAACCAGTCGGTGCCGGTCGATGTGATCGTCACCCCCACGGCCGGAGGCAGCTACACCAATACCGTGTCGATTTCGTCTTCGTTCCCGGATCCGGATCCGGCGAACAACCACGCGTCGGCGACGCTGACCGCGGGCACTGCGGCGCCCACGGAGACGTGCGTGGTGCCACGGCTCAAGGACACCTCATCGAAGGTCGCGGGCACGGTGCTGAAGGACCTGGGCTGCAAGGTCGCGACCACTCACGCCCACAGCAGGAGCATCCACAAGGGCAACGTGATCAAGACGACGCCCGGCCCGGGTACCCAGCCGTTCGGAACGACGATCAGGGTCCAGGTCTCGTCCGGGCCCAGGAAGCGCAAGCACAAGAAGCATCGAACCAGAACAGAGAAAGGATTTGCATGCGCAACCTGGTGCTTTGTCTGGTAGCGACGGTCGGAGCGTTGTGTGCCGGCTCCGGTGTCGCGAACGCGACGATCCTTGGAACGACGATGCAGCCAGGCGCGTCGATCGACGTGGGATGCCTCAGCAGCACGACCGCGATCGGCCAGTTTGGGGACACGCCGAGCACCCCGTACATCGTCCCCGCACGGGGGGAGATCACCCAGTGGTCGACCAACACGAGCGGCGACACCGCGGGTACCCCTCTGACCTTCCTCGTGGTGCGGCGAACCCTAGGTTCGAACTTCACGGTCCTAGCAGCTGACCCGGAGACTCTGCCCAGTCCGCTGCCGGCCAGTGGCGTTGCAACCTTTAAGCTGGCGCAGCCGATCCAGGTGCAGAGCGGTGACACGTTCGCGTTGTATTCGACCGCGTCCAGCGGCCTGGTGTGCCTCTGGGAAGCCGGCTCGATTCCGACCGGCGAAGTTGCGGGAGTGCTCGGACCGTTCGCGCCTCCTCCCGGCCCCGGCCTCGGGGTCTCGATCGCCTTCAATGTCCCTGGCGCCGAGCTCGACCTCGCGGTGACGTTCTTGAGCCTGCAGGACGTCGGCGTGACCACGTCCACGGCTCCGTCCGACGCGGCCGCCCAGCGGCCAGCTTTGCTGTCCTCCGCGGTCACCAATGGAGGTCCCGCGACCGGAGCGATTACGTTCGTCGATCAGGTTCCGGCCGGCCTGACGATCAACTCCGCCGTGGCCGGCGATGGTGCGTGCTCGACGAGCGGGCAGACGGTGACGTGCACCGTCAGCGGCCTCGGTGTCGGGCAATCCGCCCCGGTGACCGTCGTGGTGACTCCGGCCGCGGCGGGCAGCTATGCCAACAGCGTGTCGGTCTCCACGTTGCTCGCAGACCCGAACCCGTTCAACGACACCGCCACGTCGACGCTCGCCGTAACCGGGCAGGCGTCCACCGAGACGTGCGTCGTTCCGAATCTCAGGGGAGCGGCGTCGAGGCTCGCCGTCAACGTGTTGAAGGACCTGGGCTGCAAGGTCAAGACCATCCACGCGCACAGCAAGAACGTGCACAAGGGCAACGTCATCAAGACGTCACCTGGCGCCGGCACCCATCCGTTCGGCGCCACGGTCGCTCTCCAGGTCTCCTCAGGGCCGAAGAAGAAGAAGAAGAACAAGAAGCACCGGACGAGGCCTCCGGCGCGGGCCTGATCTCATAGGCCGCTTCGGTCGCTCTCGGCTAGGCTGCGCCTTGGGCTGGGCCAACTCGTGGAGAGGAGTCACATGCGCAAGAGAGCTTCTCGCTTGTTCGGTGCGACGGCCGTCCTCGCGCTGGCGGTATCCGGCGTGGCCAGCGGGGACGTGACGTTGGGGAGCACGACGCAACCGAGCGGCTCGTTCGAGGGCACCTGCTTTCCGAACGCGACCAACTCCCAGCAGAACGACGCCCTCGTGCAGCTGACCGACACCTCGGCCACGCCTTACACCGTGCCGCCGAGGGGCGAGACGATCAGGGAATGGGGCACGAACACCACGGGCGACACGCCCGGGACTCCGCTCACGCTCGTGATCCTGCGGCCGGCCGGCGCCCACTACACGGTCGTCGGGGCTGATACGGAGACGCTGCCCAACCGGCTGTTCAGCGATCAGGACTCCGTATTCCTGCTGGCGCACCCGATCGTCGCGAACGCCGGCGAGAAGCTCGGCCTCTACTCGAGTGCCTCGGGGTCGAACACGCCGCCCGTCTGCTACTTCGGCGGCGGCTCGATCCCAGATCCATTCGGCCTCGATCCGCTCACCGAGCCGTCGCTCCCGGCGGCGGGTCAGTCGCTCTCGGAGGACACGGTCCAGGGCCCGAGCGGTCCCAACTTCGTGCTCGACGTGGCGGTCAATCAGAACCAGGACGCGAACGTGCGGATGACCGCCGGCCCCGCCACGGCCGCCGCTGATCGCACGGCGGTCCTGGCCTCGACCGTGACGAACGGCGGACCCACCGTCGCGCCGATCACGTTCACCGACCGCGTCCCGACCGGCCTGACAATCGACTCCGCCGTGGCGGCACAGGGGACCTGCGCGACCGGCGGTCAGACGGTCACGTGCACGATCAACGGTCTCGCCGCCGGACAGTCGGCGCCCGTGGACGTGGTCGTCACCCCGACCGCCGGGGGCCGGTACGCCAATGAGGCGTCGGTCACCTCCTCGGTACTCGACCCAAATGCCTCGAACAACACGGCGTCGGCGACGCTCACCGCGAGCGCGTCGGCGTCCGGCGCGTGTGTCGTTCCGAACCTCAAGGGCGCCTCCTCGAAGCTCGCCAAAACGGTGCTGAAGGACCTCGGCTGCAAGGTGAAGACCACCCGTCAGCACAGCAGGCACGTCCGCAAGGGCGACGTGATCAAGACCAAGCCGGGGGCGGGGACCCATCGTGCGCAGACGACAGTCAAGGTCGTGGTCTCATCCGGGCGGGGCAGGGCGAAGCACAAGAAGCACGGCGCGCGGGCCGCATACTTGTCGTATGGAGCGGCTATTTGGCAACGATGAGGTGACCGGCCGCCCGGCGGTGCCCGCCGACGCTCCGCTGGCCACCCGGATGCGGCCGTGCACGCTCGACGAGTTCGTCGGGCAGGACCGGTTGCTGGCTGCGGGATCGGCGCTGCGGCGGGCGATCGAGGACGGCCACCCGCATTCGATGATCCTTCACGGGCCGCCGGGGAGCGGCAAGACGACGCTGGCGCGGCTCGTGGCCGAGGCCTCGGGCGCCGCGTTCGAAGAGGAGAGCGCGGTCCAGGCCGGTCGCGCCGAGGTCCGCGCGGTGATCGAGCGCGCGCGCGAGCGTCTGCGGGGGCCGGGGACGAAGACCATCTTCTTCCTCGACGAGATCCATCGCTTCAACAAGGCCCAGCAGGATGCGCTGCTGCCCGCCGTCGAGGAGGGTCTGGTGACGCTGATCGGCGCGACCACCGAGAACCCGTACTTCGAGGTCAACTCGGCGTTGATCTCCCGCACGCACGTCTACGAGCTCGAGGCGCTGACCGCCGTCGACATCGGGGCGTTGCTCGACCGGGCCGTCGCCCGCGGCGAGTGTGGGGACCCGGCGCTGGTCGACCCCGAAGCCCTCGAGTTCCTGGCCGAGCGCTCGGGCGGAGACGCCCGCACGGCGCTGAACGGCCTGGAGCTGGCGTGCGAGGCGGCCGGCGTGGGCGAGCGCGTCACCCTCGCCCACGCCGAGGACGCGCTCCAGCGGCGGGCACTTCTCTACGACCGCCAGGCGGACCGCCACTACGACACGATCTCGGCCTGGATCAAGGCCACCCGCGGCTCGGATCCCGACGCGTCGCTCTACTACCTCGCCGTCATGCTCGAGGGCGGCGAGGATCCCCGGTTCATCGTGCGCAGGATGGTCGTGCTGGCCTCCGAGGACATCGGCAACGCCGACCCGCAGGCGCTCGTCGTGGCCACGGCCGCCGCGTCCGCGGTCGAGCACGTGGGACTTCCCGAGTGCCAGTTCGCCCTGGCGCAGGCCGCGATCTACCTGTCGCTGGCGCCCAAGTCCGATGCCGTGAAGCGCGCGGTGATCGCCGCCCGAGACCACATCCGCGAGCGGGGTGCCGAACCGCCCCCGCCGCACCTGCGCTCCTCGACGCGCAGCGATCGGCAGTACGACAACCCCCACCATCGTCCGGGGCACCTTTCGCCGCAGGAGCTGCTGCCAGACGCGGCCATCGGCGCCCGCTTCTACGAGCCCGACGACGCCGAGGCGGCGTTCCGGGAGCGGCTGGAGCAGGTCAGGCGGGAGCGGGGACGCGCATGAGCGACGAGCTCGAGTCCCGTAACCCGGCCACCGGGGAGCGGATCGGGGCGGTCGCGATCACGGCGCCCGAGCACGTCGACGCGGTCGTCCGTGCCGTCGCCAAGGTCCAGCCGTTCTGGGCGGAGCTGACGCTCGGAGACCGGGCGCGCTACCTCGAGCGAGCCGCGCAGGTCGTGATCGACGAGGCGGATGAGATCCGCGACCTGATCGTGCGCGAGCAGGGCAAGCCTCGCAACGAAGCGTTCACGATGGAGATCCTCCCGACGATCGACGCGCTGGGCTGGATCGCCGGCGCCGGGCTCGAGTTCCTCGCCGATGAGAAGATCCCAATGCCCCAGCTGTTCCTGAAGACGAAGAGCTCCGCGTTCACCTACGAGCCGCTCGGCGTGATCGGGGTGATCTCGCCGTGGAACTCCCCGTGGAGCATCCCGCTGGGCGAGGTCGCGCTGGCGCTGATGGCCGGGAACGGAGTCGTCCTCAAGCCGGCGTCTGCGACGCCGCTGATCGGTGAGCGGATCGGTCGGGTGTTCGAGCGCGCCGGCGTCCCGGAGGGGCTGGTGCGGGTGCTCCACGGGCCCGGGACCGGTCAGGCGCTCGTCTCCTCGAGCGTCTCGAAGGTGTTCTTCACCGGCTCCGGGGAAGCCGGACGGAGCGTCGGGGAGGAGTGCGCACGCCGGCTGAAGGGGTCGGTGCTTAAGCTCGGCGGCAAGGACCCGATGGTCGTGCTCCCGGATGCGAATGTCGACCATGCGGTGGCGGGCGCTCTGTGGGGCGCCTTCGCCAACGCCGGTCAGACCTGCTCGGGGATCGAGCGGGTGTACGTGATGCGCGAGGTCTCCGACCGGTTCATCGCCGGCGTGGTCGCGGGTGCGCAGCGGCTCCGCGTCGGCGATCCGCTCGGGTGGGAAACCGAGATCGGGCCGATGATCTCGCGCGAGCAGTTCGAGCTCGTGCGTGACCTGGTCGACGATGCGGTGGCCGGCGGGGCGACGATGCACTGCGGTGGGCCGGTCCAGCCGCCGCCCGGGCTGACGGGCGCCTTCTACGCCCCGGCGGTCCTCACCGACGTCAACCACGAGATGCGGATCATGCGCGAGGAGATCTTCGGGCCGGTGCTCCCGATCATCGCGGTAGAGTCAGAGGACGAGGCGGTCGCGCTCGCCAACGACTCCCGGTTCGGGCTGGGCGCGTCGGTGTGGACGTCAGACCGCAGCAAGGGCGAGCGCGTCGCTCGCGAGCTCGAGGCGGGCATGGTCTGGATCAACGACCACATGTTCAGCCACGGAGCGTGCCAGTGCTCGTGGGGAGGCGTGAAGGAGTCGGGGTTGGGGCGCACCCACTCGAAGTTCGGCCTGTATGAATGCGTCAACATCAAGCTGCGGGTTTGGGAGCCCTCGACCGTTCGCGACGCCTGGTGGCATCCCTACGACGAGACGCTCGGTCGGGCGCTTCGCCAGGCGGCGACGATCCTCTACGGGCGGCCGTCGATCCGCGCCGGCGCGCTGCGGGCGGGGATCGGGCCGCTGGCGAGGGTGGGTTCGCGCCTGGCGCGGGACGCGATCAAGCGGTAGCGGGTCGGGCGGGCGACCGGGTCGGGCGGGCGACCGGGTCGGGCGGGCTACTCTTATTTGCATGCCCGCTCAGGCGTACTTCGGCAAGGAGTGTGTCTGCCAGCTGCGTAAAGGCATCTGCGATCAGTCCTGCGTCCAGGACATGCTCGAGACGCCGTTCTACATCGCCTGCCTGCGTCTGAAGGGCCGTCGGTGCGTGGTCGTCGGCGGGGGCGACGTCGGGCTCGAGAAGGTGGAGGGCCTGCTCGCGTGCGACGGCGAGGTGACGCTGGTGGCGCCTGAGGCCCACCCCGAGCTCGCCCAGCTCGCCCTCGAGGGCTCGATCAGGTGGGAGCGGCGCGAGTACCAGGCGGGCGATCTCGACGGCTGCCTGATCGCGATCGCGGCGACGAACGACACCGACACAAACATCCGCGTGTTCGAGGACGCCGAGACGCGGGCGATGCTCGTCAACGTCGTCGACGTCCCGCCGCTGTGCAACTTCATCCTCCCCGCGATCGTGCGGACCGGCCCGCTCGCCGTCGCGATCTCCACCGCCGGTGCCTCGCCCGCGCTGGCGAAGCGGATGAAGCGCGAGATCGCGGAGCTGTTCGGCGAGCCCTACGCGGTGCTCGCGATCCTGCTGAACGACGCGCGGGGCTGGGCCAAGGCGACGCTCCCCACGTACCAGGACCGCAAGGAGTTCTTCGAGTCGATCGTCAACGGCGAGCCGGATCCGGTCGAGCTGCTGCGGGCGGGCGACGTCGACGCCGTGCACGACCTGATCGAAGCCGCGCAGCGGGTGCATGCCCCAGCCTGAGTTGACTCATCTCGATGCCACTGGCCGGGCTCGAATGGTCGACGTCGCCGAGAAGGCCGCGACCCAGCGCCGCGCCGTGGCCCAGGCGACCGTCTCGGTCTCCCCGGCGACGGCCCAGGCCGTGCTCGCCGGCGACGCGCCGAAGGGCGACGTGATCGGCGTCGCCCGGATCGCCGGCATCCAGGCGGCCAAGCGGACCTCCGAGCTGATCCCGCTGTGCCATCAGCTGGCGCTGTCGTTCGTCGGCGTCGAAGCGGCCGTCGACGGCGCGGCCGGGACCATCGTGCTGACCGCCGAGGCGCGGACGACCGGACCGACGGGCGTCGAGATGGAGGCGCTGACGGCCGCTTCGGTGGCGGCCCTGACCGTCTACGACATGGTCAAGGGCGTCGAACGCGGTGCGGAGATCGGACCGGTGATGCTGCTCGAGAAGTCCGGCGGGCGGTCGGGGGAGTGGCGTCGCCAGACCCGGTAGGCGATCGCGTGTCGCGTAAGCTCGCGGCGCATGAAAACGGCGATTCTCACGATCTCGACGTCGGTGGCGGCGGGCGCTAACGAGGACGTGTCCGGGGCCGAGCTCGAGGCGCGGGCGCGAGCGGCGGGCGCCGAGATCGTCGCCCGTGACGTGCTCCCCGACGATCGGCACGCGATCGAGCAGTGGCTCCGCCGCCACGCCGGCGGCGACGTGTCGCTGATCTTCACGACGGGCGGCACCGGCTTCACCCACGATGACGTGACGCCTGAGGCGACGCGCGCTGTGATCGAGCGCGATGCGCCCGGGTTCGCCGAGGCGATGCGCGCCGAGTCGCTCAAGTACACCCCGATGGGGATCCTCACCAGGGGCGTCTCGGGGATCGCCGGGCGGACGCTGATCATCAACTTCCCCGGCAACCCCAAGGCGATCGGCCAGCTCTTCCCGGTGATCGAGCCGACGCTCAGGCACGTCGTCGCGACGCTCCAGCGCGAAGGGGGACGGGGCGGCGCCGGCGCTGACCACGAGACCGGTGGCCGACACTCCGGCCATTGAGCTGCGGGGCCTGACCCGCTACTTCGGCGAGCGGACGGCCCTGAGAGACGTGTCGGTGAAAGTGCCGGCCGGGGCCACGCTCGCCGTGCTCGGCCGCAACGGCGCCGGAAAGTCGACGCTGCTGCGGATCCTCGCGACGCTCCTGCGTCCCAGTGGCGGCGAGCTGGCGCTGTTCGGCGAGCCGTTGCCCCGGCGGGGGTTCGCGGTGCGCGGACGACTCGGGCTCCTCGGCCACGAGCCGCTGCTGTATAGCGATCTGACGGCGCGCGAGAACCTCCGCTACCACGCGAGCCTCCACGGAGTCGGCCGCGAGCGCGTCGAGGAGCTGCTGGGCGCAGTGGCGATGGACGGATACGCGGACGAGCCGGTCCGGCTGCTGTCGCGAGGGATGGTCCAGCGAATCGCGGTCTGCCGCGCGGTTCTGCACGGGCCGGCGCTGCTGCTGCTCGACGAGCCGCGCGCGAACCTCGATCCGTCGGCGGGCCAGCTCCTCGAGCCGCTGATCGGTCGGGCCAGCGGATGCACGCGGGTGATCACCAGCCACGACCCGCAGGCGGCTCTCACGGAGGCCGATCAAGTGCTCGGGCTCAAGGCCGGGCGGGCGCTGATCGTCTCCGATGCGGCCGAGGTCAACGACGCCCAGCTCGCGGAGCTGTACCGATGAGGGCTGCCGCCGCGGTTCTTCGCAAGGATCTGCTGCTCGAGCTGCGGACGCTCGAGACGGTGCCGGCGATGGTGCTGTTCTCGCTGGCGACGTTCGTGATCTTCCACTTCGCTCTCAATCGGGAGACGATCGAGGGACAACTCGCCGCCGGGGTGCTGACGGCGACGTTGCTGTTCGCGTCGATGCTCGCCGTCAACCGCCTGTTCGTGGCAGAGCGCGAACAGGGCGGGTTCGACGCGTTTCTGCTGGCTCCGGTCGATCGCACGGCGATGCTGGTCGCCAAGGCAACTGCGCTCTTTCTGTTTCTTGCCGTGCTCGAGGTGATCGCCGTCCCCGCGTTTGGGCTGCTGCTCCTCGGGCCCTCCCTCGGCCCGCCGCTGCTCGGCCTGATCGCGGTCCTGGCGCTCGCCGATCTGGCCCTTGCCGTGATCGGGACGCTCGTGTCCGCGATCGCGGTTCACACCCGGGCCCGCGATCTGATCGGACCCGTGATCGGGCTACCGCTCCTGATTCCGGCGTTGATCGCCACCGCGCGCGCCACCGGTCCACTGCTGAGGACGCATACCTCGGGCTCGCCTCCAGGCAAGTGGCTGGCCGTGCTGGCTCTTTATGATCTGGTGTTCGCCTTGCTCGCGTACGGGCTATTTGACTTTCTGCTTGAGGACTAGATCCGCCAACACCTACGGCCGTGGTCTCTACGGCCTCTCGATCGCCACCGTCGCGACGATCACGCTCGCGCTGGCGCTGGTCTTCTTCTACGCGCCACTCGACGCTAACCAGGGCTTCATCCAGAAGATCTTCTATATCCACGTGCCACTTGCGATCGTGTCGCTGTGCGGGTTCATCGCCGGCGGCCTGTTCGCGATCGGCCACCTGCGCACGGGCGACAGGCGCTGGGACATGCGCTCCTACGTGGCCATCCACATGTCGCTGATCTTCGCCGTCGGAGGCCTGATCACCGGCTCGATCTGGGCGAAGGCCTCGTGGGGCCACTGGTGGGTCTGGAACGAGCCCACGCTCGTCTCCTACCTGATCGTGATCCTGCTGTTCGCTACCTATCAGCCGCTGCGCTTCTCGATCGAGGACCCCGAGCGCCAGGCCACGTACGCGAGCGTGTTCGCGATCGTCGCCGGCGCGTTCGTGCCGCTGAACTTCATCGCCGTCCGTCTGGCCCAGCAGTACGTCCACCCCCGGGTGCTGACGCTGACCGGCGGCAACCTGCCGGGGCCGATGCGGCTGACGTTCGTCGTGTCGCTGGCCGGCATCGCGCTCCTGTTCGTGACACTGTGGAAGTTCGAGATGACGGCCAAGGACGCCCGCATGCAGCTGCGGCGAGCCCGTCGGGCGATGCTCGGCGAGGACACGCTCCGGCCGCTGGGAAGGAGCGCCGCCCCCTCATGAGCGCGCTCCTGATCGCGGTGGCGCCGGCGCTGCCGCTGCACTCGGCCGGCAAGTACGTCGCCGGCGCCTACATCGTGTTCCTCGCGCTCGTGCTCATTTACGTCGCGATCATGGCTCGCAGGTTGAGCCGGACCCAGCGCGAGCTTCGCGAGCTGCGCCGCGAGTCCGAGGCGCGGGCGACCAACTCCGCCGCTGAGGCCGAGCGCGAACGGGAGCACGTCGCGTGAGCGAGCTGCTGGCGATCGGGGTCTCCCACAAGACCGCTCCGGTCGAGGTCCGCGAGCGGCTGGCGCTGCCCGACGCACGGGCCGGCGACTTCCTGCGCGACCTGCGGGGGGCCGCCGACATCCACGAGGCGGTCGCCGTCTCGACGTGCAACCGGACCGAGCTCTACCTGGTCGTCGGCGACCCCGTCGAAGCCGAGAGCAGGGTCCTGACGATGCTGGCGACCCAGGCCGGGATCCGGCCCACGACGCTCGCCTCGGCGATCTACTCGCACCGCAACTGCGACGCCGCGCGTCACCTCTACCGGGTCACCGCCGGGCTCGAATCGATGGTCGTCGGTGAGGCCGAGATCCAGGGCCAGGTCAAGCGCGCCTACGACGGCGCGCTCGCCAAGGAGACGGTCGGTCCGCTCACGAACCACCTGTTCAAGGCCGCGCTCGCTGCGGGCAAGCGCGTGCGCAGCGAGACGGCGATCGGCGAAGGGCAGCTCAGCCTGCCGGCGGTGGCGGTTGCGCTGGCTCGGGAGCTGCTCGGAGCGCTCGATGGCCACGAGGTCGTGATCATCGGGACCGGGGAGACCAGCGAGCTGGCAGCGCGCGCGCTCGCCGACAGCGGCGGACACACCGTGTTCGTCGCCAACCGCCGGCGCGACCGGGCGATCGGGCTCGCTCGCCGCTACGGTGGCACGACCGTCGCCTTCGACGAGCTTCCCCAGGCGCTGAGTCGCGCCGACATCGTCGTCGCGGCGACGGCATCGCCGCATCTGCTCCTCGAGGCCCGCGAGCTGGCAGAAGTGATGGACACGAGGAGCCGGCGGCCGATGCTGCTGATCGATCTCGCGGTTCCGCGCGACATCGACGCCGCATGCGGGGAGCTCGAGGGCATCTCGCTGTACGACATCGATGATCTCCAGGCGGTGATCGACCGCAACCGCAAGGTCCGCCAGGCGGAGGCGCGCCAGGCGGAGGGAATCATCGAGGAGGAGATCCAGCACTTCGCGTCGTGGCTCGGGTCGCTCGAGGTGATGCCGACGCTGGCCGCGCTGCGAGCGCACGCGACTGAGATCGCCGAACGAGTCGTCCACGAGAACGACGGGAAGTGGGAGACGGCTTCGCCGCGCGATCTGGAGCGCGTCGATGCCCTGGCCCGCGCGCTCGTCAACCGCCTCCTGCACGAGCCGACGGCGCGGCTCAAGGAGCTGCGCGACGATCGCGTCCACGCGCGCACGGCGCTCGTCCGCGACCTGTTCGGCCTCGCGAACGAGGAACGCGCGCTCGATGCGCAGGGGCCGCCCGAGGAGCTCGCCGAGGTCCGGGCGATCTCGGACCGGCGCCGGCGTTGATACGGATCGGCACGCGCGGGAGCGTGCTGGCGCTCGCGCAGGCCGAGTCGGTCGCTTCGCTCATTGAGGGGGAGGCAGGGCTCGTCGCGATCACCACCTCGGGCGACCAGGATCGGGCTCGCGGCGACAAGTCGCGATGGGTCTCGGAGCTCGAGCGGGCGCTGCTGGAGGACCGGATCGACCTCGCCGTCCACTCCGCCAAGGATGTTCCGGCCGAGCTCGCCGATGGGCTCGAGCTCGTCGCGATCACGGCCCGTGCGGACCCGCGCGACGCGATCTGCGGCGCTTCGGAGCTGGCTTCGTTACCGCCGGGGGCGCGGGTGGGGACGAGCAGCCTGCGCCGCCACGCGCAGATCCGGGCGGTCCGCGACGACCTGGAGGTGGCTTCAGTGCGGGGGAACGTCGACACGCGGCTGCGAAAGCTCGCGGACGGGGAGATCGACGCGCTGGTGCTGGCGGTGGCGGGACTCGAGCGGCTCGGACGCGCGTCCGAGATCGGAGCGACGCTCGACGAGCTCGTGCCGGCCGCGGGCCAGGGGGCGCTCGCGATCGAGGCGCGGGCCGGGGCGCTCGAGCCGTCGGTGCTCGACCGGCTGCGTGACGAGGAGGCGATGGCGTGCGTGCTGGCCGAGCGCGAGCTGACCCGCGCCCTCGACGCCACGTGCAACACCCCGGTGGGCGCATTTGCGCGCCCGTTCGGGGACGGGCTCGTGGAGCTGAGCGCGTGGGTCGGGCTGCCCGACGGCTCGGCGTGGCTCGCGGACCGGCTCGATGGTCCCGCTGAGAGGGTCGGAGGCGAGGTCGCGGAGCGCATGCTGGCCGCGGGCGCCGGCGAGCTCCTGCGCCAGGCCGCACGACTCGCGGAGCAGCCGGCGTGACCGTCTACCTGGTAGGGGCCGGGCCGGGCGATCC
Source organism: uncultured Solirubrobacterales bacterium (assembly GCA_963759695.1). Lineage (GTDB taxonomy): Bacteria > Actinomycetota > Thermoleophilia > Solirubrobacterales > Solirubrobacteraceae > Palsa-465. The sequence continues at coordinate 254,773 of CAVXAO010000001.1, forward strand.
CGGGCTGCTCACCGCCAGGGCACTCGAGCTGATCGCCGAGGCGGACGTGATCGTCCACGACCGCTTGATCCCTCGCTCGGCCCTGGACGGGGCGCGGACAGACGCGGAGCTGATCTACGCGGGGAAGGAGGGGGGCGCGCCGTCGGCGTCGCAGGAGGAGATCTTGCGGACGCTCGTCGAGCGCGGAAGGGCGGGTGGGACGGTCGTCCGCTTGAAAGGGGGCGACCCGTTCGTGTTCGGGCGCGGCGGCGAGGAGGCGGAGGCGCTCGCCGCCGCCGGAATCCCGTTCGAGGTGGTGCCCGGGGTGACCGCCGGCGTGGCCGCGCCGGCGTCCGCCGGGATCCCGGTGACCCACCGCGATCTCGCCAGCGCGGTCGCGTTCGTGACCGGGCACGAGGATCCCTCGAAGACCGAGTCGACGCTCGACTGGGCGGCGCTGGCGGCGTTCCCCGGGACGCTGGTGGTCTACATGGGAGTCCGGCAGCTCGAGGCGATTACCGAACGGCTGATCGCCGGCGGTCGTTCAGCAAACGAGCCCGCGGCCGTCATCCAGCGAGGTACGCTGCCGGGACAGCGAACGGTCACCGGAACGCTCGAATCGATCGCCTCGGTCGCGGCCGCCGCGGACGTGCGGGCGCCGGCGATCGCGGTGTTCGGCCCGGTCGCGGCCATGCGCCAGCGCCTGCAATGGGCCGAGCACCGGACGCTGCACGGCGTGAGCATCGCGGTGACCCGGGCGCGGGCGCAGGCGAGCGGCCTGGTCGCGCACCTGCGGGCGCTCGGCGCCGATGTCGTGGAGGCGCCGGCGATCCGGATCGTCCCCATCGCCGGTGATGCGCCCGACCTGCAGGACTACGACCTGGTGTGTCTGACCAGTCCCAACGGGGTGAGGGTCCTGTTCGAGCGGCTGGCGGCGGCCGGCCGCGACGCGCGGGCGCTGGCGGGCGCCCGGGTGGCCGCGATCGGGTCCGGGACGGCGGCGGCCCTGGGCGAGCACGGCGTGATCGCCGACGTCGTGCCCGAGCGTTTCGTGGCCGAGGGGCTGGTCGAGGCGCTGGCGGACGTGCCCGTCCGGCGGGCGCTGGTGGCGCGCGCGGCCGAGGCCCGAGACGTGCTCCCCGATGCCCTGCGGGCCCGTGGCGCCGAGGTCGATGTCCTCGCGCTCTACGAGACCGTGGCCGAGCCACTCGACGAGGCGGCGCTCGAGGCGCTGGAGAGCGTCGACTACGTGACGTTCACGTCGTCATCGACGGTCACGTTCTTCTTCGACGTCGCCGGCGATCGGCTGGGAGAGGACGCGCGCCTGGCGAGCATCGGGCCGGTAACGAGCGCGGCGCTGCGTGCGCGGGGTCGCGAACCCGACGTCGAGGCCGAGCAGCATGACATCGATGGGTTGGTGGCGGCGCTGGTGGCGGACTTCAGAAGCTAGACAGGCGCCAGGTTGGCTGGCGCGTTTGCTCGATGGCTGTCGACTCTCGGCCCGCGGGGCAGCTGTGGCGGCGGTCGGCTCGGGTTGGTGGGCGGCTCGGTAAAGGCAGCAGGGAAGGAGGGTGGGTGAGGGCGCCGGCGGGTCGCCGGAGCCTCTGATCGATCTGATCGGCTGCCCGAACCGGAGGCGCGCCCTCCTCAGCTGCCCCATCCGGCGGGTTTGTGGCGGGAGTGTGTCGTGTCAGTGTCGAGAGTGTCACGGGGATGGTGCATAGCGCGTCAACACCGGCGCCAGATCCGAGCCCTGTCGTATTGAGCACACTCTTCGTGCATAGCCCGCCAGGGCTCGCCATCCGGCGTAAGGTCGTCGTGTTAGGCACCACAAAAGGGGCCACCGATCGCTCCCGCTCCCTTTCCCCAGCGCCCGTTTACCGAGCCGCCCGCCATTCTGAGGCGATGGGCGCCAAAACGGCGCCCGCAAGCTGAGAGTCGACCGCCACCGAGCCCCGCCGCCGCAACTCTCGCGCCACCGCCGGGTTCTTCGAGGGCGAGTTCCCCGATCAAAAGCTTCGAAGGAGTTGTGGATGTCACGAATCTCTCGCAGCGCCCTGTCGGTGGTGGCGGCCACGGTGAGTTTGTTTGCCTTGACGACGGCTTCCGCCCAGGCGAAGGTGTTTCACGTCGCTGGCACCCAGACGACGATCACGCCGACGTCGCAGGTGACGCAGTTCCTCTCCTCGCATCACGTCACCGTCAGTGCGATCGGTCCGGCGACGATCTCAGGCGGCAACGTGACACTGCCGATCTCCGGCGGATTTGTCGTGAAATCCGCCAAGGGCGGTGTGCTGCGCCACGCCGGCGGTCTCCAGTTCACCGTCGGATCGCGTTCGCTGGTGGTCACGCACTTCGTGCTGGTCAACCACGGCGCCCACGGACGCCTGCTGGCTCGGGTCGGTAGACACCGGATCACCGTCGCGCGCCTGATCAACGCCACGCGCACTGTCTCCGGGAAGTCGGGAACGCTGACCGGCGAGTTGACGCTGTCGGCCGCTGCCGCCCACAAGATCAACCGGCGGCTCGGTAAGCACATCGTCAGCGCCGGCACTGAGCTGGGCACGCTGACCAGCTCGGTGACGGTCGCTTAGAACTGCCTGCCCCTGGGGTGACCGGCCCAATGACGGCGCCGGTCCCCCGGGGTTCTTCTCTTCATCAATCGGTGCGGCGACTGGCTCGCACAGCGCCGGCCAACGTTAGGATCGCAGTCATGAGAATTCGAGTGTTGTTCGCAGCCCTGATCGTCGCCGCGTTCGCGGCGTGCGCCATCGCGGCCCCCGCTGGGGCCCGAACGGTTTGGCTGTGCTTCCCGGGCAAGAAGCCCGACCCCTGCACGCCCGGTCTGTCGACGACGGTCTACTCCCCGACTCTGACGAAGCTGCGGGTCGAGCATCCTAAGGCCGTCAAGAAGCCAAAGATCGATTGCTTCTACGTCTACCCCACGGTCAGCGACCAGAAGACCGGCAATGCGAACCTGCACGTCGACCCCGAAGAGAAGTCGATCGCGCTCTACCAGGCGGCGCGATATTCGCAGTACTGCCGCGTGTTCGCCCCGATGTACCGCCAGGTGACGCTTGACGGCATCGGCCTGGGCACCCCGACGACCAAGCCGAACCCGGCGCTCGCGCTGGACGACGTCGAGGCGGCGTTCCACACTTATCTGACGAGGTACAACCACGGCCGCGGGTTCGTGCTGATCGGGCACTCGCAGGGCTCGTTCGTGCTCGAGTCGCTGATCGCGAAGGCGGTCGACCCGAAACCGGCCGTGCGCCGGCGGCTGCTGTCGGCGATCCTGATGGGCGGCAACGTGCTGGTGAAGACCGGCAGTGGCGTCGGTGGATCCTTCAAGCACATCTCCGCGTGCCGCTCGAAGACCCAGCTCGGCTGCGTGATCGCGTTCTCGACGTTCGATCAGCCGGTCCCGTCGGACAGTCTGTTCGGCCGCACGACGGTGGCGGGCGAGTCGGTCCTGTGCACGAACCCCGCGGCACTCGCCGGCGGTAGTGCGCTCGTCGACCCGATCTTCCCGAGCGCGCCATTCGATCCGCAGAGCACGCTCGCCGCGGGCATCAAGCTGCTCGGTCTCACGCAGCCGATGCCGACGACGGTGTGGTCCGAGGAGCCGGGCTCCTACCGGGCTGCGTGCTCGTCGGCCGGTGGTGCCAACGTGCTCCAGATCACGGCGCAGGGCGGCGCACAGACGGCCAAGCCTAGCCCGACGCCGGAGTGGGGCCTTCACCTGCTCGACGCGAACGTCGCCCTCGCCAACCTGATCGCGGTGGTGAAGGCGGAGGCCGCTGCGTTCGCCAAGAGCGGGCGGTAGCCTCGGGAGCGCGTGCGCGCTCCGGTCATCACGTTTCTGTCCGACTACGGACTCGCGGACGATTTCGTCGGCGTGTGTCATGGGGTGATCGCGACGATCTGCCCGGAGGCGCGCGTGATCGACATAACCCACGGAGTGGGGCGGCACGATGTGCGCGCCGGTGCGGTGATCCTCGCCGGCGCCCTGCCGTACGTACCGGTCGGCGTCCATCTCGCCGTGGTGGATCCCGACGTCGGCGCCGAGCGCCGGGCGGTCGCGATGCGGCTCGCCGATGAGCGCGTGCTCGTCGGGCCCGACAACGGGCTGCTGGCGCCGGCGGCGGACGTGGGCGGCGGCGCCGTCGAGGCGGTGGAGATCGCGACCTCGCCGTTCCGGCTGGAGCCGGTCTCCGCGACGTTCCACGGTCGCGACATCTTCGCGCCGGTGGCAGCACGGCTCGCCGCGGGCGCCGCGCTCGTGGAGGCCGGTCAGCCCTGCGATCCTGGCCTGCTCGTCGGGTTGGAGCTGCCGAGGCCGCGCCGCGAGGAGGGGACGCTCGTGTCGCACGCGCTGTACGTGGACCGCTTCGGCAACGTGCAGCTCGACGTCGAACACGACGATCTCGCCGACTCGGGGGTCAAGCTCGGTCGTCGCGTGGAGCTGACCGTCCCGTCGGGCGGGCTCGAAGAAGCGCAGTTCGCTCGGACGTTCGCGGACGTCGGTCCCGGGCAGCTCCTCATCTACGAGGACGCCTATCGGCGGCTGGCGCTGGCCGTCAGCCACGGAGACGCGGCGGCGCGCCTCGGGCTCGCGGTCGACGACGAGGTCCGGATCACGCCCAAGTGAGCCCACGGATCGGTTGGCCGCGGCTCCACTTCCGCCTCACCGACTCGACCAATGCGCGCGCCCGCGAGCTGGCGGCGCGCGGCGCGCCGCATGGCACGACGGTGACGGCGCGGGAACAGTCCGCCGGTCGAGGTCGCCAGGGCAGGACCTGGGTCGCGCCGGCGGGGAGGGCGCTGCTGCTGTCGGTGGTGATCCGCGATCCGCCGCGGCTGCTGCCGTTGGCGGCTGGGGTGGCGACGGCCGAGGTCGTCGGTCCCGACGCTCGACTGAAGTGGCCCAACGACGTCCTGCTCGGCGGGCGCAAGGTGGCGGGAATCCTCGTCGAGGGCCGTCCGCAGGAGGGGTGGGCGGTGCTCGGTATCGGGCTGAACGTGGCGGTCCAGACCGAGGACTTCCCCTCCGAGCTCCGTGGGAGCGCCGGGGGCATGGGGCTCGAGCCGGACGCGATCGAGCGGACGCTCGAGCGGCTGCTGGATGCGCTGGGGAGCTGGATCGAGGCCGACCCCGCCGAAGTCCTCGACGGGGTGCGGGCGCGCGATGCCCTGCTCGGGTTGCGCGTGCGGTGGGGGGGCGGTCAGGGTCAGGCCGCCGGCGTCGATTCGGACGGGCGGCTGATCGTCGAGACGGGCGAGGGACGCGTCACGCTCGAGGCGGGCGAGGTGCACCTCTTGGGCTAGCGGGGTCGCGGGCGCTGTGCGTCCTCAGCCCTGCGGGGCGGCGGCCCGGAAAACGGCGCTGGGGAAGGGGAGGGGGATGGGGCACCATCGCCGTGACCCCCTCAGCACGCTCCCGTCACAAACTCGCCACGAAGACCTGCACGAGCGCCACAACTCTCCCGGCGCCAGCGAGCCGGGCCCGGCCAGCGCTGAGTGCTAGGCGGCCTCTTCGGCGCCGTGGGTCTCGGCGGCCGGTTCGTCGTCTAGGTCGTCGTCGGGCGAGTCGTCCTCGTGGTCGTCCGAATCGTCGTCGTCCTCGGCAGAATCTTCGATGTCGTCGTCATCGTCGTCGTCGACGTCGGCGCCGTCCTCGTCGTCACGGTCGAGCTCATCGACGTCATCCGTCGCGTCAATGCTCGCCCCGTCCGTGTCGGTTTGTTCCTCGTCGGTTTCGACAGCCGTCGCGACCGCTGCGCCCTCCTCCGGGGGCGCCTGGGCCTCGGTGCCGGACTTGCGCCGGCGGCGGCCCTTGCCGCGACGGCCCTTTGGGAAGTTGCGTAGTAGCTCGCGGGCCAGCGCCGCCGGCTTTCGGGCCATCCGGGTGCGGGCGCCGCGGAGCGCTTCCTCGGCCTCGGGCGTGTGCGCCAGTGCCGCCGCGAGCAGCGCGGCCGACAACCGGCGATCCTCCTTGCGGGCGGCGTGGACGAGCCGGCGAGCATTCCGGGCGTGGGCGGCGCCACTGGAGTTGACCAGCAGCCCCAGCAGCCGCTTGGTCTCGGGCCAGCGCTGGACCGCGTACTCCTCGTGTACCTCGCGGGTGTACTCGGCCATCCGCCAGATCCAGGCGTTGGCCTGATCGCGGCGGCCGATCCGGCGCTCGGCGAGCGCCTGAAGCATGATCTTGACGCCCTCGCGCCGCTCATCGCGCGGCCAGCCGGCCATCATGTCGATCGCGGTGTCGAACGCCTCCGCGTCGCGACTGGCCGCGATCTCCTGGAGGGCCCGTAGGCGAAGCTGGGCGTTGCGGTTGCGCTGGACGGCGTTGAGCAGGAAGCGTCGCTTGAGCTCGCCGCCGCGATCGAAGTGGAGCATCGCCTTCGCCCGGCGCCAGCCGTTCGGAGCGACCCGAGCCCCGGCGAGCGCGGCCCACACGTGCTGCTCGCCGTAATCGAGGTGCTCGACGGCGATCCGCCAGAGCTCGCGCTCGAACACCTCGGCGCGCCGCTCGGGATCGGGCGTGACCGGCAGCACCCTGCGCTCCACGCGCACCCGCCGTCCCCGGCCCCGGCGGACCGGGCCGACGACGATTGCGCCGCCGCGGTAGACGTCGCGGTCGAGCAGCGAGTGGAGCGTGACGACCGGATCGTCGTGTTTGGTCGCGGGGTGGACGAAGTCGACGACGATTCCCGCCTCCTTGCCCGGATTGCGGCGGGTGACGCGGCCAACGCGCTGCTGGTAGATGCGCTTGGAGGCCGTCGGCGCCAGGTGCATGCAGATCGTCGCCCGCGCGCTGTTCCAGCCCTCGGCGAGCAGCTGGGCGTTTACCAGCACGTCGATCTTGCCGGCCTCGTAGTCGGCGAGGATCCTCGCCAGCTGACGCTTCGGGGTCTCGCCGGAGACGGCCTGGGCCTTCATGCCGAGGTCGCGGAACGACTGCGCGACGTTGTAGGCGTGACGAACGCCGGCGGAGTAGACAATCCCCGGCACCCCGTTGAAGCGCGTCTTGTAGAGGTCGGCGATCGCGAGGTTGAACGGCGTCTGGTCCAGCAGTTCGGCCAGCATCTCCTGGTCGAACTCGGTGTCGACCTCGCCGCGCCGGAGCGGCACCTTGGCGATCGTGCGCACCCCTGGGCCAGGCGGGATGCGAATGCATCGCAACGGGGAGATGACACCGCGGCGCGCGGCCTGCGCCAGGTCGAAACGCGAAGTCTGAGTCGGGAAGAGGTCGGTGACGTGACGAGCGATCAGCGCGCCGGTGGCCGTCATGCCGATGAACACGGGGCCGGACCAGCTACGGATCGATGCCGACGTCTTCTCCCCGAGCGCGGTGTGGGCCTCGTCGCAGATGACGATCGTGTAGGCGTCGGAGACCTTCCCCGCGTTGCGCACGAACCACTGGTAGGTCTCGACCGTGACCGGGCCGTTGGCCGCGTCGTGGCTGCCGAGCAGCGGCGCCGAGATCCGGTCGCGGTAACCGCGATCGCGCAGCTCGCCGTTGAACTGATCGACGAGATTGCGCCGGTGGGTGAGGATCAGGATGCCGCCTGTCCGAGAAGCCTCGACGAACCCGAGGGCGGCCACCGTCTTGCCGGCTCCGGTCGCGTGCTCGAACCAGAAGCGGCGGGCGGCGTTCGGGTCCTCGGGCTGCTCCGGTAGCTGGAGGTCGTCGTCGAGGGTGTCGTCGTCCTGCCAGTCCTGAGGCTCCTCGTCCTCGTTCTCGTCGTCCTCGAGCTCGAGCTCGGAGTCCTCTTCCCCGGGGATCGCCGCGGACGCGAGCTGCGTCGGCACCGGTGGCACGCTCCCGTTGCCATTTCCGTTGCCGTTGCGCTGAGCCTCTGCCAGCAGCGCAGTCAACGTCCCGGACAGCGCGTCGACCTGGTGGGCGGAGAGCACGGTCCCGTCGACCAGATGCGGTTCCTCCTCGGAGAGCAGCCGTTCGAGCCCCAGCAGCAATGAGAACTTCCGACGCCACTCGATCGACGGCTGCTTGCCGCCGGTGTCTATCTCGCCCAGCGCAGCTTCGAGCGCCCGGCGCCTCGCGGAACCGGGTGCAAGTGCGTCCTCCAGCGTCTCGCCGTCATAGACGAATCGTTCGCGCGTGAACAGCTCAGCGCGCGCGATCGCGGCAGGACTTGGAAAAGGGGTGGAATCACCCATCGAAATTGAAAGGTTGCGTTCGAGTGCGAGCCGCGCGGCTAGGTATCTCGGGCGGCTCCAAGTGGTCTCGGCAAGAGCCGAGCAAGGCGACGAGGTAACTCCACAGAAACGATGCCCCCTCGCCGACTCTCCCTTAGAAGACGACGTCTATTTAAGCAGATCGGGGTGCGGCTACAAGGACCGAGGCTGTGGCAAGCTGTGATCCGTGAAAAAGCGCGTGTCGTGGGCGGCCAGAATTGGAGCGATAATCGCGGTGGCTGGGCTCGCCGGATGCGGGGCAGCGACGCCCCACAATGCCGCGCCGCCCGAGGGTACGGTCCAGGCAGCGTTCAAGGGCTCGCCGGCGCCGCTGGCGACGATCCACGCCCAGGCGAACGAGCTCCTCGGAGGGGGAGCGAAGGCGTTCGAGGCCCGACTGCGCGACCTTCGAGGACACCCCGTCGTCGTGAACATGTGGGCGTCGTGGTGCGAGCCGTGCCAGTCGGAGTTTCCCACCTACCAGCGCGCGTCGGTTGCCTTCGGACGTCGGGTGGCGTTCCTCGGCATCGATGCCAAGGATCAGAACAGCGAGGCGACCGCGTTCCTGCACAGGTTCCCGGTGACCTATCCGAGCTACACGGATCCGAAGGGAAGCATCGCGTCGGCGATCAATGCCTACCAGGCGTATCCGCAGACGTTCTTCTTCAACCGTGAGGGGCAGAAGGTGTTCGACAAGGCGGGGCCATATCTGAGCGCCGCCGCCCTGGAACACGACATCAGGCGGTACGTGCTCTCGTGACGCTCCTCGGCTATGAGGTCCGTCGGCTCCGGAGCCAGAGCGAGATGCAAGCAGCGCTCAAGCTGCGTCACGACGTGTTCTGCGTTGAGCAGGGGGTGCCGGAGAACGAGGAGCTCGACGGGCGCGATCACGACGGGATTCACCTGGTCGCGATCCACGGCGGTGAAGTGGTGGCGACCTGTCGGGTGCTGATGATCGGCTCGACGGCCCAGTTCTCCAGGCTCGCGGTGCGAGAGTCGATGCGCCGGCGCGGAATCGCCACCGCCCTGCTCGAGATGGCCGATGAGGAGACGAGGGCGCTCGGCGGCCGGCGAATCGTGCTGCACGCGCAGACCTATGCCCAGGACCTCTACGAACAGGCCGGGTACCGTCCTCGCGGGCGGATGTTCACCGAGGCGGGGATCGATCACATAGCGATGGAGAAGCAGCTCTGAGGGGAGCTTGAGATGCCGGAGCTTCGGGTCGATCCGCTGACCGGGCAGCGGGCGATCGTCGCGCGCGACCGGGCCGACCGTCCGGGCGGCGGGCTCTCGGTGACGCCGCCCGCGGCGATCGATCCCGAGTCCGATCCGTTCGCGGAGGGGCACGAGGACCGAACCCCGCCCGAGGTCTACGCGGTGCGACTGAACGGAAGCGGGCCGAACACGCCGGGTTGGATCGTGCGGGTCGTCCCGAACCTGTATCCGGCGCTCGGCGAGGACGCCGAAGTGCCCGAGCCGCATGCGAACCCGGATCTGTTCTGGGCTGCGCCCGCCCACGGCGCCCACGAGGTGATCGTCAACTCGCCGAAGGCGGTGGTGTCTCTGTCGGAACTGACGGTCGAGGACGTGGAGGCGGCGACGGCCGTCTGGCGCGAGCGGATGCGCGCTCACGCCGACGCGGCCTACGTCCATCTGATCGTCAACGAGCGCCGCGAGGCCGGGGCGTCGCTGCCACACACCCACGCCCAGCTGTACGCCCTCGACTTCGTGCCGGCCGCCATCGCGCGGGAGCGGGAGCGGTTCGGCGCCTACGCGACGCGGACGATGGGCGGGAATCTGCTCGGAGACCTGGTCCAGGAGGAGGTGCGCCAGCGGGAGCGGATCGTCGCCATCGACGACCAGACGGTACTGATGGCGCCGTACGGAGCGCGCGTCCCGTTCCAGCTGCTGATCGCCCCTCGGACGCCGCGGATGCGCTACGAGGACGACGGGCCATCCGGCGCGGCGATGCTCCACGAGGCCCTGAGCCGCCTGCGGCGCCGCTTCGACGCCCCGCCACCGCTGAACCTGTGGGTACGCACGGCCCCGAGCGGCGCCGAGCACTTCAGCTGGAGGATCGACATCCTCCCGCGGCTCACGTATCTCGCCGGTCTCGAGCTCGGCGCGGGCGTGAACCTCAACATCGTCGCTCCCGAGCAGACCGCGGCGGAGCTGCGGGGGTTGTAGGGTCCGTGCGGGCGGTGGTCCAGCGCGTCAGCCGCGCGGCGGTGAGCATCGACGGCGGCCTGGTCTCCGAGATTGGCCCGGGAATGCTGGTCCTGCTCGGCGTGAGCCGGGACGATGGCGAACGCGACGCCGATTGGCTGGCGGACAAGATCCGAGCGTTGCGGATCTTTGCCGACGAGGAGGGCCGGATGAATGAGTCGCTCGGCGAGCGCGAAGTGTTGTGCGTCAGCCAGTTCACGCTGTACGGGGACGCCCGGCGGGGCAACCGCCCCAGCTATGTCGCCGCCGCGCCACCGGACGTGGCGGAGCCGCTGTATGAGCGGTGCTGCGAGCGGCTCGGCGCCAGGCGCGGGGTATTCGGGGCGATGATGGCGGTCGAGCTCGTCAACGATGGCCCTGTGACCGTCATCGTGGAAAGCCCCTAGATCGGTGATTGCAGTTGACGCGCTCGCTGGGTAGATAATCGGCGGATGATCGAACCGGAGGAGGCCGTCGAGCGGGCACGTGCATCGGCGGCGTCGATGCGCGCCGCGAGCGCGTACGGCGAGGAGACCGGCAGCCCGCGCCTGGATCCCGAGCCGGTGACGACGGCAAAGCTGCTGGAGTGGGCGCTGATCGAGCCCGACACGAGCGTGGTCGGCTCGACGCAGCGGCTCGGGGCGCCGGTAACCCACGCGAAGCGTCTGCTGCTGCGCCTGCTCGCCCAATACCACGCCGAGGTGCTCGCTCGCCAGGCTCGGTTCAACGTCGGCGTCGTCGGCGAATTGCGCAGACTCGAGGAACGGATAGACGCACTCGAGCGAAGGCTCCGAGGCGACGACCCGGCGTGAACGTTCATCAGATCCTGTCGGGGGCGGGCCGACACGACGCGATCACAAACGAGGCGCTCCAGTTTCGTTCTCGGTTCAGCGAATTCGGCTGGGGAGGCGCGGACCACGCGGCGCGGATCGCCCCTGGCTCGAATGGCTCGATCGCGCCGCTGGCGCGGCTCACCGTCGCGAGCGACGACGTGCTCCTGCTGCACCATTCAGCCGGCGCGCCGGGCCTGGGCGAACTGCTGCGCTTGCCCAATCCCAAGCTGCTCCTGTACCACAACGTCACCCCTCCGGAGTGGCTGTGGGAACAGGCGCCGGTGGCGGCGTTCCGGTGTGCCATCGGCCGCGAGCAGCTCTCCGAACTGGTGCAGGTCGTCGACGTGGCCGCAGCCGCATCGTCCTTCAGCGCAGCCGAGCTGCGCTCGCTGGGCGCCGGCCGAACCGAGGTGATCCCGCTGCTCGTGGACACCAACCGGCTGGGCCCCCCGGCGGTTCGCCGGCCCGGGGGATCGCCGACCGTGCTGTTCGTCGGACGCCTCTCGCCGCACAAGCGCCAAGCCGAGGTGATCCGGGTGTTCTCGCTCTACCGGCGCTACCGGTCTCCCGGAGCGCGCCTAACGCTGGTCGGCGATCCGGTCACGGCGGACTACGCAGCGGGCCTGAGGCGGCTGGCCGACACCCTGGCGCCCGGCGCGGTCACGATCGAGAGCTCGTTATCGGACGCCGAGCTTGGGGACCGCTACCGGTCGGCGGACGTGTTCCTGTGTCTTTCGGCACACGAGGGATTCTGCGTTCCCCTCTTGGAGGCGTTCCACTTCGGCGTGCCGGTGATCGCCACCCCGAACGGCGCGGTGCCCGAGACGGCCGGCGACGCCGCTCTGCTGGTCGAGGGCTCCGACCGCGCCGTGGTGGCCGAACTGCTCGATCTGGCCGTCCGCGACGAGTCGCTACGAGCGGCGCTCCGCGCTCGCGGAAAGGCACGACTGAGGTCGTACTCGCCCGACACGGTCGCCGGCCGGCTCCGAGCGGCCGTCGAGTCGACGGTTGCTGCGGCGGCCCGCCGCTAGCGCTCCCTCAGCTCGCGTTGCGCCTGGCTTCCGCGAGGACGCCGCCGACGAACGCGGGATTCTCGATCAGGTAGCGGCGCCACGTGCGACGGGAAGGGACGTGTCCGGAGACGTGGTCGAAAAGCGCGCCGACCGTCCAGACGACGGCGCCCCCGAGGCGATCGGCGTAGCGATCGACCCATAGCTCTTGCTTGGGCGTCCCCATTCCGACCAGGACGATCTGGGGTTGGCGCTCGGCTATGTCCTCGATCACCCGCTCGTTGTGCGGGGAATCGAGGTCGAAGAAGCCATGGTGAGCGCCGACGACATCGAAGCGCGGATGGCAGCGACGCAGGCGATCCGCCGCATCCAGCGCGACCGGCGGTTCGGAGCCGAGCAGGTACAGCGACGGCCCGGGCAGGTCGGACACCGCCGCGAGGCCCCAGATCCAGTCGGTCGGGGTCATCCGATCCGCCACGGTCGTGTGCGTAATTCTCGCCGCGAGTCGTAGCCCACGGCCCTCGCCGTAGACGAGATCGGCCCGACGCAGCGCGCCCGCAAGCTCCGGCGTCGTCCGCGACTGGTTGATGACGCGTGCGTTGGCGTGCATCACGCGATGCGTCACGCGCTGCGAGGCCCAGCCGGAGATCGTCGCCAGGAGCTCCGACGGCTGGCCCGTGGCTATCGGGACGTCGAACAGCGTCCACGAGCGAGGGATCACCGCGGCATGGGTTCCGCCATCGGCACCACCCGGGAGGGGCGCGTGGACGCTCACGAGCGGAGAATGGCACGCCGGCCGGAGGCGACGCGGGCGGCCTCGCGATAGACCTCCCACGTTGCGCAGGCGGCATCGTCCCAGGTGTAGGCAAGCGGCGGCGGCGCGGGCCTCGCGGCGGACTCGGCGGCCTCGATCAAGCCGCTGAGGTCCCCTACAGCGCTGAGGGCGATGCGCCCGTCGAGCACCTCGCGCACGGCGGGAACGTCGAACGCCGCCACCGGCGTCCCGCAGGCGAGCGCCTCCACCGGTGGAAGGCCGAACCCCTCCTCGTCGCTCGGGAACACGAGGGCGTGCGCCCCGCTGTAGATCGCGGCGAGTTCATCGTCGCTGACGGCCCCGGTCAGCGTCACGTTGGGCAGCTCGCGCGCCCACCTGCCGGCCGGTCCAACCAACACGAGCGGCATGCTCCGGCTTGCCCGGGCCAGGGCGGCCACGCGCTTACGCGGGTCGGGCGTACGCAGTCCGCCCACCCACAGCAGATACCGCGCCGGGAGGCGGTAGCGCTCTCGCACCGCGCGAACCTGCTCATCCGATCGGGGACCCAGGCCCGTGGCCGCGGCCTCCTGGACGACCACGAGCCGCTCGGAGGGTAGGCCAAGCCACCGCATCGCATCGTCCGCGACCGCGTTCGTCGGGACGATCACCCGGGCCGCGCGTTGGACCGCAAGGTAGCGGAGCTTGAACCTGATTCCCGTTCGCAGGTACTCGCTGCGGCGCTTGAGGGGGATCAGATCGTGCAGCGTCACCACCATCGGCACCGGCGGGCGCAGCAAAGCGCCCTCGATCCACGGGGCGTGAAATACCTCGCAGCGCCGCGGGGAATGGGATTCGACGATCTCGCCGTCGCCGGTCGCGCGCAGAGCCGCGAGCAGCGAGCTGGTGTAGCGGCCGATGCCTCCGGTGTCCTTGGCAGGACGGCTGTCGAACGCAACCTTCATAGCCGTGCCGCCACTCTAGACGTTGACGAGGCGGGGACGTGGGGCGGTACCGTCGCCCGATGCAGGAGTATTACGAGGAGCTCTGGCAACAGCTGCCCGACGAGCTGGCGCCCCCCGAGTTCGAGCGGCGCCGGCAATTTCTCGTCTCTGCGGTGACGGCCGGCGAGCGCGCGCTCGATCTTGGCTGCGGCAACGGAGACTTCACCGCGGTGCTCGCGCTGGCCGGCGCACGCGTCATCGGCTGCGACGTGGCTCGAGCCGCCGTGGAGCGGGCGAGGACACGGCACCCCGGGCTCGACCTTCGCCTGGCGCCTATCGATGGCCCCCTACCGTTCGCGGACAACTCATTCGAGCTGGTGTGGGCGAGCGAGGTGATCGAGCACGTCGCGGACACCGCCAGATGGCTGTCGGAGGCTCGGCGGGTGCTGGTTCCACGTGGGCGGTTGCTCCTGACGACGCCCTCGCACGGCCGGCTGCGGGTCGCCGCGGCCGGGATCGAGCGATTCTCGCCGCCCCTCGGAGACCACCTGCACCTTTACACCCGGCGCTCGCTCGCAGAGACCTTGCGCGAGTTCGGCTTTGGCGATGTGGAGGTGCGGACGGTGGGAGGGCTGCCGCTCCTGCGGCGGATGCTGCTGGCGCGGGCCGTGCGCTGACGGGTCGACGGTTTCCGGGCGCCCTACGGACGCCGGCGTGCGTACTCTGAGAGCGAATGCGTGTTCTACTGGATACGACATATGCTCGCCGAGCGCCGTTTTCGGGGACCGCGGTGTACCTGCGGCGCCTGCAAGAAGCGCTGTCCGCGCTCGGAGTGGTGGAGGTCGCCGAGGCGCCCAACGAGCGGCGGCGCCCGCCCGCCGGCGGTGGCCTCGGCAGCGCCCGCAACCTGCTCGCGGACACGTGGTGGACGGCGGTGCGCCTGCCGTGGCTTGCCCGGCTCTACGGCGCCGACCTGATCCACCACCCGCTCCCGACGGTGGCGCCGTGGGCGCCCGTCCCGCAGGTCGTGACGATCCTCGATCTGGCCTTCGAGCGGCTCCCCGACCAGTTCGACCGGCGCTTCCGGATCTACGCGCACCATCGACATCAAGCGGCTGCTCGGGCCGCACGTGCGGTCATCTGCATAAGCGAGACGACCGCTGCCGACGCCCGGGAGCTCTGGAGGGTGCCCGCGGACCGGATCGTGGTTGCACCCCTGGGCCCCGGGCAGGAGCTGCGGGTGAACCACGCCGGAGAGGGCTCCCGCCACTTCCTGTACGTGGGCGACGGGGAGCCGCGCAAGAACCTGCCGCTGCTGCTCGCCGCGTACCGCTCCTACCGGAAGCAGGTGAGCGACCCCCTGGACCTGGTCGTGGCGGGTTCGGCCACGGCGGGCGGTCACGGTGTGCGCACGGAACGCGCGCCGTCGTCGCGGCGGCTGGCGGAGCTGTACGCCTGCGCCGCGGCGCTCGTGCATCCGAGCCTGTACGAGGGATTCGGACTGACGCCGCTCGAGGCGATGAGCGTAGGGACGCCGGTGCTCGCGGCGCGGTCCCCAGGTATCACCGAGGTATGCGCCGATGCGGCACTCTATGCCGAGCCCAGCGACGTCGACTCGTTCGCCGCGGCGATGGTCAAGCTCGCCGGCGACCCTTCGCTGCGCCGCGATCTCTCAAGCCGTGGAGCAATCAGGGCCGAACATTTTTCCTGGGCGGAGTGTGCGCGTCGGCACGCCTATGCATACTCTCTGGCGGTGGGCGGATGAAGATCGCGATCCTTGGCACACGGGGAATTCCCGCCGCGTACAGTGGCTTCGAGACGGCCGTCGAACAGCTCGCCGCGCGCCTGACCGCGCGCGGTCACGAGGTGATCGTCTACTGCCGCTCGCACGTCGTGGACCCGAGCCTGACCGAGTACAAGGGTGCGCAACTGGTCCACCTGCGGACCGTCCAGAACAAGTACCTCGACACGTTCGTCCACACCTTCCGCTCAGCCGTGCACGCGGCGCGCGTCACGAGGCCGGACGTCGCGCTCTTCTTCATCGCCGGCAATTCGCCAATGTGCCTGATCACGCGCTGGGCGTCGATCCCGTCGCTGATAAACGTCGACGGCCTCGACTCCGACCGCCGCAAATGGCCGGCGTTCGCGAAGGTGTATCTCAGGTTTGCGGAGAGCGCGGCCCCGCGCCTGGCGGATGCGACGATCACGGACAGCCACGCGGTGGCCGAGATCTTCGAGCACCGCTACGGCCGCAGGATCGGCGTCGTACCCTACGGCGTGGAGGATCCTGGTTACCGTGGCACCGACGTGCTCGAACAACTGGGGCTCGAGCCGCGGCGGTACATCCTGTTCGTCGGGCGGCTCGAGCCGGAGAACAATCCGCATCTGCTGGTGGAGGCTTTCTCGCGGATCGGCCCTGATGAGACCCACGGGATGAAGGTCGCGATCGTTGGCGGGGCGCCATACGCCGACGACTACATTCGCCGCGTCCGGCGGGCTGCCGATCCGCGGGTAGTGTTCCCGGGATACGTGTTCGGACGCGGCTACTGGCAGCTCCAGCACAACGCTTATCTGTTCTGCGCGCCGACCGAGGTCGGCGGGACGCACCCAGTGATCCTCGAGGCGATGGCCGCGGGGAACTGCGTGCTGGTCAACGACCACCGGCCGAACGCCGAGACAGTAGGCGACGCCGGCGTCTACTTCTCCGGCGCCGTCGGGGTGGACGACCTCGCCCGCCAGCTGGAGTGGCTGCTCGGCGATCCCGCCGCGGTGGAGAAGTATCGCGACCGTGCCCTGGAGCGGGCCAAGGGATACTCGTGGGAGGCTGTCACCGACCGCTACGAGGAGTTGCTGTACGCGGTGTGCAGGACCCGGGGCGGGCCCACCGACGAGCTCGTGGTCCAGGAGGATCCGCTGGCCGTCGTCTGAGCGACTCGGATGGTTGCCAGCGGCGGTGACCGGAGGCTCAGCCTCCGCGCCCTATCTCGCCACGCGCCTGCGAGAGCGCCTGGCTCATCTCGGATGAGCCGAGATCGAGGCTCTTTGCTCGGCTGAGCGGGCCGAGCGCTGACGCGGGCTGGTGCTCTTGCAGATAGAACTCGCCGAGCTGGAGCCACGTCTGCGGGTTCTCGGGCTGGCGGCTGACGGCGCTCAGGAGCTCGTCGCGGGCGGCCTGGCGGTCCCCGATCGCCGTGTAGATAGCCGCCAACTGGAACAGCGGATCGACGGTCAACGGATCCCGCGCCGCGGCGATATGGGCGTCCGTAAGCGCGGACTTGGTATCGCCGGCGGCGAACGCCGCGATCGCCGCGTTGTCGGCGTCCTCGGCACGCAGCGGCTGCCACACCGCCCACAGGCAGAGGAGCGTGACCGCGGCGAGCGCAATCGCCGCGGCGCCGAGCCCGGGGCTGTCCATCAGCCTCCGGCGCTGCGCCGCCAATCCCACTCCGTTGGCCGACGGCCCGCGGCCGGCCAGCCACCCGGCGCACAACAGCCCCGGCAGCGCGACCCCGGGAACGAACCAGGTCCAGTCGATCGCCGAGTGCGCGCCGAACGTGACGACCACCGCGAGCATCGTGAACAGGCCGGCGCGCTCCCCGGTGCTCCAATCGGAGTCGCGTCGCCTCAGCGTCCGCCGGGTGGCCAGCGCCCACGCCGTGATGAGCGCCAGCGTCACCGCGATTCCCAACAGCCCGAAGTCGGCGAACGTCTGGACCACGAAGCTGTGGGCGTGTGGAACGACATTCGTGTCCGTCGTGTAGCGCGTGACCGCGCTCTCGTACCCGAGCGCTCCGACCCCTTTGAGCAGCGCATGTTCGCCGACCTTCACGCCCTCGCTCCAGTAGCGGGCTCGGGTGTTCCCCAGATTCACCAGGCGCGCCGGTGTATTGCTGGCCCCGCCCTTGGTGTTGGTCAGCGTCGAGTACAGGTGCGAGACCTCACCGGTGAGCCCCCGGGAGGACCCCGCGAGCGCGACGATCGCGCCGACTGGGACGAGCGCCACGGCGACGAGCAGCGCCACACCCAGACGCCGGCGAACGGCGTCGGGCACAGCCACGCGATCCATCGCGTACGCCGAGACCAGCCCGGCGATCAAGGCGAGCACGAGCACGAGGACCAGCACCACGCCGAACGCCTGACCGGCGTGGGTACGCGAGTGAAGGGCAACCTGGTCGTGAGTCAGGGCCGGCGTCGCCAGCGCGAAGACGGTGATCGCGCCCGCTCCGAGCGATCCGAGGATCAACACCAGCGCCCCGCGAAGTCGCAGTGGCACGGTCGCAAACCAGCAGGCGAGTCCGAGCACCGCCACCAGGAGCGCTCCCCGCGAGTACGAAAGCACGATCACGGTCAGGAGGATTGACACCGCCGGAATCGCGAACGCCCGGAGCAGGCGGGCCCGGTCGCGGCGGGCACCGGCCCACACACACGGAGCCAGCCCAAGTGCCCCGATCAGCCCGGTCGCGTTCCAGTACTGGAACGGTGCCTGGAGTCGGCCGAACTGGTCGGCGGCGTCGAGCGTGGCCGGGAACACCTTGACGAGCAGCGCGTAGCCGCTGATCACCGTCGCGAGCACGGCGATCGCTCCCACGACCGCGGCCCAGCGGGCGGGCAGCAGCCGCGCGAGCGCGGCCCCCCCGGCGAACACAGCCAGGTAGGAGAGGGTGCGGCCCGCCTCTATCCAGGAATTGTTCGGCTGTACCGACCACGAGATCGACGCTGCGGTCAGCGCCGCGAGCAGCGCGAACAGGGCGACGGTGGCGCCGCCCCAGGCCCGTCCGGGAGCTCCGATCAGGAGCACAGCCGTCGCCAGTGCCGCGCCGATGAGCGTCAGCACGATCTCGGTCCACGTGTTCGGGCCTAGATCCTCGCCACCGGTAGTGACGAAGGCGATGATCGCCAGCCCCGCCGCGAGCCCGATCCCGAGGACCACGTCGACGCTGGGGGTGCGCAAACGCGCCGTGGCGCGGCCATCCACTCGACCCTTTGCGGAGGCCCCGCCTGGCGGGGCGACCCGCAGCGACGGCACGCGTAGCGATGGATCGGTGCTCACTGCCAGGACCGGTGGCGGGCGAGCGTTTGCTGCGCCTCGAGGGCGTTGACGTACGGACGGTCGGTGAGGAACCCGCGAGCCTCGTCGATCGCCACCTGATGCTGATATGAAGTGCCGACCGGGCGCAGACTGTGGCGGATGGGTGTCGCGTCAACGATCCCGATCTTCCAGCCGTGCTCGCGCGCCAGCGCCGACCAGTGAGCGTCGAGGCCCCAGCCGATGCGCAACTCGGGGAACGGCAGCAACACGTCGAACGTCGTGCGGTGGAACGCGGTGACGGGCCCGATCTCGACGAACGCGGTCTCACGCGCGACGCTCCCCGCGCGGCGACGGGTCACGGCCCAGGCCGCGTGCGAGCGGCTGCGGTGGGCGGGCTGGGCGAGGCGAAACTCGAACCGTTCGGCGAGGAACAGGAACACGTCGAGGAACCCGCGTGGGAGCACGACGTCGTCGTCGACGACGAGCAGCCAGTCGTGGTCATGCGGCGGATGGGCGCGCAACAGCGCGTTGAGGTTCTCGAACTTGCCCCTGTCGCCGACGGGGATGCTCTGGAACTCAACGTTCTGGCGCGAGCGCAGGAGTTGCCTCCGCGCCGGCTCGAGCAGGTTCGCGACGTCGGTCCGCTCGACCGCCAGGACCAGGACGCGCCGGCCGGGCGAAGCTCGGGCGGCCCGTCGCAGCCGCGGACGCTGCAACCGGGCGGCGGCCCAAGTGTCGGCGACGACGTCCGCGAGGAGCGCCTTCGAGGTCTGCCGCACGCCGGCCACATGGCCGCTCTGTCCCGACAAGAAGTCGGGCGGATCATGGGGAGCGTTCATACGCGCCGTTGTGGGTCGTCGCCGCGACGCTAGCGCGTCCGCGTCCCGAGCCGGTGCCGGAGCAGCTGGCCGGAGAAGGCGACGATGAAGCGTGGGTTGTAGCGCATGTACCGCCGCCACAGTCGCCGGGGTTCGTGGGCCAGCCGGTAGGCCCATTCGAGCCCGGCCTGCTGCAGCCAGCCGGGCGCTTGCGGCACCAAGCCGGCGTGGAAGTCGAAGGCGGCGCCGACGCCGATCAGCAGCGAGGCGTCGAGCCGGGGACGCATATCCGCCATCCACTTCTCCTGCTTGGGCACGCCGATCCCGACCCAGACGACGTCCGCCCGGGAATGGTTGATCTCGGTCGCGACGGCGTCCCGCTCCTCCTCGGTCAGTCGTCGGTGCGGGGGCGAGTAGCCGCCCACGATCTTCACCCCGGGATAGCGCTGGCGGAGGTTCAGCGCGAGCTGGACGAGGGCTCCCTGATTGCGCCCGCCGTAGAGATAGAACCGCTGGCCACTGGTGGCCGCGCGGGCGCACGCCCGGGCCATCAGGTCTGGTCCGTACACGCGCCTGCCGAGCGGATGCCCGAGTGCGTTGATCGCCCACACCAGGGGCTGGCCGTCGGGCACGTTCATCGATGAACTCGTCACCGCACTGCGAAGCTCCTCGTCTTCGCCCGAGGCCATCACGGTGTGGACGTTGCACACGCACACGTAGCCGTGCTCGTTGTGCGCAATCATCTCCTCCATCCAGTCGAGCGTGCGCTCGTAGTCGGTCAGCGCCAGGGGCACGCCGAGCACCGCGACCTTCCTCGGCGAGGGGATCGTGGACAGCTGCGTTCTCAGAGAACCTTCGGGGCGCACCGATCGCTCTTGACTCGTGTTTTGCGCGGGTCCCAGCCCGCAGTTGTAGATCTGCAACGGCAAACAGTGTGTTGGGTTGCGATGTTTGTTCGGCAAAGGCGCTGAATTTCCGGCCAAGTTAGTTCGCGTTTAACAAGCGGCGCGATATGCTGTTCTTCGACATGGAAGTCGCTCGGGCTCGCGAGCATCGCCCCCTTTCTCGCGGGCCTCGGACGGCCCCCAGCCCTACCAGGGTCGTCCTGCGGCCGGGCCCGTACCGCGCGAACGCGGTGCGGGCCCGCCATCCTTGCCTGATCATGAAAGCTGTGCGGCCCGCGAACGGGCCGCACGTGGTTCCCTGCGACGGGAATGCTTCCCACATCGGTGTAGGGCTAAGCTCCCGCCGCTGATGGATTGTGTTGTCACAGGGGGCGCGGGCTTCATCGGCTCAAACCTCGTGGATGCGCTGGTCGATCGCGGCCACCGGGTGACGGTCATCGACAACCTCTCGACCGGGAGGCGGTCGAACCTGGACCAGGCGCTCGAGCATGGCGTCGCACTGCACGAGGTCGATGTGCGGGACGCCGAATCCGTCTTGGAAGTGATGGCCGCAGCACAGCCCGAGCTCCTCTTCCATCTCGCCGCCCAGATCGACGTTCGCTACGCAGTCGAACATCCGGCCGGTGACGCGCAGACGAACGTGCTCGGCACGATCGCCGTATTGGAGGCGGCGCGATCCGGCGGCGTGCGACGCATCGTCAACACATCGACGGGCGGCGGATTGTACGGGGACGCCGAGCGGCTGCCGACGCCCGAGGACTACCCGATTCGACCGCTGGCGCCCTACGGGCAGAGCAAGTACGCGGCCGAGGGGTACTGCGAGCTCTACACGCGCCTCCACGGCCTCTCCACTGTCTCGCTGCGCTACGGAAACGTCTACGGCCCCCGACAGGACGTCAAGGGTGAGGCGGGCGTCGTGGCGATCTTCTGCGGCCACCTCATCGACGGCAGCGCCCCAACGGTGTTCGGCGATGGCCGCCAGACCCGGGACTGGGTTGAGGTGGGGGACGTGGTGCGAGCGAACCTGCGCGCGGCGGAGTCCGACGTGAGCGGTCCCGTGAACATCGGGTGGGGCCGGGAGACGTCAGTGCTCGAGTTGCTCTCGACCTTGGACGATGTGGGAGATCGGTTTGGATCCCTGCGCGATCCGAAGTTTGCGCCGGAGCGCCCAGGCGAGGTCCGTCGCAGCTGTCTCGACGTGAGCCGCGCCAATCGCGAGCTGGGATGGGAGGCCAGGGTGCAGCTTCGCGACGGTCTGAGGACGATCCTCGCCGGACTCTAGGACCAGCTCAGGAGAACTACGGCCGCAATAATCTGCATGTGCCGGTGCGCACCATCACGGCCGAGTCGAGACTCGGGATGCGGCGTGGCGATTGCCTGGTTTGCATCCTGGTGCGCTCCGGAGGCGCGGCGTTGGCCGCCTGCATCCGCTCGATGCACGCCCACACGGCTGCCGGGGTCCCGTTTCTGATCTTCGACGGCGCCGGGCTCGACTCCGGCGATCAAGGGACCGAGATCGGGTCACTCGCGGACGCCATCCCGGACCGGGAGCTTCTCGTGCTGCAAGCCGTGACCCCCGGCCGACTTGGCGGGACGATCGATCTGATCTCGGCGGTCGCCGCTGAGGTCGACATCGTGCTCGTGGAGTCGGAGTGCGTGGTCGCGGCAGGCTGGCTGGAGGGCATGCGAGAAGCCGCTTATAGCGACGCGGCAGTTGCGACGGCCTCGGCAATGGTCGAGGACGGACACTTCATCTCGATCGACGACATCGCTGTGGCGCTGGGAGGCACCTCGGCGGGAGCCTCGTTGGACGACGTCGCCGAGACCGTCTGGGCCAGCTCGTCCCGTCTCCGCCCCAGGCTCTCGACGGCCGGAACGTCCTCCACGTACGTGCGGCGGTCCGCCATCGAGCTCGCGGCTCGGGTGCCGTCCGCATCGGCGGACGGCGGCTTTTTCGATCGCTGCACACGCGTCGGCTTGTCTCATATAGCGGCTGATGACGTGGTCGTGAGGCGCCGGAACAGCGCTGCGCCGAGGCCGGCCCGGACCGGGGCGAGGACCCCCGCCGGGCGCTGCCTGAGTGCCGCCCGGCGAGCGATCTCCGGGCTGTCGGTGGTCGTGGACGCCAGAGCATTGGCGGCTCCCTCCTTCACGGGCACCCAGGTCCTCTTGATCGAACTGCTCGCGGCGCTCGGGCGCAACCCCGATGTGCGCGTCCGAGCCGCGGTGACGCGCGGTATCGGAGAGCACGCGCGCAGCGCGCTCGGCCGGATCGACGGCGTCGAGGTCAAGTTCTTGGAGACCACCGGGCCGATGGAGCCCGGCGACGTCGTCCATCGGCCATTTCAGGTCTGGAACGCGCCCGATCTCGCGCTGCTGCGTGACCTCGGCGAACGGTTGGTCGTCACGCAGCTGGATCTGATCCAGTACCGCAGCCCGTCTTACCACCGGTCCCAGGACGAGTGGGAGCGATACCGGTCGCTGACGCGACGCTCCCTCGCGATCGCGGACCGCGTCGTGTTCTTATCCGACCATGCCCGCCGGGACGCCTGCCTGGAAGACCTTGTCGAGCCAGAGCGCGGAACCGTGGTGCGCCTCGGCGTCGACCACCGGTTGGGGCTGATGGACGCGGCCCCCGCCTGTCCGGCCGGCGCCTCACGCCTTGCGGAAAGCGACGAGTTCGTGCTCTGCCTTGGCACCGATCTCCGTCACAAGAATCGGCCGTTCGCGTTGCAGATCTTCCACCAGCTTCGCACGCGCCACAGCTGGGAGGGTTGGCTGCTGCTGGCCGGTCCGCACGTCGAGTTCGGGTCTTCGGCGCCCGAGGAGGCGTCGTTTCTGGCCGCGCATCCCGACCTGGCATCGAGATGCCTGGATCTCGGGGCAGTCTCCGAGGCCGAAAAGGCGTGGCTGCTGACGAGGGCCAGAGCGGTGCTGTACCCGACCCTCTACGAGGGCTTCGGGTTCGTGCCCTTCGAAGCGGCGAGTCACTCGACGCCCTGCGTGTGGGCGGCCGGCACGGCCCTAAGCGAGATCTTGCCCGACGCAGAGGCCGGAGTCGCTCCGTGGAGCGCGGAGGAGACGGCCGATGCACTCATCGTGCTGCTCCATGACGAAGCCGCTCGCCAGCACCACATCCGATCCGTCAGCGTTGCCGCTGATCGCCTGCGTTGGGATGCGACTGCAGCCCAGCTCGTGCAGGTATATCGCGACGCCTGCGATCGACCGCCACCGACGGCGGGCGCTTTGGACGAGCTGGGAGGCTCGCGAACGATCAGCGAAGACGGCGTTAGGCTGGTCGGACCGGGCGGTGCGCTCCCGGCCGACCTCGAGCGACCATTGCTCGCCCTTGCCACCAATCCGCGGCTCGCCCGTCCGTTGTTCGGCACGCTCAAGGGGGGCTATCGGATATCGCAGCTCCTGCGCCGCGCCCGGCGCTAGGCCACAGGGCCTGCGAACAGCTAGAGGTGTTCGGCCACCCGCGGCGCCTCGCGGATGAACACCCACCACCCGAGCGCGAACACTCCGACGACTATGGCCGAGCCGGCGCCAGGAGGTAGACGGCGCCCTGGGCGACGGTGGCGGCACTCGGAAAGGCGACGGGGCCGTACTTCGCTGCGTAGATGCCGTGGAGGGTGACGAATCCGATGATCGCGTGGGACATTTGCGTGTTGAGCGCCGCGATCGGATTCAGCATCGCCACGCGTTCGAGGCCTGCGGACTTGAAGAAGCTCACGAGGTAGAGGATCGGCGAGCAGTAGAACAGCACCTGTGCGGTGACGTCCCAGATCGGTTGGACGTCGCGATACTGCACGAACAGCGCTGACAGCAGCATTCCGATTCCGCTGGCGAAGATAATCCACACGCCGAGGAGCGGGATCAGCTCGAGCCAGGACAGCTTCGGGTCGACCCCGTTGGCGAGCGCGAACACGAATACGGCGATGAAATTCATTCCGAGGTTGAACACCGCCGTCAACGACACCGCCAGGGGTACGACCATTCGGGGGAAACGAACCTTTCGCAGGATCCCTTCGCGCTGGAGGAGACATGGAACGCAGCCTGTCGTCGATTCGAGGAAGAAATTCCACATCACGATCGACATCAGGAGATAGACCGCATAGTGTGGAATTCCCGCACCCAGCTTGAACACGTGGGTGAACACGAAGTACAGAACTCCGAAGAAGAGCAGCGGTCGAATCAGTGACCACACGTAGCCGAGCACTGACCCGAAGTACCGCAGCTTGAACTCGGTCCGGGCCAGCGTCAGGGTCAGTTCGACGAATCGTCGAGGTCCGCCGCCGAAGGCGGAAGGACCGTAGACATGGGCGCTGTCAACGCTCATGGCCGGCAACGTAGCATCGCTCTCCGAAGAGGTGCCGCAGACTAGCCGCGCTCGATTTCGAGCTCGTACGGCAGGTCGGCCTGACCCCCGGTGATGGTTCGGACCGTGGACGATGAAGCTGGTGTAGTCGTCGCGCACGTCAAGCGGGTCATTACCCAGCCCCTTGCGAACTACGGAGGGCGAGAACGTGTAGCGGCCCGGGTTGGAGAAGGTTGGTCAGGCGCATGCGGACCAGCGTGCGCTGTCCGGCCGCGAAATGACCGCTGGGACCATGCTCCAAGTCCGTCCGGGAGGCTACGACGATCTGCCCCAGTTCGTTCGTCAGACGGAATCCGAAGATCGGGTCCTGCAGGTCCTCGTGGAACGCGATCTGTAAGCAGAGCGAAAACGGTTCCCGCTGGGCGACGGCGCCGGTACGCTGCCCGGTCTCATCCTCGATCCATGCGTCGAGGATCTCCGCACCACGGTCCCCGTACCGCTCTCTCCGCCTTCGACGGCGGCTTCTGGAGCGCGCCCGAAGTTGAGCTCGTGATACTCACGAGCCACGCGATCCGGGTCGCCATGACACACCACCCGTCCGCGCTCCATCAGCATGGCGCGGTTGCAGAAGCGCGTGACCGAACTCATGTCATGGGTGACGAACACGATCGTCTTCCCCTCAGCCCTCAGCCGATGGAAGCGATCGAAGCACTTCTGCTGGAACGAGGAGTCCCCCACCGCCAGGACCTCGTCGATCAGCAGCACGTCCGCGTCGACCTGGACCGCCACAGAGAACGCGAGGCGGACGTACATGCCGGACGAGTAGTTCTTGAGCTTCAGGTCGAGAAACTCGCCCAGTTCCGCGAAGGCGATGATCTCGTCGAACCGCTCTGCGGGCCTCCTTCGCGGTCAGCCCCAGCATGATCGCGTTGATGATGACGTTGTCGTAGGCGGTCAGGTCGGGGTTGAAGCCAACCCCGAGCTCGATGAACGGTGACAGCCGTCCGCGTACCTCCAGCTCTCCAGGACCAGGGCCCTCGTCGACCCCGTAGATGCCGGCCAGGCACTTGAGCAGGGTGCTCTTCCCGCTCCCGTTCCGTCCGACGATTCCGAACATCTCGCCCTTCGGCGACCTCGAACGAGACATCCTGTACCGCGCGAAGCTCGTCGAACTGGTTGAAGCGAAAAGGATGAAGAGCCCGCTCTTTGAACGTGTGGACCTGGAGGTGCGGGATCCGGAAGGTCTTGCTAACGCCCCGAACGACGATTGCCGGAGGCTCCTGGCTGCGCCTGAGGTCGGCGCGGCGGAGCTGTTCGCTTGAGACGGTGGCCACGGCCGGGCAAACGGTAGCAACGCCCTCCGGCGATCGGGCCGATCGGCGCGAACGGCCGGACACGAGCCTGATCGCAGTGGCGAGGATCCCGGCCACTGGCCCGAGCGCCCGCGGGAGCGACGCACCGGTTAGAGCAGACCGAGGGCGTCCAAGTACGCGTCTGCAACTCGAGCAAAGCTGTGGCGGCGCGCATACTCGAGGGCGGCCCGGCTCATCGCCTGCCGTCGGTCGCCATCGCCGAGCAGCTTCACCATCCGATCCTTGAGCTGGTGAGGGCCCGCTCCCGGCGGGACCTTCTCGGCCACGCCGCGCGGTAGCTCTCGTGCCCAGCCCAGATCGGTGACGATCGTGGGAACACCGCTCGCGAGACAGTCGGCAACAGCCGCCGACGCATCGCCGGTGGAGGCAAGTGGGAGTTCTGCAGCCAGATCGGCCGTCCGCAGAAGCTCCGCGTAAGACTCGGTGCTGACCGCTCTGGGAAGGTCGATGTTTGCATGTGGTACCTGCTCGGTTGCATAGCGGTGCCAGCGTCCCTGGTCGTCACCATCGATCGGACCTGCGATCACCAGCCGCGCATGTGGCATTTCGGCTGCGAGTTGGCCGAACGCGTTGATCAACGAGGCGATGTCGCTCATTTCATTGACGTCGCCGGTGCTGATGACCAGTGGGCTCGACATCGCGGCGCCACGCGGCGCCTCGGCCGTCTCTCGCATACCGAACGGCAGCACGGAGACCCTAACCTGCCGATCCAGCAGCCCGCGGTCGAGTTCGAGCACCTCGCGCGCCGATTGAGAGTGGACGAAGCACTGCTCGGCGAGAGTCTGCAACTCGCGCGTCATGTAGATACCGAGAGCCAGTTGGCGCTCGAATGGCAACGGCGTGCCGTCCGTCGCTTCGGGCGGCAGTCGATGCTCGTACATCTGGTGAATGCGTTCGGCAAGCGCGCGCTGGGGATCATCGGGACGGTTGACGCCCGTGTACCAGGCATAAAAGTCGGTCATGAGGACATCGTGGAGAACGATCGCCCCTGAGCGGCGTCTAAGCAGCTCGTACACATGAGCATGGAACTTTGAGTTCCCCATGCAGTACAGGATGCGGTCGTGCTGGCGCACGGCGCTGAACTGATCGAAGTCCCGCACGCTAATCAGACGGACGCCGCGCTCTGGCGGCGCCGGATAATCCTCGACCGGACCGCCGACGATGACGTCGACGTCGACGCGTTTCCCGAGCTCGACGGCAAGTCGAAGGTTGTAGTCAGCGGTCCTCGATGGGTCGGGGGGCCACGACGTAACGAGCGCGATCCGCGGGCGTCGGGACCGGCGCCGCGCCGTGAGAGCGGTCGCTCGTTCATAAGCTTCGATTGTCCGTTCGGCGACGCCTCTCCAGGTGTATTCCGCGACGCGCCGTCGCGAACGGGCTCTGAGCCGATCCATCGCATCTGCCGAATTGAGGATCCCGGCCAGACACGACGCGATGGAGTCGGGATCGTGAGGTTCGAACGTACCCTCGAGGTCACCAAGCACC
This sequence comes from uncultured Solirubrobacterales bacterium, assembly GCA_963759695.1. GTDB lineage: Bacteria > Actinomycetota > Thermoleophilia > Solirubrobacterales > Solirubrobacteraceae > Palsa-465. The sequence goes on from CAVXAO010000001.1 coordinate 282,628, forward strand.
TCCGGCCCCGTCGTGGTCGCGCTCGCGGCCACGGGGGCACCGCAGGACATCGCCTCGATAATTGGCAAGCCGAACCCCTCATAGAAGGAGGGGTAGACGAACAGCGTGCAAGCGTGGTACAGAGCGCCGAGGTCGCGATCGCTCACGCGCCCCGTCAGCACGAGCTCGTCCCGGCCGATCCCAACGCCAGTGGCTTCGGCCAGGAGTCGTTTCCGCTGGCCAGGATCGAGCGCGCAGACAATCACCAGCTGATGCTGGGCGCGTAGCGCCGCTGGCAGCCGAGCGAAGCCGGCGATGAGGCCCCCGATGTTCTTACGGAACTCGACCGCGCCGACATACAGCATGAAGCCGGGTCGCACCGCCTTGAGCTCGCGCGACAGCTGTGCCCACGCTGCCGCAGCCGATGAATACATCTCCGCCAGGTGCTCGCTCGTGCCCGCGTGGACCACGTGCAGTCGCTCGCCTGGAATCTGCAAATGCTCAACCGCGTCGCGAGCCGTGTACTCCGAAACGGTGAGAACAGCGTCGGCGTGGCGGATCAACTCGAGACGAGCCATGTACCAGGCCCGCACCGCCCCATCAGGCAGATACTGGTCCGCGAAGATCAGCGGGATGATGTCGTGAAGGGTGACCGCTGTTGCAATTCGCGAGTCCCTCGCCCAGCGCGGCCACATCACGTCAGCGGTGGTTGGCTCAAACGGTGACATGATGTGGTAGACGCGCGGAAGGTCACTGGGCGGGCGGTCCGCCGAGCGTGGTCCAGCGCCCCAGCGGAGAAGTCCCGAGCCGAGGAATGAGCTGAGGTTTCCGGTCAGGGAGCGCCCCGGATTAAGTAACACTGAGTGCAGGACCGATGGTCTGACTATGTGAATCGCCCGCGCGTGCTCGGACACTTGCCGTCCGATCCCGCGTTCGAGCGAGGCGGGATTCTGTGCGCCGTCGACATACAGGCATACAGACCTGCTCGGGAGCGTCATGGCTGCGGTTGAGACCGTTACAGCGTCAGGAGTGCTTCGGCCGTGCGATTACCATCACCACGCCCCGTGCGCCGTTGATCACGTTCTCGTCACGCTCCCAGACAAACGGATCGCGCCTGGCCACGACTTGATGTTCCAGGATCTCCCAGCCAGCCAGCAGCTTGTTGAAAGACTCCTTGTCGTAGATCCGCTCGAGCTCGGTGAGCTCACGGGTACCGTAAGGGGTTGTGAGAATCATCAGACCACCGGGCGCCAGCAGCTCACGTACACGGTCCAGTGCGGCGACATCGGCGCCCACGCCGTGTTCGGCGCTACCGTAGGCGCGTTCCCCGTACGCGCCGAGGCCAACATGCTCGATCGTCGATATCAGGAACGCTGCCGCGAACGGCTCGGACGGTGCGTCCCAGTCCTCAAACAGCGCGGCGTGGCTCTCCAGGTTAGGGTGTGAATACGCCAACGGATGCGGGTCTACGGCCGTCACCTCGTACCCAAGTGAAGCTGCGGAGAGCGGGAAGGTGCTCTCCGCGCTGCCGATGTCAAGGATACGGGCGCCCCGCTCCAGGCGGCTTAGTGCTGCCATCGCAAACGGCACCTCGACGATCCGTTCGCTGACGTGTACCACGAAGGCAGTCCCCTTCGCAAGCACGACCGCAACCGGCGGGTTGAACCAGAGCCCGGCTTGCGCGTACAGACCCCGGTGGCTCGTCGCAGCGTTAACGGCGTGCGCGAGTGGCTCGTCGAGCTTCTCGAGCGGCAGGTCGTCAACGCGCGCAAGACGCATCCGGTAGTACTCATCGAACGATCTCTCTCGCAGCTCTGCCAACTCGTCCTGGAGCCGACGTAGCTCGACGCCGATATATGAAGAAGCCTCGGTGTTGGCCTCCCGGACGCTCTCGATCCTACGGTTGATGTCAGCCACTCGGCCATCGACGGGCCGTAGGACGGGTCGCGCGAGACGTTTTGCGACCCGCTTCGCGGTTACACCGTGGGGTCGAGCGGCCACGCGCCGGAGCGTATCGAAGCCGTTAACAGACGCGCCCGTGGCCCTTGGCGATGTCGAGGGAACTCGAGGAACCGGACCGTGAGCGGTTGGCGCGGCGACGTCCTGTGGTGACCCTGCAACGTCCATCGAAGCGACGCGAGAAGTCACGTTCCCACCGCCAATCGGCCGTGCGGACTTACGCAGCGCGATGTGCACGCTCGTTATCAAGTTGGGCCCGACGCGCAGCGCGCAGTGCGGGTATATCGACTCGCCTCGCGCTTCACGGGCGGCGTACTCAGAACTCTCAATCTCGGTGGCAACCGTCGCGTCGGAGAGCTGATATTCGATCTTCGTCGCAGGGACCCAGTCGCGGTTCCCCAGAAGGACGCGCTCGATGAGCTTGGGGGTGAAACATACGGTGTGCTCCTCGAACGCCAGCGGGTCGCCGTCGATCAGGAACTCCGTCGAGAAGGAGGCAGTCCCACCGCGCTTCAGGACGCGGAACGCCTCGTCCATTGCAACGCCGATACGTTCGAGCGAGCCGAAGTGCTCGATCGATCCCGATGAAAAGATGCCGTCGAACGTCTCATCTTCGTAATGCAGCTCGCATGCGTCCATGTGCTGAACGACCAGCCGCCGCGGGTTCCATGGCCCGTCCCAGGCGCTCCCAGGATTCGTGAGCATTGTCGGTGGCGCTGCGTCTTTCCACGCGCCGGGTTCGGCGTAGAGGTCCGTGGCCCACACCCGGCGAACGTAGTTCGTCAGCCAAAATAGGGTCGCCTCGCTGCCGGCGCCGATGCCAAGCACTTCGGCATCAGGTCGCAGCACCGCGCCCTCTTCCAACGCCAGGGCCGCCATCGCCACTTCCCACTGCTTGCGGTGCTCGCGGCCGCTTGGGAACTCAGGCGACTCCGCGGACTGACGCGCGTAGATCTCGCGGATCGCATCTCTGATGACGCGCTCCTGGAAGTCCTCGAGGTTGACAACGCGGTTCAGGGCGAACGGCACCCGCGTGATCATAGGGATTTGCCCGTGCCATGATCGGTCAGGCGGGAAGACGTGTCGGCGTCGCGCGGGTACGATCCGCGCTCTATGGCGACTCACGCGGAGATGGCGCCGCACCGCGACGTCCGACCGCTGGCTGTCGCTCGCAACTGGTTTGCGTCCCGACGCCACCAGGCGGCGGCGGCACTTGCTTTGTACGCGGCGATCTCGATCGGCTACTTCGGCCGGCACGTGGTTCTACATCTCGCAACCGCGAACGTGGGGTTGCCCGAATGGGGCGATCCGACGATCTTCATGTGGAGCCTCGCGTGGTGGCCACACGCCCTGCTTCACGGGCTGAACCCGTTCATTACCAACACCCTATTCGTCCCGGACCATGTCGATCTGGGCGGTGTCACTGCGGTCCCTTTTGCCGCGCTTGTCGCAGCGCCCATCACACTCCTGTTCGGTCCGATCGTCTCCTACAACTTACTAATGCTCGCGAGCCCGACATTGGCCGCGTTCTTTGCCTTTCTGCTGTGCCGGTACGTCACGCGCAGCTTCGCCGCAAGCCTCGTCGGCGGCTACGTGTTCGGGTTCTCGACCTACATGCTCGGACAGATGCTCGGGCATCTTCACCTCGTTCTCATATTTCCCATCCCGGCCGCGGTCCACCTTACGCTCCGCCTGATCGATGGGCGTATCGGGGAACGACGCTTCATCGTTCTGATGGCGCTCTGCCTTGCCACGCTGTTCCTATGCTCGAGCGAGCTCACATTCACGCTCGTGCCCATCGGCGCCGTCGCCCTTGCCATAGCGTTCGCGCTCGCGCCCGGTGCCCGAGAGCGCATCATCGTCGCGGTCAAGCTGATTCTCGTAGCTGGAGTCGCGGCCGCGCTCATTACAAGCCCATTTATCTACTACGGGCTCAAAGGAAACGTGGAATTCGGGCCGACCGACAACGGCGGCGGCGACGCGATCGGGTTCTTCGTCCCCACCAGCCTCGTCCGGCTCGGAAGGAAGTACTTCGCTGCCGTCGCGAATGCGACGAACAACTCTCACAGCCTCGCGGAGTGTGCGACCTATATCGGCTTACCACTCGCGCTGATTTTTGCGCGCTACTCGATCACACGCTGGCGCATGGTTTCAACGAAGATCCTCGTGGCGACGCTGGCAATCGTCGTGGTGCTGCTCTTCGGCGCCCGCCTCCACGTCGGCGGCTACCCGACGATCCCACTCCCGTGGAAGCTGATCGACTATTCCCTTGTGCGCAACGTTGTTCCCTCGCGCCTTGGCCTCTACATGTTCCTGATCGTCGGGGTGATCGCGGCCATGTGGCTGGCGCAGCCCCGCACTGGAGGATGGGCAGTGGCCAAGTGGGCCGTCGCGGCAGTAAGCATCGCGTTTCTCGTGCCGAACATCGGCAGCGGCTTTTGGCGCGGCTGGGAACCCAACTCGGCGTTCTTCACTACCCACGAGTACCGAAGGGTCCTGAGGCGCGGGGAGACGGTGCTCGCCCTGCCGTTCGGCCAGTTTGGGACGGGCATGCTCTGGCAGGCTGAAACTGGAATGTGGTTCCGTCTCGCCGGCGGCTTTGTCAATCCGGTGTATCCGGCTGACTACTACCGCGATCCGCTCTTCCCGGCGCTTTTCGAAAAGGCCAAGCCGAATCCGCAAACCCTGCGTTCATTTCTTGATCGCCGGCATGTGGGCGCGGTGATCGTCGATCCCGCGTCCGCGCCGCAATGGCTCGGTCCGCTCGCGCAACTCGGATTGAAACCGATGTCCTTCGGGAGCATCACCGTCGTATAAGGTGTGACAGCGGGATCAGGCCGCATGTGCGCTCACGAGAACTGGCCCGATTCGTCCGCGAGGACGGGTCCCCCTGCGTGTTTTCTCCATATGCCCAAGTGCGCAGGCAGCGCCATGACATCCGCGCTCGAGGCAGCGCTCCCGCCTGGCTCGCTGGCTCCGTGGCGTTTCGATCGGCGATTCGTCGAAGACCAAACGCGGGCTGGGCTGGGAGGCGCGCGCGGCGCCCTCGTCGCAGATGACCTCGAGTTGCTGCGTCCAGAGGCGCGCGCGCTAGTGCTCGAGAGCCCCGAGGAGGAAAGGGCGTTGCGTGATTATCGCGCCATAGCGGGGCACTTCTCGCTGGACACCCTGCTGTCGGTCGCGCCGCCATCTGCTGTCTGCACAGTCCTCCGAGAGCCGCGAGCTCGGGTACTGTCGGTCTACACCTTTTGGCGCACCCTCAGGAGCAAGGATGAGTCTCCGTCTGTCGTCTACCGAACGGCCGCGAACGCAAGGCGGCCGCTCGCAGAGTTCCTATCTAACTGCGAGTTGGCGTCGGCAATCGACAACCAAGTGTGTCGGATGCTTCTCGCGGGAGATCCGAGACTGCCAACGTTGGCGTTCGCGACGAAGTCCGATACCGAAGGGATTGCTGCGGATGCGATCCAGCGCCTGGAGGAGTTTGGGTTCGTGGGGATTCTTGAGCTCGGCGATTCCGCGTGGCGAGGGGTGGGAGAGCACTTCGGCGTGACGTTGCAACGACACGTCATGAACGTGACCGGCGAACTCGGTAGTGCAGCAACCAGCAGTGACGCCGGTGAGGTGCTTACAGACCGTGCTCTCGACTTGCTAGAGGAACGAACCGCGGCCGACGCGATGGTCTTCGACTACGCACTCGAGCGCGCGGGCGTCGCGAGCCGCGAAGAACGCACGCGGCTCAACGAGCGGGCATTTGCCGCACAGCTTGTCCGGCTGGGCGACCTCTGCGGTTCGTCCGCTGCGAAGGCGGCGGAATACGACATCGTCGCAGCCAACCTGCACGAGCTCGAGGCCGGCCAGGAGTCGCTACTCGAGCGCGAGCGCGCTTTGCAAGAGGAGCTTCGCCGTAAGGACGAGGAGCTCGCACGCATGCGGGGATGGCTCGAGGCCGTGCTGGGTTCGCCCAGCTGGCGTGTGACGGCGCCACTGCGGTCCGCCAAGCGCTGGATACGAGGATCGCGGTCGAACCGAACGGCCGCGCGGTAAGTCCCCGGATCCCCTCGTCTACCGACCCAGCTGTTCTACACGGCGCGCGTGCCCGCGGGGCTCTTCTGCGGCGCTGACGGGCAAGTCCCGCCGCCGGTAGTCCCCGCGGCTGAGGTGCGATTCAAGCCACACGTACAGGACGATGAACAGGTACCGGCTGCCCATCTCCTGAAGCCGCAGCTTCGACGTGCCGTAGCGGCGGTTGGTCCAGGTCACCGGGACGACCGCGTAGCTGAAGCCGCGGACGACCGCCTTGAGCGGCATCTCGACGGTCAGGTTGAAGTGGTTGGAGAGCAGCGGCTGGAGCTGGTCGACCACGTGGCGGCGGTAGGCCTTGAACGCGTTGGTCGTGTCGTTGTAGCCGTGCTGGAACAGGACCCGGATGCCCGCGTTGACGATCCGGTTGAGGACGAGCTTCAGCCGCGGGTAGTCGTGCGTGCTGCCGCCGTGGCCGAAACGCGTGCCGAAGGCGCAGTCGTATCCCTGCTCGAGCACGCGGTAGTAGAGGACCAGGTCCTTGGGCGAGTCCGACAGGTCGGCCATCATGATCGCCACGGCATCGCCCGGTGTAGCGCTCGAGCCCGGCCCGGACCGCGTGTCCGAAGCCGAGCGGCAGGTGGGAGCGGAAGCAGATGACGTTCGGGTTCGTCTCGGCGATGCTCCGCACGACGTCGCCGGTCCCGTCGCCGCTGGCATCGTCGACGACGAGGATCTCGTAGTCGATCTGGGCCCGCTCGAGCTCCGTTACCGTGCACGCCACTGTCTCTGCCGATCGAATCCGCCTCGTTGTGGGCCGGGATCACGACCGACAGCTTCATCGCGCGGCGACCCACAACTCGGCGTTCTGCTCGTGGATCTCGCGCAGGACGTCCTCGATGTCGTAGGTGATGTCCCAGCCCGGGTAGTCGTTGCGGAACGGCTCCAGGTCGGAGATCCACCAGCGGTGATCGCCGATCCGGCTCTGGTCCGACAGCTCCCAGGTCAGCTCACGACCGGCGATCGCCTGGCACATGTCGATCGCCTCGAGCATCGAGCAGTTGCTCGCCCGCCCGCCACCGATGTTGTAGATGGCGGCGCGCCGCGGGGCGCGGTGGAACGCCTCGAACGCCGCGACAAGGTCGGCGGAGTGGATGTTGTCGCGCACCTGCTTGCCGCCGTAGCCGAACACCGTGTAGGGCTCGCCGGTCATCGTGCAGCGCATCAGGTAGGAGAGAAAGCCGTGGAGCTTGGCGCCGGCGTGGTTGGGGCCGGTCAGGCAGCCACCCCGGAAGCAGACGGTCGGCATGTCGAAGTAGCGCCCGTACTCCTGGACGAGCAGGTCGGCCGCCGCCTTTGAGACGCCGAACAGCGAATGGGTCGAGGCGTCGATCGACATCGACGTGTCGATCCCGCCGAAGTAGCGGTGGTCCTCCGGCAGCTCGAGCCGTCGAATCGAGCTCGATCAGCGGCAGGTAGTTGGGCAGGTCGCCGTAGACCTTGTTCGTCGAGCAGAAGATGAACGTGGCCGTCGGGCGCGTGGCGGCGGGTCGCCTCGAGCAGGTTCGAGGTGCCGTTCGCGTTGACGGTGAAGTCCGTCTGCGGCTCCGATGCCGCCCAGTCGTGGGAGGGTTGGGCGGCGGTGTGGATCACGAGCTCCAGCGACGCCGCGTGCTGAGCGAACACCCGATCGACCGAGTCCGCATCGCGGATGTCGAGCTCCAGCGCCCGGAAGGAGTCGCCCAGAGTGCGCTCGAGACGCTCCGTCGTCGGCGCGGTCGAGGCCGCCGGGCCGAAGAAGTACGCCCGCATGTCGTTGTCCAGGCCGATCACGTCGTAGCCCGCCTCGACGAAGTGCTGGACGGACTCCGATCCGATCAGCCCGCCGGATCCGGTGACGATCGCTGTCGGCATCCGGCGGTGAGATTAGCCAGTTCGGCGCATCGGACGGCTGTCAGAGCGCCTGCTCGAGAGCGTGTTCGTGGTCGCGGACCCAGCCGTGAATGTCGGCGAGGATGTCTCTTGCCGAGCGGCGGGGGCGCCAATCCGTCAGCGACTCGAGCCGCCAGCAGTCCGAAATGTAGAGCGGCACATCCCCAGGCCGGGTCTCAGCCGACGGCGCGATCTCGACCCGGTTGCCGGTGATCTCCGCGCACAGCGCCGTCGTCTCGAGCAGCGACAGGCTCCGCTCGCGGCCGCCGCCGACGTTCACCTTGGCCCCGTCCCAGCGGCCCGGCTCGGCCAGCTGCTCGTCGACCAGTTCCAGGAGATCGTCGACGTGGAGCAGGTCGCGGACCTGGCGGCCCGGTCCCGCCGAAGCCGATGTAGCGCAGCGGCGTGCGGAAGTGGTGGGCGAGCATCCAGTAGGTGAATACGCCCTGATCGACCTTGCCCATCTGCCACGGGCCCGCGATCACGCCGCAGCGGTCGACCACCGCCCGCAACCCGTAAGCGTCGCGGTACTCCTCGATCAGAAGCTCGGCGGCGAGCTTGGTCGAGCCGTACAGCGTGCGGGCGCCGTCGAGCGGGAAAGCCTCGGCGATGCCCGCCGGCGAGGCCCCGGGAGGGGTTGCTCGGCGGCGAGCTCGAACCGCGTGTCGGTCTCCTCGAGCGCGAGGGCACGGAGGCCCGCCACCGGATAGACCCGGCTCGTCGACAGGAAGACGAGATACGCGCCATGGCGGCGGGCCAGCTCGAGACAGTTGTAGGCGCCGACCAGGTTTGACCGGACGACGTAGTCGGGGCCGCCGTCGAAACCGGCAAGCGCGGACGGTTCGGCCGAGCACTCCACGAGCGCATCGGCGTGGCCGGCGCTCATCAGGTCGTCGGGCACGCGGATGTCCCCGTGCTCGAAGGCGACCCCGGCTGCCCGCAGGCGCGGAAGGTTGAGCTCGGCGCCCCGGCGGTGGAGGTTGTCGAGCGCGGCTATCTCCCAGTCGGGGTGGCGCTCGGCGAGCCCGATCGCCACATTGGCGCCGATGAATCCGGCACCGCCGGTTACGAGCACGCGCATATCGCGCGGCGATTATGCCTACCGCGGGTTGGCGCCGGTGTCGTTTCGAGACTCCTCGTTACATTGCACCGCTGTGCGCTCGCTCCCCACACGGCTCGAGGGCCCGATCCTGATCGAGCCCGTCGTCCACGGCGATGCCCGCGGGTTCTTCCTCGAGACCTACAGGCAGGACGCGCCTCCGCGAGCTCGGGATCGCCGACGAGTTCGTCCAGGACAACCATTCGCGATCGCGGAAGGGGGTCGTGCAGGGGCATGCACTTCCAGCCTGGGATGGCGAAGCTGATCCGCTGCGCCCGCGGCGCGATCTTCGACGTGCTGGTGGACCTGCGGCGCGACTCGCCCACGTTCGGCCAGTGGGAGGGGTTCGAGCTCAGCGACGAGGCCCATCATGCGCTCTACTGCCCGGACGGGTTCGCCCACGGCTTCTGCGTCCTGAGCGACATGGCGGACGTCATCTACAAGACCTCGACCTACTACGCGCCGGAGCTCGAAGCGGGGTTCGCGTTCAACGATCCCGAGGTGGCGATCGGCTGGCCGGCGGACGTGGAGCTCGTCGCCTCCGAGCGCGACTCGCGGGCGCCCCGGTTGTCTCAGATCGCCGACGAGCTCCCGTTTTGAGCGCAGCGACGGCGCCCTGGGAACCCTTAGCATCCAGCTCAGCGTGCGCGACCGCCTAGCCGTCACACCAGTCCAGTACCGCCGCGTCGCCTACGCCACGCTGGCCGCGCTGACGCTGATCGTCTTCACCGGCGCCGCCGTGCGCTTGACGGGGTCCGGGCTGGGTTGCCCGAACTGGCCGAAATGCGGCGGGAGCGCGCTGCCGCCGCTGAGCACGCACGCGCTGATCGAGTTCGGCAACCGGGTGGTGTCCGGACTCGTGGGCGTGATGACCGTGGTGGCGGCCGTGCTCGCGTTCACGCGCCGGCCGTTCCGGCGCGATCTCGCGTGGCTGGCGCTGACACTGCCGCTCGGGGTGCTGGCGCAGGCCGTGCTCGGGGGGCTCACGGTCGACGAGAAGCTGGCGCCCGGCTTCGTGATGGCCCACTTCGGGCTGTCGATGATCATCCTGATCGGGGCGGTGGCGCTGGCCTGGCGCAGCCGCTACGAGATCGGTGCCCGTCCCCGCTCGACCGACCGCACGTCGGTGTGGTCGGTGCGGGCGCTGGCGCCGCTCGCGGCGCTGACGATCTTCGCCGGCACCGCGACGACCGCGGCCGGACCCCACGCCGGCGGCTCGCCCGGACAGCGGATCCACCGGCTGCACTTCAAGGGCGCGGACACGCTGACGTGGATGGTCCACCGCCACGCCACGATCGCTGCGCTGTTCGGCATCGCCGTGATCGGCGTGTGGCTGCTGCGCCGTCGCCGGGGTGCCTCCGAGGATGCGCTCGAGCCGCTGATGGTGCTCGGCGTGCTCCTGGCCGCGCAGGGCTTGGTGGGGAGCGTTCAGTACGAGCTCAAGCTGCCGACCGACATGGTGTGGGTGCACGTGATGCTCGCCACCGTCAGCTGGCTCGCCGTGCTGTGGGCGGTCGCGGCGGCGGGCGTGCTCGTCCCTCGCCGTCAGCCCGTGCCCGCAGAGGAGCCGAGGTCGAGCATGCGCGAGCTCGAGCCCGCGCTCGTCGACCCGGCCAGTTAGCCGCGCCTCGTTAGCTCTTCAGCAGCGTGACGTGCGTCTGCAGCCGCGGCTGGTGCGAGCTGAAGACGGCGATCAACGTCGCGCTCAGCTGACCGTGGGGAGCACGGCGCAGCAGCGACCCACACCTGGGGCCGAGCTTGAAGGCGACGCTCCGGCGATGGCCCGCCTTCATCGCGAGCTTGCCGTGGCCGCAGCCGATGATCGTGGAGTGCTTGTGGACTCTCGCTCGCGTCTTGAGCGAGACCTGACCATCGCACACCGAGCCCGGCGTGCCCGCGCACGTGAACGGAATTGAGGCCGTGCCGTGGCGGATCTTCAGCCGACGGCTGTGGACGGTCGCGTGGCCGTACGTCTGGGCGGTCTTGAAGAAGCCATCACGCCCATCGGCGGTCGGCCCCTGAGACTGCTGGACGACCAGTCGGAAGTGATAGATCGTGTTCGGGCTCAGACCGGTGACCTTTGCCGACACGACGGTCAGACCCGAACCGGTCGCGTGGACGGGCGTTTCGCGGCCGTAGGCGCGCGTGCGCCCGTACTCGAAGAGCCACTGGGGCTTGGGATCGCTGGTGTTGACCACCCCGTTCAGCTCCGCCGAGTTGCCGGTGACGCCCGTCGCCTGACCCGTCGTCGCGACGGTTCCCGGCGTGGCCGGCGTGGTGAAGGTCACGTCGCCGCCCGGGTCCAACTCCCCGTAGGGCAGCGCGATGACCAGGCGAAAGTGGTACGTCGTCCCGGGCAGCAGTCCGGTGATGCTCGCCGAGACGGTCTGGACGCTGTCGCCGCTCAGCGGGGTGGGCGTCGTGTTGGGCCCGTACTCGAGCGAGGTTCCGTACTGGAAGTAGTAGGTCGAGCCGGGGATGTTCGATGACGCCATCCCGTTCAGGACCGCGGAGCTGCTCGTCACGTTCGTCGCGGCTCCGGTGAGTACGACCGGAGAGTCGGCGAGCGAGGCCGCGGGCGCGCACGCGACCGCGAGGAGGACGAGGCCGACGACCAATAGGCCCCTGCGTAAACGGCACAACCCCATTAGAAACAGCGTAGCTTGCGTGAAGGTCGCCCGCTACGATCGATGTGTGTATGCACCTTGAAAGGTCCGCACCTGCTCAGACTCAGGTAGGCCGAGGCACGGATGCTTCGCTGAGCATCCTCGTCGTCGACGACGAGTCCGACCTCCGGGAGATGCTCACGCGGTCGTTCTCCCGGGAGGGTCACAAGGTGATGGCGGTGGCGGACGGCCGCGCCGCGATCGATCGCGCCAGCACGGATCACTTCGACATCATCCTGCTCGACGTCGCCCTCGGTCCGGGGCCCGACGGATACGACGTCTGCCGCACGCTGCGCGGCCGGCGCAACGTCGTCCCGATCATCATGCTGACCGCGCTCGACTCCGAGGCGGACGCCGTGCTCGGGCTCGAGGCCGGCGCCGACGACTACGTGACCAAGCCGTTCGGGCTGGCCGAGCTGCGCAGCAGGATCCGAGCCGTGCTGCGGCGGGCGGGGACGCGGGCGATGGGCGACGAGGTGCTGGTCGTGGGCGGGATCGTGCTTGACCGGGCCCAGCGAGAGGTCACAATGGACGGCGCGCCCGTGCGTCTCACGTTCTCCGAGTTCGAGCTGCTCGACGCGCTGATGGCCGATCCCGGCCGGCTGCTCAACCGCCAGGAGCTGCTGCGGGCGATCTGGGGCGACAGCGCCTACCGCGACCCGCGGGCGATCGACGTCCACATCCGCCATCTGCGCGAGAAGCTCGAGCCCGAGCCCGAGAAGCCCCGCTACATCCTCACCGTCCGCGGCGCCGGCTACCGGCTGCGAGGGCCATAGCGATGAGATGGCGACCGCGGCGGGCTGGTTTCGGTCTGCGCGGCCGGATCGTTGGCGTGGTGCTGGTGACGGCGGTGGCGACGCTGGTCGTTGCTGCCGTGGCGCTGCTGGGACCGCTCGAGCACTCGCTCCGCGACGCCGAGCTGACGACGCTCAAGGAGCAGGTCACGAAGAGCCAGACTGCGCGATTCCGCAACGCGGATCCGGCCAAAGCGATCTACCCCGAGAATGGGTCCCAGGCCAGCGGCGTCGGGAAGGCACGGCAGCCCGACGCGGCGGCGCTGAAAGCGATCAAGGCGAAACGGCTCCAGCTGTACAACGACGAGCGCGATCTCGGATCGCAGATCGGGGCATCCGACGTCGCACTGCTCGGTATCGCAAACGCGGCCGGCGTAGCCCAGCCGATCGCCGCCCCGCTCGACCCGGACCTCGCGGGGATCGACCCCTACGACGACGCCGCGGCGGCGTTCAAGTCGAACACGCGCCAAGTACACGCTCGGCACGATCGGCGGCGTCCAATATGCCCGGGCCGCGATCCCGTTCTCGACCAGCGGCGTGACGTCGAAGGGCACCCCTTACGTGCAGCGGTGGGTGCTCGTCGTGCGCAAGCCGACTCGACGAGGTCACGCAGCGCGGTCGCGGCGATCCGCAAGGCGTTCCTGTACGCCGCGCTCGCCGGCGCTGTGCGCTCACGCTGATCCTCGGCATCCCGCTGTCCGGCCGGCTGATCCGCCGGCTGCGCCGCCTCAGCCAGGCGGCGCTGCAGCTGGCGCAGTCGGGACCGGCGATCGAGGTCCCGGTCGACCGGACCCGCGACGAGGTCGGCGACCTCGTCGCGGGCGTTCACGATCATGGGCCGCCGGCTCCAGCAGCAGGAGGAGGCCCGCCGGGCGTTCGTGGCCACGGCCTCGCACGAGCTGCGCACGCCGCTGACCTCGCTGGAGGGGATGCTCGAGCTGCTCGACGAGGACCTCGGCGAGCAGGACCCCGATCTCGCCGACGCCGCGGATCCTGCTGGCCACGCGCCCGCGCTCAGTCGAGGCGGCTCGGGCGGCTGGCAGCCGACCTCCTCGATCTCTCGCGGATCGACGCGGAGGTGCAGCTCCGCTCCGAGCCCGTCGAGCTCGGAGAGCTGAGCCGCGCGGTGCTGGCCGAGTTCGAGCTCGGGACCGCGGCCCGCGGGCTGGCGTCACGTGCTCGACGATTCCTCGGGCCCGGTGTGGGCCTGGGGCGATCCCGGCAGCGTCGCGCGGATCCTGCGGATCCTGCTCGAGAACGCGGTCCGCGTCAGCCCCGAAGGCGCGCACATCCGCGTGGAGCTGCGAAACGGCGACCGCGGCGACGCTCAGCGTCTGCGACGAAGGGCCGGGCGTGGCGCCCGAGGAGCGCGAGCTGATCTTCGAGCGGTTCAAGCGCGGCCGCGAGACCGGCGGGCAGGCAGGGTTCGGGCTCGGGCTGGCGATCGGGCGCGAGCTGGCACGGCGGATGGGCGGCGAGCTCGTGCTCGAGGATCCGCCGGAGGGCGGCGCCACGTTCACGCTCAGGCTCCCGACGGCGCTGGCGCCCGAAGGGGAGCTGCTGCCGGCCTGACCGCAGGTCGTCCAGGCCCCGGCCGCCCCGGCCGGAACGCCTCGGCCCCCTCCAGCTGGCAGCATCAATTCCAATGGACCAGCGGTTGATGAAGGCGATGCTCGAGGTCGACGAGCATCACTGGTGGTATCGCGGCCGGCGGCGGATCATCCGCGCCGAGCTCGACCGGCTTGCCCTGCCCGCCGGGGCGGCCGTGCTCGATGCCGGGTGCGGCTCGGGCCGGACGCTCGAGGAGCTCGCCGGCTACGGCGAGGTCCGCGGGCATCGAGCTCGACCCCGAGGCCGCCGAGGTCGCCCGCGGCCGCGGCTATGAGGTCGAGATCGGCCGGCTGGAGGAGCTGCCCTGGGAGCGATGACACGTTCGACCTGATCACCTGCCTGGACGTGATCGAGCACACGCCCGACGATCGGGCCACGCTGCGGGAGCTGCGGCGGGTGTGCCAACCCGGAGGATGGCTGCTGGTCACGGTGCCGGCCTATCAGGCGCTGTGGTCGCTGCACGACGACGCCAACCACCACTACCGGCGCTACAGCCGCAGCGGCCTGCGGTTCGCGGCGGTCGCGGCGGGCTGGCTGGTGCAACGGATGACGTCGTTCAACACGGTGTTGCTCGCGCCCGGCGGCGGCGGTGCGCGTCGCCCAGCGCCGGCGCCGCAATGACGCGAACTACACGCCCGAGCTCAGGCTCGGTCCGGACTGGCTCAACACGGCGCTCGAGCGGCCACTGCAGCTCGAGGCCAGCTGGCTCCGCCGCGGCGGGACGCTGCCCGGCGGGCTTATCGCTGCTGGCGGTGATGCGCGAATCCCCCGGCCGCGCCAGGTCGTTGATGCTCGCTCTGGCGGCGATCATCAGCGTCTCGAGCAGCCTCGGCTATCTGCTTCCAGCGATCATCGGGCTCGAGTCGATGGGGGTCCCGTCGCCGGGTGAGACCGCGCTCGTCGCCGCCGCCGTGCTCGCCAGTCAGGGCAAGCTCCAGATCTGGCTCGTGATCCTGATCGGGATCACTCCGCGATCGTCGGCGACAACATCGGATACGCTGCTCGGCCGGCGGTTCGGGCGCGAGGTGATGGAGGCGCCCGGGGCCGTTCTACATGCGCCGGCTGCTGATCATCCGCTACGGCGACCGGTTTTTCGAGCAAGCACGGCGGCAAGGCCGTGTTCCTCGCCCGCTGGGTCGCGCTGGTCCGGGTCGCGGCGGCCTGGCTCGCCGGAATCAACCGGATGCCGATTCGCTACTTCTTCTTCTGGAACGCGCTCGGGGGCGATCACGTGGGGGCTCACGTTCGGGCTCGTCGGCTACTTCCTCGGCAAGTCGGCCGCCCACGTCCTCTCGGAGGTCGGAATCGCCGGCGCGATCCTGCTCGTCGTGATGCTGATCGGTCGGCTACGTCCTGCTCGCGCCGGCGCGAGCGCCAGATGCTCGAACCGGCGAGCGACGTGAGCTACTCCGCGGCGCGTGTCGAGCTCGAGCGCGCACGAGTTCATGCAGTACCGCAGGCCCGTCGGCGCCGGGACCGTCGTCGAACACGTGCCCGAGGTGGCCGCCGCAGCGGCGGCACAGCACCTCGGTGCGCGCCATGACCAGGCTGCGGTCCTCGCGCAGCTCGACGTTCTCGGCGACGGCCGGCTCGTAGAAGCTCGGCCAACCGGTGCCGGAGTCGAACTTCGTGTCCGAGTTGAACAGCTCGGCGCCGCAGCCCGGCGCACCGATATGTCCCGTCGTCCTTGACGTCCACGTAGCGGCCGGTGAACGGGCGCTCCGTGCCGTGCTGGCGGAGCACTTCGTACTGCTCGGGCGTCAGCCGCTCGCGCCACTGCTCGTCCGTCAGGTCCATCTCTCTGTTGTGTTTCGGCCATGGACCTACGTTAGCGACTGTCGGGTAGGGTGCTCGGGATGGAATTCGGCGTCGGCGATCTTCCCCACCGAGGACGTGCCCACTCCCGCCGAGCTCGGGCGGATGGCCGAGGAGCGCGGCTTCGAGTCGCTGCTGTTCCCGGAGCACACGCACATCCCGGCCGAGCCGCGAGACGCCGTATCCGGCGGGCGGCGAGCTGCCGCCCGAGTACAGCCGCACCTACGACCCGTTCGTCGCGCTGACGGCGGCGGCGACCGCCACCGAGCGGCTGCGGATCGGGACCGGGATCTGCCTCGTGATCGAGCGCGATCCGATCGTCACCGCCAAGGAGGTGGCGTCCGCTCGACCGGCTCTCCGGCGGCGGTTCCTGTTCGGCGTCGGCGCCGGCTGGAACCTCGAGGAGATGCGCAACCACGGCACCGACCCCTCGCACCGGTTCGGCGCTGATGCGCGAGCGGATCGAGGCGATGAAGGCGATCTGGACCGAGGACGAGGCCAGCTACGCCGGCAAGTACGTGAACTTCGAGCGGATCTGGTGCTGGCCGAAGCCGCGTCCAGCAGCCGCATCCGCCGGTGCTCGTCGGCGGCAACGGGCCGCAGGTGATCGATCGGGTGCTCGCGTTCGGGGACGAGTGGATGCCCAACCGGGTCAAGGACGAGGAGATGATCGCCCGGTTCGAGGAGCTGGCGCGGCGCGCCGAGCGAGGCCGGGCGAGACCCGATCCCGGTCACGGTCGCGGGGATGATGCGCGACCCCGCGCGGATCGAGCGCTTCGAGCGGGCCGGCGTCCACCGAGGGCGTGTTCTGGCTGCCCTCGACCGACCGCGAAGAGGTCGAGCAGGCGTTCGACAGCTACGCCGCTGCGGCCGAGGAATACAGGCGCGCCGGCGGTTAGCGTCCGCTGCCAGGTAGCTCTGCGCGGCGCGCGGGTCCGGGCGTCGATCATCTCCATCACCAGCGCCGACCAGCGCGAAGTCGGACGCGCCCATGCCCGCGCCGCTGTACGGGTTGTAGTACTCGCGCAGCCCGGCTCGTGTCGACCGCGCTCGCTAGCCGCGTCGGCGAGCTCCGCCGCCTGCTCGTCGTAGCCGAGCCGGACGCAGCCCGAGCCACACGCAGCCACGCCGAGTTGATCCACGTCGGGCCCGCGCCAGTAGCGCCGCGAGCCCGGCAGCGTGCGCGTCCTCGATCGAGAAGCCGGGTCGTGCAGCCGAGACCGACGGTCGGCGGGACCGGCGAGCCAGAACCGCTTCGGGTCGAGCAGGTGCTCCTCGACCAGCCGCCGGCCGATCTCCTCGGGGAGGTCGGGCAGCGCCAGCGGCGACAGCGCCGCCCAGGTCAGCGCCGGCCCGGCGTCGGGCCGGGCCGCGCGAGCGGCCAGAACAGGCCGCGTCGCTCGTCGTACATCCGCTCGACGATCGCCGGGGTCAGCGACGGCCGCCCGAGCGCGAGCCGCGACAGCGAGTAGAGGACGTTGGTCATCACCTCGCAGCAGACCGGCCCGCCGTCGGCCTCGATCCGGCGCAGCGTCGTAACCAAGCCGGCGATTGCGCCGCACCAGCAGCACGATAGCCCGGGCAGCCCGTGGGCGCGCCGGCCCCAGATCGCGTCGAACTGCGGCGAGGCGTCGAGACCCGACTCGTCCGGCTGAGACGATCCAGATGCAGGCCGTCGCCGTCGAGGTCGCGGTTGGCGCTCGAGCCACTCGTGCTGGCGGACGATGCCGGGCACCTCGCGCGGGATCGCCGACCGCGATCCGCCACGCCCAGGCCAGCACCGGCGGCTGGATGCTGGAGGTCATCGGCGCGGTCTCGCGAGAGTGACGTTGTAGGTGAACCGCCGCGGCCCGGTCAGCGGGGTCTCCCAGAAGATCGTGTGGCCGATGAAGCCGTCGTCGAGCTGCGCCGCGAGCAGCGACTCGAGCTCGCGCCGCGAGCGATCCGGATCGAAGTGGCGCCACGCGATCGCCGTGAAGCACGAGTCCCAGTACCACTGCCAGGGGTAGTGGCCGGGGCTCGGGCACGTGTAGGCGAAGCGGACGCCGTCGGTCGCGCGCGATCCCTCGCGCCAGTTCTGGCGAAGCGTGGTCTCGCATCTCTCCCGCACCGCGGCTGGGCGGTCGTCTGCCAGCATGCCGCCGCCATCCTTTCATTGACGAGAACTTGTGAAACCCGTGGCCGGCTCGCGATCGGGTGGGCGATCAAGCGGGCCCGTGAGCTGCTGGAGGCGCTCTGGGCCTGGGTTGCCGGGGGGTTCGGGGCGTCGAGCCCCGGTAACGACGTGATCCCGCCGCGCCGACTGCGGGCGCGCACCGGGGCCCCCGGCGCGGCGGAGTTCGTCGCGGGCGGCCGTGACGCGGCCCATCAGCTGGTTCTGGGGCTCGAGTCGGCGGGGAAGGAGGTCGGGACGGTCCGCGCCGTGCTCGATTTCGGCTGCGGGTCCGGGCGGGTGCTCCCCCACATCGCCGCGCTCGCCCCCAAGGCGCGGTGCTTCGGATGTGACGTTGACCAGGGCGCGATCGCCTGGGCCGCCCGCCACCGTCCCGAGCTCAGCTGGGCCGTCAGCGCGTCCCAGCCGCTGCTGCCGTTCCGGGCCGAGAGCTTCGATCTCGTCTACTCGATCTCGGTATTCAGCCATCTCGACGAGGCGTTGCAGGACCGTTGGTTGGAGGAACTCCGGCGGATTCTCGTTCCTGGGGGAGTTGGGCTCCTGTCGGTCCATGGAGCCTCTGCCCTCGACGAGTTCCGCTCGGGGCGGGCGAGCACGAGCTGGTGCCGGAGCGGGGCGTTCGCGCGGGGGCCGCTGGGCGCCGGGGAGTTCGTGTTCGAGCGGTATGTGCGGTCGGTCTGGAACCGCTCGGACCTGCCCGGCGTCGGGTCCCGGTACGGACTCACGTTCCACGGCGCCGAATATCTCCGCCACCACTGGTCTGATTGGCTGGAGGTCGTGGCGGTGCGAGAGCGGGCGATCTCCGGGTGGCAGGACTTGGTCGTGTGTCGGCGGATCGGATAGGTTCGCCGCGGGATGCTGGTGCTCGCTCGTCGCGCTCGCGGTCGTCGACGCCGCCGTGGCGGGGCCGGCTGGCCGGCGCCGTGCGCGGATCGCTGCTGCTAACTGACGGCCGGGCCGAGGATGTCGCTCAGCGCCGCCAGATCGTCGTCCGTCGGCTGCCACTTGGCGGCCGCGACGTTGGCCCGGATCTGGTCCGGCTTGGTCGCGCCGGCGATTACGGACGACAGCACGGGCTGGGCCAGAAGCCCGCCAATCGCCACGTCGAGCAGCGACACCCCGCGGTCCTCGGCGTAGCCCTCAAGCGCCTCGAGCAGCTCGAACTGCTCGTCGGTGGCGATCGTCTCGCGCGGGGTCAGCCGCGCCCCGTCGGGCGCGGGCTGGCCGCGCCGATACTTGCCGGTGAGGAGTCCCGACGCGAGCGGGAAGTAGGGAACGAAGCCGAGGCCGAGCCGCTCGCAGGTCGGCAGCACCTCGCGTTCGGGCTCGCGGACCAGCAGGCTGTATTCGTTCTGGATCGCCGCGAACCGAGCGAACCCGTGCTCACGGGCGACGGCGTCCGCCTCCTCGATCTGCGCGGCGTTGAAGTTGGAGGCGCCGATCGCACGCACGGTGCCGGCGCGGACGAGCTCGTCGAGCGTCGCCAGCGTCTCGGCGATCGGCGTCTCGCCATCGGGCTGGTGGTACCAGTAGACGTCGATCACGTCGGTCCGAAGCCGCTCCAGCGACCCTTCGATCGCCTGGCGGATGTAGTCGCGCGAGCCGCGCGGTCCCTTCCCGTCGCCCATGTCCATCCCGAACTTCGTCGCCAGCACGACCTCGATCGCGCCGACCCTCGAGGACCTCGCCGAGATACTGCTCGCTGAGGCCGCGGCCGTAGATGTCCGCTGTGTCGAAGAACGTCACGCCGGCGTCGAGCGCTGCGTCGACGACCGCCTTCGTCGCCGCGAGATCGATCCGGCGGCCGAAGTTGTTGCAGCCGAGACCGACGACGGACACCTCCAAGCCCGAGTCACCGAATGGCCGTCTGGGGAGTGCGGGCACGGCGGGCTCTATATCACAGGCGCGGGCGCCGGCGACCGCCGACCCGTTGCGCGGCGCCCCCGGCGCCGCCCGGAAGAGTGATAACAGAGGCCGAGCACCCAGTTCCTGTGGACCAATTAGGAGAAACTGAGCGCTCAGACCTCTGTACGCATAACATAGTCAAAAATCCGGCGGATTGCTTCAGGTTGGTACGTGTCAGGGCTCGATGATGTCCACGGCGACTCACCTCCTTGGCGGCTGGCTGAATGGCATCCCGTCAGCACTCAGGACCGGCGATGCGCCAAAACCGTTTCAGGCGTGTTCGCCAGAGTGGCAACACGCCGGGTTTCTAATTGGCCGACAGCGTCCCCGTCGTGCGGATATGCTGGCGCCACGCAGCGTGCCCGATCCGTACTGAGTAATCCAAGAACGTGAAGCAAATAACCGAACTTGATGATCCGCGCCTGGTCAAGGCCCTGGCCCATCCGCTACGAATCACGATCCTGCGGGTGCTGCAGGATCGGACGGCGAGCCCCAGCGAGATCGCCGAGGAGATCTCTGCTCCGCTGGGGAACGTGAGCTACCACGTACGGGTGCTCGAGCGGGTTGGCCTGCTGGAGCTGGCGCATACGCGGCAGCGCCGGGGTGCGATCGAGCACTACTACCGGGCCGTTGGGCGCGTTCGGATCACCGACAAGGCGTGGGCCCAGGTTCCCGAGATCGTCAAGGACGCGATGGTCAGCGCGACGCTCGATCAGGCCGTACGTTACGTGAGCGCCGCGGCGGCAACCGGAGGGTTCGACCGGCGCGACGCGAACGTCAGCCGGCGCGGGATGGTCGTCGACAAGCAGGGCTTCGCCGAGCTCGCCGCCGCCGCCAAGGAGCTGCTCGATCGCGCCTACAAGATCGAGAGCGAGAGCGCCCGGCGGATCGCCGCCCGCGATCATCGAAACGGGGAGATCAACGCGCGGGTTGGTGCTGATGCTGTTCGAGGCGCCGCCGGCTTATGCCGAAGCGGCGCCGGGCGAGCACGAGCCCAAGCGCCGATCGAAGACGCACGCCAAGCAGGCCAGCAACAGCTGAGGGCTGCTTGCGCTGGGCGGCGCGCCGGCGGGCGGCGTCAGCCGTGTTCTGCGAACGGCATCGCCGGCGCGGCGTCAACCGTGCTCCGCAAGCAGCACCGCCAGGCGCTTGTGTGCGCGATGGAGCCGCACGCGGGCGGTGGCATCGGGAATCTCGAGCTCCGCCGCGATCTGGGGGTGCGAGTAGTCGAGCGTGTACCGGAGCTCGAGCAGCCGGCGCTCCTCCACGCTCAGCTCGCTTAGCGCTCGGCCGACGTCCAAGCGCGTCAGGGTCCGCTCGCCCTCGCCCTCGCCTGGCGCCATGCTGTCGGCGAGCCGTTCCACGGACTCGACACACTCTCCATAGGACGGGGTCCGCCGGCGCCCGATCGCACGAAGCGCCTCGTTGCGGGTTATCTGCAGGCACCACGGGAGGGGCGTCTCGGGTGTCCGGCAGGACTGACGAGCGCGCCAGGCGCGGGCCAGCGCCTCCTGTGCCACCTCCTCGGCGTCGTGGCTGCCGCGGAGCATACGCAGCGCCTCGAGCGTGCATCTCCGGCTGATCAGCGACCAGTCCCATCGCTCGCCATTAGACCGTTCCGCGCCGCGCTCGGGCAGTTGCTCGTGGATGCCCAACTACTAAAGATCCCACATCTGTTGAAACACTTCTGAGCGGTGAGCGGTCGTAGGTCTTACATGACCCCGCTGGCCGAATACACGACTGTTGCTAGCGCCTACGACGACCTAGCCCCACACTACGACGCCTACACCGCCGGCTACGCCCACGAGGCCTGGGTGGGCGCGATCGAGCGCCAGGCGATCGCACTCGGACTGACCGGATGGCGCGCGCTCGACCTGGCGTGCGGCACGGGCAAGAGCACGCTCCCGCTCCTATCGCGCGGCTACTCAGTGCTCGCCTGCGATATCTCGGAGCCGATGGTGCGGGAAGCGCGGCGGAAGCTCCCAGAGCACGCCGACGCCTTCCTCGTCGCCGACATGCGCGGCCTGCCGGCGTTCGGAGAGTTCGATCTCGTCCTCTGCCTCGACGACGCCGTCAATTACCTGATTTCGGACGAGGAGCTGGAAGCGACGTTCGCAAGCGTCGCCCGCGTGCTCGCCCCCGCCGGCGTGTTCGCATTCGATCTCAACTCGCTCGCCACCTACCGCGACTCGTTCGCCCGGTCCATCGTCCGAGAGCAGGAGGGACTGTTCTACGCCTGGAGGGGCGAGGCCACCCCGGTCATCGAGCCCGGGGACCTCGCGTGTGCGACGCTCGAGATCTTCGTCGAGCGCGACGACGGACTGTGGGAGCGCAGATCGAGCCACCACGTTCAGCGCCACTATCGGCCGCAGCAGGTACGAAACGCTCTCGCCCGGACCGGGCTCGAGTGCCGGCTGATCGCCGGTCAGCTACCCGGCGGGCGGCTGGAGCCGAGCTTCGACGAGAGCCGGCACATCAAGCTCGTCTTTTTCGCCAGCTATCCGCAGCCGGTGTTGAACCCGCAGCTCGAGCACGTGTAGCAGCTGCCGGTCCGCTGCATCATCCCGCCGCATTGCTGACAGGCGGGTCCGAGGTCCAGGCCCTGCCGGACCGCCGGGCGCACCGGTGGCTCGTCGGTGAGCGCCGAGGTGGCTGGACGCGGCGCCGTCGCCGAGGGACCAGCCGCGCCGGTCCCGCCGTTGCCGCCCGGGCCGTTGCCGCCGCCGTTCGTGCCGTGGCTCAGGCGTGGCTCCGGGCCGGCCGTGTCACCGACGTGCGAGCTCGCCGCATCCTGCGCCGCCTTGCGGGCGCGGACCTCCGGCGTGAGGATGCCGAGCTCCTCCTGGAGGTCGACGTCCAGGAACCGCGACGCCAGCCAGCGCATGATGTAGTCGGGCATCGACTTGGCGAACGGGATCTCCGGGTTGGAGGTCATCCCCTCCGGCTCGAAGCGCATGTAGCTGAACTTGCGCACCAGCGTCTCCAGCGGCACGCCGTACTGCAGCGCGATCGAGATCGCCGTCGCGAACGAGTTCATCATCCCGCGCAGCGTCGAGCCTTCCTTGCCGATGTCGGTGAGGAAGATCTCGCCGACCGACCCGTCCTCGTACATGCCCGCAGTGATGTAGCCCTCGTGGCCGCCGATCGAGAACTTGTGCGTGATCGATTGGCGCTCGCGCGGCATCCGATCGCCGCTTCGGCGGAGCCTGCGCCAGCGCCTCGGTGACCGCCTTCTCGATGTCCTCCGGGGTCGGCCGGCGCCGGCGCGTCCTTCTGCGCGTCGGTCCGCAGCGCCTGCGCGGTCTTGGACCCGTCGCGATAGATCGCGAGCGCCTTGACGCCCGAGATGCCAGGCCTGCAGGTAGGCGTCGGCGATGTCGCTCGACCGTGGCCGTCTCCGGCAGGTTGACGGTCTTCGAGATCGCGCCCGCTGATGAACGGCTGGACGGCGCCCATCATCTTGATGTGGCCCATGTGCGAGATCGCCCGCTCGCCGACCGCCACGTCGAACACCGGCAGGTGCTCGTCGGCGAGGTCACGGAGCTCCGACGATCGTCCCGTGCTCGTTGATGTGCGCCTCGATCTGCTCGATCTGCTCGTCGCGAATAGCCGAGCGTCTGGAGCGCGAGCGGGACCGTGCGGTTGACGATCGTCATCTGGCCGCCGCCGACCAGCTCCTTGAACTTGACCAGCGAGAAGTCGGGCTCGACGCCGGTCGTGTCGCAGTCCATCAGGAACGAGATCGTGCCTGTGGGTGCCAGCACGGTCGCCTGGGCGTTGCGGTAGCCGTGTGCCTCGCCGGCGGTGACGGCCTCGTCCCACGTCGAGCGGGCCGCCCGCAGCAGCGCCGCGTCCGCGCATGACGAATCGTCGATCGCGTACGCCGCGTCACGGTGCATGCGCATCACCGCGTTGTGCGCTTCGCGGTTCTCCGCGTAGCGGTCGTACGGTCCCATCGCCGCCGCCACCCGGGCCGACCCGAGGTACCCGCGACCGGTCATCAGCGCGGTGATCGCCGCAGCGATCCCGCGGCCCTCGTCGGAGTCGTAGGGCACGCCGTCCGCCATCAGGTAGGCGCCGAGGTTCGCGTAGCCGAGGCCGAGCTGACGGAACGCGCGCGCGTTGGCTCGCGATCTGCTCGGTCGGATAGCTCGACGGGCGAGACGATGATCTCCTGCGCGAGGAACATGATGTCGACCGCATGCGCGAACGACTCGACGTCGAAGGTTCCGTCCGCGCGGCGGAACTTCATCAGGTTCAGCGACGCCAGGTTGCACGCCGAGTCGTCGACGTGCATGTACTCGCGAGCAATTGGCGACCAGGAACCCGTCGACGATGTAGGAGTGGTGGAGCGGCTCGGTGAAGTTGTAGACCTGCTCTTGCCCATCAGGCTCGCGCGCGATCAGGTGAGTGGTCGACTTTGTCGCGTACTGAGTCGTCTCGTCCAGCAATCGTGTTCGAGCGCCGCTGTCTTGCGCGAGGCGTCGAGAAACCGATCGCATCCCCGAAACGCCGCAGGTCGCTGCCCGTGATGCGGAGGTCGAAGCCCTCACGGGACTGCGTACTCGACGGTCGAGCCGTCCGTTGCGCGTGTAGGTGAAGCGACGGAGTCGGCGGAGTCGGAAACCCGATAGATCCGGCCGCGGATGCCGAACGTCGACAGAAGCCGCTGGACGTCACGTAGAAGCGCGCTCGCTGCGGCTGCCGAGACCGACGTAGCGGCTCGCCTTGCCGCCGGTTTCAACGCGCGAAACGCAGCCGTCCGCTCCGAACAGCCCTCGCAGGAACGCGGACTGCACTTCGGTCGGCGCGCCGAAGATCGCCTGCCGGCACGCGCTTCCCAGGGGCGCGTTCGATGGTGATCCCAAGGCCTCTGGAACAGCTCACGCACGGCCTCGCTCCCGGCACGCAGCTGCAACGTGTGCCATTCGGCATCGCCTGGCGGGAAACGCCCCCGATCAGCTCACGTAGCAGTCCCTCGTGTGAATCGAGCCAGACCGTCATTGATGTCGTCGGCGCCGTAGACCCACTGGGTCTGGGCGCCGGTCAGGCAGCCATCTCCGACCAGGTGACCGGTCAGCTCACCGAGTCCCTCGCTCCAGCGTTCCGGCAGCTCGTGATGGATCACGGCTCCACCTCTGCTGAAGCGACTTCGCCGAGCGCCGGAACCTTGACGGGCAGTTCCCAGCTGGCGTCAGTCGCTGGGGTCGGGGCTGTCGTTCAACAGCACGCGGTCGCTGCTCGGCCAGGTCCTCGGCGCGTACGTAGCCGCGATTCGACGTCCAGATGCGGTGATTTGGCGTGCATCGCAACTCGGCACCATTCGCGAAGCGCAGGCGCACGATCGGGCTGACGCCGTTGCGCATGAACGCGACCGGCTGCGCTGGCCACGACGCCCGTCGCCTGGCCTCCTCGGCAGTCGCGCGGTGGGTGTAAACACGAACGTCCTCGCCCGCCTCGCCCCGGTCTACGAGCTCAGCAATCGCCATCAGCCCCATGTTGGTGTGGACCCTCGCGTCACCCGGGAAGCACGGGTTGGACGCGTTGATCCGCCCGGAGTTCGGGCACGTGTGCCACTGGTTGATGGTCGTGTCGTACTGGACGCCCGGATCCGCGCAGCGCCACGCCGCCTCGGCGATCTCGCTCATCAGCTCGCGCGCGGGAATCGGATCGCCGATCGGCTTGCCGGTCGTCCTGGCGATCAGGTGCCAGTCGTCGTCCGTCCTCGACGGCGCGCATGAACTGGTCGGTCACGCGCACCGAGTTGTTGGCGTTCTGGTACTGGATCGAGTGGAAGCCGTCGCCGTCGATCGACATGTCGAATCCGGCGTCGCGCAGGGCCGCGGCCTTGTCCTCCTCCTTGGCCTTGCACCAGATGAACTCCTGGATGTCCGGATGGTCGACGTCGAGCACGACCATCTTCGCCGCGCGCCGGGTGCCGCCGCCCGACTTGATCGAGCCGGCCCACGCGTCCGCGCCGCGCATGAACGACACCGGGCCCGGACGCGGTGCCGCCGCGGCTGAGCGGCTCCATCGAGCCGCGGATCTTGGACAGGTTGATCCCCGATCCCGACCCGCCGCGGAAGATGATCCCCTCCTTGGTGTTCCACTCGAGGATCGACTCCATTTCGTCCTCGACCGACAGGATGAAGCACGCGCTCGCCTGCATCTTCGGGCTGCCGACCGGATGCCAGCCGACGTTGAACCACACCGGCGAGTTGAACGCGGCCATCTGGTGGAGCAGGATGTGGGTCAGCTCCGCCTCGAAGGTCTCCGCGTCCTCGTCGGTGGCGAAGTAGCCGCGCTCGCGACCCCAGGTCGCGATCGTGCCGGCGACCCGCGCGATCATCTGCCGGACCGAGCGCTCCCGCTCGGGCGAGCCGAGCTGTCCGCGGAAGTACTTCTGGGCGACGATGTTGGTGGCGTTCTGCGACCAGCTCTTGGGGAACTCGACGTCGCGCTGCTCGAAGGAGACCTTGTCGCCGTGGCCGATCCGCGCATCCCGCACGCTCCCACTCGATCGCATCGAACGGATGCTCCCGCGGCGTCGTGAAGTAACGGCGGATCGAGAGGCCCTCGCCCGCCTTCGAATCGGGGGTGAGTTGGGTTTGCGGGGTGTGCTCCATACCGACCTGCTCCTCTCGTTTCCGCCTCTCTGGCCCAGCGCCGGGGTGGCTGAGCGGGCAGCAAATACTGGCGGATGGCCCGGACGGAAAGAACGAACTCCGAAACCGTCGCAGACCCCTGTCCAGGAAGCTCGGCTTCACCCCTGATTTTACTCGGTAGCGCCGCGATTCCCGGTCTCGGAACCCCCCGTGACGGGCGCCCCTCGTGCTAGCTTCGCCGCCGATGTCGACGGTGCCGTTAGCGCCTCCAGGTTCGCGTCCGGGCGGGGTGATCGTGACGCGTCCGCGGACGGCGCGGGCGCCGGTCGCGCTCGCGGGTGCGCTGCTCGCGATCCTGCTCTACGCCGCTTTCGCGCACGGCGCGGTATCGATCTCCACGGACGCGCGGATCCAGGTCGCGGTCGCGGTGGTGGCCGCGATCGCCGGCGCCGTCGGTCTGTGGAGCGGAGCGCTGAGCTTCTCCGCGCCCCGGCTCGCGATCGGGGGCGTCGTGCCTGCTCGCGGCGTTCGCAGCGTGGAGCGGGGTCACGGTCCTGTGGAGCGTTGCGCCCGACCAGACGTGGATCGAGCTGAACCGCGCCATCACGTACGTGATCGTGCTCTGCCTCGCGATCGCGCTGGGTGCCTCGGATCATCGATCCGTCAGGTGGATCGCTCACGGGTTCCTCGCCATCGCCCTCGTCGTGAGCGCGTACGCCCTTGGCCAGAAGCTGTTCCCTGGGCTGCATGTTTCCGGCGTCTTCACGCTGAACCAGACCGGCCCGCTGCCGCGGCTGCAGGAACCGTTCGGATACTGGAACGCTCTGGCGCTGTTCGTCGCGATGGGGGTGCCCTCCGCGCTGGCGCTCGCCGTCGATCGGACGCGGGGCAGGGGCGGGCGGCTCGGAGCTCTGGTGGCGCTCGAACTGATGTTGCTGGTGATCGGCTTTACGTACTCCCGCGGGGGGGTGATCGCACTGGTGATCGGCCTCGCAGTCGGCATCGGTCTGAGCGGCGCGCGGCTTCGCTCGCTGATGTGGCTGGGAGTGGCATGCGTAGCATTGATTCCGCCACTCGTGTTCGGCCTCAGCGACCACAGCCTCACGACGGCAAACGTCGCGCTCGGCGCCCGTGAGCGGTCAGGCCTGTGGCTGCTCGTGATCGTGCTCGCCTCGTGCGGCCGCGCTGGTGCTGGCGGCGCACAAGCTGTTCGAGCTTGAAGCGACCGTCCAAGTCGGAGCGGCAGCGGCGTCGCGCGATCGGGCGGCTGTTGGGAGCCCTGCTCGGCGCGGTGATCGTCGTGGCAGTGATCGGGGTCGCGTTCTCGTCAAGGGGACTGGGCGGCACGATCTCCCACGAATGGAAGAACTTCACGACAACGAAGGCGTCCAGCGTCTACGCCCCCAATCGCCTGCTGTCCGTGAACTCGGCAAATCGCTGGGTATGGTGGAAGGAGGCGGCCGGGGGGTTCAGCGCCAGGCCAATCGCCGGCTGGGGGGCGGGTTCGTTCCCGGTGGTGCACCTGCTCTATCGACGGGACATGTTGTCGGTCAACCAGCCTCACAGCGTTCCGCTGCAGTTCCTGGCCGAGACGGGGGCGATCGGCGCGATTCTCGCCGTGGGGGGCTTCGGATTACTCCTCGCGGCTGCGATCCGAGCTGTCCGGCGATCGCCTGCGGGTGGCGAGCGACTCCTGTGGGCGGCGCTGCTGGCTGGGGCGGTGGCGTACGCAGCCCACGCGCTCTACGACTGGGACTGGAACATTCCCGGGGTCACCCTTCCTGCCCTCGTGTTCCTGGGGGTGCTTGCCGGCGCTGGCCGCCGGCGCGCGATCGAGGAACGGTCTGCCGGGGCACGGCCAGGTGTGAGGCTCAGCCTGTTCGGGCCCGGGATCCGCTTGATCGGTGTCGCGACGCTGACCTTCGGCCTCTGCATCTTCGCGATCTCCGTGGTCCTACCCAGCCTGGCCGCGAGCAAGGCCAGCACGGCGCTGGTCGAAGCCGCCAGCGACTCGCCGACGACGGTGGCGAGCGCCGAGGCCGACGCAAAGCTCGCGGCGAGTCTCGACCCGCTTTCGGACGCCGGTCCCCGGGTCGAGGCGACGATCGCGGTTCGCGACGGACAGGCTCAGCACCGCGATCGCGGATCTGCTCGACGCGGTAAAGCGGGAGCCAAGCGACGGTCAGGCGTGGGAGCAGCTCGGGTCCGTCTACTTCGCGCTGCACGATCAGCGGGACGGGCTGCTCGCTATCAAGCGCGAGCTCGAACTCGATCCGCACGCGCAGGGCGCCGCGGGTGCCGCCAGCAACATCGGCGCCGCGCAGAGCCTGCTGACGACCCCGCCGAGCGCCTCTCCGACCGCGCACCCGCTGACGCGCTAGTCGGGTTCGGTCCCTTCTTTACGCGCCAGCCGCGCGCGAAGCTCGTCGATTTCCTCGAGCAACTGCGCATTTTCGCGCCGTAAGAGGTCAACCGCCGCTTCGGCTTCGGCACGCGCGGCGGCCTCGC
This sequence comes from uncultured Solirubrobacterales bacterium, assembly GCA_963759695.1. Taxonomy (GTDB): domain Bacteria; phylum Actinomycetota; class Thermoleophilia; order Solirubrobacterales; family Solirubrobacteraceae; genus Palsa-465. The sequence continues at coordinate 311,694 of CAVXAO010000001.1, forward strand.
CCTCGAATTGGCGCGCGACCTGGAGCGCGTCGGCATTGAGGCGCTCGAGTTGCGCCCGCGCCTGCTCAGCTCGGCATCGACCTGGCGGAACGGTCTCATCGGCATCCGGAGCCAGTGTAGGTCTGTTTACATGTCGGTCACGTGAAGCTTCTGGTCACCGGTGGCGCGGGCTACATCGGCTCGATCGTGGCTGCTCGGCTGCTGGAGGACGACCACGAGGTCGTCGTGCTCGACAACCTCCAGCAGGGACACCGCGAGGCGGTCCCGCTGCCCGCGCGCCTGGTCGAGGCGGACCTGCTCGACCGCGAGGCCGTGCTGCTGACGCTCGGCGAGGGCTTCGACGCGGTGCTCCACTTCGCCGCGCTGGCGCTGGTCGGCGAATCCGTGAGCCATCCGGAGCGCTACTACCGCACGAACGTGGGCGGAACTCTGAATCTGCTCGAGGCGATGACGACGGCGGGCGTATCTCGACTCGTGTTCTCCTCAACCTGCGCCGTCTACGGGCAGCCCGATGAGGTCCCGATCGCGGAGACGGCGCTGCCGCAGCCGACGAACCCGTACGGCGCCTCGAAGCTGGCCGTCGACCGGATGATCAGCGACTTCTCCGCGGCCCACGGCATCGGAGCCGTCAGCCTTCGGTACTTCAACGTCGCCGGCGCCAGCGGCGAGCTCGGCGAGGACCACGATCCCGAGACGCACCTGATTCCGAACGTCCTCAAGGCCGCCCTCGGCATCAGCTCGCGGGTGGAGATCTTCGGCACCGACTATCCGACCCCCGATGGCACGGCGATCCGCGACTACATCCACATCGACGATCTGGCCGTGGCCCACGTCCTCGCGCTGGCCGGCACCCGCAAGGGCGAGCATCGGATCTTCAATCTCGGCAACGGCAACGGCTTCTCGGTGCGGGAGGTGATCTCCGCTGCGCAGGAGGTCACGGGCCGCGAGATCCCGACCGTCGAGGCGCCCCGGCGCCCGGGCGACCCACCGGAGCTCGTCGCGGCGAGCGCGAGGATCCGATCCGAGCTCGGATGGAAGCCACAGAAGCCGACGCTTGCAGGAGATGGTCGGCGACGCGTGGGCGTTCGCGCAGGCCCATCCGCGACGGATACTCACAGTAGGTCGGCCAGCTCGGCGAGCGCCGCGTCCAGAACCCGGTCAGGAGGCTGCGTCGCGTCGATCGTGCGAATCCGCTCTGGTTCCTCGGCTGCCAGTTGCTCATACGCGGCCGCGATCCGAGCAAAGAACTGCTCGTCCTCGAGCTCGAGGCGGTCGAACGACTGCGCCCGGGTGTGGAGGCGCGAGCGGCCGAGTGCCGGGTCGAGCGCCAGCAGCAGCGTCCGGTCGGGCTGCAGATCGTTCGTCGCGAACCGATTGATCTCGCGAACGCGGGCCGATCCCGAGTGCCCGTCCGCCTCCCTGGTAGGCGAGCGAGGAATCGACGAAGCGATCGAGGAGGACCCACGTCCCGGCGGCCAGCAGCGGCTCGAGCGCCTCCTCGACGAGCTGTGCCCGTGCCGCCGCGTAGAGCAACGCCTCGGCGCGCGCCCCGACGCTCAGCGCTGGATCCTGCACGAGCTCGCGCACCCGTTCCGAGGCGGCGACGCCGCCGGGCTCGCGCAGGACTACGGCATCGATCCCGCGTCGCCGGAGCGCGTCGGCCAGAGCGGATGCGAGCGTGGTCTTGCCCGCTCCATCGAGGCCTTCGATCGTGATCAGCTTTCCGCGAGCCATGACCGAGGTGCGACCCTACCGGGAGGTAGCATCGAATCGAGTGCTGCCGGAGCTCGAAAATCATCCTCACGCCCGGGTCGTGCTGACGCCCGGCCCTCGCGCCCGACCCGCAGGCATCGCACGCGTACTTGTTCCACGGCCCCGGCGGCTCGGGCAAGCGCGCGGCGGCGCGAGCGCTCGCGGCCGAGCTGCTGGCGGCCGGGTCGCCGGACACAGACAGCGCGCGCGCCCGGGTCCATTCGGGGACGCACCCGGACCTGACCTGGATCACTCCCAGCGGGGCGCACGAGATCCTCGTCAGCGACATCGACGAGCCGGTCGTCGCCTCCGCCAGCAAGACGCCGTTCGAGTCGAGCCGACGCGTGTTCGTGATCGAGCGGGTCGACGAGCTGGGCGATGAGGCGGCCAACCGAATGCTGAAGACGCTCGAGGAGCCGGCGTCGTTCGTTCACCTGATCCTGCTGACGGACAGGCTCGGCGAGGTGCTGCCGACGATCCGCTCCCGCTGTCAGCTCGTCCGGTTCGATGCGCCGGGTCTCGAGCAGGTCGCTGCCGAGCTTCAGCGGGAAGGGGTCCCGAGTCGACACCGCGATCGCCTGCGCCAAGCTCGCGCTCGGCGATGCGAGCGCAGGCCCAGCGAGCTGGCCGGTGAAGAGGGGTCGGCGTTGAGGGCGGCGGCCGAGCGGTTCGCCAGGGCGACCGTCGCCGGCGAGGCGTCGCAGCTGCAGGCCGTGGGTCAGAGTTGCTCGCGGCGGTGCACGCCAGGGGAGAGGCGAGCCGCGCCGAGCTCGAGTTGCGCGCGGCGGCCGAGCTCGAGCTGTATCCGCGCAAGGAGCGCAAGCGCGTCGAGACGGAGTGGAGCGAGCGGATCCGGCGCGCGCGCCGGCGCGTGGAGACCACGGCGCTCGATCTCGGCCTCCAGCTCGTCTCGCTGTGGTTCGCCGATCTTGCTCATCTCGCCTGGGGCGCAGATGATCTCGTCCGCAATGTTGATCGGCGCGCTGAGCTCGACGAGGATGCGGGACCAGATCCGCGGCTGCTGCAGCAGGCGATCGAGCTGGTCGAGGACACGAGAATGCGGTTTGAGCTGAATGTTTCCGAGGAGCTTGCGTGCGAGGCGCTCGCCTACCGACTAGAGCACGTCCTCGGGTCGTGACACCGCCAGGACGCGAGGTGTACCTGCGACCGCCGGTGCGCGCGGATCAAGGCGAGTTCGTGTCGCTGATGCGCGCGAGCCGGTCATTTCACCGGCCATGGGCATCTGCACCCACCGACGATGAGCGGTTCGCCGCCTATCTGGCCGACGCCCGCCGACCAGACTTCGAGGCGATGCTGGTGTGCCGGCAGCACGACCGCGCGATCCTCGGGTTCTTCAACCTCTCCCAGATCACGCGCGGCTACCTTCAGAGCGCCTATCTCGGCTACGCCGTCGGCAAGCCGTTCGCCCGCCAGGGCTACATGCGCGAGGGGCATCGACCTCGTCCTGCGCCACGCGTTCCTGACCCTGCGCCTACACCGCATCGAGGCCAACATCCAGCCGGGCAATCACGCCTCGCTCGCGCTCGCACAGGGCGCCGGCTTCCGCCGCGAGGGCTTCTCACCCCGGTATCTGAAGATCGGCGGCCGGTGGCGCGACCACGAGCGATGGGCGATCCTCGTCGATGACTGGCGCAGTCGCAACGGTGGCGCCGATCCGTTTCAGGACTGAGGCGCAGCCGCCCATAACACTGGCCGATTCAAGGCCGCCGACGTAGCTCAGCTGGCGGAGAACTTCAC
>CAVXAO010000002.1:0-71528 GCA_963759695.1 uncultured Solirubrobacterales bacterium
CATCGGCGGACGGCGGCTTTTTCGATCGCTGCACACGCGTCGGCTTGTCTCATATAGCGGCTGATGACGTGGTCGTGAGGCGCCGGAACAGCGCTGCGCCGAGGCCGGCCCGGACCGGGGCGAGGACCCCCGCCGGGCGCTGCCTGAGTGCCGCCCGGCGAGCGATCTCCGGGCTGTCGGTGGTCGTGGACGCCAGAGCATTGGCGGCTCCCTCCTTCACGGGCACCCAGGTCCTCTTGATCGAACTGCTCGCGGCGCTCGGGCGCAACCCCGATGTGCGCGTCCGAGCCGCGGTGACGCGCGGTATCGGAGAGCACGCGCGCAGCGCGCTCGGCCGGATCGACGGCGTCGAGGTCAAGTTCTTGGAGACCACCGGGCCGATGGAGCCCGGCGACGTCGTCCATCGGCCATTTCAGGTCTGGAACGCGCCCGATCTCGCGCTGCTGCGTGACCTCGGCGAACGGTTGGTCGTCACGCAGCTGGATCTGATCCAGTACCGCAGCCCGTCTTACCACCGGTCCCAGGACGAGTGGGAGCGATACCGGTCGCTGACGCGACGCTCCCTCGCGATCGCGGACCGCGTCGTGTTCTTATCCGACCATGCCCGCCGGGACGCCTGCCTGGAAGACCTTGTCGAGCCAGAGCGCGGAACCGTGGTGCGCCTCGGCGTCGACCACCGGTTGGGGCTGATGGACGCGGCCCCCGCCTGTCCGGCCGGCGCCTCACGCCTTGCGGAAAGCGACGAGTTCGTGCTCTGCCTTGGCACCGATCTCCGTCACAAGAATCGGCCGTTCGCGTTGCAGATCTTCCACCAGCTTCGCACGCGCCACAGCTGGGAGGGTTGGCTGCTGCTGGCCGGTCCGCACGTCGAGTTCGGGTCTTCGGCGCCCGAGGAGGCGTCGTTTCTGGCCGCGCATCCCGACCTGGCATCGAGATGCCTGGATCTCGGGGCAGTCTCCGAGGCCGAAAAGGCGTGGCTGCTGACGAGGGCCAGAGCGGTGCTGTACCCGACCCTCTACGAGGGCTTCGGGTTCGTGCCCTTCGAAGCGGCGAGTCACTCGACGCCCTGCGTGTGGGCGGCCGGCACGGCCCTAAGCGAGATCTTGCCCGACGCAGAGGCCGGAGTCGCTCCGTGGAGCGCGGAGGAGACGGCCGATGCACTCATCGTGCTGCTCCATGACGAAGCCGCTCGCCAGCACCACATCCGATCCGTCAGCGTTGCCGCTGATCGCCTGCGTTGGGATGCGACTGCAGCCCAGCTCGTGCAGGTATATCGCGACGCCTGCGATCGACCGCCACCGACGGCGGGCGCTTTGGACGAGCTGGGAGGCTCGCGAACGATCAGCGAAGACGGCGTTAGGCTGGTCGGACCGGGCGGTGCCCTCCCGGCCGACCTCGAGCGACCATTGCTCGCCCTTGCCACCAATCCGCGGCTCGCCCGTCCGTTGTTCGGCACGCTCAAGGGGGGCTATCGGATATCGCAGCTCCTGCGCCGCGCCCGGCGCTAGGCCACAGGGCCTGCGAACAGCTAGAGGTGTTCGGCCACCCGCGGCGCCTCGCGGATGAACACCCACCACCCGAGCGCGAACACTCCGACGACTATGGCGGCCGGCGCCAGGAGGTAGACGGCGCCCTGGGCGACGGTGGCGGCACTCGGAAAGGCGACGGGGCCGTACTTCGCTGCGTAGATGCCGTGGAGGGTGACGAATCCGATGATCGCGTGGGACATTTGCGTGTTGAGCGCCGCGATCGGATTCAGCATCGCCACGCGTTCGAGGCCTGCGGACTTGAAGAAGCTCACGAGGTAGAGGATCGGCGAGCAGTAGAACAGCACCTGTGCGGTGACGTCCCAGATCGGTTGGACGTCGCGATACTGCACGAACAGCGCTGACAGCAGCATTCCGATTCCGCTGGCGAAGATAATCCACACGCCGAGGAGCGGGATCAGCTCGAGCCAGGACAGCTTCGGGTCGACCCCGTTGGCGAGCGCGAACACGAACACGGCGATGAAATTCATTCCGAGGTTGAACACCGCCGTCAACGACACAGCCAGGGGTACGACCATTCGGGGGAAACGAACCTTTCGCAGGATCCCTTCGCGCTGGAGGAGACATGGAACGCAGCCTGTCGTCGATTCGAGGAAGAAATTCCACATCACGATCGACATCAGGAGATAGACCGCATAGTGTGGAATTCCCGCACCCAGCTTGAACACGTGGGTGAACACGAAGTACAGAACTCCGAAGAAGAGCAGCGGTCGAATCAGTGACCACACGTAGCCGAGCACTGACCCGAAGTACCGCAGCTTGAACTCGGTCCGGGCCAGCGTCAGGGTGAGTTCGACGAATCGTCGAGGTCCGCCGCCGAAGGCGGAAGGACCGTAGACATGGGCGCTGTCAACGCTCATGGCCGGCAACGTAGCATCGCTCTCAGAAGAGGTACCCCAGACTAGCCGCGTTCGATTTCGAGCTCGTACGGCAGGTCGGCCTGACCACCGGTGCGGTTCGGACCGTGGACGATGAAGCTTGTGTGGTCGTCGCGCACGTCAAGCGGGTCATTACCCAGCCCCTTGCGAACTACGGAGGGCGACAACGTGTAGCGGCCCGGTTGGAGAAGGTTGGTCAAGCGCATGCGGACCAGCGTACGCTGTCCGGCCGCGAAATGACCGCTGGGACCATGCTCAAAGTCCGTCCGGGAGGCTACGACGATCTGCCCCACTTCGTTCGTCAGACGGAATCCGAAGATCGGGTCCTGCAGCTCCTCGTGGAACGCGATCTGTAAGCAGAGCGAAAACGGTTCCCGCTGGGCGACGGCGCCGGTGCGCTGCCCGGTCTCATCCTCGATCCATGCGTCGAGGATCTCCGCACCACGGTCCCCGTACCGTCTCTCTCCGCCTGCGACGGCGGCTCCTGGAGCGCGACCGAAGTTGAGCTCGTGATATTCACGAGCCACGCGATCCGGGTCGCCATGACACACCACCCGTCCGCGCTCCATCAGCATGGCGCGGTTGCAGAAGCGCGTGACCGAACTCATGTCATGGGTGACGAACACGATCGTCTTCCCCTCAGCCCTGAGCCGATGGAAGCGATCGAAGCACTTCTGCTGGAACGAGGAATCCCCCACCGCCAGGACCTCGTCGATCAGCAGCACGTCCGCGTCGACCTGGACCGCCACAGAGAACGCGAGGCGGACGTACATGCCGGACGAGTAGTTCTTGAGCTTCAGGTCGAGAAACTCGCCCAGTTCCGCGAAGGCGATGATCTCGTCGAACCGCTTGCGGGCCTCCCTCGCGGTCAGCCCCAGCATGATCGCGTTGATGATGACGTTGTCGTAGGCCGTCAGGTCGGGGTTGAAGCCAACCCCGAGCTCGATGAACGGTGACAGCCGTCCGCGTACCTCCAGCTCTCCAGGACCAGGGCCCTCGTCGACCCCGTAGATGCCGGCCAGGCACTTGAGCAGGGTGCTCTTCCCGCTCCCGTTCCGTCCGACGATTCCGAACATCTCGCCCTTGGCGACCTCGAACGAGACATCCTGTACCGCGCGAAGCTCGTCGAACTGGTTGAAGCGAAAAGGATGAAGGGCCCGCTCTTTGAACGTGTGGACCTGGAGGTGCGGGATCCGGAAGGTCTTGCTGACGCCCCGAACGACGATCGACGGAGGCTCCTGGCTGCGCCTGAGGTCGGCATGGCGGAGCTGTTCGCTTGAGACGGTGGCCACGGCCGGGCAAACGGTAGCAACGCCCTCCGGCGGTCGGGCCAACAATCGCGGCCGATCCGATTCGTGGCCACGTTCGACGTCATCCGCAGGTTGCGAGGAAGAACGTGGTACCGAGCGGTGGAGCTGGTACTCGACCTCGACCCGGCGCCGTCGTCGAACCGGGCATGGTTCAGAGCCCGACGCGTCGGGGCAAGCCTCTTCGGACCGCACGTCGCCGTACGCTGCTAGGCTCTCCCGCGCTCTACCACGGCTCTGTCCTCGCACATCGCTTCCAGTCCCACCCAGCGGCTCGTTACACGCACCCGAGGCGCTCGAGGCACCTGCCGAGAATGGCGCGCACGATCACGCTCTCGAGGTGCTCGCTGAGAGGGCACCGAACTATCTGCGTTGGATCGCGGAGATGATCGAGCCGTACCTCGGCCGGAGGGTGCTGGAGCTCGGCGCCGGCATCGGGGCGATCACCGCCCGTTATGCGGCCGGCCGCGAGGTCGTTGCCAGTGACCTCTCCGACCAGTGCGTCGCCGCTCTCACCACCGCTTCAAAGATGCGTCAAACGTGACGGTGGTCCAGCAGGACCTCAGAGACTGGGCGACGCGGGAGAGCGCTTCGACTCGGTCGTGATGCTCAACGTTCTGGAGCACATCGAGGATGATGTCGGCGTCCTGTCGGCGCTGCCGACGGTGCTGCGACCAGGCGGCAGGATCGTCATCTATGTGCCGGCTCTCAACATGCTGTACGGAAAAATGGACCGGAAGCTTGGTCACTTCCGGCGCTACTCGAGATGGCGCTTCAGGGAGGTCGCCGCGCAGGCCGGGCTGCAGATTGTGACATTGCGTTATGCGCAAGCGCTAGCGATTCCAGGTTGGCTGGCTTTCTCGCGTTCCAACACCGACCGGACCTATGGCCCGAGCTTGTCGATGTGGGACCGCACAGGCGTGCCATTGAGCCGCGCGCTTGAGAAGCGCGTTCCAGTGCCTGTGGGGCTCAACATGCTCGCGGTGTTCACGAGCCGGCCCTGAGTCCGGACGCGCGGCGGGCTCTCCCATAGGTGCCCGCGGTTAGTTGTGCTTTCTCGGCGACGCCGCACCGGTCAGAGTAGGCCGAGGGCGTCCAAGTAGGCGTCCGCAACCCGAGCAAAGCTGTGGCGGCGGGCATGCTCGAGGGCGGCCTGGCTCATCGCCTGCCGTCGGTTGCCGTCAGCGAGGAGCTTCCTCATCCGGTCCTTGAGCTGGTGAGGGCCAGCTCCGGGCGGCACCTTCTCGGCGACGTTGCGCGGTAGCTCTCGGGCCCAGCCCAGATCGGTGACGAGCGTCGGAACACCGTTTGCAAGACAGTCGGCGACAGCCGCCGACGCATCGCCGGTGGAGACGAGCGACAGCTCTACAGCCAGATCGGCCGTCCGCAGAAGCTCTGCGTAGATTTCGTCTCTGATCTCGCCAGGAAGGTCAATGTTTGCATGCGGCACTCGCTCGCTCGTATAGCGGTGCCAGCGCCCTCGGTCGTCACCATCGATCGGACCCAGGATAACAAGCCGCGCATCTGGCATTTCGACTGCGAGTTGGCCGAACGCATTGATCAACGAGGCGATGTCGTTCATTTCATTGACATCGCCGAGGCTGATAACCAACGGACTTGACTTAGCGCCGCCACGGGGCGCCTCGGCCGTCTGTCGCATACCGAACGGCAGCACGGAGACCCGAACCTGTCGATCCAGCAGCCCGCGATCGAGTTCGAGTACCTCGCGCGCCGACTGGGAGTGCACGAAACATTGCTCCGCGAGATTCTGCAGCTCGCGGGTCATGTAGATACCGAGTGCCAGCTGGCGCTCGGATGGCAGCGGCGTACCGTCCGTCGCTTCGGGCGGCAGTCGATGTTCGTACATCTCGTGAATGCGCTCAGCAACGCGCGCGCTCCGGATCATCCGGACGGTGGACGCCCGTGTACCAGGCATAGAAGCCAGTCATGAGGACGTCATGGAGGACGATCGCCCCCGATCGACGCCTGAGCAGCTCGTACACGTGAGCGTGGAACTTTGAGTTCCCCATGCAGTACAGCACGCGGTCGTGCTGACGGACGGCGCTGCGCTGCTCGAATTCCCGAGCGTAAATCAGACGGACGCCGCGCTCGGGCGGTGCCGGATAGTCGTCAACGGGACCCCCGACGATGACGTCGACGTCGACGTGTTGTCCGAGCTCGACGGCAAGTCGACGGTTGTAGTCCGCGGTCCGCGATGCGTCGGGCGGCCACGACGTCACGAGTGCGATCCGCGCCCGTCGGGACCGACGCCGCGCCGTGATAGACCATCGCTCGTTCATAAGCTTCGATCGACCGCTCCGCGACGCGTCTCCATGTGTACTCCGCGACGCGCCGCCGCGAACGGGCTCTCAGCCGATCCATCGCATCCGCCGAATTCAGAACGCCGGCCAGACACGATGCGATCGAGTCGGGATCGTGAGGTTCGAAGGTCCCCTCGAGGTCGCCAAGCACCTCCGGCCCCGTCGTCGTCGCACTCGCGCAAACCGGGGCCCCGCAGGACATCGCCTCGATTATTGGCAAGCCGAATCCCTCATAGAAGGAGGGGTAGACGAACAGCGTGCAAGCGTGGTACAGAGCACCCAGGTCGCGGTCGCTCACGCGCCCGGTCAGGACAAGCTCGTCCCGGCCGATCCCCGCAGCGAGCGGCGTCGGCCTGGAGTCGTGTCCGCTGGCCAGGATCGAGCGCGCAGACAATCACGAGCTGGTGCTGGGCACGCATCTCCGCCGGCAGCCGAGCGAAGCCGGCGATGAGTCCCCCGATGTTCTTACGGAACTCGACCGCGCCGACATAGAGCATGAAGCCAGGACGCACCGTCGTGAGCTCGTGTGACAGTTGTGACCACGCTGCAGCGCCCGATGAGTACATCTCCGCCAGATGGTCGCTCGTGCCCGCGTGGATCACGTGCAGGCGCTCCGCGGGAATCTGGAGATGCTCGAGCGCGTCGCGAGCGGTGTACTCCGAAACGGTGAGAACGCCGTCGGCGTGGCGGATCAGCTCGAGACGAGCCATGTACCAGGCCCGTACCCCCGCGTCAGGCATATACTCGTCCGCGAAGATCAGCGGTATCAGGTCGTGAAGCGTGACGACGGTGGCAATTCGCGAGTCCCTCGCCCATTGGGGCCACATCACGTCAGCGGAGGTTGGCTCAAACGGTGACATGATGTGGTACACGCGCGGAAGGTCACGGGGTGGACGATCCGCCGAGCGCGATCCGGGACCCCAGCCGAGAAGTCCCGAGCCGAGGAATGAGCTGAGGTTGCCGGTCAGGGAGCGGCCCGGATTTAGTAAGACCGAGTGCAGGACCGATGGTCTAACCAGGTGAATCGCTCGCGCGTGCTCGGATACCTGCCGTCCGATCCCGCGATCGAGCGAACCGGGATTCTGTGCGCCGTCAACATACAGGCAAACCGACCGGCTCGGGAGCGTCATCGCTGTGGTTACGACCGTTACAGCGTCAGGAGTGCTTCGGACGCGCGATTACCATCACCACGCCACCCGAGCCTCTGGCCACCTTCTCGTCCTGTTCCCAGACAGTCGGGTCGCGCCGGACCACGATTTGACGTTCGAGCACGTCCCAACCGGCCAGCAGCTCGTTCAACGATGCCTCGTCGTAGATCCGCTCGAGCTCGGTGAGCTCACGGGTGCCGTAAGGGGTCGTGAGGATTAACAGACCGTCGGGCGCGAGCAGCTCGCGCACGCGGTCCAGTGCGGCTACGTCAGCGCCCGCGCCGTGTTCCGTGCCGCCGTAGGCGTGTTCCCCGTAAGCGCCGAGGCCAACGTGCTCGATCGTCGATATCAAGAACGCCGCCGCGAACGGCTCGGACGGCGCATCCCATTCCTCGAGTAGCGCGGCGTGGCTCTCCAGGTTAGGGTGTGAATACGCCAACGGACGCGGGTCGACCGCCGTGACCGCGTAGCCAAGTGAAGCTGCCGAGAGCGGGAAGGTACTCTCCGCGCTGCCGATATCAAGGATACGGGCACCATGCTCCAGGCGGCTCAGCGCCGCCATCGCGAACGGCACCTCAACGATCCGTTCGCTGACGTGCACCACGGAAGCAGCCCCCTCCGAAAGCACGACCGCAACCGGCGGGTTGAACCACAGACCACCTTGCGCGTAGAGACCACGGTGGCTCGTCGCAGCGTTAATCGCGTGTGCCAGTGGCTCGTCCAGCTTCTCGAGCGGCAGGTCGGCAACCTGCGCAAGCCGCATCCGGTAATACTCATCGAACGAACCGCTGCAGCGCTGCCAATTGGTCGTGGAGCCAGCGCAGCTCGACGCCGATATATGAAGAAGCCTCCGTGTTCGCCTCTCGTACGCTGTCGATCCTACGGTTGATGTCTGCTACTCGGCGATCGACGGGCACGAGTACCGGTCGCGCGAGACGTTTTGCGACCCGCTTCGCGGTTGAAGCGTGGTGTCGGCCGGCCACCGGCCGGAGCGTATCGAAACCATCGACAAGCGCCGCCGTGGCCCTCACCCTTGTCGAGCGGGCTCGAGCCCTCGGGCCCTGAGCGGGGGCCGCCGCGACATCCTGTTGTGACCCTGCTGCGGCGACCGTGGCGCCGCGAGAAGTCACGATCCTGCCGCCGTTCGGCCGTGCGGACTTACGCAGCGCGATGTGCACGCTCGTTATCAAATTGGGCCCGACGCGCAGTGCACAATGCGGGTATATCGACTCGCCTCGTGCCTCACGGGCGGCGTACTCAGAACTCTCAATCTCGGTCGCAACCGTCGCCTCGGAGAGCTGATATTCGATGTCCGACACGGGTACCCACTCACGGTTCCCCAGGAGAACACGCTCGATGAGCTCGGGGGTGAAACACACGGTGTGCTCCTCGAACGCCAGTGGGTCGCCGTCGATCAGGAACTCCGTCGAGAAGGAGGCAGTCCCACCTCGCTTCAGGACCCGAAACGCCTCGTCCATCGCGATGCCGATACGTTCCAGCGAGCCGAAGTGCTCGATCGATCCCGATGAAAAGATGCCGTCGAAGGTCTCGTCCTCGTAATGCAACTCGCATGCGTCCATGTGCTGAACGACCAGCCGCCGCGGGTTCCATGGCCCGTCCCACGCGCTCCCAGGATTCGTGAGCATCGTCGGTGGCGCTGCGTCTACCCACGAGCCGGGATCGGCGTACAGGTCCGTAGCCCACACCCGGCGAACGTAATTCGTCAGCCAAAATAGGGTCGCCTCGCTGCCGGCGCCGATACCAAGAACTTCGGCATCAGGTCGCAGCGCGGCGCCGTCCTCCAGAGCAAGGGCCGCCATCGCCACCTCCCACTGCTTGCGGTGCTCGCTACCTCGCGGGAACTCAGGCGAATCCGCGGACTGCCGCGCGTAAATCTCGCGGATCGCATCCGTGACGACGTGCTCCTGGAAGTCCTCGAGGTTGGCGACGCGGTTCAGAGCGAACGACATCTGCGTGATCATAGGGATTCGTCCGGGCAAGGATCCACACGTCCCAAATCCGGATCGAACCGGGGGGGTTCGACTGGTGAGAAGTCGTACCGGCACCGCTAGTAGGATCATCGTTCAATGCCGGCTCACGCGGCCACAGCGGAGCGTGGAGAGCGATCGCTGGTTGTCGGTCGCCGCTGGCTTGCGTCCGAGCGCCGCCAGGCGACGGCGGCACTTGTTCTATACGCGGCGATCTCAATCGGTTACTTCGGCCTGCACGTGCTTCCCCATCTTGGAAGCGAGGACGTCGGCCTGCCGGACTGGGGCGATCCGACGATCCCTATGTGGGCATTGGCATGGTGGCCGCACGCGCTGCTTCACGGGCTGAACCCGTTCTTCACCAACACCCTGTTCGTCCCAGATGGTGCCGATCTTGGCGGCGTTGTCACGGTCCCGTTGCCCGCGCTCGTCGCCGCGCCGATCACACTCCTGTTCGGTCCGATCGTCTCCTACAACTTGCTGATGCTCGCAAGCCCGGTGCTAGCGGCATTCTTCGCGTTTCTGCTGTGCCGGTACATCACGCGCAGCTTGGCAGCAAGCCTCGTCGGCGGCTACGTGTTCGGCTTCTCGACCTACATGCTGGGGCAGATGCTCGGGCACCTTCACCTCGTGCTCATATTTCCCATCCCGGCCGGGGTCCACCTCACCTTGCGTCTAATGGACGGGCGCATCAGCGATCGGCGGTTCATCGCCCTCATGGCGCTCACCTTGGTCGCGCTGTTCTTGTGCTCAAGCGAACTCGCATTGACGTTCGTGTCTCTCGGTGCCGTGACCCTCGCCATAGGTTACGTCCTCGACCCCGCCGCGCGACAACGCATTATTCTTGCGATCAAACGGATTTTCGTCGCGGGAGTCGCTGCTGCGCTGGTGACGAGCCCGTTCATTTACTACGGGCTGAAAGGAAACGTGCCATTTCTCCCTACCGACAATGGCGGCGGTGACGCGGTGGGGTTCTTCGTACCCACAAGCCTCGTCCGACTCGGCAGGAAGTACTTCGCTGCGGTCGCGACCGCCTCCAACAATACCGGCAGCCTCGCCGAGTCCGCGACTTATGTTGGCTTGCCGTTTGCGCTGATTACCGCGCGCTACACGATCACGCGCTGGCGCGTGGTGTCGACGAGAATCCTGGTCGCGACGCTCGCAGTTATCGTGGTGCTCCTCTTCGGGGGGCGGCTCCATATCGTCGGTTATCCGACAATCCCGCTTCCGTGGAAGCTGATCGACTACTCCCTGGTGCGCGAGGTATTTCCCTCGCGCCTAGGGCTATACATGTTCCTGATTGTCGGGGTGATCGTAGCTATGTGGCTTGCGCAGCCACGCGCCGGAAAATGGGCCTTGGCCAAGTGGGCACTGGCCGTCTTGGGTATCGCGTTCCTGGTGCCCAACCTCGGAAGCGGCGTTTGGCGCGGCCGGGAACCCAACCCAGCCTTCTTCACCACGAACGAGTATCGAAGCGTTTTGAGGCGCGGCGAAACCGTGCTCGTCATCCCGTGGGGCCAATTCGGGACGGGCATGCTCTGGCAGGCTGAGACCGGCATGTGGTTCCGAATGGCCGGCGGATTTGTCAGTGCTGTATATCCGCCGGACTATTCCATCGACGCGCTGTTTCCAGCGCTTTTGGGCAAAATCAAGCCTGAACCGCAGACCGTCCGCTCGTTTCTTGCCCGCCGGCATGTGGGCGCGGTCATCGTCGATCCCGCGGCGGCGCCTCAATGGCTGGGCCCGCTCGCGGCACTCGGATTGAAACCGACGTCCTACGGGAGCATCCTCGTCTATAAGGTGTGACACGTCGCGGCCTGGAGTTTGTAGGCCGCAGAATCAGCGGTCGCGATCAAGCATGTGCTAGCCGAGAAGCTTCACCCAGCTTCGGCGAGGTGATCTGTTGAATGGTGGACGCCGACGGCATGCTGTTAAGCGGGCGCGGCGCCTCGTGAGGCGAGGGTCAGCGAGGCTGCCGTCAGTCACGGCGGTTAGTGTCCGGGCACCTCCGCGATCTCGTCGATCTCGAGCCAAAGACCCTGCCGGACCTGTTCTGGACATGGGGTGCGGCCCCGATCGTGACCGTACCCTTCGTCGCGGTCTGTGGGTCTTCAGGTTAGGGCTGCGTAGACCAGACCGTTGCCACGGCTCGCTTGGAATGGGCCGCTCCGGCAGCCGCTCCACTTCCGCGCGTCAGGTGATCACGATCTCCCGCAGGCGGACATCCTGTCAGCTTCGTCCACAGACGGCGCGGAGGCGCTCGTAAACGCGGGCGAGGCTCAGACCCGCGCGGACGGCTCTGCGCTCGCGCAGCGCTAGGTAGCCTCGCTCGGCGGCGGCCAGCGCGGACGCCAAACGCTGCTGCTCGGCGCGGACGTCGGCGAGCTCCTGCCACTGCCGGGTAAGCTCAGCACGGAAGGCGTCTTCCCTGGCGTGCAGTTGCGCACCAAACACGGCGCGAGCGGGTGCAAACGATGCCGGCTCGCGATCCGGCTCGGCGAGCGCGGCGGCGACCCGCTCCACGAACGGCTGCCAGCGGGTCGCAATCCGCGCTTCGCGGTAGCCGGCTCGCGCAATCTCACGCAGCCTCGACGGGTTGTCGAGCAGCTCATGAACCGCGGGCGCAATTTCTTCGATCGTGTCGACCGCGATCCCCCCGGACGCGGGGTTGAGGCCTTCGCCGAACCGGTTGCTCCTGAGCATGATCGGGACTGTGCCCATCGCCCTCGCCTCCTCGCATAGTCGTGAGCGGCCCTCTATGCGCACCGGGTGTATGAACGTCCGCGCCACGCCGAGTTCGAGCAGCAGCTGTTCACGCGGCATGCGGGGTAACTCTATACGGCTCACTTCCGGGCGTAAGCCGGCGAGCGCGGTAGGCACCAGCGGCGCCCACTTGTTCTCGCTGAGCGTCACAACGTCGACGCGCTTCGCGGGCGGCTCCGGGTACTCGTCCGGACGCCCCCCGCCGACGTGGTGATGCCGCAGTCCGAGCGTGCGCGCCTGCTCGGAGACCGGGTCGCACGTCCAGATCTCGAGCCCGAGCCGTCGGGCCGTCGAGAGCTGTCCCGGTCGTCCGACTGCGTTCGGATCCACGGTGAGCAGGTCCGGCGGCCGCCAGTCACGCTCGAATGACCAGCCGAACAAGCCCAGCGGACCGAGCACCGCCAGGACTGCCCGAGCCGGGGAAAGAATTTCGCGCGCGAACAGCAGCGGATCGGGGAGACCTTCGGGAATTATCACGATGTCGGATTCGGTCCGCGATCGCAGGCCTTGCGGGCGCCCGAGCTCGACAGCCGCCGCACGCTCGATCAATCCAACTTCGCGCTCGATGAACGTGCCTCGCAGCTCGACCGGATAGCCGGCTGCCGCGGCTGCCGCGCCAACCTCGATCAGCCAGCGGTGACCACCCGACATCCACACCGCCTGCTCGCTAGGCGCGAACGGCGGCAGTTCCCAGCCGTTGAACTCGAAGCTGGCAAGTATCACCACCCGCTTGGAGGTGGATGGCTGCGAGGTGCCCGACAACGGCGCAGAAGCCTACAGCCAGTGCTGATCGGTGGCCCGACATGGGAGCTTCGAGGTTCATCAGTGTCGCCTTCGCCGGACGCTGGCTGTGCTTCCCAACGCCGGGCGTCGAGGACGAGGCGTTCCGCGACGTGATCTGCTGCGTCGAGGTCGCGCGCGGCGATCTAATGCGCGCGCGGCATCATGTCTCGGAGGTCCTGTTGCGCCGCGGTCAGCGCCACGGGGAGGGGGAGGCGTCGAGCGCAAATCAACTGCGCCGGCTGCGGATCTCACCTTCTCCCGCTGCTTGATCGCGGGCGAGCTTCGCCGAGTGCCTTTGCGCTGTGGAGCTGCGCGCGGTCGTCGTGGCACGCTTCTTGAGGTTACTCGAGGAACAGATCCCGGGGTGCTTACACGCGCAGTTGATCGCCCGCCTGCGCTGCTTCCTACGGATGGACACACTCTGGGCCACGGGACCTGTGCGCCGAGCGCGGCAGGTTCACCCCGGTTTCCCCGACTCGTCCTGGTGTCGGGTTCGTCGGGATCGTGCCGTCCGAGCGCCGCCCGCGTGGTCGCGACCCCCGGTCGCCCGCGAACTCGGCGCGTTCTCAAGGGACGCCGTCACACTTGCCTAGCGCCAGTACCCCCATGGACCGCTCCCGGGCGGCTGCCGGAGCTCGCATGAGCAACCCGGAAAGCCCACCGTGGCTCCAGGCTTCCGGTCCTACGGTCGGCAACCGGCCTAGGAGCTGCCCGCTCCTGATGCCAATCGTGACGAATACCGGGTCTTGACGTAAACCAGCCCTTGAGTATCAGTCTGACCACGACGCCGACCGAAGCGGACTTCCGTCGGTGCCGCCCAGACAGTCGACCCAGCGATCGTGACGCGACGATCCAGGCCCCCCGAACGCGCTCGCGGGCCGCGCGTTCCCCGCATTAGTCGTGGCCGGAGCGGCTAGGACGGCTATCCCGGTGGCGCGCCGCGGGCGAGCGCTACCCCGCCAGCGCTCACCGAGGAGGTTGTCGGGGCGTTTGCAAATCGCCACTCCCCCGTGCTTCTCTTTCGGCGCAGCGAAGCATTCGACGCGACAATTGGACTTCCACAACCGCAGTGCGCGCCGAGACTGCTTGGTGACAGAATGGCGGACATCGCGTCCCCGGACGCGCGTGATTGATGTCGATAGCGTCGATGTCGAACGGTGCCCGGTCCTGAGATAAGACGGGAATTGAAGCGCACCAGGGTAAATTCGAGTCGCCGCGAGATTTCAATAGGACCCCAACGGACGTGGACGGCACCCCCTTATTCGAGGCAGACGCTGAACGCCTCGCCTAACGTTAGGTGGCTGGCGGCACGGAGCCGAAATGGCATCGGCCGTAAACAGCAACTCGGAGACACCAATCGAGCGGCTGCCGGCGACTGGGCGACGGACTCTTGGCGGTGACCGTCGGCGGCCGGCTTCTGCGCCGGGGCTCGAGGTGAAGCCGATGCCGCACGACGCTGCACGCCTGCGCCGCGATGCCCAGGTCTTACGGCTGCGCGAGGCACTTGACCGCGTAGGCGACGCGCGCGAGTCTGCCCAGCATGCCGTCTGGGTCGCAGAGACGCGGGTCAAGGATCTCGAAGCACAAGTCGAGCAGCTCGCCGCGTGTTGCGCCGTCGACCCTGCGGAGCTGACATGGCTGCGCCAGCGTGCCGAGGCGCTAGCACGTATCGAAGCTGGGGGCTGGTGGCGACTGCGCAAGCGGCTCTTGCCTGTGATCCGCGTCGGCAACTGGCTCTTGCGCCGAGGCTCGCGGTGAGGTCGGCGATGTCGCGAGACGCGGCGATGGCTACGCCGCGAGGCCCAGCTTTTGCGCCTGCGCGAGGCTTGACGACATATGCTGCGGGCGAGAATCTGTTCAACGAGTCGCCGGGATGGCAGCGGGGATCGAGCATCACACCGCGCCTGGTACGGGCGAATCGGTCCGGGTTCTCGACGTCACACCTGGGAGAGGGACGGACGTGTGGCGGACCAGATTGTCGACTCGGGACGGTCGTATCGCATCGACCCGGCTTCCCGCTCGCCCGGAAAATTTCGGCGCGCGCGGCCTGGCGGGTGCTACGCAGCGGACGCCGCGAAACCAGAAGTCGCAACGTCGTTCAATTCGCTGGTGACCTCCAACGATCGCGGCCTTGTCTTCCCCCACGTGACCGCGCCGAAAGTAACGGTTGCCATGGCGGTCTGCGACGCCCCTGATTGGACGCGGCGCACGCTAGAGGCGCTGCTCTCCCACACCGAGCCGTGCTACGAGCTGGTGGTCGTGGACGACGCGTCGGCTGAGCCGGACGCATTGGCGCTGTTGAAGGCGCTCCAGGGCGCGCGCGTGATACGCAACCGGACGAACATAGGTTTCGTCCGGTCGAGCAATCAAGCGGTCAAGGGCGCGCACGGCGAGTACATCCTCTTCCTCAACAGCGATGCTGTGGTGCAGCCCGGGTGGCTACCACCGCTCCTTGACACGTTGGAGCGCCCCGGAGTCGGCGCGGTCGCTCCGATGCTCGTTAATGATGACGGATCTGTGCAACAGGCGGGGGCGATTCTGGGCCTCGACGGTGGCGCGCAACTGTACGGCATCGGTGGGGACCCGCGAGATGGCCGCTTCAGCTTCTCGCGAGTGGTTGATTATGCTGCTGCGGCCTGCCTACTCGTTCGCCGCGAGCTGATCGTCGAGTTCGGGGCTTTTGATGAGACGTTCGCGCCGGCTTACTTCGAAGATGCAGATTTCTGCCTACGCCTGGCCGCCGCCGGCTGGCGTACCGTCTACGAGCCGCGCTCGCGCGTCGTACACGGCCTCGGTGCCTCCTACGGCACGGATCTGCCTGCCGTCCAGCGAAACCACCGTGTGTTCGTGGAGCGCTGGCGGCGGGTTCTCCAAGCGCGGCCGGCGAGTCTAGCCAAGGCTAATGAGCGCCCATGGTTGGTCGTCGCCGCACGTGATGCGCCCGCGACCGCACGCATACTCGTCCTGGGGAGGCCGCCGCCCAGCACGGGTGCGGACATCACCGCCGCGTTTGTTGGTACCAGAGTTACCGTAGCTACCGGGCCCGCTTATGCGGCAGACGAGGTGGAGGTCCTCGCCCTCGAAGCTGCGGCTTTGCCTGCGCTTGTCCGTGCTCGCCGGTACCATTACGAAGCTGTTCTGGTGGGGCCTGGTCCTCTCGACGCCGAGCTCGACGCCGCATTGACTGCGTGGCAACCTCAGGCGCTGCGCTTTGCCATCCAGGAAGGGTCCTTCGTTGCCCAACTCCGCGACGCGGGCTTTTGAGCTTCCGGGCCCCCATGTAGAACAGCTGAGTCCGTAGACGAGTGTTAATACGGCACTCTGACCGTTGCTCTTCATCGTCCTGTATGTGTGGCTCGAATCGCACGTGAGCCGCGGCGACTACCGGCGGCGGGACGTACCCGTCAGCGCCACAGAAGAGCCCCCGGGCACGCGCGCCGCGCGCGCCAGGTACCGGCTGCCCATTTCCTGAAGCCGCAGCTTCGATGTGCCATAGCGGCGGTTGGTCCACGTCACCGGCACGACCGCGTAGCTGAAGCCACGGACGACTGCCTTGAGCGGCATCTCCACCGTCAGGTTGAAATGGTTGGAGAGCAACGGCTGAAGCTGGTCAACCACCTCGCGGCGGTAAGCCTTAAATGCGTTCGTGGTGTCGTTGTAACCGTGCTGGAAGAGGAACCGGATCCCCGCGTTGACGATCCGATTGAGGACGAGCTTCAGCCGCGGGTAGCCGTGCGTGCTGCCGCCCGGGCCGAAGCGCGTGCCAAAGGCGCAGTCGTATCCCTGTTCGAGCACGCGGTAGTAGAGGATCAGGTCCTTCGGCGAGTCCGAAAGGTCGGCCATCATGATCGCCACGGCATCGCCCGTATATCGCTCGAGGCCGGCCCGGACAGCGTGGCCGAAGCCGAGTGGTAAGTGGGAGCGGAAGCAGATTACGTTGGGGTTCGCCTCGGCAATGGTGGCCACGACCTCGGCCGTGCCGTCGCCGCTGGAATCGTCGACGACGATGATCTCGTGGTCGATCTGCGCGCGCTCGAGCTCCGCCACCGTGGCCGCGACGGTCTCGCCGATCGAGTCGGCCTCGTTGTGAGCGGGGATCACGACGGACAGCTTCATCGCGCGGCGACCCACAGCTCGGCGTTCTGCTCGTGGATCTCGCGCAGGACGTTCTCGACGTCGTAGGCGATGTCCCAGTCTGGGTAGTCGTGGCGAAACGGCTCCAGATCGAAGGGGTGACGACAGCGACCTTCCATACAGACCGCCGATCGCCGAGCGCGATATATATTGCGCCGTGTTTCAGGAGGGTTAGGCTGCGGAGCGAGGTCGGCCTGCATGTGCGCTGAGGGGAATAGGCGTGATTCGCCCGCGAGGACGGGCCATGCGGCGTGCTTTCTCCACCTTCCCGAGTTCGCAGGGACCGGCCTGACATCCGCGCTCGAGACTGCGCTCCCGCCTGGCTCGTTGGCTCCATGGCGTTTCGACAAATCGCAATTTGCCCCAGAGGACCTCGACGTCCTGCCCCCGGAGACACGGGCTCTGGTGGTCGAGCGCGCCGAGGAGGAGAGGGCGTTGGGTGACTATCGCGCCATAGCGGGGCACTTCTCGCTGGACACGCTCCTGTCGGTCGCGCCCGCATCTGCTGTCTGCACAGTCCTTCGCGAGCCGCGAGCTCGGGTACTGTCGGTCTACACCTTTTGGCGCACCCTCAGGAGCGAGGACGAGTCTCCGTCTGCCGTGTACCGAACGGCCGCGAGCGCAAGGCGGCCGCTCGCAGAGTTCCTCTCTAACTGCGAGCTGGCGTCGGCAATCGACAATCAAGTGTGTCGAATGCTTCTCGCGGGCGATCCGAGGCTGCCTACGTCGGCGTTCGCGACGAAGTCCGACACGGAAGGGATTGCGACAGATGCGATCCAGCGCCTGGCGGACTTTGGGTTCGTGGGAATTCTTGAGCTCGGCGAGTCAGCGTGGCGGGGGGTGGGAGAACACTTCGGCGTGTCGCTTCAACGACACGTCATGAACGTGACCGGCGATCTCGGTAGTGCGGCATCCAGCAATGACGTCGGCGAGGTGTTCACAGACGGTGTTCTCGACCTGCTGGAGGAACGAACCGCCGCCGATGCAATCGTCTACGACTACGCGCTCGAGCATGCGGGTGTCGCGAGCCGCGAAGAACGCACGCGGCTCAAGGAGCGGGCCTTCGCGGCACAGCTTGTCCGGCTGGGCGACCTCTGCGGGCCGTCCGCTGCGAAGGCGGCGCAATATGACATCGTCGCAGCCGACCTTCACGAGCTGGAGGCTGGCCAGCGGTCACTACTCGAGCGCGAGCGCGCGTTACAGGAGGAGCTTCGCCGCAAAGACGAGGAGCTCGCACGCATGGGGCGATGGCTCGAGGTCATGGTGGGGTCCTCCAGCTGGCGTCTGACGGCGCCACTGCGGTCCGCCAAGCGCCGGGTACGAGGGTCGCGGTCCAAGCGGACGCCGTTCTGAGCGCCAATCGCCGAGCGCGCTATATGCTCCGCATTGGTTGTAGGAGGGTACCTGCGTAGCGCGTCTGGCCACATGTGCGGCTGACAGACAACCGGCCCGATCGGTCCGGGAGCACGGATCCCCCGGCGTGCTTCTCCATTCCCAAGTGTGCGGGCACCGCCATGATATCCGCGCTCGAGGCAGCGCTCGGTCCTGGCTCGCTGGCTCCATGGCGTTGGGACCGCCTCCAATTCCTGCCAGGTGACATCGACTTCCTGCCCCGGAGATGCGCGCGTTGGTGCTCGACGGACAGGAGAAGCAGAGGGCGTTGATTGTTATCGCGCCGTAGCGGGGCACTTTTCGCTGGATACCCTCCTCTCTGCCGCCCCGGCGGCCGCTGTCTCCACGGTCCTTCGGGAGCTCCGAGTCCGGGTATTGTCGGGCTACATGTTCTGGCCATCCTTAGGCAGCCGGACGAGTCCCCGTCGCCGCTCTACCGAAGGGTTGCAAGCGCAAGGCGTCCGCTCGCAGAGTTCCTCTCTGACTGCGAGCTTGCATCGGGAAACACAACAAGATTTGTCGGATCCTTCTCGGGAGAGACTCGAGACTGCCAATCTCGGCATTCGCGGCGAACTCCGATACGGAAGGGATCGCTGAAGGTGCCGTCCAGCGCTTGGAGCAGCTAGGGTTTGTGGGGGTTCTTGAGCTCGGCGATTCCGCGTGGTGGGGCGTGGGAGAACACTTCGGCGTGACACTGGAGCGGCAAGTCCTCAACGTCACCGGGAAACTCGCTGGTGCGGCATCCAGCAGTGACGCCGATGAAGCCCTGACAGACGGTGCTCTCGACTCCCTAGAGGAACTAAACGCAGCCGATGCGATCGTCTACGACTACGCCCTCGAGCGCGCGGGTGTCGGGAGCCGCGAAGAACGCACGCGCCTCAAGGACCCATGCGTTTGCGGCACAGCTGTCCGTCTGGGCGACCTCTGCGGTCCGTCCGCTGTCAAGGCGGCGGAGTACGACATGATCGCAGCCGCGCTGCGCGAGCATGAATTGGAACTTCGTCGCAAAGACGAGGAGCTCGCAAGCGTTTGACGAGGCCTCGAGGCCGTGAGCGGGTCCACAAGCTGGCGTGTGACGGCGCCACTGCGATCCGCCAAGCGCTGGATACGAGGATCGCGGTCGAACCGTAGGGTCGCGAGGTAAGGGCGCCGGATTCCGCGTCTACCGACGCAGCTGTTCTACACGGCGCGGATGGCGCGCGTGCCCGCGGGCCTCTTCGACGGCGCTGACGGGCAGGTCCCGCCGCCTGTAGTCCCCGCGGCTCAGGTGCGATTCAAGCCACACGTACAGGACGATGAACAGGTACCGGCTGCCCATCTCCTGCAGTCGCAGCTTCGATGTGCCATAGCGGCGGTTGGTCCACGTCACCGGCACGACCGCGTAGCTGAAGCCACGGACGACCGCCTTGAGCGGCATCTCGACCGTCAGGTTGAAATGGTTGGAGAGCAGCGGCTGAAGCTGGTCGACCACCTCGCGGCGGTAGGCCTTGAACGCGTTGGTGGTGTCGTTGTAGCCGTGCTGGAAGAGGAACCGGATCCCCGCGTTGACGATCCGATTGAGGACGAGCTTCAGCCGCGGGTAGCCGTGCGTGCTGCCGCCCGGGCCGAAGCGCGTGCCAAAGGCGCAGTCGTATCCCTGTTCGAGCACGCGGTAGTAGAGGATCAGGTCCTTCGGCGAGTCCGAAAGGTCGGCCATCATGATCGCCACGGCATCGCCCGTATATCGCTCGAGGCCGGCCCGGACAGCGTGGCCGAAGCCGAGTGGTAGGTGGGAGCGGAAGCAGAGTACGTTGGGGTTCGCCTCGGCAATGGTGGCCACGACCTCAGCCGTGCCGTCGCCGCTGGAATCGTCGACGACGATGATCTCGTGGTCGATCTGCGCGCGCTCGAGCTCCGCCACCGTGGCCGCGACGGTCTCGCCGATCGAGTCGGCCTCGTTGTGAGCGGGGATCACGACGGATAGCTTCATCGCGCGGCGACCCACAGCTCGGCGTTCTGCTCGTGGATCTCGCGCAGGACGTCCTCGATGTCGTAGGCGATGTCCCAGTCTGGGTAGTCGTGGCGAAACGGCTCCAGATCGGAGATCCACCAGCGGTGATCGCCGATCCGGCTTTGGGGCGTGAGCTCCCAGATGAGCTCACGGCCGGCGATCTCCTGGCACATGTCGATCGCCTCCAGCATCGAGCAGTTGCTCGCGCGCCCGCCGCCGATGTTGTAGACGGCCGCGGTCCGAGGGGCTCGATGGAAAGCCTCGAACGCCCTGACGAGATCGGCGGAGTGGATGTTGTCCCGCACCTGCTTGCCGCCATAGCCGAACACGGTGTACGGCTCGCCCGTGATCGTGCAACGCATGAGATAGGACAGAAACCCGTGGAGCTTCGCCCCGGCGTGGTTGGGGCCCGTCAGGCACCCTCCTCTGAAGCAGACAGTGGGCATGCCGAAGTACCGCCCGTACTCCTGGACGAGCAGGTCGGCCGCCGCCTTGGAGACGCCGAACAACGAGTGGGTGGAGGCGTCGATCGACATCGACGTGTCGATCCCGCGGAAGTAGCGGTGGTCCTCGGGTAGATCGAGCCTCGCATCGAGCTCCACCAGCGGCAGGTGATTGGGGAGATCGCCGTAGACCTTGTTGGTCGAGCAGAAGATGAACGTCGCATCTGGCGCGTGGCGGCGCATCGACTCGAGCAGGTTCGACGTGCCGTTGGCATTGACCGTGAAGTCGGTCTGGGGCTCGGATGCCGCCCAATCGTGGGAGGGCTGCGCCGCGGTGTGGACCACGAGCTCCAGTGAGGCCGCCTGTTCGGCGAACACCCGATCGACGGCATCGGTGTCGCGGATGTCGAGCTCGAGCGCGTGAAAGGACGCGCCCAGCGTTCGGAGCAGCCGGTCGGTGGTCGGCGCGGTCGACGCCGTCGGGCCGAAGAAGTAAGCCCGCATGTCGTTGTCGAGACCGATAACGTCGTATCCCGCTTCGACGAAGTGCTGCACCGACTCGGACCCGATCAGGCCGCCGGATCCGGTGACGATCGCGGTGGGCATGGGGCGGTGAGCTTAGCCAGTTCCGACGGCTAATCCGGAGCTCACAGCGCCCGCTCCAGAGCACGTTCGTTGTCGCGGATCCAGCGATGGATGTCGGCCAGCACGTCGCTGGCCGATCGGCGCGGACGGGATTCGGTGAGCGAATCGAGCGTCCGGCAGTCGGAAATGTAGAGCGGAACATCGCCGGGTCGGGTTTGGGGCGTGGAACGTATCTCGACCCGGTTGCCGGTGATCTCCGCGCACAGCTCGGTGGTCTCGAGCAGCGACAGGCTCCGCTCGCGGCCACCCCCTACGTTGACCTTGACGCCGTCCCATCGGTCCGGATCGGCGACCTGCTCGTCGAGCAG
Source organism: uncultured Solirubrobacterales bacterium (assembly GCA_963759695.1). Taxonomy (GTDB): domain Bacteria; phylum Actinomycetota; class Thermoleophilia; order Solirubrobacterales; family Solirubrobacteraceae; genus Palsa-465. The sequence continues at coordinate 21,648 of CAVXAO010000002.1, forward strand.
CTCCAGCAGATCCTCGACGTGGAGCAGGTCGCGCACCTGCCGTCCGGCACCGCCGAAGCCGACGTAGCTCAACGGCCTGCGGAAGTGGTGGGCGAGCATCCAGTACGTGAAGACGCCCTGATCGACCTTCCCCATCTGCCACGGCCCGGCGATCACGCCGCACCGATCGATCACCGCGCGCAGCCCATAGGCGTCGCGGTACTCCTCGATCAAGAGCTCCGCCGCGAGCTTGGTCGACCCGTAGAGGGTGCGGGCGCCCTCTAGCGAAAAGTCCTCGGCGATGCCGGCCGGCGAGACTCCAGGGAGCGGCTGCTCGGCGCTGAGCTCGAAGCGCGTGTCGGTCTCCTCGAGCGCCACGGCGCGAAGCTTCGCCACGGGGTAGACCCTGCTCGTCGACAGGAACACCATATAGGCGCCGTGGCGGCGGGCGAGCTCGAGACAGTTGTAGGCGCCCAGTAGGTTCGATTGCACGAGGTAATCGGGGCTGCCGTCGTACCCGGCAAGCGCGGATGGCTCGGCCGAACACTCCAACAGGGCGTCGAGGGGGCCGGCACTCAGGAGGTCGTCGAGGACACGGATGTCCCCGTGGTCGAACGTCACCCCGGCGCTGCGCAACCGGGGCAGGCTCAGCTCGGCGCCCCTACGGTGAAGGTTGTCGAGCGCGGCGATGTCCCAGTCGGGATGGCGATCGGCGAGCCCGATCGCCACGTTGGCGCCGATGAATCCGGCACCGCCGGTTACGAGCACGCGCATATGGCGCGGCGATTATGCCTACCGGCCGCAATCGGGGGCTGCCGGCTGCCGCCCGGGCCCGCCCGTTAGATTGCAGCGCCGTGCGCTCGATGCCGACACGCCTGGACGGCCCGGTGCTGATCGAACCGATCGTCCACGGCGATGCCCGCGGCTTCTTCCTCGAGACATACCGGCACGACCAGCTCCGGGAACTCGGGATCGCCGACGACTTCGTTCAGGACAACCACTCGCGCTCGCGGAAGGGGGTCGTACGGGGAATGCACTTCCAGCTTGGGATGGCGAAGCTGATCCGCTGTGCACGGGGGGCCATCCTCGACGTCCTGGTCGATCTCCGTCGCGAGTCGCCCACCTTCGGCCAGTGGGAGGGATTCGAGCTGAACGACGAAGGCCACCGGGCCCTCTACTGCCCGGACGGTTTCGCCCACGGCTTCTGTGTCCTCAGCGACATCGCGGACGTGCTCTACAAGACCTCTACCTATTACGCCCCGGAGCTCGAAGGGGGCTTCGCCTTCAACGATCCCGAGGTTGCCATCGCCTGGCCGCAGGACCCGGAGCTCGTCGCCTCGGCCCGCGACTCACAGGCGCCGAAGCTGTCCGAGATCGCCGAACAGCTCCCGTTCTGATCGGGGCGGGAGGATCGGCTAACCCTTAGCATCCAAGTGAGCGTGCGCGAACGCCTTGCCGTCACACCCGTTCAGTACCGCCGCGTCGCCTACCTCACGCTGGCCGCGCTGACGTTGATCGTGTTTACTGGCGCCGCCGTGCGCTTGACCGGATCGGGCCTGGGGTGCCCGAACTGGCCGAAATGCGGCGGAAGCGCGCTACCACCGCTCAGCACCCACGCGCTGATCGAGTTCGGCAATCGCGTGGTTTCCGGGCTCGTTGGCGTGATGACCGTGGTGGCCGCCGTGCTCGCGTTCACCCGCCGTCCGTTCCGGCGCGATCTTGCGCTGCTGGCGCTGACGCTCCCGCTCGGGGTGCTCGCGCAGGCCGTGCTCGGCGGCGTGACCGTGGACGAGAAGCTCGCACCAGGGTTCGTGATGGCCCACTTCGGGCTCTCGATGATCATCCTGATCGCCGCCGTCGCGCTGGCGTGGCGAAGCCGTTACGAGATCGGTGCCCGCCCCCGCGCGACCGACCGCTCGTCGGTCTGGGCGGTGCGGGCGCTGGCGCCACTCGCCGCGCTGACGATCTTCGCCGGCACCGCCACCACCGCGGCGGGCCCGCACGCCGGGGGCTCGCCCGGCCAGCGGATCCACCGGTTGCACTTCAAGGGCGAGGACACGCTGACCTGGCTGGTCCACCGCCACGCCACGATCGCCGCGCTGTTCGGGATTGCGGTGATCGGCGTATGGCTACTGCGGCGTCGCCGCGGAGCGTCCGAGGATGCGCTTGAGCCGATCACGGTGCTCGGCGTGCTGCTGGCCGCGCAGGGCCTGGTAGGGAGCGTTCAATACGAGCTCAAGCTGCCGAGCGACATGGTCTGGGTGCACGTGATGCTCGCGACGTTCAGCTGGCTCGCGGTACTGTGGGCGGTCGCCGCGGCCGGCGTGCTCGTGCCCCGCCGTCAGCCCGTACCCGCCGGCCGAGACCAGGGCGAGTGTGCGCGAGCTCGAGCCCGCGCTGGCGGACCCTGCGGGCTAGCTTTTCAGCAGCGTGACCAAGGTTTGGAGCCGGCGCTGATGCGTCGAGAAGACCGCGGTCAACGTCGCGCGAACCTGGCCGTGGGGCGCACGGTGTAGCAGCGACCCGCAGCGCGGGCTGAGCTTGACCGAAACGGCCCGGCGGTGGACCGCCGTCATCGCGAGCCTGGCCCTGCCACAACCGATGACTGCCAAGTGCTTCCCGATCCTGGCGTGCGTCTTCAGCGTGACCTGGCCCGTGCACACCGATCCGGCCACGCCGGCGCACTGGAACGGGATCGCCGCCGTGCCGCGGCGGATCTTGAGGCGATGGCTCCTCACGGTGGCGTGTCCGTACGACGTCGCCGTCTTGAAGAACCCATCGTGGCCATCGGCCGTCGGCGCCATCGACTGTTTCACGACGAGGCGGAAGTGGTAGGCCGTCCGTGGCTTCAGGCCGGTGACCTTGGCCGAGACGACGGTCAGCCCCGGACCGGTCGAGCGGATCGCCGTGACGTGACCGTACGTTCGCGTCCCTCCGTATTGGAAGAACCACTGTGGCGCGGGATCGGTCGTATTCACGACCCCGTTCAGCTCCGCGGACGTCCCCGTGACGCCGGTCGCCTGACCCGTCGTCGCGATGCTCCCCGGGGCGGCGAGGGTCGTGAACGTCGCATCCTTACCGGTGGCTTGCTGCATGTAGCCACCGACGACGACGAGCTGGTAGTGATACGTCGTACCCGGTAACAGCCCGGTGACGCTCGCCGACACGTTCTCCGTGCTCGAGGTCACGAAGATGGGGGCCGTGGTCTTCCCGTAGCTGGTCGTCGTCCCGTACTGGAAGAGCCACGTCGACCCGGCACCGCCCTCGGTCGCCACGCCGTGCAGCACGGCGGAAGTGCTCGTCACATTCGTCACACCGCCGGTCTGCGGGCCCGTGGCTCCGAGCGCCGCCGCGGGCACGCACCCGACGGCCGCGACCGAGAGAGCGCAAGCAATGGTCAGCCGACGCCAGCTTCGACGGCACTTCCCCATAAGGAAAGCGTAGCTTGCCTAAAGGTTGGTCGCTACGATCGATGCGTGTATGCACCTTGAACGCTCCGTATCCGCTCCGGCCCAGGTGGGACGGAGCGCCGATGCTTCACTGAGCATCCTCGTCGTCGACGACGAGTCCGACCTCCGAGAAATGTTGACGAGGTCCTTCTCGCGGGAGGGTCACAAGGTGATGGCGGTAGCGGACGGTCGCGCTGCCATCGACCGTGCCAGCACCGATCACTTCGACATCATCCTGCTCGACGTCGCCCTCGGACCGGGACCCGATGGATACGACGTGTGCCGCACGCTGCGCGGCCGCCGCAACGTCGTCCCGATCATCATGCTCACCGCGCTCGACTCGGAGGCCGATGCGGTCCTCGGGCTGGAAGCCGGAGCGGACGACTACGTGACGAAGCCGTTCGGCCTGGCCGAGCTGCGCAGCAGGATCCGCGCCGTGCTCAGGCGCGCCGGGACCCGGGCGATGGGCGATGAGGTCCTGGTCGTGGGCGGGATCGTGCTCGACCGCGCCCAGCGAGAGGTCACAATGGATGGTATTCCGGTGCGTCTCACGTTCTCCGAGTTTGAGCTGCTCGACGCGCTGATGGCCGATCCCGGACGGCTGCTCAACCGCCAAGAGCTTCTGCGTGCGATTTGGGGCGACAGCGCGTATCGTGACCCGCGGGCGATCGACGTGCACATCCGCCATCTCCGCGAGAAGCTCGAGCCCGAGCCCGAGAAGCCCCGTTACATCCTCACGGTTCGAGGCGCCGGGTACCGGCTGCGAGGGCCATAGCGATGAGATGGCGTCCGCGGCGGGCTGGTTTCGGTCTCCGCGGCCGGATTGTCGGCGTGGTGCTGGTCACGGCGGTCGCGACGCTGGCCGTCGCGGCGGCGGCGCTGCTGGGACCACTCCAGCACTCGCTCCGCGATGCTGAGCTGACGACGCTCAAGGAGCAGGTCACGAAGAGCCAGACTGAGCGCTTCCGGAACGCGGATCCGGCCAAAGCGGTCTATCCCGCGACTGGGTCCCAGGCGGGCGGCGTCGGGAAGGCACGGAAGCTCGACGTGGCGACGGTGAAAGCGATCAAGGCGAAACGGCTCCAGCTGTACAACGATGAGCGCGATCTCGGTTCGCAGATCGGGGCATCCGACGTTGCACTGCTCGGTATCGCAAACGCGGCCGGCGTAGCCCAGCCAATCGCCACCCCGCTCGACCCGGACCTCGCGGGGATCGACCCCTACGACGACGCCGCTGCGGCGTTCAAGTCGAGCACCCCCAAGTACACGCTCGGCACGATCGGCGGCGTCCAATATGCACGGGCCGCGATCCCGTTCTCGACGAGCGGCGTGTCGTCGAAGGGCACCCCTTATGTGCAGCGGTGGGTGCTCGTCGTGCGCAAACCGCTCGACGAGGTCAGTAACGCGGTCGCGGCGATCCGCAAGGCGTTCCTGTACGCCGCTTTGGCCGCGCTGTTCCTCACATTGGTCCTCGGCATCCCGCTGTCGGGCCGGCTGATTCGCCGGCTGCGTCGCCTCAGCCAGGCCGCCCTCCAGGTCGCGCAGTCCGGACCGGGCGTCGAGGTTCCGGTCGACCGCACCCGCGACGAGGTCGGGGATCTCTCGCGGGCGTTCACGATCATGGGCCGCCGGCTCCGGCAGCAGGAGGAGGCCCGGCGTGCCTTCGTGGCCACGGCTTCGCACGAGCTCCGCACGCCGCTGACCTCACTGGAGGGGATGCTCGAGCTGCTCGACGAGGACCTCGGCGAGCAGGACCCGGATCTCGCGGACGCGCGACTCCTGCTGGCGCGGGCTCGTGCGCAATCGCGGCGTCTCGGCCGCCTGGCAGCTGACCTCCTCGATCTCTCGAGGATCGACGCCGAGATCGAGCTGCGCTCCGAGCCCGTCGAGTTCGGGGAGCTGAGCCGCGCGGTGCTCGCGGAGTTCGAGCTCGGGACCGCGGCCGGGGGGCTCGCGTCGGTGCTCGACGATTCCGCAGGACCGGTGTGGGCGCGGGGGGATCCGGGCAGCGTCGCGCGGATCCTGCGGATCCTGCTGGAGAACGCCGTCCGCGTCAGCCCCGAAGGCTCCCACATCCGCGTCGAGCTCCGAAACGGGGATCGCGCCACGCTGAGCGTGTGCGATGAGGGACCTGGCGTGCCGATCGAGGAGCGGGAGCTGATCTTCGAGCGGTTCAAGCGGGGTCGGGAGACGCGCGGACAGGCTGGATTCGGGCTGGGCCTGGCGATCGGACGGGAGTTGGCACGCCGGATGGGCGGCGAGCTCGTGCTCGAGGATCCACCGGACGGCGGAGCCACGTTCACGCTCAGGCTTCCGACGGCGCTGGCGCCCGAGAGCGAGCCACTGCTGGTCTAGACCTGCGGGACTGGCTGCCCTTCTGGCAGCATCAGCCCAATGGATCAGAGGCTGATGAAGGCCATGCTCGAGGTCGACGAGCATCACTGGTGGTATCGAGGGCGCCGGCGAATCATCCGCGCCGAGCTCGATCGACTCCCGTTGCCGCCCGGGGCAGTCGTGCTAGACGCGGGCTGCGGTTCCGGCCGGACGCTCCAGCAGCTCGTCGGCTACGGCGAGGTCCGCGGCGTCGAGCTCGACCCCGAAGCTGCCGAGGTTGCCCGCAGCCGTGGCCACGATGTCGAGATCGGCCGCCTGGAGCAGCTTCCCTGGGGTGACGCGACGTTCGACCTGATCACCTGCCTCGACGTGATCGAACACACGCCCGACGATCGAGCCACGCTGCGCGAGCTGCGTCGTGTCTGCAAGCCGGGGGGGTGGCTGCTGGTGACGGTCCCGGCCTACCAGGCGCTGTGGTCGCTGCACGACGAGGCCAACTACCACTATCGGCGCTACAGCCGTTCGAGCCTTCGCTTCGCTGCGGTCGCGGCAGGATGGGTCGTGGAACGGATGACGTCGTTCAACACCGTCCTGCTTGCCCCGGCGGCTGCGGTTCGCGTCGCCCAGCGCCGGCGGAGCAACGACGGGGACTACACGCCAGAGCTCAGGCTCGGTCCGGACTGGTTGAACACGGCCCTCGAGCGCCCGCTCCGCTTGGAGGCCACCTGGCTCGCGCGGGGCGGGACGCTGCCGGCCGGGCTGTCGCTGCTGGCGGTGATGAGGAGGCCCCTCCTCGCACCGGGTCGTTGATGTTCGCCCTGGCGGCGCTCATCAGCGTCTCAAGCAAGCTCGGTTACCTACTCCCGGCGATCATCGGGCTCGAGTCGATGGGTGTCCCGTCGCCTGGCGAGACGGCCCTCGTCGCTGCCGCGGTCCTCGCCAGCCAGGGCAAGCTCGAGATCTGGCTGGTGATCCTGATCGGAATCACCTCGGCGATCGTCGGCGACAACATCGGGTACGCGCTCGGGCGGCGGTTTGGACGGGAGGTGCTCGAGGCGCCGGGGCCATTCTTCATGCGCCGGCTGCTGATCATCCGCTACGGCGATCGGTTCTTCGAGAAGCACGGCGGCAAGGCCGTGTTCCTGGCCCGGTGGGTGGCGTTGGTGCGGGTCGCCGCGGCATGGCTGGCGGGCATCAACCGCATGCCCCTCAGGTATTTCTTCTTCTGGAACGCCTTCGGCGCGATCACCTGGGGGATCACGTACGGGCTCGTCGGCTATTTCCTGGGCAAGTCAGCGGCCCGCGTCCTGTCGGAGGTCGGCATCGCCGGGGCGATCCTGCTGGTCGTGATGCTGATCGCCGGCTACGTCCTGCTCCGCAGGCGCGAGCGGCAGATACTCGAGCGTGAGCAGATGCCCGAGCGTGAGCAGATGCTCGAGCGGGACGAGTGAGCTACGCCGCGTCCGGATCGAAGTCGAGCGCGCACGAGTTCATGCAGTACCTCAGGCCCGTGGGAGCAGGACCGTCGTCGAACACGTGTCCGAGGTGCCCGCCACAGCGGCGACAAACCACCTCGGTGCGGGTCATGAGCAGGCTGCGATCCTCGCGCAGCTCGACGTTCTCCGCGACGGCGGGCTCGTAGAAGCTCGGCCAGCCGGTGCCGGAGTCGAACTTGGTGTCCGAGCTGAAGAGCTCGGCGCCGCAGCCGGCGCAGCGGTACGTCCCATCGTCCTTGACGCTCACGTAGCGACCGGTGAACGGACGCTCGGTCCCGTGCTTGCGCAGCACGTCGTACTGGTCGGGAGTCAGCCGCTCGCGCCACTGCTCCTCCGTCAAATCCATCTCTCTCTGTGTGTCGGCCATGCCTCTACGTTAGCGACTGTTGGGTAGGGTGGGAACGATGGATTTCGGAGTGGCGATCTTCCCCACCGAGGATGTGCCGGATCCGGCCGAGCTCGCGCGGATGGCCGAGGAGCGGGGCTTCGAGTCGCTGCTGTTCCCCGAGCACACGCACATCCCGGCGAGCCGAGAGTCGCCGTGGCCAGGCGGTGCCGAGCTGCCGGCCGAATACAGCCGAACCTACGACCCGTTCGTCGCGCTGATGGCGGCGGCCGACGCCACCGAGCGCCTGCGCGTCGGGACGGGCATCTGCCTCGTTATCGAGCGTGACCCGATCATCACCGCCAAGGAGGTCGCATCCGTCGATCGCCTGTCCGGCGGCCGGTTTCTGTTCGGCATCGGCGCCGGCTGGAACCTCGAGGAGATGCGAAACCACGGAACCGACCCATCCCATCGCTTTGCCCTGATGCGCGAGCAAATCGAGGCGATGAAGGCGATCTGGTCTGAGGACGAGGCGAGCTACACGGGGGAGTACGTGAGCTTCGAGAAGATCTGGTGCTGGCCGAAGCCGCTTCAGCAGCCCCATCCGCCGGTGCTGGTGGGCGGAAGCGGCCCGCACGTGCTCGATCGGGTGCTCGCGTACGGGGACGAATGGATGCCCAATCGGGTCAAGGAGGAGGAGATCATTCCCCGCTTCGAGGAGCTGGCGCGGCGCGCCAGCGAGGCGGGCAGGGACCCGATCCCGATCACGCTTGTCGGGATGACCCGCGACACGACCCGGATCGAGCGGTTCGAGCGGGCCGGAGTCCATCGCAGCGTGTTCTGGCTGCCGGCGACCGGTCGCGACGAGGTCGAGGAGGCGTTCGACGCCTACGCGGCGGTGGCCGAGGAATACAGGCGCGCCGGCGCTTAGGTCCCCGGCGCCGCGGCGGCGCCCCTCAGCATCCCTTGGCTCCGCGACTCGCACGGGCCAGCGCGAACTTTGGCGTTCTTGTCCCACCCGCCGGTACAAGAACGCCAGAGTTGGAGAACGCCGAAGTTGGGACTAGGCGCCCTCGACTAGGGGTTGTGGTACGCCAGGTAGCTCTGCGCTGCCCGCGGATCGGGGTCGACCAGTTCCATCAGCAGCGCCGACCACCCGAAGTCGACCGCGCCCATCCCCACCCCGCTGAGGGGGTTGTAGTACTCGCGCAGGCCGGCGCGAGTCACCGCCCCGACGAGGCGGTTCAGGAGCTCCGTGGCCTGGTCCTCGTAACCCAGCCGGTGCACCCCGAGCCACAGCAACCATGCGGAATTCATCCACGTGGGCCCCCGCCAGTAGCGCCGCAGCCCCGGCAGCGGCGTGTCATCGATCGAGAACGTGGGCTCCTGGGCCGAGACGGAGGTCGGTGGCAGCGCGAGCCAGAAACGCTTCTCGTCAAGCAAGTACTCCTCGATCAGCCGCCGTCCGATCGGCTCGGGGAGGTCGGGCAGGGCGAGCGGCGCCAGCGCAGCCCAGGTCAGCGCCGGTGCCTCCCTCGGCGCCGGTCGCGCCAGCGGCCAGAACAGGCCGCTGGACTCGTCGTAGAACCGCTCGAGGATCACGGGCGTCAGCGACCGCCGCCCAAGCGCCATTCGCGAGAGGGAGTAGAGGACGTTCGTCAACACCTCGCAGCAGACCGGGCCGCCGTCCGCCTCGATCCGGCGCGCGTCGAAACCGAGTCGGCGGTTCCGTCGCACCAGCAACAGGTAGCCGGGACGGCCGTGGGCACGCCGTCCCCAGATCGCGTCGAACTGCGGAGACGCGTCGAGACCGGACTCGTCCGGGGACACGATCCAGATCATGCCGTCGCCGTCGAGGTCGCGATTGGCCTCGAGCCACTCGTGCTGTTTCACGATTCCCGGCTCCCGACGCGGGTCGCCGACCGCGATCCGCCAGGCCCAAGCGAGGACGGGCGGCTGGATGCTCGATGTCATCTGCGGCGCCTCGGATAGGACGTTGTAGGTGAAGCGCCGCGGTCCGCTCAGTGGGGTCTCCCAAAAGATCGTGTGGCCTATGAAGCCATCGTCGAGCTGGGCCGCCAGCAGAGACTCGAGCTCGCGGCGCGAGTGGTCGGGCTCGAAGTGGCGCCAGGCGATCGCCGTGAAGCAAGAGTCCCAGTACCACTGCCACGGGTAGTGCCCGGGGCTGGGGCACGTGTAGGCGAACCGCACACCATCGGCAGCCCGTGAGCCCTCGCGCCAGTTCCGGCGAAGCGTCGCTTCGCATCGCTTCCGAACCGCGATCGTGCGCTCGTCTGCCAGCATGCCGCCGCCATCCTTTCATTGCTCAGAACTTCCGAGACCCGCGCGCGGCTGGCGGTGGGGTGGGCGGTCAAGCGCGCCGTCGAGCTTGTCGAGGCAACGCGCCTCGCGATTGCCGGTGTCTCCCGGAGGGGGACCACGGACGCGCTGCTCCCACCGCGCCGCCTGCGGGCGCGGACCGGTGCGCCCGGCGCCGTGGAGTTCGTGCGGGGCGGTCGCGACGCGGCCGGTCAGCTGGCGGTCGGAGTCGAGACGGCCAGGGTGTCGATGGGGAACGTGCGGGCCGTGCTCGATTTCGGTTGCGGGTCGGGGCGGGTGCTCCCAAACATGGCGGTGCTTGCCCCGGACGCGCGCTGCTACGGCTGCGACGTCGATCCGAGCGCGATCGCGTGGGCCGCTCGCCACCGCCCCGAACTGAGCTGGGCCCTCACCAGCTTCGACCCGCCCCTGCCGTACGACGAGCAGAGCTTTGATCTCATCTACTCGATCTCCGTGTTCAGCCACCTGGACGAGACGCTGCAGGATCGCTGGCTCCAGGAGCTGGGGCGGATCCTCGCGCCGGGCGGAGCAGCGCTCCTATCGGTCCATGGCAGCCACGCTCTCGACGAGTTCCGCGCGGGTCACGTCAGCACGACGTGGTGCCGGAGCGAAGCCTTCGTCCGGGATCCGCTGAGCCCCGCCGAGCTCGTGTTCGAGCCCTACGCGCGGTCGTTCTGGAACCGGTCCGAGCTGCCCGGGGTCAGTGGGGGCTATGGCCTCGCGTTCCACGGTGGCGAGTATCTGCGCCGGCACTGGTCGCAGTGGCTGCAGGTGGTCGACGTGCGTGAGCGGGCGATCTCGGAGTGGCAGGACCTCGTCGTATGCCGGAGCGGTACGACGAGCTGAGTCCGCCGTCCTGTGATATAGAGCGGCCGTGCCCAATCTTCCAACGCGCCCTCTCGGCCGCTCCGGGCTCGAGGTGCCGGTGATCGGGCTCGGATGCAACAACTTCGGCCGCCGGATCGACCTGGCGGCGACAAGAGCCGTCGTCGACGCGGCGCTCGACGCCGGCGTGACGTTCTTCGACACCGCTGACATCTACGGGCGCGGCCTCAGCGAGGAGTACCTGGGCGAAGCGCTCGAGGGGCGCCGCGATCAGGTTGTCCTCGCCACGAAGTTCGGCATGGACATGGGCGACGGGAAAGGCCCGCGCGGCTCCCCCGAATACATCCGTCAGGCCATCGAGGGATCGCTGCGAAGGCTCCGAACCGACGTGATCGATTTCTACTGGTATCACCAGCCCGACGGCGAAACGCCGATCGCCGAGACGCTGGCAACGCTCGACGAGCTCGTCCGCGCCGGCACGGTCCGCGCGATCGGCGCTTCCAATTTCAGCGCCGAGCAGATCGAGGAGGCAGACGCCGCCGCGCTTGAGCACGGTTCCGCGCGGTTCGAGGCGATCCAAACCAGTACAGCCTGCTGGTCCGCGAGCCCGAGCGCGACGTGCTCCCGGCGTGCGAACGGCTCGACCTCGGCTTCGTCCCCTTCTTCCCCCTGGCGTCCGGGCTGCTGACCGGGAAGTATCGACGGGGCGAGCCGGGACCCGAGGGGACAAGGCTGTCTTCGCGGGAGACGATCGCCACAGACGAGCAGTTCGATTTGCTCGAGTTGCTCGAGGTGTATGCCGAGCAGCGCGACGTGTCGCTGCTCGACGTCGCCATCGGCGGTCTGCTGATCCGGCCCGTGATCTCGTCGGTCATAGCCGGCGCCACCAAGCCCGAACAGGTCCGCGCCAACGTCGCGGCCGCCGATTGGGAGCCGTCGGACGACGACGTAGCGACGCTGAACGATCTGCTCCGCTCAGCGGCGGGCTAGTTCTTCAATTGATGAGGCGCGCTTTCGCGCGCCTTTTTGGGAGTGGCTTTCGCGCTCGGTTCGGTGGCGGTCGAGGGTCGTTTGCTCGTCGACTCTCGGTCCGCGGGCCCTCTTTTGGCGCCCGGCGCATGTACTTGGCGGGCCGCTCGGTAAACGGCGCTGGGGAAGGGAGGGAACCGGGGCGAGAACGGGGCGATCGCGGGCCGTTTCGATGGTGCACAACACGACAACCTTGCGCCGGATGGCGAGCCCTGGCGGGCTATGCACGAAGAGTGTGCTCAATACGACAGGGCTCGAATCTGGCGCCGGTGTTGACGCGTTATGCACCATGCCCGTAACACTCTCGACACACTCCGGCACAAACCCGGCACATCTACCCACCTCGGCGCCAAACCGCCCGGCCCCCCGCCCAATCTGGGCGATCAAGCAGGTCGACCCCCGGCTCAGGCGACCCGCCGGCGGTCTCACCTATCCCCCTCCCTGCTGCCTTTAACCGAGTCGCCTCTAATCCGGGGCCACCGCCGCCACAGCTGCCCCGCGGGCCGAGAGTCGACAGCCCCGGCCCGCACCATTTCTCGGGTCAAGTGGTTAGTCGCTTGTCACGGCTGGTAAACCGCCGCCAGCAGGCCGGCGTAGGAGCGTACGAGCGCTGCCCGTTCCTCTCCGATCAGCGGGCTGCCCAGGTTGCACCCCTGCTCCACCCACCGGTCCGAGTAATCCATTGCCAGCGCGCGTTGCTCCGCCGCCCGCTGCACCTCGGATTGCGAGACTCCGTACACGTGGGCATAGAGCGTGGCCAGGGCGTCGACCAGCGGCTGCACGCTCGGCTCGGACCCGCGCTGGTGCTCACGGTGCACCCGCCACCACTCGACCTCGAGCTCCGCCGCCCGGGCTGTGTCGAACGTCTCGCGATAGTGGCGGGCAACCAACCGGTAGAAGCTGTCCATCGTCCGGCGTGCGCCGTCCGCGTCGTTGTCGGGAAACGGTGCCCACTGTTGGTTGGCGCGGAGCACGAGCCACGCGCCCCAAATCGTCGAGGGCCACGGGAGGCCGAACGTGTGACGCGTCAGACCCACCGCGGCGCGCAGGAACGGGATCCACTCGCGTCGGTAGTACGTGACCCACGCATCGCACTCGAGTCTGCCGATCCGGCGGGGATCGAAGGAACGGTGCGGACGCACCCTCCGGGCGCCGCGGCGGCGGCGTCGACGTCCACGAGCGCTACCAGCAACGACCAGCATCCCGATCCGAACCTATCCGATTTGCATTCGATTCGCCGAGGATCCGGTGCTTCTACGCTCAAGATTCCTTGACCGATGTTTCGCATGGCTACTATGACGCGGCTAGTCGGCGCGGCGGGAGGCGCCCTGACTCTCTCGATCTGGACGTTTCGAAGCCGTCTGTGAGCGGGAGGCCCGCTCCGCGTGTTGCGCGCGTCGCAGCCGTCCCGCCCAGTTCGCGCCACGGCTCAGTGATGCGCACCCGTTTCACCTCCCTCGCTCGCAGAGCCATTACCAGTCAGGACCCAGCGAGCGGCGAAACCGTTTCGAACGACCGTTGGCAAATGCGCGGGCGCGACGGTCGCCAATAGCCGCGGCCTCGGCGTGCGCGCGCGATGACCCGCCCCGCTGTGTCCGTGTGATGACAGCCACCGCCGCCGTGTCCGGGATATGGCCCCCGGCGTCGGTTCGTGCGGATATTCTGCCTTTTCGCTAGCGCCCGGATCGGCTCTGACCAATCTAAGAACGTGAAGCAAATCACGGAACTCGACGATCCTCGCCTCATCAAGGCTCTCGCCCATCCGCTTCGGATCACGATCCTGCGGGTGCTTCAAGATCGAACGGCAAGTCCCAGCGAGATCGCCTCAGAGATCTCGGCGCCTTTGGGCAACGTGAGCTATCACGTGCGCGTCCTCGAGCGGGTTGCGCTGCTCGAGTTGGCCCACACTCGCCAGCGCCGCGGCGCGATCGAGCACTACTACCGGGCCGTCGGCCGGGTGCGGATCACCGACAAGGCCTGGGCCCAGGTGCCGGACATCATCAAGAACGCCATTCTCAGCGCAACCCTCGATCAGGCGGCCCGTTATGTGAGCGCTGCGGCGGCAACCGGGGGGTTCGACCGCCACGACGCGAACGTCAGCCGCCGTGGAATGGTCCTCGACAAGCAGGGGTTCGCCGAGCTCGCCGCCGCCGCTAAGGAGCTTCTGGATCGCGCATACAAGATCGAGGGCGAGAGCGCGCGGCGCATCGCCGCCAGCGACCATCAGGACGGGGAGATCAACACCGGGCTGGTGCTGATGCTGTTCGAGGCGCCATCGGCCTATCCCGAGGTGCCGCCTAGCGCGCACACACCCAGGCGCAGATCGAGGGTGCGCACCAAGCAGCCTTCGAAGGCCTGACCTCGGCGTCGGGCTCCGTCACTCCCGTTCGTCGAGGAGCGCGGCAAGCCGCTTGCGAGCCCGGTGGACAGAGTGTCTCAATACGCTGTCGCGATGGAGGTGCGCAGTCACCGGCTAGCGGCCATGCTCGAAGCAGCTGGGCGCGGAACGTTTCCCGCTCCCGACGGCACCGTCGAAGTGCTGCCCCCGCCTCCCGGCCACTCGATGGGCGTCGTCGCGTTCACCGACCACCACGTGATCGCGACGGCGGCGCCGGAGGATTGGGTGCGCGCCCAGCTCCCCGACGACGACCTGCTCGCCCCGATGAGCTCGCGGTTCCTCGCTGCGCTGGGCGACAAGCTCGGCTTGCGCGACGACGGCGTCGACGTCCTGCTCGCGGCGGAGGGATTGCCGGGCCGGGGGCTCCTGCGCGAGATAACCGACGAGAAGCACCTTCAGATCGCGCGACCCGCCGCTCGCCGAGACGGAGTCCGCGTGTTCACCGATCCGAGCGGCCTGGCGACGATCATTCTCGGACGCGGCTTCGCGCTACGACAGGAGGTGGCGATCGAGGTTCCGCCAACTCACCGCGGTCGAGGGATCGCGGCGCGGGCCCTCGTGGAGATTCGCCGCGTCGCTGCGCCCGACGAAGTGCTGTTCGCCCAGATCGCGCCAGGCAACGCGGCCTCGTTGCGCACCTTCCTCACGGCGGGCTTTCGCCCGATCGGGAGTGAGGCGCTGTTCTTCGAAGGCGACGTCAGCTCGCCGGATAGGGTTTCGTGTTCTGGCCGACCCGATAACCATTAACACCGACGTCGGCCCACTCTGGGCTACCGCGGATGATCCGTTCACCACCGAGGTACAGCAGAGCGGCCGTTGGGAGCCGCCGCTTGCCGAAGTGCTCTGCATCCGTCTGGACGCGCGGACGCCGCTTTCTGGACGTCGGCGCCTTCGTAGGCTATTTCACGATTCTCGCCTCGAAGCTGGTTGGGCCGACAGGCCGTGTAGTCGCCGTCGAGCGCGACCCTGGCAATCGTGTGCTGTTGGAGGCGAACCTCAAACGAAACGACTGCTCGAACGTGAGCGTGCTCCCGCTCTGCGCCTGGTACGCGCGGGCTGACCTGTGGCTGGCAACGAATCCTGACAACCGTGGCGGCAGCACCGTTCACGCCGACCGACGCGCCGGCGACACGGCCGTGCCCGCCGCTCCTCTCGACACGCTTCTCGATGACCGGTTCGATCTGATCAAGGTCGATGCCGAGGGCAGCGACCACATGGCCCTCCGTGGCGCGCGCCGTCTCCTCGCTGGCTGCCCACTGGCGATTGTCGAGTTCTGGCCAGAAACACCCGTCTCAGGACTCTGCCCGCGCGGGGTCCTCGACTGCTACCAAGAACTCGGACGCACGTTCGCCCTGCTGGACGAGGCGGGCAGGTTGAAGTCGACCACGGCCGAGGAGCTTCTCGCCAGCGGCCCGGGCTACGTCGAGCTTGCGCCGCTGCCGCGTCGCCGCCGCTTGTTCCGCCGCTAGCGCAGATGCCTCTCGACGCCATCCTCGGCGCTGTCGAGGAACCGCTTGCGGAGCTGGCACGCCATCACCTTCGGCGCGAGCTCCGTAGCAGGCCCCGTACCTTTCGAAGGCTGGGCGCACCTGCGCCTTCGCTCACTGTCGGCTCTCGGAACATGAGCGACCGGAGATGGAGGCCGAGGCGCCGGGGATCAGCGCTCAGCCCCAGGTCGATGGGGCGCACTGGGTGACGCAAGCGAAGGTCGAGGAGCACTCGTCTCTTCGCATCCATGAGGGCATCGGGCAAATGAACACGGAGGGGCCGCACCGCCTCACCGTGGCGGAACGTTTGCACCGCGACCCGTTCCTCGCCCATCCAGACCTCGACTTGGAGCGTCGCGTGCTCGGGGGTCAGGAACGGCACGACGTCCAGAACAAGTTCCACGGCCGCGGGCGGGCTGCCCGTCAGTCGAAGAGCGAGGCGCGCCTCGTCCCCGTCGGTCCACACACCCGTCGGCTCGGGCGCTGACCATCCCTCTCCGAGTAGGCGCTCTGCTCCCGATCCTGTGCAAAAGTGAACCTCCTCTCCCACCGGAACACGACGGTCGACCGGTTCGACTGCCAAGCTGCCGACATGGATGCCAAGCTGGCGCTCGTCGATTGACCGTCCGAGCGCGAGCGGCGAACGCGGCTCAGCGACGAGAAACGTGAGCTCGATCTCGGGCGCAGCCCATGCACGCGGGGGGAGCTTTATGCGCCAGGGGACTGCGAGTGTGTACGCGAATTCTCGAGTCTCCATATGCTCCCCGTTCGCGAGCAGGGCGACCCTGAGCAGGTCATCTGTTGCGACACAGGTCGTCACGATCATGAGCGCGAGCTCATATTCGCCGTCGCCTATTTCATCGACGGCGATCGTCAACTCGGAGCGGGGCCCATCCGTCCAGATACCGCCGTCTTCAGGAGGACACCATCCTGAGCCGAAACCGCCGTAATCCTCCAACTCGGCGATCCTGAGGGTCTCGCCCAGACGGACTGGCAAGCGCCTTGCGCCGCTTGCTGTTCGCGTCGACCAGCGCTCCAATCGATAGGCGCGCGCAAGTGCGGCGGGATCGACCTGGTCAGCGGGCTTCACAGTCGCACGCCGGACGCGCGAGTGATGGGTGGTATGGCTGCAATCTAACTGCGCGAGCACGAACTCGTCATACACCCCCATCGAGCTGTTCACGAGCATCATCGGGTGCGGATGTTTCACTTCCTCGGAACGTGTTCGCTCGACCTCGATCAGGCGGTTAAGCGCACGGACCGCGTAACCAAGGCCACCCGGTGATTTGAGTACGTCACCTCCGGCGGCGGTTTGGCGTGCCGCGTCATCCGCAAAGTCACCCTGCGAAACGTCGACGCCCAGGTCGATGATGAAGACATCCATGCCCTGCGCGATCTGTTCCACGGCTTGCATGTCTTCGAACCGCGCAGCTACCAATGGATTTTCGAAACCCAGGCGGTCCACGACAACGCGGAGCATCCGCTCGAGAATCGGGTTTGCGCCCACGTATCCGATTCTCGCGGTGAGGGATGATACGACCAGCGTGTCGACGACATGAGGTAGCACATGGCCCGAGTCGTAAGTCAGCGAGTGCGAGGCTTCCAACCCATCGGACGCCACTCGGGGCGCTGTGGGAATGACATCACTCAGAACTGCGGAGCAGCGCGAGCTGACCCCGTGTCGGATCGGCACCTCCTCCACTTTCACGTCTGGCAGCCCCCACTTCGTGCGTTGTGCAGGAAGTGCAGCATCATCCACCCAGTAAAGGAATCTCAGCAGGTCATTTGTGACCCGCGGTCCATGGTAGACCGTTCGGGTCCGATTGTGGTTGCAGTGATAGCCCGAGAGCTGCTGTTCAAGGCTTTCGATCGATCCGCGGTGAAGTAGCAAACGCCGACTCAAGTTCGAGTCCACGTGGTAACCGAGGAGCATCTCCTCATCGAACCCGTCGATAGCGACGAAGTCGTCACGGAGGACGAGTTGGAAATCGCCCGGTGCGTCAAAGCGGATCCATTCAAAGCTCACGGTCGGCTCGTCGAGCGCGATTCGGGGACCCAGCCGGCCGATTTCCGCAAGTGCGCGATGCGGATCGCTTCTCGGAAGCCATTCCCACAGCCACTCGGGGAGTTCGAATCGCGGCAGCGCATAGAAGCCGTCCGGCAGCTCGCGGCAAATCTCGCTCATACTCTGATCTCGGAGCGGCGCGAAGATCATATCCGTATTCGTCGATAGAAGCCACCGATTCGATGGGTTCGCACGTCGCGCAGCGACGTTCCGCGCGACTGGTTCGACCGCGGGTAAATGCGTGCAAGCGGAGAATCGCTGGTCGTGAATCTGTGCGCGCACGCGCAAAACTCGGAGAAGATCGACACAGCGCTCGGTCAAGGTATCCGAGATTGCTTCGATGAACGTCGGTAACTCGTCGGGAGTGTTGTAGTCGACGAAGATCAGCTCATCGTCAGGATCCGTCAGCACCTCGGCGATGCAATTCAGACTCAGTGCTGCGCGCCGGTGGAGGTTGTATCCATGGGCGTCGTTACGACCGTAGAGGATGACCGAGATCACGGGTGTGTGACCAAGCGTCGACGACGCCAAGACTGCAACATCAGCCGGAACGGACGGCGGGGCCCTGGACTTCCACGAGCGGCGATGGTATCCGATCCTCGACGCCTGGTAGCGTCGACTTGATCGACTGGCGTTCTTCAGGACCGGCTAGCTTGCGCGAGCCGACCGACGTTGTCTGCCTGGGATGCACGCCGTGCACGCGCTGACCACCGACACCCCGAGGCCGCGGACGTGCTCTAATCTATTTCGCTACCCAGCGGCCGCCGCTGCCTCGGATCGGACTGCGCCATCGCTCAAGTCGCTGTCCCGTACTTCGCCTTCGTGCTCCTCCTGTGGGCTTCCGTTCGGTCGCAGGAACGGGATGGGGTATCAGACTGCCTTCGCCTAACACAGCGAGACGACATCGCTCTCTGGCACTTCTTCTTCTAACCACCGCCCCACTCCGCGTTTACACGGACGTTTTCTAAAGCCTCGGCTACCGCCTCTCTTATAGAATCGGCCAAGGTGGCAGCGTCCTCGGCTACCAGATCGTTTACGCGGCGCGGTGGTCTGCTCACGGTTCCGCATGACGTTGGACGCGGCGCCAGGCGGGAACGTAGACTCTAACCGCGTGGCGGGCCAATTGTTCAAGCGTTTCCTCGACGGCGGGGACGGGCTCGAGGTCATCACGAGCAACGATTTCGAGATGGTCGGAGGCTCCCGAACCACCATCTGGCGCCGACCGGGGGCCGCTGAGCTGACCGAATGGGAGGCGATGTTCGACGCAATTGAGGACGCCACTGGGCGGCTGACGATGCTTGAGCTCGGCGCCGGCTTTGGCCGTTGGATCGTCAGCGCAGCAGCGGCATTGCGACGCTACCGCCCCGAGCTCAAGCACCGCTTCATCGCCGTCGAGGCGGAACCCACCCACTACCGCTGGCTCAAACGGCACACCCGTGCCAACGGCCTACGTCGCTGGTCGAGCTCCGGTAGTTGCAAGCTCATCCAGGCCGCCGTCAGCCGCGACCCCGGCCGCGACCGCTTCTTCTTCGGTAACCCCAGGGAGTGGTATGGGCAGACGCTTGTTCGCCCGGAGAACGAGGGTTTTGATGCACCAGTGACCGAGGTACGGACCATCACGCTCAGCAGCCTCCTCCGGCCCCTCGATCGTGTCGACCTGATAGACATGGACATCCAGGAGGCCGAGCTGGAAGTCCTGACCGAAGCCGCTCCCGCGCTCGGGCGCGTGCGACGTGTCCACGTTGAAACGCATTCAGACAAGATCGACGAGCAACTCCCCGCGGTCTTTGAGCAAGCCGCTGGCAATTGGCAGCAGGAGATCGCAATCCCACTCGGCGCTCAGTGGACAACGAGGCTTGGCGACGCCGATTTCAGTGGCGGCGGCGTCCAGCTTTGGCGCAACGACTGCGCATGACGCCGCTTGACACGGCCAACCCATGAGCGGGCCGCGAGCGACCACCGAGCCCTCGATGTTGAGCTTCACCAGGTTCGGCCGCCGGAGCCCGGACCGTGCCACGAGCTGGTCAATCGTCTCTACCTACGGTAAATGGTCTACCAGCTGAGCTACCTCAGCGTACGGGCGCCGGTCTACCCGTCCTGCGGCGAGCGCGTCCCCGGAAGCCGACGTCTCAGTTAGCTCGAAGGATCGCGCCCGCGCTCGCTCGCCAAGGCTCGAGCTATCGACGGTCGTTGCGCCAAAGCTGGACGCCGCCGCCACTGAAATCGGCGTCGCCAAGCCTCGTAGGGCATCTGGCCCCGAGCGGGATCATGATCTCCTGCTGCCAGTCACCGGCCGCCCGGCTCAGCACGATGGGAAGCTGCTTGTCGATCTCGTCGAAGTGGGTTTCCACGTGGATGCGTCGCACGTGCCCCAACGCGGGCGCCGCTTCCCGGAGCACCTCCAGTTCGGCCCCTTGGATGTCGATGTCGATCAGGTCAACACGGTCGAGCGGCCGGAGGAGGCTGCTGAGCGTGACCGTACGCACCTCGGTGATGGGTGCATCAGCTGTCTCGTTCTCAGGGCGCACGAGCGTCTGACCGTACCAATCCTTGGGATTACCGATGAAAAAGCGGTCGCGGCCGGGGTCGCGGCTGACGGCGGCCTGAATAAGCTTGCAGCTGCCGGCGCGGGACCAACGACGTAGCCCGTTGGCGCGGGTGTGTTGTTTGAGCCAGCGGTAGTGAGTGGGTTCCGCCTCGACTGCAATGAAACGGTATTTGAGTTCGGGCCGATATCGGCGGAGCGCGACGGCGGCGTTTACTGTCCAGCGGCCGAAGCCAGCACCGAGCTCGAGCATCGTCAGCCGACCGGTTGCGTCCTCGATCCCATCGAGCATTGCCTCCCATTCGGTTAGCTCGGTCGCCCCCGGCCGGCGCCAGGACGTGGTTCCGCCCCCGACCACAACGAACTCGCTGCTGGTGACCACGTCGAGTTCATCGTCGTTCTCGAGGAAGCTATCGAACAGTCGATTCGCCACGCGGCGGAAGTCTAGGTGCTCAAGCAATTTGGGAGCAATGCTGAAAGTCGTTGACCGTCATGCGACGATCGCGCCGCTCTCCGGCGTCGCGTGATTGCCGTTGGCTTTTGCGGCACCCGCGGAGTGGATTTCGAGTGGATGCTCGAACCCTGACAGTGCTCGGGGCCTGCTGTCGCCTAGGGACGAGGGGGAGCGTGCAGTACGAGCCCGCGAGCCCGAGTTCGTCGCTAACTGAGTTAGCGCAGATTAACGATATCGTCACGCGAGCCATGGCCGGGCGGCGCGCTTCTCAATACCCCGAGCAGCATCCACGGTGCTTATTGCACGTGCCCAGGAGCGGCGGTGTGAGCGTGCGCGCAGCTCTCCTTGCCGCGCTGCCGACCGCGTCGATAAGCGTCAAGCGCTGGGACACCTCGCTCGCAAGCCCAGTCACCGCGGTCGATCAGCTCCCACACGAGTTTCGCGAGCACACGCTAGTGGAGGAGCCGGAGCTCGAGGACCTGTCGCGATCGGAGCTGGTCATCGGTCACTTTTGCCTACCGACCCTGTTGAGGGTCGCTCCGCCGGAGTCGATCGCCATGGTCTTGCGTGAACCGCGAGCGCGCCTCATCTCGGTGTACGCGTTCCTCCGCCTGACACCTGGAGGCGACGAGGCGTCGCGTCTAGCGCGCGTCCATACCGCGCGTCCGTTCGACGAGTTCCTAGCAGAGCCGCTGCAGGCGCCAGCACTCGACAACGCCGTGTGTCGCATGCTCCTGTACGGCGACCCCCGGATACCGGATGCCCATTTCATCCCCCCCGAGCGCATCGAAAGCCTCGCGTGCGATGCCGTCGAGCGGCTGGAACAGCTCGGGTTCGTCGGCGTGCTCGAACGTGGGCAGGCGACGTGGCGTGGTCTCTCGCGCTTCTTCGGGGTGACCCTCGAGCCGACCCGCGCCAACGTGTCGAAGGCAACCACGCCCGAGTTCATGCCAGTTCATGAACCGATCTTGGACCGCACGCTCGATTTGCTGCACGCCCGCACCGCTGCGGACGCGCTCGTGTACCGTCGAGTGTTGATGTCGGAAACCACGGAAGTCGAGGCGAACCGGATCAGCGACGCCACGTTTGCCGCTCAGTTAGTCCGCCTGGGTGACGTCGCCGGCAAATCTGCGGCATCCGCAGAGTCTCTGACCCGCCGGGTGAAACAGACCGAGTCGCAGATCGCCGGTCTGGCGGAGCAGCTAAGCATGCGTGAGGAGGAGCTGAACGCCCAGCGACAGACGATGAGCCGGCTTGAGGAGGAGCTCGCGCGCCAGCGCATGTGGCTGGAGGGCATCCAGCGGTCGGTCAGTTGGCGGATGACCAGCCCGCTTCGAGCTGCGAAGCGCCGCGTGCTCGCCGGGGAGCCGAAGTCGAGCAGCAGGCTGCAAGTTCCCGGGTCCAAGCAGCCGTAGGCCGTGGCGGCGATCGTGCGCTGCGGGTCGGCAAGTGGTCCGGTCCGGCGGTGAGAGGTCGCGTCGACTGTGGCCATGGAGTGCTCCCTCCTTCGTCCATGCCCTCTGCGGCCGTCACCGCGCGGAAGAGGTCTCGTCACTGGTCATCCACATCGACGGCCCAGTCGACCACCGACCCCGGTGAGATCGAGGATGCCGCGTTTGCCGTAGTCGAACTGGTCGATCAGCAGAAGTATGGGTGTTCGCAGGAACGCGATCTTCCCTGCGCTCCCAACCAACAGCGCCTACGAATTCATCTCACCCGCGCCGCACAGCTCGTCCATGAAAGCCTCTGGATCGCCGAGATGTTCGATTATACAGATGAGGACCTAGCCGAAGGACTCCAGCCCAACCGGAAGCGGTAGCCGCCTCAGATCGTGCACGTAGAACTCGTCGAGGTCGCCGTCAGGCGCGAGTGGAAATAGTCGACACCAACGACGCAGCAACCCTTGTCCCGTCGCAGCGCAGCCCCCAGCGCGCCGCTGGCGCAGCCCAGATCAAGCACTCGCGATCCTGGTTACGTGGATTTCCTCAAGCTCGACATCGATCGGCCGGATCGAGAGGTACTCGACTCGCTCGTGGGGTTCTGGCGGACAGCCGTGTCTTCGGGATCGGGCTGAGCAGGGTCGGACCGAGGACAATCTCTAGCAGGTCCTGGCCGAACTCGGCTGCTAGGAGACTGGTGTTTTTCGGACGGGTCCGTCCGACCCTCGAGTAAGACTTGAGGGTATGAGCCTTGGACTGACTCCGCGCCAGTCGGGTCTGTTCGCGACGACGACGAGCTTTTGCGAGTCGCGCGTGCCGGCGGATTCGATCTACGGTCTGTTGCATCGGCAGTGCTTCGAGTTGTTCCCCGACGAGATGTTCGCCGACTTGTTCATGGATGTTGGTCGGCGGTCGGTGCCGCCGACGATCGTGGCGGTGGTGATGGTGTTGCAGCGGCTTGAGGGCTGCTCGGATCGGGAGGCGGTGGACCGGTTCACGTATGACCTGCGGTGGAAGTACGCGGCCGGTGGCCTGGACTTCGATTATCCGGGGTTCGTGCACACGGTGCTGGTCGACATGCGTGCCCGGTTGGCGGCCTCTGAGGAGCCGGATCGGGTGTTCGAGGTCACGCTGGCTGCGGCGCGGGAGGCGGGGCTGGTCGGCCGCCGGCGCGTGCTGGATTCGACGGCGCTGTATGACGCGGTCGTGACGATGGACACGGTGACGTTGATCCGCTCGGCGATCCGCGGGGTGCTGGCAGCGTGCGCGTCGTGGGAGGAGCGGGCGCTGCGCGCAGTGCTCGCGCGTGATGATGACTATCGATCGGCGGGCAAGCCGGTGTGCGATTGGGAGGACCGCTCAGCGCGGGAGGAGCTCGTCGACGCGCTCGCGCGGGATGCTCGCGCGGTGCTTGCGGTGCTGGACGGCCGCGAGCTCGAGCCGGCGCTGGCGAGGGCGGCGGAGCTGTTGGCGACGGTCGTCGGGCAGGATTTGGAGAGCGGCGAGGAGGGCCGGTTCCGGATCGTGCGCAAAGTCGCGAAGGACCGGGTGATCTCGACCGTCGACCCGGACGCCCGGCACGGTCACAAGACCGCGGCACGCGGGTTCGACGGGTACAAGGGCCACCTCGCGATCGATCCCGACAGCGAGATGATCGTTGCCACTGATGTGAGTGCTGGCAACGCCGGCGATCAGACCGCGGTCGCCGATCTGCTGGCCGCGGACCTCCCCACCGCCGAGACGGCCGAGACGGCCGAGACGACCGAGACGACGATGATCGCGGACGGGCCGCTCATGGTCTATGGCGACAGCGCGTACGGGACCGGGGCGCTGCTGGATAGCTTCGAGCAGTCCGGGATCGACACGCGCGTGAAGACACAGCCGCCGCGCGCACCGGGCGGCCGGTTCCCCAAAAGCGAGTTCCGGGTCGATCTCGACGCGGGCACTGTCACGTGTCCGGCCGCTCACACCGTCGCCACCCGCGCGATCACGGGCGGGCAGATCGCCCGTTTCGGTGCGTTGTGCGGCGCGTGTCCGCTCGCCGCCAACTGCACCAGCTCGCGCTCCGGACGCACGATCCACCTCGGCGAGCACGAGCGCCACCTCGCCGCGGCGCGCGCCCACCAAACCGACCCGGAGTGGAAGGCCGACTACACACAGACACGGCCGACCGTGGAACGCAAGATCGCGCACCTCATGCGCAGAAAGCACGGCGGTCGACACGCCCGAGTGCGAGGCAAACCAAAGGTCGCCGCCGACTTCCAACTGCTCGCCGCCGCCGTCAACCTCGCCCGACTCGGCGTGCTCGGACTGACCCGCCAATCCGGCGGATGGGCACTCAGCACCAGCTGAGCGCCCACAGATCCCCTCCGACACCACCCCGGGACGAATCACCGCCACCACCAACCCGCGCCAGCGACCCCAGCAACTCCACCCTACAAGTCGACCGATCGACCCGGAACACGCCAACAGCCTCCCAGACCATCCGAACTCGTCAAGCCCGCTCACCCCGCGCCCGTTCGACACCAACCTCCTAGCTCTGGGTCTTCGACGCCGACTCGGGACAGCTGCGAAAGGCGGAGATGCCCGGCGGGCCTGAAGGCGCTGCGTCCCTGAGAGGCTGGCGGCCGCCAGTCCTGAGGCTAGCTGGTCGTCGCGCGGGCCTGCGGGCATCGGCAAACCGATCGTCTACGATCCCGGCTCGATGCGCGGGACGATTGTCAGCCTGTTCACCCGCGCGACGGACCGCGATCTTTGGTAAGCATTTATGAGGCGTGATGACCCGTAGCGCACCCCCGAAGTCGATCGCTGACGTTCGCCGATATTGGGACGCGCGGCCCTGCAACATCCGGCACTCGCGGAAACCCGTGGGGTCGCGGGAGTACTTCGATGAGGTCGAGTCCCGGAAGTACTTCGTCGAGCCCCACATCCCCGCCTTCGCCCAGTTCGAGCGGTGGCGGGGCAAACGTGTGCTGGAGGTGGGCTGCGGCATCGGAACGGACTCGATCAACTTTGCCCGCGCCGGCGCTGAGCTCACTGCGGTTGACCTCTCGAGCGAGTCGCTCCAGATCGCCCGGCAACGCGCCGAGGTGATGGGCGTTGCCGACCGGATCGAGTTCATCAACGCGAACGCCGAGGAGCTCTCATCGGCGGTCTCCGGCGGCCCCTACCATCTCGTCTATTCATTTGGCGTCATACACCACACGCCCAATCCCGAGCGGGCGCTCGCCGGGATGCGGACGCTCACCGCGCCCGGCGGCACCCTGAAAGTGATGGTCTACCATCGCCACTCGTGGAAGGTGCTGTGGATGGTTGTGGCGAAGGGGCGGGGAGACTTTCGGAAGACCGACGGACTAATCGCGAGGTATTCCGAGGCAGAGACCGGCTGCCCGGTCACGTATGCGTACAGCCGGCGCGACGGGCGGGAGTTAATTGAAAGGCACGGATTTAACGTGGATGAGCTGGCCGTCGACCATATCTTCCCCTACCGCGTTCGCGACTATATTCAGTACCGCTATGTGAAGGAACCCTACTTTCGCTGGATGCCGGAACCACTGCTGCGCGCCATCGAGCGTCAATTCGGGTGGCACCTGCTCGTCACGGCGCACGCCGTCTAGCCTGAGACCCCCTATGAGGATTGCTGTCGTAGGACTTGGAAAGCTCGGTGCGCCGTTAGCAGCTGTGCTTGCCAGTAAGGGCAACGACGTGCTCGGCATCGATGTGAACGCCAATGTCGTGCGCCTGATAAGCGAAGGGCGCGCTCCAGTGGATGAACCTGGTTTGCAGGAGCTCATCTCGACTGCACGCCAGACGCTCAACGCGACGACTGACTTCAGCGCGGCTGCGGATCGAGACGTGATCATCTTCCTGGTCCCGACTCCGTCGGACGAGCGTGGCGCATTCACCAATGCTTACCTTTTCGCCGCACTCGACGCGCTGGGGCCTGCACTGGGGTCGCGTTCGGAGTACCAGGTCGTGGTAGTCGGGAGCACGGTGATGCCCGGGTCGTGCGAGTCAGAGATCGGGCCGGAACTTGAGCGTCTCTCAGGTCGGCAGATCGGTGACTCGCTCGGACTGTGCTACAGCCCCGAGTTCATCGCCCTCGGGAACGTGATCCGCAACATGCTCGAGCCCGACATGGTCCTGATCGGCGAATCCGACTCACGGGCAGGTGACGTGCTCGAGCGGCTCTACGCGGGCGTGTGCGAGAACGATCCGCCGTTTCGACACATGAACCTTGTCAATGCAGAGTTGACGAAAATCTCTGTGAATACCTATGTGACGATGAAGATCTCCTTCGCGAATGCGCTCGCCGACATCTGCGAGCGCCTCCCCGGGGCGGACGTCGATGCAGTCACAGATGCGCTCGGACTCGACACGCGGATCGGGCAAAAGTACCTCCGTGGAGCGCTCGCCTATGGAGGACCCTGCTTCCCGCGTGACAATAGGGCGTTTGCGGTGCTCGCACGCGATCTCGGCGCCGATCCAGCGCTCGCCGAGGCGACTGACGCCATCAACATCGCCCAATCGGCTCGGCTTGCGCGAGTCGTCCGCTCCCGTCTGAATGGCGGAAACGCCGTGGGGATTCTCGGACTCTCCTACAAGCCGGATACGGCCGTGATCGACGAGAGTCCCGGGGTTGCACTGGCCGTCCTGCTGGCACGTGAGGGCTACGCGGTGAACGTTTACGACCCAGTCGCCCTCGACGCCGCGCTCGGCGCGCTGCCGGAAGACACGTACGGTTGCTCATCGGCTGCCGAACTCCTCGAACGATCCGACGTGGTGGTGATTACGACGCCGTGGCCGGAATTCGCCGACCTCCCACTCGATTCGCTGGATCCGGACCGGGAGAGGCCCGTATTGATCGACTGCTGGGGGGTGCTCCCGGCCGACCGCTACAGGAGCCGAATCGACATCGTCCGGCTGGGTCGGGCGCTTCAGGGTCGAGTACGGACCGAGTACGGTGCGCAAGCGGACGACCATGGAACGACGCATCTCGACGACTGATCCCATTCTCGTCGCCGGGGCCGGCGGATTCATCGGCGGCTGGCTCGTGCGCAATCTCAGAGAGAACGGCTTCGCGAGCGTCCGGGCGGTCGACGTCAAACCGCTCGACGAGTGGCATCAGGTGTTCGACGACGCCGACAACCGCGTGGCGGACCTCCGTTCACTTGAGCGCTGCCAGGAGGCCGTGGATGGCGTGGCACATGTGTACAACCTCGCTTGTGACATGGGCGGCATGGGCTTCATCGAGGCCAACCGGGCGGCCTGCATGATCTCGGTCCTGATCAACACTCACTTGCTGCTCGCCGCCAGGGAGGCCGGGGTTCGTCGTCACTTCCTGTCATCTTCAGCCTGCGTATACAACGTCGACCTCCAGCAACGGCCCGATGTCACTGCACTGCGCGAGGAAGACGCCTACCCAGCGATGCCCGAGGACGGCTACGGCTGGGAGAAGCTCTTCTCTGAGCGGATGTGCCGCAATTTCCGTGACGACTACGGCATCGAGACGCGCGTTGCCCGGTATCACAACGTATATGGACCACATGGAACCTACGAGGGTGGACGCGAGAAGGCGCCCGCAGCGATCTGCCGCAAGGTCGCAGCGGCCAAGCTCTTCGGGCAGCACGAAATCGAGATCTGGGGCGACGGCGAACAGACCCGGAGCTTCATGTACATCGATGACTGCTTGATCGGAACAACGAAAGTCATGGAGAGCGACATCCTCGAGCCGATTAACCTGGGGTCCGCGGAGCTCGTGACCATCAATCGGCTCGTGGATATCGTCGAGGAGGTCGCCGGGGTGCGACTGACGCGTCGGTACAACCTCGATGCACCCAAGGGCGTTCGCGGACGGAATTCGGATAACACACGCATCCTTGAGCGGCTGGGCTGGGAGCCGAGCACGCCGCTCACGGAGGGGATCGAGAAGATGTACGCCTGGATCTACGACGAGCTAGCGGCGCCCGCTCGCGTCCCGCCACGCTCCGTGCGAGCAGGTTGACGGTGCCCTGGGGATGTTTTCGTGTCCGGGGAGCGGCGTGAGCGCCCCGTCGCCACAGACGGGACCTCGGTGCTTCCTCCACGTGCCTAAAAGCGGGGGCACAAGCATCCATGCCGCGCTGGAGCACGCTCTCCCGCCCGGGACGATTAGCCCCAAGCGGGGCTGTGTTTGGCCGTTGGGGAGCGCGGTCGACGTCGACGCGATCGACCCGGACGTGCACAAGCTGATGGCCTTTAACAAAGCCGAGGTTGTCGCTCTGTCCGACCACGCGGTCATCAGTGGGCACTTCCCGCTTCCGGTTCTCCTGTGGCTGACCAGTGCGTCGGGAGTCGCCACGGTGCTGCGAGAGCCGCGCGCGCGTGTTGTTTCGCACTACGCGTGGTGGAGGCTGCTCTCGCCGGAGGACCGCGAGACCTGGCGGGATCCGCGCCTCGACCACGCCCTGCGTCCCCTCGACGAGTTCCTCGCCGAACCTCAGGTTGCGCAGGCGATCGACAACGTCGTCTGCAGAATGCTGCTCGCTGGAGACCCCAGGATCCCTGAGCCGGACTTCATCGCTCCCGAGGACGTCGATGACCTCGCCGTGCGGTCGATCGCCGCACTCGAGAGGCTTGGATTTGTCGGCATTCTCGAGCTTGGCGACTCCAGCTGGGCCGGCCTGTCGCGCTTCTTCGAGGTGCCGCTGACGCCGATTCGCCTCCACTCGACCACTGCGGACGGCTTAGCAGCCGAGGCACCGGACGCGAGGCTGGAGATAACCGAGCGGACGCTCGATCTCCTAGACGCCCGTACGGCCGTCGACGCGATCGTCTACCGGCACGCCCTCGCGGCCGAAGGCTGTCCCGTGGGGCGCGCGGAGCGGCTGATCGCAGCGGCATTCGCGAACGAACTCGTTCGCCTCGGCAACGTCGCGGGCCCGCATCCGAGCGATTTGCGGGAGCGGTTGAGGCGCAGGGACGCCGAGCTTCATGATCATGCCAAGCAACTCCGCCTCAGGGAGGAGGAGCTCCATCGCACGGCTGCGGGCCCGGACGAGACACGCGGGCGGGTGGCTCACACTGAGGCTCAACTGCGGCGACTTCGCATCTGGCTCGACGTGATCCTTGGATCAATGAGCCGACGGCTGACCGCAGCTGCACGTGCTGCGAAGCGGATCTTGACTAGGGCGTGAGCCTGTTAGCGATCATTACGCGATCGACGCCGAACGCCCCTCGCCATACGAGTAGCAGCGAGTTGAGGCAGGCGGCTCCGGATAGACCACAGTTTGCCCAGCGAAAGATAGTCGGCGCGGATGCGCGGTTTCCGCCCGTGGCCGGGGCGCCCGCCGCGACCCGTGGTTCGTTGAACTCGGTAGCGGCCAGTCCTTCCACTCCCGTACCCATACGCCAGCCGTGGCTGACTCGATCACGCGTTCGCCGCGTCAGCAGCGCGGGACGTCGAGATGACCCTCTACAGCTATCTGTGGACGTTCATCGGATTGTCCGGTTCTGGTCATTTCGATGTCCTCTCAGTCGATTGTTCGCGTTCGGGACCGCAGGGGTCAAGAGCCGGTCGGTTTCAGTCGGCGGTGATGTGGAACGCCAGGTGGCCCCGACGTTCGCGCTCGGGCACGGCGATCATCCCCACCGATCTGCCGTGTCGTGACCTCATCGTGGCTGGGGCCGAACAGGGCGCCTCGCTCGGCCCAGCCGCTCTGTGGCTCTGAGGGCGCTACGCCGCGGCTGCGGCCCAGGGGATGGGATGATTGGCCCGGAAGAGGTCGTCTGAGTCGTAGCGCGCCTTCACCGCTTGGAGTCGATCGAAGGTCTCAGGCGCGTAGCACTGGCGCATGTCCGTGGGAACGTCAATGAAGTTGGCGTACTTCACGCCGGAGTCCCATGGCTGGAGGCCGTCGGCGGTTAGGTCTAAGTGCCGGTTGATCGCCATTCCCATTTCCGCGTCCATGATCATGCCCACGCCGAGGGTCAGGAACCCGTGGTCGAGCGTGGCGAGGGCCCCCGCATCTGGCGGGGCCTCCTTCAGGGCGCCTCCAAGCAGACGGATCTCGAGCGACAGGAGCGGCGAGCCCGAGTCCGGCCCGGCCACCTGGACGATGGTGTCGATCGCCGATGGCGGGAGTTCGTCGAGCATCTGGCCGTTCATGGCGAACGGGACGGGATCCTCGGGGTCCATGTGTAGGTGGCCCAGAGCCTCAGGGGGGACGAGCGCGAACGTGTCGAGTTCCGGCTCGAGGTCGCGCAGCGGCCGGAGCAGCTCCCCTCCGGCCTCCTCGGTGCCCAGGTACGCGGCCTCGACAACCACCAGCTGGCGCCCGCGGACGGGTTCAGGGATATCGGGCAGCGGCGGGACCTGAAGGATCCGCGCCCACGTGCTCAGCTCGTCGGGCAGGTCTGGAACCCACTCCCGCCAGGCGTGCAGGACGTCAGCCGTGCGCTCCCACGGCCAGGCGACCATTCCGGCGTAGAGCTCAGGGACGGCGTATAGCTCGAACTCGAGCGCTGTCACGGCGCCGAAGTTCCCGCCGCCGCCGCGCAGCGCCCAGAACAGGTCGGGCTCGTTGTCGCGGTCAGCGCGGACCAGTTGGCCATCTGCGGTGATGATTTCCGCCGCGAGCACACTGTTGCAGGCCAGGCCATGCTTGCGGGCAAGCCAGCCGTGTCCGCCACCCAACGTGTAACCGACGACCCCGACCTCGGCCGAGGAGCCAGAAAGGGCGGAAAGCCCGCGCGGCGAGGCCAGCCGGCTCACGTCGTACCACTTCGCGCCCGGGCCGACCCGCACACGGCGGCTCTCAGCGTCGATCTCGGCCCCGGTCATGCGGCCCATCTTGAGCAGCAGCGTGTCCTCGCCAACCCCAGCCAGAGCGCCAGCGCTGTGGCCCTCGGCCTGGACAGCCACGCGCAAGCCGCTCTCGCAAGCGAAGTTAACGACAGCGGCGACCTCGTCCGCGTTCCTGGGCCACGCCACCATTGCGGGCCGCTGCTCGATCGCCAAGTTCCAGGCCGCGCGCGCGGAATCCCACTTCTCCTCGCCAGGCTTGACGAGCTCGAATCCGTTCAACATTGATGCCCCTTTAATCCGTTCGCAGATGTCGGCTGCTCGGCACCGTGCCGCTAGCCGACGACCTACGGTATCAGCTGACGTTCGGCACATCGGTGGACGAGCTTGCTGCGCCTGGGCAGCTTCTCGTCGAGCATCTCCGCGATTTCATATACCGCGGTCGTGAGGCCGCCGACCCCGGTCGGAGCGCTGCGGCAGGGGGTCTGAAACCAGCAGCGCGAGCGCGGTCATCTGCGAGAACGAGGCTCCCCTGGCGTGCGGTCCGGCGGACGCGGCCGCACTATCTTCACCCCGATGACTGTTCGCCGCGCACCGCTGCCACGACAACGCCCGCCGCTGGCCGCCGTCGCGTGCGCGCTAGCGCTGGCGGGCTGCGGAGGAGCGACCAGCGCCACCAGCACGGCGACCCCCAGCGCTCCCGCCCCGACGAGCAGCACCGCCACGAGCAGCGCCGGCACGAGCAGCACTGGCACGAACCGTACAGCGACGAGCCCAACGGCGGCCTCGGCGCGCGCGCCCGGCAAGCCCAAGCAGATGCCCGCGGGCGGCGGTCGGAGCCCCTCCGTTCTCGTTTATTCGAGCGCCTCGGCCCGGGTGGTGCAATCCCAGCCCCCGCCGGGCTCCTGCCGCGCGCTCGGCTCGGGACTGTACTCCCGCCCGGACCCGCAGTGCACGCCCGGCGCGCTTAACCCCGCAGTTACCCAGGCGACTATTCAGCGGACCATCTGCGTGACGGGCTGGACCTCGACGGTGCGGCCGCCAGAGTCGGTGAGCGAGCCCGAGAAGCGGGCGAGCATGGCCGCCTACGGCGACACCGGCCCACTGAGCGCTTACGAGTACGACCACTTCGTGCCCTTGGAGCTCGGAGGGGCGGTCAACGACCCGCGCAACCTGTGGCCAGAACCAGGAGCGAGCCCCAACCCGAAGGACACGGTCGAGAGCGACCTGCGCTCGGAGGTGTGCGCCGGGAAGATGACGCTGGCGGACGCGCAGCGCGCGATCGTCAGCGACTGGACGAAGCTGGCAGGTCAGGGAGCTCCGAGCGCCGCCTCCACCCAGAGGCCGACGAGCACGCAGTCTCCCTCCGGCGCGCGTTGTTCGGCGTCGACCTCTTACTCGAGCCGCTATCACGACTATGACGTGTACGTGCACTCGAACCAGCCGTCCGAGACCGTGACCGTCTCGGACGACTCGGGGCGCACGGCCAGCTACCACACGGACGCCTCCGGCTACGCGGACGTGTACTTCAAGGCCCCGGCCTCCGCGACCGGGGAGAGGGTCACCGTGCACGTCGGCGCCGCGGCCTGTCAGATGACGCTGTAGGCCACCGGCGCGCGGAGCGTCGTCATGCACCCGCTCTCAGGGCGGCACAGCCGATAGGGGTATGGATGGTGCCGAGGCCGAGGCGAACCATGACACCGGCCGGGATATATGCGCGTTTGGCCTTGGCGGCGGTGGGCCTCGCCCACATCGCTACGCCGTGTCGGCCTGCAAGCCCAGGCGCCGGAAGAGTTCAGCCAGCGCGGGTTGCGCTTTTTGCGCCGCCCCGTTAGGCATCAGATTGATCCGGCGCTTGTGCGTCGTCCCGCCGCGCTGGAGCACTGCTCACCGGCGCCCTCCGCAGACGGGGCACCGGAACGAAAACACTGACGGATGGATCATCAGTGACGGCTTCTGTTCATCTCAAACCCGCCGCGCCGACGCTGTGCGCACCGACTCGCCCTGCGGCTCCGCCAGCGGCTCGTACCCGACCACCGCGCCGCTGATGTTGGCGCACTTGCCGCAGTCCACCGGCCCCTCTCCGAACTGCGCCCACTCAACGTCCCGAAGGGCGCCGCTCTCATCGACCCACGGCTTCAGCGGCTGGCCGCAGAGGGCCACGCCCTCGCCACGGTCCCCGTGGAAGCACAGGCCGGGGTCGTCGTCCGGCGGCGTGCCAACGGTGTGCATTTTCACGCGGTGCGTGGTCCGGTAGACGCCCTTCGGACGCGACACCAGATGCGGCTTCGGCGGCTCCGACTCCGGGAGCTCGCCGCGCGCCTCCAGCTCGTCCTCCATCTCCCGAATCTCCCGCAGAGCGTCCCTCTTACGCCAGCCGGCGGCTGACGTGGCCCACTCGCGCCGCGCCCGCAGGTTAGCCCCGATCTCGGAAGTGGACTGGTCGGTAATGGCTGCCATCTCATCTCCGTCGTACGGGTGCATTCCTTGGACGCACCGTAAGTCCAGCATCGCAGGAGTGCAAAGCCGGGTTGGCGCTTCCGGCGAATGATGGCCAAGGCGGGACCGCCCGAGGGCATTTGCGCCAGCAATCGCTCCATATCGCCCACCATCCAGCGACGACGGTAGCTCTCGCGCTGATGAAGCGGCGACTCATGCTGCTGGAGTTGCCACTCGAAACAGTCCGGCCTCGCCGAACTTCTCTTGTCGTATTCGTGGATGGCGAGCGGGGGCAACCCAGAATCGGGTTGCCCCCGCGCAGTCGCCCCCGACAGCATCCGTGCTAGCGTCGATGCTAGCGGCAGCGCTAGCACGGGAATCCTCTTTCTTACGAGGTTCTTCGCCGCCACTGCGGTAGCATGCGCGATGTCGGTAACGCTAGCATCGGCGCTAGCGGCCGATGCATTGAGGACCTCTTCGCTGACTTTTCGCCATGGCAATGACACGCACCACGATCAGCTTCACCCGCGAGGGAATGAAGCTGATCCAAAAAGCCGCGAGACGCCAAGGCTCGAGCGTCTCGCAGTTCGTCCGCGAAGCCGCGCTGATGCGCGCAAGGATGGCCAGCGACGACAATCCCTACCCCATGCGCGCCCTCGCTGAGGAACTCCGAGCGATCGGCGATCAGGGATACGCGCTGGCGGAGAAGGCGCTGAAGGTTGCCGAGGACGAGGCTGAGCGCAAGCGGTGAGGCTCAACAGGAGCAAGCGCGGGCGACTTCGCCCTAACGGACACGGCCCGCATGGTCGAGACCTGCGCCTCATCGGCCGTCGTCCCCGCATGGTGAGAACCAGCCCCAGCTCGTCGCTCAACGCTGATCCGAGTACGTGAGCTGTCTAAGCTTAACCAGAGCAGCAAGCCTGCTCGTATCGGACAATAGGCTGTCCTGCTGTCGTCGCGTTGAAGTCAACTGTGTCGATGACGCCTTGGAGTCGACGTTTCTGTCGTGCGACGGAACGAACAGCGTCCGTCAGGGTTCCCCGAGCCTCGTGGTCTTTGCAGCGATGAACGGCCACCCACTCTCGGCAGGAACGTAGAAACCCGACGAGCGTGCGCGATCTCTGGGTCGCTGCGGACGATTGAGGGTCAAATGCTACGAGTCACGGCATGACTCTTGTGTCCCAAACGCGGGTGACTGATGCGCGAAGGGCCAGAGCGAAGCCCTGCCATCTCCGACGGAGCCTTCGGACATCCTCATGACCCTCGCGGGACATTCCGTGACCAGACCGAGGACATCGGAACGACCCTCTACGGCTATCCGCACCCGGTGTTGAACCCGCAGCTCGAGCACGTGTAGCAGCTGCCCGTGCGCTGCATCATGCCGCCACATTGCTGACACGCGGGACCGAGGTCGAGGCCCTGGCGGACTGCCGGGCGGACCGGTGGCTCGTCCGTCAGCGCGGCGGTTGCGGGCCGGGGCGGGGTCGCGGATGGCCCGCCGGCCGTGGCCCCGGCGGCGCCGCCACCGTTGCCGCCACCGTTGCCACCACCGTTCGTCCCGCCAGCCGCCTCGACATCTGGCCCGACGGTGTCGCCCACGTGTGAGCTGGCGGCATCCTGCGCCGCCTTGCGGGCGCGGACCTCGGGCGTGAGGATGCCGAGCTCCTCTTGGAGGTCCACGTCGAGGAACCGCGATGCCAGCCAGCGCATGATGTAGTCGGGCATCGACTTCGCGAACGGGATCTCGGGGTTCGAGGTCATCCCCTCGGGCTCGAAGCGCATGTAGCTGAACTTGCGCACCAGCGTCTCCAGCGGCACGCCGTACTGCAACGCGATCGAGATCGCGGTCGCAAACGAGTTCATCATCCCGCGCAGCGTCGAGCCCTCCTTGCCGATGTCGGTCAGGAAGATCTCGCCGATCGAGCCATCCTCGTACATGCCGGCCGTGATGTAGCCCTCGTGGCCGCCGATCGAGAACTTGTGCGTGATCGATTGGCGCTCGCGAGGCATCCGCCGCCGCTTGGGCGGAGCCTTGGCGAGCGCTTCCGCGACCGCCTGCTCGATCGCGGCCTCTGGCGCCACCGGCGCCTCCTTCTGGGCGTCGGTCCGCAGCGCCTGCGCGGTCTTGGAGCCATCGCGGTAGATCGCGAGTGCCTTGATGCCGAGCTGCCACGCCTGCGTGTAGGCATCGGCGATGTCGTCGACGGTGGCGGTCTCCGGGAGGTTGACCGTCTTCGAGATCGCGCCGCTGATGAACGGCTGGACCGCCCCCATCATCTTGATGTGGCCCATGTGCGAGATCGCCCGCTCGCCCACCGCGACGTCGAACACCGGCAGGTGTTCGACGGCGAGGTCACGAGCCCCGACGATCGTGCCGTGCTCGTTGATGTGCGCCTCGATCTGCTCGATCTGCTCGTCCGAGTACCCGAGGGTCTGAAGCGCGAGCGGGACCGTGCGGTTGACGATCGTCATCTGGCCGCCGCCGACGAGCTCCTTGAACTTGACCAGCGAGAAATCGGGCTCGACACCGGTCGTGTCGCAGTCCATCAAGAATGAGATCGTTCCTGTCGGAGCCAGCACGGTTGCCTGGGCATTGCGGTAGCCGTGTGACTCGCCAGCGTTGACGGCTTGGTCCCAGGTCGAGCGAGCCGCCTGCAACAGCGCCGTGTCCGAGCAAGACGAATCCTCGATCGTGCTGGCGGCATCGCGGTGCATCCGCATGACCGCGTTGTGCGCCTCGCGATTCTCCGCGTAGCGCTCGTAGGGCCCCATCGCGGCCGCCACCCGAGCCGAGCCGAGATACCCACGACCCGTCATGAGCGCCGTGATCGCGGCCGCGATCCCACGTCCCTCGTCGGAGTCGTAGGGGACGCCGTCAGCCATCAGGTAAGCGCCAAGGTTTGCGTAGCCGAGGCCGAGCTGGCGGAACGCGCGCGCGTTGGTCGCGATCTGCTCGGTCGGATAGCTGGACGGTGAGACGACGATCTCCTGCGCGAGAAACATGATGTCGACCGCGTGCTCAAACGACTCGACGTCGAACGTGCCGTCCGCCCGGCGGAACTTCATCAGGTTCAGCGACGCGAGGTTGCAGGCCGAGTCGTCGACATGCATGTACTCGCTGCACGGGTTCGAAGCGTTGATCCGCCCGGAGTTCGGGCATGTGTGCCACTGGTTGATGGTCGTGTCGTACTGCACGCCGGGGTCGGCGCACCGCCACGCCGCCTCGGCGATCTCGCTCATCAGCTCGCGCGCGGGAACCGGATCGCCGATGGGCTCACCGGTGGTACGGGCGAGCAGGTGCCAATCGTCACCGTTCTCCACGGCATGCATGAACTCGTCGGTCACGCGCACCGAGTTGTTGGCGTTCTGGTACTGGATCGAGTGGAAGCCGTCGCCGTCGATCGACATGTCGAACCCGGCGTCGCGAAGCGCCGCGGCCTTGTCCTCCTCCTTCGCCTTGCACCAGATGAACTCCCGAATGTCGGGATGATCGACGTCGAGCACGACCATCTTTGCGGCTCGCCGGGTTCCGCCGCCCGATTTGATCGATCCGGCCCACGCATCGGCCCCGCGCATGAACGACACCGGGCCGGATGCAGTGCCGCCGCGGCTGAGCGGCTCCATCGAGCCCCGGATCTTCGACAGGTTGATCCCAGAGCCCGACCCGCCGCGGAAGATGATCCCCTCCTTGGTGTTCCACTCGAGGATCGACTCCATGTCGTCCTCGACCGAGAGGATGAAGCAGGCGCTCGCCTGCATCTTCGAGCTACCGACCGGATGCCAGCCGACGTTGAACCACACGGGCGAGTTGAACGCCGCCATCTGGTGGAGCAGGATGTGGGTGAGCTCCGCCTCGAATGCCTGCCCGTCCTCGTCGGTCGCGAAATAGCCTCGCTCACGTCCCCACGCCGCGATCGTGCCGGCGACGCGCGTGATCATCTGTCGGACGGATCGTTCGCGCTCGGGCGAGCCGGGCCGCCCGCGGAAGTACTTTTGGGCGACGATGTTGGTGGCGTTCTGCGACCAGCTCTTGGGGAACTCGACGTCTCGCTGCTCGAAGGAGACCTTGTCTCCGTGGCCGATCCGCGCATCCCGCACGTCCCACTCGATCGCATCGAACGGATGCTTCCCCGGAGTCGTGAAATACCGGAGGATCGAGAGGCCTTCGCCCACCTTCGAATCGGGCGTGATTTGGCTTTGCGGGGTGTGCTCCATACCGACCTGCTCCTCTCGTTTCCGCCTCCTGGCCCAGCGCCGGGGTGTCTGAGCGGGCAATAAATATTGGCGGATGGCCCGGACGGAAAAACGAGCTCAACAACCGTCGCAGACCCCTGTCCTGGAAGCTCGGTTCACCCTCAATTTTACTCCGATGCACGGGGATTCCCGGCCTCCTGGCCACCCGTCCCGGGGGCTCGCCATGCTAGCTTCGCCGCCCATGTCGACGGTGCCTTTAGCCCATCCAGGTTCGCGTCCGGGCGGGGTGGTCGCGGTGCCTGCGCGAAGTGCACGCGCGCCGGTCGCACTCGCCGGCGCACTGCTGGCAATCATGCTCTACGCGGCGTTCGCGCACGGAGCGATTTCGACTTCGACGGATGCACAGATCCAGGTCGCGGTCGCCGTCGTGGCGGCCATCGCCGGAGCCGTCGGTCTGTGGAGCCGAGCGCTGAGCTTCTCGGCACCGCGTCTGTGCCTGGCGGGTGTCGGCCTGCTCGCGCTGTTTGCCGCGTGGAGCGGAGTTACGGTCCTGTGGAGCGTCGCCCCGGACCAGACGTGGCTCGAGCTGAACCGCGCCATCACATATGTGATCGTGCTCTGTCTCGCGATTGCTCTCGGTGCCTCGGATCCTCGGTCGGTCATGTGGATAGCCGAAGGGTTCCTCGGCGTGGCCGTCGCGGTCACCGTATATGCGCTGGGACAGAAGCTGCTTCCGGGGCTGCACGTCTCCGGGATCTTCACCCTCAATCAGACCGGGCCGCTGCCGCGGCTGCAGGAGCCGTTCGGATACTGGAACGCGCTGGCGTTGTTCGTTGCGATGGGCGTACCCGGGGCGCTGGCGCTCGCCGTCGATTGGACGCGGCGCCGGGGAGAACGCATCGGAGCCCTCGTGGCGCTCGAGCTCATGTTGCTGGTGATCGGCTTCAGTTACTCGCGCGGGGGGGTGATCGCGCTGGTGATCGGCCTTGGCGTGGGCATTGCGCTGAGCGCCGCGCGGCTGCGGTCCCTGATGTGGTTGGCGCTGGCCGGTCTGGCGCTCATTCCGCCGCTCGTGTTCGGCCTTAGCGACCACGGCCTCACCACGGCGAATATGGCGCTCGGCGCCCGCGAGCGATCCGGCCTGTGGCTGCTCGTGATCGTGCTGGTCTCGTCGTCGGCGATGATGATCGCGGCGCACAAGCTGTTCGAGCTCGAGGCGACGGTCCACGTCGGGCCACCGCGTGGTCGGGCGATCGGACGAGTGGTGGCGGCGCTCGTTGGCGTCTTGATCCTTGTCGGTGTCCTTGCGGTTGCGATCTCGCCACGGGGACTGGGCGGGACGATCTCCCACGAGTGGACGAACTTCACGGCGACGCGGGCGAGCAGCGTCTATGCGCCCAATCGCCTGCTGTCGGTGAACTCGGCAAATCGGTGGGTGTGGTGGAAGGAGGCCGCTGGGGCGTTCAGCGCGCGGCCGATCGCCGGTTGGGGGGCCGGCTCGTTCCCGGTGGTGCACCTGCTCTACCGGCGAGACACCCTGTCCGTCAACCAGCCTCACAGCGTTCCGCTTCAGTTCCTCGCCGAGACGGGGGCGATCGGCGCGATCCTTGCACTGGTGGGCTTCGGGTTGCTCCTTGCGGCGGCAGTGCGTGCCGTCCGGCGGACGTCGGCCGGCGGCGAGCGTCTGCTGTGGGCCGCGCTCCTCGCCGGCGCGGTGATCTATGCCGCCCATGCGCTCTTCGACTGGGACTGGGACATCCCCGGGGTCACGTTCCCGGCCCTCGTGTTCCTGGGCGTGCTCGCCGGCGCCAGCCGTCGTCGGGACATCGAAGAAGCCGTGGCGTCACGCTCTGCCCCGACGATCGCCGTCTTCGGACCCGGCATCCGCGGGCTCGGGATCGCGACGTTGACGCTCTGCCTGTGCACGTTCGCCATCTCCGTGGTGCTGCCGAGCCTGGCCGCAAGCAAGGCGAGCACCGCGCTGGCCGAGGCGGCCAGCGATTCTCCGGGGACGGTCGCAAGCGCCGAGGCCGACGCGAAGCTCGCCGCCCGCCTGGACCCGCTGTCCGACGCTGGGCCGCGGGTCGAGGCGACCATCGCGTTCCGGGACGGACAGTTCCGCGCGGCGATCGCCGATCTGTTGGATGCGGTCAAGCGTGAGCCGAGCGACGCTCAGGCGTGGCAGCAGCTGGCCGCGGTCGAATTCGCCCTGCATGACACGCAGAACGGGCTCCTTGCCATGAAGCGTGTGCTCGCGCTCGACCCTCATGCTCAGGACGTCGCGACCGTCGCCGGCAACACCGGGGCGACCGAGAGTCTCCTGACGACGCCGCCGCAGGACTCCGCGACCGCGGACCTGCTCCCGGCGCGTTAGCCGGGCCCGGCCGCTTCCTTGCGTGCGAGCCGCGCGCGGAGCTCATCGATCTCGGCGAGCAACTGCGCATTTTCGCGACGGAGCCGCTCGGCGGCTGCCTCGGCTTCGGCACGCGCCGCGGCCTCTCCCTCGAAATGGCGGGCGACCTCGAGCGCGTCCGTATTGAGCCGCTCGAGCTCGGCCCGAGCCTGTTCGAGCTGGGCATCGAGCCGGCGGGCCGCGACTTCGTCGTCCTCGCGGGCGGCGCCTTGGGCCGTTTCGGTCGTCCGCTGGGTTCGCCGGAAGGGTTTCCAGGACATCGCGATCGAGTGTAGGTCTGTTATATGTGACGCGCTCATGGGCAGGAACATCATTCGGCGCAAGGGGCTCACGTGAAGCTCCTGGTCACCGGCGGGGCGGGGTACATCGGCTCGATCGTCGCCGCGCGGCTGTTGAAGGACGAGCACGAGGTCGCCGTGTTCGACAACCTCCAGCAGGGCCACCGCGAGGCCGTCCCGCTAGCGGCCCGCCTGATCGAAGCCGATCTGCTCGACCGGCAGGCGGTGCTGCTCACCCTCGGCGAGGGCTTCGACGCAGTGCTCCACTTCGCCGCGCTGGCGCTCGTGGGCGAGTCGGTCAGCCATCCCGAGCGCTACTACCGGACGAACGTGGGCGGAACCCTGAACCTCCTGGAGGCGATGACAGCGGCAGGGGTCCCGCGGCTTGTGTTCTCCTCGACGTGCGCCGTGTACGGGCAGCCGGATGAGGTCCCGATCGCCGAAACGGCACCGCCCGAGCCCACGAACCCATACGGCGCGTCAAAGCTCGCCGTCGATCGGATGATCGGCGACTTCTGCACCGCTCACGGCATCGGTGCGGTCAGCCTCCGCTACTTCAATGTCGCCGGCGCCAGCGGCGACCTTGGCGAGGACCACGATCCCGAGACCCACCTGATCCCCAACGTGCTCAGGGCGGCCCTCGGGATCACCCCCGGGGTGCGGATCTTCGGAACCGACTATCCGACACCCGATGGCACCGCGGTCCGCGACTACATCCACATCGATGATCTGACCGAGGCGCATGTGCTTGCGCTGGGCGCCACGCGGGCCGCCGAACACCGGATTTTCAATCTCGGCAATGGCAACGGCTTCTCGGTGCGGGAGGTGATCGCGGCGGCGCGGGACGTCACCGGTCGCGAGATTCCGACGGTCGA
Source organism: uncultured Solirubrobacterales bacterium (assembly GCA_963759695.1). Classification (GTDB taxonomy): domain Bacteria; phylum Actinomycetota; class Thermoleophilia; order Solirubrobacterales; family Solirubrobacteraceae; genus Palsa-465. The sequence continues at coordinate 62,794 of CAVXAO010000002.1, forward strand.
GGCGGCCCGGCGACCGGGCGACCCCCCCGAGCTCGTCGCGGCGAGCGCGAGGATTCGCTCGGAACTCGGATGGGAGCCGCAGAAGCCGACTCTGGCGGAAATGGTCGGCGACGCCTGGGCGTTCGCGCAGGCCCATCCCGAGGGATACTCACAATAGGTCCGCGAGCTCGGCGAGCGCCGCGTCGCGCACTTTGTCCGGCGGCTGGGTTGCGTCGATCGTGCGGATCCGCTCGGGTTGCTCCGCCGCCAGTCGCTCGTACGCCGCTGCGATCTGAGCGAAGAACCGATCGTCCTCGCGCTCGAGGCGGTCGAACGACTGCGCTCGACTGTGCAGGCGTGAGCGACCGAGGGCCGGATCGAGCGCCAGCAGCAGCGTACGGTCGGGCTCCAGACCGTTCGTGGCGAAGCTGTTGATGTCTCGCACGGGCCCGATTCCGAGGCCCCGTCCTCCTCCTTGGTATGCGAGCGAGGAGTCGACGAAGCGATCGAGGAGAACCCAGCGCCCCTCCGCCAGCAGCGGTTCAAGCGCCTCATCGACGAGCTGAGCCCGTGCAGCCGCATACAGCAACGCCTCGGCGCGAGCGCCAACGTTCAGGTGCGGATCCTGCACCAGCTCGCGCACCCGTTCTGATGCTGGCACGCCGCCGGGTTCCCGCAGGACTCGGACGTCGATCCCGCGGTGCCGGAGCGCCTCGGCCAGAGCTGACGCGAGCGTGGTCTTCCCCGCTCCGTCGAGGCCTTCGATCGTGATCAGCTTTCCGCGGGCCATGACCGAGGTGCGACCCTAGCGCGAGGTAGCATCGAACTGAGTGCTGCCGGAGCTCGAAAACCACCCTCACGCCAGGGTCGTGCTTACGCCCGCCGTATCGCCCGACCCCGAGGCGTCACACGCGTACCTGTTTCATGGCCCGGGTGGCGCCGGGAAGAGGTCGGCGGCCCGCGCGGTTGCCGCCGAGCTTCTGGCGGCTGGATCGCCGGACCCGGATGGGGCACGCGCCCGCGCCCGGTCGGGCACGCACCCGGATCTGACCTGGATCACTCCGAGTGGTGCACACGAGATCCTCGTCAGCGATATCGACGGTCCGGTCGTGGCGTCCGCGAGCAAGACCCCGTTCGAGTCGAGCCGCCGCGTGTTCGTGATCGAGCGCGTCGACGAGCTGGGGGACGAGGCGGCCAACCGGATGCTGAAGACGCTCGAAGAGCCTGCGTCCTTCGTGCACCTGATCCTCCTCACGGACAGCCTGGGGGAGGTGCTTCCGACGATCCGCTCGCGCTGCCAGCTCGTGCGCTTCGATGCGCATCCGCTCGAGGAGGTCGCATCCGAGCTCGAGCGACAAGGGATCCCTGCCGACACTGCGGTGGCGTGTGCCAGGCTGGCGCTGGGCGACGCGGCGCGAGCGCGCGAGCTCGCTGGCGAAGAGGGATCGGCTCTGAGGGCCGCCGCGGAGCGGTTCGCCCGAGCGACGGTCGCCGGCGAAGCCTCCGAGCTCAGACCGTGGGGAGAGCTGTTGGGTGCGGTGCGTGCCAGAGGGGAGGCGAGCCGCATCGAGCTCGAGTTGCGCGCTGCGGCCGAGATCGAGCTGTATCCGCGCAAGGAGCGCAAGCGCGTCGTGACCGAGTGGACCGAACGGACCCGGCGCGTCCGGCGGCGAGTCGAGACGGCGGCCCTCGATCTCGGCCTCCAGCTCGTCTCGCTTTGGTTCGCCGATCTGGCCTATCTGGCCTGGGACGCCGGTGATCTCGTCCGCCACGTGGATCGGCGTGCCGAGCTCGAGGCCGACGCCGGGGCCGACGCCGATTCGCGCCGCCTACTGCAGGCCATGGAGCTGGTCGAGGACACGAGGATGCGCTTTCAGCTGAATGTCTCCGAGGAGCTAGCGTGCGAAGCGCTCGCCTACCGGCTAGAGCACGTCCTCCAGCCGTGAGCCCGGAGGAACGGGTGTACCTGAGGCCGCCCGTGCGAGCGGACCAGAGCGAGTTCGTCTCGCTGATGAAGACGAGTCGATCGTTTCACCGGCCGTGGGCATCGGCTCCCACCGATGAAGACCGGTTCGCCGCCTATCTGGCCGACGCCCAACGCCCCGACTTTGAGGCGATGCTCGTCTGCCGGCAACAGGATCGGGCGATTCTCGGCTTCTTCAATCTGTCGCAGATCACTCGCGGATACCTGCAGAGCTCCTATCTCGGATATGCCGTCGGCAAGCCCTACGCCCGCCAGGGCTACATGCGAGAGGGCCTGGACCTGGTCCTCCGCCACGCCTTTCTGACCCTACGCCTACACCGTATTGAGGCCAACATCCAGCCGGGCAACCACGCCTCGCTCGCGCTCGCCCAAGGCGCCGGCTTCCGCCGCGAGGGTTTCTCACCCCGGTACCTGAAGATCGGCGGCCGGTGGCGCGACCACGAGCGGTGGGCGATCCTCGTCGATGACTGGCGCAGCCGCACGGACGGGGCGGTCCCGCTTGAGGGCCGAGTCCCAGGCGCCGATACACTGGCCGATCCAAGGCCGCCGACGTAGCTCAGCTGGTAGAGCACTTCACTCGTAACGAAGGTCTCCCGAGTCTCGATCGGAGGTCAGGTCGCCGTGTGGCGGGAGAAGTCTGCGACATGCAGGTCATTCCGCTGGTCAGGAGGTTGGTCGCGCGGGCTCACGAAAGGGCTCCGGTTGACAGCGTGGCCGTCTGGTTGCAGCGCGGGTACAGCACCGTTTCGTGCTCAGTGGGCTGCTTTCTCTGATCCGAAACGAGCCACGCCGAACGTGGCGTACGTGTTCGTTCCAGATCAAGGCGGAGTGGCTAGACGGCTCAGCTAACGTCGGAGCTGCTTCCGCAAGAACAGCTTCGAGTACCCCTTCGGATAGTTCGTTAGCGCCCCCACGATCTCGAAGCCGTGCTGTTCATAGAACGCTGGGGCTTGGAATGTGTGCGTCTCGAGGGCGATTTGCTCACAACCCCGTCGTCGTGCCTCTGCTTCGGCGGCAGTCAGCAGGCGACTCCCGAACCGCCGCCGTCGCTTGTCCTGGCGCACCCAGAGGGCTTCGATCCAGCACGTCCCGCCCCAGCTCCAGCCGTACAAGCCGGCGAGCACCTCGCCGTTGCCGTCGGTCTCGACCCTGAGCATTTCGTGGAAGTCGTCGCCTATCGTGTCGTGGTTGAACTCGTTGATTTGGTCGATCAAGCGCTGGGCGACGGCGCGCTCAGCGTCGTTCAAGACTTTGCCGGGCTGGTCATTCGCCATGATGCGCAAGCATTGTCGCTGCCGTGCAACGCTCTCGGCGGGTGATGTATTCCTACCCATCGCCCGGTTATGGCTCTCGCACTGACGCCGCAACCTTTCTGGTGCCCCACAACCTCGTGGCCGTGCCCGGACCATAGGATTGGGCCGTGCCGGGCCGGCCATTCGATCTCCTCGTTCTCGGCGACTGCAACCCCGACCTGATCATCACCGGCGAGGAGCTCGAGCCGCGATTCGGTCAGGTGGAACGGCTGGTCGACGGCGCGGAGCTGACGATCGGCGGGTCTGGCAGCATCGTCGCGTGTGGGGCGGCCCGTCTCGGGCTGCGGACGGCGTTCGTCGGCGTCGTCGGCGATGACCTATTCGGCCGCTTCATGGTCGAGGCCCTCGCACAACGGGGTGTCGACACGGGCGGCATCGTGGTCGACAGGACCCAGCGGACCGGTCTCACCGTGGTCCTCGCCCGTCGCGCCGACCGGGCGATGCTGACCTTTCCCGGGACGAGCGCCGCGCTGACCGCCGGCGCGGTCGATCCGGAACTGCTGATGCGCACGCGCCACATCCACGTCTCCTCCTACTTCGTCCAGTCTTCGCTGGCCCAGGGGCTTCTCGGCCTGTTCGAAGCGGCCAGAGGCGCCGGTGTCTCCTCCTCGATCGACCCGAACTGGGACCCGACTGAGCGTTGGGACGGCGGCTTGCGAGAGTTGCTGGACTGCACGGACGTGTTCCTGCCCAACGCTGAGGAGGCAATCCGGATCAGCCAATCTGCCGACGCCGAATCGGCCGCGCGCGAGTTGGCGATTCGTGGATCGCTCGTTGCCGTCAAGCTCGGAGCCGACGGCGCGCTGGCGGTGGACGGCGAGGCGAGCGCGATCCGTTGCGACTCGCTCAAGAATGTCGAGCCGGTCGACACCGTTGGCGCTGGCGACTCGTTCGACGCCGGCGTCATCGCCGGCCTGCTCAGCGGCTGGGGCACGAAGCAGGCGCTCGCCCTCGGTTGTGCGTGCGGGGCGCTCTCGACCCGTGCCGCCGGCGGGACCTCGGCTCAGCCGACGCTCGATGAAGCGATCGGCGCTCTCGGAGAGCAGGCGTGATCGTCGCCGTCGCCGGCAACCCGTCGGTCGACAAGCTGTTCGAGGTGGACGAGTTGCGCGCCGGCCAGATCCATCGTCCGCGGCAGTTCGTGCAGCTGCCCGGCGGCAAGGGCATCCACGTGGCGCAGGTTGCGACCGCGCTCGGCGCCGAGGCCATCGTGTCCGGGGTGCTCGGTGGCCACGCCGGCCGCTGGGTCGCGGAATCACTCGCTGCGCACGGGGTCGAGGGCCGGTTTGCGTGGATGGCCGGCGAGACACGATCGAGCCTGTCCGTCGCCGATTGGGAGACGGCGCGGCTCACCGAGTTCTACGAGGACGGAACGCCGTTGACCGAGGACGAGTGGGAGGCGCTCGAGTCGGTGGTGTTGCCGCTGCTCCCACGGGCGACGTGGATGACGCTGGCCGGTTCCTTACCACCTGGTGCGCCCGGCGACGGCTATGCGCGGCTGCTTGCCCACGCGCGCCTGGCAGGGGTGTCGGTGGCCCTCGACACACGAGGCGACGCGCTTAGGCGGACACTCGGTGGGGCCCCGCACCTCGTGAAAATCAACGCCTACGAGGCCGAGGAGCTCCTGGGTCGCACCGTCGCGGGTCTCGATGACGCGCTCCACGCGGCGATTGAGGTCCGATCGCTAGCCGGCGGCGCCGGCTGTGCGGCGATCGTGACCGCGGGCGAGCAAGGGATGGCGATGGCCGATCCGGAGGGGAACGTCTGGCGCGGCTTTCTAGCCGCGCGCGGCCGCTATCCGGTCGGGAGCGGTGACTCGTTTCTCGCGGGGGTCCTGGTCGCGCGAGAGCATGGGGAGCCGTGGCCCGTGGCGATCGCGCTCGGGATGGGCGCGGCCGCGGCGAACGCGGAACTCGCCGGTGCGGGGATGCTCGACCCGGAGCGCGCCAAGGCGCTGGCCTCGATCGCGGAGGTAGTCAGACATTGATCGCGAGCCCGGTCCGGGCATCGAACACGTGCACCTCACTGTCCTCGATGCCGAGCCGGATCGTGCTCCCCTCGGCCGGTCGTTGACGAGGATCGAGCCGCGCCACCGCCTCGATCCCGGTCCCATTCATCGAACCAACCTCTCCATCCGTCGCATCCGTGTCAATCGCGATCAGCTCCGCCGCAAGTGCGCCGTGGACGATCACCTCGTCCCCCAGCGGCTCGACGACATCGACGCGGAAGTCAAGCGCTGGCATTCCATCCACCACCGGTCGCATCGCCTCGGGACGGAGCCCCACGACCACGTCGCCGTCCTGAATCCCCGGCCGCTCGAATACGAGCTGGCCCGCTGTCACCTGCCCGGCCCGGGCTGTGCCACGCAGCAGGTTCATCGGAGGGCTGCCGATGAACCCTGCCACGAACACGTTGGCGGGGTGGTCATACACGTCCTGGGGTGATCCGAGTTGCTGGAGCTTGCCGTCAGACAGGACGGCGATCCGGTCGGCGAGCGTCATCGCCTCGACCTGGTCGTGGGTGACGTAGACGGTCGTGATCCCGAGGCGGCTATGCAGCCGCTTCAGACCAGCGCGCATTTGCACGCGCAGCTTCGCGTCGAGGTTGGACAGGGGCTCGTCGAGCAGGAAGACCTTCGGTTCGCGGACCAACGCGCGCCCCATCGCGACGCGCTGACGCTGGCCGCCGGAGAGCTGGGCGGGGCGCCGCTTGAGAAGCTCCTCGAGGCTCAGCATTTCCGCGACCTCGTTGACCCGCTTATCGACCTCTCGCCTCGGCATGCGCCGCTGCCGCAGCGGATATGCGAGGTTGCGGTAGACGGTCATGTGCGGGTACAGGGCGTAGTTCTGGAAGACCATCGCGACGTCTCGGTCCCGCGCCGAGATCTCGTTGACCGCGCGCTCACCGATCCGGATCGTCCCCGATGTGGGTTTGTCGAGGCCCGCGATCATCCGCAGCGCGGTTGTCTTACCGCAGCCCGAGGAGCCGACCAGGATCACGAACTCACCATCGGCGATCTCCAGCGACAGGTGATCGACGGCGACCGTGTCGCCTGGAAATACCTTGGTCACCTCCTCGAGGATCACTCCTGGCATCTCAGAACCTCGCCGTCATTGCTTGATTCCAGTGAACGCGATCGAGCGGATGAACCACCGCTGTGCGAACAGGAAGATGACCAGCATCGGGATCTGGCTCATAACGGTGCCGGCCATCAGCAGGTTCCATTCCGTGCCGTGCGCCCCCTGTAGCATCGACAGCCCGAGCTGGACCGGCGCGTGGTTGGTGGAATCGATGATGATCAGCGGCCACAGAAAGTCATTCCAGGACCACATGAACTGGATGATCCCGAGCGTCGCCAGGGCCGGCAGTGACAGCGGCAGGACGATCTTGAACAGAATCCCTAGCCGTGAGGTGCCGTCGATCCGCGCCGCCTCCTCGAGCTCGATCGGCAGCGTCCGGAAGAACTGGCGAAGCATGAACACCCCGAACGCGCTGCACAGATTCGGCGCGATCAGGCCGCCGACGCTGTCCACCATCCCGAGCCTCTTGACGATCAGAAAAGTCGGGATCAGCAGGACCTGGTAGGGCACCATCAAGGTCGCCAGGAACACCACAAACAGCACGTTCTTGCCCGCGAAGCGCATCCGCGCGAAGGCGTAGGCCGCAAGGCTGCAGAACAGCAGGTTGCCCGTGACGGTGGTCAGCGCGTAGATCGCGCTGTTCAGGAAGAAGTCGCCGAACGGGAGCGTGTTCCAGGCGGCGGGGTAGTTGCTGAAGTGCAGCGAGGATGGGATGAGGACCGGGGGATAGCTGTGGGCCTGCTGCGCCGTCTCGAGCGAAACCACCACCATCCACACAAGCGGCAGCAGCATGATCGCGGCCATGGGCATCAAAAACAGGTGCCAGGGGCTGAACGGCAGCCTGCGCCCGGGCTTCTTCGGAGGCGCGTCGAGTGGCAGCAAGCGCTCGGCGGCTATCGGCTGGGTCGTGATCGGACCACCTCAGGAGCTGTAATAGACGCGCCGCCGGCCGATCCACAGTTGCATCAGCGTCACGACCAGGATGCCGAGGAACAGGACATAGGCGACCGCTGCGCCGTAGCCGCCGTTGAAAAATTGGAACGCCTGCTCGTACAGGTAGTACACGATCACCGTGGTCGATCCGAGCGGACCACCGCGGGTTGTCACATAGATCTCATCGAATAGCTGCAGCGCGTTGATTGTCGACCAGACGACCAGGAACAGCGTGGCCGGTCCGAGCAGCGGCACGACGACGCTGCGGAACGTTGTCCATTTGCTCGCGCCGTCGATCTCGGATGCCTCCAACAGCTCCTCCGGGATCCCCTGCAGGGCCGCCAGGTAGATGATCACATCGAAGCCCAGCCAACTCCAGACCGTCATCGCGACGATGCAGTAGAGCGCCTCGTTGGGGTCCTGGAGGAACTGCTGCTGCGGGAGGCCGAGCGCGTGCAGGATGTAGTTGACAAGCCCGAAGGTGGGATCGAGCAGCCACAGGAACACGATTCCGGTTGCGACCGTGGAGGTCACGAGCGGCACGAAGACAGCCAGGCGGTAGAAGCGGATGCCCCGAATCTTCCGGTTGAGCGCAACCGCGAGGCCCAAAGCGCCCGCCACCGAGATTGGGACGAAGAGGACCGTGTAGACCAGCGAGTGTCCGACCGCCGAGCGGAACTGCGGATCCTTCGCCAGCGCCTTGTAGTTCGCGAGCCCGATGTAGTGCCCTGGGGAGAGCAGGTTGTTGTTCTGCAGCGACAGAATCAGCGACCACCCGATCGGGATCAGCCCGAAGATCGCAATCAGGATGAACGCGGGCATTACGAACGCCCACCCCGCCAGATGCTCTGACCACAGGATCCGCCTCCACACGGGCGGACGCTCCAACCTAACCGCTCGGCTTCGCTCCGCCCGCGCCGTCATCGCCGCCTCGCGCGACCTAGCTCGGCGCCGCGAGGATGCCGTTCACCTGCTGGGCGGCGGAGCTCAGTGCCTGCTGTGGCTGCGCCTTACCGAGCAGCACCGACTGGACCATCTGACCGATCGCGCTCGAGATCCTCGGGTAGGTCGTGGTCACCGGACGCGACTGGGTCGCGTTGTTGAGATTCTGGACCCACATTCCGATGCCCGGATATTTCTTGACGAATTGCTGGTAGCCGGCGACCTTGGTCACCCCCGCACGGATCGGCAGGTCCCCCGTCATCAACGACCATTTCAGGTCGATCGCCGGCGAGGTGAACCATTTCAGGAACTCGACCGCCGCCTTGACATGGGCGGAGCCGTTGTTGAACACGACCCAGTTGTCAGGTCCAGAGATCGTCTGGTGGTTGACGTCAGCAGGGAGGATCTGCACTCCGTAGGGCTGATTGCCCTGGATGATCTGGCCGAGGTCCCAGGGACCCGTGTACAGCATCCCGATGTGACCCGAGGTGAACAAGCCCAGGT
>CAVXAO010000003.1:0-86886 GCA_963759695.1 uncultured Solirubrobacterales bacterium
TCGGGGAGACAGGATTTGAACCTGCGACCGCCCGGCCCCCAGCCGGGTGCGCTACCAGACTGCGCCACTCCCCGTGGTCCGCCGATGATAACCCTCCTGCCCCGGTGCCAGAGCGGGCGACGGGGGTCGAACCCGTTCTTAGAGCTTGGAAGGCTCCCGTGCAACCGTTAACACCTCGCCCGCTGGTAATCGGGGATGGTAGCCCGCGCGCGGCGGTTCAGTCAGGTGACGCCTGGACCGGGCGCCCGCTGCTCGGTCGGTACCTCGCCGTCTCTGACGAGGCCCTCGGGAGGCCACGGACCTGTCCAGTTGTCGGCGGCGCCGTCCAGCGTGACGACAGTGCCCGAGAACGACCGGCCGAGCGGCGACGCCAGCAATGCGACGAGCCAGCCGTACTCCTCGACCTCCCCCAGTCGCTGGAGAGGCACGGTCCTCGCCGCGGTCCGCCACATCTCGGCGGGGTACTTGCGCAGCGACTCCGTGGCGAACCGTCCGATCGCGATCGCCGCGACGGCGACGCCGTCCTCAGCCCATGATTCGGCGAGCTCCCGCGTCAACGCCTCGACGGCGGCCCGCGCGGCGCCGGTGTGTGCCATCGCCGGCATGCCGTGGTGGGGAGAGACGGTCACGTTCACGATCGTCCCCGCACGCGCCGGGCGCATCGCGAGCTCGTAAGCCGCCTCGCACATCGCCAGCGTCCCGCCGATGTTCAGCCGCTGCACGGCCTGCCACCCCTTGGCCGTGATCCCTTCGGCCGGCACGAAGTACTGACCGCCGGCGTTGTTCAGGACGAAATCCAGCCGTCCGTGGCGCTCGAGCGGAGCACGGACGATGCTCTCTGCCCCGGCGCGGTCCCGGATGTCGCCGGCGACCCACGAGCAGCGCTCGCCGACCTCCGTCGCAGCCGCCTCCAGCACGTCCTGGCGCCTGCCGGCGATCACCACTGAGGCGCCACAGCGCGCCAGCTCTAGCGCGGCAGCCTTGCCGAGATTCGTGCCACCGCCGGTGACGAGCGCGACCCGACCTTCGAGCATGCCGTCCGCAAATATGCGCGATCCGTCCACGGCCCTTACTCCCCCATCACCTTGATCACGAGGCGCTTCGGGCGACCGCCGTCGAACTCGCAGTAGAAGATCTGCTGCCAGGGCCCCAGGTCGAGTCTGCCGTCGGTGACGGGAACGATCACCTGGTGGTGGACGAGGAGGTTCTTCAGGTGGGCGTCGCCGTTGTCCTCGCCACCGCGATGGTGGCGGTAGTCGCCGGGGTTTGGCAGCAGCTCTCGAGCCACCTCGCCGTCGGGCTCGTGCCAGCTCGGCGGCGCCAGCTTGTCCAGCCATTCCAGGGCGTCGGCCTGAATCCCCGGCTCGTCGTCGTTGATCCACACGCCCGCGGTGATGTGCATCGCCGACACCAGCGCCATGCCCTCTCTGATCCCGGACTCGCGGACGGCGCCGGCGACGTCCTCGGTGATCCGGACGAACTCGCGGCGGCGGTCGGTGTTGAACGTGCGGTAGACGGTGTGGGAGGTCATCTGCGGCATCGTATGGCCACTCGCGAGTTGGGGTCTAGACTCCTGCGCTGCACAGGGGAGTAGCTCAATTTGGCAGAGCACCGGTCTCCAAAACCGGGGGTTGCAGGTTCGAGTCCTGTCTCCCCTGTTCCGCTCGTCCGCTGGGCAGCCTGCAGGCGGGAGGGTATTCGCCCCGGCGCCGTGTAATCGGGGCGGGTGCCCGCCCCGGCGCGACGAAATGCGGTCGGGTGTCTGCCCCGGCGCGGCGAAATGCGCACGCGTCCCCGCCCGGCGCGACGAAATACGGTCGGGTGTCAGGCTGCCCCGGCGCGGCGAAATGCGGGCGGAGGTGTCTGGCCTCAGGACATATGTCCCAGGTGATATGTCCCTGATGTCTCGGGACATGGGTCACACCTAGACCGGCGGTCGTCGCGGAGGCGCGAGCGGAGCGAGTGCCGGAGCGGCGATCGCCGGGCGCGCGGCGTCCGGGGGTGGGCGAACAGTCGCGGGCATGTCCCGAGCTCGCGTCGCCGTTCTTCAAGTCGTGTCCAAGCAGCTGACGGTCACCGCGGCTGCCGCTGAGTACCGGTTCTCCCGCCGGCATCTGCACCGTCTCCTGGTCCGCTACCGAGAAGGAGGTCTTCAAGCGCTCGAGCCGCGCTCGCGACGCCCGAGGACGACACCGATCGCGACGTCTGAGGAGGTTCGCGTGCGGTGATCGAGCTGCGAGCGCAGCTGACCGCTGACGGATTGGATGCCGGACCTCACACGATCGGCTGGCATCTGGAGCAGGAAGGTCACAAGCCGCCTGCGCCAGCGACGATCAGCCGGATCCTGAAGCAGGCCGGGCTGGTCACCCCGCAGCCGCGCAAGCGGCCCAGATCGTCCTATGCGCGGTTCGAGATGACTCAGCCGAACGAGATGTGGCAGTCGGACTTCATCCACTGCAGCCTGGTCGACGGAACCGACGTGGAGGTCCTGAACTGGCTGGATGATCACTCCCGCTACCTGCTCTCCTGCACGGCGCACCGGCCGGTGACCGGCGATGACGTGGTGAGCGTATTCCTAAGCCTGATCGAGGAATACGGGCCGCCAGCCTCGACGCTGACCGACAACGGCAGCGTCTACACCAGCCGGTTCACCGGCGGGCGCAACGCGTTCGAATACGTCCTGCCGCTACTCGGCATCCGCCAGAAGAACGGGTCCCCAGGACACCCCCAGACCCAAGGCAAGACCGAACGTTTCCACCAAACGCTGCAACGCTGGCCCGCGGCCAGGCCAACGGCACGAACGATCGCCGAGCTCCAACAGCAGCTCGATCAGTTCCGCGAGCACTACAACGAACGCCGCCCACACCGCACCCTTCAACGAAGAACGCCGGGGCAGGCATACCGCGCGACTCCGAAGACCGCCCCTGCCAGCAACGGCCACGCCCAAGGCCACTACCGCCTCCGCTACGACCGGCTCGACACCAAAGGCAAGATGAGCATCCGCCGCGCCGGCCGCATGCACCACCTCGGCATCGGCACCAAACACGCCCGCAAACGCGTCCTCGCGTTCGCCGACGACCACCAAATCACCGTCGCCAACCTCACCACCGGCGAAGTCCTCTCAGTCCACCAGATCGAGCCCGACAAGACCCACTGGCGCAACCAAAACAAACAGCCCGGCCGCTGGCCGAACTCCCCGAAATGAGACCTACGTCCCAAGACACCTGAGACCTATGTCCCGAGACATCACAAAATGCGGGCGGAGGGACTCGAACCCCCAAGGACTTTCGCCCACCGGCACCTAAAGCCGGCGCGTCTGCCAATTTCGCCACGCCCGCGATTACTGCGGCAATCCGACCCGCCAGATTGTATGTTCCGCAACGTGCCGCAACACAAGACCCTCCGGCCGGGCTACGTCGTCGTGTACCCCAACCGGGACAAGGCGTCGAGCAAGACCACGAAGGTGATCGTGATCGTGCTCCTGATCATCTCGGTGGTGCTGATGCTGCTGATCACGATCGGGGGCTGGACCAAGCTGGAAGGCCTGAAGCCGATCAACATCATCTGGTGCCTGATCTACCTCGTTACGGCGTACTACATCGGCCGGTGGAACCGCGGGCTGTTGCCGATCGCCGCCGCGCTGGCGATCCTGCTGCTGATCCTGGCGGTGATCGCGGGGACCGGACTTGGTGGCACGAGCTGGTTCGACCGCGCACACGTCGGGTTTGCCCCTCCGCAGACGCCGTTTGGAGGCAAGGGGCTCAGCCCGGACACGCTCGGGGCGCTCACCCTGATCCTGGCGCCGGTCCAGATCCTCCTGATCATCTTTGCAATGCAGGGCTTCGCCCAGGGCTGGAACGTGGAGCTGGAGGTCCCGGCCGAGGAGGCCAGGCGCCGCGGTGGCGCCTCCGCGCCACCGCCCCCCGAGCCCGCCGAGCCCGCCACGGCGTAAGGAGACCGATCACCCCGGCATCCACCTGAGGGTGGCCGATTTTCCATGCCTGGGCAATGAAAATCGGCCAACCTCGATGTGGCGCCCGTCCCGCCGGGCCAGGTCCGGCACGCCAAACGCCTCGAATGCGGCGGGTGGGATTCGAACCCACATGCCCATAAGGACAGCGCCTTTTGAGGACGCCATGTATACCGTTCCATCACCGCCGCGATGGGCGCCCCAGTGTAAGACCTCCCCGGAGATCGAAACGCCGGCCTCGGGCGATGGAAACCCCGGCCTCGGGGGGATCGAAACGCCGGCCTCGGGCGATGGAAACCCCGGCCTCGGGGGGATCGAAACGCCGGCCGCGCGGGATCGAAAGCCGTTCACCCGACGAGGCCGTAAAGCTCATCGATCAGCGCCCCCGGCGCCACAACGACCCCGGTGGCATCCTCCCCGCTCGCAGGGAGCTCGCGGACCTCGAGACCGGCCCGGGTCGCTATCAGCGACCCCGCCGCAACATCCCACCGTTGCACCCCGCGCTCGTAGTAGGCGTCGTAGCGGCCACATGCGCACCACGCCAGGTCGATCGCCGCCGCGCCCCCGCGCCGGATGTCCCGGACCCGCGGTAGCACTCGGCTCACGACCGCGGCCTGCCGTGAGCGCACCGACCTGTCGTAGCCGAATCCGGTCGCGACGAGCGCGGTCGCGAGCTCCTCGCGGCTCGAGCCGCGGATCGGTTCGCCGTTCAGCTGAGGCTCTCCCGACCGGGTCGCAGCGAAGCACTCCTCGCGGACCGGGTCCAGGACGATCCCGACGACGGCCTCGCCGGCGGCCTCACACGCCACGCTGACCGCGAACACGGGGATCCCGAACAAGAAGTTGATCGTCCCGTCGAGCGGGTCGACGACCCAGCGAACGGCTCCGTCGCCGGTCGCCCCGCCCTCCTCGCCGAGAATCGCGTCATTCGGGCGCCGGCGGGCCAGCACCGCCCGGATCGCGTGCTCGGCCGCCACGTCGGCTGCCGAGACGAGATCGGTCGGGCTGCTCTTGGCGTGGACGTCTGAGGGTCGCTGGCCGAACCGCGCCATCAGCTCGCCCGCTGCGGCCCGCGCCGCCTCGCCCGCGATCTCGAGCAGCTCCTCCTCGTCGACCACGACAGGCGCATCCGGGCTCACGACCTCGGTTCTATCGGATCGCCCCCGACAGGCGCCTTGCGATCATCCCGGCCCATGCCCGCAGCGGACACCGCGACCGCGCTCGCCTCGTTCGAGGGCCGTGGCGCCGGCACAGACGCCGAACTACGCGCGGCCCGATGGCTCGCGGCCCAGCTCGAGTCCGCCGGCCGAGTCGCCCGCATCGAGCCATTCTGGTGCCGGCCCAACTGGGCACTGGCGCATTCCTGGCATGTCCTGCTCGCCCTCGCCGGGAGCCTGGTCTCGGTGAGCTCGCCCCGGGTCGGCGGCGCGCTGGTGCTCGCGGCGCTGATCTCGGTGATCGTCGACGAACGGCTGGGAGTCTCCCCCGGCCGCCGACTCACGCTCGAGCACGCAAGCCAGAACGTCGTGTCCGGGGCCCGCCGGGCGGCGGGTCAGGACCAACAAAATCACGAACCCCCCGTGCGTCTCATCATCACCGCCAACTACGACGCCGGGCGCAGCGGCTTCATCTATCGAGAGGCGGTGCGCAGGCCGTTCGCCCGTGCCACCGGGGTCCTCGGCCGTCTCGGCCCCGTCTGGCTCGGATGGCTCGGGTGGCTGACGGGTGCGATGGCGTTGTTGATCGTCACGGCGATCCTCCGTCTCGGTGGCGATAAGGGGACCGCCGTCGGCGTCCTGCAGTTCGTGCCAACCGTCGGACTCGTGGTGTCGCTGGCGCTGCTGCTCGAGGTCGCGAGTTCCAGCTACCCCCCGGCCGCGTCGGACAACGGCAGCGGCGTGGCGGTGGCGCTGGCGCTCGCCGCCGCGCTTGACGCGGCGCCGCCTCGCCGCTTGACGGTTGAGGTCGTGCTTCAGGGCGCCGGCGAGGGCTTCGGGATCGGGCTGCGCAAGCACCTGCGAGCCCGGCGCCACGCCCTCAAACGGACGAACACCGTCGTGCTCGGGATAGCCGCATCCGGCGCCGGCCATCCCCGGTGGTGGATCGGCGACGGCCAGTTGATCCCGCTGCGCTACTTCAAAGCGCTCGCCCAGTTGTGCGCACGGGTCGCGAGCGAGGAGCCCACGCTCAAACTCGCCCCGCATCACGGGCGGGGCGCAGCGCCTGCGTTCCGGGCAAGAACCGCCCGCCTGCCGGCGATCTCGATCGGCTGCCTCGACGAGGCGGGCATGCCGCCGCGCTCGCATCGGGCCGATGACACCCCGGACGCGCTGGAAGCAGAGGCACTCGACGCGACGGTTCAGTTCGGGCTGATGCTGGTCGATGCCGTCGATGCTTTTCTGCGCGACCAGCCGTCAGGTGGGCGTCACCGGGTTGTGCTTGGCCGGCCACTCCCGGTTCTTGCCAGTCGCGAGCGCGAACCGCCGGATCAACTCGACCCGTAGCTCCTCGGGCTGGATCACGGCGTCGACCACGAGCTCGGACGCCAGGTGCAGGATGTCGATGTCCTGCGCGTACTCGCGCCGGAGCTCCTCCGTGCGCGCGTCCCTCTCGGCGGGATCTTCGATCGCCTGGAGCTGGTTGTAGTACACGGCGTTGATCGCGGCGGAAGGGCCCATCACCGCGATCGAGGCGGTGGGCAGAGCCAGGCAGCAGTCGGGATCGAATGCCGGACCGGCCATCGCATACAAGCCTGCGCCGTACGCCTTGCGGACGATCACGGAGATCTTCGGCACGTTCGCTTCGGACACGGCGCTGATCATCTTCGCGCCGTGGCGGATGATCCCCTCGCGCTCGACCTGGGTCCCGATCATGAACCCCGGGACGTCCGCGAGGAACAGCAGCGGGATGTTGAACGCGTTGCAGGTCCAGATGAACCGGGCGCACTTGTCCGAGGAGTCGACGAAGAGGACGCCGCCCTTGACCTTGGGCTGATTGGCGACGACGCCGACGACTCGGCCGTCGAGGCGCGCATAGCCGACGATCACCTCGCGTGCCCAGCGGGCGTGGATCTCAAGGAACGAGTCGGCGTCGAGCACCGCGTCCAGCAGCTCGCGGATGTCGAACGGCTTGTTCTCGTCCGCGGGGATCAGCTCCCGGATCGGGCGATCGGACGCCGGCGCGGCTGACGGGGCCTCGGGCGGCTCGCCGACGAACGAACCGGGGAAGTACGCGAGATAGCGGCGCGCGAACTCGATCCCCTCCTCGTCGCTCGAGACGAGCGCGTGACCGACGCCGCTGCGCGACGTGTGCATCCGTGCACCACCCATCTCCTCGAGCGTCACCTTCTCCCCGATCACCATCTCGGCCATCCGGGGCGACCCGAGGTACATCGACGCGTTCCCCTCGCGCATGATCACCACGTCGCAGAACGCCGGGATGTATGCGCCGCCGGCCGCACTGGGGCCGAACAGCACGCAGACCTGCGGTACGACGCCCGACAGGCGGACCTGGTTGAAGAAGATCCTCCCCGCGTGGCGCCGACCGGGGAACATCTGGACCTGCTCGTTGATCCGGGCGCCGGCCGAATCGACGAGGTACACGAGCGGCACCCGCAGCGACAGCGCCCGCTCCTGGACGCGAAGGATCTTCTCGACGGTCTTCGGCGCCCACGACCCGGCCTTGACGGTCGGATCGTTGGCCATCACGGCGGCGGGGCGACCGCCGATCGTCCCGAGGCCCGTGACGACGCCCTCCGCGCCGAGCCCGTCGCCTTCCCAGCTCGCCAGCAGGCCATCCTCGACGAACGACCCACGGTCCAACAGCAGCTCGACTCGCTCCCGGACCGGGAGCTTGCCCTGCTCGGATGCGCGCGAGCGGTGTCGCTCTGGTCCCCCCGCGCGAGCGCGAGCGGTCGCCCGCTCGACGGCATCCGTGTGGTCGATGTCGGTCACCGCCGGACTCCCGCGGTCCACTGAACCGGGCCTGCTGACAGGACGTGGCTGCCAAGCGGACGTCCGAGCAGCTCCTGGGCCGACCGCGACGCCACGATCAGTCGCGGAAGGTCGACGCCCGTCTCGATTCCCATCTCGTGGAGCATGGAGACGAGATCCTCGGTGGCGATGTTGCCGGTCGCGCCCGGCGGGACCGGACAGCCTCCGAGCTCGCCGAACGATGACTCGAAGCTATCGATTCCGGCTTCGAGCGCGGCGAGCACGTTCGCGAGTCCCTGGCCACGGGTGTTGTGGAAATGTGCGGTCCGCTCGACGCCTGGGAGCTCTGCGGCGGCCACCGCGAAGAACTCGCGGACCTGGACCGGGTTGGCCATCCCCGTTGTGTCGCCGAAGCCGATCTCGGCGGCTCCCGCGGCCACGAGTCGCGAGGCGATACCCAACACCCGCTCCGGCGGCACATGGCCCTCGTACGGGCACCCGAACGAGACCGAGATCACGCCCTCGCAGCGCAAGCCTTCCGCCCTGGCCGAGGCGAACGTTCGCTCCAGACCGGCCAGCGACTCCTCGACCGACCGGCCCACGTTCTTTTGATTGTGGCTCTCGGACGCTGACAGGAAGCCGTTGATCTCCTGAAAGCGCGAGCGGTAAGCGAGCGCCCGCTCCAGCCCGCGCTCGTTTGGGATCAGGACGCTGACCGCGACCTCGGACGGTAGGCGGACCGTCTCGAGCACCTGCTCGGCGTCCGCAAGCTGCGGGATCACGTCCGGACGGACGAAGCTCGTGACCTCGATCCGTCCGATGCCGCTCGCGCCGAGCAGCTCGATCAACCGCACCTTGTCGGCGGTCGGGATCACCTCGGGCTCGTTCTGGAAGCCGTCGCGCGGGCCGACCTCGCGAATCCGGACACGGGGGGGAAAGCTGCTCATACCCTTACTTATAGATCAGGCGGAGCCCCAACATCTGCGCGACCGTCACGAACTTGTAGCCGCGGGCGCGCAGGGTGTCGATCTCTCGGGGCAGCGCGGCGATGGTCTCGTAGCGAGGCCCCCCGCCGAAGTGCTGGATCACGATCGCCCCGTTGTGGGCGTTCGAGACGACGTTGTCGTAGATGGCGTTCACACCCGGCTGCGACCAGTCCCGGGGATCGACGTCCCACATGACCGTCACGAGGCCGAGCGAGCGTGCCAGCGAGACGAGCTCGGGGCTGATGTCCCCGTACGGTGGCCGCCACAGGCACGGTGTGAAACCGCCGGTCGCCCTCCGGATCGCGTCGATCGTCTGCACGAGCTGGAAGCGCTGCTGGCTGACCGGCAGCCCCGCCACGTCGGGGTGGCTCCAGCTGTGATCGCCGATCATGTCGCCGTCGGCGAGCATCCGGCGCTCGTACTTGCCGCCGGGATCGAACGGCGCGATCTGCCGGCCAATCTCGAAGAACGTCGCCACCGCGTGCTCGCGCTCCAGCACGTCCAGGAACGCCGAGGGGGGCGGCGTGTCCCATGGCCCGTCGTCGAAGGTCAGGGCCACGTCGTGGACCCTGGTCGACCCGCCGTAGACCAGCGACGATCCGCTCGCCACGCACCCCACCAGCTGCGGAACGTGGAGCTTGGCGAGCGCCGGCCTCGCGGGGAACAAGGTCTTGCAGCCCTTCGCAGCCGCGTGGCACTTGGACGTGCTCAGAACCTGCCAGCGGATGGCCGCGTACGAGATTCCGATGTCGGTCGGATCGAAGCGGACCGTCATGCCGGCGGCTCCATCTCGGGAAATCGACGCCGAGATCGCCTGCCCCGGTCCGCGGCCGCGATAGGTGACGTGCATGTAGACGAGCTTTGGCCGGCGGCGACCCTGTTCGACGCACACCACGCCCGACACACTCCCGGTGCTAGCGCGCTCGACCAGCAGGCACAGGGATCGCCGCTCCTGCTTGAGTGAGGCCGCGGTGAACGGGCTGCCGAGCTCGACCTTCCAGACGAGCTCTTGCGCCTGCTGCCCCACCGACGCGGAATCCACGGGGAACGGCGTGGACGCCGGGCCGCGCGCGCCGGCGCTGTTCACGACGAGCCCGCCCGCGGCGAGCGCGGTCGCCGCGAGCCCGGCGGCGAGCTTCATTCCCGATCGCCGCCCGTGGAGACGACCCGCCGCTCGTGCGTTCCGACGCCGATCGTGCGGCCGCCATCTGCCACGACCTCCACTGCGAATCGCAGCTTCCGTCCGTCCACGATCTCGTCGAGCCGGGCCCGAACAGTGCAGTCAGTGCCTTTCGACGCGCTACCCACGTGCTTTACGCAGACCTCGAAGCCGACCGTCGCCTGTCCGGGCTCCAGCAGGGGGTAGACGAGCATTGATGAGGTGCGCTCCATCATCGCGATCATCGCGGGCGTCGAGAGCACCTCGAAGCCGAGCGTCCCTCCCACATCGGTGAGCAGTCTTCCGTCGACCACGAACTCCTCTGTCCCCTCTATGCCCACCTCCAATGCGCTCCCCATGCGCGAGGGACAGTACTAGCCGCTGCGCATAGACTCTCCCGCCGTGTCAGACGCTGTCTGCATCGTCGGTGGCACCGGCGCACTCGGGTTCGGGCTCGCGCTGCGGCTCGGGCAGGCAGGCGTCCCGATCGTGATCGGTTCCCGCGACCCCGGGCGTGCCCAGGAGGCCGCGGCGCGGGCGTCGGCACAGCTTCCGGGCGCTGCGTTCGACGGGCTCCAGAACGCGCAAGCGGTGACCAAAACCGATGTGGTGATCCTCAGCGTGCCGTTCCGCAACCAGTCGGAGACCCTGACCAACCTGAAGAACGCGCTCTCGGACGGGCAGCTCGTCGTCGACGCGACCGTCCCGCTCGCGGCAGCGGTCAGCGGAAGGGCCACCCGGACGCTGGGTGTGTGGCAGGGCTCTGCCGCCCAGCAGGCGCAGGAGATGGCGCCGGCCGGCGTCCGGGTCGTCTCAGCGTTCCACACCGTGAGCGCCGCGGTGCTCAGCGACCTCGGCCACAAGCTCGACGAGGATGTGCTGATCTGTGGAGACCACCGAAGGGACAAGGACCACCTGGCCGAGATCGTGAAACGCATCCCGGGGCTGCGCCCGGTCGACTGCGGCCCACTCGAGATGGCCCGGATCGTCGAACAGCTGACGGCCCTGCTCATCTCGATCAACGTCCGCAACAAGGCGAGGGCCGGCATCAAGATCACGGGATTGTGAGCGGCCCCGTCGTGGTCTTGGCCGGCGGCACGGGCGGGGCGAAGCTCGCGCGCGGGATGCTGAACGTCGTCGGCCCGGACCAGCTCGCGGTGATCGCCAACACCGGCGACGACATCGAGATCTACGGCGCCTACGTCTCGCCCGACCCTGATCTGATCACGTTTTGGCTCGCTGATCTGATCGACGATCGGGGCTGGGGGCTGGCCGGGGACACCTTCAACGTCATGGAGGGACTGCGGGCGCTCGGCGTCGAAGTGTGGTTCAACCTCGGCGACCGAGATCTCGCGATCGGGTTGGAGCGGGCACGCGCGCTGCGCTCCGGCCGGCGCCTGACCGAAGCACACGCCGAGATCGCACGGTCGGTGGGCGTCCGTGCCCGGGTGCTCCCGATGAGCGACGCCCCCGTCCGCACGCGCGTGATGGCGCACGGCCGGTGGTGGCCGTTTCAGGAATTCATGATCAGGGCCGGGGGCGAGGGTCCGATCCAGCAGGTCGAGATCCACGGAGCACGCTCGAGCGCTCCGACCCAAGAGGTCCTCGAGGCGGTCGCGAATGCGCGGGCGATCGTGATCGGCCCGTCCAACCCCGTGATCTCGATCGGGCCGATCCTGGCGATCGAGCAACTGCGCGCCGCGATCGCCAGCAGCAAGGCACCGGTTGTGGCCGTCAGCCCGCTCGTCCGCGGGGAGGTCGTGAAAGGGCCTACGGCAGCGTTCATGGAGTACGCGGGCCTGACGCTGAGCAGCGCCGGGATCGCGCTCGCCTACGGAGACCTGCTCGATGGTCTCGTAGCCGATCGGCGAACCGGTGAGCTGCCGGTGCTCGAGACCGATGTGCTGATGGACAGCGCCGACACGCGTGAGCGTCTCGCGGCCGACACGCTGCAGTTCGCCCTTGCGCTCGGATAGCGTTGACGGCATGCGGACAATCGCGATCCTTCCGATCAAGAGCTTCAACGGAGCCAAGCAGCGCCTGGCGAACACGATGAGTGCCGGGGGCCGGCGGGCGCTCGCCGAGGCGATGTACTCGGACGTCCTCATCGCGCTGAGACGTACCAGGTCGGTCGATGGCGTGCTCGTCGTGACCGCCGACAGCAACGCTCAGCAGATCGCCGGCGGCTACGGGGCGATGGTCCTTGCGGACGATGATCAGGGGCACAACCCCGCGGCAAGGCGAGGCATCCGTGCCGCACTCGAGTCCGGGGCCGAGCGGGTACTGCTGGTGCCGGGTGACTGCCCTTTGATCGATCCCGTCCAGCTCGATGAGCTGATCGGGCGGGACGTCGATGAGCGTTCGGTGCTGATCGTCCCCGATCGTCATCGGACCGGAACGAACGCGCTGCTGATGACGCCCCCGGGTTCTCTGACCCCCGCTTTCGGTCCCGGGAGCTGTCAGCGTCACGCGGCGAGTGCTGAGTCGGAGGGGACTACTCCCGAGATCGTGGACGTCCCGTCGCTGGCGCTCGACGTCGACACTCCGGAGGATCTCGACGCTCTTCGCCAAGGGCTGGAGTCGACGCACGGCGGCGCGGCGCACACCCGCGGCATGATCCGCCAGCTCATGCGAAGCGAGATTTGATCACCGCCGTCGCGCTGAGCGGACTGCCGGAGGTCATACCGGGCGACGACCTCGCGGCCCTCATCACAGCTGTGCTGCGCGATGACGGCACGGCCCTGACGGACGGTCACGTGGTCGTGATCGCCCACAAGGCCGTGTCCAAGGCGGAGGGCCGCCTTCGCAGGCTGGCCGACGTGGCGCCGGGTCCTCGAGCGCAACAGCTCGCCCGCGAACTCGGTAAGGACCCGCGCCATGTGCAGGTCGTGCTCGACGAATCGCACGAGGTGCTCCGCGCCGAGCACGGGGTGATGATCTGCGTGACCCACCACGGCTTTGTCTGCGCGAACGCCGGCGTCGATGCATCCAACGCTCCCGCGGAGGGGACGCTCATCCTCCTGCCGCAAGACCCGGACGGCTCGGCTCGCCGGATCCGTGGCGCCCTGCGGCGGGCGCTGGGCGTCGCGCCGGCGGTCCTGATCACGGACTCGTTCGGGCGGGCTTGGCGCCACGGTCAGTGCGACGTGGCGATCGGGTGCGCCGGGCTCTCACCGCTCGACGATTGGCGGGGGCGGACCGACTCGGTTGGGCACGAGCTGAGCGCCACGCGAATCGCGATCTCGGACGAGCTCGCCGCCGCGGCCGACCTCGCGCGCACCAAGGACGGCCGGCAGCCCGTCATCCTTCTCGCCGGGGCGGAGCGCCACGTCACCGCGGCCGACGGTCCGGGAACCGCCGCCCTGCTCCGGCCCGAGGCCGAGGACCTATTCAGATGATCACTCAGTTCGCCGGCTCAGGCACCTCGCGCCGGCGCGCCAGGCGCCGGGCGGGCACGGGACTCGTGGCCGCGAGCACCGCGCCGATCACGACCGCGACCCCCAGAAGCTGGAGCGCGCTCGGAGACTCTCCGAGGATCAGCGCGGCCAGCGCGACGGTGGCCACAGGCTGGATCGCCAGCGTCAGCGAGGTCATCGCCGCGGGTAGGCGCGGGAGCGAAATCATGATCAGCAGCCAGCCGAGAACCTGTGAGGTCAGTGCCAGCGTGATCAGCCAACCCGCGCCCGGCCACACGGGTACCAGATCCGCGTCGCCGATTATCAGACCGGCGATCACGCACAGCACGAGCGCCGTTGCCGTGGCTTCAAACAGCGGCGCGACGACGCGACGGACATCGGCGCCGCCACGCCGGAGCAGCAGCAAGAAGCCGATGTAGGCGATGCCGGCGCCGAGGCCGTAAAACGTCCCGCGCGTGGGATCGCGACCGTATGCGCCGTGCTCGAGCGCGCCCGAGATCAGCAGCACCCCGAACAGCGCGATCGGCAGCGCCGCGAGCACTCTGCGTCCCGGCCGCTCGGACAGGAGCATCCAGGCCACCAGCGGAACGAGCACGATCTGGATGTTCGCGAGCACCGTCGCCAGCCCGGCGCCGACGTACTTGATCGAGTTGTGCCACAGGAGCAGATCAGCGGCGAAGAAGAATCCCGCCGCGACCGCGATCCGGCGATCGCCCCAGTCCCGCTGACCCAACCGCCGTTCCTCGAGCCACGCCAGCAGCCCCAGCACGGGCAGCGCATAGGCGCAGCGGAAGATCGCCGCCGTTGACGGCGAGGCGTGGCTCAGCCGCACGAGGATGCTCGAGAACGCGATCGTCGCGGCCCCGAGCACGGCGGCGAGCCGGACGTTGCGCCCTTTGCTGAGAATCCGCTCCACTAACTCCAGAGTAGGGGAGCGCTTCTTCAGGCCTGGCTCGGCGCCCCGACCGCGTGGAAGCCCCCGTCGACGTGCAGGATCTCGCCGCTGATCGCGTCGGAGTAGTCCGAGAGCATGAAGCAGATCGCGCGGGCGACGGGCGTTGGGTCCCCGGTGTCCCAGCCGAGCGGTGCCTGCCTGCGCCACAGCTCGGCGAGTTGCTCGAAACCCGGGATTCCCTGCGCGGCGACGGTCCCGAGCGGTCCCGCCGAGATCAGGTTCACGCGGATCCCGTCGGGACCGAGGTCGCGCGCCAGGTACCGGGCGACGGCCTCGAGCGCTGCCTTAGCCACGCCCATCCAGTCATAGATCGGCCAGGCGACGGCGGCGTCGAAGTCGAGCCCGACGATGCTCGATCCCGGCTTCATCAGCGGTGCCACCGCGGCCGCCAGCGCCTTCAGCGAGAAGGCGCTCGTCTGGAAGGCCTGGACCGCGCTCGCAGACGGTGCGGTCATGAACCGCCCGCCGAGCGCATCCTCGGGCGCGAAGGCGATCGCGTGGAGCGCGCCGTCCACCCCACCCCACCGGTCCCGCAGCGTCTCGGTCAGCGCGGCCAGGTCGGCCTCGCTGTTGACATCGAGCTCGAGGACGTCGACGGGCTCGGGCAATCGCTGGGCGGCACGCTCGGTCAACCGCCGCGTCCGTCCGAAGCTCGTCAGCAGCACCGAGGCACCCTCGCGCTGCGCCCGCTCGGCCGCGTGATATGCAATCGAGTCCTTCGTGAGCACGCCGGTGATCAGCAGCCGCTTGCCTTCCAGGAGCATCGGGGCGGTTCTCCTAACGGGCGAGAGCGCGCAGCGCCCAGATCAGCCGATCGCGAGTGTCGGTCGGCTCGACGATCTCATCGACAAACCCGGCGGCGGCCGCGGCATCGGCGCGGAGGTGCTCATCGGCATACGCATCCGCCAAGCGCGTGCGCTCGGCGTAGGGGTCTCCGGCGACCCGCAGCTCGCGCCGGTTCACGATCCCGACGGCGGCGCGCGCGCTCATGATCCCGAGCTCCGCATCCGGCCAGGCCAGGACCAGGTCAGCGCCGAGATCGCGCGAGTTCATCGTGATGTACGCGCCGCCGTATGACTTGCGGAGCACGACGGTGAGCTTCGGAACCCGCGCCGAGGCGAACGCCCGGACGAGCGACGCCCCGTGCCTGATAACGCCGGCCCGCTCCTGCCGCGAGCCCGGCATGAACCCCGGCGTGTCGACGACTACGATCAGCGGCAGCCCGAACGAATCGCAGAAGCTGACGAAGCGGGCGGCCTTCTCCGAACCTTCGGCATCGAGCACGCCGCCCAGATGGTGGGGCTGGTTGGCGACGATCGCGACCGGACGGCCCTCCACCCTCGCGAAGGTCGTCACCACGTTGCGCGCCCAGCGCGGGCACAGCTCGAGCAGCGAGCCTCCGTCGACGATCCCGGCCAGCGCGTCGCGGACGTCGTAGGCCCGGCGTGACTCCCGTGGCACGGCGGCCCCGGGATCGGACACGGTCGGCTCGTCGCAAGCCGCCAGCGGCAGCGGCTCGCCGGCCGCCGACGGGAGATAGGAGAGGAGCTCGCGGACGCGCGTCGCCGCGGCACGCTCGTCGCGCTCCACCAGGTGGCATACGCCGTTGCGGTCGTGCACGCGCGGCCCACCGAGCCCGGCCGCATCGATCTCCTCGCCGAGCGCCTCGCGAACGACGCCCGGACCGGTCAGGAACATCGCTGCATCCTCGGTCATCAGGACAAGGTCGGTGAGCGCCGGCGAGTAGGCCCCGCCTCCCGCGGAGGCGCCGGATACGACCGAGATCTGCGGCACGACGCCCGTAAGCGCGACCGTATGGCGGAAGATCCGGCCATAGCCAGCCAGGGCTGCAGTCCCCTCCTGCATTCGTGCGCCGCCGGACTCGACGAACGCGACCACCGGTACCTTGGCCCGGCCCGCCGTCTCGAGCACCCGGACGACCGTATCGGCGTGGCGCTCGCCGAGCGAGCCGCCGAGATACGTCCCATCCTGGGCGTAGCACGCGATCGGACGACCGCCGACCGCGCCCGTGGCGCCGACCACGCCGTCGCCGGCCGCGGAACGTTCACCCAGCTTCGGCGAGATCACGCGTGAGCGCAGCACGCGCACGCTGCCCGGATCGCACAGCGCCTCCAGGCGCTCGAGCGGACTCAGCCGCGTCTGCTCTGGCAGTGCCGTGGCCGTCATTCGGGCGCTCCTCGTAGGACCAGGGACACGTTGTGGCCGCCGAACGCGAACGAGTTCGAGATCGCCAGCGGTGGCGCCCCGTTGGACACGATCAGCGGCCGTGCCTCCCCGGGGACGTAGTCGAGATCGAGCTCCGGATCCGGCACCTCGTAGCCGAGCGTGGGCGGGATCACGCGCGTCGCGAGCACCTGAGCGGTCTCGACCGCCTCAACGGCGCCGGCGGCGCCGAGCAGATGACCGATCGCCGACTTCGTCGAGGAGATCGGGATCTGCTTGGCTCGCACCTCCCCGAGCGCACGCTTCAGGGCTGCGGTCTCGGCCGCATCGTTGAGCTGCGTTGACGTGCCGTGCGCGTTGATGTAGCTGACGTCCTCGGGCGTGGCACCCGCATCCGCCAGCGCCAGCTCGATCGCCCGCGAGGCAGGCCCGCCCGTCGGCTCGGGCGCCGTCAGGTGGTACGCGTCCGAGGTCGATCCGTAACCGGCGATCTCGCCGAGGATCGTCGCCCCGCGTTGCCGCGCCGCCGATTCCTCCTCGAGCACGAGGACGCCCGCGCCCTCGCCCATCACGAAACCGTCCCGGCGCGCGTCGAACGGCCGCGACATCCCGGTCGGTGAGAGCGCCTGCATCGAGTTGAAACACGCGAAGCTGAACGGGGTCAGGGTCGCCTCCGCGCCTCCGGCGACGGCGGCGTCGGCGTCGCCATACTGGATCATCCGCAGCGCCGAGCCGATCGCGTGGGCCCCTCCGGAGCAGGCCGAGACGACGCCGTACATCTGGCCCCTGAGGCCGTGCTTCATCGCCACGGCGGCCGCCCCGGCATTCGGCATGTACTGGGGGATGCCGAGCGGCGAGACGCTCCTCGCCCCCTTGTCCCGCAGCACGTCGTGCTGGGTCTCGACGGTCTCGATGCCGCCGATCCCCGTCGCGATCACGCAGCCGACCCGTAGCGGGTCGTAGGGTAGCTCGGAGTCCCAGCCCGCCTTCGCGAGCGCCTCGGCCGAGGCGACCAGCGCCAGCTGCGAGAAGCGATCCAGCCGTCGGGCCTCCTTCACCGACAGGTGCTCGGTCGGCTCGTACTCGCCGCAGGCGCCGGCGCCGTCGACGATCCCGCACTCGCCCGCGGCCCACCTCTCGTGCAGCGAGGCGGCTCCTACGCCCAGGGGCGTGATCGCTCCCAGGCCGGTTATCACAACCCGGCGTTTCACTCAGGCAGCTCGTTCCGCGATCAGGTCGATCGCATCGCCGACCGTCTTGAGCTCCTTCATGTCCTCGCCCTTGAGGACCACGCCGTACTCGTCCTCGACGACCTGCGCGAGCTCCACGAGGTCGAGCGAGTCGATGTCGAGCTCCTCGAAGGTCGCGGCGCGTGTGATCTGGCTTGCGTCGGGGCCGAAGCTCGCGAGCGTTTCGATCACGCGGGCCTCAACCTGCTGATTGGTCACGGTTGACATCTGGAAGTGCTCCTCTCTGTTTTTGGGTTCATGCCGCAAGTCCTCCGTCGACGGACAAGACTGCGCCGGTGACGTAGCTCGCCTCCTCGGAAGCGAGAAAGCGTACGCAGGCGGCGACCTCGGCCGGAGTCCCGGCAC
Organism: uncultured Solirubrobacterales bacterium; assembly: GCA_963759695.1. Taxonomy (GTDB): domain Bacteria; phylum Actinomycetota; class Thermoleophilia; order Solirubrobacterales; family Solirubrobacteraceae; genus Palsa-465. Next base: position 18,198 of record CAVXAO010000003.1, read on the forward strand.
GCTTGGCGGGGACAGCATCGAGGAGGTCCGTCGAAACGTCGGTCATCATCTCGGTGTCGATCCACCCGGGGGCCACGGCGTTGATCGTGATGCCGCGCCGGGCCACCTCGACGGCGGCGGTCTTTGTCAGGGCGATCAGCCCCGCCTTGGCGGCCGCGTAGTTGGCCTGTCCGGGGTTCGCGCGCAGCCCGACGACCGACGAGATGTTCACGATCCGCCCCGAGCGAGCCCGCAGCATCGGCTTCAGCGCCCGCCGCGTGAGGCGGAACGCGGCGGTCAGATTCGTGTCCAGGACGGCGGCCCACTCGTCGTCCCCGAGCGACGGGGTCAGGTCATCCCGGGTGATCCCGGCGTTGTTGACGAGCACCAGCACCGGGGCTTCGAACTGCTCCTCGAGCGCCTTGAACAGCTCATCCGGAACAGCTGGGTCCGAAACGTCGCCGGCGACGGCAACGGCGCGACCGCCCCCGCGCTCGATCTCCTGCACCACCGCCTCCGCTCCGTCGCGATCGACGCGGTAATTGACGCCGACCGGCCATCCGTCGCCCGCCAGTGCACGGGCGATCGCCGCCCCGATACCGCGCGAGGCGCCCGTCACCAGCGCGCAACCGTGGCGCTCAGGCATTTACGAGCTCCACGTCTCGGAGCGTTCGCTTCGCCAGCCCGGTCAGCACCTTGCCGGGGCCGACCTCGATGAACCGTTCGGCCCCGCGCGCGTGCAGCGACAGCATCGTCTCGCGCCAGCGCACCGGCATCGTCAGCGCCTCGACGAGCCGGCGGCGAACGTCATCGAACGGCTCCGCCGTGACCGCTGAGAGCACCGTGACCCGCGAGGGTTGAATCTGCACGCGGTCGAGCGCCGCGCTGAACTCGGGGACGGCGCCGGCCATCATCGGCGAGTGGAAGGCGCCCGTGACCGGGAGCTCGATCGCGCGCAGCCCGAGCTCGTCGGCGGCAGCCGCGGCCGCGGGCAGCGACGAGCGCGCGCCCGAGAGGACGACCTGTTGTGGAGAGTTGTCGTTCGCGACCGCGAGGCCGTGCGACGCGGCCAGACCCTCGGCGTGCTCAGCCGCGCCGGCGCCGAGCAGCGCCAGCATGCCTCCGTCTCCGGCGCGCTCGCCGGACTCCTGCATCAGTCGCCCGCGGAGCGCGACGAGCTCGAGCCCGTCCCGCTCTTGGAGGCAACCGGCCGCGACCAGCGCTCCGAGCTCGCCGAGCGAATGGCCGGCCATGAAGTCCCCGTCAGGCGAGCCCAGCGCCTTCCAGCCGGCGAGGCTGGCGCAGAAGATCGCGGGCTGCGCATACATCGTCCCCTGCTCGGCGCGGGGAAACGGGTCGGTGCCGACGACCGCCTCCGCCAGCGCCAGCAGATCCGGACGGACCGCCGCCACGGATTCACGCATTTCAGGCGTGTGACTGCCCTGACCGGGGAAGAGAATTGCCGTGGGAGCCATACATCTCACCCTACGCGGAGGTCCATGCGCGGATACAGTCGTCCTCCGGACTTCCCCCCGAACGGGGGGACGCACGCCATGACCCGCCTCACGCTGCCCGAACCGAACGCCTCATCGGCCGCGCTGGTTACCGGTGCGTCGTCTGGGATCGGCCGCTCGATTGCGGCTGAGCTGGCCGAGCGCGGGCACGGCGTGGTCCTGGTCGCGCGGCGCAAGCACCGGCTCGTCGAAGTCGCCGACGAGCTCCGAGACGAGCACGGTATCCGCGCCGAGACGATCGCGTGCGACCTTTCCAAGGCCGCGTCCCGGTCACGGCTCCGCGGTCGCATCACCGAACTCGGCCTCGACATCGAGATCCTGATCAATAACGCCGGGTTCGCGACCAACGGGCCGTTCTACGAGTCCGAGACGGAGCGCGAGCTCGAGCAGGTCCGCGTGCTCGTTGAGGCTGGGGTCGAGCTGACCTCCGCGTTCCTGCCGGCGATGGTGCAGCGCGGGCGCGGCGCGATTCTCAACGTCTGCTCCACGGCCGCGATGCAGCCCCTGCCCTACTCGGCGGGGTACTCGGCCGCAAAGGCCTACATGCTGACGTTCTCCGAGGCACTGCACCAGGAGGTCCGCGGCCACGGCGTGATCGTCAGCGCTCTGTGCCCCGGACCCGTCTACACCGATTTCTGGGAGATCTCAGGCTGGGAGGTGGCCGGCGGGCGCTCGTTCGAGAGCGCGGTGCCACGGCTGGCCTGGATCTCCGCCGAGCAGGCCGCCCGGGCGGGGGTCCAGGGGCTGGCAGCGGGCCACCGCGTGATCGTGCCGGGCCTCGGGATGCGCGCCGCGATGGAGGCCGCCCATTACGTGCCACACGCGGTGAAGCTCCCGGCGATCGAATGGATGATGAGGCGCGGAGGCGCGCGGGACTAGAGCCCCGCGAGCTCCCGCGTTCGCTCCGAGGCTGACGCGACGCTCGCGCCGCGCTCGGCCACGACCCGCTCCCACTCGGCGACTCCCTCCGACGCGCGGCTCCGTCCTGCGCGCTCCGCCGCCGCCGAAGCGAACAGCTGGCGGAAAGCGAGCGCCTTCAGGAACCATTTCGGGTAGGCGACCCGCCGCCGGCGGTGCTCGATCGCCGCCACGAGCTCGTCAATCGCCGGGCCGAGAGGGTACGTCCGGGCTAGCGTCGCGGGCATCTCGCTCTTGATCCGCTCCAGGATTGGCATCTCGCGCTCCGCGTCCCTGACCATGTCGGTGTCGAGGAATAGGAAATACGCGACGCCGATCTGGACGCCGAGCGGAACCATCTCCGTCCGCAGGCAGTCGCTCAGCGCCTCGACGCCGGCCTTGGCGGCGCAGTAGGCGCTCATCCCTGGAGCCCGGAGAACCGCTGCCGTCGAGGCGATGTTGAGCAGGTAACCGCGGCTGCGCTCGAGGTGCGGGAGGGCGGCCCGATCGGTGTACATCACGCCGAGCAGGTTGATCTCGATCACCCGCTCCCAGGACCGCATGTCCTGGGAGCGGAGCGGGCCGCCCGTGGCGATACCGGCGTTGGCGACGACGACGTCGAGGCCGCCGAGCGCATCGGCCGCCGCGTCGATCGCGTGGCCTATCTCCTCCCCGCGGGACACGTCGCACTCGCCCACGAACGTGCCCGGGCCGCACCGTTCCGCGACCGCCGCGAGGTTCTCCGGCTCGAGTCCGATGAGCGCGAGCCGAGCGCCACGCCCGGCGAGCCTCTCTGCCAGCGCAGCGCCGATCCCGCGCGCGGCTCCGGTGACCAATATGCGCCGTCCTGAAAGCGACCCCGCCGTGCTCATGGCCATGACCATACTGCCGCCGTGGCGCCCGATGCAATACGGCCTAGGCCCTATGCGGCCCGGCTCTCGACCTCGTCGACGATCGACGCGGGCTCGGGCATCGTCACCTTGCGCACAAGCCGCCGTCCGATCCAGTCCAGTGCGACGGGGGTGCCCGCGATCGCGCCACTGATGTGATCGACGCCGCCACGCGTGACGTACAGCCTGACGTCCGCGCCGAGTCGCTGCCAGTCAGCCCGGAGCTGCGAGCTCTGCGCGAACGAGACGATCTGGTCCCGACGAGCGTGGTGCAGCAGGACAGGCGCCGCCGGCGCGATGTCCCCGAGGCGGTTCTCCCGCAAGCGAGCCCGCCACTCCGGCAGCCTGAGCACATTCGGAGCGGTCAGCTCGGAGGAGTACACCCACCGCGGACCGAACAGCATCGCGTGGACGATCGTCGACTCACGCAGCGCGGCGATGCCCTTGCGGGCCATTGGCGTGAGATGGGTGTCGAGGTCGAGCTCCGGATAGGCCGCCGCATAGCCGATGCCGCCGTAGGCGATGAAGAACGAGAAGAACGTTCCGTCGAGGCTCGGACCGGCGGTCTCGACGTCGGTCGCGGCAGCGCCCGCCGCGACCGCCAGCAGTGGCACGTCCGGCGCGTAGCTCGGCTGAAGCTGTGCCGCCCACGCCGCGGCGGCACCGCCCTCGGAGTAGCCGATGATCGCCGCGGGTCCCTTCATCGGGAGCTCCTCTGGATCCAGCGAACGGGCGGCCCGCATCGCGTCGAGCACGTTCGGGCCCAATGCGCGCCCGACCATGTAGGTATGGTCGCCGGGGGTACCGAGGCCCTCGTAGTCGGTTAGCGCCACGGCCCAGCCGCGCGCCAGCACCATCGCAATCAGCCCGGCCTCCCACTCGCGCCCGCGCGGGAGCAGGCGGGACGGTGCCGCCGCGTCGCCGATCCCGTGGGTCCCGACCGCGTACCCGATGAGCGGCCGGGGCCCGCGAGCCCGCGACCGCGGGATGAGCACCGTGCCCGAGACCGCCGTCGGCTCGCCGGTGGCGCCGGTCGAGCGGTAGAGGATCCGCCACGCCCGGCACCTCATGCGGGCGCCGGGGACGAGGTAGGCGTCGGTCTCCTCGGCGCGGATCACGTCACCCGGCTTGCCGTCCGGCAGCGGATCCGGAGGGACGTAAAAATCCTCGGCGCCGCCGATCCGGCGTCTGGGCGGGGAGACGAGCATCAGCTGCGCACTCGCCTGACGCGCAACGTCCAGAAAGCTCACAGCAGCTGTCTCCTTTCGACGAGCCCGCTTCTTGGGGCACCGCCTTCGGTTAACAGGTTATTCCTGTCGGGTGTCGGTATTCGCCCTAAGTGATCAACGGCGCGGCGATGGCGGTTCGTGCGCCATGGTCGGCGAAAACAGCGGCAGGGACGGGACGGGTGGGGTTGGTCGCGGGGTGTGGTGGCGAGGTGTGGTGGCGAGGTGTGGTGGCGGGCCTGTGCGCCGGATCGAGGCAGTCCGGCGGCTTTTGGCCCGGATCCGGGCGTTTTCATGGTGCATAACACGTCACGATCGGCGTTTCTGGCGAGCTGTGTCGTATTGAGCACACTCCTCATGCATAGGTCGACGGGCCTCGGAGATTTGGGCGGTGTTGGCGTGTTGTGCACCATCCGGAGGGCGAAATCCGCAGAATCGGCCCAATCAGACCGCCACAGCACACGCCCCCCTTCCCTGCCGCCGTTTTGCCGAGCCGACCGCCCCGCCAAGGCCCGCTGGCCCCCTGGCCCCTCTAAAGCCACACCAACAAGTGCGCGCCCCCAAGGCGCCCCCCATAAATCAGTCCAGCAGACCGATTCGCTGGGCCCGCTGCACGGCCTCCGCGCGGTTTCGCGCCCGGAGCTTGCGGTAAAGCGCGCTGGTGTGTTCCTTGACGGTGTGCGGAGAGAGGTAGAGCCGATCGGCGATCTCGCGGTTCGTCGATCCGGCCGCGATCAGGTCCAGCACCTCGCGTTCGCGCTCGCTCAGCAGCGGCGCCGGCTGCTCGGCCTTCGGCGAGAACATCGTCATCCCCAGGCCGACCATCCGCACGGCGGCCGCGATTTCGCCGGCCTCGAGGTCCTTGGAGACGAACCCGGAAGCTCCGGCGGCGCGGGCTGCCGCCGGCGACATCCGGCCTGCCCCTGAGATGAGCAGCACGCGGGTCGACGGGGACACCTTGCGAATCGAGTCACAGAGCTCGGCCCCCGACTCGCCGGCGAGGAAGAGATCGACCAGCGCGACGTGCGGCTCGAAGACCCCCACGAGCTCGAGCGCCTCGGCGCCCGTCCGCGCAGCGAGGCACCGCTCGACCCACGGTTGCTCGCCGAGCAACACGCGGAAACCCCAGTGGACGACATCGTGGTCGTCGACCACCAGCACTCGGAGCTTGCGATCCGGGAGCCGGCGGGGTGCAACCGCAGGGCCGCTCACACGGTCACCTCCCTGGTCAGGGGCACGACGAGCCGGACCCGCCAGCCGTCCGTCCCGGCCGCCCCGAACTCGACGACACCGCCGTGCTGCAGGGCCTCGAACCCGGCTAGTCGCAGGCCCATGCCGGCATCCGACTCGTCTGGGCGCACGCCGTCGTTGCGGACCTCGAGTTCGAACGTGTCGGCATCGCGCGAGACGGCGACCTCGACCCGGGTCGGATCGGCGTGCTTCCCGATGTTGCGCAGGGCCTCGGCCAGCACGGACTGGGCCAGTGGCTCGAGATCCGCGGGTACGGTCGCATCCTCCTGCCACCACACCGAAACCGGCGGCCCCGGAGCGCTCCGCAGGCGCTGGAGCTCGGCCGAGAGCGTCGTCCGGGTCTCTGGCGGCAGGGGCGCCAGCGGCCGCTCGAGTGCCTTGCGCAGGTCCCTGAGCGCCTGTTGCATCTCGACCCGGCAGCGCTCGCGCTCGGCATGATCAAGCGGCGCTTCGGCACTGAGCGCGAGCGAGACGCCGAACAGGCGCTGCATCACGCGCTCGTGGATCTCGCGCGCCAGGTCCAGCCGTTCGCCCAGCCGGCGCGTGCGCTCCTGCTGACGAGTCGCGTTGCGGGCGGTGGCTACCAGCGCCGCGGTTTTCCCGAGCGTCCAGAGCAGGTGGCGCTCGCCGTCCGAGAGCTCGAACCGACCGCCGCCACGGTCGGCGCAGATCACTCCATAGGCACGCCCGGCGGCGCTGAGCGGAGTGCAGACCATGGTCGTGATGCCGAGGATCCGCGCGTACTCGGCCGGCACGGCCTCCTCGATTCCGTCCGAGACGACGACCTGATCCTCGAGCAGCGCCTGCTGGGCGATCGGCGTGGTGACGAGTGTTGGCCGTAGCGCCGCCAGCTGCGAGAACGAGGTCCCGTAAGACCCGACGACGCGGACACGCCGACGGCCGGGATCGGCGAGGAAGATCGCCGCGCGGCGCATCGTCGTCAGGCGGCAGATCGCCTCGCAGATGCGGTCGTAGAACTCGGTCGAGGACGTGTCGGTCTCGATCTTCGAGAGCAGCTCGACGAACACCTCGAGCGGCTCGACCCCCGCGAACAGAGACCGCGGGTGCTCGGCGACAGCGTCTCCGTGCCGCGGGACCGGCGTCGGTCCCTCCTCCACGTTCACGCGGCTGCCGCCGGCAGCTCGTAGCGGCGGCGGATGTCGTACAGCGTGGTGCGTTCGGCCGCCGGCCGGCCCGCGCGATGGGCCGCCCCGACGAGGTCGTCGGGGGTCAGCATCACGCCGTGATAGCTGCCGGCCATCCGCGAGATCGACTCCTCCATCAGGGTTCCGCCCAGGTCGTTGACGCCCCATCGCAGGGACTCGGTCGCCGCCTCGAGCCCCATCTTGACCCAGCTCGCCTGCAGATTGCGCACCGTCCTGCCGAGCGCCAGCCGGAACGCCGCGGTGTGCTTGAGGTTCTCCTCGGAGGAGATCTCCTCGACGCCGTGAGTGCGGCCCAACAGGGTGTGGAACGGAATGAACGACAGCGGCACGAACTCGGTGAACCCGCCCGTCCGCTCCTGGAGCTCGCGCACGACCCGCATATGCTCGGCGAGCTCCCAGGGCTCTTCGATGTGGCCGAACATGACGGTCACCGTCGAGCGCAGCCCACTGGCATGCGAGGCTTCGATGATCTCGACCCAGCGCGCCACCGGCAGCTTGTTGGGCGAGATCCGCTCCCGGACCCCGTCGTGGAGCACCTCGGCCGCCGTTCCCGGCGTCGAGTCCAGGCCGGCATCGCGGAGCCGCTCGAACACGGCGCGCGGAGAGAGACCGCTGACGTCGCACATGTGGGCGACCTCCATCGGCGAGTACGCGTGCAGGTGCAGATCCGGAGCCACCTGCTTGGCGAGACGCAACCACTTTTCGTAGTCCCCGAGGACCCAGTCGGGATGGATGCCGGACTGGATGCAGATCTCGCTCGCCCCGAACTCGACCGCCTCGGCAACGCGCCGCGCGAACTCCTCCTCGGAGTGCTCGTAGGCGTCGGGCGAGCGGCGGGCCTGGCCGAAGCCACAGAACGCGCAGCCGACGACGCAGATGTTCGACACGTTGACGTTGCGATTGACGACGAACGTGACCGTCTCCCCGGCGAGGCCGGAACGCAGATCGTCCGCCGCGGAGCGCATCTCCTCGATCACCGACGGCCGCGTCTCCGCGAACAACGCGGTGAGCTCCTCCGGGCTCAGCGCCAGGCCGTCGGCCGCCCGTCTCACCGCACGCGGAGCCGCATCGTCGAGCACGGCGACCTCGGCGCGGCGACCCGAGCCGCGCCGCGGGATGAACGACCAGTAGCAGCGCTTGATCACGTCCAGCACCGGCTGCGAGATCCATTCCGGGTCGATGTACTCCGGATACACGCACAGCCGCTCGCTCAGCGCGAGGCCCTCTGCTCGCAGCCCCTTGCGGACCTGGCTCGGCGACGGGAACGGATGCTCGGGGGAGATGTGGTCGCCGTTGGCGCTCAATCCGCCGAGGTCGGTCGCCCCCGCGCGGACCAGCTCGACCCACCAGTCAGACAGGTTCGGCGGCACCTGGATCCCGACGCCCGGCATCAGCCGACGCGCCTCCGCCACCAGCCGCCTCATGTCTTCGATCGTCACGTCGCACGCCCACGCGGGCGGGTCGATGCGCGGGCCGTCCGCGACCCCCGTTCGCCAATACCGCGACGCCGCGTCGTCCGCGATCTGCGCCGGCTCTCGCCCGTAGTAGCTCTGATGAGGCACGAAGTTCTGGAGGATCACCTCCTGGAGGTGGCCGTAGCGGTCGTGGAGCTCGCCGAGCTTCTCCAGCGACGCGATCCGCTCCTCCTCGGTCTCGCCGATCCCGACCAGCACGCCGCTCGTAAATGGGATCTTCAGCTCGCCCGCCGCGGCGATCGTCTCGATCCGGCGCGCCGGATGCTTGGTCGGCGAACCGGCGTGAACGGTCTCCATCAGACGCTCCGAGATCGACTCGAGCATCAGGCCCTGAGAGGCGGTGACCTCGCGCAACCTGGCCAGGTCGGCGCGATCCAGCACGCCGAGGTTCGTGTGCGGCAGCAGCCCACGCTCGAGCGCTCGCTCGCACGTCCACACGACGTAGCCGGTGAAGTCGTCAAACCCGTACTCCCGCAGCCGCGCGGCGACCCCGGCGTTGACCTCCGGGCGCTCGCCGGTGAGCACCAAGAGCTCCTTGACGCGGTGGCGCGACACCGCCTCGTCGAGGATCCGCTCCACCTCGGAGGGCGCGTGCAGGTGAGCCTTGTGGGTCGCGAACGCGCAGTACTTGCAGTAGCAGCGGCAAGTTCGTGAGAGCGACAGCGTGAGGTTGCGGCTGAACGTGACCCGGCGGCGCATTCGCTCGCCGGATTCTACGAACCGCGCATGCTGGTCCTCGGCCCGACGCCTATCCTGCCCCGCCGGATGCGGTGGTTGACCACGATCATCATGGCCGGCATGGCCGCCGTGGCGCTGGCGGCATGCGGCTCGAGCTCGACGCCCGGCTCGAGCTCGAGCGGGGCGCGAACGCAGGACGCCACGCTGGTCCTCGACTTCACGCCCAACGCGATCCATGCCGGCATCTACTCGGCGGTCGCACACCGCTACGACATCGCCGAAGGCGTCCGTCTCCACGTGATCGCGCCATCGGCATCCACCGACTCGATCAAGCTGCTGGAGGCCGGCCGCGTCAACTTCGCGATCCTCGACATCCACGACCTGGCGATCGCCCGCGAACGCGGCGGAGACATCGTCGGGATCATGGCGATCGTCGAACGGCCGCTGGCGGCGGTCATCGCCGCGCCGCAGATCCAGGACCCCCGTCAGCTCGTGGGCAAGACCGTGGGCATCACCGGCGACCCCAGCGACACGGCCGTGCTCGACTCGATCGTCGCCGGAGCGGGCGCTGACCCCAAGAAGCTGAAGACGATCACGATCGGCTTCAACGCGGTCGCCGCCCTGCTCTCCGGCCGCGTGGCAGGCGCCACCGCGTTCTGGAACGACGAGGGGGTCACGATCCAGCGGCAGCGGCCCGGCTACCACGTCTTCCGGGTCGACGACTACGGGGCGCCCTCCTATCCCGAGCTGGTGCTGTGCGCCACCGGCGCGACGCTGCGCCGAGATCCGAGCCTGGCGAAGGGGGTGGTTCGTGCCCTGGTCCGGGGCTACGGCGTGACGCTGACCGACCCAAAGGCCAGCGCGGCCGACCTCGAGGCCCGCGTGACGGGACTCGATCCACGGCTCGTGAGCGCGGAGCTGAACGCGGTCGAGCCGTCGTTCGAGACCCGCGCCAAGCGCTTCGGTGTGCTCGAGGAGGCCACGTTGCGGGCGTGGGCGCGCTGGGAGGTCCACTTCGGGATCGTGAGTCGCACGCCCGACGTACAGCGGACGTTCGACCCGCAGTTCATCGACGGCGCCGGCTCACCGGCCGGGAGCTAAGGGCCCGTTCCTAAGAGGCGCTCGACGAGCGCCGGTCCCTCGCGCGCCATCCGCGAGCGCGGAACCACGAGGTCGACTCCCGCCGCCAGCGCGCGATCGCGGACGTCGGCCTCCACGTGCGAATAGAACGCGAGCGCGGGTACCGAGCCCAGCAGCGGCCCGACCGCCGCCAGCCGCTCCTCGACGTCCGCGGTCAGATCGACGACCAGCAGATCGGACGGAGCGGCCGCACCCGGGTCGGACACGAGCTCCACGTCGTGGCCGGCCGCGCCGAGCGCCCCGACGACGTTCGAGCCGAACAACAGGTCGGGGATGAACGCGACGACGTGCGCCAATGCGCTACTGGGCCCTTAGCTTTTTGAACTCTTGGCGCACCGACTCGGTGCGGCCCCACCAGGGCTCGACCTCAAAGCGTCCCGTCCGAACCTCGCGAACCGCCATCTCGCCCTCGATTCCCGCGTCGTCGAGCAGCTTCAGCGCGCCGTGTACGACCGGTGCCGCGGCCGCGTGGCCGAACCGATGCGCGATCAGGAGCCGCCAGTGCCAGTCGTTCTTCGAGTATGGCTGGGCATTACAGACAACGAGCAGCACCGCCGCATCCACGTACCGGCGCTCGTCGAAGATCCGCAGATCGAGCTCGAGGTCCGTCCAGTCGTCTGGAAGCGAGTCCACGATCTCGTTGAACGTGTCCGCCAGCGGCACTAGAGCACCACCTGGGCGATCAGGAACACGTTCATCGCAATGATCAGCGCCGCCACCACGCAGGCGACGGCGGTGGTCACGCGGCGGTTGACGTGGACGCCCATCACATCGCGGCGGGCGGTGAGGACGACGAGAGGCACGAGCGCGAAGGGTATCCCGAACGACAGCACGACCTGGCTGAGCACGAGCGCGCTGGTCGGGCTCGTCCCGAGGGCGAGCAGCACGAGCGCGGGCACCATCGTCAGCAGGCGCCGGACCACCAGCGGCACGCGAAGGTTGATGAACCCGGCCATGACAACCTGCCCCGCGTACGTCCCGACGCTCGAGGATGAGGCTCCGGATGCCAGGAGCGCGACCGCGAAGGCCAGCGCGGCACCGCCGCCGACGAGCTGCCCAAGCTCGTGATGGGCGCCCTGGATCGTGTTCACCCCGGACAGCGCCGGCGTGTGCAGCACCTTTGCCGCGACAGCCAGCATCGCGAGGTTGATAACGCCCGCCAGTCCGAGCGCGATCAGCACGTCGAGCCGCTCGAATCGCAGCACGCGGGAGCGCTCGCGGTCGCTGTACGACGGCATTCGCCTGTTCGTGAGCGCCGAGTGGAGGTAGATCGCGTGGGGCATCACGGTCGCGCCGATGATCCCGACGGCGAGGTACAGGTAGTCGCCTCCACCCAGGCTGGGCACCAAGCCGGCGAGGGTCTCGTGGGTGGAGGGGCCGATCTTCAGCGTCTCGTAGAGAAAGCCGGCGAACACGAGCCCGAGCAGCGCCGTGATCGCGAGCTCGAACCGGCGGACGCCGTGTCGCTGCAGCTCGAGGATGGCGAATGCGATCACGCCGGTGATCAGGCCCGCGGTGAACAGTGGGACGCCGAACAGAAGGTTCAGTCCGAGCGCGGCGCCGAGGAACTCGGCGACGTCGGTCGCCATAGCCATCACCTCGGCCTGGACCCAGAGCCCCGCGCTCATCCATCGGGGCAGCCTGTCCCGGCACAGCTCGGGCAGGCTTCGCTCGGTGACGACTCCCAACTTCGCCGAGAGGTATTGGATCAGCATCGCCATCAGGTTCGCGAGCAGCACGACCCACAGCAGCGCGTAGCCGAACTTTGCGCCCCCCTGGATGTTCGTCGCGAAATTCCCAGGATCGACGTACGCGACTGCGGCCACGAATGCGGGCCCCAGCATCGCGAGCGTGGCCCGCAGCCGCCCGCGCTCAAGCAGTCGCTCGAGCGGCGTCAGGACCGCGGCGTCCGTCAGCGCCGCCTGGCCCTCGACGGCGGCTCCCTCCAGCAGCGGGGCGCCGATCCCGGCGGGGGGTGGCGTCACCGCACGACCTCTACGCGCATTGCCCGGGCCAGCTCGCCACCGAGGACATGAACCTGATCGCCGAAACGCACGAACAGGGGCCCGTCGAACGGCTGCTTGTCGATGACCTCAAACTCGTCGCCGGGCGCGATGCCGCGTTCCGCCAGGAACCGAAGCATGTCGGGATCGGAGTCGGATACGCGGGTGAAGGTCCCTCGCGCGCCGGTGCCCAGCGTCTGAAGGCTTTGGGTGGAGCCCTCCTCGATCTTCAGGTCGGGCGTGGGGATGGGATCGCCGTGCGGATCGTGAGTCGGGTTGCCGAGCTTCGCGGCGATGAGGGCCTCGAGCTGCTCGGACAGGACGTGCTCGAGTACCTCCGCCTCCTCGTGCACGCGATCCCACGGGACCCCCAGGCTCTCGACCAGATACAGCTCGAGCAGGCGGTGGTGGCGCATGACCTCGAGCGCGACCCGGCGCCCGCTCTCGGTCAGCGCGACGCCGTGATAGGGCTCGTGCTCGACCAGGCCGAGCTCGCACAGCCGCTTGACCATTCCCGAGGCGGAGGCCGGCGTCACGCCGAGCCGCTCAGCGAGGGCCGTCGTGCTGACCTGCTCGCCCACGCGTCGTTGGAGCGCGTAAATGGCCTTCGCGTAGTCCTCGATTGCCGAGGAGATCGTCGTCGATTCCAGGCTAGCCATGTCCGAAATTATGGTAGACCTAAATCTGAACTTCTTCAACTCATATCCAGTACCTTTCGCCGCCTTCTTATATTTGGAGTCGATGACCTCGACCGACGCTCTGAGCTCTGAGTACCGCTCCGTCACCGAGGGCTGCGGCGTTCTCGATCGCTCCGAGCGGGGCAAGCTGGCGCTCGCGGGCGGGGAGGCAAGGCTCTTCCTCCAGGGCCAAGTGACCAACGACGTCGAATCGCTTGCCCCTGGAGAGGGGTGCTACGCGGCATTTCTCACCCCCAAGGGCAAGATGCTCGGCGATCTGCGCATCCTCGACACGGGAGACGAGCTGCTGCTCGACACCGAGCGGGTAGCGCTCCAGGAGCTCTTCAACATGATTCGTCGTTTCAGCATCGGATACGACGTGCAGCTGCTGAAGCGGACGCTGGAGCAGGGCCTCGTCTCGCTGATCGGCCCCGACGCCGATGCCGTCGCCGGCACACCCGAGCTGGCGAGGACCGAACACGCCCACGTGCCGGTCCAGATCGGTCCACACGCGGCTCGCGCCATTCGCACGGACGTCGGGATCGACTTCCTGTGCGATGCCGCCGTGACAACGGAGCTGGTCGGGGCGCTCGAGGCCGCCGGAGCCATCCCGGTCTCCGAGACCGCCGCCGAATGCGTTCGCGTCGAGCGCGGCCGTCCCCGCTACGGCATCGACCTCGACGACAACGTGATCCCGCAGGAGGCCGGGCTCAACGCCCGCGCCGTCTCGTTCACGAAAGGCTGCTACGTCGGCCAGGAGACGGTCGCCCGCCTGTACTACCGCGGCAAGCCGAACCGCCATCTGCGCGGGCTGCGACTGTCGGCGCCGGGGCAAACGGGCGATCAGATCGAATTCGACGGACGCCCGGTGGGTCGCCTGGGCAGCGTGGCGCAGTCGCCGGAGCTCGGCTCGCTCGGGCTCGCGTTGATCCGCCGCGAGGCGCCTCCCGGCTCGAGCGTCACGGTCGGAGAGCGGTCAGCTCCTGCCCAGGTCGTCGAGCTGCCGTTCGCTCGCTGAGCGCGACCTCGCCACGGGCGAACCGCGCCAGGGTCTCTCCGTCGGGTTCCCGCTCCAGCGTCAGCTGCGCCGTCTCCGGGTGTGAGGACAGGTAGGTGGCGACGATTCGGACCTCGTCGATCTCATCCGGTGGCACGTGAGCGCCGAGCTCCCCGGCGCGGCCGCCGCGCACGAGCGCGGTCGCAGTGCGCTCGCGCAGCTCTGCGGCGTCGGCGGGGAGCGGCCCCCAGTCGACCAGGCGACCGCCGACCAGCCAGAAGGCATCGAAGCTCCCAGGGCGCGCCGGATGGGCCCCGAGCAGCAGGCGGGGACGCGCGTGGGTCGCCTCGAGCACCCCACCGAGACGCCCCAGGATGGCCCCGAGGCGCCGCGCCCGCCGGCGCAGGGCCAGCGCGCGCTCGTACCGCCTCGCCGCCGAGGCCTGCCGCATCTGGGCATCGATGTGCGCGAGCAGGCGCTGGCCGCCGTCCCCTCCGTCGACGAACAGTCGGAGCGCTTCGTCGAGCCGCCGGCGATACAGGTTCGGGTCGAGGTCGCCGAGGCACGGAGACAGACAGCGGCCCATCTGGCCGTACGCCGACGGATGCTCACGGCGCACGAGCCGTCGCCCGCAGTGGCGAAGGCCGAACACGGAGTCGAGTTGCTCGACGAGCTCCAGCGCGAGTCGCCGGCCCCGCAGCGGTCCGATCGTGACCGCGTGGCCGGCGGCCGGGCGCGGCGCGACCTCGAGGATCGGAAACGAGATGTCCAGGCGGCAGCGGATGTACACGTGGCGGTCGTCGGCCCGGGCGAGGCGGATGTTTCCGGCGGGACGGAGCTGCTTGATCAGCTGGTTCTCGAGCACCAGCGCGCCGAGCTCCGAGCGGGTTGCGCGGTAGTCCACGATCGTCGCGTGCCGGGTCCAGTCCGCGTGGGGTGCGGAGGGCGCGAAATGCGCTCGCGCGCGGCTTCGGATCGAGATCGACTTGCCGACGTACAGGGTGTTGCCGGCGCCGTCGCGGAACAGATAGACGCCCGGGTCCCGGGGGAGGTCGGCGAAGTCGACCGCGGGAACGTGCGGCGGCAGGCTCACGGCCGGTCTGCGGGATCTCGGCGGGCGGGCGGTTCGCGGCCGGCGGGGCTTCAGCAGCACGAGCGCCTCGCGGATCGTGGTCGAGTTCGCACAGAGACGTGGGAACAGGGCGCACAGCACATGCGCACAAGTCTCCGCATCGGGTAGCGCCCGGTGGGCGCCGGAGACCTCGATCCCGAGCGCGTCGGCCAGCGCCGCCAGGCGCCGTTCGCGTTGCAGCGGCAGCATCGTCCGCGCCAGCGCGGCCGTGCAGATCACCGGCGGATCGGGCCAATCGCGCCCGATCCGCGAGAACGCCTGGCGGAGCACCCGGCGGTCGAACGGCGCGTTGTGCGCCACCATCACGCGCCCCTGGAGCTGCCGCTCTATCTCCGGCAGCACCGCCTCGAGCGACGGTGCACCGTCGACCATCTGTTGCGTGATCCCGGTGAAACGCTGGATTCCGCGCCGCAGCGACGCGCTAGTACGGACCAGCGATGAGAACCGATCGTGAAGCTCACCACCTCCCACCAGCACCGAACCGACCTCGGTCAGCTCGCACTCGTCGCCACCGAGCCCGTTCGTCTCGGTGTCGACCACCAGGAACTCTGCGGTCGCGATCGGGGAGTCGAGCAGTTCCAAGACAGGCGTGATACGCCCGCCGCCGGACGGCATGCATCCGAGATTGCGTCGGAATTCGGGCCGACTGCGACTTGGCGACCATTGGTCGGGGTAGCATCGGAGCGCGGCCGCAGTGCCAGGAAGGAGTCCTGACGTGACAGCAATTGCCCCGGACACTGACAAGCTTCGCAAGCTCGATGACGACACCCGCCGCGCCTGGACCGCTTATAGCGAGCGCCTGCGCGAGCTGAGCGGAGAGGAATACGAGCAGGCCGAGCGCGAATCGTGGACGAAGCTCCAGAGCGACTTGCGCCGCGTCGAGCGCCGGCGACGCTCCCTCTACGACTCCTCGACCGGCTGACCGCTGAGCCGCCTCCGGGCGGACGCAGGGCTCTCGCGCCGGGTCCGGCCGGCACGCCCGGTCGCGTTGACTCGCGCTCTTCCTACTCGTGAGTTAAGGTTCAGGTTGATGAGGGTCATGCTGGGGTAGCGGACGCCCACGGACCGAGAGGAGAGCCAGGAGCCCGGATGCGCAAGACGACGTTCTCAACGGTTGCCGTTGCGCTCGTCGCGGTGTCCGGCTGCGGTGGCGGCACCCATTTCGCGAACGAGCCGCGCCCGGCCGCGCCGGTCAACCTCAGCGTCTTCATCGACAACGCCCGCGTATCCCTCTCCCCCGCCTCGGTTGGCGCCGGCGAGGTCGTGTTCATCGTCACCAATCAGGCGGATAAAGCCGAGTCGCTCACGATCCACCCCGCGGGCAACAGCTCGCAGTCGCTCGCCAGCACCGGACCGATCAACCCGCAGGCGACCGGCCAGGTGGCCGTCGACATCAGCCGGCCCGGCGAGTACAAGGTAACCACCGCGACCAGCGCCGGGACCGACGCGGCGCTGGCGTCGCAGCGCTCGATCGCGCCCGCGTCGCTCCGCGTCGGCGCCCCCCGCCCCAGCTCCAGCAACCAGTTGCTCCAGCCCTAAGCGCGGACCCGAGCCCTCGCGCGAAGCGCCGGGGCGCAAGCGGCGAGCGGCGCGGCTCGCCCGACCAATGCC
Organism: uncultured Solirubrobacterales bacterium; assembly: GCA_963759695.1. Lineage (GTDB taxonomy): Bacteria > Actinomycetota > Thermoleophilia > Solirubrobacterales > Solirubrobacteraceae > Palsa-465. The sequence continues at coordinate 34,834 of CAVXAO010000003.1, forward strand.
GGGTACGATGCCCCAAGCCCGAGCAGTTTCGAACCACAAAAGAGGTGCATCCCGAGTGGCCGTGGATCTGAGCCAAGTGTCGAATGTTGAGACGGAGCCCGGAGAGCTTCCGCCGACGATGGCCGCATGGGTCATCCGCCAGGAGCGCGAGGGCGAGCCGACCGACGCCTTCCAGATCGAGGAGATGGAGGTACCGGAGCCCGACGCGTTCGAGGTGACCGTGCGCGTCATGGCCGCCGGTGTGAACTTCAACAACGTCTGGGCGGCGCTCGGGCAGCCCGTGTCGGTGTTTCGCTACCACCCCAAAGAGGACCACCACATCGGTGGATCCGACGCGTCCGGGATCGTGTGGAAGGTCGGCCAGGGCGTGACCCGCTGGAAGCCCGGTGACGAGGTCGTGATCCACTGCAACCAGGCCTCCTACGAGGACCCCGAGGTCCACGGCCTCGACCCCCTCGCGGCCCCGAGCCAGCAGATCTGGGGCTACGAGACGAGCTGGGGGTCGTTCGCTCAGTTCTGCAAGGTGCAGGCGCAGCAGCTGCTCCACAAGCCCAAGCACCTCGCCTGGGAGGAGGCCGCCGCGTACGGGCTGACGTACTTCACCGCCTACCGGATGCTGATCGACCGCTGCAGGCTCCAGGCGGGCAACCGCGTGCTGATCTGGGGCGCCGCCGGCGGTCTCGGCGTGTTCGCGACCCAGCTCTGCGCCCTCACCGGCGCCGACGCCGCCGGAGTGGTCTCCAGCGACGAGAAGGGCAGGCTGATCGAGCAGCTGGGCGCCATCGGCCACGTCAACCGCTCGGAGTTCGCGGGGATGATGCGCCGGGGCGATGAGACCGTCGATGAGGAGAAGGCGCGGTTCAGAGAGTCGCGCCGGTTTTGCAAGACGGTCGAGGGACTCCTCGGCGGACCGCCCGACATCGTCTTCGAGCACGTCGGCAAGGCGACTTTCCCGACCTCCGTGCTCGCGGTCAAGTCCTTCGGCAAAGTCGTGATCTGCGGCGCGACGTCCGGCTACCAGCTCGACTTCGACGTCCGCTACCTGTGGATGCGCCAGAAGGAGATCATCGGCTCGCACTTCGCCAACGCGTGGGAGGCGACCAAGGCGAACGAGCTGATCGAGGAGTCCAAGATCCGGCCCGTACTGTGGCAGACGATGGGCTTCGAAAAGGTGGCCGAGGCCCACCAGCTGCTCCGCGACAACAAGCATCTCGGCAAGATCGCGATCCTCGTCGGCGCGACCGAGGAGGGCCAGGGCAAGACCGCCGAGGGACCCGGGGCGATCCGAGCCGAGGTCGGAGCGTAATCGTGGCCGGCCTCGTCTGGATCCCCTGGTACGCGACCCTGTTTCGCAAGGATTCCTTCGCGGCCGAGGTGGCGGCGATTGCCCCGCTGGCGCTGCGCTACGGTGCCACCCAGTACTCCGTCCAGCGCTCCCAGGACGACCACTACAACATCACACAGATGGCGTGGTTCGAGTCCAAGACAGACTGGTATCGCTACTGGGACGGCCCGGAGATGATCGAGTTCCGCCGCCGTAACGCCGGCCACTTTCAGGTGCCGGTCGTCTACGTCTGGCACGACGAGTTGACGGCGGGAACGCTCGGCCCGGAGGTCCCGACGATGCCCGAAGGCGAGCCCGAGCCGACGCCGCACGCGGCGGCTTAGCTCCCGCACCGGCGCTGCTCCGCGCGGCCTACCCCGCCACGCGTAGCGACAATTCGAGCCAGAACCGCTCGTCTGGGTCGTCGAGCGCGTCGCCGAACAGCTCGCGCAGCCGCGCCAGGCGGTAGCGCGCGGTCTGCGGGTGGACGCCGAGCCGCTCGGCGACCCGTCCCAGCCGACCCTGTTCGGCGAGCCACACACGGAGAGTCTCGGTCAGCCGGGCCTTCGAGCCCGCGGGCAGATCGGAGAGCGGAGCCAGCCGATCGGCGGCGAGCTCCTGCGCGAGCCGGCGGTCGCTGTTGAGCAGGAGCTCCCCCGCCCGCTCGCGCGCCACGATCAGCGACGGCGGCCCGCCGCATAGCTCCAGCGCGCCCCGGGCACGGGCGAAGCTGATCGCCACAGCGGACCAGTCGACCGTCGTCCCGAGCCCAGCCACCGCGCCGGCTTCGGTCACCGCCCGCTCGAGCTCGGCGTGGCGCCCGGGACCGTCGGGGTCGGGGAGCAGCGCGCACGTCACCTCGCCGATCGAGTCGGCGATCACATCGGGGGGAAGCCGCGTGACGGCCGCGTCGCGTCTCTCTCCGGCGATCGCCACCGCCGCCACCGTCCGAGGGAGCGACCAACCGGCGTCGCTCGCCGCCGTCGCGGCGGTGGCGGCGTCGACCGGCGGGTCGCGGATCAGCAGCCGCACCAACCGGCGGCGGCGCAGCTCGGCTTCACCAGCGGCCGCGGATTGCTCGAGCGCGTGACCCTCGGCCGATTCCGCGGAGAGGACGTCGATATAGGCGAAGATCGACTCCGCCAGCAGGTACAGCGTGTCGGGCTCGAATCCGGCCTCGACGCCAGCCGCCGCAAACCGCCGCCAGGCGACGCGCGCCCCCGTCCGGTACGCGCTGAGCAGCGAGTCGAGGCTGCGCCCGGCGCGCATCTCGCCCCGGCCCAGAGCGACGTAGACGTCCGTTCTTGGAACCGGCCCTCCGGCTTCGATTTCGGCGAGGAAGTGGCCGAGACCCTCCTCCACGCCACCACGCAGGCCCTCGCCGAACGCCCCCTCGAGCGGCCGGGCATAGGCGGGAACGGTCCTCACCGCCTCGATCACCTCCTCGGCGACCTCGTTGAGCACCGGCCGCAGGACCCCCGCGATCGCCGGAGGGAGCTCGTGCCACGGTTGATCGGACATTCGTCGTAGGAAACCTACAAGTTCTGTGTGGACCGTCGTACTGACACGAGGAGAAAGTTGATCGTATCCGACGTATCCTTGCTCTCGTATGTCCAGATCCAACAAGATCGTGAACCTGATCGGCGTTCCCCTGCCCCTCGTCGGGCTGGTCGCCGCGATCGTGCTCCTGTGGGACCAGGCGATCGGTCCGCTCCAGCTCGGACTCCTGATCGGGCTCTATGTCGTCACCGCGTTCGGCGTGACGCTCGGCTACCACCGGATGTTCACGCACCGGGCGTTCCAGTCCTCGCGCGCGTTCCGGGCGATCATCGCGGTGCTCGGATCGATGGCGGTCGAGGGATCGGTGATCACCTGGGTCGCCGATCACCGCAAGCACCACGCCTTCACCGACCAGGACGGGGATCCGCACTCACCTCACCTGAGCGGCCCGGGATTCTGGGGAGGGGTCAAGGGGCTCTGGCATGCTCACGTCGGCTGGTTGTTCGAGACCGTGGGCACCGCCGACCAGGAGCGGTTCGCCCCCGACCTGGTCAAGGATCGAGTCGTCCGCGCGGTCGACAAGCTGTTCTGGCTGTGGGTAGTGCTCGGCTTCGTGATCCCGTTTGCCCTGGGTTGGGTCGTCGGCGGCGGGCTGGGGACGGCGCTCACCGCGCTGCTGTGGGGCGGGTTCGTTCGGGTCTTCCTGCTTCACCACGTGACATGGTCGATCAACTCCGTGTGCCACTTCTTCGGCCGCAGGCGGTTCGACATCGAGGACGAATCGCGCAACGTGTTCTGGCTCGCTCCGCTGTCGATGGGCGAGGCCTGGCACCACAACCACCACGCGTTCCCGACCTCGGCGTTTCACGGCCTCCGCTTCTGGGAGCGGCTGGCGGACCCGACCGGGCTAATGATCACGCTGCTCGAGAAGCTCGGAATCGTCTGGAACGTGGTCCGCATCAGCCCCGAGCGCCAGCGCGCCAAGGCGCTGCCCACGGTGCCTCGCGCCACGACCTCTTAGTGGGGTGGGCCGCCGGTTCTGACTGCCCGCCCGGTCTCGCTCGCCTCCACCCGCCCGCTTCGGCAAGCCGTCCTGCGGCCCCACCAATCGCTCAATGAGCTGGCCTCCCACGAGCCTCCGGGAGCGTTCGCAGCGGGCGTGTTCAGCGGTGAGGAGCTCATCGCCGTGGGCCTGATCGGCCCGCAGGGAGGGCCGGGTTCGTGGCGGGTCCGCGGGATGGCCACGGCTCCCCGCGCCCGGGGTGCAGGGGCGGGAACGGCGGTGCTCACCGCACTCCTGGACCACGCGGCTGCGGAGGGCGCCCAGCGAGTCTGGTGCAATGTGCGGATCGGGGCGCGGTCGCTGTACGAGCGGGCCGGATTTCACGTCAGCTCCGAGGAGTTCGAACTACCCGAGATCGGCCCGCACCTCGTGATGGAGCGCGAGCTCGCCGACGGTTCCTAAGGGCGCTAACCGGCTTCGAGTGGCGCCATCGTCAGGCCGGCGGCGTCGAGGTGCTCCCAGTACGCCTCGGCGTCCTCTCGTGCACCGCTCCAGACGATCGCACAGCCCGTGTTGTGGATCCGGTCGGCCAACCGGTAACCCATAGCAAGGGTGATGCCCGGGAGCACGCTCGCGAGCGTCTCGGCGACGTGGTCGAACGTGTTGAAGTCGTCGTTGAGCACCACCACGCGCCACAGACCACCGACTCCGCTGCCAGGTCCCCCGACTCGCGGCAACTCGACTGTCTGCGACATCGAGATCAGGATACCGGTGGGCTGCCGGTCGGGGGAAGCACTTCGGTGCGTCTGCGCCAGTAGCGACTCAGCCCGGCGTAGAGCTGGTCGGGCGGCGCCGCCTGCGTGAAGGCCTGGATCCACTCGGGCTGTGTACCGGCCGCGATCTCCTCCTCGATCGCGGCGATGAATCCGCCCTGGTCGTTGGTCCGGGCGAGGTCGCCCCAGGCATCGAGCCGGCGACCGACCTCATCGAGCTGCGCCTCGACGTCCTCGCTGTCCCCGAAGTGCGTTATCGCCAGCCGCTGCGGGCGCCACGCGGCGATCCGCGCGATCGACTCGTGCCATGCCTCGACGTCGATATCCGGAGGCGGCGTCGGCGGGACCACCAGCGAGGAAGGTGTGATTCGCACGCCGCCGGTGTCACCGACGAACGCGGTGCCGTCGTGAAGATATGAGACGTGGTGGGAGGCATGTCCCGGCGTGTAGGCAACCTCGAACGAGCCGAGCAGCCTCTCGCCCCCCGCGAGAACGCGGAGGTTGCGCTCCGGCACCGGCGTCATCGCCCCCCACAGCCGATCCATGTCGGGGCCGTACAGGCGTCGCGCGCTCTTAAGCAGCCGACTCGGCTCGATCATGTGCGGGGCGCCCTTCTCGTGGACGTAGACCTCCAGGTGAGGCCAGCGCTCGACGAGCGAGCCGCTGGCGCCGGCATGGTCGAGGTGGATGTGGGTGAGCAGCAGCGCGCTGGGCCGCCACTCGCCGAGCGCCTCGAGCAGGGTCGGCAGGCACGAGGTCGGGCCGGGGTCGACGAGGACGTCATCGACCTGCCAGCAGCCGATCACGCGCGCGTGGCCGAGATGCTTTACGTCGATGAGGCGCACGCGCCGCCGCTAGCGATCGCGTTGTTCGTTCTCGGAGGGCAGTGGCGGCAGCACCGCGGTCACGTCGGTCCCGGGGTCCTGGAGTGGCTCCGGTCCAGATGCGCCATGCTCAGCCTCCGGACCGCCCGGCTCCTCGTCGACTGGAAGCTCGTCGCCTTCGAGCGCGAGTGAGTCCCGCTCCACCTCGCTCTCCTCTACGGGGGTCTCGGGTTCGAGCCCAGCCGTCTCTTCGGCTGCGGGGAAGCGCTGGCCAGCCGATTCCGCGAGCGCGAGCAGCTCCTGGGCGAGGCCCCGCGTGTCGCCGATGATCCGGTGGCGCTCAGCCCAGATGCGGTCGGTCTCGCTGTCGAGATCCTTCAGTCGCTGCTCGGCGTCGACGAGCATCTCAGCGGCCTCTTTGCGGGCGACCTCCAGGCGATCCTCGGCCTCCCGGCGCGATTGCGCGGTGAGCTGCTCGGCGGTCTCATGGGCTCGCTTCAGGATCCCCGACACCTCCTCACCGACCCGCTCCAGGGCACGGCGAATCGCCGCCTCGGGCGACCGCGTGGCCTGCAGCTCCGCGACCAGCTGACTGGTCTTCTTCACGTACGCATCGACGGCCAGGCGATCGTATCCCCGCAGCGCGACCGGAAAATGGACGTCCGCAACCATTGGCAGCGGATCGTCCGGCAGCGTCGCGAGCGGAGCGGTGATCTCCTGCAGGATGGCGTGCTCGTTGGCGGCTGAGCTTTGATCTGGCATGGCCTTGACCTTACCCCTTTTGCAGGCTGACTCACCCGGCAGCCCCGGAGCCGGCGAGCCCGCCCGCGCTTGCGATCTCCTCGCGCCACGCGTCTGCCTCCATACAATGGCGGCATGTCGGAGAGGCCATCGTCGCGACTGCCGGAGCGCGATCGCCCGTGGATGATGCGCACCTACGCGGGCCACTCCGATGCCAGGCGGTCCAACGAGCTCTACCGGCAAAATCTCGAGAAGGGCCAGACGGGCCTGTCGGTCGCGTTCGACCTACCGACCCAGACAGGTTATGACCCCGACCACGAGCTCGCCCGAGGCGAGGTGGGCAAGGTGGGCGTCTCGATCGCCCACAAGGGCGATATGGGGATGCTGCTCGAGGGCATTCCGCTGGACCAGATGAACACCTCGATGACGATCAACGCGACCGCGGCCTGGCTCCTGGCGCTGTACATCGTCGCCGCCGAGGAGCAGGGCGTTCCCGAGGACAGGCTCCAGGGCACGACTCAGAACGACATCCTCAAGGAGTACCTCAGCCGCGGCACCTACGCGTTTCCTCCCGGCCCGAGCATGCGGCTGATCGCCGACACGATCGTGTACACGGTCGAGCACGTCCCGAAGTGGAACCCGATCAACATCTGCTCTTACCACCTCCAGGAGGCGGGCGCGACCCCGCTCCAGGAGATCGCCTACGCGTTGAGCAACGCGATCGCGGTCCTCGACGCTGTCCACGATCGCGTGGGTGGTCGGGCCGAATTGATGGGCGACGTCTTCGGACGCATCTCGTTCTTCGTCAACGCCGGCGTCCGGTTCATCGAGGAGCATGCGAAGCTCCGAGCGATGGCCGAGCTGTGGGACGAGCTGGGCCGCGAGCGCTACGCCGTCGAGGACGACAAGCTCCGCCGCTTCCGCTACGGCGTACAGGTCAACTCGCTCGGGCTGACCGAGGCCCAGCCCGAGAACAACGTGTACCGCATCGCGCTCGAGGCGCTGAGCGTGACGCTTGGTCGGAACGCCCGGGCCAGAGCGATCCAGCTCCCAGCCTGGAACGAGGCGCTCGGGCTGCCGCGGCCGTGGGACCAGCAGTGGTCGCTGCGATTGCAGCAGATCCTGGCGTACGAGACCGACCTGCTCGAGTACCCGGACATCTTCGAGGGCTCGAAGGTGATGGACGGGCTCGTCGGCGAGCTGATCGAGGGCGCACGCGAGGAGATGGGGCGCGTCGCCGAGCTCGGCGGGGCGGTGGACGCCGTGGACTACATGAAGTCCTCGCTCGTCGAGTCCCACCGGCAACGGTGGCGCCGGATCGAGTCCGGGGAGCTGACCGTGGTCGGGATGAACCGCTTCACCTCGACTGAGCACTCGCCGCTGACCGCTGCGGACGACGGCAGCATCCTCAGGGTCGATCCCCAGGTCGAATCAGAGCAGCGCGCCGCCGTCGAGCGATGGCGCTTCGAGCGCGACCAGACCGCGGTCGACGTAGCCCTCGAAGAGCTCGCGCGAGTCGCCCGCGACGAGTCCGAGAACATCATGCCCGCGACGATCGCCGCCGCTCGCGCCGGGGCGACGACGGGTGAGTGGGCGCAGACGCTGCGCGACGTGTTCGGGGAGTATCGGGCGCCGACCGGCGTGGGCGAAGCCGCGGCCGTCTCGAGCGAACAGGTCGCCGAGTTGCGGGAAGAGGTCGAACGGATCAGCGACGCGCTCGGCCGACGGTTGAAGTTCCTGGTGGGCAAACCGGGCCTCGACGGCCACTCCAACGGCGCGGAGCAGATCGCCGTGCGAGCGCGGGATGCCGGGATGGACGTCGTCTACGAGGGGATCCGCCTCACCCCCGCCCAGATCGCCACGTCGGCGGCGCAGGAGGGCGTCCACGTGGTCGGCCTGTCGATCCTGTCGGGGTCGCACGCCGAGCTGATCCCGAGCGTGCTCGCGGCGCTGCGCGAGGCTGGGGTCGCCGACATCCCGGTCGTGGTCGGCGGCATCATTCCGGAGAATGACGCTGTCAACCTGCGCGAGGCCGGCGTGGCCGCCGTGTACACGCCCAAGGACTGGGACCTCAACCAGATGATGCGTGACATCGTCGGGCTGGTCGCTGAGCGCAATGGCATCGCCGCCGCGGCTTGAACGCGAGTGACCTCGACGGCAGCGAGCTCGCGCGACGCCTGCGCGACCGCGATCTCGCCGTGGCGCCGGCGGTCCTGAACCTGGTCGAGAACCGCTCGCCGGCGGCCCGCGCGCAGACCGAGGTGCTGCTGGCCGGCGTCTCCCCCGCGGAGCTTGGCGGCGAGGCTCCCGCTCACATCGTCGGGATCACCGGCCCCCCCGGCGTCGGAAAGTCATCGCTGCTCTCACGGCTCGTGACGGCGTGGCGCGAACGGGACAGGTCCATCGCGGTGCTCGCGGTCGACCCGACGTCCCGCCGCTCCGGCGGCGCATTGCTCGGCGATCGCGCGCGCATCGAGGCCGATCCGGCCGACCGCCGCGTATTCATCCGCTCCGCCGCTGCGGGGGATCGGCTCGGCGGCCTCGCGCCGGCGACGCGCGCCGCCGCCAGCGCGCTCGCGGCCGCGTTCGATGTGGTCGTCATCGAGACGGTCGGCGTGGGCCAATCCGAGACCGAGGTCGCCGATGTGGCCGACACGGTCGCCGTGGTCGTTCAGCCGGGTTCGGGCGACGTGCTCCAGTTCCTGAAGGCCGGGATCATGGAGGTGCCCGACGTGCTCGTCGTCACCAAGGCCGACCTCGGTCGCATCGCCACCCGAGCGGAAGCGGATCTGCACGCGGCACTCCGATCCCTCGGCGAGCAGGAGACCGGGGTGGTCGCGGTGTCCTCGGTCCCGCCGCCGTCAGGTATCGAGCGGCTCGTCGATGTCCTCGACGCTCACCGGGCCGGACTGGACCTGACCGCGCGCCGGTTGCGGGGACGCAGGATGCACGCGCTCGCGGACTTCGTCGCCGAGCACGGGGAGCGAGGCCTCCGCGCCCTGGGTGGCCGGCGCGAGGCGGGTAGGTGGCTGGCCGAGCAGGACCCGGGACTCGACGTCCCAGCGCTGACGCGAGCCCTCGAGCAACGCCTCGGCTGACCCGCTCCGGCAAAATCGGGGCCGTGCTCATCGATGTCGCGATCATGGTCGGTTCGTTTATCGGAGCCACGGCGCTCGCCGGCCTGCTCGGCGCGATCAACCTGGGAACGGCGCTGGCGTTCGGACAGATCGGATTCGCGATCGCGACGGTGTTCGTGATTCTCCGCCGACCGTGACGGCAGGCGCATGAGCCGGATCGTCCTACCGGCCGAGCCGCTGTTCGACGAGCGCACGGCGCTACGCCCGTGGCGGGACACGGACATCGCCGCGCTGGTCGATGCCTGTCAGGATCCTGAGATCTCGCGCTGGACCTCGGTGCCGTTCCCGTACGGAGAGTCGGATGCCCGGGCGTACCTCCTGCAGCGCTTCGACGCGATCCACGTCGGCAGCGCCGCGCCGTTCGCGATCGTCGACGCCGCCGGGGGACGGCTGCTCGGCTCGGTCGCGCTGAATTGGCTGGACTGGAAGAACCTGCGCGGCGAGGTCGGCTACTGGCTGGCGCTCGAGGGTCGGGGCCACGGGCACGCCACCCGCGCCGCCGGCCTGATCTGCGCCTGGGGATTCCAGGTGCTCGGCCTCGAGCGGATCGAGCTGCTGGCCGCCACCGCAAACCCGGCGTCGCAACGGGTCGCGGAGCGCGCCGGGTTCAGCCGTGAAGCGGTGCTGCGCTCGTACATGCGAGGCAGGGGCGGACGCGAGGACATGGTGGCGTACGCGCTCCTGCGCAGCGATCACGGCTCACAGGCCGGCTAGCGCACGAAACTCAGGGTCCTCGCGCAGCGACTGGAAGTCCTCGTCGTCGCGGGCCCACTCAGCCGCCGGGGGACGGCGGTCGATCGCGGCCCGCAGCGCCGACAGCGCCTCAATGCGGTTGCCGTCAACGGCCTCGACGCAGGCCAGGTTGTAGTAGAGGGCTCCGGCCTCCGGATGGACGCGGAGCCCCTCCTCGAGAATCTCGCGGGCGCGTGCGGGATCGCTGCGGATCAGCGGTGTGGCCCGGAACGCCCATTCCCAGGCGGAGGGCTCGAACGTCGGCGGGCCGCCGAAGCTGAGGACCGTGGTGTCCGGCTCGGCGGCGACCGCGTGGCGCTGCGAGGCCGGATCCGGGACGAACACGTACGTGCCGGCAGGCGCGTCGTGTGATTCGCCATCGATCGTGAACACGGCCCGTCCCGTGGCGACGAAGTAGAGCTCCTCGTGAGCCAGCTTCGGATCCTCCGAATGGGGCTCGACCACGTCCTGGCCCGCCTCCGCCGCCGTGTAGGCGTTGCAGCCGAAGGCGCGGATGCCGAGCGCCAGACGGACCGGGCGCCAGGTGAGGCTCCCGGGCCCGGGCACCGAATCCAACGCATCGAGATGCACGACCTTGGGCGGCTGGGGCATCAGCTGTGCCTCGCCCCGGCAGCTGTGAGCGGCGACGCCAGCGAAGCCAGTCGCCACCCCTTGTTGGTCTTGATCAGGTCGATCGCCTCCAGCGAGGCATCCTGGCCCTTCGCCGAGCTGAGCGTGAGCACGGACGCCCGGTTGCCGGAGACCGTGACCTTGCCGATGCTGATCGTCGGATTCTGGACGTTGCCGAACGCGATCTGCATGGCCTGCGGGCACGTCACTCCCGCCTCCTCGAGTCGCGCCACCAGCGAAGGCGCCAGCACCTCGTCGCAGATCGTCCCGTACTTCCTGTTTGCAGCGGCTGTTACGAACTGGTTCACCTTTGCCCTGACCTGGTCGGAGTTGCTGGTCCCGCATCCGGCGAGCACGCCGGCGCAGGACACGACGATGATCCCCGCTGCGACCCGCATCAGCGGGAAGGGTAGCCTTTGACGGATGGGACTCGAGCCCTTGAGAGACGGCCATGGCCGCACGATCGCTGACGTGCGCGTGTCGGTGACCGACCGCTGCAACTTCCGCTGCCAGTACTGCATGCCGGCGGAGGGGCTGCCGTGGCTCGAGCGCGCCGAGATCCTGACGTTCGAGGAGATCGTCCGGATCGTCGGGCTGCTGGCGGCCATGGGGGTCCACGATCTGCGGCTCACCGGCGGTGAGCCGCTCGTGCGTCGAGACTTTCCAACACTCGTGGCGATGCTCGCGCAGACCGACGGCGTGCTCGACTTGTCCGTGACGACCAATGGCTTCCTGCTCGAGCGCGACGCCGAGGCCCTGGTTCGCGCGGGCGTCGACCGCTTCAACGTCTCGCTCGACTCGCTCCAGCGCGATCGCTTCTACGAGCTGACCCGGCGTGACGCGCTCGCGCAGGTGCTGCGCGGCCTGGAACGACTCGCGAGCTTCCCGGAGGCGCACCCGATCAAGATCAACGCGGTTGCGATCCGTGACTTCACCGAGGAGGAGGTGCTGCCGTTCGCGGAGCTCGCCCGGCACACCCCGTACGAGGTCCGTTTCATCGAGTTCATGCCGCTGGACGCCGACCACGCCTGGACCTCGGACCAGGTCCTCACCGGAGACGAGATCCGGGCGGCGATCGATGCCGTCCATCCGCTGGAGCCCGAGCCGCGCGAGCCGAGCGCGACCGCACGCGTCTACCGGTTCGCCGACGGCCGGGGCAGGATCGGCTTCATCAACCCCGTCTCGGAGCCCTTCTGCGCCGATTGCGACCGGATCCGGCTCACGGCCGACGGGAAGCTGAGGACCTGCCTCTTTTCACTCAACGAGACCGATCTTCGCGGGCCGTTGCGCGACGGTGCCGACGATCGCGAGCTCGAGCGGATCGTCCGGGACGCCGTGTGGCGCAAAGAGCTCAAGCACCACATCGGAGAGCCCGGATTCATCCAGCCGGCGCGGACCATGTCCGCGATTGGCGGTTAACCGTTTCGCAATTCTTTCTCTGCATCATTAGGTAGCCATGCCGCTCCTGATGCTGTTTGCGTTCATCGCCGGGGCGGGTACGGCGATCACGCCGTGCGTGCTTCCCGTGCTGCCGGCGCTGCTGTCGGCGAGCGCCGCCGGCGGGCGCCGCCGTCCCCTGGGGATCGTGCTCGGGCTGGCCGTCACGTTCACGATCGCGATCGTCGCGCTGGCGCAGATCGCCAACGGGGTTGGCCTCGCCGCCGGCGCCGCGCGGACGCTCGCGGTGATCGTGCTGATCGTCTTCGGCATCGTGTTGCTGGTCCCGGAGCTGTCGGCGCGCGTGGAGGCGCCACTGTCGCGGCTGGCCCGGTTCGGGCCACGCTCACGGGGCGACGGCTTCTGGACGGGCGTCGGCGTCGGCGCCGCCCTGGGCTTCGTCTGCGCCCCGTGCGCGGGACCGATCCTCGCGGCCGTCATCTCGGTCAGCGCCTCGGGTAACACCTCGGCCCGGATCGTCGCGGTGGCGATCTCCTATGTGCTCGGGCTGAGCGCCGTGCTGCTGCTCTACTCGGTGGGCGGACGGCGGCTGATCGACGTCGTGCGCCGCCACGCTCGAGGCCAGGTGGTCAACCGCGCCCTGGGTGCCGTGCTCCTGCTGACCGGTGTCCTGATGGCCACGAACCTCGACGTACGGTTCGAGGAGGCGCTGGCGAAGGACCGCAGCCTCCCGGCGTTCCTCACCGATCCTACGCGCGCCCTCGAGAACTCGAACGCGGTTCAGAACCGGCTCGCGTCGTTGCGGCCCGCATCCCCGTTCGCGGTGCGCGAACGCGAAGCCTCCGCGGCGCCGGTCCCGACCACGCTCGGCGTCACGATCCCCGGCGTCAAGACCCCATCCCTCCCCAACCTCGGGCCGGCGCCCGAGTTCACCAACAACCAGGACTGGTTCAACACGCCGGGTGACAAGCCGCTGACGCTCGCCGGTCTGCGCGGCCACGTCGTGCTCGTCGACTTCTGGACCTATACCTGCATCAACTGCCTGCGCACGCTCCCGTTCGTGAAGGGCCTGTACGCGACCTACCACCGCTACGGGCTGGACGTGATCGGGGTCGAGACGCCGGAGTTCACCTTCGAACAGGAGGCGAGCAACGTCGCGCAGGCGATCCATTCCGACGCGATCAAGTATCCCGTCGTCCAGGACAACAAGTACGGCACGTGGAACGCGTACAAGAACCAGTACTGGCCGGCCGAGTACTTGATCGACGGCCACGGCATCGTGCGCCACACGCAGTTCGGCGAGGGGAACTACAAGGAGGACGAGGCGGCGGTGCGACAGCTCCTCTACGACGCCGGCGCGCGCCAGCTCCCGCCACCGATGACCGCGCACGCGATCCTCCCCTCGGCGCAACTCGAGACCCCCGAGACCTACCTGAACCCCGACCGCGCGCAGGGATTCGACAAGGCGCCGGAGCCGGGCGTGCACTCCTATCCGGGCGTGAGCTCCGCCGACCTCAACCTGGACGAGTTCGCGCTCAAGGGGACGTTCGACACCACCTCCGAGTCGATCACCCCCGTCTCGAACGGGGCGTCGATCACGGGCGGCGTTCAGGCCGCCCACGTGTACCTGGTGATGACATCTGCGGACAACAAGCCCCGGACCGGAGAGGTCCTGCTCGACGGCCGCCCGATCCCGAACAAGGTGGCCGGAGGGGACGTCCACAACGGCAAGTTCACCGTGATGGGTCAGCGTCTGTACTCGCTGGTCTCGTTCCCCGAAGCCGAACAGGCGATCGTGACCGTCGAGCTCCCGCCCGGGATCAGCGCCTACGACTTCACGTTCGGGTAACCCCCCGGCGCTCGAGGATCGCCTCCGCGCGTAAGAGGTCGTCTGGTGCGTTGACGTTGAACAACGCGTCCGCATCGCCAACCTCCATCAGCCGCGGACCGATGGCGGCGACGAGCTCGCGCAGCGGACGGTCCAGAGCACCCTCGGCGCTCAGAAGCCTTCCGGCATCGGGCTGATAGCAGCCGAGCAGGGGCTGAATGGCGTCGTCGAGGGCCGCGATCACCGCCGGAGCGCCGGCGGTGTCGGTGGCCGCGATCTGCTCGATCAGCTCGGGGGTGATGAACGGCATGTCCGCGGCGCAGACGACCACCGGGCGCCCCGCGGCACGCCGCAGCGCCTCCATGATCCCGAGGAGTGGATGCCGCGGCGCGACCGGCTCGAGCCACAGCGTGATCCCAGGCAGCATCGGCAGCTCGGTGTCCGGCTTCGCGATCACCGCCACGTCGCCCAGCGCGGCCACCATCGCCGCCAGCGGATAGGCGATCAGCGGCCGCCCGCCCAATTCGACCACGGCCTTGGACCCGCCGATTCGCCGCCCGAGACCCCCGGCCAGGATCACCCCGATCGGCGCGGTCTGCCGGCGCCTCACGGCCTGTTGTCGTACTCGCTCACGGCGGGATCGTAGAATCAAATTGATGGAGGGCTCGACCGAAGTGAGGAGCTGGCTGCGGTGCTACCGCTGCTGGTCCCAGAATCTCGAGGTGCAGGTGCACTACGAGGGAATCCACCGCATCGATCCGGAGAGCGGCGAGCGCGGTGAGGTCGTCGACGAGATGCAGGAGGCGGTGGTGCAGTGCCTGGAGTGCATGCACGACCAGCCGCACCTCGGATTCCACAACGGCCGCGTCGAGCCGGTCGAGGACCGGTGGGAGCGGATGATCGCCGGCACACCGTGGGTGGCGTCGTGCACGGTCACGGTCGACGCCGACGACGTCGAGACCTGCTCCGGTCCTGAGGCCGGCGACGCGCTCTCCTACGCCGCCTTCGGCGACCATGGCACCCGCGAGTTCTTCACCCACGTCCGCTTCCACAAGCACGACGACGACCGGATCGTCGTGCACCTGCTCGTCGAGCTCTACGCCCGTTCGGCCGAGGAGGCCACCGAGGTGCTCGAGGAGGCCGCCCGCGGCACGCTGGCGATCACCTCGCTCGCCGAGGAATCGCGTCCGCCCGCATCGACCGACGACGGGCAGCACTGATCCTGGGGGCCAGCTCGACGACGATCAGCGCGATCGCCACCGGGACCGTGGCCGGGAGCTCGTTGACCGTGAGGAACAGCAGGTCGAAGAGCGAGGCGATCACGAGTGTCAGCAGCGCCGCTTGCAGCTGGCGCCGGTGGTTAGACGCCAGCACGGCCCCGAGCAGCGCGGCTACGAACAGGTCGCCATAGCCCATCGTCACGGTCCCGAAGATCTCGCTCTGAAGCTGCGGCAGTCCCGCGGCCGGGTGCGCCGCCACGAGCGTCGCATTGGGCGACTGGAGCAGATCTGAGATCACCAACCAGCTGTCGGCGACCGCCATCAGGATGATCCCGACCTTCAGCCATCCGGGCGGCGTCACCGCGGCCAGCAGCACGCCCAGCGTCACGCAGCTGAGCGCCGAGAGGATCGACGCCGCGGCCTGCCCCGCCAGCGAAGTCCGGTCGAGCCAGGCGATCACGAACAACGGGATCGCCGCCAGCGCCGCCCACGGTGTCGCCCGACGCGACGCCCAGCCCAGCGCCCCGGCCGCGAGTGGCGGCACCGCGATCAGCGCCAGGTAGGTGAGCCCGGTGGCGGTATCGGAGACGTAGCGGATCGCGAAGATGACGAGCACGATCGAGCCGATCGGCACGAGCGCCCACCCGCGCCCGCGCAGGCGCTGGAACAGCGCCAGCCGGGGCACTGCTCGCGGAGCCGCGACGCAGCCGGCCTGGAGCACGAGCAGACCGGCGTCTGACGGGATAAACGGGAGGGCCACCTCGGTGAAAGTATGCGGGCCCCTGAAGGGGCTCCTAAGAAGCGGTCGGGTTTAGGTCCCGCTCGGCGGCTGTCGACTCTCGGGCCGCGAGCGCTTTTTGGCGCCCGTCGCCTCTGAATGGCGGGTGGCTCGGTAAACGGCGCTGGGGAAAGGGAGCGGGATCGGCGCGATCGGGTTCTTTCGGTGGTGCCTAGCACGACAATCTCGCGCCGGATGGCGAGCCCTGCCGGGCTATGCACGAAGAGTGTGCTCAATACGACAGGGCTCGGATCTGGCGCCGGTGCTGACGCGCTATGCACCATCCCCGTGACACTCCCGACACACTCCGGCATGAACTCGCCACAGACCACGCGCTCGGGCTATCCGCCGGCGCCCTCACCCATCCCTTCCCTGCTGCCGTTCACCAAGCCGATCGCCCGCCGCGCCGCCGGGGACTCCCGAGCGCCCCGGCCGCCACGAGCGCCTTTACGACCCCAGGCGCCTCTCCAGCTCGGCGAGCTGCGCCCGCAACTCCGCCGGAAGCTCGTCACCGAACCGCCCGTAGTGCTCGTGCATCTGCGGGAGCTGCTCGCGCCACCACTTGGGGTCGACCTCGAGCAGCTTGGCCATCGTCTCCTCGCTCACGTCGAGGCCGTCGGTGTCGATCCCGCCCTCGCCGACTGGGGGGACGAGGCCGATCGGCGTCTCCACAGCGTCGGCCGTGCCCTCGCAGCGCCGGAAGATCCACGCCAGCACGCGGGAGTTCTCGCCGAACCCGGGCCACATGAACTTGCCCTCGTCGTCGCGGCGGAACCAGTTCACGTAGAAGATCTTCGGCAGCTTGACGTCGTCGCGGCGGCCGATCCGCAGCCAGTGGGCGAAGTAATCGGCCATGTTGTAGCCACAGAAGGGGAGCATCGCCATCGGATCGAAGCGGAGTTTGCCGACGGCGCCCGCTTGCGCGGCCGTCGTCTCCGATGACATCGTCGAGCCGAGGAACACGCCGTGCTCCCAGTCGCGCGCCTCGTAGACGAGCGGCACGACCGTGGCGCGGCGACCGCCGAACAGCATCACGTCGATCGGAACCCCGGCCGGGTCGTCCCACTCCGGGGCGACGGACGGGCATTGGTCGATGCTGACGGTGAAGCGAGCATTCGGATGCGCCGCGGTCTTCTCAGACCCGGGCGCCCAGTCGTTGCCCTGCCAGTCGGTCGCACGCGCGGGCGGCTCGGCGGTCATGCCCTCCCACCAGATGTCGCCGTCGTCGGTCCTCGCACAGTTGGTGAAGACGGTGTCGCCGGAGACCATGTCGATCGCGTTCGGGTTGGTGCGGACGCCGGTGCCCGGCGCCACGCCGAAGAACCCCGCCTCGGGGTTGGCCGCGTACAGCCTGCCGTCCTTGCCGAACTTCATCCACGCGATGTCGTCGCCGATCGTCTCGACCTTCCAGCCGGGGAGCGTCGGGATCATCATCGACAGGTTGGTCTTGCCGCACGCGCTGGGGAAGGCGCCGGCGATGTACTTCACCTCGCCCTCGGGAGAGGTGAGCTTGAGGATCAGCATGTGCTCGGCCAGCCAGCCCTCGTCGCGCGCCATCACCGAAGCGATCCGCAGCGCGAAGCACTTCTTCCCGAGCAGCGCGTTGCCACCATAGCCCGAGCCGAAGGACATGATCTCCCGGGTCTCGGGGAAGTGGACGATGTACTTGTTCTCGGAGTTACAGGGCCACGGGACGTCTTGGTCGCCCTCAAGCAGCGGCGCCCCCAGCGAGTGCAGGCACGGCACGAAGTCGCCGTCGTCGCCGAGGCAGTCGAGCGCGTCCTGGCCCATCCGGGTCATAATCCGCATCGAGGCGGCCACGTAGGCAGAGTCGGTCAGCTGCACGCCGATGTAGGAGATCGGCGAGTCGAGCGGGCCCATCGAGAACGGCACCACGTACATCGTCCGGCCCCGCATCGAGCCCTCGAACAGCTCGTCCATCGCCGCGCGCATCTCCCGCGGGTCGCTCCAGTTGTTCGTCGGTCCAGCGTCGGACGCCTTGACCGAGCAGATGAACGTCCGGTCCTCAACCCGGGCGACGTCGGCGGGGTCGGAAGTGGCGAGGTAGGAGTTCGGCCGCTTGGCCTCGGAGAGCTTCTCGAATGTGCCGGCCGCGACCAGGGTCTCCGCCAGCTGGTCGTACTCCTCGTCCGACCCATCGCACCAGTGGATGTCGTCGGGCTGGGTGAGTGCGGCGACCTCCTCGACCCAGGCCCGCAGGCCCTTGTGGGTGGTCGTCGCTGGGTCTATGGGTGCGGTATAAGCCATGGCGTTTTCAGGTACTCCTTAGCGTCGGAGGCTACCCAAAGCCTACCCGCGAACAGCCCCCTGGAGCCTCCGGGCGAAATACTGACGCCCGTCCGCAAACCTACTCAACATTTGATTCGGCGCCCTGGGTCGGCCCGCCCGGATTGCGCCGTGGCACCAGCACAACGCGCTTGAACTCGGCCACGAGGATGCCGTCCTGGTTGAGAACGCGGGTGTGAACCCTGACCGTTCCCCGGTCGAGCTTGGACTGCGAGGGCTTGACCTCGAGTACCTCTGACTCGCAGAACAGGGTGTCGCCATGGAACACCGGGGCGGGATGCTTCAGCTCCTCCGTGGCCAGGTTCGCGATCGCCTTGCCGCTCACGTCAGAGACGCTCATCCCCAGCGCGAGCGAGTACACGAGCGGACCGACCACCACGTTGCGCCCTTGCTGGGACTGCGAGGCGTAGACGTCGTTGATGTGCAGCGGGTGATGGTTCATCGTGATCAGGCAGAACAGGTGGTCGTCCGCCTCAGTAACAGTCTTTGCCGGCCAGTGCTTGTAGACGGCTCCCACCTCGAACTCCTCGAGGTAGCGCCCGTAGGGATGCGCGCCACTGGCCTCGCGCGCAGCCTGGTCTGTATCGACTTGGCTCATGAATGGAGAATGTCAGGAAGGTCAGGCCGCATGCGGCCTGACCCCGGCGGCGCATGCGCCGCCGGCGCCCGCGCGCATGCGCGCGGGCGAACACCATTACTGTTCAGAACTATGCGAAACCCCCGAGACTTCGGAAAGCCCCTGGCCATCGGCGCTCCCGCGCCGGTGCTCGAGATCCCGTTCAAGCCGAGCCGGATGATCCACTTCCTCGACTTCTCGAACGAGAAGATGGTCGCAAAGGTGCCCGACATCGCGCCGACCGTCGACATTCTCCTCGGCAACCTGGAGGACGCCGTCCCGGTCGACCGCAAGGAGGCCGCTCGACAGGGGCTCGTTCGCGTCGGCAAGGAGATGGAGCTCGGCGACACGCAGCTGTGGACGCGGGTCAACAGCCTCGAGTCGCCGTGGGTGCTCGACGACATCACGACGCTAGTGACCGAGATCGGCCACAAGCTTGGAGTGATGATGATCCCCAAGGTCGAGGGCCCGTGGGACATCCACTACGTCGACCGCCTGCTCGCTCAGCTGGAGGCGAAGGTGAGGCTCGAGGAGCCGATCCTGATCCACGCGATCCTCGAGACCGGCCTCGGCGTCGTCAACCTCGAGGAGATCGCCACCGCCAGCCCGCGGATGCAGGGGATGAGCTTCGGCCCGGCCGACCTCGCCGCTTCGCGCCGGATGAAGACGACCCGGGTCGGCGGCGGCCACCCCGGCTACCGCGTGATCGAGGACCCGGACCCCGAGGATCCGACCCGGCCGCGGGTCAGCGCTCAGCAGGACCCGTGGCACTACTCGATCGCCAGGATGGTCGATGCCTGCACTTCCGCCGGGATCCTCCCGTTCTACGGGCCGTACGGCGACATCCGCGACGTCGAGGGCTGCGAGACGCAGTTCCGCGCCGCCTTCCTGCTGGGGTGCGTCGGCGCCTGGTCGCTGCATCCGGTGCAGATCGAGATCGCCAAGAAGGTGTTCAGCCCGGATCCCGAAGAGGTCCTGTTCGCCAAGAAGGTGCTGGAGGCGATCCCCGACGGGCGCGGCGTCCACATGATCGACGGCAAGATGCAGGACGACGCCACGTGGAAGCAATGCAAGGTGATGGTGTCGCTGGCCGAGATGCTCGCGCACAAGGATCCGGAGCTCGCTGAGGCGTACGGCTTCACGCCGGCGGCCGTCTAGGGGACCGGGCACATGCGGATCTCAGCCAAAGTGGACTACGCGGTCAGGGCGGGGGTCGAGCTCGCTGCGGCGACCGACGAGAAGCCGATCAAGGCCGAGCGAATCGCTACGGCCCAGGACATCCCCCTGAACTTCCTGGAGAACATCCTCGGCGAGTTGCGCCACGCCGGGATCGTGCGCAGCCACCGCGGCGCCGAGGGCGGGTTCCGGCTGGCCAAGCCCGCCGACCAGGTGACCGTCGCCGATGTCATCCGGGCGGTGGAAGGGCCGTTGGCCAGCGTCCGTGGCGGCCCGCCCGAGGAGGCCGTTTACGCCGGGGCGTCGGAGTCGCTTCTCCGGGTGTGGATCGCGGTGCGCGCGAGCCTGCGCAGCGTCGCCGAGCACGTAACGCTCGCCGACATCGCCGCCGGTCAGCTATCGCCGACGATCGACAAGCTCGCGGACGACCCGGAGGCCTGGGTCACGCGCTGAGGGACGCCGGCTCCGGCCCGGCGTCGTCGCGCTCGCCTCCGGCGTCGTCGATCGTCGGCGGACGCACGTAGACGATGTCGCCGCGGTTGAGTTCGAGCTCGGCCGTCTGAGCGCGGGTCAGCTGCGCCCGCGCGTGCTCGCCGCCGGGCAGCTCGAGCTCGATCCTGACCTCGAACCCGAGATGCACAACCCTGGACACCATCGCCTCGAGCGCGCCCTGCCGGGGCTCCAGCGAGACCGTCACGTCGTGCGGGCGCACAAGCTTGCCGCCGAGCGTGCTGACCGGTCCCAGGAACCCCATCACGAAGTCGTTCGCAGGGGCGTCGTAGACCTCAACGGGCGCTCCGACCTGCTCGATCTTGCCGTCGTGCATGACCGCGATCCGGTCGGCGACGTCCATCGCCTCCTCCTGGTCGTGGGTGACCAGGACCGTGGTGACACCCTGTTCGTCGTGGAGCCTGCGCAGCCATTGGCGAAGCTCGGTCCGGACGGTCGCGTCGAGCGCGCCGAACGGCTCGTCGAGCAGCAGCACCCGCGGCTCGACTGCGAGCGCGCGCGCCAGCGCCATCCGCTGGCGCTGGCCGCCCGAGAGCTGGTGCGGCCGCTGGTCAGACCAGGTCGTCAGACCGACGAGCGCCAGCAGCTCGCCGACCCGGTCGCGTATCTCGGCCTTCGGCTTCTTGCGGATCCGCAGGCCGAAGGCGACGTTGTCGTAGACGCTCATGTGCGCGAACGGCGCGTAGTGCTGGAAGACGAAGCCGATGCACCGGTCCTGCGGCCGCGCCTCGGTCACGTCCTCGCCGTCGATCAGGACCGATCCGGCGTCGGGCCCCTCGAGCCCGGCAATGATCCGCAGCAGGGTCGACTTGCCCGAGCCGCTCGGCCCGAGCAGCGCAGTCAGCGACCCCTCGGGGACCTCGAGCGTGACGTCGTCGAGCGCCGTGAATTCTCCGAAGCGCTTGGAGATGGCGTTGATGTCGATCCTCATCGGGTTTCAGGCCTCCTCGGTCCAAGGACGGTCATCGCGAGCAGCACGATCAAGGACATGATGGCGAGCTCGGTGGCGGCGGAGTAGGCGCCCGTGATCTGCCCGGCGCCGATCTGATCGGCACGTTGATTGACGAGCAGCGGAAGCGTCAGCGTCTGCCCGGCGACGTTCGAGGAGACGACGAGCACAGCTCCGATCTCGCCCAGCGCCCGCGCGGTCGTCAAGACGACCCCGTAGGCCACGCCCCATCGGATCGAGGGCAGCGTGATCCGCCAGAACGTCTGCCACGAAGAGGCGCCCAGCGTCGCCGCGGCCTGCTCCTGCTCATCGCCGATCTCGATCAGCACGGGCGCCACCTCGCGGACGACGAACGGCAGCGAGACGAAGATCGTGGCGATCGCCATACCCGGCCACGAGTAGATGATCGGGATCCCGTGGTCGACAAACCACTTTCCGAACCAGCCCTGCTCGCCGTAGACCAGGATCAGTGCCAGGCCGACGATCACCGGCGAGACGACGAACGGCAGATCGATCAGGGAATCGAGGAACGCTCGCCCGCGCCCGTGACCGCGGACGAGCACGAGCGCGCAACCAACCCCGAAGATCGTGTTGAGCGGGACCGCGATCGCCGCCAGCTTGACGGTCAGCCAGAACGCGCTCACCGCCGCCGGCGTCGTCATCCAGTTCCACGCCGTGCCGATGCCGTGCTCGAACGTGCGCACGAACACCACTCCCACCGGCAGGACCAGGAGCAGCGCCAGGTAGAGCAGCACCAATGCACGCAGCGACAGCGTGGCCGGGCGGCTAATGCGCAACACGGCCCCCGATCCGGCGCAGGATCACCAGGATCACCAGCGAGAGGACGAGCAGCACCACCGACAGCGAGGCGGCGGCGTGCGGGGCGTCACCCTCGATGTCGTCGAAGATCACGATGCTCGCGATCGGGACCTTGCTGACGATCAGCAGCAGCGACCCGATCTCACCCACGCAGCGCGCGAACGCGAGCGCCGCGCCGGACAGGATCGAGGGCTTCAGCGCCGGGAATACGACCCGCCTGAACGTCACCGCGTTGGAGGCCCCGAGCGAGGCCGCGGCCTCCTCGACCTCGCGATCGAGCTCGATCAGGACCGGCTGCACGGAGCGAACGACGAACGGGAGCGTCACGAACAGGAGCGCCACGATCACCGCTGCGCGTGTGTACGCGAGGTGGATTCCGACCGGGCTGCCCGGACCGTACAGCGCCAGCAACGTGAGGCCGGCGACGATCGTCGGCAGCGCGAACGGTAGGTCGATCAGCGCGTTGACGAATCGCTTGCCGGGGAACTGGTCGCGAACCAGCACCCAGGCCACCAGCGTTCCCATCACCGCTCCGATCGCGGCGACGATCAGCGCGGCCAGCAGCGTCTCGCCGAGCGCGCGCAGCGACTCCGTCGTCGTGACCGAGTCCCAGAACGTCGACAGGCCTTGGTTGAAGGCCTGGACGACGACCGCAGCGAGCGGGATCAGGACGATGACGCTCATGTACAGCGTGCACAGCCCGAGCCCCAGACCGCTGGTGTGCGCCCCCCGCCGCGCCCTGCGGCGGGGGGTCGCGGCCGCCACAGGTGCGGCGTAGGTATCAGCTGGAGGCAGTGGGGACCCCCGCCGCCTGTTCGATCTTCGTGATCGATCCCGACGAGGGATCGAAGAACGTCTTCTTCACCGTGGTCCAGCCGCCGAGGTAGTCGATCGTGAACAGCTGCGGCGGCGTCGGGAACTTGCTCGCGAACTGCTTGGCCACCGACGCGAGGACCGGTCGGTAGCCCTGCTGCGCCCAGATCGTCTGGCCGGCCGACGTCCACTGCCAGTTGACGAACGCCTGGGCCTGCGTCTTGTGCGAGCTCTTCTCCGTGACCGCGATCGGCGTCTGGATCAGGATCGTCTGCTGGGGATAGACGATCTGGACAGCGTCGCCGGCCTTCTCGGCCGCCATCGCGTCGCTCTCATAGTCGAGCAGCACGTCGCCCTCGCCACCGGTGAACGCCTGGAGCGCTGAGCTCGCGCTCGACGGCTGATCCGCCACGTTCTTGGTCAACAGCGTGTTGACGTAGGCGAGCGCCTCCGCCGGCGTCTTGCCCTCCTTCAGCTGGGCTCCGTACGCCGCGAGGATGTTCCAACGGGCGCTGCCCGAGGTCGACGGGTTGGGCGTGATCACCTTGATGCCGGGCTTGATCAGGTCATCCCAGCCGGCGATGTGCTTGGGATTGCCCTTGCGCACGACGAACACGACGACCGAGTTGCTGGAGAACCCCTTCTGGGGATTGGCGTTCCAGTCGCTCGACACGATCCCGTCCTTGGCCAGACGGGTCATGTCGGGGGTTGTCGAGAACGCGACCACGTCGGCGGGCTGGCCCGAGTCGACGGCTCGGCTCTGCGAGCCCGACGCGCCAAACGACTGGGCGAACGCCACGCCCTTGCCCGCCGAGGTCTGGGCGAACGCGGCCGTGAGTGCGTCGTAGGCCTTCTTGGGCGTCGAGTATGCGACGAGGTTGAGCTGCGTATCGCCGCCACCACCCGAAGACGAGCTTCCGCCGCTGCTGGTCGAGCTGTCGGACGAGCCGCCGCAGCCGGCCAGGACGCCACCGATCGCGATGATCGAAAGCGCTGCAACTGCCAGTTTTGCGCGGACTCGGCCCTGCCGCCGGCTGTGTCGTGTCATCAAGAGCCCCTTCTCTATTGAACTAATTTTCTCTATTGACTTCACTGAGATTATAGCCTTTCTAGGCGATACGTTGTCGTGGTTGTGCCGCGAGGACCTCTTCGCGCTCGGAGACACGTGCGCTCTACGCCGTCAAACCCGTGGCACGCCCGCTTCGCTAGGCTCCACCGCCGTCGATGCGGTTCTTCGAGTACGAATCCCGGGCGATCGTCGCCAAGGCGGGGATTCCCGTGACCAAGCACGGGTTCGCCAAGACTGCGGACGAGGCGCGACGGATCGCCGAGCAGATCGGCGGGCCGGTCGTGATCAAGTCGCAGGTGCTCAGCGGCGGCAGGATGAAGGCCGGCGGCGTCCAGTTTGCCGATACGCCGGAGCAGGCCGACGACTCACGCCGACCACATACTCGATCTCGAGATCGGCGGTCACATGCCGCGCGGCGTCCTCGTCGATTCACGGGCGGCGGTCAAGCACGAGTATTACGCCGGCGTCGTCTGGGACGGCCTGCGCAAGCGTCCCGTGATGCTCTTCTCCGACATGGGCGGGATCGACATCGAGGAGGTCGCCGAGCAGCACCCCGATCACGTCGCCCGCGCGCACTTCTCGACGGTCCGTCCGTTCTCGGATTGGCAGGCCAAGCAGGTGATCGCGTCGCTCGGCGTCAGCGGGTCGGCACTCAACCGCCTGACGCCGATCCTCAGCCGGCTCGCCCGGCTCTTCCTTGAGTACGACATGACCCTTGCCGAGATCAACCCGCTCGGCGAGCTCGAGGACGGCTCATTCGTCGCGCTCGATGCCCACATGGACATGGAGAACGAGGCGCGCCCCAGGCAGAAGGCGATCCTCCACGAGCTCGGAGTGGGCGACGAGGAGACGCGTCAGGCCCGCGAACCGACCCCGTTCGAGCTCGCGGGCGAGCAGGTCGACGCACAGGACCATCGTGGCGTCGCCGGAAACGTCACCGAGTTCGACGGGAACCTCGGCCTCGTGATCGGCGCCGGCGGCGGTTCGCTGACATTGTTCGATGCCGTCCGTGCCCACGGCGGCGACCCGGCGAACTACTGCGAGATCGGCGGCAATCCCTCGGTCAGCAAGGCGTGCGGGCTGGCCAAGCTCGTGCTCCAGAAGCCGGGCGTCGACAAGATCGCGGTGATGATGTCGATCGTCTCCAACACCCGCGTGGACATCGTCGCTCGCGGGGTCATCAAGGCATGCGTCGAGCTCGGCTACGACCCGGCCGAGAAGATCGCGATCTTCCGGATCCCGGGCGCCTGGGAGGAGGAGGGCTTCAAGATCCTCGAGAAATACGGCGTCGATTACGCCGACCGCAGCGTGTCGCTGCACGAGGCGGCCCGGCGCGCAGTGGAGAAGATCCAGGGAGAGGGTGTGGCATGAGCATCCTTGTCGACGAGACGACGACGTTCATCGTCCAGGGGATCACCGGCCGCGAAGCGGTGAACCTGACGCGCGAGTGCCTGGACTACGGCAAGGGCGCGAGGATCGTCGGCGGCGTCACCCCGGGGCGGCTCGGGCGCGACGTCCACGGCGTGCCGGTGTTCGACACCGTCGCTCAGGCTGTCGAGCATCACGGCGCGCCGATCGACGGGTCGGTCGTCACGGTCCCCCCCGCGTTCACAAAGGACGCCGTGTTCGAGGCGCTCGAGAACGGCGTGAAGCTGATCGTGATCGTCACCGAGCGGATCCCCCGCGGCGACGTCGCGCAGATGGTCGAGCTCGCGACCGAGCGCGGAGCGCGCATCATCGGCCCCAACTGCTTGGGGATCATCGTCCCCGGCGTGATCAAGATGGGCGGCATCGGCGGCCCGGCCAAGGACGCCGCGAAGTCCTACACGCCCGGCCAGGTTGGAGTGATCTCGCGGTCGGGCGGCATGACCACGGAGATGTCGTCGACCCTGACCGCCGCCGGCCTCGGCCAGTCGACCGCCGTCTCCATCGGCGGCGACGCGATCATCGGCTCGACGTACGCCGAGCTGATGCCGCTGTTCGAGGCCGACTCGGATACGGAGGCAATCGTCATATACACGGAGCCGGGCGGGCGGATGGAAGCCGAGCTGTCGCGGTGGGTGACCGAGAACAACTCGCGCCTGCCGATCGTCGCGTTCATGGCCGGGCGGTTCATGGACGAGATGCCCGGGATGAGCTTCGGCCACGCGGGCACGATCGTCGAGGGCAAGGAGGACACCGCCACCGAGAAGATCGCCCGGCTCGCGGATGCCGGAATCGTGGTCGCCGAGGAGATCTCCCAGATCCCGGACATCGTCAAGGAGAAGCTCGGAGCCGGCGTATGAGCACGAGCGCGCTGTTCATCGACGTCGAGGTTGACGGTACCGTCGCCGCCGACCCCGAACTGGCCGCCAAGCTCGCCGAGGTATGCCCCGTCGACATCTTCGCCCAGAACGAAGACGGCACTCTGCGGATCGTCGAGGAGAGCCTCGACGAGTGCGTCCTGTGCGAGCTGTGCATCAACGCCGCGCCGGCGGGGACCGTCCGCGTCGTCAAGCTGTACTCGGGCCAGACGCTGCCGGCCTGACGCGCCGCAGCAGCTAGCTCTCGCGGCGGGCGTCCAAACTCCGGCCCGACCGTCATCGCTCTCGTCCAACCACTAAGTTCAGCGGCGATGAGCTCCGTGAGCATCCGACCGGCGGGACCGGGCGACGTGCCCCTGCTGCTCGACCTGATCGTCGAGCTTGCCGAGTACGAGCGCGCCGTCGACTCGGCGGTCGGCAGCGAGGAGCAGCTCGAGACTGCGCTCTTCGACGCCCACCCAGTCGCCGAGGCCGTGATCGCCGAGCTCGAGGGCAACCCCGTCGGCTTCGCGCTCTTCTACACGACGTTCTCGACGTGGCTCTGCCTTCCCGGCATCTGGCTCGAGGATCTTTACGTCAGGCCCGAGCATCGTCGCGTCGGCGTCGGGCGGGCGCTGTTTGCCCATGTCGCGGAGATCGCCGTGCAACGCGGGTGCGGGCGCATGGAATGGGATGTGCTCGGCTGGAACACGCCTGCGCTCTCGTTCTACGCCGGCCTCGGCGCGACCGTCGTCGACGACTGGCGCACGCACCGGCTTCAGGGGAGCGCGCTCCAGGACGCGGCGTGCAAATAGAGAAGCCCCGCGAGGCGGGGCTTCTCCGTAGCAGGCCTGTAAGCCGGATCTTGTCGAGAGCAGTCATCCATCTGAGCGGCCTACCCGGACCTTGGCGGGCCACCTACGGGCGGTCCTGCTTGGCCTAGCATCAGGTGGGGTTTACCTGGCCGCCGCGTCACCGCGACGCCGGTGCGCTCTTACCGCACCATTTCACCCTTACCGGTCTGGAGCTCTGCAGCGGCTCCAGACTTAGGCGGTGTCATTTCTGTGGCACTTTCCCGCGGGTTTCCCCGGGTCGGCGTTACCGACCACCTTGCCCTGTGATGTCCGGACTTTCCTCGAAGGCGAATCACCTCCGCGACTGCTCAGCCTGCACCGGGGAGCATAGTGGCGGCACGCCTCCAACGCGAGCTTGCGGTCGGACCACCCTCGGGGCGGCGCTACGTGAGCGTCGATCCGCACTGCGCGCAGCGACCGCCTAGCGGCAGCGCGTGCGCTCCGTACTCAGGACGCATCTCGCCCTCGCACACGGGGCACCTGACGGTCGCGTGGGCGGCGAGCCCCTCCCATACGCTGGCGATCAGTCGATCCAGCGTCGGCTCACCGCCCAGGCCGTCGAACAGGCCGGGTGCACGTGTGGCGAGCAGCGTCGTCACGTCCCCGCGCACCTCACGTGATGCTCCTCATCAGACCGACGACCCTCCCGAGGATCCGGACGTCACGGCTGCGGATGGGCTCCATAGCGTCGTTCTCCGGTTGCAGCCGGACGTGGTCTGACTCCTGAAAGAACCTCTTGACCGTCGCCTCCTCGCCCACCAGCGCGACCACGATGTCACCGTCGTTCGCCGTGTCCTGCGGCCGCACAACCACCAGATCGCCCTCGAGGATTCCCGCGTCCTTCATCGACTCGCCACGAACACGGAGGAGGTAGTCGCCCTCGTCGCCGCCGGCCACGGCCGGAGTCTGGATGTACTCCTCGATGTTCTCCTCGGCGAGCACCGGTTGACCGGCCGCTACCTGCCCGACGAGCGGCAGCCCCGAGCGGACGAAGCCGCGCATTCCAGCCGTCGCGCGATCGAGCAACTCGATCGCCCGCGGCTTCGTCGGGTCCCGGCGCAGCAGCCCGATCCGCTCCAGGTTCGCCAGATGCGCGTGCACCGTGGAGGACGAGGCAAGCCCCACCGCCTTCCCGATATCCCGGACCGTTGGCGGATACCCATACTTCGCCGAATAGCGTTTGATGAAGTCGAAGATCTCCTGTTGACGCTTGGTCAGGTCCATCCGTCCACTCCTTGCTGGATGCGGCCCAGTAGGCTCGCGACGTCGAACATGTGTTCGGGAATGTAGCGAGCCCCACGGACGGACTCAAGCCATGAGCGGCCCAGCGCGCACTTCGGAACCCCGGCGCGCTGCCCGGAACGGCGGCGGACGACCTCGGTGGCGCCCGATTTCGCTCCCGGACGCGCCCTCGCCAGGGCTATACTGGCCGCCCACGCGCCTGTGGCGGAATTGGTAGACGCGCAAGGTTGAGGGCCTTGTGGACTGTATGGTCCGTGGAGGTTCGAGTCCTCTCGGGCGCACTGGGAAAGTCCTCGAAACGAACTGTTTCCGGGGTCAATTAGCGCTCACCTCGCGAAAAACGCCAAGCCCGTGTGGCAAGACTTTGGCAAGAGTCGGCAAGCCAGCTCGGCCGCCAGAGCAAGGAGAACCCACATGGCTCGACGCGAGTATCCCGGCGTGTACCCCCGTATCCCGCGGCCGGGGCCGCACCCTCTACCGGGCCCTGTACAACGACAGCAACGGCCGCCAGCGTCAGAAGCGCGGCTTCAGCAGCCCCAGCGCGGCCGCCAAGTTCCGCGCACGGATGCTGGTCCGCGCCGAGAGTGGCGAGCTCCCGATTACGCGCGAGACCTTCGCCGAGCACTTCGACGCCTGGCTGAAGGGCCGCCACCGCGCCAGCAAGGGCACGCGCGACGGGTAAGGATCGCCAGCATGGTTCCCCGCAGGTCGGCACCGGACTTGCGGAGCGGCGCCACGAGCGAACGCCTCGATCACCCGCGGAAGCACGCAGAGGCCCGCCCTTCGGGTCTTCAACCCGTCGGCCGTCGAAGGCATGCGACTGGCGAAGTCACCTGGATCTAACCGTTCGCCGAAGCCGCGCCGAGGCGTGCACATAGCTGCTCGCCTGCTCCCAAACTGGTAGCATTTTGGTATGAGCAAGCAGATCGCGGTTCGGCTAGACGAAGATCTGGTCGCCTTCGTCGATCAGATTGTGGACAGCGGACAGCAACCAAGTCGCGCGGCCGTCGTCGCGCGCGCCCTCGAGCGCGAACGACGTCGCATGATCGCCGCTCGCGACGCTGAGATCCTCAAGACGACGGGACCCGATCCCGAACTCGCCGGGCTTGCCGAGCACGTGGCCGGTCTCCCGCTCGCCGATTGATGCGCCCCATCCACCTCGCGCGACTGGACAAGTCGCGTCCGGTGCTCGTCCTCACTCGAGAGCTGGTCAGACATCACCTCAACACGGTGACCGTCGCGCCGATTACCACGACAATCCGTGGCCTCTCGACCGAGGTGCTTTGCAGTCCCGCGAATGGGCTTGACGATCGGTGCGCCGTCGCCTGTGACCACATCACGACGATTCCAGTCGCGAGCCTCGGCCGGCAGATTGGCCGACTGCTCGACGAGCAGGAACCCGAACTGACCCGCGCGATCCACGCGGCGTTCGATCTCGACTAGCGCAGCTCGCCGCCACGTTGCAGCGTCATCGCATCGATCGGTCATCTAGCCCCGCCGCGGCAATCGTCAGGAGCGCCGAGACCGGCTGCCGCCGCGGACGCGCTAGCCGTTGTGGCCTCATCCCCACGACGTATACGCGCTCGAGCGAGCGATCGCGCAGCGTAGGGCCGCGAGCTCAACGGCCGCCAAGGGCGGCAGCCTGACCCCTACGGTCTGTGCCTGTTCGGGTTGCTGCTTCTGTCTCGTTACTCGTCCCGCCAGGGGCGGCGCGCGCGCGTATCGGTGCCGCGTTCACTGGGCGTCAATACCGGCCAAGCGGGTCGTCGGCCACGCCACGGGACTGGACAGTGGGTTCATCTGCCGCTTGACTTCCGTGGCGAGTGCGTCGGTGGAATCCCGGTGCGAGTAGTTGGGTCAACACGTTGGCGCTGTCAGGCTCGACCGTGTACGTGGGTGGTGAGTTCCGCGGTGTCGGCGGGCTCCGTCGCGACCACCTGGCTGCAGTGGATGCGAGAACCGGTCGGGCGAGGGGCTGGAACCCGGGCGCGAATGGGAGCGTGGACGCGTTGGGAGTGTTTGGCTCGACGGTGTACGTCGGTGGGGAGTTCCGAGAAGTCGCCGGCCGCGCGCGTAACTATATCGCGGCGCTGAGCGCCAGAACCGGCCGGGCGGGCGCTTGGAACCCAGGCGTCAGCGGCAGCGATGATCGAATCTATTTCGGTGTGCGCGCGCTGGCGGTGTCGAGCTCAACCGTCTATGCGGGCGGTGACTTCACGGCAGCCGCGGGGCATCCACGTCACCACATCGCAGCGCTCGCCGCCAGAACTGGCTCGGTGACCGCATGGAACCCCAGCGCCAACGGTCGGGTGAGCGCGCTGTTGGTGTCGGGCTCGACCATCTACGCGGCTGGACTGTTCACATCGATCGGTGGCCGCCCGCGTAACTACATCGCCGCGCTGGGCTCCAGAACGGGCCGCGCGATTGGTTGGAACCCCCATGCAAACCACGGCGTGTTAGGGCTCTCACGCTCGGGCTCGAGCATATACGCTGCCGGATTCTTCAGTTCGATCGGTGGCCGCGCGCGCGAGTACCTCGCCGCGCTGAACGCCAGAACGGGCCGCGCAACCGCTTGGAACCCCGACGCGATCGGTGATGGTGCGAAGGTCGCGGCGGTGTCGCGCTCAACCGTCTACACGGGCGGTTACTTCACGGCGATTGGTGCCAGCGCGCGGAATCGCATCGCCCAGATCAACACCAGGATGGGTCGCGTGAGCGCGTGGAACCCCGGCGCCAGCGTGTCAGTGGACGCACTGGCAGCATCCGGCCACACGGTCTACGCAGGTGGCGGATTCCGCGCGATCGGCGGCCAGGCGCGCGACTACATCGCCGCGCTGGACGCCAATAGCGGTCGCGCGACCGCTTTCAACCCCAAAGCCAGCGCGCCGGTCAGCGCCTTGGCGGTCTCAGGCTCGGTCGTCTACGCCGGCGGCTACTTCCGCCAGATCGGCGGCGCCGAACGCGATGGGATTGGCGCCCTCGACGCTAATAGCGGTCGCGCGACGGCCTTCAACCCCAAAGCCAGCGCCCCGGTGAGCGCCCTGCTCGTCTCGGGCTCCACGGTGTACGCCGCCGGCCACTTTGGTTCGATCGGCGGCGCCACCCGGATCGGGATCGCCGCGCTGGACGCCACGAGCGGCCGCGCGACCGCGTGGAACCCCAGCGCAAACCAAGCCGTCGCTGCACTGGGCCTGTCCGGCTCGACCGTATACGCCGGCGGGTACTTCACCTCGATTGGCGGTCAGGCCCGCAACGGGATCGCGGCGCTGGACGCCACCACAGGCCGCGCAACCGGTTGGAACCCTGACGCCACCCCCAGCGGCTCCGGGGTGGACACGTTGGCCGTCACGAGCTCGGTCGTGTTCGCCGGCGGCCGGTTCGCCGCGATCGGCGGCAAGGCGCGCAACTACGTCGCCGCACTGGACGCAGCCACCGGCCGCGCCACCCCGTGGAAGCCCAACCTGAACATGTTCGGCACGTTCGCATTGGCGGTGTCAGGCTCGACCCTGTACGCCGGCGGCGACTTCGGGATCGCCGCCTTCGCCACGAAGCCCTGACGCCGATGCTCCGCGCAGCACCAGCCGCGATGACGCGCACCCGTCGATCTGCGCAACAGCCCAGCCACTATCTTTGCCAGTTCGATCACCCACACCAGCGATGAGCACCATTGGACCTCGCGTCCATCGCGGCGCACACGTCGCTTCGTGAAGCAAAAGCGCCACGGTCCGCCCAGCCGGCCCTGTTTCCTGGGTCCATCAGAGTCGGGTCCCGTGCAAACGTGCTGAGCCCGCTCAGCCACCACAGGAGCCGTCGACCCGTGCCGCCCGTCACTGTCGCGTTTGAACGTCAGGAGCCGTCTCGGCGCCGGCGTCCCACCGTCGGTACGAGACCGCTCGTCGCGTTCCAAAGGAGCAGCGACGGACAGCCCGATCGGTCAATCCAGACGGCCGGAAGTAGCCCGCACCGAGTGTCTCAGGCAACAGCCTCAGAGTGTTGCTCTTCGGCTGCGGCGCTTGCTTGCAGTCGACGTCTCGACGGAAGCGTGAGAGGATGCCTGGTGGGCAAGGCATCGAGGTCGCGCCTCAGCACCCGTCCCTACGTAAAGGAGGTTGGCGATGAAACGCGATCCGTACGAGGAGCTTCCGGCCGTCCCGAGTTTTCAGCTCCAGAGCAGTCTTGTCGCCGATGGCGAGACTATGCCCGTCGCTCAACGAAGCGGGATCTTCGGGGCCGGCGGCGAGGACACCTCGCCTGGCCTTGCATGGTCAGGATTCCCGGAGCACACCCAGAGCTTCATGGTCACGATGTACGACCCGGACGCACCTACGCCGAGCGGGTTCTGGCACTGGGCGGTCGTCAACGTTCCTGCCTCCGTCACGTCGCTGTCAGCAGGAGTTGGCGAATCTGACGAGACGTTGCCGGGTGGATCAACCCATCTGGCCAATGACGCTAGCTTGCACCGCTATCTAGGGGCGGCGCCACCACCAGGCGATCCGCCCCATCGGTACTTCCTGGTCGTCTCCGCTCTAGATGTAGCTGACGCAGCTGAGGCCGGGGTCCCCCATGGGGCGACTCCGGCATCGGCTTCGTTTCTGACCTTGGCACACACGATCGCGCGAGCAATGTTGGTTCCTGTATACGGGGCCTGAACGATCAGCTCAGCGCCGTAAGCGCAAGCCAGCAAGCATCCTTCGAGACACCCGCAAAGATCCTTGACCTCAACCGGTCAGGAGTTCGAACGCGCCTCCCCGCGCCGCCGCCCGCGCTCTCGCTCTGCGCGCGGAACCCGAGTCAGTCGAAGACGCTAGCTACGCGCCTGTCTGCCGGCTAGCACCGGCCGACAGCTGACGATCGCTCTGCTCGCCTGAGACGGTCGAGGCTGGCTTGCGCTTCGCCACGAAAGCAGCCACCAGCGAGGCGACCAGCTGACTGCTGCTCCAGGCGTAGGCGGGCCACGCGCCTCGACGACCCTTCGCGACCGCATTGGCCTGACAGGGAGCAGTCCGGCAGCGGCGGTGCCGGGGAACGCCGGTGCCAGCTGGGCGCGCCGCGCGCTTCCGCTCGCACCGGGATCGCATTCGTGTCCTCGCCGGCGCAGAGCCCGCGATCGCTCCGGCGACAGAGCAGTCGCCGGCTACCGGCTCGTTCTGCGCTTGCTCGAGCTTTGGCGGTCGAGATCGTGGGATTGGCGCCTCTCGCGATCTGCTCGATCCGCCGCACGATGCGCGGCGAGTTGGGCGAGCGGATCCGGGTGGCGACCGCTAGCGAGGCTGCCGAGCAGGGGATCGTGTTCGGCAGCGCCGACTTCCGTGAGGGCGTCGCGGCTGCATTGACCGGCGCGAGCCGTGCTTCAGCGGCAAGTGAGCACAGCTGGAGAAGTAGCCGTCTGGACCGGTCGCGTACCATTGGACCCTTTGCTGGGTCTGGCTCGCTGGTGTATTTCGCATCGCCGTACGGTCGTCATTGGGTGGATTGCGATCGCGATCCTGACGAGCGTCATTGCCCAGGTGGTGGGGCGCAACTACGCGAGCAACTTCACGCTGCCGGGAACCGAGTCCCAGCGGGCCAGCGATCTGCTGAGCCGTGAGTTCAAGATTCAGAGCGGCGATGTCGACACGATCGTGTTCCACTACTCGAGGGGCACGATCGACTCGCCGGCGGTGATCGGCGCATGGTGCCGCTGCTGTCGGAGGTCTCCGTCGCTCCGCACGTCGTCGAGGTGGTCAGCCGTACCCCTCGGCTGGATCCTCGCAGGTCTCGCGCGACCGGACGACGGGGTTCGCGACGGTCTACTACAGCAAGCGGGCGAACCTGCTGCCGAGCGACACTGGCACGACCGTGCTGAATGCGGTCAACGGCGTCCACGTTCCCGGTCTCCAGGTGGCTGCCGGCGGGCAGGTGATCGAGCAGGCCGAGGGATTCAGCGTCGGGCCCGCCACCGAGGTCGGTGTGATCGCCGCGCTGATTATCCTGCTGATCACCTTCGGCTCGCTGACCGCCGCGGGAATGCCGCTGATCACCGCCGGTCTTGGATTGATCACGGGCGTGGCGCTGATCGGGCTCGCGACCCGCGTGATGAGCATGTCGAACGTCGGGCCGCAGCTTGCGCTGATGATCGGCCTTGGCGTCGGGATCGACTACGCGTTGTTCATCGTCACGCGCTTTAAGGAGGACTATTCGAGGCTCGGCGACGTCAATCGCTCGGTCATCGAGGCGATGGACACCTCCGGGCGGGCGATTCTGCTCGCCGGCACGACGGTCGTGATCGCCCTGCTCGGCATGTTCGCGACCGGCGTCTCGTTCATGTACGGACTCGCGGTCGCCGCAGTGATCGCGGTGCTGTGCGTGCTCGCAGCATCGCTGACGCTGCTGCCGGCGATCCTGTCGCGTTGGGGGGCGAGGATCGTGCGCCCGCGCGGGAAGCGCAGGGGGTTGCTCCGTCGGCGTGAGCCGGTCAGCGTTGTCGCGGGCAAGGGCGCTGGCGCCGCGGTCGCGGCCGAGCCGCGCCGTCTCTCGTGGCGGCGCTGGAGCGAGATGGTGCAGGCGCGCCCGTGGCCGCTCGCGATCATCTCCACCGCGGTGATGGTGCTCGCACTCCTGCCCGTGGTCGTGATGCGCCTCGAGAACAGCGACGCCGGCAACGATCCCGCCAATACCAGCAGCCGCCAGGCGTTCGACCTGCTGGCGAAGGGATTCGGGCCCGGCTTCAACGGCCCGCTGCTGCTCGTCGCCGAACTGCCCGGGCCCAATCAAAGCTCGGCGTTGTCGCAGCTACAGGCGACGGTCGCGGGTACCAAGGGTGTCGTCGCGGTCACCAAGCCGGTGGTTTCACCGTCGGGCACCGTGGCGGTGATGGACGTCTTTCCGAGCACGGCCCCGCAGGCGGTGGCCACCACCAACCTTGTTAATCAGCTGCGCCACAGCGTGCTGCCGGCGTACAAGCAGCAGACCAAGGTGCCCGTGCTCGTCGGCGGCTTCACGGCTGGCTCGATCGACTTTTCTCGCGTGCTCTCGAGCAAGTTGCCGTTGTTCATCGGGCTGGTGGTCGTGCTCTCGGCCGTGCTGTTGATGGTGATGTTCCGTTCGCTGGTGATCCCGGTGCAGGCGGCGGTGATGAACCTGCTCAGCATCGGCGGTGCGCTCGGGTTGACCACGCTCGTCTTCCAGGACGGTCGGGCGGCGGGGCTGTTCGGGGTTGAGAAGGCCCCGATCGAGCCGTGGATCCCGGTGATCATGTTCGCCGTCGTGTTCGGGCTCTCAATGGATTACGAGGTGTTCCTGATATCCCGCGTCCGCGAGGAGTGGATCCGCCGGCGTGACGCAAGGGTCTCCGTGGTCGAGGGCATCGCCTCCACTGGGCGCGTGATCACGGCGGCGGCCGCGATCATGATCTGCGTGTTCCTCTCGTTCGCGCTTGGGAACGAGCGGTCGCTCAAGGAGTTCGGTTTCGGCCTCGCCGTGGCCGTCTTCCTCGACGCCGTGATTGTGCGCTGCGTGATGCTCCCGGCCGTACTCGAGATACTCGGCCCGATCACCTGGCGGCTGCCGCGTTGGCTCGACGCCCGCCTCCCGCATATCAACATCGAGGGCTCGGCGGCGCGAGCGCTGACCGAGGCCGGCGCCCGCGAAGCCCCGGAGCGCGAGCCGGCGCGGACGGGCGTCTGACCGAGGCCGCACGAGGCGCTAGGCGGCGCGCGCGAGCCGCCGTCCTCGAGGAACCCGAGCGGTTCGCCGGGCGGCGCGTCACCACGATCCTGTGCGGCAGCAATGTGGCTCCTGCCGACTTCGCGCGGTGGGTGCTCGAACCCGCCGCACGCTAGCGCCGGCGTGCGCGCAACAGCGCTCGGGCGCCTTGTCGCCGTTGGCCCGTCTCGCACACGGGAACGCTCCCCGCTGAATTGGACGAGGAGTAACTCTCCCGAGCGGCGTCGCGCGCTCGCCATTTGTAAGGGACGCGCATCTCGTCGCGACTGGACACGGCCCTGCTGCGTGCGGACAGCAAGGCGGTTGCGGCACGGCCGGCGCGGCACGCCGAGGGTCGAGCTAACGACCGCGATACGCCAGCTCTTGCTTGTCGTCCGTTGCGCAATGGATGGTCGGTGAGGTCAGCGCTGATGCTCTCCTTGCAATTGTGGGCATCTCGCTAACTCGGACGCCGAGGCTAATGTCTTTCGTTAGGGGAGCGTGAGGACGCTGAAGGTGCCGGCGTGGTCGGAGTCCCAGAGCCCGTTCGCGGGATGACGCCCGGTGATTGTGGAGCTGACGAGCTTGATGTGCTTCGGGTCGCTGGTGATGATGTGATCGACCTTGTGATTGAACTGACTGGCCCTGCCGCCGCCGGCCGGGAACGTCAGCACATTGGTATCGAGGCAGCAGCTAAGCGGCGTGTACGTGCTTCGCTCTCGGAAGCCCGCGTTCAGAAGCGTCTGATCGGCCAGCTGGTCGCCGGGTTTGAGTGGGGTCTTGGTGTCGGAGTTCAGGTCGCCGACTAGGATCACTGGCAGCTTCCCCGTGGCTGGGCCGCCCTTCTGGATCAGCTCCTCGGCCTGTGCCTCGCGAATCTGACCGTTGCCGACCTCGGTGCCTTGGTTAGTGGGGGTGTTGGCCTGGTCGTCATAGGACTCAAGGTGCGTGTCGATGAACCGGACCCAGCGGCTGCCGCGGACCTTGACGTCGGCGCTGATCCAGCCTCTGTCGATGGGTACCGTGATCGCGCCGAGAAGCTTGGGCGCGAACAGGACCTTGTAATGGCCTTTCTTCACGTCCTTCACCTGCACGCCGTCGTTGACGCGGGCGAGGATCGCGTCGCGCATCGTCAGCCTGACGTCCTCGTTGCAGCTGCCGGAGGGAGCGCCATTGGTGTTCGCCTCGGCCTCGAAGTCGAACTCGGGCTCGGTAGCCACCACCCGGTAGCGCGTCTTGCCTTTGTTGAGCTGCGCCAGCAGCAGCTTCACGTAGTCGTAGGCGACGTGCGTTGCCGTGTAGGGGCTCGGCGGAACGAAGAGCCTTGCAGGTCGGGGAGGTGCGCCAAAGGGCGGCCTCCTGCAGCCCGACCAGGTCGGGACTCGTCTTGAGGATCTCCTTCGCCAGGCCCTTCGCCCGGACCGGAAAGTCGTTCTGCTTGACCTGGTTGAAGATCTCCCCGGCCGCATCAGTTAGCTGCGAGAAGCTCGTGGCCTGGAGCGCAGCCGTCAGGTCGGCGCCCAGATAGAGATTCCGGGTCATCACCCTGACGGTGTGCTTGGAGTTCGCCCCCGACGCTGGCGTGGCCGTACTAGCGGCCGCGATAGCCACGCTCGCGACCGCCGCCAGCGGCAACGCAAACTGCCACCGGCGATGCCAACTATCCCACAGCTGTCCTCGAAACTTCACGCCGTGACCGTAGATCCGCGCCCGCCAATGAACATCCGGAAAGACCCGCAACGCGTGACGCAGTTCCCTCGGACGAAACGCTCACTCGGCACCGCATGCCGCGCGCCGTCGCCATCAAGACTGTAGGCGCCGGTGCCAGCTGTCAGCTGACGGCCGGCGGTAATCAGATCCCGCATGCGCTCGGCGTCGCCGACCGAGTAAGACGGTCGCGTTCGCAGGCAGAGCAGCCGCACGATCCGCCCCGGAGTCTCTGCCGCAACGGACGAAACGCAGCAGAACGCTCATGGCGAGGCGCCGGCTTCCGCAACGCCGGGCGAACGCAGAACCACCCCCTGACCTCGGCCGCGCAGCGCGGCTGGGAGACCTGCATTCACTCGGCGCCGCGCATCTCCTTCGCTTGCGGGGCGCAGCGGCGTGGGTGCTCGCTCGGAGGACGAGGTCGGCCGCAGGACGGACGTGGTCATCTACATCTGCGGCGACCAGGAAGGCAGTCGGCGCATCGAGAAGGCCGGCGAGCGGATCGGGCTCTACCGCGCGGACAGGCGCTTCCGAATCGAACTACTCGACACGATCAAGGCGCAGACCCTCGCCAGCTACGAGCAGAAGCGAGCCGATCAAACCGCGGCGGCATGAACCTTCGGCCGCCTGCCCGTGACGCCGTTTCCGGCTGCCCCCATTAGCGCGAGCAAAGCGGGTCTCGGCCCTGGTGGCTTGCAGGGACCCGAAGCGACGCGACGAAGGCTCTCCGAGGAGATCGTCGTCGTAGTTGCCAACGATCATGGGACGCGGTTGAAGCGCGCCGGCGGCAGCGTTCGCCGCCGCGCAGGCCGGCGAGCGCGCGGTGATCGGCGAAGTAGACACCGCATACGACAGCGAGGCGTTCGGCGGGCGCCTGACTCGGCACCTGGTCCTTTTCGAACCGGCTATCGGCGGTTCCTAACCGGTGCCGCTAATGCGAGTTGGCGTCGCATGATGTGAGGTTTCTCATCCGGATGGGATGATGAGGCTCGAGGGTGAGATGGGTAAGGTCGCCCCCGGTCGAGCCCTCCGGCTTGATGTCAATCGGTATCGGCACCGTTGAAAGGGCGTCGCGATGGCTGTTGATCGAGGTCATGCGATGGATCATGTCGTTGTGGTGCTGTTCGAGAACCGATCTGCTCGACAATGTGCTCGGACGTCTGTACGGCCCCGAGGACGGTAAGACGTTCGAGGGCGTGATCGGAAAGGATCTGACGAATCCGATCCCGGAGTGGGCGGAGCATGGCGCCGAGCGCAAGGTGGTGCCGTACACGGTCGTGACCGACATGGACTCCCCGAACCCGGACTCGGGCGAGGAGTGGTACCACACCAACACGCAGCTCTTCAACATCGATCGACGAGCACAACCGCTTCAAGATCGGGGAGGGCGTGACCGCCCCGTACAACGTGCCGCCGGCCGACGCGAAGCCGACGATGCAAGGGTTCGTCACCGACTACATCAGCACGTTCACGGGCGAGGTTGGGCGGCAGCCGACCTACGAGGAGTACGCGCACATCATGACGGGCTACACCCCTGAGCAGGTGCCGGTGCTGTCGGCACTCGCGCGTGATTTCGGGGTGTTCGACCACTGGTTCTGCGAAGTGCCCTCGCAGACGTTCATGAACCGGTCGTTCTGGACGGCCGCGACGTCATCGGGCTTGGTCGTGAACAGCCCAGCGAAGAAGTGGCTCACGGAGAACGATGCGGAGACGATCTTCGAGCGGCTGGAGGCGCATGGCAAGACGTGGAAGGTCTACGTCCAGTCGATGCCACTGTCGTTTGCCGGCGTGATCCACTACTCGCGATTGAAGGACCGCCTGGCGACGCACTTCGTGCCGTTCGCCGAGTTCGAGAAGGACGCTGCCGCCGGAACGCTTCCTGACTTCGCGTTGATCGAGCCGAACATGTTGTCCGGGCACGGCGACTACCACCCGGCAGCGGGCCGGGCGCTGATCGGCGACAACAAAGACCTCGCGATCGACCCCCCCTCGTCGGTGCTGGGCGGCGAAGCGTTTCTCGCGCGGGTGTTCGACGCC
Organism: uncultured Solirubrobacterales bacterium; assembly: GCA_963759695.1. Classification (GTDB taxonomy): domain Bacteria; phylum Actinomycetota; class Thermoleophilia; order Solirubrobacterales; family Solirubrobacteraceae; genus Palsa-465. The sequence continues at coordinate 74,786 of CAVXAO010000003.1, forward strand.
TACCGAGGCGCCACTTCGCAGACTGGCTCCAACGTGTGGAACACCGCCCTGCTGATCGGCTGGGATGAGCCAGGCGGAACCTACGACCATGTGCCTCCCGGTCCGGCCGCGCCGCCTGACCCGGCAGCACCGGCCGGCGAGTTCGGCTTCACGTTTGACCGTTCCGGCTACCGCGTCCCCGCGATCCTCGTGTCGCCATGGGTTGAGTCGGGTTCGGTGTACAACGAGGAATATCGCCACACGTCGCTGATCGCGACACTGCGCAAGACATGGGGGCTCGGAGATGCGCTCACCCAGCGCGACGCCTCGGCACGCACCTTCGATGACCTGTTCACACGCGAGACGCCACGCGATCCCGACGCGTGGGTGACCGTGCAGGCGCAACCCGTGCCCGAATGGGCGATGGACTACAAGCTCGTAGACAAAGCCATCAGCGGACTGGGCAAGACGATCGGGGCGGGCCTCATCGAACGCGCTAAGGCGATGGGTGTGACGAACCTCCCGCCGCAACTCGACGACCCCGACGCCGAGCTCACGGCTCAGGTGATCATCGAAGTCCTCAGAGACGTCTCGTGGCACCTCTTCCCACAACTGGCCCCCGAGGGCGAAGTTCACTGAGACCCGACGTCGGTGCCAGGCGGCTTCCCGTGCTGCCCGGCCCTTGACCGCCGACACAACGCACCGATCAGCACGACCCAAACCATGTGAGGCAACGATGACTGTGACGCAGGGCGTCGCCGTGCAGGGCCCGATCGCGCGTTGCGAGCAGAACGTGATCGATCGCATCGCGGATTTCCAGGATCCTCACCAGAGTGGCGGAGTCTGTTCTCGGAGCTGTTCGGCACGTTCTTGCTCGTCCTGATGGCCGCCGGTGGCGGGGATGATGGGTCCCGCCTTCCCGAACACGATTCAGGAGCAGACCCTCACCAGCCATGAGCAGAAGCGAGTCGATCAGGCCGCGGCGGCATGAACTTCGGCCGCCTGCCCGGCCCGCCGCTTCGGGCTGCCCCTATCAGCCCCCCAGAGCGGAAGCCGGCCGGTAGCGTGCTGCTGAGAGGCTCCTAATCGCCTAGCACGCACCCAGAGAGTGCGGATCGAGTAGTTTGTGTCTCGGATATCGCCCGTCTGGCGATTGGGTGTGGTGGTGGCGACGGCATCAGTATCGGGACTGGAGTCGAGTCGACGCAGCGAGATGCGTGTGGTTGTCGTACTCGCGGTCGGTGCCGCGGGGGTTGTCGCTACGGCTTTGACTGTGTGGGCGGTCGCGCGCAGCCCGATCCTCGTTGACCCGAAGTCGGTTTCGATCTGGCGAGGCCTGATCGTCGCGTCCTATGTGGTGGTGGGGCTGTATACGTGGTGGCGTCGAGCTGACAGCAGGCTCGGCCCGCTACTTGTGGGGAATGGATTCCTGTATGCCGCGACGTCGTTCAATGCGTCGGGAGCGTCGCCGGCGTACACGCTTGGGATGGTGATGTGGGCCGTATATGTCGTGTACACCGCTTATCTGTTGCTGTCCTATCCGCGCGGTCGTCTGGAGTCGAGGCTGGAGCGCGCGTTCATCCGTGGCTATGCGCTGAGCACGGCGGTGTTGACGGGGTTGAACCTGGCGTTATCGCCAACGCTTCCCGGGGCCGGCGCGTTCAACGACTGCGGGACGCGCTGTCCTGCCAATGCCCTGGTCGGCGGCGATGCTGCGATCGGGACGGCGCTGAACACGGCGGCGAGCTCCGTGTTCACGATCGCGCTGATCGGCCTCACGATGCTGCTATTCGACAAGGCGCGTGCGTCGGAGCCCGTGTTGCGCCGCGCGGTTACCCCGGTGGCCGCCGTCTTTACCGCTACCGTCGCCTGGTTTGTGATCTCCCTGTATGTTCTCCCCGCTTATCCGGGGACGGCGTCGGCGGTGAGGATCGTCGATGGTGCGCTGGGAGTGGCGGTTCCGATGGCGATTCTCCTCGGCCTGGTCTGGGGGGACGTGTTCGCGGCGATGAGCCTTGGGCAGATCGCCGTGCGCGCAAGCGGGAAGCCGTTGACTCCGGCGGCTGTGCAGAAGGTGATCGGCGACGCGCTTGGGGATTCGACGATCGCCGGACGCGCGGCGTCACGTACGTCACGCACGGCAACGGGCCGGTCGCTGCGCTGATCCACGATCCGACGCTCGATACTGACTCTGACGTCGTCCAGGGGCTGGCCGCGACTTCGCTGATGCTGCTTGAGAACACACGTCTGGTCGAGGAGCTGCGGGCGTCGCGGTCGCGGATCGTCGAGGCCGCCGAGCGCGAGCGACGACGCATTGAGCGCGATCTCCACGACGGTGCGCAGCAGCGGCTGGTGGCGATCCAGATAAGGCTGGACATGGCGCGCGAGCTAGCCGGCACTGAAGACCTCGCGAACCAACTCGACGCGACGAAAAAGGACGCGGAGGCGGCCGTAGAGGAGCTGCGCTCGCTCGCGCATGGCATCTATCCGGTGGTCCTCCAGGAGCTCGGACTGGCCGCTGCGCTGCGCTCGCTCGCGCGCAGCTCCCCAGTCCCAATTCGCGTGACCGACGACGACATCGGACGCTCGTCGGACGCGATCGAAGCGGCGATTTACTTTGTCGCCTCTGAGGCGATCCAGAACTCGGGCAAGCACGCCGGACCCGGCGCGAAGGTGGCGGTGACGCTCGCGCGCAACGAGGATACGATCGAGTTCATAGTCAGCGACGACGGCGCCGGTATGCCGCCCGAGACAGACAGCGACGGGACCGGAATTGCCAGCATGCGCGACCGCATCAAGGCGGTAAGCGGCCACTTCGAGATCGTGTCCGCCCCCGGACAAGGCACTTCCATACACGGAACGATTCACGAGCACGAGGGGGTAACTGCCGTTCCGCGTTACGAAACCGCTTCCCGATCAAACCACCACTCTGGAGACGTTTCGAGAGCGACCGAGCAGAACGGCGGCCCACAGCAGAGTGCTGCATCCAGAGAACGCAGCCCAGCCTGACCGGGAGCATCGCGCCCTCCAATCGTCATCCGACTGTCGCGGCTAGGACGTGGACGGGCATCCGTCCGCGGGTGGACGCAGGAGCTAGCGCGATCATTCGAGGCTCTCGCCGAGCGCGATGCGGGCGACATCGGGTAGCACAAGGCCCTGCTGCCCGCCTCGGGCGCAGCTCGAGCGGGCCTTCGCTAGGGCAATCCGCGATCGCCGCGCTGGGAAGCGTCTGCGCCCGAGGCGACGACTCGCTTCACGCATCGAAGTACCCCTCCCCTTCGATCGCGGGATTGCATCTCATGCAAGACAACTTGTGTCAGAGCACGAGCGCGCTGGAAGGAATCTATGCCCCGTTCGCCGAGGTCCTCGCAGCCGATCGGGAGGACCAGCAACACCTGAGCGCCGAGCTGCGCGAGATCCTCAATTTCGAGCGCATGGCCGAGCTGGCGTTCTCATGGCCAGAAGACCGGCCGTTGACGCTGGGGATGCTGAATGAGCTCCAGAAGACGCTCGTCGGCGGGACGGCTGGCGAGCTGAGCGATACCGGCAATCTGCGAGACCGGATCGTGGTGATCGGCGCGCGGGGTGGCGGGTTTGAGGATGCCCGCTTCATACCTCCGCCGCCGGGTGATCAGCTGCGCGCGGGAGTCGAGGGCTTGCTCGCTTGGGTTGAGTCTCCGCCGGCGATCCCGGCTGTCGTACAAGCCGCGATGGCGCATTACCAGTTCGAAACGCTCCACCCGTATTCGGACGGGAACGGCCGGCTGGGCCGCCTGCTCGTGATAGTCCAGCTCTTGAGAGGAGCAGTCATCCAGGAGCCGCTCCTCGTCGTCTCGCCATGGTTCGAGCAAAGGCGAGAGCGCTACCAAGAGGCACTGCTCGAGCTGAGCTGCGACGGCGATTGGGACACCTGGATAGCTTTCTTCGCCGAGGGCGTCGCCGCGTCGGCCGTCGAGTCGCGACGCAAGGTCGAACGGCTCGTGGCCGTTCAGGACGAGCTCCGAACGAGAGTCCAGGCTGCGGGAAAGCGAGGCGTCTCGGAGCGACTGGCCGCGGATCTCATCGGCTGGCCCTTCATCAGCCGAGCTGACGTTGCCCGTCGCTACAACCTGACTGGCCAGGGCGCGGTCAACGCGATCAACACGCTCGTCGAGCTAGGGATCGTCGAGCCCGACCACAGGTCGCGAGGCGCGCAGGTGTGGATTGCTCCGGCCGTGGTGAGCCTAGTGTCCGAATGAGACATCGATCCGGGGTCCGCGGCGGAGCCGGAGATCGCCGAGCCCGAGGCCGCGGCCGAGACTGAGCCGTATCGGCGGCGGAAACGACGGTCGCGAGGCTCGGCCACCCGCGGGCGGCCGGCTCCGAGACTCACCAGCCGGCGGGATCCGTGACAACACTCGGTCACAACATCCACCCTTTCCAGAGCGTCCAACCCGTACAGGAAACCCACCGATTTGCCGGCGTCGGACGCTAGGAAACCCATCTACGCCGGGTGATCCGGGTTGAGGGACTTGTGGACTGTGTGGTCCGTGGAGGTTCGGGTCCTCTCGGGCGCACTGGGAAAGCCCCGCGTGGCGGGGCTTTTTTGTTCGTAGGAGATGGATCGTGCGTCCGTCCGGCGGTGTGGGTGCCGTTGTCACGTGACTGTCGGCACGGCTGCCGGACATCGATCTCTGGGGCAGCCAGCCGACGGTGGCAGCGGACTGCTGTTTCGGCCCGCTGGTTAGTGGAAGGGTCTGTAAGCACCGGTGCTCGGATCTGGCGAGGAGGCGGTGGCGCCCGCCGCGCAAGAGACCCGTAGACGGCTTAGCTCATTGGCTGGCTTGAGGGTGGCGGCGTTTGTGTGGCGGTGGCGTAGCGGCGGACTTCGTTGAGCGAGATCCGCTCGCTGAGCAGGGCGGGTACGCCGAGCACGATCGCGGTGGTGATCTCGATCGCTTGGAGGAGGATGCCGTAGGCCAGCGCGTGGCCGGCGTCGACGCCGTAGGCGGCGAGGACGGCGATCGTGGCGGCTTGGAAGATGCCGATGTTGGACGGGGTGATCGGCACAAGCGCGGTGAGGTTGACGGCCAGCAGAATCGCGGCCGCGGCGGCGAGACCGGCCTGGCCTTGGAGGTTCAGGGCGTAGAGGACGGCGTAGGCGGCGAGGGTCTGGGCCGCCCAGGCGGCGAGCTGGGCGGCGATCGCCCCGGCCCCTAGCCGCGGTTTTGTGAACACGCGCAGGCCGTGGCGCACCTGGATGATCTGGTCGCTCAGCCAGCGCACGATTCGGCTGAGGTGAGCGTGGGAAGAGCGCTTTGCCTTGGCGAGCAGTGCCGGGCCGGCCACGACGAGGGCGACGACCGCGATCGGGACGGTCGCGGCGGCGATCAGCGCCGTCGCGTGGCCGCGGATTAGCGCCAAGCTGGCGATCGTGATCGCGGCTAGGATCGCGAGGGCGAGGAGGTTGATCAGGGTTTGGGCGAACACGGTGCCGAGGATGAGCGGGAAGCGGCGCGCCGTGTCGCCGGTGCGGCGGGCGACGAGGTAGGCCTTGGCGGGCTCACCAAAACGGCCGGGGATGAGCGCCGAAATGAGCACGCCGATCATCGTGGCGCGCACCACGACGGGCCATCGGAGTCTGAGGTCCGGCAGCGCCGCGCGGAGCACCGCCTGCCAGGAGACGGCGCGTAGGAACATCGAGAGCCCGTTCAGCGCGAGCGCCGCCACCAGCCACCATGGGTGCACGTGGCTCAACGACCTGCCGATCCCGGCGAACCCGATGCCCGACAGCGCGAGGACGATCAGGCCGGCCAGTGCCAGCGACGCGAGCGCCAGGCCGGCGCGCCAAGCGAGCCGCGAACGCCGCAGGCGGTCTATCCGCCTCGCCGTCGGGCTGAGATCGGCGCGCTGCAAGGATGGCCGGCCGATCGACGGCGGGTGCCGCGTTGCGGGTGCATTGGCTGACGGTCGCATTCGAAGACCTCGCAGCTGTCTAGGTCCCGGCTTGCTGCAGCATCGCGACACCCGGGGCTGGGACGGGAGTGCCGACGTCGCGCAGGGTCGGTGCCCCGGCGCGGAGCCGTCCGGGCAGCAGCGCGGCGCCGAGGATGACCAGGCAGAACGCGGCGATCCGCGCGGCGATCTGCGGCGGGCCGAGCCCGATCGGGTCGTGGAAGACGAGGATTCCGCCAAGCAGCGCGACGATGTTCCCGGTCACCGAGGTGAACGTGATGACCGCGATCGCGGGGCCGAGCTGCAGGCTTCGCGCGGAGGCATAGAAGGCGACGACCATCGCGATCAGCGCCGACAGCGTCCACGGGTTGACGAGCAGCATCACATGCGCCAGCGCGGGGTGCACGAGCTCCTTGATCGCGATGTCGGAGACGCCGAACAGGCCGCCCGCGGCCGTGGCGAGGAGGATCCCTTCGCGCAAATGCAGGCGCTCGACTCGAATCGAGGCCCAGATCAGAGCGGCGCTGAGGACGATCACGGCGCACTCGACTGCGATCAGCGCGGCCGTCGAGGCGTGCTCGCGCGTGGCGGGCGCCTGCGTGAGCCCCAGAACGGCCAGCCCGACGGCGGTGACCAGCAAGCCAATCCATTGCCGGCCGCCGAGATGAAAGCCGAAGAACCGCTCGGCGACGATCGCCAGGAACACCAGTCCGCCGGAGATCACGGCCTGCACGAGCGACAGCGACGCCAGCGACAGCGCGGCCACGTGCAACATCCACGCGCCGAGCGCGACGAGCCAGCCTACCGTCCACCACTTGGAGGCAAACAACCCGATCGCGCTGGCAACCGGATGCCGCGCGAGGACGACCGGTGCCGCGACGGCGCCGCGCTGTTTGAGCAGGACCCCCACGCTGCCCGCCAGCGCGCAGCCGACCGCCAACAGCAGGCCCGCGATCACTCGCTCGCTCCGGCGCGATCGACTCCCGGCTCGGACCCCTGCGTCGCGGTCAGGATCTCGAGCAGCTCCCCGACGTTCTGCTCGCCCGCGATCGGGTCAGGAAGCGGCAAGAGCGCGTTGATTGTGTACCGGTTGCGGCGGCCGTTTCGCTCGCGCGCGATGTAGCCGGCGTCGGCGAGGTCGGTGACGATCCGGTGCGCGGCCCGTTCGGTGATCCCGACACGGTCACCGATGTCGCGCAGACGCACGCCGGGATCACGCGCGATGCAGACCAGCACCTGGGCGTGGTTGGTCAGAAACGTCCAACCTGGGGACGTGCGCTCAGCCATCGACAATAGTCTACCATTTCTAGACTCATTTTTCATGCTATAGTGATCAAAATATCACGAGAGGACCCGGAGATTCCCCTCACCCCGCCCCGAGGAGGTCCTCAATGCTCTCCAATACACGCAGCTCGCCGGTCAGCTCGTCCGCTCCGGGAGTGATTCCAGACACGACCAGCGACCCGGTGCGCGAGCAGCCATCGGTGGTGGTCCCGAACACCGCTCGCGCGCGGGAAGCTGCCGCAGCAGCAAACGGGACCGAGACACGGGCCGAGCACTTTCGCCGCAAGGCGCTCCGGGGGCGACTTCACGGCTACGCCATCGGAGCCGTCGCACTCGTCGCCTTCCTGATCGCGCTCGCCGCGTCGAACACCGGACAAGTCAAGGTCAACTGGTTGGTCGGCACCTCCCGGATCTCGCTCGTATGGCTGGTGCTCGCCGCTGCGATCCTTGGCTGGGGACTCGGGCTGATGGCCAGCGCAAGGTTCCACTGGCGCACGCGCGCCCCGCGCCGAGGAGGTGCCACGTCATGACCCGCTCCACGCAGCTCACGCAAGCTGACCGTGCAAGAAGGACGGCGCGGGCAGGTGCAAGTGCTCTACCCGAGCCGGCGTCGATGAAGTTCCTCGTCCTTGAGGACAACGGCGGCGGCTATCACTGGACGCTCCTCGCCACCAGCGGCGAGACGCTCGTGCAGTCCGCGAGCTTCGCGACCTACGAAGACGCGAAACAAGCCGCGCGGATCGTGCGCCGCGGCGCGGCCTCAGCGTCGTTCGAGCACCCCGCCGGCGACACACCGCCGGTCGATCTCGCTGCCCGCCGCGAGACGCGAGCGGTGGGAGGCGATCAGGACGCAGAGCGTTGGCTGGATGAAGGCGGCAGCTTCAGCAGCGAGGCGGTGACACGATGGCCAGCGGGACGCTGATCGCGCCGCCTGAGCGGCTCGCGCCCTCAGGCAAGGGTTATCCACGACTGACCTATGGCTGCCCTGAGTGCGGGCACGTTCTGCGCGTGTCGGGCCTCGGACGCCACCGGGTGTACTTCGAGCTGAGTGACGAGCGGGCGGACGACCCTGTGATGGATCGCGTATGCCCAGCGTGCGGGTACGGCCTGCCCGGGAAGAACTCTCGGTGATCCGAACCTCGAGCGAGCGGCAACGCGGACCAGCGCACGCTGACCGCGCGGCCGTCGTGCAGCTGCTCCGCCGTCTTCCCCGCCTGACGCCAGTGCCCGCGCGTCCTCCTCCCCCACCGCTGCTTCGCGCAGCGGGCCGCCTGTTCAGCTCGGCCGGCGGTTACGCCGCCTCGCCGCCCGGGCGATCCGGCGCGCCTGCTTGCGGGCGTCGTTGTGCCGCTTCGTCGATGTCCGACTGACGCGCTCCTGTTCCCACGAGCCGGGAAGCGCCCGGAGCGCGGCGACATGACGCTCTCGGTCATACGGCTGCTCGTCGTGCAACGCCCCCCAAACCTGATCCGTGACAGGTCGGCTGAGCATGTGCAGGATTTCGTGTCGCTCGTACCCCGCGTCGAGAAGCCGCACCGCCGTCTCCCACACCTCCGGCGGCGAATCGTCCCACAGTTGCGTCGCGACAATCTCGTGCATCGCAAGATGCAGACGCGGATTCATCGGCCCATCGCCGACATCGATCTCGTCGAGGCGATTCTTTAGTGCGTCCTCGAACTCAGGATGTTCCTGTCGGATCACCAGCGAGCGCACGTCGGGATCGGCGAGTTCCTCAACGGTGACGCCCAGCGCAGCGAGCACGTCAGCGTCGCCGACAAACTGCTTCCGATCAGGATCGCCCGGAGCAGGCATCTGACTTGCCATGGCGAGGATTGTTGCGCACGGCGCCGTCAGAAACGACAAGAGTCGGATTACCGGTGACATCGCTGAAGCGCGACTCACCAAACGACCGGGCTCTGGCTCCCCGGGGTCGCCTACGTGTGCTCGGCCGCCCGGCCGAGCGCAGCTGTGGCGCCCGGCTCGACGGTCGCGCTCGGTTGCTGCTCGGGGTCGGCGGGGAGGAAGATCGCGGCTGCGAGGCCGATCAGGGCGAGGGCGGCGAGGCTGACCATCGCGAGAATGTAGGGCAGGTTCTTGTTGCTGTTGGCCAGGTCTGCGACGAGGATTGTGCCGGCGATCGCGGTCCCGAGCGATGAACCGAGGTTGGAGACGCTGCGGGAGAGGCCTGAGATCTCGCCCTGTTTCTGTTCGGGGAAGCTGGATTGCACGATGTTGACCGAGGGCGTGAGCATGACGCCGAGGCCGAGGCCGATGACCAGCAGGCCGGGCGTGAACGCGATCACATGCTCCGAGACGCTGACGATCGCGAGCAGCAGGCCGACGCCTGCGATCGTGACGATGAAGCCCGCGCGGATCAGAGTCCGTTGCGCGTACTTGTTGGCGAGTCGCTCCGCGGAAAGGGAGGAGATCAGAATCCCGGCGGTTGCCGCGGTGAAGATGACGCCGGTCTTGATCGCGCTGAACCCGTGCTCGGTCTGCAGGAACACTGAGACGACGAACGTGATCCCCATGAGCAGCAGCCATTGGATGTTCTGGGTGACGAGCCCGAGATTGGACGTGCGGTTGCGAAACAGGCTCGTGGACAGCAATGGCTCCTTTCCCTCGCGTTCGCTGGAGCGGATGTGCAGGAAGAACCAGAGCAGGAACGCGGCTCCGAGCGCGAGGAAGATGACCAACAGCGTGTTGTTGTTACCGGCCTGGAGGATCCCGATCACGAGGAACGACATGCCAGCCGCGGACAGGGCGGCTCCAACGCCATCGAATGGGCGCGTGGGATCCGCCGGCAAGGGGTCGGTAATCCTGCGGCTGAGGTAGATGATCGTCGCGACGACGGCGGCCTGGAGCAGAAACGATGCTCGCCAGCTGATCGTGGTGGTGATCAGGCCGCCGATCAGCGGTCCTGCCGCGGCGCCGATCCCGCCCATCCCGCTGATCACGCCGAACGCTTTGGCGCGTGACTGCAGATCGCTGAACGCCAGCGTCGCGAGGATGTAGATCGGCGGGATCATCAACGCCGAGCCGACGCCTTCAAAGCCCGAGTAGCCGACGATCAAGACCCCTAGCCCGGGGGCGAGCGCGGCGATTACCGCTCCGATCCCGTAGACGCTGAGCCCTCTGATCAGGCATCGCTTGCGGCCCCAGATGTCTGTGAGCTTGCTCCCGGGAATCATCAGCGCCGCCATGCACAGCAGGAACAGCGTGATCGCGGTCTGCACGCCGTGCACGGTCGTGTCGAGGTCTTTGCTGATGTTGGTGATCGCGACGTTCATGTTCGATCCGGCGAAACTGGCGATGAACTGGGTCAGGGCGAGCGGGATCAGCATCTGCCGCGGCGAAATGCCCGACCCCTCGTCGATCGGTCCATGCATCTCTGCTGCGGCGCTGTCAGCCACGTCGGGCACCCTCTTCCGCCGTCGCGATCGCGCGTGCGGCGACGATTAGCCAGAACGAGCGCGCCAAGAATTGCCCTTCGTCTCCCGGGAGCCCGTCGTCGATCTGGGCGGTCGAGTAGTGGGAGACGAACCCGTCGCGGCCGAGTTCGCGGGAGATCGCGTCGATCGTCCCGGTGACACGCTCAGCGTCGCCGGGCAGGAATCCCACCAGCGGGATGTTCAGCACGCTCGCGTCGAGTTCCTTGGAGCCTGCATGTCGCCGATCAAGCCATAGTCCTCGATACGCAATAGGTGCCTCTCTCCCCGTCGATCGCTACGCCCACCGTACGAGCAGTCCCGGGGCGCATCATCCCAAACCGGATGAACGGCGCGCATCGGACGCGCCATCCTTTTGGTCCCCCAGCTAAGGGCGACGACCGCCGAACATCAGAACGCGCACAGCAACGACGACCGAATCCTAGAGGAGTGGTTCTTCCCGCCGACGGCAGACGCGTAGCCAGGACACGACGTCGGTGCTTCTGGTGCAATGAATCGCGTCACGCAACCGAAAGGCATCGCTGTGGTCGGCGTGGATGGGCCTGGCCGGACACGAACAACAGGCGAAACGTGTGCCGTGGAGTACGGAGGCTCCGACGCCAGGGCTCTCGCAGCGTAGGCGCGTTGCAGGTATCGTGCCGAGGACGCACGGGATATCTGTGTGTCAGTGGAGAGGGGTGACGGATGAGCCACACGAAGCAGACGAGGAAGGATCGGCAGGCGGTCGAGAAGCTTGGCCGCAAGCGCTACGAGAAGGAGCTCGCTCGGCTCCAGGGCGAGTTGGTTCGGCTCCAGGAGTGGGTCGTGCGCGAGGGGATCAAGGTCTGCATCGTGTTCGAGGGTCGTGACACGGCGGGGAAGGGCGGGGTGATCAAGCGGATCACCGAGCGGGTGAGCCCTCGCGTGTTCCGGATCGTCGCGCTCCCGGCACCGACCGACCGTGAGAAGAGCCAGATGTACGTCCAGCGCTACCTGTCGCATTTTCCGGCGGCCGGCGAGGTCGTGATCTTCGACCGCAGCTGGTACAACCGCGGCGGAGTCGAGCGGGTGATGGGCTTTACCTCCGAGGACGAGGTGTTTCGGTTTCTGCGGCTCGCCCCGCTGGTGGAGCAGGCGATGGTCGACTCCGGGATCATCCTGCTCAAGTACTGGCTCGAGGTCGGCCAGGAAGAGCAGACACGAAGGATCGAGTCGCGCATCGACGACCCGCGCAAGGTCTGGAAGCTGTCGCCGATGGACCTCAAGTCGTACAGCCGCTGGTATGACTACTCCCGGGCCCGGGATGAGATGTTCGCGGCCACCAGCACCGACTTTGCCCCGTGGCACGTCGCTGACTCCAACGATAAGAAGCGCGCCCGGCTGAACATCATCAGCCACCTGCTGGAGCAGATCCCGTACGAATCCCCGCGGCGTGAGCCCGTCGTACTGCCGGCGCGCGAGAAGCGCGGCGGCTAC
>CAVXAO010000004.1:0-175156 GCA_963759695.1 uncultured Solirubrobacterales bacterium
AGGAGGAACATCCACGCCAGCGTGTTCGCGCGCGTCCGCACGCGACCGTGCTGTTCACGGACATCGAGGACTCGACCGCGCATCTGGTCCGGGTCGGCGATTACGCCTGGAGTCGTCTGCTGGAAGAGCACGACCGCACCGCGGCGAGACTCGTACACGGGCACGGTGGGCGGCTGATCAAGACCACGGCGACGGAGTACTCGCGCTGTTCTGGGATGCCAGCGGCGCACTCCAGTGCGCGCGGCGCTTCGTGGCAGAGGCAGCCGGCCTCGGGATCACCGTGCGCAGCGGACTGCACTCCGGGAATGCCTCCTCGCCGCCAGCGACGTTTGCGGCCTGACGGTTCACATCGCCGCACGCGTGGCCAGGCTCGCCCACGGAGGTGAGGTCCGGGTCTCCCAAACCACACGCGAACTGCTCCACGGGACGCGAGACGAGCTGACCGACTGCGGTCCACACCGACTCAAAGGCTTCCCCGGCGAGTGGCGACTGTTCGTCCTCACCGCAACCGCAACCCCGGGACCCTGCCGATCTCGGCCTGAGCTGGAGCCACGGCTCCCGCGGCCCTCTGGAGCGAAAGCTCGCGTCGGTCCTCCGGACGCTAGCGGCGCGATCGAGCGCCGACGACCAGGCGTCAGTCGACGCGCTCGCCGCAACGAGGAGGTCCGCCACGACCTGCAGGCTCGAGAGGAACGGGTCCGGCGTGCGCGCATCGAGGACGCGCGCGTGGAACGGCTCCTCGCGGAGGGTCACGGCGTGGCGCCGCTCCGCCGACATCCGCGGCTACATCGCGGCGCTCGAACGGCAGCTGCCCGCGCTGGAACGCGACGAGCGAGCCGTGATCGCCGACTGGACGGCGTGGGCCAGGGACTGGGCCGCCCCGATCGGACCCCATCCCCCACACGTTCATGATCGTCGGCGTCGACGACGAGCGCGATGGGAGTTGATCGGTTTGGTGCCGGTAACACGTCTCCCGGCGGGCGGCGTCCGGGACCAGGCCGGACGCCTGGCGGCGGCTACCGCTCGGATCCCTCCGACACAGTCGAGGCGAACGCCTCGGCGACGAGTTGCGCGTCCTGCGGGCGGGACTCGAGTGCAGGTACTTCATCGTCGCCTGGATGTCGGCGTGCCCCATCCATTCCTGGACGCGCCGGATGTCGGCCTTGGTGATCATCCTTGTCCCGAACGTGTGCCTCAGGTCGTGGAACCGCAACGGGCGAAGCCCAGCTCTGGCGAGCGCGTCGCGGTACCGGCTGCTGAGCGCGTCGCCATCTAGGGAAAGACCGGCCTCGCCAGCGAACACGAAGTCGTCGTCGCCGATAAAGCGCTGGCGCTCGCCAAGCCGCGCCAGCGCAGTGGCGACGTGCGGCGCCATCGGGACGGCGCGGACCTTTCCCGACTTCGGTGTCGTCAGCTTGCCCGCCGCGTAGCTCGCCCGCACTCGGATCGTGGATGCGTCGAAGTCGATATCGCGCCAGCGAAGCCCTAGCAGCTCGCCACGCCGTAGGCCGGTGAAGGCGGCCGTGAGGAAGATGGTCCCGTCGATCTCGGATGCGGCGGCCCGGACGAGGCTCCAGATCTCCTCGGGGGAGAACACCTCGATGTCGCCGCTAGGCCGAACGCGGTAGCGGTCGACGTTGGCGAGCGGATTGCTGGGCAGACCGTAGAGCTTGACCGCCCGGCCGAAGATCGCGTGCAGCAGGACGAGCTGGTGGTTCTTGGTCTTGTTCGAGATCGCCTCCCGGCCCTTGCGCGTCCCGGTCAGTCCGGCGCGCCAGCGCTCGATCTCGCGCTCGGTGATGTTCTCGATCAGCATCGAGCCGAATGCCGGCAGGAGGTGGGCGTTCAGCTGCGAGCGGTAGCCGCGGATGGTCGAGGGCTTACAGCCGCGATCCGCCTCGGCGAAGCGCAGGTACTCCTCCGCCGCCTCGGTGAACGTGACCCCCCGCCGGACGGTCGGGACGGGATCCGCGCGGTGGGCGTCCTCGAGCAGTTCCTCCCGCAGCCAGTCCTCGGCGCCACGCTTCGTGAAGTGGCCCTCCGGCGGGCGGCCACGGCCGGTCCACACGGGCCCGATCAGCTTCTAATGCTGGCGGCCCCACGGGTGCGTAGTAGGCGTAGTAGACCGGTCCGCGCTTTCGCTCGACCCGAGCCACCTGTCCCGAACCCCACCGCATCAGGCCCCGATTCTACCCGACCTTTGTTAGATGGTTGTTAGATGTTTGCGGCCTCAACCAAATTCGCCTCACAAAAAAGGTAAGCGTTCAGTCGTCGGGGCCTGGGGCAGGGATTCCTGCTTTGTGCAGCGAATCTTGCGGTCATGGATCGGTCAGAGGCGGAGGCGATCTATGACGCGGGTCGTGAGACGTGTGTCCAGTTCATTGTTGATCTTGCCGCTCGCGTAGAGGCGTTGGAGGAGCGGTTGAGTCGGTTGGAGGCGCAGGCGCGCCAGGACTCGCGGACAACGTCAAGGCCGCCTTCCTTGGATCCGCCGAAGACGCGTGCGCAGCGCCGGGCGCAGGCGCGCGCGAAGGCGAAGGAGTTGATGCGACGGGAGGGCGAGCAGCGCAAGGCTGGCGGGCAGAGCGGGCACCAAGGCGCAGGGCGTGAGCTGCGGCCCGAGGATCAGATTGACGAGATCGTCGATCACTACCCCGAGGGGTGTGGCGGGTGCGGTCGCGCGTTCACCCGCGAGGAGCGGCGGCCGAGGCGACAGTTCGGCCGTCATCAGATCGCGGAGTTGCCGCCGATCAGCGTGCGCTGGACCGAGCATCGCACGCATCAGTTGCGCTGCCCGGAGTGTCGCGCGCGGACGAGCGCCCGGTTGCCCGATGGGATCGGTGGCTGCGCGTTCGGGCCGAGGTTGCAGGCGGCGGTCGTGACGTTGACCGCCCGGTACCGTGTCTCTCGCCGCGGGATCTGCGAGCTCGTGCGTGACCTGTTCGGCGTCGCGTTGTCGACCGGCAGCGCGGACGCGATTTGCCAGCGGGCCTCAGACGCTTTGGCCGGCCCGCATCTGCAGTTGCAGGACCAGATACTGGATCAGAGCGCGGTGCATGTCGATGAAACCGGCTGGCGAACCCGCGGGGAGGGCCGCGCACTGTGGACCGCGACCACGCCGGACGCGGCGTTCTTTCAGATCGCCGAGCACTGCAACCGCGAGCAGTTCAACGCGCTGATCGGCACCACATATCCCGGGATCGTGATCTCCGACCGCTGGAACGGCTACAGCCATCTTCACCCCGACCAGCGACAGGTGTGCTGGTCGCATCTGCAGCGCGACTTCCGGCGACACGCCGACGGGCTGGGCGAGCAGAAGACCTTCGGCGAGAAGGGTGTCCCGCTCACCAAGCAGGTGTTCGTCGCCTGGCGCTCCTACCAGCACGAGCACCACGACCGCGAGCGACTCCAGGCCGAGATCACCCCGATCCAGACCGAGCTGCGAGAGCTGCTCGAGAACGCCTCACCGAAGAAGTCCCGCAATCGCTGGCACCGCCAGTTCGCGAACAACCTGCTCAAGGTCTGGCCCGCGCTCTGGACCTTCACCCGGATCGACGGGATCGAACCGACCAACAACCCCGCTGAGCGCGCGCTCCGCGGACCCGTGATCCACCGAAAACTCTCGCTCGGCACCCAAAGCCAGACCGGCGAGCGATTCGCCGAACGTGCGCTCTCGGCCGCCACGACCTGCCGCCTCCAACACCGCTCACTATTCACCTACCTCAGCGAACTACTCGCCGGGCACGCCCGCGGCGATCCATTCCCCGCGCTCACCTGAGCGGCCCGAGGGACTGAACGGTTACCAAAAAAGCCCCGTTTCCGGGGCTTTTCTATAGCGGGGGCGGGATTCGAACCCGCGACCTTCGGGTTATGAGCCCGACGAGCTACCAGACTGCTCCACCCCGCGGCGGAGACTCAATTGATAGCAGAGCAGCGGATTCGTCTCAACTCGGCCCAGTTGGTCTCGATCAGCGCCACCGTTTGGCTCATTTGGCCTCAATTGGAAGCGAGCCAACGTGATTGGCACACATTCGCCACATCGACGTCTTGATCCGTTACAGGCCCCCGAGCGACTCTCTGGCGATGGCAACCCTGCGCCAGAAGATGCAGGCCGAGGTCAGGATGCGGGAGCTGCTCGAGGACCAGGGACTCCCGCCACCGGACGCGGTCGAGTACGGCTACACGTGCGTTCGCCTCTTCTGGCACGAGACGAAGACCGTGGTGATCGTCGACATCGACGAGCCGCCTCCGGGGTGGAAGTACGCCGGCGAGGAGGACGAGCCGTGACGACCTGCTGACGCGCCACCGCCAATCCAGGCGAAACTCCACCGGTGCGCCCTGCACCCGACCAGCCTAATCCCGCCCGGAGCCGCAGACCCGCGCCCCGCACGCTTCCCAGCCGCACACGCCTCCCCAACAGCGCCCCGCCCCGCACAACTTCCCGCCGCACAGGCGCCCCACCCCGCAAAGCTCCCCGCCACACAGGCGTTCCGAACAGCCCGTGACCGCCGCCATCCTCGGCGGCCTGGGCGCCTCAATCTGCTTTTCCGTCTCAGCCCTGTGCGCCTCAGCCGCCAGCCGCCAGATCGGCGCCACCTCGACGCTCGCGTACGTGATGGCGATTGGGCTCGTGCTAGTCGTCCCCGCGCTGGCAATCTCGACAGCGGTCGATCCGAGACACCTGAGCCTAAAGAGCATCGGACTCCTCGCGCTCCTTGGCGCCACCAACGTCGCCGGCCTCGGGATCGAGTACGTGGCGTTTCGGCGGGGCAAGGTCGGCGTGATCACACCGATCGTCTCCACGGAGGGCGCAATCGCGGCGCTGATCGCCGTGATAGCCGGGGTGAGCATCTCGGCGCACACCGCAATCGCGCTCCTGATCTGCACGATCGGCGTGGTCTTCGCGGCGGCCCACCCCGACCCTCCCGACCCCACACGGACCGGACCAAGATCGGCCGTTTTCGCCATGGCAAGCGCGATCCTGTTCGGCATCACCCTCTATACGACGGGGAAGATCAGCCACGTGGTGCCGATCGTATGGGTGCTCCTGCCCGCCCGGCTGCTCGGAACCGCGCTGATCGCGGCACCGCTGGCAATAACCGACCAGCTAAGAGCGCCCAAGAAGGCCCTTCCTCTAGTGGCGACCGCCGGCGCCGCGGAGGTCATAGGCATCGTCAGCTACGTCCTTGGCGCTCGCCATCAGCTCGAGATCGCCGCCGTGCTCGCCTCGCAGTTCGCGGCGTTCGCCGCCATCGGCGCGTACTTCGCGTTCGGCGAGCGGCTGACGAGATTGCAGCTGGCCGGCCTCGTCGTCGTGGCGATCGGCGTCGCGATCCTGGCCACCGAGGGCGCCTGATGACCCACCCGCGGCAGACCTATTTGCCGCAGCGTCCAAACCGGACCATCTTTCAAATCCGCACCCCCTTCGCGACTGCGAATCTTCGCCTCGCTTCGTCCTCGAACCTCGGTGTAGCGCCGCTACACCGTCGGTTCTGCGTCCTTGCGATGCTCGATTCTCGCTCGCGAATGGGGCACTGATTTTCAGGATGGCCCCTAGTAGTGCTTTTTAGTTTTACTCGTCGTCGGTTCGGTAGGAGGAGCTTGACGAGGTGGATCGGTTGTTGGCAGGTCTGACAGCGGCGGTACAGCATTTGAACAGTGGCTGGAGCAGTTGGACTGCCTGGGGGAGGGTCAGGCGGCCGCTGGTGATTTGGGTGCTGCCGCTCCAGGGTCGGAATCCGTGCGCGGCGGTGACGAGCGGTGTGGTGATACCACCCAGCCAGGAGCGGCCTTCGGTGGTCAGTCCGAGTTCGCCCTTGAGCTGTTTGTAGTCGAGCTCGATCTTCCAGCGCAGCCGAGCGAGCCGGGCGAGCTGCTCGGGGTCGGTGTCGGCCGGTAGTTCGAGAGCCAGTAGTCGGTTGGTGCGTTGCGGCCTTTGGGCCATTCGACGATCAGCCACTCCTCGCGTGGCGGGAACGGTGTTCGCTTCTCCCAGTCATTCGCGGCGCGCACGTGCAGGAAGCAGAACCGCGACCTGATCCGCTTGCCGTCGCCGCCGTCACGGAAGGTGACGGTCTGGAACTGCTCGGCCGAAAGGCTGGCGATCAGCGTGCCGATCTGCTCCGGCTTGCGGTCTGGCTGCGGACGGCTGCTAGGGCGACCACGGCCGGGTTCTGCTCCGGCACCCGGAAGGTGTCTCCGGCGCGAACACGCTGACCTCCTCGGAGACCGACAGCACGTACTCAAGCGCGGCGTCATTGAGTTGCTCACGCAGCCCGGTGTTCTTCCCATACGCACAGTCGCCAAGGATCGGCGCCCTGGGGATCTCCCACGAGCGGCACGCTCGACGAGCTCGACCGCGAGCTCAGGTTGGTTTGAACTCGATCTCTTCGGGGATCTTCGCCTTGCGACGCGCTCGGCGTCCTCGCACACTCCTCCGGCAGATACAGCGCCACCCCAACGGCACTGTCCCCATGCCGCCGACCGCGTGCACCGACACGCCGATCTGACAGTTCCCCGCTTCCCCAGCGTCCCCGAGTACTGGCGCTTGACCCCCGGCGAGTCCTTGCCGTCCTTGGGGAACCCCGTGTCGTCCAGCACCCACGCCACAACGCGATCTCCGGCACGACGCGCTCCGCGACCGCCGCACCACCAACGCCGGATCCCACGGACTGTCCGCCAAGAACTGCTGCAGCGACTGGTAGTCAGCGTCCCCGCCCAGCCGCTCGGCCAACGGCTCAAGCGACTTCCGAGCACCCTGCTCCAACAACCCACGCAGATACACGCCCCCATTACGAACCTGCGCCGGCCGGTTCATCGCCCCCGCCAACACCTGAACCCCGAACGCCTCCAACCGCTCGGCCACCACCAACGGCGCATCAACAGCCCGATCTTCACCGACACCAGCAGCCATAACAGCCATCATGACCTCCTCGCGATCGGCAGCAACGCGAGAAGGCTTCGCCGCAAACCCAGCGAACTCCTACCCCACAACTAACAAAGCACTACTAGTGCCCCTTCCGCGAAACTTCGCCCTGTCTAGGAGGCTGCAAACCGGCCTCGGGCGCGCCCCGCTCGGCATCCAGCCTCGCTAAAGGCTGGGCCGCGCCCTAGATGATTGATTCCAAATTGCTCGTCGCGGATGCGTTCGGGATAACTTCGCGGATCGCCACGGCCGGTCGGCTCGCGTAGCGCCGCTACGCGTCGCCTCCCGTCCGCGTCGCCCCGCTCGTTCCCCGAGCGCCCCGTTTCCAATCAATTTGGAATCAATCATCGAGTCGTCCGGCTGCGGCGTCCTCGGCGCTCGCTGTAGCGCCGCCACAGCTTCGCGCCTGCGTCCTGGCTGGACTTGGTTTTCGCTCGCCAGCCAGGGCAAACGATTCTTGAAGAGGCACTAGTGCTGTCTCCTGCAAGTTCGCGCTCAGGTAAGGGTTGGTCGGTGCTGTCCTCGAACTCCTTCTCGTCATGTTCGGCGAGGATGGGAGGGTGATGATGGCGGTCACGAGTGTGGGCAGGCGGGTGGAGATCAGCGACGAGGACCGGCGGGAGCTTGAGCGGGTCGTGCGCGCGTCGAGTTCTGAGGTGCGGATGGTCGAGCGGGCGCGGATCGTGTTGGCGGCGAGTGAGGGGTTGAGCACCGCGCAGATCGCTGAAGCGGTGGGGTGCTCGGAGCGGACGGTGAAGAAGTGGCGTCCGCGCTATGTGCGTCACGGGATGGCGGGGTTGCGGGACGCGCCGCGGTCGGGACGGCCGTTGACGCACGGTCCGGAGACCAGGGCGCTGCTGATCGCCAAGGCGTGCACGCGTCCGGAGCCTGAGGAGTCGGGTCAGCGGCGGGAGCGCTGGACCTACCGGGAGTTGGGCGAGGAGGTCGGGATGTCGGAGTCCCAGGCCCACGTGATTCTCCAGCGCGCGGAGATCAAGCCGCACCGGACCGACTACTGGATCATGTCGGACTTCTCGCGTGAGGGGTTCGAGGAGCGGATGGGCGAGGTCTGCGGGCTGTACGTGGATCCGCCCGAGAACGTGCTGGTCGTCTCGATCGATGAGAAGACCGGGATCCAGGCCAAGGCACCGGTAAAGCCCGACCGCTCGCCCGCGCCGGGCAGGCCGGCCAGACGCGAGCACGAGTACACGCGAAACGGCACCCAGTGCCTGTTCGCCGCGTTGAAGGTCCACCACGGCGACGTGCTCGCGATGCCGTCCAAGACCCGCAACCGCTGGGACCTGATCCGGTTCCTCGAGCAGCTCGACTCCGAGATCCCGATCGTCGACGGGCAGCAGATCGTCGCGGTGTCCGACAACCTCTCCACCCGCGGCACCGAAGAGGTCCAGCAGTGGCTGGCGGCGCATCCCCGCTGGAGCTTTCAGTTCACACCCACCCACGCCTCGTGGCTGAACCAGATCGAGATCTTCTTCTCGATCCTGTACCGCCGCCTGCTCAAGCACGGAATCTTCACCAGCGAGGACGACCTCGCGCAACAAATGCTGGCGTTCATCGAGACCTACAACCAGACCGCCAAGCCGTTCGCCTGGACCTACACCGGCAAGACCCTCAACGCATGAGGGCGCGGACTAACAGGAGGCACCACTAGTGGGTCTCCCGGAAACGTTCAACCCGTTTGACGGCTGCAAACCTTCGGCTGGCTGCGTCCTCGGAGTCTCGCGTAGCGCTGCTACGCGTCGACTCCTGCGTCCTTGCCATCCTCGGTTTTCGCTCGTCAAACCGGTCAAACATTTCCAGTCGACCCACTAACTCCCTCCGCCACGGGTGGTACGTTCCGCACAGCGACCAACCGCGCGACCACACTGGAGGAGAACCGTGGCTGACGTCACCTCTGGACCAGGGACGCCTGGACCGCCGAACGGACCGCCAAGCTCCGGCAGTTCCGCCGCCGCCGCCACCACGACCCCGAAACTCTTTGTTCGCCAATCCTCGGGGCTCGTACGCAACGTCAGCGTCACGAATGCCCTGTTCTTCAACGTGGCGGCATTCGTGGGCGTCGGCCTCACGCTGTATCCGATCTTCTACAGCCTCTCGGACGTGCCCGTATGGCGGGCGGGGCCGTTCTCGGCGTATGGCTGGGCGTCGATCATCGCCGGCCTGTTCTGCATCCTTCTGGCGCTGATCTTCTCGTCGCTCACGAGCGTCATGCCGAGATCCGGTGGCGACTACGTCTTCAGCAGCCGCATCCTGCATCCATTCCTCGGCTGGCTCGAATCGTGGACGCTCGTGATCGCATCGGTCCTGATCATCGCGTTCGAGGTCCCGCTCGTACTGAGGAACCTTCAGATCTCGGCGCGGATCATCGGGATCGGCGCCGGCGGCTTCCACGGCGCGAACGGGTGGTTCACGGACTCCACCGGCAACATCACCGGCACGCCCGGCTTCATCGCCTCGATCGTGGTGCTGCTGCTGATCGCGGTCGTCGCGATGCTCCCGACCCGAAGCTTCCACAGGGTCGTGACCGCGCTCGCCGGATTCGGCGTCGCCTGCTTCGTGAGTATGTTCGTGTTCGGTCTGCTGTTCACGCACAAGGGCAGCTTCATCGCGAACCTGCCGAAATACACCGGCGGCGTCACCTCACAGCACATCGCCAACAGCGGCAAGTCGGCAGGCCTGATCGCCACGTCGAGCAGCAGCTTCCTCAGCAACATCTTCTCGACGACGGTCTTCCCACTGTTCCTGTCGGTGCTGCTGTTTCAGTTCATTGGGTTCCAGTACTCGGCATACATCGCCGGCGAGGTGCGCGGCAACGTCCGGCGAGGCGTGCTGATCGCGCTGATCGGCGCGCTGGCGATCGGCGTTCTCGCCAATTCGGTGTACGTCGACGCGATCTCGACCCACTTCGGCTTTAACACGAACGTGAGCTGGGGCGGGAGCTACTGGGGCTTCAACAGCAGCCTGGCCGCCCTGCCGGTGGGTCAGCCGAACTCGATGCCGCTGCTGGCGGTGATCGCGAACAACGGCCTGTGGCCGCTCTGGTTCATCATCAGCCTCGGCGGCGTGGTGTTCCCGTTCCTGCTGTGTCCGGTGTACATCAACTTCATCAGCCGGATGCAGCTAGCCTGGAGCCTCGACCGCCAGGTGCCCGAGTGGTTCGGCAAGGTCAACGAGCGGCTCCGCGCGCCACTCAACGGAATCATCGCCGTGCTGGTACTGACGGGCATTTTCCTGTTCTTCCAGAGCTACAAGGATCTGCCGACATTCCTGGCGACGACTGGCCACAAGCTGAACCTGGCGGGCACGGCGTGGTTCTCGATCGTGATGGCGATCCTCACGTGGTCGCTGCCGGGCTTCAACGCGATCCTCGTGCGGTGGCGCCGGCCCGACCTCGTCCGCAACGCACCGTTCGGCAAGGCCCTGCCGTGGATCGGGCTCGCGTGGCTCGTCTTCCCGATCTGGATCTACATCTTCGCGGTGTTCAAGCCGATCATCCACGCGCTGAAGGGAGGGGGCGCGCTCACCTACCTCGAGACGAACGGCATCATCGACGCCGGCATCTTCTACCTGATCGGGATCGTCATCTACTTCGTCATGCGCTTCCGGGCGGTCCGCGCCGGCGTGGACGAGAAGATGCTGTTCACTGAGATCCCGCCGGACTAAACCGACCCCGCGCACCGCGCCCCACGCGCACCGCGCCCCACGCGCACCGCGCCCCACGCGCACCGCGTCCCACGCACAACGGGAGCCCACCCATCGCCACCCGCCTGTACATCGCCAGCGACTTCCACGCCGCCGAGAAGGCCTGGCGGAAGTTCCTGAACGCGATCACGATGAACATCTACAAGGCGGATGTGGCGCTGCTCGCCGGCGACCTCACCGGCAAGGCGATCGTCCCAATCGTCCAGAACGACGGCCGTTACGAGACGGAGCTGTTCGGCGTTCACCGCCGCGCGAGCGGCGACGAGGAGCTGGCCCAGCTCCAACGGGACATCGCCGACGTGGGCTACTACTCGTTCATCACGACCTCCGAGGAGGCCCAGCGGCTCTCGGGCGACGAACCGGGCCGCGACGAGCTCCTCCATCGCCTGATGAACGAGCGCGTCGACGCCTGGATGCACCTCGCCACCGACCGGCTCACCGACGGAACCGCTCCCCTGTACATGATCCCCGGCAACGACGACGAGTTCGTGATCGACCCGATCCTCGATCAGCCCGGGATCACGCCGATCAACGCCGACGGGAAGGTGCTCGACATCCCCGGCGACCTCCAGCTGCTCGCCTCGGGCTGGTCGAACCACACGCCGTGGCAGACGCCGCGCGAGGAGTCAGAGGACGAGCTCTACGCCCGGCTCGACGCGCTCGCCCAGCAGGTCCGCGACCCCCGCAAGGCGGTGTTCATGATCCACGTCCCGCCGCACGACTCGGGACTCGACACCGCGCCGATCCTGAACGAGAACCTCCGTCCGACGATCTCCGCCGGCGATGTCCTCAGAGGTCCCGTCGGCTCGACCGCGGTCCGAAAGATCATCGAGACCTACCAGCCGCTGCTGACGATCCACGGCCACATCCACGAGTCCGGCGGCGAGCGCAAGATCGGGAAGACGCTGTGCATCAACCCGGGCAGCGAGGCCAACCACGGAATCCTCCGCGGCTACGTCGTGGACATCGGCAAGAAGGGCGTCGAACTCGCGCAGCGAGTAGAGGGGTAGGCCCGGGCGCATGCGCCCGGGCCCCGGTCCGTGCATGCACGGACCGGCGGGGGCGCGCATGCGCGCCCCCGAACTACATTCCGCAGAACCGCATCGCCGCCACCGCCAGCCCCTGCGCGCACGCCACGAGCCCGTCGACCGGCACGTACTCGTCGATCATGTGCGCGACGCTGACCCCGTCCACAGAAAACCCGGGTGGCCCGTAGCCCACCGACGGGATCCCGCCCAGCTGCGTCAGGGTGGCGCCGTCGTACCACGAGTCAAGGCCGCCGAGCCGACCCGGACGCCCGAGATCAGCGGAAGCGTCCCGAAGAACGCGCACAATCGGAACCTCAGGCGAAATTTCAAACGGCATCACGGCATTCGGCCACCACTCGATCGCCGGCGGGTGTTCCCGTAGCCACTCGTCCTCGGCGCACTCGCGCGCGATCCAGTCCGAGACCTCCCGCCGCACGTCACTCCCCCACCCCGACGCATCCGCCTGTACCGGCAGGTACATCACGGCGATCGTCAGATCGCACGACGCCGGGTACGTCACCGCCCACTCACCCGCACGCGCCATCGTCGCAAGCAGCGAGGGCGGCGAGAGCAACGAGTGGGACAGCTGCGGGCGCGAGCCCCAAAAACGGCGGAGCGATGACAGAGCGTCGAGAACCACGACCGCCTTCTCGATCGCGTTGACGGCGCCACCGAGGCGCCAGTCCGGCTGGCGTACCTCGGCGTGACCGGGACGGCCCGGGACGCGAACGACGCCGTACTCCGAACCCCGACAGCAGGTCCACACCTGGAAGCCCGTCGGCTCGGTCACCACACCCGCGTCCGCGGAAAGCCCACGCGCGACCAGCGCAGTCCCACCGGCCCCCGACGACTCCTCGTCGGTGTTCGTCGCCACCAACAGATCCCCGGAGAGGGAAACCCCCAGCGCCGATAGCACCTCGACGGCGAACACCATCGCCGCGATCCCGCCCTTCATGTCGCACGCCCCCCGCCCGTAAAGAAGCCCATCCCTCACAACCCCGACGAACGGATCGGAAGCCCACTCGGAAACCGGCGACGCCGACACCACGTCGATGTGGCCGTTGAACACCAGCGACCGCCCTCCCCCACGGCCCGCCACCGAAGCAATGAGCTGCGGTCGGCCCGCGAAATCGAGCCCAGGCGGGACCAGCGGCCTCCCGGCCATAGCCGAGGCATCGGGCTCCCACAAATCCACAGAAGCGCCACAACCAGCCAACCGTCCAGCCAAGTACTCCTGCATCAAAGCCTCGTCCCGCGCCGGGTCCCCCACCGCCCGCGCCGTCGTGTCGAAACCGATCAGATCACTGGCCAGCCGCACGAGGTCATCGCGCCCGGCCGCAACCGCCTCACAGACCCTTTGCTCCGCGTCCGTCAAAGGCATGTCGGCACGCTAACAACAGCGAGTAACGTATGTGGGAGATGAGCGACACGGTCGCGGGAACTGATCTGCCGAACACGGCCAAGGCGCTCATCGACACGGCCAGCGAACGGAACATCCCGCTTCGCCTCGTCGGTGGCCTCGCGATCCGCTTCCTCACCCCGGACCTTCCGCCGCGCAGCAGCACCGGCCAGGACCTCGACTTCGCCTCCGCCAGCGCCACCCGCCGCGCCCTCAGCGAGCTGCTCACCGAGCGCGGCTACGACCCCGATAAGAACTTCAACGCGCTGTACGGCAACAAGCAGCTGTACTTCGCCAACCCCGAGACGGGGCTCTCGATCGACGTGATGATCGACAAGTTCCACATGTGCCACACGCTCGAGTTCGCCGACCGCCTCACGCGGTTGCCGTACACGCTCGACCCGATCGACCTCCTCCTCTCGAAGCTCCAGATCGTCGAGCTCAACGAGAAGGACGCCGATGACTGCCTGCGCCTGCTCGTCACGTTCCCGCTCGAGGACAGCAGCGATCCCACGGCGATGGACGTGCGTGTGTTCCGCGACCTGATGGGCCAGGACTGGGGTTGGTGGCGGACCGTGACGCTGAACCTCGACAAGGTCACCGCCCTGCTGAACGACGGCGATCGCCCCGCGACCGAGGGCGGGAAGCTCGACCCGAGAGCGCAGCTCCAGGTCCTCAGCCAGACCGCCGAGTCAGCGCCGAAGAGCCGCGGCTGGAAGATGCGCTCGCGGATCGGCGAGCGCAAGCGCTGGTACGACGTCCCCGAGGAAACCGCGCACTAGTGGACCATCCTTCAAATCCGCACCCCCTTCGCGGCTGCGAATCTTCGCCTCACCGCGTCCTCGAACCTCGGTGTAGCGCCGCTACACCTTCGGTTCTGCGTCCTCGCGATGCTCGATTCTCGCTCGCGAATGGGGCACTGATTTTCAGGCTGGCCCACTAGTCCGACGTCGCGCGCCGGTACCGCGCCACCGCCAGCGGCGCGAATACGGCGATGATCGCGAGCGACCACACGACGGCGGTCCAGATGTTGTTCCCGGCCGGGATCCCGAGCCACAGCGAGCGCAGCGCGTCGACGACCTTCGTGAACGGGTTGATCGTCGCGAACCACTTCAGGGGTTCCGGCATCGACGCGACCGGCACGAACGCCGACGAGATGAACGTCAGCGGGAAGACGGCGATGAACCCGGCGGAGTTCGCGGCCTCGGGCGAGGAGACGAGCAGCCCCACCCACGCGAACACCCACGAGAACGCGTAGCCGAACAGCAGCAGCAGGCCGAACCCCGCGACGACGTGAAACACGTCGGTCATGAACGAGAAGCCGATGATCACGCCGGTCACGACCAGCACCGTCGCCGACAGGAGGTTGGTGAAGATGTCGGCCAGCGTCCGCCCCGCGAGTACGGCCGGTCGCGCCATCGGCAGCGAGCGGAAGCGGTCGATCAGGCCCTTGTGCATGTCCTCGTTCAGACCCAGCGCGGTCACGAACCCGCCGAACGCGACGTTCTGGACGATGATCCCCGGGATCAGAAACTCGACGTACGTGAATCCCGGCGTCCGGATCGCCCCGCCGAACACGTAGCGGAACAGCAGCACAAACATGATCGGCTGCACGGTGAACGCGAGCAGCAGATCCGGTGCGCGCGGCAGCCGGATCAGGTTGCGCTCGGCGATGATCACGGTGTCGGTAACGAGCCGCCTCACGCCGCCTTCTTCTCCTCGGCGTCCTCCTCGGCGGCGTGCCCGGTCAGCGTCAGGAACACGTCGTCGAGCGTCGGGCGCCGGACGGCCAGATCGTCGACGCCGATCCCGGCATCGCTCAGCCGCTTCACCGCCTCGACGATCGCGCCCCGGCGCTCGCGGATGTGGACCGTCACCAGGCCGTCGACCGCCGCCGGCGCGTCATCGGCCATCGACGCCAGCACCCGCACCGCCTCCTGACTGTCGACTCCGTCGTCGAGCTTGACCTCGAGCCGCTCCCCGCCGACGCGATCCTTCAGCTCGTCGGAGGTGCCCTGCACGATCAGCCGCCCGTGGTCGATCACGGCGATCGTGTCCGCGAGCCGATCGGCCTCGTCCAGGTACTGCGTGGTCAGGAGCACCGTCGTCCCCTCCGCGACGAGCCCCTCGATCACGTCCCACATGCCGATACGGCCGCGAGGGTCGAGGCCCGTGGTCGGCTCGTCGAGGAACAGCACCGGCGGCTTGGCCACGAGCGCGGCCGCGAGGTCGAGCTTGCGCCGCATCCCGCCCGAGTACGTCTTCGTCGGGCGCCCAGCCGCCTCGACGAGGTCGAAGCGCTCGATCAGCTCCCGCCCCCGTGCCTTCGCGACGCGCCGGTTGGCTCCGTACAGCCGCCCCACCATCGTGAGGTTCTCGAGTCCCGTCAGGTTCTCGTCGACCGCGGCGTACTGGCCGGCGAGCCCGATCCGCTCGCGCACCTTCGCCGCCTCGCGCACGACGTCGAACCCGACCACGCGCGCGGTTCCCGCGTCGGGCTTCAGCAGCGTCGTCAGGATGCGGACGAACGTCGTCTTCCCCGCGCCGTTGGGCCCGAGCAGCCCGAGCACCGCCCCGCCGGCGACGTCGAGGTCCACGCCGGAGAGCGCCTGAACGTCCCCGAACGATTTGGACAGACCGCTGACGCTGATCGCTGGATGTCCGTCTGACTCCACCCACCCCACACTACGAAAAACTCCCACCGAGCTCGCACCGGAAAGGTGCTTTTCATATATAGGGGCCGCTTGCGCGGCCCTGTTGGTTCTGCCCGGATTCCCTACAGCTGTCGCGAGGACCACAGGACCGCTGAGAGCACGACGCTGACGATCGACACGACCAGGCCGATGATCCATCCCTGGACGTTGGACGACGCGAGGATCGCGGCCAACAGGAACGCCGACGCCCCCAGATAGGATCGACCTCGTGACGAACGCCCCGTCCGTCGCCGACGTGGTCGGCAACACGATCGCCTCGCAGGGGGTGCAGGACGCGTTCGGCGTCATCGGCAGCGGCAACCTGATCGTGACCAACGCGCTGTGCAGCGGCGGCGCCCGCTTCCACCACTCCCGCCACGAGTGCAGCGCCGTCTGCATGGCCGACGGCTACGCGCGGGTCACCGGACGGGTCGGAGTGGTGAGCGTGCACCAGGGGCCGGGCCTGACGAACACCATGACCGGCCTCACCGAGGCCGCCAAGAGCCGAACGCCGGTGCTGGTGCTCGCCGGCGAGACCCCGGCGGCTGCCCTCACCTCGAACTTCCGCATCGACCAGCACGATCTCGTCGAGTCGGTCGGGGCGATCGCCGACCGGGTCCACAGCCCGAAGACCGCCGCCGACGATGCGCAGCGCGCGTACCACCGCGCGCTGACCGAGCGCAGGCCGGTCGTGCTGATGCTCCCGATCGACATCCAGCCCCAGCCGGCGGCGAACACCGCGCCACAGGTGCCACCGCCTCCGGCGCTCCAGACTCCCGAACCGAGCGCAGAGGCGATACGAGCGGCGGCCGACACCATCGCGACTGCCGAGCGACCCGCGATCATCGCCGGCCGCGGCGCCGTCCTCGCCGACGCCGGCGCCGAGCTCGAGCGGCTCGCCGAGCGGATCGGGGCGATCCTCGCGACGTCCGCGCCGGCGAACGGGCTGTTCGCCGGGCTCCCCTACGCGCTCGGCATCTCGGGCGGCTTCGCGAGCCCGTTCGCGGCCGAGCTCCTGCCCCAGGCCGACGTCGTGCTCGTGGTCGGCGCGTCGGTCAACCACTGGACGACGAAGCACGGCGCGATGATCAACCCCGGCGCCAAGGTGATCCAGGTCGACACGGAGGCCAGGGCGATCGCGCGCAACCGGCCCGCCGACCTCGCCGTGATCGGCGACGCCACGGCCACCGCCACGAAGCTGATCGAAGCCCTCGACCAACGCGGCCACAAGGCCACCGGTTTTCGCACCCCCGAAACGCAACAGCAGATTGCGAGTCGCCGCTGGCGCGACGAGCCCTACCAGGACGCCTCGACCGACGAGTGGATCGACCCGCGGACCTTGTCGATCGCGGTCAACAAGGCGCTGCCGGCCAACCGCGCCGTAGCCGTCGACTCGGGCCACTTCCTCGGCTACCCGTCGATGTTCCTCGACGTTCCCGACGCCCGCGCGTGGGTGTTCCCCAACGGCTTCCAGTCGGTCGGCCTCGGCCTCGGCAACGCGCTCGGCGCCGCGATCGCCGAACCGAACCGGCCGACCGTCGCCGCGATCGGCGACGGCGGTGCGTTCATGGCGCTCGCCGAGCTCGAGACTGCAGTGCGGCTGAAGCTCGGCAACCTGCTCGTGCTGATCTACGACGACGCCGCCTACGGCGCGGAGGTCCACCACTTCGCGCCGATGGGACACGACGTCGCGCTCGTGCGCTTCCCGGACGCCGACCTCGCGGCGATCGCGCGGGCAGCGGGGGCCAGAGCCGCGACCGTCCGCAATCCCGACGACCTCGCGGTGATCGAGGAGTGGCGCGAGCAACGAAGCGGCCATCCGCTCGTGCTCGACGCCAAGGTGAACCCGACGATCGTCGCGGAATGGCTCGAGGAGGCCTTCCGCGCCGGCTGACCACTGAGAACGACCCAAGGAGAGACCACATGTCCAGCATCGAAACCAGCCACATCGGAGCCCTGCTCCGCGGGCTGAGCGGCGGCGGGGTCGAGATCGTCGACCTCACCCAGCCGCTGACCGAGTCGACGCCGGTGATCAAACTGCCGCCGCCGTTCGCCAACACCCCCTCCCTATCCCGCGAGGAGATCAGCCACTACGACGACCGTGGCCCGGCCTGGGCCTGGTACACGCTGACGATCGGCGAGCACGTCGGGACCCACCTGGATGCGCCGATCCACTGGATCACCGGGCGGGACGGTGCCGACGTGGCGTCGGTGGCGCCGACCCAGCTGATCGGGCCCGCGTGCGTGATCGACAGGACGGCCGAGACCGAGGCCGACCCCGGCTACCTGCTGACGGTCGACGACCTCGAATCCTGGGAGGCCGAGCACGGCCAGCTCCCGGAGCAGAGCTGGGTCCTGTTCCGCACCGGCTGGCAATCGCGGGCGCAGGACGAGGCCGCGTTCCTGAACGTCGGCGAGAACGGCCCCGAGACGCCGGGGCCCGACGTCGAGGCCTCGCGGTGGCTGGCCACCCGGCGCAACATCTCCGGGTTCGGGGTCGAGACGGTCGGGATCGACGCCGGCTCGGCGGGTGGCATGGACCCACCCTTCCCCCTGCACAACATGCTGCTCGGCGCCGGCGGGCTCGGGCTGACGCAGCTGGCGAACCTCGACAAGCTCCCGGCCACCGGCGCCCTGCTCGTCGTCTCACCGCTGAAGCTCGTCGGCGGAACGGGCAGCCCGAGCCGCGTGTTCGCGTTCGTGCCCCGGGGATAGAGCGGTTCACGCGGCGCCCTCTGCGGCTAACTCGACTCCTCGACGTCCATCCGCGTGATGAGCCCGTCGCGGATCTCGTACACGTGAACCACGTCGTTCTCGGCCACGAGGTCCCCGGCGAGCGAGCGAACGACCTGGTGGACGTCGACGGCGACGCGACCGTCCGGGCGCACGGTGATCGCGCCCGGTTCGACGTTCGGATCGATCGCCGCCCATTGCCGCGTCCAGTAGTCGCGCACGGCCTCGTGTCCGTGGAGCCGGCCGCCCTCCCACGCGTTCGGCCAGTCGACGTCCTCGCTCGTCGCCGCGAGCACGCCGTCGATGTCCCGGGCGTTGAACGCCAGGTACAGGGAACGGAGCTGCTGCTCGGCGTCCATGCGCAGAAACATACGCCGTGCCCGTCGACTTCCGTCAAGATCGTTCGGCGATGGCGAAGTGCTGGGTCAACACGGTCAGCCGCGACCACGTCCGGAGGGGCGTCGAGGGCGGGTTCACCCAGGCGGACACGGCAAGTCATCGGGACTCAAGCGGCTCGGCACCGCTGACTGGCTGCTTTCTACTCGCCGAAGACGAGCCTTCACGACGGCGAGCCGCTGCAGGCGTTCACTGCGGTCGGTCGCGTCGCCGACGAGGAGCTCTACCAGGTCGAGATGGCTCCGGGGTTCGTGCCGTGGCGGCGCAACGTCGAGTTCATGGAGTGCGTCGAGACACCGATCAAACCGCTGATCGACCGGCTCACATTCATCAAGGACAAGCGGCGGTGGGGGTACGTGTTCCGCCGCGGTCTGTTCGAGATCCCGTGCGAAGACTTCGAACTGATCAAGCGCGCGATGGCCGCGGGCGCATAGAGTCGCGTCATGACAGAGTCAAACCGCCGTTTCATCTTGCGCAACCGCCCCGAAGGGCGAATCACCGACGACACCTTCGAGCTCGTCGAGGAGCCGGTACCCGACATCGGTGCCGGCCAGGCACTGGTGCGAACCCAGTGGATCTCGATCGATCCGACCAACCGAGCGTGGATCAGGGACGTGCCCACCTACCTCCCACCCGTTGGCATCGGCGAGGTGATGCGCGGCCTCGGCCTGGGTCAGGTGGTCGCGTCGAACCACGATGCGTACCGGGAGGGCCAGCTCGTGCAGGGCCTGGTCGGCTGGCAGGAGTTTGCCGTGGCATCGGACGCCACTCCGCTGCTTCCGGTTGCGGAGATTCCGGGGATCCCGCCGAGCATGTACCTGGGCGCCCTCGGGATGACGGGGTTGACGGCGTGGGTCGGCATCAACGACATCGGCCGCCCGCAGCCGGGCGAGACCGTCGTCGTGTCGGCGGCGGCCGGCGCGGTCGGGTCGGTCGCGGGACAGATCGCGAAGATCAAGGGTGCGCGGGTCGTTGGGATCGCTGGTGGCGCCGAGAAGTGCGCGCTGCTCACCGAGCGGCTCGGATTCGATGCCGCCGTCGACTACAAGGCACCGGACTGGCACGATCAGCTCGTCGCCGCCACTCCCGACGGGATCGACGTCGACTTCGAGAACGTCGGCGGCGAGATCATGGACGCCATATTCGGCCGCATCAACCTGCGCGCCCGTATCGCGCTGTGCGGGCTGATCTCCGGTTACAACGCCACGGTACAGCCGGCTGGCCCGCGCACCTTCTCCAACCTGCTGGTCCAGCGCGCGCTGCTACAGGGGTTCATCGTCCTCGACCATCTCGGCCGCATCGTCGAGGCCGCCACCGAGATCGGCGGCTGGATCCGCGAGGGCAAGCTCCACCCGCTCGAGACCGTCGTCGACGGCTTCGAGCAGCTTCCGAACGCGGTCAACATGCTCTTCGACGGCGCCAACACCGGAAAGCTCGTCCTGCGCGTCGCCGATTGACCGACGTCCCCGACCGAGCCGGGCACGCGATCGGGGTCGCGCGCGACATCCAGAATTAGACAGAACGACTGTCCAACATTTGGTGGGACGGGATCGGCGCGCGGTGGATAGTGGGCGCAGTCACCGAGGAGAGGAGCTCACATGAGCAGCATCGCACACAGCCCACAAGCCACTCCCAAGCGCAGCCGGGTTGGAATGATCGCCACGGCGCTGGCCACATTCGTCGCCGTCGCCGTCGCTGTTTTTTTCATCACGCTTCCGGGCGGAAGCGCCACACACCCCGTGTCGCACCACGCTTCCGCGCGGTACGCCCCGCTGATCCAATACCACGGCACGGGCGCGGCGCCGCAGACCGCCGGCTCGGCCGCGGTGGCGCCTGACAGCGCACCGCGGTACGTCCGGGCCGAGCATTCCTACGGGATGGTCCCGTAGAGCCACGCGTCGGAAGCGGCGCCCCCTTGAGAGCCGCGCCACGGGCGCGGCTCTCGTCGTTGACCGCGGGCAGGGCCTGGACATCGAGACCGCCGATCTGGTTGGCTCTCTGGCCGTGGACAGACAGGCGGTCCGTTCGGCGTTCGACGAGCAGGTGCGCCGACATCCGACACCCGAGCTCTACGGCGGCCACGTCGAGCGCACCGACCACGTCGTCAGGTCCATCTCTCGGTCCGACGGGTGGAACGGCGTGACCTGGAGCGCGCTGACGGCGAACGCGGCCGACCGGATCATCGCCGAGGAGATCGATCGCTTCGCCGAGCTCGGCTGTTCGTGGGAGTGGAAGCACTACTCGTACGACGAGCCTCCCGACCTGGCCGACCGGCTGATGGCAGCGGGCTTTGCGCCCGAGCCGACGGAAACGTTGCTCGTCGCCGAGGTCGCCGACCTCGCGCTCGATGCGCCACCGGTGCCGGGGGTGGAACTGCGGCCCGTCACCGACGAGGACGATGTCGGCAACTTGGTGTGGGTTCATCACGCGGTGTTCGGCGACTACCCCTCGGCCCTCGGCGATGAGGTGC
Organism: uncultured Solirubrobacterales bacterium; assembly: GCA_963759695.1. GTDB lineage: Bacteria > Actinomycetota > Thermoleophilia > Solirubrobacterales > Solirubrobacteraceae > Palsa-465. The sequence goes on from CAVXAO010000004.1 coordinate 21,365, forward strand.
GCGCCGGGCTCGCCCGGAAACCCACCGCGATCGAGGCCGTGATCGCCTGGGCGGACGACACTCCGATTGGCGCGGGCCGCATCGACTTTCACGCCGGGACCGAGTTCGCGAGCCTGTGGGGCGGGGCCACGGAGCCCGCCTGGCGTCGCCGTGGCGTGTTTCGCTCGCTCGTCGCCTACCGCGCCGCCCTGGCGTCGGAGCGAGGGGTCCGCTACCTCCAGGTCGACGCCGTCCCGGCCAGTCGCCGGATCCTCGAGCGCCTCGGGTTCGTGGAGCTGGCCACGACGACCCCGTACGTCCATCCGCCGGACGCGTTGGACTGAGCCGAGGAGCTACACGAGCATCGCGCAACCGGAGAGCTCGGTCGTCCGCGCGAGCACGTCGGTGTAAGCGCGCTCGAGCTCGGGCATCCGCCGGAGGTTCCAGATCACCTGGGCGTGGTCCCAGGCGATCTCGCGGGCGGTGACGACCGACCACATCGCCAGCGCGTTGTCCACATCCTTGGGCGTCACGTCCTCGACGTCGGCGATCAGTCCGGTGTCGAACCACCCGGCGACCTGTCCCTCGACCGACTTGAGGATCGAGTTGACGGTCTCGTAGTCGGCGTGCTGTGCGCCCTGGCCAATGTCGTTCGGTCGTTCTCGCTCGCGGTCCTCTGTCTGGTCGTCTCGATCGCGCTTCCCGCCGTCCTCATCCCAGATGGGCTGCGGTGCTGGTTTCGGTACAGGCGCCGCCAGGATGACGGCCGCCTGCGGGCCACGCTCACGCTTCTGGCGATCGCCGGCTACCTCTACACGCTCGGGGTCCTGTGGTTCGCGGGAGCGACGCACCGGTTTGCCGTCCACGGGTGGCTCGGGTTCGATGCCAGCCACGCGCCGAGCCTCGCACGGTTCGGCGACGTCTACGTGTACCACTTCGCCGACATGATCCCGCTGGTCTCGATTCCGAAGACCGCCAGGTGGTCGGAGCCGATCGCCCACGGCCATGTTGGGCTGGGCGTGATGATCCTCATGTTCGAGATGATGATCACAGTCCCGCTGATCGCCGTCGCCAGAACGGTGTGGGCGCAGACATCCGGCGCCGACTCAAAATCCGTTTCGGCGGGCGAGGCGAGCTCGAAGTAGGGTAGAACCGTGCCGCGCTTTCACCAGGACGCGAAGATCGCCGCGCTGACACGGTCGCCGCTGTTTGAGGGGCTGACGCGCAAGCATCTCGTGCAGGTCGCGCGACTGACCGACGACCTCGAGGTGCCGGCCGGCACCGTTCTGTGCCAGGAAGGCTCCTACGGCCACGAGTTCTTCGTCATCATCGACGGCGAGGCGAAGGCGACCCGCGAGGGTCGAGACCTCGCCACGTTTCACGCCGGCGACTTCTTCGGCGAGATCTCGCTGTTCGAGCGGACGAGGCGGACCGCGACCGTCGCGGCGACGACGGAGCTCAGATTCTTCGTCGTCAGCCAGCAGGCGTTCGCGTCTCTGCTCCACGCGGATCCTGCGATCGAGCGCAGGGTGCTGCGGACGGTCGTGCGGCGGCTGGTGGCGCTCTCGGGTGATCCCACCGTGCCGTTCGAATGATCATCGCGTGACGATCCTCAGGGCTCCGAACCTCGCGCTGAAGTTTGCGCTGGAGCTCGCGGCGATCGGCGCATTCGCCTATTGGGGAGCGAGCGTCGGGGGGACCGAGCAGTGGGACGCATGATCGATCGCGCAAGTCCGAACCGGTTGGCCTGAAACGGCTCGAGCTCGCCAGGACGCTCGCCGCTGAGCACGAAGCTCGCCAGGCTCTCCCCCGCCGGCGCCGCCAGCGTCATGCCGAGCATCGAGTAGGCGCCGGCGAAGAACACGTTCGCGAGCCGCGGATGGCGATCGATGATCGGCAGGCCGTCGGGCGCGATCGGCCGGAGCCCCGACCACACCGTGTCCTCGTCCGGCCCGTCCCAGGACCCGATCATCTCCCCCGCACCGGCGGCGATCGACCGGATCCGGCGGCGGTCGAGGCGCGCGTTCAGCCCGCTGAACTCCATCGTTCCGGCGATCCGCATCCGCTCGCCGAGCGGCGAGCACCCGACGTGTGGCTCGAGCAGGAGCAGCGCGTGGCGCGGCGGCTGGCGCGGGCGGACCTCGAAGCTGTATCCCTTCCCGGCCTCGACGGGCAGCCGCGCTCCGAACAGGCGGGCGAGTGGCGCGATCCAGGCTCCCGCGGCGAGCACCACGCTCCCGGATCGGTGCCGCCCGGTCGAGGTCCGCAACGCCACGACTCGCGAACCATCGACGTCGATGTCCCGGACCTCCGCGCCCTCGTTGATCTCGACCCCGAGCTCGACGAGCCGATCGCGCAGCGCGCTCACGAGGGCCAGCGGCCGCACCACGCAGTGCGGCTCGATTACGAACCCGGCGCGGACGGCATCCGAGAGCGCCGGCTCGAGCGAGCGGATCTCATCCGGGCCGAGCAGCGCCGTCGGGATCCGGAAGCCGAGCCGCGCGAGCGGGGCCAGGCGCGAGAGGAACTCCCGCGCGTGCTCGGGATCCTTTGCCGCGAGGAGCAGCGGCGCCCGCTCCAGCTCGACCTCGACTCCGTCGGCGGCCATGGCCTCGAGCAGCTCGACGCTCCGCAGGCCGAGCCCCGCGAGCGCGATCCGGCCGCTCTCGTGATCGGACTCGTTGCACCGCCGGGCGAAGCGGACGAGCCACGGGATCATCCGGACGAGCTGCCGCGGCTCGAAGTACAGCGCCGAGTCGCGGTCGAGCAGCGAGCGTGCGCCGTAGCTGAGGAGCCCCGGCTCGGGCAGCGGCCCGGCCTGCGCCGGCGTGATCCAGCCGGCGTTCCCCGACGATGCGCCGCTCCCGACCCGGCGCGTCTCGAACACGCTGACGGTGGCGCCGGACTTCCTTAGGTAATAGGCCGCGCACAACCCGGAGATCCCGCCGCCGACGACGACTATCGGACTCTCGGCCACAGCCCCATTGTCGGTGACGGGGCGCCGCGAATGCGAGACTCCGCCAATGGCCACCCGACGCGTCGCCACCTCGACAATCCCCATGCTCCGCCACCTCAGCTGGCCGGTGTTCGAGGCCACGGGCCCGCGCGATGGGCCGAGACTGTGCCTGATCGCCGGCGTGCACGGGTGCGAGTACCCCGCGATCGCGGCGGTCGTGCAGTTCATGCGCGAGCTCGACACCTCCTCGTTGTCGGGATCGATCCTCGCCGTCCCGATCGTTTCCCCCACCTCGTATGCCGCGCGCACGCCGTTCGTCGTGCCCGAGGATGGGCGCAACCTCAACCGCTCCTTCCCCGGAGATCGCGGTGGGTCGTTCACGGACGCGCTGGCGCACCACGTGTTCAGCGAGTTCATCGCCCCGAGTGATCTGCTGATCGATCTGCACGGTGGCGACATGGTCGAGGCGCTCGAGCCGTTCGTCCTCTACGACGACTCGCCCCAGCGCCAGACGGCCGAGCGGCTGGCGCGCGCGTTCGGGTTCCGCTACCTCATCTGCGACACGACCGATGCGCTCGGCGGTACCACGAGCGCCGCGGCGGCCGCGGCGGGGATTCCGGCGGTCACCGCCGAGGCGGGCGGGTGCGGGCTGCTCGAGTCCGCCGAGGTCGAGCGACACGTACGCGGCCTGCAGAACGCGCTCAGCGCCGCCGGCATGCTCCCCGGCGAGCCCGAGCCGCCACCGCCCGGCCAGCGACTCGTCGAGCGCTTCGTGTGGCTGCGCAGCGCCACCGGGGGCTGGTGGCGCGCGGATGTGGGCGCAGGCGACGAAGTCGCCGCCGGAGATCGCCTCGGCGCGATCCTAGACCCGTTCGGCGACGAGCTCGAGACGATCACGGCGCCGGAACCCGGCGTGGTCTTGTTCCTGACAACGAGCCCGGCGGTCGCCGAGGACGGCCTGCTGCTCGGGCTCGGCGGCGGTATGCGGCCGGCCCGCTAGAGCACAAAAATTCTCGCCGAGGCGATCGCCGGTGGTAGCGTCGGATCATCTAGGCGGATCCGCGATGCTGGATCCGGGGCAACAGCACGACGGCTCCGCCCAACCGACAGTCAGGAGGGAAAGTCGTGGTGAAGCCAGTCAGGCTTGTGTTGTCCGCGACTACGACGCTTGTCGTCGCCGTCGCATTAGTACTCGTCGCCGCCCCCGCAGCCGGGGCCCGCGCCAAGTCAGTCTGGGCGCCGGGTCAGCACGCGCCGATCAACTGCTCGTACTCCAGCGGGATGTGTACGGAGGTGGCGGACTCGGACGAGGTGTTCGGCCACTACGTCGGCCACGACGAGCCGTCGATGCTGTTCGACTCGAACGTCCGCGGGTCCGGGAACCACATGAGGTACAACATCACGCTGCCCACCGACCCATCGGCGAGCCACCCGAACGCCCCCGGCAAGTCGTACAACTTCGAGCTCAGCGGGGCCTCCTGGCTCGGCATGGCGATCTGCGATACGCAGTCCGACCCGGAGCAGGTGAGTACCTGCCCGCCGGACAGCAACAAGAACATCCTCGATCCCGCCGTGTCCCCCAAGCACGTCGGCCAGGCCTACATGGAGATGCAGTTCTACCCGCCTGGCTGGATACCGTGGCCCACGTGGCAGGTCGCCGTCGGAGCCAGCTCCTGCGATCCCACTCAGTGGTGCGCCGCGCTGAACATCGACAGCCTTTCGCTCAATCCGGTGACCGGGCAGACGAACAACCCGACCTGCCTCGGGCAGGTCGGCGAGGAGTACGTCAACTTCGCCTTCATCACCAAGAACGGCCGCTCGACAGGCCCCGCGAACCCGGTCGACGCGACGACTGCAGGGACGTACACGCCCAACAAATCCAGAGACCTGTTCATGAACTCCGGAGACCATCTCCGGGTCGCGATCACGGACACGCCGAACGGGGTCCAGGTCATAATCAATGACCTCACAACTGGCCAGTCAGGGTCGATGACGGCGAGTCCCGCCAACGGGTTCGCGCAGGTGAAGTTCGACCCCAACGGCACGTCGTGCGACGCGATCCCGTACGCGTTCCACCCGATGTACTCGACCTCGACACCCAAGACGCGGGTGACCTGGGCGGCGGGCTCCTACAACGTCGCCTTCGACACCGAGATTGGTCACTTCCAACACTGCACCGGACCGGTCCCGATCCCGGCCACGCCGTTCGGTATCGACTCCAGCGGCAACGTGACGACCTGTCCCGCCGGGGATCAGGAAGGGCAGGGCGCGAGCCTCGGGCCGCCGGACGGGGACGACTTCTTCTGCTTCCCCGGGTCGGAGGCCCCCACCTACCACGTGAACGGCTGCACGTACACGAACACCGGGTTCGACGGCGTCTCCTACCAACCCGTGTGGCCGGACGGCAACACGAAGCTGCATCCGACGTCGTTCAAGTTCTCGAGTCCGGAGACGGGCCCGCACTACAACATCCAGTACAAGAACCCGGCGTTCGAAACCGATCTGCCCGCGATCGAGTCGACGTGCGACACGACCACGGGCGATGGATGCACGCTGATACCGACGACCGACACCGGTCAGCCTGCCGCGTTCTATCCGTTCTACACGACATCCCACGGCTTCAGCGGCTGTGAGTGGGAGTTCGGGAACAACATCCCTGGCCAGATCTCCAACTTCGGAGAGAACAGCCAGTACGGCCAGCTGCTCGCTCAGAACTACATTTCGGAAGGCGGCGGGTTCAACGTCCAGATCAACGATTTCAAGAACATTCTCAGCAAGAACCCCTGCCCGCAGGGATGAAACCCGTGAGGTGTGACCATCTGAGGACGGCGCGTTAGCGCACAGGATCAGGTAACAGAACCCGAGCACCCCCCGATATACCCCGACGTATTCGGCGAGCCGGGCATCCAGCCCGGCTCGCACCGATGGCGCGCTGGGGTCGTGCCCGATCATTTTCCTCGCCGCGGCGAGACTGGCGCGATACTGGTCATCGATGGCGAAGGAGTGCACGCCCGATCACCCGGACGGTCCTGCGGACCCGCAGATCACGGTTGTGGTGCATCGCAGTGGGCACTCATCGCCGCGCCGCGGCGTGCGCGCGGCCGTGGTGGTCGCGGCGCTGCTGGTGGTCGGGGTCGCGGCGATCAGTGGTCTGCCCGGTGGCGGCTCGCCACGTGCGGGCGGCGTGCCCGGTGCGGGCGGCACGTTCGGCTACCCCTTTCGCTGCCTGAGCGTCGCGTTCGCGCCGAACGGCTCTGGGATCGCCCACGCGTATGTCGAGCACGGCGGTCTGTGTGATCGCTATGCCAGGTACGTGAGCGCGACCTTCCGCCGCGTCGACGGTGGGTGGCGACTCAGCGGCCGTTGATCGAGAAGTGCTGGTAGCCGGTCGGTCGCGGCCAGCGCCCGCCCCAGCCCCACCCGATCGAGTTGAGCCTCTCGACACCTACGACGCCTCCGCCCAGCCCGCGGTGACCGCGTCGAAGTGCCGCTGGGCAGGCTCGGAGAGGCCGTCGTAGAGCTCGTGGAACGTCGCGACGGCCCTCGCCCGGGCGCCGCCCAACGGCGCCAGCTCCTCGGGTAGCTCCGGGTCGAGGAACGGGAACCCGCGGAACAGGTGCACGAGCCTGGTCCGCACGCGGAACGCTTCGGCGTCATCGATCCGGCGCCCTCCCCTGCCGGCGAACGGCGAGAACTCCACCATGAACGTCTCGTAGCGCTCGGTCAGCTCGCTGAGGTCCCAGGCGCGCGCGACGAGCGCCGGCAGCCCCTTCGGTGCCTGGACTCGCGATGCGAAGAGCGTCGCGAACTCCGAGACCTCGAGCTCGCCGAGCAGACGGACGACCTCCTCGGAGTGGTCGTGCGGCGAGACCCAGACGCTGTCCTGCACGGAACCGAAGCCGAGGAAGCGAAGCCGCCGTGCCAGCCGGCTTCGCTCGAGCCGGCGGTCCTCGGGGATCTGGTGCCAGATCACCGTCCACGTGGTGCCGTCGTCGTGGGGATCGCCGAGCGAGAAGATCCGGCCGTCGCCCTCGGCCAGCAGCCCGTCGCAGCGCGGCGTCAACCGGTAGTGCACGAGCCGTCCCGACCGGACGCGCTCGAGCAGCCCGCGCCTGACGAGCCGCGTCAGCGCCACCCGGGCCGCACCGTGCGAGAAGCCCAGCTCTCCGAGCAGCGAGACCAGACCGCCCGACCACACGGTGTCGCCGAACGGCCGGACGTACGTGCCCAGGAGCGTGATCACGAGATCCTGGGGCTGGAGCGGCTCGCCCGCAACCGGCGGGGCGGAGACCGATATCGGGCTCACGGTCGTGAGGGCGAAGACCCGGCGATCGCGTCCGCCACCGGAGACGGCTCGAACGTCCGCTCCAGCTCCTTGCGCTCAGCGACGTCGCGCCCGGCCGGCGGCCGGCGCGACCCGGCGCGGTACTGGGGAACCCACGCGAGGTCGGCGTAGCCCTGTTCGGCGGCGGCGTGCAGCGTCCAATGCGGGTCATAGATGTGCGGCCGCGCCAGCGCGCACAGGTCGGCGCGTCCGGCCAGCACGATCGTGTTCACGTCGTCGTAGGAGGAGATTGCGCCGACCGCGATCGTCGGGATCCCCACCTCATTGCGGATCCGGTCGGCGAACGGAGTCTGGTAGCTCCGTCCGAACGCGGGGCGCTCGAGCGGCGATACCTGGCCCGAGGAGACATCGACGATGTCGCAGCCGTGGTCGCGCAGCATCCGCGCGAACTCCACCGCCTGGTCGACGTCGAACCCGCCCTCGACCCAGTCGGTCGCCGAGAGCCGCACGCTCATCGGCTTGGACTCGGGCCAGGACGCGCGGCACGCGTCGAACACCTCCAGCGGGAACCGGGCGCGGGCCTCGAGCGAGCCGCCGTATTGGTCCTCGCGCGCGTTCGCGAGCGGCGAAAGGAAGCTCGAGAGCAGGTAGCCGTGCGCGCAGTGGATCTCGAGCAGATCGAAGCCCGCTGCGATCGCCCCCTCCACCGCCCACACGAACTGCCCGCGCACGACGTCCATGTCCACGCGACTCATGGCCCGTGGCACCTGGTTCTCGGGCCCGTACGGGATCGGCGAGGGAGCCATCACCGGCCAGTTCCCGTCCTTGAGCGGCTCGTCGATCCCCTCCCACATGAGCTTCGTCGAGCCCTTGCGGCCGGAGTGGCCGAGCTGCGCACCGACCGCGCAGCCGCTGTAGCCGTGGGCGAAGTCCACGATCCGCCGCCACGCCTCGACGTGCTCCTCGCGATACATGCCAGCGCACCCCGGCGTGATCCGGCCGATGTCCGAGACGCACAGCATCTCGCTCATCACCAGGGCCGCGCCACCAAGCGACCGTGAGCCGAGGTGGACGAGGTGGAAGTCGCTCGGGGTGCCATCGACGGCCGAGTACATATCCATCGGCGAGACGATCACCCGATTGGGAAGCTCCAGCTCGCGCAGGCGGAGCGGGCTGAACATCGGCGGGCGCGAGGAAAAGCCGCCACGGGCGCAGAACCGGTCGTCGACCTCCTGGACGAACTCGGAGTCGCGAAGGCGCAGGTTGTCGTAGGTCACCCGCCGGCTGCGCGTCAGGAGGTTGAACGCGAACTGCGTCCGCTCCTGCTCCACGTAGCGGCCGATGCCTTCGAACCACTCCAGCGAAGCCTGCGCCGCGCGCTGCGTGCTCTCGACGATCGGCCGCCGCTCGGCCTCGTAGGCGGCCGTGGCGGCGCCGACATCGTCGCCGAACGTCCGGAACGCCCACGCCAGCGCCACCGCGTCCTCCATCGCCAGCTTGGTCCCCGAGCCGATCGAGAAGTGGGCGGTGTGGGCGGCGTCGCCGAGCAGCACGACGTTCTCGGCGCACCACCGCCGGTTGCGGACCGTCACGAAGTTGATCCACTTCGAGTTGTTCGCGAACACCTGGCGTCCCTGGAGCGCGTCGGCGAACAGTGACGCGCAGAACTCGACGCTCGCCGTGTCGCTGACGCCCGGCGGCAGCGGACCCGGCGCCAGCTCGTGCAGACCGGCCCGCCGCCACACCCGCTCGTGCGTCTCGACGATGAACGTGCTCATCTGGTCGTCGTAGGGGTACGCGTGGGCCTGGAAGACCCCGTGCGGCGTCTCCTCGATGAAGAACTTGAACGAGTCGAACACGAGGTCCGTGCCCAGCCACATGTAGCGGCAGTAGCGCGGGTCGAGCGAGGGCACGAAGTCGCGGTACAGCGCGGTGCGGACCGCGCTCGAGGCGCCGTCGGCGCCGACGATCACGTCGGCCCACCCCAACTCCGAGAGCGGCGGTGCCTCGCACTGGAATCGCAGCTCGACGCCGAGCGACAAAGCCCGCTCCTGGAGGACGCCCAGCAGCTCGCGACGCCCCAACGCAGCGAAGCCGTGGCCGCCGGAGCGCGTCACCGAACCGCGGTGGTGGATGTCGATGTCGGTCCAGCGCGCGAACCGCTCGCCGATCGCGGCGTACGTCTCCGGGTCGGCGTGCTCGAACACCGTCAGCGTCTCGTCCGAGAACACGACGCCGAACCCGAACGCGTCGGCGGCGCGGTTGCGCTCGAACACCGTGACCGCGCAGTCGGGCGCGATCTTGCGCATCAGGATCGAGAAGTAGAGGCCGCTGGGTCCGCCGCCGACTACCGCGATCCGCACGGGAACCTCACACGCCGACGTCGCTCAGGTGCTCGTACTTCAGCCCCAGACCGTTCACGACGTTGTGCATCAGCGCCAGCGCGGCCCGGACGTTCGCCTGCGCGATCGGCGGCAGGTCCTCGTCGGCAGCCAGCGCCTTGAGTTCCTCGTACGCCGCGAGCAGCCGCTCCTCGGCGGGCGTCATCGTATTTCCAAGCAGGTCGGTGCTCATTTCACCACCGCATGTGGGAGCGCCTCACGCTGATCAACGGTCCGCTTCGCCTTCAGCTCGAACCGCGGCAGCTCGCCCTCGGCGGCCCGCTCCATCCGGAAATTCAGTCCCTCGTGGGCCAGCCCGAGCCGGCGGTGAAGTGCATCCGAGAGCGTGCCCCACTGATCCGCCGGCCAGTCCGGCTTGCACTCGACGCGGAGCGTGATCTCGTCGCGTGTCCCGTCGTGCGTGATCACGGTCTGGAACTCGTCGACCTCGGGGAACTCGCGGACGATCGCCTCGATCGCGCGCGGGTAGACGTTCGTGCCGCGGACGATCTTCATGTCGTCGACGCGTCCGAGGATCCCGCCCTCGTAGATGTCAAACCCGCGCCCGCATGTGCACCGCGCAGCGGGCACCTTGCACACCAGATCGCTCGTCCGGTAGCGGAGCAGCGGGATCGCGCCGCGCCCGAACGACGTCACCACCCGTTCACCGTTCTCGCCGTAGGGCACGGGCTCGAGCGTGTCGGGATCGATCACCTCCTCGATCATGTGGTCCTCGATGATGTGGGTGCCGCCGGGCTGCTCGGAGCACTCGAACACCATGATCGTCCCGATCTCGGTCATCCCAGCGGTGTCGAACGCCTTCGCGCCCCACAGCTCCTCGATCAGCGCCTTCGTCTGCGGGATCGAGCCCGCGGGCTCACCGGACAGGATCAGTCGTGCCACGGACGACCCGGACAGGTCGACGCCCAGGACGGCGGCCTCCTGCGCGAGCCGCAGCGCGTACGTCGGGGTCGACGCGACCACGGTCGCGCCGAAGTCGATGATCTGGCGCACGCGCGCCTCGGTCGTCTGCGCGCCACCGGGTACGTTGAGCACGCCGACCTTCTCCATCGCGTAATGCAGTCCCCAGAAGCCGATGAACGAGCCGTAGCCGAACGCGATGTACGCGGTGTCGGCGGGCCGGACGCCACACCCCCAGATCGCGTACGCCCACATCTCGGCGATCCACGCCCAGTCCTTGCGCGAGTCGAGCGCACGCAACGGCCCGTGGCCCGTGGTTCCCGACGTCGTGTGCACGCGGATCGCCCCGTCGGGCCCGATCGCGGGCAGCTCGCCGTACGGCGGCGCGGCCACCTGCGAGGCCATCCACTGGTCTCGGGTCAGCGGGGGCATGCGGCGCAGATCGTCAAAAGAACGGAGCTGCGAGGGCTCGAACCCGGCCTCCTTGAACTGCCGCTGATACCAGGGGCTGCGGGAGGCGGCCCACTCGCACTGGTAGCGCAACTTGGCGAGCTGGAGCGCCTGGAGCTCGTCGCGCCCAAGCGTCTCCGTTTTTGGGTTCCAGTACGGGCTTTCGGCGGCCACCGCTCTACCTTCCGATCATATCTAACATTGCTCCGGGCTTCTATGTCGAGTATCTTCAGAGCCAGGAGTGAAGCCCTGAGTCCGTACCGCGCATCGGCCGCTCTGACTGCCGACTGGCAGCACTTCGACTTCGAATGTCGGGACGGTATCGCAACCGTCACGCTCAATCGCCCGGACAAGCTGAACGCGCTCACGTTCGAGGCCTACGCCGACCTTCGTGACCTGCTCGCGGAGCTTCCGCACCGCGGCGACGCGCGGGTGCTGGTGCTCGCCGGCGAGGGCCGTGGCTTCTGCTCGGGCGGCGACGTCGAGGAGATCATCGGCGAGCTCCAGAAGCTCGAAGCGGCCGAGCTGCTCGAGTTCACGCGGATGACGGGATCGGTCGTCAAGGCGCTGCGCGAGTGCCCCCTGCCGGTGATCGCGGCGGTCAACGGAATCGCCGCGGGTGCCGGGTCGGTGATCGCGCTGGCCAGCGATTTCCGCCTGCTCGCGGAGTCGGCCTCGTTCGCGTTCCTGTTCACCCGCGTCGGGCTCTCGGGGGCCGACATGGGGTCGGCGTACCTGCTCCCGCGGATCGTCGGGCTCGGCCGGGCCACCGAGCTGCTGATCCTCGGCGACAGGATCCACGCGCAGCGGGCATACGAGATCGGGCTGGCGACTCAGGTCGTCGCCGACGACGAACTGGCGGCCACGGCGTCGGCCCTGGCCGAGCGTCTCGCTACGGGTCCCGCCCTCGCCTACTCCACGACCAAGTCGCTGATCACCCGCGAGCTCGACATGGGCCTGGGCGGCGCGATCGAGCTCGAGACTATCTCCCAGGCCCTGATGATGAAGAGCGAGGACTTCGCCGAGTTCTATAGAGCCTGGACCGACGGCCGCAAACCGGATTGGAGGGGACGATGAGCCGGCTCGTCAACCCGGACGACCTGCCGCGCCCGAGCGGCTTCTCGCACGCGGTAATCGCGCCGGCCGGCGGCGACACGGTCTATCTCGCAGGACAGATCGGCGATGGCAAGACGATCGCCGAGCAGTTCGGCAACGCCGCGGCGAACCTTCTGAGCGCCCTGCGGGCCGCGGGTGGCACCCCCGACGATCTCGTGTCCCTGCAGGTGTTCGTCACCGACGTCGGCGCCTACAAGGCGTCCCTGGCCGACCTCGGCCTCGAGTGGCGAAAGCACTTCGGACGCCATTTCCCGGCGATGGGGCTGTTCGGAGTCACGGAGCTCTTCGAGCCCACGGCAATGGTCGAGCTGATGGGGATCGCCGTGCTCCCGAGATGACCACGGCGTTCGACCTCCACCTGACAGACGAGCAGCGCGACCTCTACGCCCGGACCAGGGACCTCGCCGCGACCACGCTGCGGCCGATCGCCGACGCCGGCGATCCGGGCCGCGTCAACCGCCCGCTGATCGAGGCTCTCGCCGATCACGGCCTCCTGGCCCGGCTGTTCGAGAACGGAGCCGTCTCGGCCGTCGAGCTGTGCCTGATCCGGGAGGCGCTCGCACGCGAGTGCACCGAGGCTGAGACCACCTTCGCGGTCCAGGGGCTCGGCGCGTATCCGATCCTCCAGGCGGGCACGGCCGCGGTCAGAGACGAGTGGATCCCGCGCGTCACGGACGGCACCGCCGTCGCGGGCTTCGCGCTCACCGAGCCCGACGCGGGCTCGGACGTATCCGCGCTCGCTCTGAGCGCCGAACGGGACGGCGACGGGTACCGGCTGAACGGCGAGAAGCTCTGGATCTCGAACGCGCCCGAGGCCGACGTCTACACGGTGTTCGCGCGCACCGGCGACGGCGGCGCCCGCGGCCTGAGCGCATTCGCGGTGCCGGGCGCCTTGGATGGACTGGGCGGCGAGCACAAGTCGCTGCTCGCACCGCACGCGATCGGCAGCCTCCATTTCGACGCCGTCTGGGTCTCAGGCGAGAACATGCTCGGGCAACCCGGCGAGGGCTTCCGCGTGGCGATGCGCACGCTCGATCTGTTTCGCCCCAGCGTCGGCGCGTTCGCGATCGGAATGGCCCGGACCGCGCTCGCGCTCGCGGTCGACCACGCGAGCCGGCGCGAGACATTCGGCAAGCCGCTGAAGGACCACCAGGCGGTTTCGCATCGGTTGGCCGAGATCGCCGCGCGCGTGGAGGCCGCGCGGCTCCTCGTGCACGCCGCCGCGGCCGCCCACGACGCCGGCGTCGGGGATCCCGCCGCCGCTGCGATGGCGAAGCTGCTCGCCACCGAAGCCGCCCAGGAGGCGGTCGACGCGGCCGTCCAGGTCCACGGCGCGAGCGGCCTCGAGCACGGCCATCCGCTCGAGCACCTCTACCGCGAGGTCCGCGCGCCCCGAATCTACGAGGGTGCCTCTGAGATACAGCGCGAGATCATCGCCCGCTCGATGTTCCGGGCAGCTCCCGTCGCCACCGGAGCCGCGCCGTAGCGATGGATTTCGGCGTGTTCCTCCCCGTGTCGGGCGCGGCCAGCACGCGAGCCGGGCTGCGGCACGCGGCCGAGACCGCGGAGCGGCTGGGCTTCACCACCGTGTGGGCGGCCGACCGGATCATCATCCCGTGGGAGATCGAGTCCGACTACGCCTACAGCTGGTCGGGATCGTTCATCGTCCCCCCGGAGAAGCCGTTCCTCGAGTCGATGACCGCTCTGGCGTTCCTCGCCGGCGCCACCGAGCGGGTGAAGCTCGGCGTGAGCGTGCTGGTGACGACCTATCGCGACCCGGTCCACTGGGCCAAGGTCGCGGCGACGATCGACTGGCTTTCCGAGGGCCGGTTCATCCTCGGCGTCGGGATCGGCTGGATGCGCGAGGAGTTCGAGGCCCTCGGCCGGGGTGAGCTGTTCGAGCAGCGGGCCGCCGTCGGGGCGGAGCAGCTCGCGGTCGCGCGCAACCTGTTCAACGAGGAGCACTGTTCGTTCGAGGGCGAGTACTACCGCTACGACGACATCGCCTTCTATCCGAAGAGCCACGACGCGCCGATCCCGATCTGGTGCGGAGGCGAGAGCCGCGGCGCCCAGCGCCGCGCCGGGGCGTACGGCGACGCCTGGTTCCCGTACTTCCCGCGGGTGACCCCGGAGGAGCTGTCTCGGCGCTTTGACAACGTCCGCCGGGCGGCGCGGGACGCCGGCCGCGACCCCGACGAGATCGAGCTCAACTGCTGCCTGTCGGTCGAGGTCACCGATGAGCCCGTGACCCAGGAGCCGGACCGCCTGAGCGGGACGCCCGAGCAGCTGGCCGAGGCGCTCAGCCGCTTCGCCGACGTGGGCGTCCGCCACGTGGCACTCCAGTTCCTCGTTGGGCGCTACCCGGAGCGGCTCGAGCAGATGGAGCGGCTGATGCCGGTCCTGGTCTGATGGGCCGGACGGTCGTCGTCACGGGCGGGGCGAAGGGCATCGGCCGGGCGACCGTCGAACAGTTCGCCGTGCTCGGCGACCGCGTCGTCGCGCTCGGTCGCGACCGGGACGCGCTCGAGCGTCTCGGCGGCGTCGGGACCGAGGTCTGCGACATCACCGACGAAGCCGCCGTCGCCGAGACGTTCGAGGCGATCGGCGAGGTCGACGTGCTCGTGAACAACGCCGGCTTCGCCGAGAGCGCTCCGCTCGCGGGGACGTCGCTCGCGAGCTGGACCCGTCACTTCGACGTCAACGTCACCGGCCCGTTCCTGTGCATGCGCGCCGTCGTCCCGGCGATGCGCGAGCGCGGAGCGGGATCGATCGTCACGGTCGCGTCCGTGGCCGGGCGGGTCGGCACGCCGTACACGAGCGCCTACACCGCGTCGAAGCACGCCGCCGTCGGGCTGACCCGCGCCGTCGCCAGCGAGCTCGCCGGCACCGGCGTGCGCGTCAACGCGGTCTGCCCGGCGTACGTGCGCACCGAGCTGATCACGCGCGCGATCGCCCGGATCGTCGAGGCGACCGGCCGCACCGAAGCCGAAGCCGAGCAGGCCCTGATCGACGCCTCACCGCTCGGCCGCCTGCTCGACCCCGGCGAGGTCGCGGACGCGGTCGTCTTCCTCGCCTCGGACGCGGCCGCCGCGATCACGGGCCAGGCGCTGGTGATCGACGGCGGCGGCGTTCAGGCTTGACCGCCGACGAGCCCGGTGGTGTGGCGGGCGAGCGCCCGCCACACCAGCGCCGCGCACGACTAGTGGATCGTGAACATCGGGCCCGTATTCGTGGTCGGATCGAGCACCACCCGGTAGGTGCCCGACTCAACCTGAGGCGGTGCGCTTCCGTTGATGTCACCGGGCGTAAGCGCCAGCTCCCGCACCGAGAACGAAACCGACACCGACTTCGACTGCCCGGCGCCCAGATTGACCCGCGCGAACCCGACGAGGGTTCCCAACGCCGGCGTCAGGATCCCGCCTGAGTCGACGGGCCGCTGCACGTACACCGGAACGACGTCGACGCCTTGGCGTGCACCCGTGTTCGCGACCGTGAACTTCGCGGTCACCGTCCCCGACGACGGGCCGCTCACCGCCAGGCCACTGGTCGAGAACGTCGTGTACGAGAGGCCGAAGCCGAACGGATACAGCGGGTTGTAGCCCGATCCGTTGCCGGAGTTCGTCCCGAGCGAACTGGTCGAAGAACTTCGGTTCATCCCCGGGTGGAGATGCTCCTGTCGAGGTGAAGCCGGAGAGCTGAAGCCCGGGCGGCGTTGCATCGCTCGGCCATGTGACCGGGAGCTTGCCGCTCGGGTCGTACTTGCCGAACAGCACGTCGGCGACCCCGTTGCCTCCCTCTGTGCCTGGCAGGTAGGCCATCAGGATCGCGTTCGCCTTCTCCGCGTCCGGCCCGAGGCCGATCGGGCGACCTGCCACTACGACCACGATCACCGGCTTACCGGTTGCCTCCAGCGCTGCGACCTCCGACTTCTGGTCGGCGGTCAGCTGCGGAGCCGGATCGTCGCCGAGTCCCTCGGCGTACGGCCTGAGCTCGCCGACCACGTCGACGATCGCATCAGCGCCGGAAGCGTCGGCGACCGCCGTCGACTGATCGGACGCGAACACCGCATTGCCGTCGGCTGCCTGGATTCCCTTCCACACGCTCACCGCCGGCGGGATCTGGTCAGGTGGGCCGCCGCAGCACGCCTGGATGTTGTTGTCGAACACGCCCTGCCAGCTGACGCTCCAGCCGCCGAGCATGTCCGGAATCGAGTCCGCGTTCGGGCCGGTGACGACGACCTTGCTGCTCGTCGAGAGCGGCAACGACCCGTTCTGGTTGCGAAGCAGCGTCATCGACTCGTCGGCGGCCTTGCGCGCCAGCCCCTGTTGCCGGCGATCGCGGCGTTGGCCTTGCTCGGATCGGCGTACGGGTGGTCGAACAGGCCGAGCTTGAACTTCATCGTGAGGATCCGCGTGACGGCCTGGTTGATCCGCCACATCGGAATGCTCCCGTTGGCGACGTCGGAGATCACCGCGGCGTCCCATCCGGTGGAGTCGAACGGCTCCATCGCCATGTCGACGCCGGCGTTGATCGCGTCGGCCGCCGCCGTGGCCAGATCAGGGGCGATCCCGTAGGAGCCGCCGGTCGCCGGCGTCTCCAGCGCCGGGATGTCACCGTAGTCGCTGATCACGACGCCCTTGAAGCCGAGCCGCTGGCGCAGCTCGGTGGTGAGCAGGAAGTGCGACGCGGTGGCGGGGATCCCGTTGATCGAGCCGGAGTCGACCATGACGGCGTCCGCGCCGGCGTTGAGCCCGGCCGCATACGAGGGCAGGGAACTGGTCCTGCAGATACCTGATCGGGAGCTGTGCCTCGACCCGATCGTGGCCGTTGATCGACTCCGAGTAACCGGCGAAGTGCTTCACGGTCGCGGCCACGCGGAGGTCGGACCCGCTGGGGCAGGTGCCGGTCTGCATCCCCTTGATGTTTGCTGCGCCGATGGCGCCGGACAGGGCGGGCTCTTCGCCCCACGTCTCGTAGTAGCGGCCCCAGCGGTTGTCACGCGAGGGGTCCTGGACGGGCGCAAAGACCCAGTTCGTGCCCGTGCTGCAGACCTGGTCGCGGGTCGCGGCGCCCGCTGCCTGGGCCAGCTGCGTGTCCCACGTCGCCCCCATTCCGATCGACTGCGGGAACAGCGTCGCCTTGTAGGGGTGGCCGAAGCCGTGGACAGCGTCGACCCCGTAGATGATCGGGATGTGCAGCCGCGAGTGATCGATCGCGTAGTGCTGAATCGTGTTGTACAGCTGCGCCCAGGCGGTCCCCGTGTTGCCCGGCGGATTGTCGGTTCCGCCCGAGAGGATCGACCCGGTGTCGTTGTCGATCAGCACCTTGTGCAGGCAATTTGTCTGCAGGTTGTCGTTGTTCGTGCTGCTGCTGGGACAGTTGCCGTCCGCGGGATTGGTCGGGCCCCGCAGCACCTCGACCACGATCTGGTCCATCTGACCGACCTTCTCACGGAGCGTCATCCGCCTTAGCAGATCTCGCACGCGCGCCTGAATCGGCGCGTGCGAATCCATGTACGTCACCGTCGTGCTCGCCGCTCCCGTCGTTACGCCGATCACGACCGTAACAGGCGCCACGGCGAACGCAGCACCGAGCATCGGGTAGATGCGTCGCATACTCCCTTCCTCCTGATGATGGTGGTGTCCGCCCGCCGCTCGCCCCTGCAACGGGCACCCTGCCGGGCGCCCCACGCCCGGTCCCCAGGCTGTGCACTTCCTCGAGTAACCGCTGCTTCCTCCTGCCGACTCCCGACCCACCGCGGCTATCCACGAGGCTAAGCGACCAAACAACGTCGAGCGGTTTAGAGGCGGAATTCCGGCGTTAGTTCGGCAGAACTTGTTCGTCAGGCGGGGTAGCGCTCGCTATCGTCGGCCCGTGACCTACTACGGCAACCAACCCGAGGAGGCCGGGGCCGGGGCGGAAGCCCGGCTCACCGGTCCTGAGTCTCATTCTGGACCGAGAAGCAGCCGAACCCCGACGTTTCCGGTCAGGGCGACGTCGGTCCGTTCGGGCGAGCGCTCCCGTGGCCGCGGCCAGCTGCTCATTTCCCCGGAGGCGGTGGTCTTTTCCCCATTCGCCTGGACCGGCGATTCGGCCGGAGGCGGGGAGCTGATTCACACCGGCCGCAGCGTGACGATCACCACCGCCTTGCTGTCGCCGCCGTGGGCGGACACCTTTCTGATTCTGAACGACAACAAGGCTGGATACGTCCGCGCCGGAACCTCCGTCTTCGCGCGCCGAAGACTCCGTCGCGCCCTGAGCGAATCCGGCGTGACCGTGGCTCGGCGAACCTCCTGGCGCCCTCCGCCGCTACGAGCTGACTCGCCCTCGAGGCTGCTGCGCTAAGCAGCGCGCTTTGTCACATACGCGTGACCGAATCGGAACGTGCCGAGACAGTTGCGCCCAAGAACGCGGCCCTCAAGGCCGTTATTCGATCGGCCACGGACGACTAAAGGACAGGCCCGGAGATGCGCAAATTGGCCGCGGGGCTCCCCGCGCTGCTGGTCGTGGGATGCCTGGTCGTGCTCGCGCCCTCCTCGCCGGCCGCAGCGAGGCGAACCGAGACACCCCGTCCGCGTCCGAACACGTGGATCGGATCGCCGGTGCAGGTCGCCCAGACGACCGCGAGCCTCTCCGAGCGGCTGACCCGGCTCAACGACCTCTGGTTCACGGCCGGGCGACCGCGGGGAATTCCCGTGATCCACGTCGACGATCGCGTGCGCTATCAGCGCGTGACGGGGTTCGGCGCCGCGCTGACCGACACCTCGGCGTGGCTGCTTCACGACGTGCTGGCGCCGCCGACGCGCGCCGCGGTCCATCGACGCCCTGTTCAGCCGCGCCGGCATTCATCTGGACTTTCTCCGAGAACGAACCGCAGGCCGGCTCGCCGTTCCCGGGACTCGAGCTGTCCCCAGCGGATGAGGCGAGTCTGATCGTCGCCGACCTCAAGCCGGCGCTGCGGGCGGCCGGCCTTCACCCGAGGATCTACGGCTCGGACCGGGGCGCTCAGCTCTATTACCCGCAGGGCCTGCTCGCCACCCCGGCGCGCACCGTCATCGCCGGGATGGCCTGGCACTGCTACGGCGGCATGGACGCGATGAGCACACTCCACCGCCAGGATCCCGGGCTCCCCGAGATCCTCTCGGAATGCTCGCCCGGGATCATGCCCTACCCGGTGTCGGAGGTCGCGATCGACGCGACGCGCAATTGGGCGTCCGACGTGGGGCTCTGGAACCTCGCGCTCGACCCCGCAGGCGGCCCCGTCCAGCTGCTGAACACTGGCTGCGCTGGCTGCTCGGGCCTGGTCACGATCGACGAGCAGACGCACGCGGCGACGTTCGGCTTGGGGTACTACCAGCTCGGCCAGGTCAGCAGGTTCGTGGAGCCGGGAGCGTTCAGGATCCGTTCCGATCGCTTCGTCAGCGACTTCGATTCGCCCTCGGGCGCCTACGGCGTCACCGCGGGCCTGGACGACGTGGCGTTTCTCAACCCCGGCGGAGAGCGCGTGCTCGTCGCCTACGACAACTCGTCCACGCCGGTCCAGTTCGCCGTGCAGTGGCACGGGCGTTCGTTCGTCTACAGGCTCCGGCCGGGGGCGACCGTCACGTTCACCTGGCCTCGCACCGGCTGAGGGCTCACCGCTGACACACGGGGCACCAGTATGTCGTCCTGCCCCCTACCGTCCCCCGCTCCAGCGCATGACCGTCGCGGGGACATACGCCGTCGCGCTGGCGGGCGGCGACGAAGCGGCCGGTGTGCGCGCCACCCTTGCGCATCGCCGAGCGGACGGCGGCGCGGATCTCGCGGCGCAGCCGATCGAGATCGTCGTCGGAGAGGTCTGAGACGTTTCGGTTGGGAGAGATCCGCGCCTGCCAGAGCGCCTCGTCGGCGAGCAGGTTCCCCACGCCGGAGATCGCGCCCTGATTGAGCAGCCGCGCCTTGATCGGAGTGTGGCCGGTGCCGATCAGCCGCCGGAAGTCGTGGCGTCCGACCACGGCGGCGTCCGGCCCGACGTGGGAGAAGTCGGGGTTGAGCACGGCACGGCCAAGGCGCCGCTTGTCGCGCAGGACGAGCCGCCCACCGTCCTCGAACTCGACCGTGAAGCGATCCCAGCGGGTGGTGTCCTCCGGGTCCACGAGGATCCGACCGGACATCCCGAGGTGCAGGCCCAGGACCGGGCCGTCCTCGGTCTCGAGCCACATGAACTTCCCCCGGCGGCGGGCGGTGGCGAACGTGTGACCGATCAGCGCATCGGCGATCTCGCCGGGGGCGTGGGGACGGCACACGTAGGAGTCCCGGTCGTCGACGGCGGCGATCCGGCGGTCCAGGGCGGATTCGAGCGTCTGGCGGGCGCGTTCGACCTCGGGCAGTTCGGGCATGGATTCAGCGTAGTGCGCGCGTCGCCGCGAAGGTCGGCTCTGCCTCCAGGGCCGAGTGCGGGGGGCGCTGTGTATCGCCGGCGGATGCGCGCTCGGGCGGGTCCTCCTTGCGGGTTTGTGACGGGAGCGTTTCGAGAGCGTCACGGGGATGGTGCATTACACGTCAACATCGGCGCCAGATCCGAGCCCTGTCGACCTACGCACACTCCTCATGCACAACCCGACAGGCCTCGTCCCCGGGGCCGGGATTGTCGTGTTATGCACCATCGAAAGGCCGCGCGCCATAACCGTCATCTAAGTTCTCGGAGGTGCTCCACGTCCATCGAGCCGAGCGCGCTGACCGTCTCGCCGACGGCCTCGCCGAGACGCTGCTCGAGCCACTCGAGGATCCGTTCGCGCCCGAGGTCATCGCCGTCCCGACTCGCGGGATCGAGCGGTGGCTCACCCAGCGACTCTCCACTCGGCTGGGCACGACGCCCGGCCGCGCAGACGGCGTCTGCGCGAACGTCGAGTTTCCGTTCCCGGGCAGGCTGATCCTCGCCGCGGTGTCGGCCGCGACCGACGTCGAGCCGGCGCAGGATCCGTGGCTCCCCGAGCGGTCGGTGTGGCCGCTGCTTGAGGTCGTCGACGAGTGCGTCGGCGAGCCGTGGCTGGCCGTGCTGGCGCGCCACCTGGAGGGCGCGCGTGGCAACCCGGACGATCCGACCCGGCGCTTCGGCGCGGTTCACCACATCGCCGATCTGTTCGACCACTACGGCGTCTACCGCCCGGACATGCTGCGCGCCTGGGCCGCGGGCGAGGACGGGCCCGGCGGCTGGCAGCCCGAACTGTGGCGACGGCTCAGGAGCCGGATCGGCCGACCCAGCCCTGCGGAGCGTTTGACCACGGCGTGCGAGCGGATCCAAACCAAATTCGAGCTGCTCGACCTGCCGCAGCGACTGTCTTTGTT
Organism: uncultured Solirubrobacterales bacterium; assembly: GCA_963759695.1. Taxonomy (GTDB): domain Bacteria; phylum Actinomycetota; class Thermoleophilia; order Solirubrobacterales; family Solirubrobacteraceae; genus Palsa-465. The sequence goes on from CAVXAO010000004.1 coordinate 42,780, forward strand.
CGGCCTGACCCGGATGCCGCGCTCGTACCTCGACGTGCTCGGAGCGATCGCCCACACGCGCGAGGTGCACCTGTTCATCCTCCACCCGTCACCGGCGCTGTGGCGCGGGGTGGGCGAGGCGCTGGCCGAAGCAGCCCGCGGTCGTGGACCGTCGCGAAGACCCGACCGCAAGACTGCCGGTCAACCGGCTGCTCGCCTCGTGGGGTCGGGACGCCCGCGAGCTGCAGCTCGTCGTCGCCGCCGTTGGAGCGAACGTCGACCATCACCACGAGCTCGGCGGCACTGACGAGCACACGCTGCTGGCGAGGATTCAGGCTGACGTCCGCGAGGACCGCCAGCCGCCCGGACCACCCCTCCCCGGGGAGCGCGACCCGCGCCCTGCGCTGGCCCCGGAGGACCGAAGCGTCCAGGTCCACGCCTGCCACGGCCGCGCGCGCCAGGTCGAGGTCCTCCGCGACGCCGTGCTGCACCTGCTCGCCGATGATCCGACGCTCGAGCCCCGCGACGTGATCGTGATGTGCCCGGACATCGAGACGTTCGCGCCGCTGATCCAGGCGACATTCGGCGGCGAGGAGCAAACGCCAGATCTTCGCGTCCGCCTCGCCGACCGCTCGCTGCGCCAGACGAACCCGGTGCTCGGCGTCGTCTCTGAGCTCATGGCGCTGGCCGATCAGCGCGCCACCGCCTCCCAGCTGCTCGACCTGGCCGCCCGCGAGCCGGTGCGGCGCCGCTTCGCGTTCGACGACGACGACCTATCGCGAATGCAGGACTGGGTCGCCGACAGCGGTATACGGTGGGGCTTCGACGCCGCGCACCGCGAGCCGTTCAAGCTGGGGACCATCAGCGCCAACACGTGGCGGAAGGGGCTCGACCGGATCCTCGTCGGCGTGGCGATGACCGAGGAGGATCGGCGCCGGTTCGGCGACGTGCTGCCACTCGACGACGTCGAGAGCGGCGCGATCGAGCTCGCGGGGCGTCTCGCCGAGTACGTGGACCGGGTCCAGACGGCGGTCGACGAGCTCAAGAGCGCCAAGCCGATCAGTGCCTGGGCGGGCGCGATCGCAAGCGCGGCCGACGCGCTCACGGCGACGAGCGAGCGCGATGCCTGGCAGCTGCGCGAGCTCCAGCGCATACTCGACGACGTCGTCGCCGAGTCCGGGGAGGAAATGGTCACCCGGGCCGGGGCCGAGCTCGAGCTGGCCGACGTCCGCGCGCTGCTCGCCGACCGGCTCCGGGGCCGGCCGACGCGCGCGAACTTCCGAACCGGGCACCTGACGGTGTGCACGCTGGTGCCGATGCGCTCGGTGCCCCACCGGGTCGTCTGCATCCTCGGCCTCGACGACGGTGAGTTCCCGCGCCGGGCCCGGCGCGACGGCGATGACCTGATGCTCCAGGACCCGCACGTCGGCGATCGCGACCCGCGGACGGAGGATCGGCAGATGCTGCTCGACGCGCTGATGGCGGCGACCGAGCGGCTGATCATCACATTCACCGGGAACGACGAGCGGACGAACCTGAGACGAGCGCCCGCCGTCCCGGTGGGCGAGCTCCTCGACATCGTCGATCGGACGGTCAGCTCCGAGCGGGGCCCAGCCCGCGACCAGGTCCTGATCCGCCATCCGCTCCAGCCGTTCGACCCCCGCAACTTCACCCCCGGGAAGCTCGTGCCCACGGGGCCCTGGGGCTTTGACCCACAGGCGCTCGCGGGCGCGCGGGCGCTTAAGGGGCCGCGCGCCGAGCCTGGCCCGTTCCTTCCGGCGCCGCTGCCGCCGCTGTCCGACCGCATCGTCGAGCTCGACCGGCTCGTGCGGTTCGTCGAGCGCCCGGTCCGCGCCCTGCTCCGCGACCGGATCGGGATCAACCTCAGCGAGTCGTTCGAGGAGATCGAGGACGCGATGCCGGTCGAGCTGGACAGGCTCGAGGAGTGGGCCGTGGGACAGCGGATGCTCGAGGGCATGCTCGCCGGGGCCTCGGCACACGACTGCATGAGGGCGGAGATCGCCCGCGGGCTGCTCCCGCCGCAGGAGCTCGCGCGGCGCCCACTCGCGCAGATCAGAGACGTCGTCGAGCAGCTCGCCGCCGAGGCAGGGGCCATCAGCGACGGCACGCCGGACTCGCTCGACGTCAACCTCGAACTGCCCGACGGGCGGACGCTCGCCGGGACCGTCACCGGCGTGTCCGGGGGGACCGTGCGCACCGTGTCCTACTCGCGCGTGCGCCCGCGCGAGCGGCTGCGCGCGTGGGTCAGGTTGCTCGCGCTCATCGCCAGCCGGCCCGAGCGGCCCTTCGACGCGGTCGTCATCGGCCGCAGCCGTCCGGACACCTGGAACGCCGAAGTGACCGTGGCGCGGATCCCGCCACTCGGGGAGGACGCGGACTCCCGGCGCCGGGCCGCGCTGGAACAGCTCGCCGTGGTTCTGGAGCTGTACGACCGAGGCATGCGCGAGCCGCTGCCGCTGGCGTGCGAGACCTCGGCCGCGTACGCGCAGCACGGTGAGCTCGCCGCCGGCAAGGCGTGGACGAGCTCGTTCGACTACGACAAGGAGGATCGCCAGCCGGAGCATCTGCTCGTGTACGGCGGTCAGATCGGCTTCGAAGAGCTGCTCGCGCAGCCGCTGTTCCGGGACTACGCCCACCGGCTGTGGGACGGGTTGCTCGCGGTCGAGCAGCTCAGCGACCGATGACCACGGCACCGGCATATGCGGAGTTCGACCTGTGCGGGCCCCTGCCGTCCGGCGTCACCGTGCTCGAGGCGAGCGCCGGGACCGGCAAGACCTACACGATCGCGGCGCTGGCCGCCCGTTACGTCGCCGAGGGCACGCCGCTCGAGCGGATCCTGCTGATCACCTTCACCCGGATGGCGACCGGCGAGCTGCGCGACCGCGTCCGCGAACGGCTCGTCGGCTGCGAGCAGGCGCTGTCGAGCATCATCGCCGGGGCGATCGACTCTGGAGACGATCCGGTCGTCACGCTGCTGGCCTCGGGCGACCCACGCGAGGTCGAGCTCCGGCGCGACCGCCTCGCCCGGGCGGTCGCCGACTTCGACGCGGGCACGATCGCCACCACCCACGGCTTCTGCCAGGAGGTGCTGGCCGAGCTGGGCACCGTCGGTGACCTCGATCCGGCGACCGCGTTCGTCGAGGACGTCTCCGACCTGCTGGAGGAGGCGCTCGACGACCTGTATGTCCGGCGCTTCGCCCCCCGGACCGAGCCGGCACGGTTCACGCGTGCCGAGGCGCTGAAGATCGCCCGGGAGGCCGCGTTCAAGCCGATGGCCGAGCTCGAGCCGAGCGGCGCGCCCGAGGACAGCCTGGCGGCGATGCGCTACCGCCTCGCCAAGCGCGTGCGGGAGGAGCTCGAACAGCGAAAGCGGCGGCTCGCGATCATGACCTACGACGACCTGCTCACCCGGCTCAACGACACCCTCGACGGTCCGAACGGCCCGGCCGCGCGTGAGCGGCTGCGCAGCCGCTACGCGGTCGTGCTCGTCGACGAGTTCCAGGACACCGACCCGATCCAGTGGCAGATCCTCCACCGCGCGTTCGCCGCCGAGGGCGTCACGCTCGTGCTCATAGCCGATCCCAAGCAGGCGATCTATGCGTTCCGGGGCGCGGACGTATACGCGTACCTGACCGCCGCCGCCACCGCGGGGACGCACGCCACGCTGCGCGAGAACCGCCGCAGCGATCAGGCGCTGCTCGACGCCTACGACGCCCTGTTCGCCGGCGCGCGCCTCGGCCACCCTGACATCGTCTACCGGGACGTCCGAGCCGTGGCCGGACACCAGGGCTCGAGGCTGAGCGGCGCGCCGGGCGACGCTGCGCTTCGCGTGCGCGTTGTCTCCCGAGAGGCTCCGGGGATCGAGCTGACCCAGAGAGGGCTGGCGACGGTCGGGCCCGCGCGCGCGTACGTCGCCCGCGACGTGGCCGCGGACATCGTGAGGCTGCTGTTCTCGGGCGCGACGATCGGTGAGGAGCGGGTGTGCCCGCGGCACATCGCCGTGCTCGTCCGCACCCACAGCAGCGCCGAACTGGTTCGCGACCAGCTGCACGCCGCCCGCGTGCCGGCCGTGATCAACGGCGCCGGCAGCGTGTTCGCCACATCGACGGCGCACGACTGGCTGCGCCTGCTCGAGGCGATCGAGCGACCGGCCTCGGCGCTCCGGGCAAAGACGGCGGCGCTGACGCCATTCCTCGGTTGGAGCGCCGAGCGCGTCGCCACCACCGCGGACGACGACTGGGAGGAGGTGCATCGGCGCCTTCACCGCTGGAGCCGGATCCTGCGCGACAGCGGCGTCGCGGCGCTGACCGAGGCGATCATGGTCGGCGAGGACCTCGCCGCCCGCGTGCTCGCGACCAGCGGCGGCGAGCGGCGGCTCACCGACCTGCGCCACCTCGCGCAGCTGCTCCACAGAGCCGCGAGCGCCGAACGGCTCGGTGTTACCGCGTTGCGCGGGTGGCTGGCCGAGCGGATCGCCGACGCGCAGAGCGAGGACGGCGAGGAGGAGCGGGCGCGTCGGCTCGAGTCCGACGCCGAGGCGGTACAGGTGCTGACGATCCATCGCAGCAAGGGCCTCGAGTTCCCGATCGTCTACTGCCCCTTCCTATGGGACCCGAGCTGGATCCCGACGAGGGTGCCGGTCTCCTTCCACGATCCGCAGATGGGAAACCGGCTCACGGTCGACGTCGGCATGGAGGGTCCTGGCTTCCAGGCTCACGAGAAGCAGCAGCTGATCGAGCAGCGTGGCGAGGACCTCCGCCTCGCCTACGTGGCGCTGACGCGCGCCATGCACCAGGCCGTGATCTGGTGGGTTGGCGCGACGACCAGCCGCAACTCCGCGCTGGAACGGCTGCTGTTTGCCACGGACGCCGACGGCAACGTCCAGCCGTACGGCCCCAGCACGCCCGCCGACGCCGCCGCCGGCAACCGGTTCGAGGAGCTGGCCGCGCAGGCACCCGGGCGAATCACAGTCGAGCGCGTCACGCTCGGAGCGCCGACCGCCTGGAGCCCGGCGCTCGATCCGCCGGTCGAGTTGGTCGCGGCCCGCTTCGACCGCCAGCTCGACCTCCGGTGGCGGCGGACCTCCTACAGCGACATCACCGCGGAGGCCCACGACCCGATGGTGGCGAGCGAGCCCGAGCGGCCGATCCTCAGCGACGAGCCCGAGACGGCCACGCCCGTCCCCATCGGCGGCCCGGACGAGCCGGACCCCGAGCTCGACCGGCCCTCGCCGCTCGGGACGATGCCGGTCGGGGTCCAGTTCGGGACGTTCGTGCACACGGTGCTCGAGGCGACCGACTTCGCGGCCGCCGACCTTGACGCCGAGCTCGCCGAGCGCGTCGCGGCTCCGGCATCCCGGCGGCCGACCGAGCTCGACGATCCGGGTGGCGCGATCGCGGGCCTGCGCGCGGCGATCGAGACGCCCCTGATCGACGGGCTGCGCCTGCGCGACGTGACCCGCGCGGATCGGCTCGATGAGCTCGAGTTCGAGCTCCCGCTCGTCGGCGGCGATGACCCGACCGGGCGGCTCACGCTGCACGCGATCGCCGACGTGCTGCGAACGCACCTGCCGGAAGACGACCCGATGGCGCAGTATGCGGCGCGGCTCGAGGATCCCGCGCTTCGCTCGAGCGTGCGTGGATTCCTCACCGGGAGCATCGACCTCGTGGTGCGGCTCGACGGGCCGCGGTTCGCGATCGTCGATTACAAGACCAACTGGCTAGGCCTCGCGGGCGAGCCGCTCACCCTCCGCCCGTACCGGCCCGTCGCGCTGGCGGCCGAGATGCACCGCGCCCAGTACGGCTTGCAGGCGCTGCTCTACACGGTCGCGCTCCATCGCTACCTGCGCTGGCGGCTCCCCGCCTACGACCCGTCCCGCCAGCTCGCCGCCGTCCTCTACCTGTTCCTGCGCGGGATGGCGGGCGCCGACACGCCGACCGTCGACGGGTCCCGGTGCGGGGTGTTCGTGTGGCACCCGCCCGGTGAGCTCGTGCGAGCGCTGAGCGACGTGCTCGACCAGGGGGCGGCGTGAGCGCGATCGCCGATCCGTTCGACGCGCGGCTCGCGGGCGCCGCCGGCGGACTGCTGCGGCCGTTCAACGAGATCGGGCTGCTGGCCGCGGCCGACGTTCACGTCGCCGCGCGGCTGGAGGCGCTGGCCAGGGAGAAGAACGACGCCGTGGCGCTCGCTGTGGCGCTGGCGGTGCGGGCCCCGCGGCTCGGCCACGTGTTCGTCGACCTGAGCACGGTCCGGGATACCGCGAGCGTCGAATCCGAGGAACCCGTCGACCTCTCGGCGCTGCCGTGGCCGGAGCCCCAGCAATGGCTTCGCGAGGTGGCGGCGAGCCAACTGGTTGCCATGGGCGAGGATGGCGGGCCGCCCGAACGGCCGCTGCGGCTGCTCGGAAGCAGGCTGTACCTCGATCGTTACTGGCGCGAGGAGCGCCAGGTCGCCGCCGATCTCCATGCGCTCGCGGGCGGCGCCGGCGAGGTCTCGGAGGACCGGCTGGCGGACGGCCTTCAGAGGCTGTTCCCCGCCGACGCCGATCGGCGCCAGCGCGATGCCGCGGCCGTGGCCGTCAACCGCCGCCTCGCCGTGGTCGCCGGCGGACCCGGCACCGGCAAGACGACGACGGTCGCCCGGATCGTCGCCTTGATCGCCGAGCAGGCCGCAGCCACCGGGTCGCGGCAGCCGCTGGTCGCGCTCGCCGCGCCCACGGGCAAGGCGGCGGCTCGCCTCCAGGAGGCGGTCCACGAAGAGACGGCGAGGCTGCCGGTCGACGCGGAGATCCGCGAACTGCTGCTCGGACTCCGCGCGTCGACGCTGCACCGCCTGCTCGGCTGGCGGCCGGGGAGTCACAGCCGCTTCGCGCACAACCGCGGCAACCGCCTCCCTCATGACGTGGTGATCGTCGATGAGACGTCGATGGTCTCGCTGTCGCTGATGGCCCGGCTCGTCGAGGCCGTGCGCCCCGACGCGCGGCTGATCCTCGTCGGCGACCCCGGGCAGCTCGCGTCGATCGAGGCCGGCGTCGTGCTCGCCGACATCGTCGGCCCGGCCGAGGACCCCGGGGCCGCGTCGAGGATGGGCATCGTCGTGCTGAATCGCGTTCACCGCTACGGCGGCGCGATCGCTCTCCTCGCCGACGCGGTTCGCGACGGCGACGGCGACGCGACCATCGCGCGCGCTGCGCGCGGCGCCCGGCGAAGTGACGTGGTTGCCGGCCGATGTCCTTCAGTCCGACCTGGAGCTCGTGCGCGACCGAGCCGTGGCGACGGGCGTGGCGGTGACGACGAGCGCTCGGGCGGGCGAGGGCTCGGAGGCGCTGACGGCACTGAGCCGCTTCCGGCTGCTGTGCGCGCACCGGCGCGGCCCGTACGGCGTGAGCGACTGGACCACGCGGGTGCAGGGATGGCTCGCGGACGAGCTCGCCGACCTGGACCTCGAGCAGCGCGACTACGTCGGCCGGCCGGTGCTGGTGACCGAGAACGACTACGAGCTCGGGCTCTACAACGGCGATACCGGCGTGATCGTGCAGGGCGCGGGGCAACGCCCGAGCGCGGTGTTCGAGCGGGGAGGCGAGCTGCTCAGCTTCAGCCCGCTGCGGCTCGGCGCGGTCGAGACCGTGTACGCGATGACGATCCACAAGAGCCAGGGCTCGCAGTTCGACACGGTGGCGGTGCTGCTACCGGCGGCGAGCTCGCGCATCTTGACGCGTGAGCTGCTCTACACGGCGGTCACGCGCGCTCGCCGCGAGCTGATCCTCGTCGGCACCGAGGAGGCCGTGCGCCGCGCGGTGGCGCGGCCGGTGGCGCGCGCTTCGGGGCTGACGGGAGAGGCTGTGGGGCGAGGCGGTGTGACATTTCCCCGGTTGGCCCCCGGAAGGCCCGAGGTATGATCGCTGCGTCGGGGGGTCGAGGAGACGAGGGGTAGGGTCGATGCGTCGAGCTACACGTCGGATGATCTATGTGGTGGCGGCAGCCGTCGCGATCGTGGGCGCTCTCGTGGCGCCGGCGGGCGCGTCGACGGCGCGAGTGCGGGTCGGGTCGACGACCCCGCTGCCGGCAGGCGCCCGAATGACCGGCGCGACGCCCGCGTCAACCCCGTTGAGACTGACTATTGCGCTGCAACCACAGGATCCGGGCGGCCTTGCGAAGTACGCGACCGCCGTTTCCACGCCGGGCGCGTCGCTGTTTCGTCATTACCTCACCGTGGCCCAGTTCGCCGACCGGTTCGGCGCCGCCCCCGCCCAGATCGCCGCGGTGCAGTCTTCATTGCGCGCGCGGGGCCTGAAGGTCGGAGACGCCACCGCCAACAACCTCACGATCCCCGTGACCGGCACGGCCGCGCAGGTCGAGACCGCGTTCTCGGTCTCGCTGGCGAAGGTCACGCTTCCGAGCGGGCGCGTCGCCCACGCCAATCAGCAGGCGCCGGCGCTGCCGGCGACGATCGCCCGGTACGTCCAGGGAGTGATCGGGCTGAACGACGTGACGCTCGATCAGCCACAGGACATGACGGGCCTGCATCGCGCTCACAGCTCCTCCGCGGCCAGGCAGCCACGCGTCGGGAGCGGCCCTGCCGCCCTGTTCGAGCGCGACCGCGGCGGCTCAGAGCGGACCCGGCTATACGGCGGACGAGATCGCCGGCGCGTACGGCTTAAACAGCTACTACGTGGCCGGCAACGAGGGCGCCGGGCAGACGGTCGCCCTGTTCGAGGAGGAGACCTATAAGTCGAGCGACATCAGCACCTATCAGAGTTGTTACGTCACGAGCGCGTCGGTGAAGCAACGTCACCATCGACGGCGGCCCGGGCACGCTGATCAAGGACGACACTGAGGCGCGCACTCGATATCGAGCAGATGATCGGGCTCGCGCCGAAAGCCAACATCCTCGTCTATCAGGGCCCGCCAACCTCGCCGGCCGACATCCTGACCGCGATGGTCTCGCAGGACATGGCCAAGGTGCTATCGAGCTCGTGGGGAGCGTGCGAGGCGCTGACCGACCCCGCGGTGATCAGCTCCGAGAACACCACCCTGCAGGAGGCGGCCGTGCAGGGTCAGTCGTTCTTCATCTCCTCCGGCGACACCGGGTCGACGATGTGCTACCAGCTGACGGGACAGACTCCCGCACCGCTGTCAGTAATCGATCCCGGCGGGCAGCCCTTCGCCACCGCGGTCGGCGGCACGTTCATGGCCAAGCTGATCGACAACGGCAACCAATACGAACTTCCGTCCGACGGAAGCTATCCGGGAGAGTTCGTGTGGAACGACTCACTGGCGTTCGGCTCCGCATCGGGATCCGGCGGCGGCGTCTCCGATCAGTGGCAGATGCCGTCGTATCAGTCCACAGCCGCCGGTGCGCTGGGCGTGATCTCGTCTAATTCCTCGAAGACGTGCGGCGGGCAATTGTGCCGCCAGGTCCCCGACGTCTCAGCGGACGCCGACCCGAACTCCGGCTACGTCGTGTTGCCCCGATCGCACGGGGACGAGCCGCTGGGAAACCGTCGGCGGCACGAGCGCGTCGGCGCCATTCTGGGCCGCGTTCACGGCGCTGGCGAATGCGTCGGCGGCCTGCCGCGGCCGGACACTCGGGTTCGAGAATCCCGCGCTTTATCAGATCGCCGGACGCAGCTATGTCGCCAACTTCCACGATGTCACGCCGCACCAACGCGAGCCCATTCCTCGCTGAACAACAACGACGCGTTCAACGGGACCGACCCCGACAACCCGAGCAGTCTGTACCCGGTCGCGAGCGGCTACGACATGGCGACTGGGCTAGGCACCCCGATCGGCAACGTGCTCGGCAACCTCGCTGTGCCACGTGTACACGGTAACGGTCGCGAATCCCGGGTCACAGGCAACGGTCGTCGGACAGACCGTCGCGCTGTCGATCCACGCCACCGACTCCGGCGGCGCGCCACTGGCCTACACCGCGTCCGGGCTCCCGTCGGGGCTCACGATCAACGCGGCCAACGGCGTCATCTCGGGAACGCCGACTAGCTCCCGGCACGTTCACGGTGACGGTCTCCGCGGGCGACCAGTTCGCGAACTCCAACGCCACCACGTTCGGCTGGACGGTCCTCAAGGCCGCCCTCAAAATCGGGGCGCCGACGATCTCCAAGCTGAGCTTCGGCAAGATCGCGAAGGGCAAGGCCAAGGTGTCGTTCACGCTGACCCAGGGGTCCAACGCCCCCGGGATCAAGTCGTTCAGCGTCTCGCTCCCGAAGGGACTCTCCTTCGCGAAGAAGACGAAGACGCTGTCGAAGCACATCTCGCTGAAGGGCGCCAAGTACAAGTTGAAGCTGAGTCGAGGCGTGCTGACGATCACCCTGAGGAGCCCAGCGTCGAAGGTCACGTTCTCGATCGGGCCGCCGGCGACGGTCGTCAGCGGATCGCTCAAGCACAAGGTGCACACCCACAAGGTCAAGTCGCTGAGCATCGCCGTCAAGGTGCTCGACGCCGGCGGCCACGCCACCAGGCTGTCCTCCAAGCACAACGTGTAGCGCGGTTCAGACCGGCTGTCTGGGCGCAGTAACGTCGCCGTAGAGCTCGGGCCGCCGGTCGGCGAGCAGATCGGCGTACTCGGTCAGGGTCTTGCTCCGGGCCTCCGCCAGGTCCACGTCGGCGAGCGCGGTTCCGTCCTCGCCGGCGGACGCGAGCACCCATCCGGCCGCGTCGATCACGCTCGTTCCGGCGGTCCATTCCTGGCCGCGCTCGGTGCCTGTCCGGTCGCAGCACGCGATGAATATCCGGTTGATCCGCGCCACGGCCTGGGCGATCAGCACCTCGGGCGGGCGCTCGCCTTCGGGCCGCTCCGCCAGCGGCCAGTTGGTCGGGACCGTGACCAGCTCGGCGCCGGCGAGCGCGAGCATCCTGGTCATCTCCGGAAACTCGAGGTCGTAGCAGACGAGCACGCCGATCCTGCCCACCGCCGTGTCGATCACCGGCGGCGGCTCGCTGCCGGGCTCGAACCACAGCTTCTCGCGGTCCCACAGGTGGACCTTGCGGTAGACCGCCACGACACCCGACTCGTCCACGAGCGCGGCGCTGTTGTAGAGCAGGCCGTCCGCGCCCTCCTCGCAGAACCCACCGACGACGACCGCCTGTCCCCCGGCGGCGTCGGCCCAGAACGAGAACAGCTCGTGATCGGGCGTGATCGCCATCGACGCTGCCTCTTGTTTTGACTCGAACACGTAGCCGGAGGTGACGAGCTCCGGGAGCACGACGACATCAGCTCCCTGGGCGACCGCGTCGCGGACGGCCTGCACCGAGAGCTCGCTGTTGGGTCCGAGCTCGCCGACGCGCGGAGCGAGTTGCCTGCACACGATTCGCGTCATCGACGCTGAGATTACGGCAACGTCCGCGGCAGTCCGAATCGCTGCATGATCCCGCTGTCGCGGAACCGGGTAAGTCCGGAGATCCGGTCGCCCTCGAGCGTCAACACGATCAGCCCGTAGCACCGCGCCACCGACGCGTGGGGATCCTGGAGGTAGTGGCCGAACGCCGGCTGACCGTTGGCCCGGGTCGCCACGAGCCGCATCGCCAGCCGGCGCCCGCGCCGGTGACCGCGGTCGAGCAGGAAGTTCGCGATCGCCTCCTGCCCCTGGTACTCGAGCGGCTCCGGCGGCATCGTCAGCAGCGCGTCCTCGGTAAGCAGCTCGACCACAGCGTCGACGTCGTCGCCGACGAACGCCTCGGCGAAGCGCGTCACGAGCGCGCGCTCGGCCGCCGAGCCGGGGAGCGGCGCCCGCTCGCGATTGACGGGCATGCGGGCGTCGAGCGTCGTGCGCGCCCGCTGAAGCGCGCTGTTCACCGAAGCCTCGCTGCCGTCGATCATCTCCGCGACCTCGCCGGCGTGAAACCCGAGCACGTCGCGCAGCAGGAGGACCGCTCGCTGGCGCGGCGGCAGGTGCTGCAGGCCGGCGACGAACGCGAGTGCGATCGCCTCCTTCGCCTCGTAGAGCGCGTCGGGCCCGGGCTCGAGGTCGGCGATGCCCTCGACCATGCTGTCGGGGTAGGGCTCGAGCCACAGCGGCTCGGACACCCGTGTGGGAGCCGGGAAATCGTGTGTGTCGGCGAGCTCCCGGGGACGTCTCGCGCTGTCGCGCAGCGCGTTCAGACAACGGTTCGTCGCGATCCGGTAGAGCCAGGCGCGCACGGATGACCGGCCCTCGAAGCGATCAAGTCCACGCCAGGCAGCCAACAGGGTCTCCTGAAGCAGATCTTCCGCGTCCTGAACCGAGCCGAGGATCCGATAGCAGTGGAGCTGAAGCTCGCGTCGGTAGGGGTCGGTCAGGCTGCGAAATGCCTCCTCGTCGCCAGCGCGGGCGCGGGTGAGCGTCGCGTCCGTCATGTCCTCTTAGGACACCGGCAGGGGCAGAAATTCATCGGTCAATTCCACCGTCGGGGCGGTGTCTCTACCACCGAACCACCGAAGGAGGAACTGATGAAGACGACCACCACGCAGAAATGGGTCTTGGGGCTCGCGTCGGTCGCGTCCCTGATGGTCGCACTCGACGTGCTCGTCGTGTCGACCGCGCTGAGCTCGATCCGCGTCCACCTCGGAGCCTCGGTCGAGGAGCTCGAGTGGACGGTGAACGCCTACAGCCTCAGCTTCGCAGTGCTGCTGATGACCGGAGCGGCGCTGGGCGACCGGTTCGGGCGCCGGCGGCTGTTCGCCGGCGGGCTGGCGCTGTTCATCGCCGCGTCGGCGGCGTGCGCGCTCGCCCCGAGCGTCGGCTGGCTGATCGCCGCGCGCGCGGTTCAGGGATCGGGCGCGGCGCTGGTCGCGCCGCTGTCACTGGCGCTGCTCTCCGCTGCGTTCCCGCCGGAGCGCCGGGGCTGGGCGCTGGGGATCTACAGCGCGATCACCGGCCTCGCCGTCCTCGGCGGCCCGGTCGTCGGCGGCGCCGTCACGCAGGGGCTGGCGTGGCAGTGGATCTTCTGGCTGAACGTGCCGATCGGGCTCGCCGCGATCCCGCTCGTGATGGCGCGGATCAAGGAGAGCTACGGCCCCAGGGCCGCGCTCGACATCCCGGGCCTCGCGCTGTTCACCGGCGCGGCGCTCCCGCTCGTTTGGGGACTCGTCCGCGCCAACCGCGCAGGCTGGGTGAGCGTCGAGGTGATGGGAACGCTCGCCACGTCGATCGTGGTCGGGACCGCGTTCGTCATGTACGAGCTCCGCGCTCGCGAGCCGATGCTGCCGATGCGGCTGTTCCGCTCCCGGCAGTTCGCGGCCGGCAATGCGCTCAACCTGCTGCTGTTCGCCGGTCTGTTCAGCGCCGTGTTCTTCATGGCCCAGTTCCAGCAGATCGCGCTCGGCCAGTCGCCGCTCGACGCCGGCGTGCGCCTGCTGCCTTGGACGGCGACCCTGTTCCTCGTCGCCCCCGTCGCGGGCGCGGCGGTCGACCGCATCGGCGAGCGGCCGCTGATCGTCACCGGGCTGCTGATGCAGGCCGCCGGCTTTGCCTGGATCGCCCTGATCGCCGGCAGCGGCCTCGGCTATTCACAGATGGTGCCGCCGCTGGTGCTCGCGGGCGCGGGCATCTCGACCGCAATTCCCGCCGCCCAGAGCGTGGTCGTCGGAGCGGTGGCGCCTGGAGAGATCGGCAAGGCGTCGGGGACGTTCAACACGATGCGACAGCTCGGCGGGGTCTTCGGGCTGGCGATCGCGGTCGCCGTGTTCGCCGGCGCCGGGAGCTACGCGTCGCCGGCGGCATTCGGTGACGGCTTTGCCGCCTCGATCGCGCTGTCGGCGGGGCTGTCGTTCTCCGGCGCGCTCGTCGCGACGATGTTGCCCGCCCGCGCTCACCTCGCCGGCGCCGTGGGGCCCGCAGTCGAAGCTCAAACAGGACATCCAGGTAGGTAGCCGGGGGTGCATGCACCCCGGCCCGGCGCCGCATGCGGCGCCGGGAGGTCGGCGCATGCGCCGACCTCTTCAGCCCAATTGGCGGGCCTCGAGCAGCTCGCGCAACGCCTCGACCGCGTCCCACACGTCGACGAATCGCGTCGTCAGCGGCGAGAGCCCGAACCGGATCACGTCGGGCCGGCGGAAGTCGACGACGACGTCGCGGTCGATCAGCGCGGCGGACAGCTCAGCGGCGCCCTCGACGGCCAGCGCCACGTGGGCGCCGCGAACGGCTGCATCGCGCGGCGAGGCGATCGAGACGCCGAGCTGGGCCAACCGCTCGTCGACGAGCGCGATCGCGAACGAGGTCAGCGCGATGCCCTTCTCCCTGATCCGCTCGATTCCCGCCTCCTCCACGAGCCGGACGCCCTCGTCCACGGCCGAGATCGCGAGCACGGGCGGGGTTCCCGACAGCAGCCCTCGCATCCCGTCGGCGACCTCGTAGCCCTGCGCCATCTCGAACGGGTCGCGGCGTCCCAGCCAACCCCAGATGGGCTGGCGCACGTCGGCCTGGAGGCCCCGCCGCACGTACATGTACGCCGGCGCGCCCGGTCCCGCCATTGAGGTACTTGTACGTGCAGCCCACCGCCAGATCCGTCCCGTCCGCGTCGAGCGCCACCTGCACCGACCCGGCGCTGTGGCTGAGGTCCCACAACGTCAAGGCGCCGGCGTCGCGGGCGACGGCGTTGATCGCGGCCATCGGCGCCACGTACGCCGAGCGGTAGGACACGTGCGAGAACGTCACGAGCGCCGTGCCGGACCCGACCACCGACGCGACCTCATCGGCCGTGGGCCCGGCCGCGGGGTCGAACCGCAGCCACACGAGCTCCAGGCCGCGCGCCCGCGCCAGCCCCTCGAGCACGTAGCGATCGGTCGGGAAGTTGTCGACGTCAGCGACGATCTGGCGCCGCTCGGGGCGCAACTCGAGCGCGGCCGAGACGAGCTTGTAGAAGCAGACCGTCGTCGAGTCGCCGATCGCGACCTGACCCGGCGCGGCCCCGAGCGCGGCGGATCCGAGGCGGTCGCCGACGGCGAGCGGCAGGTCGAGCCACCCGTCGTCCCACCCGCGAACGACACGCTCGCCCCACTGGACCGAGACCACATCGGCAAGCCGCCCCACGGTGGCCTTCGGCAGCCGCCCCAGCGAGTTGCCGTCGAGATAGACCAGATCGTCGATCACGAAGCGGGAGCGGAACCCCCGCAGCGGGTCCGAATCGTCGAGCGTCACGGCATCGTCGCGCCTCTCAAGGCGAAAACCTCCACGACCCGGCCCGGTTTCTTGACTTTTGATCATTGATTTCGATACTACGACTGGGATGGAGTCACAGCTAGCTGTGCTCGCTGACGATGCGTCGATCAGGGGCCACCGGACGCTCGCCGAGAAGGCGTTCGGAACGCTGCACACGGCGATCATCACAGGTCGGCTGCGGCCGGGAGCGCGGCTCCCGATCGAAGAACTGGCCGAGCTGCTCCAGATGAGCCCGATGCCGATCCGCGAAGCCCTGCGCAGGCTCGACGCAGCCGGGCTGGTCGACAACATCCCGCACCGCGGCGCGCGAGTGACCGAGCTCTCGATCACCGACCTCGAAGAGGTCTACGAGGCGCGGCTGGCGCTCGAGATGCTCGCGATCAGCCGCGCCGCCGAGCGGTTCACGGGCGAGGACGAAGCGCTGGCGCGCGAGCGCCTCGACGCGCTACAACGGATGCCCGACGACAACTCGGGAGCGACTTCGGCGGCTCACGAGGAACTTCATTTCGCGCTCTACGGCGCCGCCCGCTCGGCCTGGCTGCTGCGGCTCATCCTTCCGATCTGGGAGACCAGCGAGCGCTACTGCCTCGAGGTTCCCCAGTGCCGGCAGCTCGACGCCCGCGCGGGCGAGCACGACGAGATCCTCGCCGCCTGCGTGGCCAACGATCCCGATCACGCCGCCCAGGCCCTCCACGACCACCTCGCGACGACCGCCAACAGCATCTCCGAGGCGATGGGCGGAAACCCGCTGTTCGAGCTCCGCGCGCGATAGCCATGGGAAACGTGCAGGTCCTCAAGGACGTGTACGAAGCCGCCGCGAACGACGACATCGAGAGCGTTCTCGCGGCTTTCGCTCCCGACATCGAGTGGCGCGAGGCCGATGGCCATCCGTATCAACCCGACGGCGAGCCCTGGGTCGGAGTCGACGCCGTCAGGGAGAACCTGTTCGACAACCTCGACTCTGAGTGGGACGGCTTCACCGTCTCCCCGCACGAGTTTCACGACGCTGGCGATACGGTCGTCGTCGAATGCCGCTACACGGGCGTCCACAACACGACCGGTAAGCGCCTCGACGCGCAGGCCTGCCACGTCTGGAGGCTGCGCAACGGCAAGGTCACCGGCTTTCAGCAGTACGTCGACACGGCCCAGCTGTTTGACGCGATGGGAGCGGGGCCAGGCGCGCGCCAGGCCTAGTGCCCGCTCAGCGCCCGAGGTAGGCCCGCTTGAGATCCTCGCTCTTGAGCAGGTCCGCGGCGGAGCCGGAGAGCACGATCTCGCCCGTCGCGAGCACGTAGCCGCGGTCGGCGATCGACAGCGCCATGGCCGCGTTCTGTTCGACCATGAGCACCGCCGTGCCGGACTCGTGGACCTCCTTGATGATCCGGAAGTTCTGCTGCACGAGCGCCGGCGCAAGCCCCATCGAGGGCTCGTCCATCAGCAGCAGGCGGGGCCGCGACATCAGGGCACGGCCCATCGCGACCATCTGCTGCTCGCCGCCCGAAAGGGTGCCCGCGAGCTGGTCGCGGCGTTCGTGCAGGCGCGGGAACAGCGTGTGGACGCGCTCGAAGTCCGCGTCGAGCGATTCCCCGTTCCGCAACACGGCACCGAGCTCGAGGTTCTCGCGCACGGTCATGTAGCTGAACAGCCGACGGTTCTCGGGAACGATCGCCAGTCCCCGGGCGATCCGCTCGGCGACCGCGCGGCCGGTCACGTCCTCCCCGTCGAGCATCACCCGGCCGGCGCGCGGACGCACGATCCCGAGGATCGTCTTCAGCGTGGTGGACTTCCCCGAGGCGTTGCCGCCAAGCAGGCAGACGAGCTCACCGGGCTGCGACCTCCAGCGAGATCTCCTCGAGGATCCGCATCTTTCCGTAGTAGGTGGTGACGTTGTCGAGGTGCAGAAGCGACATCCGGGTCACGCCTCGGCGAGCGCTTCGGGATCGCGCCCCAGGTAGGCCTCGACCACGGCGGGATGCGTCGCGACGGAATCGAACGAGCCCTCCGTGATCTTGACGCCGTGGTCGAGCGCGACGACGCGATCGGAGATCCCCTCGACGACGTGCATGTCGTGCTCGATCACGAGGATCGCGAGCGACAGCTCGTCGCGCAGACGCCCGATCAGCTCGCTGATCTCGTGCGTCTCGTTGGGGTTCATCCCGGCCGCCGGCTCGTCGAGCATCAGCAGCCTCGGCCGAGTCGCGAGCGCACGCGCGATCTCGAGCCGGCGGCGGTTCGCGTAGGAGAGCACGTAGGCGGGCTGATCCCACCGGTAACCGGCGAGGCGCTCACCGAAGAACGAGAGGACTTCGGTGGCGAGCGAGTCGACCTCGCGTTCTTCGCGGCGTGCTCGCGGCAGGCGCAGGATGGACTCCACCGGCGAGGCTCTGGTGTTGCCGTACGTCGCCGCCTTGACGTTCTCCTTGACGGTCAGGTTCTGAAACAACCGCAGGCTCTGAAACGTGCGGGCGATCCCCATCCGGGCGATCACATGCGGTTTCTTGCCGCCGATCGATTGTCCGCCCAGCCGGATCTCACCCTCGACCGGCTCATAGACGCCGCTGATCACGTTGAAGACGGACGATTTGCCGGCGCCGTTCGGGCCGATGATGCTCACGATCTCGTGCTCGTTGACCTCGAGGTCGAGCTCGGAGATCGCGCGCAGGCCCCCGAACGCGAGAGAGAGGTTGTCAATCTCGAGCAGCGCCATGGTCAGATGAGCTCCACGCGATGCTTGCCCAGGAGCCCGTACGGTCGTGCGGCCATCGTCACGATCAGGATCGCTCCGAGCATGATCTGGGTCGTGATCGCGGGGTTGACGATCAGCCGAGACTCCCAGCAGCACGCGGCCACATAGATGGTGATGATCACGGCGATCAGCTGATGGATGCCGCGCAGGCGCACGATCGCGACCAACCCGACGATCAGCGCGAGGTACAGGGCGTTGCCGAAGTTCGCGGGGTTCTTCGGCACGATCACATACCCGTTCAGCACTGACCCGATCCACCCCGGGCTTCCCGGTCTGCCCGCGGTAGCCACCGGCGCCACCGCATCGACGACGGCGTGCGCGGCGTAGCCGAAGGCGATCACGCCGGCGATCACGTAGCCGAGCTTCCGCCATGGACGCACGCGCGCAATCAGGGCGATGATGACCAGGCCGTAGAACAGGTAGGCGGCGTCGGTCGGACTCGAGAGCATGTTCTCGGCGACGGTCACGACGATCCCACCGAGGATCGCCCCCGCGATGCTGCCCACCCCACCCAACACCAGGCACGCGTAGATCAGGATCAGGATGTTGGCGGTGAAGTTGGTTCCGAAGACGTTGTCCTGCTGGGCGGCGAACAGCGTGCCGGCGAGCGCGCCGACCATCGTCGCGCAGGCGTACGCCATCACCTTGAGCTTGTTGACCGACATCGTCATCGCCTCGGCGGCCAGCGGGTCGTCGTTGAGCGCCCGCCAGGCGCGGCCCGTTCGAGAGGTGTCGAGCAGGTGTAAGACCGCCGCGACGACGACGCACAGCCCCAGCGCGACGTAGTAGTAGCCGATCGGGGTCGTGACCGTGACGCCGAAGCTGTGCAGGGGATCCAGGCCGAACAGCCCGTTGACGCCCCCCAGGGTGCCGGGGTCGACGTTGGTGACGACCTCTACGAACGCCTGGCCGAGGAACAGCGTGACGATCGCGAAATAGTCGCCCGAGAGTCGCAGCGCGATCAAACCCACCACGACCCCCACCAGGCCGGCCGCCGCGACGACGATCAGGACCGACTCGACCGCGGGGAGATGGGTGCCCCCGACCCCCCCGCTCCCGAGCGCCGTCGACGAGAAGATCGCGTAGCCGTAGGCGCCGAAGCCGAAGGCCGCGATGTAGCCGAGGTCGAGCAGTCCGGACCATCCGACCGCGATGTTCAGCCCCATCGCGAGCAGCGCGTACAGCAGGCTGTTGAACGCGACCGTCTGGATGTTCACGTTCGTCGAGAGCTGAGCGAAGATCAGGCCCGCGAGCGTCACGAGCGCAAGTCGCGGCCACCAGCCGACGCGCTCCTCCGCCCGCCCCAGCGCCCTGCGCCAGCCGGTCCCCTCGTCGCGATGCTGCCCGGATCGCGCGACCCACTCGTCTACGCCGATCGAGGGATCCGCGCCGTGGCCGTCGGAGTCGACCGCTTCGCTGCCGGCGCCCGGGTCTTCGCGCTCGACGGTCATGCGCTCACACCTTCTGGAGGGGACGCTGGCCGAAGAGCCCCACGGGCCGGACCAGCATCGTCACGATCAGGATGCCGAACACGATCAGATCTGTGTATTGGCTGGAGATGTAGCTCGCGGTGAACGATTCGCACAGGCCGATGAAGAAGCCGCCGATCATCGCTCCCGGGATGCTGCCGATCCCGCCCACCACCGCGGCGGTGAACGCCTTCAAGCCGGTGAGGAAGCCGATCGTGTTCGTGATCTGGTTGAACAGCAGCCCCGACATCACGCCGGCGATGCCGGCGATCGCCGAACCGATGAAGAAAGTGAGCGCGATCGTCCGGTCGACATCGATGCCGAGCATCTCCGCCGCCTCGCGATCCGACGCCACCGCGCGCATCGATTTACCGAGCGTCGTGCGATTCACGATCTGGAGCAGGCCGATCATCACCGCCACGCTGAGGACCAGCGTCAGGATCTGAACGATGTCGATCCTCACCCCGCCGATCCGGATGCCGGTCGAGAACGGAATGAACGCGTTGGTGTCGTAGCTGCGCGTGAAGCCGCCGAACAGCAGCAGGATCGAGTTCTCGAGCACGAACGAGACCCCCAGCGCGGTGATCAGCGGCGCGATCCTGGGCGCGTTGCGCAGCGGCCGGTAGGCAAACCGCTCAATCGCCACGCCGAGATAGCCACAACCGCCGGCCGCCGCGACGAACATCACCAGCAGCAGCAGTGGTACAGGGATGCTGAGGGCAGTCGGACCCCCGAAGATCTGCAGCACGACGTAGCCGATGTACGCCCCCACCATGTAGACGTCGCCGTGCGCGAAGTTCAGCAGCTTCAGGATGCCGTACACCATCGTGTAGCCGAGCGCGACGAGCGCGTAGATGGCGCCCGTGGTCAGGCCGTTGACGATGGTTTGGAGAAAGACCGTCACGTCTATCTATTGCTGGACGCTCAAGCCGCCGGCGCCGCCCACAGTAACGCGGACGGCGCCGGCGAGAACCTCAGCCGTGAGTCATCACGGTAAGGGGTAGTGGTCGTGATCGACCAGACGGATCAATGGGCCGGTATCTCGATGTACTTGCCCTGGCTGTTGACGTGGAACAGGTAACCCGGCTGGCCCGAAAGGTTCCCGGTCGAGGTGAACGAGATCGGCTGATCGAGCACGTTCGCGGCGGCGGGAATGTTCGTCGTCTTGATTGCGGCGAGCACGTTGGAGCGGCTCGGCGTCTGCCCCGCCTTGCAGACCGACGCGATCGCCTTCATGACGACATCGGTCGCCGCGTAGGTCGGCACGCCGAAGGCGCCGTACGGACCGTACTTGGCGACACCAGCGACGACCGACTTGTCCAGCGGGCTGCTCGACGTGGAGATGTCGGGCCCGAACGTAGAGATGTAGGTGCCCGGGATGTGGAACTGCGAGGGCGAGTTCGTGCCGTCGGTTCCGAACAGGATCACCTTCTTGTGCTGCTGCTGCGCATCGAGCCCGAACTGCTGCGCATTCGCGGCCGTCTGCCACGGCAGCACCGCGACCTGGTCATTCGAGTTCAACTGTGAGGTCACGAGCGACGAGAGCGCGTTGGACAGCGTCGCTCCGGTGTCCGTACCGTTGTAGGTCTGGTGATTGACCTTGATCCCCGCCTTTTGCAGGATCGGGATCATGACCTTGGTGATGCCCTGCGAGTAGGCCTCGTCGTCGTCGATGATCAGAACGCCCTTGGGGTGCAGATGAGTGACGATGTAGTTGGCATCCTGCGGTCCCTGGACGTCATCGTCTGGCACCACGCGGAAGAACGTCTTGTTGGCGCCGCTGCTCGTGAGGGCCGGAAGGGTCGCCGATCCGGAGACACCCGCCAACCCCGCTCTGGCGAGCAGGGGACCGACTGCCTCGACCTCCTGGCTCCCCGACGGCCCGACCACGGCCACGGCAGGCGTTGCGATGATCGACTGGGTCTTGGTCGTGGCGATCGACGGCATCAGCTGCGTGTCGTCCTGGGCGAGCGTCACATTTGTGTGGTCCGCCGCGTTGTCATTGGCCACGGCCAGCTGCGCGAAGTGCAGCTGCTCGAGGCCTACCTGCGCCACCGGACCCGTAAACGGTCCCTCGACCGCGATCGACGCCGTGCACTTGGTGTTGCTCGTGCCCGAAGACGCCGTGGTCGAGCTGCCGCTGCTGGCGGTGGTGCTGCTGCTTTTGCTGCTGCTGCCGCAACCCGCCACGAAAATCGCGGCGAGCGTCAATGCGGCGATGATGATGCGTCCCTTCACTGGTGTGACCTCCTGTGGAGCTGTCTCACGATGTTTGACTTTCACGTCGAGATGGGCGGCGCGCTTGAGTGCGCCGGCGTGCCGTCCGGGTAGTAGGCGGCCGCCGGCGAGCCGGCCGGCCTGAAGACCGCGACGATCCGCATCACGTCCCCGCCCGTGTTCTCGAGGCAGTGGACGGTCCGCGCGGCGAGCTCGATGCTCGAGCCCGCTGACAACGGGCGCTCGGTGTCGCCCTCATGCAGCACGCCCTCGCCATCGAGCACGTAGATGACCTCGTCGTAAGTGTGGAAGTGCTCGGGTGCACGGGCGGTCGGGATGTAGCCGACGAAGTGTGTCGCTGATTGCAGCCCCGTGCGCGGGTCGGCGACGATCCTGAACTCGCGGTCCGTTGTGGCCGCCTGCGCCTCCTGGTCGGCGAGCCGGCGCACGACCTCGCGCGGGGCGTCCGGGTCGGCCGGGACGGGGTCCGGGATCTGCACCGAGACGACCCGCATCAGGTCGGGGTCGTGAGCTTCGACCTCGTACTCCTCTCCGGGCCGCAGGTAGGCCCCGGTCTCGGGCTCGAGCTCGTAGCGCGCGTCCTCGAGGCGCAGCGTGCCCTTGCCGCTGAGCACGAACAGCACCTCCTCCGCGTCCCCCGTCGCCCGCGTCGCGGGATGCAGGGGCGTGAACTCGAGCACCGTCTGTTCGAGCGCGCTCATGGAACTCCCTGCCTGATTCGGCCAAAGCGGGTCAACCACCTGCCGGCGGCGGACCGGCGGTCATTCGCCTGCAAGCGTCGCCTCCAGCGTGATCTCGGTCCCGGCGAGTGCCCGTGAGACCGTGCAGTTCTTCGCCTCCTGGGCGATCTCCTCGAACGTGGCGGCGTCGACGCCGGGCACGTCGCCGACCGCGCGCAGCTCGATCAGCGTGATGTCAAAGCCGGTGTCGACCTGCTCGAGCCGGACCCGCGCGGTCGTGCGCAGATCACGCGCCGGATGTCCGGCTTCGCCCAGGAGGTTCGCCAGCGACATCGTGAAGCACCCGGCCTCCGCCGCGGCGATCAGCTCCTCTGGATTCGTCGCGCGCTCGACGTCCTCGACCCTCGCCCGCAGCGAATAGGGACCCTCGAACGCCCCGCTTGCCAGCTCCAGACGGCCGCCTCCCTCGGGCACCGAACCCTGCCAACTCGCCTCAGCGACGCGGATCACACGGAAACTCAAACGGCCCTCTCTCACCCCAAGTTTGATCTTGTAGTCTTGATCAAACCATCCCCAATGGGCCGGTGCAAGCTGCCTATGCTTGCAATTGCGTTATGTGAAGCCGCTTGGAAGGAGGGGCGATGGTGGACGTGCTGAGCCAGCTCGATGTCGATGCCATCCGGCAGCGGTTCTCCTCGCTGCAAGGCGGCTTCGCCTTTCTCGATGCCCCCGGCGGCTCCCAGGTCCCCGACGAAGTGGGAGACGCAATCGCCCGCGCCCTGCGCGAAGCGAGCGCCAATCTCGGCGCGGTGTACGAGACGAGCCTCCGTGTCAAGGAGATTCTGGAGACCGCCGAGTCCGGCGCTGCCCGGTGGCTCGGCTGCGACCCCCAGGAGATCACGTTCGGCCCGAACATGACGACGCTCGACTTCGCGCTGTCGCGGACCGCGGGACGGAATTTTGCGCCGGGCGACGAGATCCTCGTCTCCTCGCTCGACCACGACGGCGGGGTCGCACCCTGGCTCGAGCTCGCCAGGGACCGGGACCTGATCGTCCGCCACGTCGAGCTGAAGTCGGACACGACGCTCGACTACGAGGATCTCGAGGCAAAGCTCGGGCCCCGCACCCGGGTGGTCGCGTTCGCGTGGGCGTCGAACGCCGTCGGGACGGTCGTCGACGCCCAGCGCGTGTGCAAGCTCGCGCACGACGCCGGGGCGCTCGCCTGGATCGACGCCGTCCATTACGCCGCGCACCACGAGATCGACGTCCGCGAGATCGACGCCGACGTCCTGATCTGCTCGCCCTACAAGTTCTGTGGCCCGCACCTCGGTGTGGCCTACGGAAGGGCCCAGGTGAGCGAGCTGTGGCGCCCCTACAAGGCCCGGCCGGCTCCGACGACACCGCTCGGGCGCCGGTTCGCGACCGGCACACTGCCGTACGAGCTGCTCGCCGGCTTCAACGCCACGCTCGCGTACCTGGAGTCGATCGGCGGGTTCCCGGCCATCGCCCCGTACGAGCGGTCGCTGGGCGAGCGCTTCCTCTCGGAGGCCGGACCCGACGTGACGATCTACGGCCTCCCGACGATGGACGGTCGCGTCCCGACATTTCTCGTCAATGTCGCGGATATCCCGGCGGCCCACGTGGTCAGCCATCTCGCCGAACGGGACATCGGCGTCTGGGCCCACGACTCGTGGTACTCGCTGGACCTCTACAAGCGCCTCGGCTACGAGCACGAGGCCGTACGGATCGGATTCATCCACTACAACACCGTCGAAGAGGTCGACCGGCTGCTGGAAGGCCTGCGGTCGGCCGCCGCGCGCTAATCCGCCGCCCGCTCGGCGTCGAACAGCTCGACCAGCCGGCTGCGCGCGTCCCACAGGCGGGGCAGCTGCCGCTGCGCGATCAGCTTGCCGAGCACCTGGACGGGGGTCCCCTGCGTGCCGATGGTGTCCTCCCCCAGCGCCCGCGCCACCGTGGCGTAGTGGCGAAACCGCCAGATCCAGATCCGCTCGTCCCAATCGGTCAGGAGCTCGGCTAGCTGGTAGAGGTCTTCGAAATCCCGCGAACGCCGGTAGACCTCGGTGAGCTCGAGGCCGGCCCGCTCGAGCTGTCGATCGAAGGCCTTCGAGAGCCGCTGCGTGATGCCCGGGAGGCGCCTGAACCCCGGCGAGTCGAAGCCGGCGCCGTGACCGAGCGCGACGCGGATCTTCGAGTAGTCCCACGGATTCATCTGGTCGAGCATGTCGAGCTGGGCGGTCACGTACTGGAGGCACAGCACCGACCGGCGCAGCAGCCGCAGCGCCGCGCCCAGCTCGTCGCGCTCGACGAGCGCCGCCGCCTCGTCGGCCTCGGTCGCGGCGAACTTCAGCCACAGCTCCGAGGTCTGGTGCACGGTCTGGAAGAGCAGCTCGTCGCGGTGCACCTGCTCCTCCGGCGTCTTCTGCAGCGACAGCAGCTCGTCGGTTCGCAGGTAGCGCTCGTAGTCGGTGGCGCCCCGTCCGGGAAGGAGCGGGGCGTGAAAGTCTTCCTGGGCGGGCTCGCTCATCCCGCACCTCCTTCGAGGATCTCCGCCAACTTGCCAAGGTTGATGTTGCCGCCCGACACCACGCACACGACCTTCCCCGAGCCCGCCCTCCCCGAGAGGGCGACCGCGGCGGCCAGCGCCCCGGCCCCCTCGGCGATCACGCGCACCCGCTCGGCGATCGTCCGGATCGCCGCCGCGGCGTCCGGGATCGGGACCGCGAACGCATCGTCGATGAGCGGCATCACCAGCGGCCACATCGGGTCGAGCACCCGGCGGCTGCCGGCCCCGTCGACGAACGAAGCCTCGTACTCGACAGTCTCCGGCCCGCCCGACTTGAACGCCGCCACCAGCGCCGCTCCGGTCTCGGGCTCCGCCGTGTAGATCTTCGTCTGCGGCCGCAGCGCGCGTAGCGCGCTCGCGATGCCCACCGTCAGGCCGCCGCCTCCGTAGGGGATCACGACGGCGTCCGGATCGGGCAGATCCTCCAAGATCTCGAGGCCGATCGTGCCGTTGCCGGCCATCACCCGTTCGTCCTCGACGGGGTGGATGAACAGACCTTCGACGCCGTCGACGCGGTGGGTGACGATGACGTTCCACCATTCGTCGTACGGAAGCTTCACGACCCGGCCGCCCAGCCGCTCGATCGCGGCGAGCTTCGCCTCGGGGGCGTGCTCGGGGACGGCGATCGTCGCTCTGAGCCCGAGCTCGCGGGCGGCCCACGCGACGCCCTGCGCCATGTTGCCGGCGCTGGCTGTCACCAAACCCGCCGCCCGCTCGCGCTCCGACGCGCTCCGGATCGCGTTCGTCGCGCCGCGGATCTTGAACGAGTTGATCGGCTGGAGCGTCTCGAGCTTCAGGTAGATCTCGGCCGGGGCATCGCTGGCGTGCAGGCGCACGAGCGGAGTCCGGATCGCGGCGCCGGCGATCCGCTGGCGCGCCGCCTCGATCTCGGCGAGATCGATCACGGATCGACCTCGGTCCCGAGCCCCTTCGACCGCGCCGTGCGGACGGCGAGCTCGGCCGCGGCCAGATCCTGGACAGCGATCCCGAGCGAGCGGTACATGGTCAGCTCGCCGTCGTCACGCCTTCCCGTCTCCAGGCCGGCGAGTACCTCCCCCAGCTCGGCGCGGATGTGACTCTCGCCGTCGATCAGCCCTTCGCGGATCGCCAGCTGGAACTCGCCCGCCTCGTTCGCCACCGACTCGCGGCTGTCGCAGAACAGCGCGCTCGCGGCAACGGTGGCGGTGTCGATCTCGCGGGCCGTGGGACTGCTCGCGCCGACCGCGTTGAGGTGGACGCCGGGGCCGAGCCAGCCGCGCTCGAGCACCGGCTGGCGCGAGCTCGTCGCGACCACGACCACGTCGGCCCCGCGGACGGCGTCCTCGGCGCTCTCTGCCACGGTCAGCTCGGGCAGCCCGTCGCGGGCTGCGCCGTCGACGAGCGCCCGCGTGTGCGCCTCGGTCGGCGCGTAGAAGCGGACCTCGTCGAAATTCCGCACGCGCGTCAGCGCGTCGAGATGGGAGCGCGCCTGGACCCCGGCGCCGAGAATCGCGAGCACGCTGACGTCCTCGCGGGCGAGCGTGCGCGTCGCCACCGCGGTCACCGCCGCGGTGCGGATCTCGGTCACCGCCGAGGCGTCGAGCACCGCCGTCGGCACGCCGGTCTCGCCGTCGAACAGCGTGACGAGCCCCTGATGGGCGTCGAGGCCGCGAGCGGGATTGCCCGGCATCAGGCAGATCGTCTTGAGCGAGAAGACC
Organism: uncultured Solirubrobacterales bacterium; assembly: GCA_963759695.1. Taxonomy (GTDB): domain Bacteria; phylum Actinomycetota; class Thermoleophilia; order Solirubrobacterales; family Solirubrobacteraceae; genus Palsa-465. The sequence goes on from CAVXAO010000004.1 coordinate 69,348, forward strand.
GGTGCCTCGCCTCCGCGCCACCCCGGCATCAGCCCGAGGAAGCCCGCGGCACCGGGCGGGATCATCACCGAGCGAAGCGGCATGAACGTCTCGCCCCGGGCGTGGGCGGCGAGCACGCTCGCCATCGCGTCGGCGCACTCGCCCGGGTCGAGAGCCGCGATCACGTCCGTGTGGCCGAGGAACAGCATCAGCTGAACGCGCTCGTCAGATCTGCCCGCTCGTCTGCGTCGAGTGGGTGTGCGAGCGCCTCGCGCACCGGCTCGAGATGATCCGGGCGGCCGGGCCCGACGACGACCTGTGTGACGCGATCGTCGGCCAGCAGCCACGCGAGCGCCGTGCCGGCCATCGACGTGCCACGTTCCTCAGAGAGCGAGCGGAGTCGATCGAGCTCGTCGAATGTCCGATCGGTGATCAGTGGCTCGTACGGTCCGGGCCGCTGCGTCATCCGCGAGCCAGGGGGGAACGGCTCCCCGCGCCGGTACTTGCCGGTCAGCCACCCGCCGGCGAGCGGACTGAACGCCGAGAACGCGACCCTCCGCTCGGCGCAGACCGACAAGACGGCCTCGGCGCCGGCCAGGAGCGAGTGCTCGTTCTGGATCGCCTGCGGGGACCCGACGTTCGTCGCCGCCTCGAGCTGGAACGAGTCGAAGTTGCTCACGCCGTACGCCCTGGTCCGGCCGACGGCCTGCGCCTCCTCGAACGCCCCGATCGTCTCGCCCAGCGGGGTGTACGGGTCGAACTCGTGCGCGAGGTAGAGATCGACGCGGTCCACGCCGAGCCGCCGGAGGCTCGACTGCAGCTGGCGCTCGATCCGGTCGGGCGACAGGCCGCTGTCGGCGCCCGCCTCCATCGGGTTATACGTCTTCGTCGTCAGCCCGGGCCTCACGCCCCGCGAGGCGATCCAGCGCCCGATCGCCCGCTCGCTGCGGCCGCCGCCGTACGCGTCCGCGGTGTCGAAGTAGTCGATCCCGAGCGCCCACGCGGCGTCCATCAGCTCGAACGCCGGATCTTCGCTCAACCCCTGACCGAACAGCTCAGGCGCCGAGCCGACGCCGCCGAAGTTGCCGCAGCCGAGCGCGATCCGCGGCACGGTCAGCTCCGAGCGGCCGACCCGCCGGCGCTCGATCTCGAGCGACGTGGTCATCGGACCATTTGATCAAATCGCGGGGTGCGTGGCAAACCGGGCGGCCGCCCAACCGGGATCAGCTGATCCCGGTCGTGTAGCGCCAGTGCCGGCCCCGTCCCTCGAGACGTACAGCCACGTCGCCGCCATCGAGCCGCCGTCCCCGCTCTCCGCGACCGCGACCAGCTTGTGCGGGCCGCCGCTGACGACGGACAGCACAAGGCCACCGAGGAACGTCTGGTACCAGCTCTTGCCGCCATCGCTGGTGACGTTGACGACGTTCCCGCCGAACGGGCCGCCCCACGCGTAGTAAGTCCGACCGTTCGTCATCCCCACCTGCGTGACTACCTGGGGAGCGTCGGCCGCCGGGATGTGAAACACGGGCCCGTTCACCCGCCACGTGGTGCCGCCGTTGAGAGTCACGGCCGGGTACGTCTCGCCAGCCCTCGTGGTCGCGAGCGCAAGAGCCGAACCAACTTCATCATCTCCCACCTCCTGGACTGGACACGCAATTATCGATGACCGGCCGCCGGCGAGGACATACTTCGCGCCATGCCTGCTACGGATATTGCCGGTCGGATCGCGCTTGTGACGGGTGGCGCCCGCGGGATCGGGGGGGCGATCGTCCGTGAGCTCGCCGCCGACGGCCACCGCGTCGTGGTCGCGGACATCCTCGACGAGCAGGCGGCGCAGACGGCGGCGAGCGTCGATGGGTTGGCCGTTCACCTCGACGTGACCGACATCGACTCAGTCGATGCGGCGGTGCGTCGCGTCGAGGGCGAGCTCGGCCCGATCGAGATCCTCGTCAACAACGCCGGCTGGGACGAGTTCCGCCCGTTCCTCGAGACCGAGCCCCCGTTCTGGGATCGCGTGATCGAGCTCAACTACAAGGGCTGCCTGCGGACGTGCCATCGCATCGTCCCCGGGATGATCGAGCGCGAGTACGGCCGCATCGTCAACATCGGCTCCGATGCGGCCCGGGTCGGCTCCTCGAACGAGGCCGTCTACTCGGGGGCGAAGGGCGCCGTGGTGGCGTTCACCAAGACGCTCGCGCGCGAGGTCGCCCGCTACGGCCTCACGGCGAACTCGGTCTGCCCGGGCCCGACGGGGACGCCGATGCTCTCGCAGATGATCGGCGCCGGCGAGGAGACTGCGCGCGTGATCGAATCGCTCCGCCGCGCCGTGCCCATGCGCCGCCTGGCCGAGCCCGAGGACATCGCCGGCGCAGTCGCGTTCTTCGCCTCCGACCGAGCCGCGTTCGTCACCGGGCAGACGCTGTCGGTCAGCGGCGGGCTGACGATGGCGTAGCGCGGCGATACACAGCGCCCCCCGCCGTCGGCCCTCGAGGCAGAGCCCCTAACGCGGCTCGAAGGCGCGTAGCACCGCATCGAGGAGCCCGGGGAAGCGGGCCTCGAGGTCCTCGTGGCGGAGCGAGTTCAGCTTCGTTGTGCCCTCGAGCCGCTGGTGGATCACGCCCGCCTCGCGCAGCACCTTGAAGTGGTGCGTGCACGTTGATTTGACCACCGGCAGGTCGAAGCTGCCGCACGTCCGCTCCGAGCCCACCGCGAGGCCGGCCACGATCCGCAACCGCATCGGATCGCTGAGCGCGTGGAGCACCGCCGCCAGCTCGAGCTTCGCTCGCGGCGGATGGGACAAGGGACCGGGATTTCCAGTCTCACGCAGTACAGCGCTCACGCGTTTGATTGTACGACGGATATCGAACAGCTTGCTACTGTGATCGTATGGAGGCTGGAGCTACCGCGCCGCACCCCCACCTTCGCGCCACGCTGATCCTCTCGTGCCTGGCGCAGTTCATGGTCATCCTCGACGTCTCGGTCGTCAACGTCGCGCTGCCCGCCATCCGCCATGGCCTCGGTTTCTCCGAGCAAGACCTCCAGTGGGTGGTCAACGCCTACACGGTCACGTTCGCGGGGTTCCTGCTGCTCGGCGGGCGCGCCGCCGACCTCCTCGGGCGCCGGAAGGTGTTCGTCTCCGGTCTCGTGCTGTTCGCGCTGGCATCGCTGGCGGGCGGCCTCGCCCAGTCACAGGCAACGCTGATCGCCGCGCGCGCGATCCAGGGACTCGGCGGCGCCGTCATCGCCCCGGCTTCGCTGTCGATCCTCACGACGACATTCGAGGAAGGTGCGGCGCGCAACCGGGCCGTCGGCATCTGGGGCGCCATGGGCGGTGCCGGAGGCGCCGCCGGTGTGTTGCTCGGGGGAGTCCTCACCGATCTGCTGGGATGGCGCTGGATCCTGTTCATCAACGTTCCGATCGGGCTCATCGCCGCGTTGCTCGCGCAGCGTCTCATCGCCGAGGGGCGCAACGAGGCGGCCGATCGCGACTTCGATCTCGCCGGCGCGCTGAGCGCCACGGTCGGCCTCTCTCTGCTCGTGCTGGGGATCGTCCGCACGGACGTGACCGGCTGGGGCGCGGCGTCGACGATCGCGCTGATGGCGGCCGGCGTCGGGCTCCTGTTCGCGTTTGTCGTGATCGAGGGCTGGATCGCCAAGGCGCCGCTGATGCCGCTGCGGATCTGGCACTCGCGCACGCTGAGCGCGGCGAACCTCGTCGTGCTGCTCGTCGGCGGCGCGACGTTCGGAATGTGGTTCTTCGCCTCGCTGTACCTGCAGGAGGTGCTCGGCTACTCACCGATCAAGGCCGGTCTGGCGTTCCTACCGATGACGCTGTGCATCGTCGCCGGGTCCGTGCTCGCCTCGCGCGCCGTGATCAGGTTCGGAGCCAAACGACTGCTCGTGGCCGGCATGTTCTTTCAGGCCGTCGGCCTTGCGCTGTTCACCGGGATCGCGCCGGGTGGCACCTATCTCGGCGACTTCATCGCGCCCTCGCTGCTGGTCGCGATCGGCATCGGGCTGGCGTTCGTCCCGGCGACGATCTCCGCCGTCGCGGGCGTGGAGCCGCGCGAGGCCGGCCTCGCCTCGGGCCTCGTCAACACCTCGCGGCTGTTCGGCGGCGCACTCGGCCTGGCGATCCTGGCTGCGATCGCCACCGCCCGCACGAACAGCGACCTGCACCACGTCGCCACCAGCGTCAACGACGCGCTGACGAGCGGCTTCCAGCTCGCGTTCTGGGTCGCGGCCGCCTTCGCCCTCGTCGGCGGTGTCGTCGCCCTCGTGGGGCTTCCGAACGTCCGGCCGCGGACGCGGCGGGCCGAGGCGCCGGCGCCCTCCGCGGGCGAGCAACCGGCTGTCGTGGCGGAGAGATAGGAGAACCGCAAGAATCCGGCGAAGTGGCCCGCTGCTTCGTCACCCGCCAGCTTCCGGGCGCCGGGCTCGACCGACTGCGAGCGGCACACGACGTCGAGGTCTGGGACGGTCGGCTGCCGCCGCCGGCGGATGAGCTCGCCGCTCGCGCGGCAACGGCGGCCGGCCTGCTCACGCTCCTCACCGACAAAATCGACGCGCCGCTGATCGAACGGTCGCCGGGGTTGCGAGCGATCGCCAACTACGCGGTCGGCTACGACAACGTCGACGTCGAAGCGGCCACGGCACGCGGGATCGCGGTCGGCAACACGCCGGACGTCCTCACCGACGCCACCGCGGACCTGACGTTCGCATTGCTGATGGCGGCGGCGCGGAAGCTTCCCAACGCAATCGCCGACGCCCGCAACGGCGACTGGCTGACGTGGGAGCCGGCGCGCTATCTCGGGGCCGAGGTCCACGGGGCGACGCTCGGGATTATCGGGTTCGGGCGGATCGGGCGAGCAGTGGCGCAGCGCGCCGGGGGGTTCGAGATGACCGTTCTCCACACCCCGGACGTCACGGTTCAGGAGTTGCTGGCGCGATCGGACTTCGTCTCGCTGCACGTTCCGCTCACGGCCGACACCCATCAGCTGATCGACGCCGCCGCACTGGCGCGGATGCGCCCCACTGCGATCCTGATCAATACCGCACGCGGGCCGATCGTCGATCAGGATGCTCTGCATGCCGCGCTCAGCGATGGCACGATTGCCGGCGCCGCAATCGACGTGACCGACCCCGAGCCGTTGCCGCCGACCAACCCCCTGTACGCCGCCCCGAACCTGATCATCGCGCCGCACATCGGCTCGGCCACCCGCGCGGCCCGCGAGAAGATGACCGACCTCGCCGTCGATAACCTCCTCGCAGCGCTCGACGGACGACCGATGCCCCACGCCGTCAACAGCGTCGGCTGATGCGCGTCGCGGTCGTGGACATCGGCTCCAACTCGACCCGGCTGCTGATAGCCGACGTCGACGACGGCCGCGTCACCGACGAGCTCGAGCGCATCAGCGTCGTGACCCGGCTGGGCGCCGGGGTCGACGCGGACGGCCGCCTGCGCGACGACGCGATGGAGCGGGTCTACTCCACGCTCGCCGACTTCCGCGCGCTGATCGGCCGCCACCATGCCGGCACCGCGCTCGCGGTTCTCACGAGTGCCGTCCGCGACGCTGCGAACGGCGAGGAGTTCGCCGGCGTCGTCGAGCGCCGTTTCGGGCTGACTCCCCACGTCCTCACCGGCGACCAGGAGGCGCAGTTGTCGTTCCTCGGGGCGACGAGCGACCGGGATCCGAGCGACACGACCCCGACGCTGCTCGTCGACATCGGCGGAGGCTCCACCGAGGTCGTGATCGGCACCGGGCGCGAAGCCGAGTTTCACGTTTCCAATCAGGTCGGCGTCGTGCGCCAGACCGAGCGCCACATCCACACCGATCCGCCGACCGACGCCGAGCTCGAGGCGGTCCGCGAGGACGCCCGGGCGGTCCTGCGCCGGGGCGTTCCGGCGGAGCGGCGTGAGGACGTCAAGCGCGCGATCGCCGTCGCCGGCACCGCGACCTCGCTCGCCGCGATCGCGCAGGAGCTCGACCCCTACGACCCGGAGAGGGTGCACGGCTACGTGCTCAGCAGGACCGAGTCCGAGGCGATCCTCAGGCGGCTCGCGAGCATGCCACTCGCCGAGCGTCGCCACGTCGCCGGCCTCGATCCCGCGCGGGCGCCGACGATCGTCGCCGGCGCCGTGATCCTGCTGTGCGTAATGGATCTGTTCGGACTCGACGAGACGGAGGTCTCGGAGCACGACATCCTGCGTGGCGCGGCGCTCGGGCTGAGCTAGTCCCCCGCCACCGCTTTGCCCCGGCGCTAACGCGCGGTCGACAGCCGCGCACTGATGTCAGCGCACTCGGTGCACACGGACTCGGGCACCAGTCCCGCGCGCATCAGCAGGGCGAACACGTGACAGCCGAGGCATACGGCGAAAACCGACTCGAGCCCGGCCGCCACAGCCAGCAGCACGAGCACGACGTCCGCGGCCGTGTGAGCGCCGACGAGCAGAGCGAGGATCAGCGCGGCGGTGGAGAACGCGGCTCCCATCCCCTGCGCGAACCGCTTCGGCGGACCGGGGACGGGCTTCGACGGGCCGAGGTGCGGGGCGATCACCCGTTGCGCGACAGCGCCCAGCGGGCTCAGCGACGGACCGGTCAGGACCCGCGCCCAGAAGCCGTACGCCAGCGGGATCAGGAGCCAGTACCACGACGTGGCGAGGATCAGCAGCGAGGTGGCGAACACAGCGCCGGCGACGACTCTCGCCGCCTTCTCGTTCACGGGGTTGGGAAACGCGAACAGCTGCCGCATGGGAATCCCATGTTAGCCGGGTGGAATTGAGGGGAATGGCGGTGGCGTCTTGGTTGGCGATCGGCTCGGTAAAAAGCAGCCAGGGAGAGGGGGTGGGTGAGGGCGCCGGCGGGCCGTCGGAGCCTTTGGTCGACCTGCTCGGGGCGCTCGGGCCCGTAGATGTGGCGACTTTGTGCCGGACCGTGTCGAGAGCGTCACGGGGATGGTGCATGGCGCGTCAACACCGGCGCCAGATCCGAGCCCTGTCGTACTGAGCACACTCCTCGTGCACAACTCGACAGGGCTCGCCATCCGGCGCAAGGTTGTCGTGTTGTGCACCATCAGAAGGCCCGCGATCGCGCCCGCTCCCGTCCCCTTCCCCAGCGCCGTTTGCCGGGCCGCCCGCCATTCAGAGGCGACGGCGCCAAAGACGCGCCCGCGGGCGAGAGTCGAAAGCCATCGAGCCCAGCGCCGCCAGCGCCACCGCCCCACCCCGCCGCCGCCCCACCCCGCCACCGCCACCGCCCCGCCCCGCCGACGCCGCCCAACCCTTGACATGTGACCATTTAGTCACATATCATCGCCACCGATGAACGACGACGACCGCGCCTTCAAGGCTCTCGCCGACTCGACCCGCCGCCACCTCCTCGACCGCCTGTTCGAGCGCGAGGGGCTGACGCTGACCGAGCTCGAGTCCGAGCTCGAGATGACGCGGTTCGGCGTCATGAAGCACCTGCGCGTGCTCGAGGAGGCCGGACTCGTCGTCCACCGCCGCGCGGGGCGGGAGAAGCTGCACTACCTCAATCCCGTCCCGATCCGGCTGATCCACGACCGGTGGATCGACAAGTACACCGAGCGCCAGGTCAGCGCGCTCACGGAGCTCAAAGAAGAGCTGGAGGAATCAGCATGACGACGATGGTGCAAGCGCCCCCCACGCAGGTCTACCAGGTGTTCATCAGGGCGACGCCCGAGCAGATCTGGGAGGCGATCACGACGCCCGAGTTCACGGCGCGATATTTCCACGGCGCCCGGATCACGGTCGCCGACGGCAGGTACCGCTCGCTCGGCCCGGACGGAGACGTGTGGGGCGATGAGTCCGTGATCGAGGCCGATCCGCCGCGCCGGCTGGTCCACGGCTGGCGATCCCTTTACGACGCCGAGATGGGCGCCGAGCCGGTCAGCCGCGTCACCTGGGAAATCGAGCCGGGTGACCAGGATGTCTGCAAGCTGACCGTGATCCACGACCACTTGGATAACTCGCCGAAGACGCGCGAGAGCGTCCATGGCGAGGGCTGGATGTTCGTGCTCAGCGGGCTGAAGACACTGCTCGAGACAGGAGAGCCGCTGGCGCGGTAATCTTCCAAAAACCGGGGGATGCACCAAACCGAATTGTGTCCAGAAAACGTCCAGTTGGCTGGCTAGCCAGTACTGGACGAATGTTCGATTGCCCGGTCAGGGATCAGACGCCATGATGCCTGGCGGGGTGAGGGCTTTGCGAAAGCGAACCGGAACCCCAACATAGGTTCGGGCGAAGCCGCAGACATCGGCGCCTCCCGCCGCCCGAGCCACTCTAAACGGCCCTTTCAGGCACGTACCCCTGCCCGTCCCGATTGGGCCAAACCTGGATCGGAAGCCGCCCGCTGAAACGCGGGCGGTTTTCGCATCTGGGGGCTCTGCCCCGAGGGCCGGGAACGGGTGGCGCTGTGTATCGCCGGGCGACAGCCCTACGCCAGATTCGACCGCCGCGGGTACGCCACGCTGGGATCGGTGAGCACGTTGACCAGCGTCGGCCGGCCACTCGTAAAAGCGCGCTCGAGCGCCGGCCGCAACTCCGCCGGCGCCTGTACGAACTCGCCGTCACACCCCAGCGCCTGCGCCATCTGGTCGTAGCGCGTACCCGGTCGCAGATCGGCGGCCACCGAGTAGCCGTAGAGGAACTCCATCGGGTGCTTCTCGAGCGCCCAGATTCCGTTGTTGCCGATCACCCCGACGACCGCGACGCCGTGGCGGGCGAGCGTGTCGAGCTCCATGCCCGCGAAGCCGAACGCGCCATCGCCGAGCAGCAGCACGACCTGGCGATCGGGCCGCGCGAGCTTCGCCGCGAGCGCGTAGCCCGGCCCCGATCCGAGGCAGCCGAACGGCCCCGGGTCGAGCCAGCAGCCGGGCTCGTAGGAGTCGACGAGCCGGCCGGCGTAGGACACGAAGTCGCCGCCGTCGCCGACGACGATCGCGTCGCGGTCGAGCATCTGGGAGAGCTCGCCGTAGATCCGCATCGGGTGAAGTGGCGCGCGCGGGTCCGCGAGCTCGGCCGCCTCCCCCGCCCGCCGCTCGTCCTCGACGGCGCGCAGCGACGCGACCCACGCGCCGCGCTCCGCCGCCCCGGCGCCGACGGCCTCGCGCCGCAGCCCGTCGAGCGATGCGTCGAGCGCGCCGTAGAGCTCGGCCGCGATCGCTCGCGGAGGGTCGCGCTCGGGCTCAGCGACGTCGACCACGACGATCTCCGCATCCTCCGCGAACGCGGCGCCGAAGCCGAGCCGGAAGTCGAGCGGCACGCCGATCACCAGCGCGACGTCCGCTTGCGAGAGGCCGGCCCCGCGCGCGCGTGAGAAGAACAGCTCGTGATCCGCGGGGAGACAGCCTCGCCCCAGGCCGTTGAGGAACACGGGGATGTGGAGCTCCTCGGCGAGCGCTCGCAGCGCGAGCTCGCCGCGACCCCAGTAGAGCCCCGTGCCCGCCATGATCACCGGCCGCTCGGCGTCGCGCAGCAGCGCGGCGACCCGCTCGATCGCGCCTGGGTCGGCTGCGGCTCGGGGCGGCTGCGAACCGAGCTCCGGTCCTCCGTCGGACTCGGGCACTTCCATGAACACCTGGTCGAGTGGGAAGTCGAGGAACGTCGGGCCCGAGTGCGGTGCCTCGGCAACCCGGAACGCCTCGTCGACCATCCCGGGGATCTCGGCGGTGTCCGTGGCCGTCGCCGCGAGCTTCGTCAGCGGGCGAACGAACGGGACGTGGTCGATCTCCTGAAGCGATCCCTGCCCCCACCGGAACTGCGGCGCGCGTCCTCCGAGCACGACCAGCGGCGAGTGGTTCTGCGACGCCGACGCGATCGCGCTCATCCCGTTGGTCACGCCCGGGCCGGCGGTCAACGCGCACACGCCCACCGATCGGGTGACCTTCGCCCAACCCTCGGCGGCGAATGTCGCCGTCTGCTCGTGGCGGACGTCGATCAGCTCGATTCCCTCGGCGCGGCAGCCGTCGTAGATCGAGAACAGATGGCCGCCCGAGAGCGTGAACAGCTTCTCCACGCCGTGCGCCCGCAGCCGCTTGGCGATCAGGCGCCCACCATGGATCTTGGTCGACGTTTCCGTGGCCACTGGATGAAAGACGCTAACAGGCGTCAGTCCGGTTCGGCGATCGTCTCCAGGCGCAGCGCGTTGACCACCCCGCCCCCGAGAAGGATCAGCGCGATGACGTAGAACCAACCGAGGACGATCAGGATGAATACGACGGTCGTCCCGAAGCGCGCGATCGTCGAGATGTGCGAGAGGTACGCCGGAAACGCGTAGTCCACGATCGTGATCGCGATCGTCGCGCCGAGCGCCCCCGGCCAGATGGCGCCCCACGGAATCCGCCGGTTCGGCACGCGGGCGTAGATCAGTGCCAGGCAGCCGAACAGCAGCGCGATGCTGCCGCCGAGCGAGATCCCATACACCGAGTCGGTGATCCGGGCGAGATCGAAGGGAAGGTCTCGTGCCCCCGATTGCAGGATGGTCTGCACCGTAGGCACGGCGACCGTCGCGATCATGAACACGAGCACGACCACGACCATCACGATCCCGAACCGCTTCTGGCGAAGCCAGGTGCGGCCCGTGCAGCCGTAGATGCGGGTGAAGCTCGTGTCGAGCGCCCCCCAGAACGACGAGCCGAGCCACACACTCGCGATCAGCGCGAGGACGCCCGTGCCGGTCGTCGAGTTCTTGACCTCGCGGAGCAGGTCGTTGAGCGTGCTCCGGGTGGTGCCGGGAAACAGCTCGGAGAGGTCGTTCAGCACGCTGTGCTGGACCGCGGTGCTGGAAAGAACCTGCCCGGCGACGAACAACCCGAGGAGCGCGACGGGCACGACCGCGAGCAACATGTTGTAGGCGACCATCGAGGCGAGGCCCGTGAGACCGGCTTGCCAGGCGAGGTTCCAGAACCGCTTGACCGCCACCACGGGGTGCGGCCGACCCCGCGCACGGACTCGCCGGCGCCGGCTTGTTGTGTGACTGCGAGCCCCGAGTTGAGCCGGGCTTGTCCCGGCCGCCGGGTCGATGGGGTCCGGCATGAGAGACACCTTACGCTGCCCAGCGGCCCCCAGCACGCCATTGGGTGGCGGCCCGCTGCTCGTCAAGTGGCGCCCTCAGCTCACCAATGGACCGTGTACAGCGGTTCCGACCGCACCACCGCGGCGGCGGCCGCAAGTGCGCCGTCGCCATCGAACCAGTGCCGGCCGACGCGGATCGCCGGAAGGCGCCGGACACCGTGGGCGAGCAGACCCCGAGCCGTGGCGTCGAGCGCCCCGTCCCGGCTGAGGTCGCCGACGGCGCTGAAGCAATCTCGCAGCGCGATGCCGGCTGCCGCTGAGGCCTCTGCCAGGATCTCCGGATCCTCGAGGTCGAAGCCGCCGCAGAACGCCAGCCGGCTGGCGGCGAGGGCGAAGCGCGACCCGGCGCCGATCTCGGCCGCGTACGCCGCGGCTCGGAGCGCGGCCGGGGTCTCGGCGGGGAACCGGTCGGGCCAGACGAGCGGGAGCCGGAGCGCGACCGCACACGTTTCCGCGTGCGCGCGGACGGCCGCCGGCTGCGAGCACCCCTCCCCTTGCCGCAGGAGCGTGCCCGCCGTCGGGATCCATACGACGTCCCCAACGACCCGTTCGACGCGCTCGGCGGCGAGATAGGAGAACGGGCAGCCGAGGTCGAAGAAGAACGCCGGACGAGCGTTCCCGGTCACGCGGGAACGGTCCGGACGACGCTCTGCCAGGACGATCAATTCACCCATAGAACCGTAAACGACAGCCGGCAAAAAAACTCGCGCAAAAGCTCACGAATTGGCCAACGAATTGGCTGCGACCCGTAAGTAGTCCGTTAGACTCGAAGTTGGTAGGGAGCTTCCGTCCAACCGGGAGGCGTCGCGATCCCACACGTACCACCCCCCAAACGCCATCCTTACGACCAGTGGTCGCCGGATGCCCGCGCACTCGATCTCGTGGGCGACAAGTGGACGCTGCTGATCGTCCGCGACCTCGCCGCCGGCCCCCGGCGGTTCGTCGAGCTTCAGCGAGTGCTCCCGGGGATCTCGACTGAGCAGCTGCGCTCGCGCCTCAATCGCATGGTCGCCGACGGGATGCTGACGCGTAAGCGCTACCGGGAGGTCCCTCCGCGCGTCGACTACGAGTTGACCGAGCGTGCGCGCGAGCTGATGCCGATCCTCGCCGAGCTCGCCCGCTGGGGTTACGAGTGGGCGTGGGGCCCGCCCCGCGCCACGGAGAACGTCGACATCGGCGCGATCTTCCGGCTTGCCCCGGGACTCGTCCGTCCGGGCGGAACGCACGCGACGGTCGAGCTCACGGTCAACGACGGCAAGCAGGACGGCGAAGCCGCCACGTTTTCGTTCGTGTTGAGGGGCGATGACCTGACGCTGGCCGAGCACCCGGCGGACAATGCAGACGCGCGCGCCAGCGGCGACGTCGCCGACTGGGTGAGCGCGTTCTCACCCGAGCGCGACCGTGGCGGGCTCGAGATCAGGGGCGACGAGAAGCTCGTCGAGCTCCTGCTCGACGAGCTCGCGCTGACGAACGGCCGCGCCCACGCCGCCAGCGTGGCGTAGCCGCCCATCGCCCCGCAATCGCTCAGATAAGCGCGATACCCGGGGCGGGACTCGAACCCGCAAGCTCTTACGAGCGGCGCATTTTAAGTGCGCGGACTTTGCCAGTTTGTCTACCCGGGCGCCGGTGCCATGTTAATCCCGCGCGCGACGATTCACTTCAAAAGCTCTTATAAGACCGCAACTAATGCGCTGCTACGGTGTCCTGGTTACCGGAGTGCTCGCCACCTAGGAGTCGCCGGACGGTCGGATGGAAGTCTCAGCGCTCAAATACTCCGGCGGACTTGGCCTTCACGGGCGGTCGCCCCTGCTGAGATTGCAGTCCGACGAGCGCCTCGTGGCGCTCGTTCGTCGTGGAAACCAGACGGCGTTCGAAGTACTCGTCAGCCGCTACAGCTCGCGGCTGCTGGCCTTCTGCCGCCACCTGCTCGGCTCGCGCGAGGATGCGGAGGACGTCCTCCAGGAGGTGATGGCCGCGGCGTTCAACGCGATGCTCGCCGACGACCGCCCGATCAACGTCCGGCCCTGGCTCTACCGGATCGCCCGTAACCGCTGCCTGAACCATCTGCGCCGCATCCAGGCGGTCGGCGTCGACTCGATGGACGTCCACCTCTCCGACAACGGCGCGAGCACCGCCGACAAGGTGCACGAGCGCGAGGAGTTCAAGCTGCTCGTCGGCGACATCCGCGAGCTCCCCGAGACCCAGCGGACGGCCCTCGTCCTGCGCGAGATGGACGCACTCTCCTACGAGCAGATCGCCGAGGCGATGGAGACGACCGTCCCGAGCGTCAAGTCGCTGCTCGTGCGCGCCCGGATCTCCCTCGCCGAGGCCGCCGAGGCACGCGTCCTCTCTTGCGAAGAGGTCCGGATCGAGCTGGGCGAGGTCGCCGAGGGCCTCCTGCGCCGGCCCAGCCCGCTCGTCCGTCGCCACCTGCGCGCGTGCCAGCGCTGTGAGATGTTCCGCGGCCAGCTCAAGGAGACGAACAAGGCGCTGGCGGCGTTGCTGCCGATCGGTCCGTTGGTGCTCCTCAAGAAGCTAGCGCTCACCCACCTTGGCCACTCCGCCGGATCGGGCGCGACGGCGGCCGGTTCGGGCGCCGCCAGCTCGGGCGCCGCGGCCGGCTCGACCGCCGCGGCCGCCGGGACCGCGGCGGGCGGCTCGTTGGTCGTCGGATCGACGGCCGGCGGCTTTGTCTCCGCGGGAATCGGCGCGATCGCCACGAAGGCGGCGGCCGGACTCGCGGCGGCAGCGCTCGTCACCGCGGGCGCCGTCGAGGTCGACCAGCCCTCCGCCAGCCATCACACCGGCCCTCTCCAGGCCGCGATTCCGCCCACGCCCGCCGTTCCCGTGACTCCCACCGTGCACGCCACACCAACCCATGTCTCGCATCACACGTTCGTGAAGCAGAGCAAGCCGGCGAAGGCGACCAAGGCGAAGAGCACGCCGGCGCCGAAGAAGGCGCTGGTTGCGGCCGCGGTCACTCCGAAGACGCCACCGAAGCACGCCGACGCGACCAAGTCGACGACACTCCCGGGCCGCACCCAGACCCAGACCGATCCGACGGTGCTCGGCTCGACGGGCGCCAACGCGGGCACCGGTACAACGACCGCCGCCCCGGATCCCGTGGTGCTACCGCCGACCACGACGCTCGCTTCGTCGACAACGACACCGGTCACCACCACGACGCCGGTCACGACGACAGAGCCGACGACGACCACGACGACCACCACACCACCGCCGCCGCCCACCACCACGACGACGCCGAGACAACGACAACGACGACGCCGAGCGGTTCGGGCTCCGGCGACGGCGGCTGGGGCTCGGACGGGACCGGCGACAGCGCCAACTAGACGCGAGTGATCGACATCGATCACTTCAACGGGGTTGACATGCGCGTCGGCCGAATCGTCGCCGTCGACGACTTTCCCGAAGCCCGCGTGCCCGCGTGGAAGCTCACGATCGATTTCGGCCCCGAGGTCGGAATCAAGCGCTCCTCGGCGCAGATAACGAACTATTCGCGTCAGGAGCTGCAGGACACGCTGATCGTCGGGGTCGTCAACTTCCCCCCGCGCCGGATCGGCCCGTTTGCCTCAGAGGTGCTCGTCCTCGGCGCGCTCGACGACGAGAAGGGCGTCGTGCTGCTCCGGCCCGACCGCGGGGCCGCGGTCGGGTCGGCGATCGGCTAGCCCGCGCGACCGCCGGCTACGGACCCGGCTCGCCACCGATCAACAGCGCCCCCCGCGTCCTGCCGTCGACGTCGATCGCATACTGGCCGGCCCGCTGGCCGGGGATCAGCACGGACGCTTTACCCCCGGCGGGCACCGCCAGCGTGTACGTCGTCGGCGTGTGCACGATGACCTGGTGACCCGCGCCATCTGTGGAGCTGACCGTCACGCGCACGGCCAGGAACGCCGGCGCCGAGACCGTCGAGGGGATCAGCCGGCCGCCCGAGCCGATCGCGAACGTCGCGGGCACGCGGACGTCGGTCGACCCGCCGTTCTGGCTCTTCTTCTTGTGGCCGGAGCTAGCTCCGACGCCGGCGCCGCCGCTGGCGGGGCTGGTCGTCGTGGTTGACCGGGCGGTCGAAGCGCCGGTCGTCGGCGAGGTCGTGGACGATTCCCCGGTCGTCGAGGACGTTGACGTGGGCTGCGTCGGCACGGGCGCCGTGCTCGGGGACGTGCTCGCCGAGGTCTGGGCGGTGCTGGAGTGCGAAGAACTCCCGCAACCTCCAATTGCCAGGAAAATAGGAATTAGGCCCACAAGAATCGCGCGCCATCTCACGTTTTCAGCATAGAGGGCCGATACCCGGCCTATAGATGAGGCAAGATGCGCTCTTCCGGCCTACGAGACTGTCCGATTCTCGCGAGGAAGCTCGTTGAATACGACGCGCTCCGCCGTCGCGTCTGGATCCTGGGCCAGCGCTGTCACCACGGCGCCACGGGCACGGTCGTCGCGGCGCTCGCCTGCGTCGGTCTGATCGCCGTCGACCGCGACCCTCGCTCGCCCCTGCTCGCGGTCATCGCCACCGGCGGCGCGCTGATGGCGCACGACTGGAAGGATCATTCGATGTGGTTCCAGCCCGGGCGCGGAGCGCAGCCGTAGACGTGGCTTAGTGTGTGGACGCCGCCCGGCGCCCACGCACATGCCGATCGCCCTGCTCACCACGTACCTGGCGCCCTATCGCGTCCCGCTGTTCGAGCGCCTCGCACAGCGACACGACCTCGAGGTCCTGTGCATCGGCGGCGGTGAACGGTACGTCCCCTCGTGGTTCGCTGACCTCGACGGCCAACTCCGTGCGGCGCCGTTCCCCGCGCGGCGCCTGAACGGCGCCCGTGAGGCGCTCGCGCTGGGACGCCGCTACGACGCGGTGATCGGGGGTTTCGCGGGCGGCGCGGTGCTGCCCGCGGCGTACGCCGGCGCGAAGGTCCGCCGGCGGCCGTTCGTCCTGTGGGCGTCGGTGTGGGCACGGCCGCGCTCGTTGACCCACGACCTTGCCTTTCCCGCCACGCGGCACATCTACCGCCACGCCGACGCCGTGATCGCCTACGGCGAGCATGTGCGGCGGTTCGTAGCATCGATGCGCGGCCGCGACGACGACGTGTTCATCGCGCCACAGACCGCCGAGCCCGGCCTGTTCGGCCGCCACGTGTCGGCAGACGAACTCGAACGGTTCCGTGCCCGCCACGGCATCGGCGCCGACCCGATCGTCCTGTACGTGGGCCGCCTGGTCCCGGAGAAGGGGATTCCGGTCCTGCTCGACGCGTGGCGCCGGGTCCGCTCCGAGGCCACGCTCGTGGTGGTCGGCGACGGGCCGCTGGCGCCCCGCGCCGGCGCTACAGCGGGCGTCCGCGTGCTCGGCCCGATCCCCCGCCCGGAGCTCCCGGTCGCCTACGCCGCGGCCGAGCTCGCCGTCCTGCCGTCGGTTCCGACGCCCCGCTTCCGCGAGCCCTGGGGCCTCGTCTGCAACGAGGCGATGCTCCAGGGCCGCCCGGTGATCGCCACCGACGCCGTGGGCGCGGCCGCCGGCGGGCTCGTTCGCGACGGGCAGACCGGACTGGTCGTGCGCGCCGGGGACGCGGTGGCGCTGGCGTGGGCGATCGACCGGCTGTTGGGCGACCCGGCGTTGCGCGCGCGGTTGGGGGCCGCGGCGCGGGCGGCCGTCGCGCCGTACACGTACGAGGCGATGGTGGAGGGCTTTGAAGCGGCGATACACAGCGCCACCCGCTCTCAGCCCTCGAGGCAGAGCCCCTGATTACTGTCCGACCGAGAACAGCGCCTCGAGGTCGTGCTGCGAGTACACCCCGAACGCCACCATCGTCTGCGTCCGGCTCACCCCGTCGAGCTGCGAGAGCTTGCCGGTGACCACCTTGGCCAGGTCGTTGTGCTCTCGCAGCCGCAGGATCGCCACGAAGTCCCATTCACCGGTCACCGAGTACGCCTCGGCGACGCCTTCGATGTCGGCAAGCTCGCCGCCCAGCGTCGCCAGGGCTGACCGCTCGGCCTGGATCAGGACGATCGCGTGCGTCATGCGGAATGGGTCTCGCCGGGCTCGAGGATGACCACGTCTGCGTAGCCGGCGGACTCGACGTCGGACTTGAACGCCTGCGCGTCGGTCTCGATCGGCGGGAACGTGTTGTAGTGGCAGGGGATCACGGTCTTCGCGCCGACGAGCTGCGCGGCATCGACGGCGTCGGTGCGATCCATCGTGTAGTAGCCGCCGATGCACATCAGCGCGATGTCGATCGGATTGCGCTTGCCGACGAGCTGGAGGTCGGAGAACAGCGACGTGTCGCCGAGGTGGTAGATGATCGTGTCTTCGAAGTTGATCAGGAGGCCGGCCGGCGTGTTGACCGTTCCCCTGGGCGTGGTCGACGTGTGCCAGGCGGGTACGAGCTTGACCCAGCCCCAGTCGAACTTCACGGTGCCACCGAGGTTCGGCTCGTCGACCTGGACGCCCTCCTCGCCAATCTCCCGAGCGATCTCGACGATCGCGATCACCGGCGCCCCCGTGCGCCTCGCGATCGGGACCGTGTCGCCGATGTGGTCGGCATGACCGTGGGTGAGCAGGATCGTCGTAGCGGCGACATCGTTCGCGCTGATCGCCGCCTTCGGGTTGCCCGTCAGGAACGGGTCGATCAGGACCGTCGTGTCGCCATCGGACAGCTCGAAGCAGGCGTGGCCGAGAAACCGGACTTCCATCGTCTATCAATCCTCCTTGTTGCTTGTGTCATCTAGTTCGCGAGCCAGCTCGAACCCGACCGCCACGCCGACCATCATCCCGAGGCGGGTCTCCTCCGCCAGCAGGCTGCGGATCGCGCGCTCGCGCTGCGTCGCGTCCTCGCCGCCGCTGGCCTCCCGCACGGCCTGGTCGTGGGCTGCGTCGAACCAGCCGCCCTCCTCCAGCGCCGTCGCCAGGACGCGCTGCAACGACGGTGCCGAGCGCGCCACGATCTCCTGCGCCTCGCGCAACCGCCCCGGATCGCCGATCGCGGCGATCGCGGCATCGAGGTCGGCGTCGGTGTAGGGCACTCGGATCGAGGATCATACGTCTGTGGTCGTCCCGCTGACTTCCCTGTCCCACGGTGCCGGGTGTGGTTGCAAGCTGCCGGCGGCCGCGATCGGACCGCTGCTCGCGGGACTCACGGGATCGCGGGACCCAAACGTGCTCGTCGGCTTCGACACCGCCGACGACGCCGGCGTTTACCGGCTGCGCGACGACCTGGCGATCGTCCAGACCGTCGACTTCTTCACGCCGATCGTCGACGACCCATTCGACTTCGGCCGGATCGCCGCCACCAACGCGCTGTCTGACATCTACGCGATGGGCGCGACCCCCGTGAGCGCGCTGAACCTGGTGGCGTTCTCGCTCGAGGACCTCGGGGCGGAGGTACTCAGGGACATCCTCGGGGGCGCCGCGGCAGTGGCGGAAGATGCCGGGGTCGCGATCCTGGGCGGCCACTCGATCGAGGATGCCGAGCCGAAGTTCGGGATGGCGGTGACAGGTGTCGTCCACCCCGACGAGCTCCTGACCAACGCCGGCGGGAGACCGGGCGACGCGCTCGTGCTGACCAAGCCCTTGGGCGCCGGCGCCGTCTCGACCGCGGTCAAGCGCAACATCTCGGGAGCGCCTCTCCAGGAGGCGGTAGCCGTGATGACCACGCTGAACCGCGACGGCGCCCGGGCCGCCCTCGCCGCGAACGCCCACGCCCTGACGGACGTCACCGGCTTCGGGCTGCTCGGCCACCTGCACGAGCTCGCCCTGGCCAGCGGGCTCGCCGCACATCTCGACGCCGCGGCGGTGCCCGCGATCGCCGGCGTGCTTGAGCTGCTCTCCGACCCTGAGCAGGGGTCGGTCGCGGGCGGGACGAAGCGCAACCGGGCCCACGCCGAGCAGTTCACGACCTTCGAACCCGGCGTCCCCGAGGAGCGCCGGTGGCTCGTTACCGACGCGATGACGTCCGGCGGGCTGCTGGCGGCCGTGTCCCCGGAGGCCGCGGACGCCATCCCGGGTTGGGTAATCGGCCGGCTCGCCGAAGGCGCTCCGGGGACGATCGTCGTTTCTTAGGCCCGGTCCGCCAGCCGCGCGAGCGGCAGCCCGATCACGAGCCCGAGGGCCGCTCCGACGCCCCCCGCGAGCCAGCTCGCGTCGCGCACTGCCAGCGGCACGAGCGCCACCGTGACGGCGATCACGACGGTTCCCAGGATGTCGCCCTCGATGTCCTCGCCGGCCCGCAGCGCCAGCAGATCCGGGACGGCCCACGCGCACAGCAGCGCCAGTGCGGCCCCGTTGCCGCCCAGCGCGATCGGAACCGGATAGGCCGCCGCCGTGGCGGCGATTCCGCCGACGCCACCGACCAGGAACAGCGCCAGCACGGGCGCGGGACCGTGGCGGCGCTCGAGCAGCCACCCGAACAGCGCGATCGTCCCGAGCGCGATGAACGCGTACCCGATGTTGTTGTAGACGAACGGCGCGGTCAGCAGCCTCCACCACTCCGCCCCCGGCTTGCCGACGACCGCGAGCCTGTCGAGGCCGACCACCGAGGTGCGCCACACGAGACAGCCCGCGAGCCCGAGCAGGACGAGCACGATCGTCGCGTACGGACGCGCGTCAGCGCGGATCCCCGGGATTTCGCCGGTGCGCAGGCGCGGCAGCGAGGGCGTGGGCGGCCGGCGCCGGCGCTTCTTCTCCGCGACGCGTCCCTCACGGTCGAGCTTCGGAGCCCGTTTACGCAGCCGGTTGCCGCAGTACGGGCACTCGGTGATGTAGGGACTGACCTCGGATCCGCAGCTCTTGCAGATCACGAAGAGATCCGGACCACCAGTACTCACGAGACGATTGTAAGCATTGCGCGAGGGCCCCCAAGCCTGTCCCGACAAACGGGCCCTCGCCCCCGGTCTTTCTAGACGGCCGTTGCGCTCACGATCTCGGCCATCACCTCGTGCAGATCGTTATTCGCTTCGTAGACCACGACTTGGCGTGCCGCGCCGTTGCCGCGCTCGAGCAGATCCTCGATCGCTTCGAGGTCGTCGGCCGATCCGAGGTCCTGGCAGTGGCCGCGCGTGCGGTCCAGCAGCCGCCGCGCCAGGGCCCGCGTCTGGACGCGATCGGGATGCGGGAGGTCGACGAGCTCGCCGTCGAGTCCGTGCCTCGCCGCCAGCCACTTGTTCTCGTCGAGCATCTCGTACGGGTAGCGAGAGAGCTCCTTGCCGGTGTCGAAGTACTCGCACATCTCCTTCACCAGCCCCTGCACGAGCGCCGCCAGGCCGAGCGTGTGCTCGATGTGCGTCTGGGAGTCCATCACCCTGATCTCGACGGTGCCGAAGTTAGGGTGGGGCCGCACGTCGTGCCAGAGGTAGGTGTAGTCCTCGATCACCTTGCAGTCGATCATGAACTCGATCCGTCGTTCGTAGTCGTCCCAGCCGTCGTACGTCGGAGGGATCCCGACCCGCGGGAAGGCCCGGAAGATCGGCGTCCGAGCCGACGCGAGCCCCGTGTCGTCGCCGCGCCAGAACGGCGAGTTCGCCGAGAGACCGAGCAGCAGCGGGACGTGGACCCGCATCCCGTTGGCGACGTAGATCGCCTTGTCCGGGTCATCGATCGCGACGTGAACGTGCATCCCGAAGATCAGCTCCTGGCGCGCGACCCAGCGCAGCGCGGAGATCAGGTCCCGGTAGCGCGGCCGAGCCACGATCCGCTGGTCCTCCCACATCGCGAACGGGTGCGTCCCGGCGGAGCCGATCGCCAGGTTCTTGGCCTCAGCGCTCTGGGCGACCTGCCGACGCAGCGACCGTAGCTGTTCCCCGGCCAACGCGGTGTTGGGACACGGGTCTGTCGAGACCTCGAGCACCGACTCCATCAGCTCGGGTTTGATCTCGCCCGCCGGCGCCGGCTCGAGCAGCGACTCGATCGCGTTGACGAGGGCGAGCGACTCGGCGTCGACGATCATCAGCTCCTCTTCGATCCCGATCGTGTACGCCGGGTCCTTGAACTCGTGCTGCACGCGCGCCAGCCTACTGACGCAACTGGCCCTAGACTGGGCAGAACCGATTACTCGCGTTGGAAGGACGGACAGATGGCGCTTGGATACGACGGAAAGCTGTACCTGCTGGCGTTCGACCACCGCGGGTCGTTCCAGAAGAAGATGTTCGGTATCGAGGGCGAGCCCACCCCCGAGGAGGTCGAGTCGATCGCCGACGCCAAGCGCGTGATATTCGAAGGGATGGTGGTCGCCGTCAGCCGCGGCGCCGAGACCGGCGCGACGGGGGTGCTCGTCGACGAGGAGTTCGGCTCCGACATCCCGTTCCGCGCCCACGCGGACGGGCTCAAGCTGGCCATGCCGGTCGAGAAGTCGGGTCAGAACGAGTTCGACTTCGAATACGGCGATGACTTCGCGGTGCACATCGAGGAGTTCCCGGTCGATTTCTCCAAGGTCCTCGTCCGGTACAACCCCGACGACGACCCTGAGCTGAACAAGCGCCAGCTCGCGCGGTTGAAGCGGCTCGCCGACTGGCTCCACGCGACCGACCGCAAGTTCCTGTTCGAGCTCCTCGTGCCCGCCACGGAGGATCAGCTGGCCAGCGTCGATGGCGACACCGACCGCTACGACGCCGAGCTCCGCCCGGCCTTTATGCGCGAAGCGATCAAGGCGATCCAGGACGGCGGCGTCGAGGTCGACGTCTGGAAGATCGAAGGCGTCGACGAGCGCGAGGACGCCGAGATGCTCGCCGAGCAGACCCGCTCAGGCGAGGGTCGCGAGGGCGTGGTGTGCGTGCTGCTGGGCCGTGGCGCGTCGACCGACAAGGTCGAGCACTGGCTCCGCGTGGCGGCGCCGGTCGAGGGCTTCATCGGCTTTGCCATCGGCCGCTCGATCTGGTGGGACGCGCTCGCGGCGTTCCTGGCGGGCGACCTTACCCGCGAGGCAGCCGCGTCCCAGATCGCCGACAACTACCTCCATTTCGTGAGGGTTTACGAGGGTCAGGTCGTTCATTAGGGGCCGGCCTTCGGCCGGCCTGTTTTGTGGCCCGGGCGCCCCGCCGGCTTGGTCAACATAACCTGGTAGGCTCGCCCCGCGATGGCGATGAAGATGCGTCAGAGCCTCGCGCAGCTAGAACAGGAGTTCCGGCACGAGGCCGAACTGGACCGGAACCGCAGGGAGAACCTGCGCAAGCGCGCTGTCGTCCGCTCGCGCAGGCGTCATCATGAACGCGAGCAGAAGCGCAGCTCGGTGCGGTTCTGGCTGCTCGGGCTATCGCTCATCGCCACCGCGCTGATCGTGACGGCGGCGATGTTCGAAACGCTTTACCGGCTGCTCGGCTAGTTAGGTGTCGCCCAGGCCCCGAAGCGCCGCGTCGACCTCTTCGCGGGCGCCCTTGCCGCTGCTGCGCTCCTGCTGGATCTCGAGATAGACCTCCTTGCGGAACACCGGAATGTCCCGCGGAGCCTGGATGCCGATCCGGACCTTCTCACCGATAATTGCCAGCACGGAGACCTCGATGTCGTCCCCGATCATGATGCTCTGATTGGACTTCCGGGTCAGTACCAACATGGGATTGCCTCCCTGCTTGCCTGTTCGTAGAGAAGAACCGTCCGCAGCCGCGATGTCTCGACAACCGCACGGACCGCCCTCGAGGTCAGCATAGCGACAACACTTGCCGCAGCACAAGCGTTTTTGAAACAGCGCAGACCTCCAGCCGTCCCCTGTAATAGTCTCCGCCACGCCATGCCAAGACGATCACTCCGACCAGAGCTGAACCGGATCCGCGGATGGGTTCGCCAGGGACGCACGGATGCGTGGATCGCCCACCAGCTCGAGGTCACCGTCCAGCAGATCCAGGCCTTCAAGCGCGAGCAGGGACTCGAGGCCGACGTCGACCCCGAGGGCACCGCCACCGATTTCGACGACGAGATCGATCTCCGCGCCGAGGACGATGCCCTGATCGCCGCCGAGCTGGATGCGGCCGAGAGTCAGCGCACCGAGGAGGAAGACGAGGACGACGAGGACGAGCGGCCCGCCCCGCGCCGGCGCGCGCGCCGGGGCACCCGCGCCGGCCGCCGCAAGAAGCCGACCACGCTCGAGGCGACCTTCGATCACGGCGAGGAGGGTTACGGCCTATGGCTCGACCCGGCCGTCCAGGACGACCCCATCTACGCCGAATACTGGGCCGGCCACCGCCCCGTCGAGGTGGCGATCGAGGAGGACCAGATCGTGATCCGCCGCGCCGGCGGTGACGAATCTGACGACTCGGACTAGTTGGTCTTCGTCCGGCGCCCGCCGGCGTAATCGACCGCCTCGCGCACGTACCGGGCGAACGCCGCTCCCGCCACTGTCGTCATGTCCCAGGCGAACGGAGCGTTCGGGGCGACCCGAGTCGCGATCTGAAACGCCCAGTCGGTCCCCTGCTCGAGGTACAGCGCCGCGAGCTCATCGGAGGTGAACGGACCTCCCAGGCGCCGGCGGAGCTCGAGCACGAGCTCATCCCGCACCCGCTCGAGCGTGGGCCGCTCGGCCCGATCGGCCGCCAGCAGCCGCCGCTCGCCCTCCCGCCACAGAGCGATCACCTCGTCCGAGGGCATCAGGCGCCGGAGCCCTCGCCACCGCCTGTCCTCCCACCGCCAGCCTCGCCACCGCCTGTCCTCCCACCGCCAGCCTCGCCACCGCCTGTCCCCCCACCGCCTGGCTGGCCAGCCAGCCAGATGGTCAGTGGCCGTGCATCCCCAAAATCACGTACGACCGCTCCCCCGCCTTCACCATGCCCAGCTGCCTGGCGTACTGCACGATCGTCGCCGGGTCGCTCAGTGACTTCTGCTCTCGTACGAGCTGCGCGTTGGCGTGCTTGAGCCGATGCACGATCGCCTCCTGCTGCTCCGCCTGTGACCGTGTCGACAGGTACGAGAGCGCGTCCTGGATGTAGACGCCGGCGACGACGGCGAGCACGACCAGCAGCCCGATCCGCCCGACCCGATCCCAGCGGATCCGCAGCGCGCCCTCGACGACCCGTCGGGGACGTGGCGCCGGTCGCGCTTGACGAGGCCGGCGGTGCGTTGCCGATGCGGAGCGGGCAGGCGGCATCCCCTGCCCGCTTCGTTCGACGCGCGTGAGCTCCTTCCTGCTGCAACAAACGCTGCGCCGTCACGAGCGGAACGCGGCCCGCCCGGGATACGTCGCGTCCGGACCGAGCGCCTCCTCGATCCGCAGCAGCTGGTTGTACTTCGCGACCCGATCGGTCCGCGACGGCGCGCCGGTCTTGATCTGGCCGCAGCCCGTCGCCACGGCGAGGTCGGCGATCGTGACGTCTTCGGTCTCCCCCGAGCGGTGGGATATGACGGCCGTGTAGCCGGCCTCGCGCGCCATCCGGATCGCCGCGAGCGTCTCGGTCAGCGTGCCGATCTGGTTGACCTTGATCAGGATCGAGTTGGCCACGCCGCTGTCGATCCCCCGCTTCAGCCGGTCTGTGTTGGTCACGAATACGTCGTCGCCGACGAGCTGGAGGTGCTCGCCGAGCCGCTCGGTGAGCGTTTGCCAGCCGGCCCAGTCTTCCTCGCCCATCCCATCCTCGAGCGAGACGACCGGATAGCGGCCGGCGAGGTCCGCGAAGTAATTGGCGAGCTCATCCGCGGTGAGCGTGCGACCCTCGTGTTCGAGGACGTAGCTGCCGTCGCGGGCGAGCCCGGACACCGCCGGGTCGAGCGCGATCGCCACCTGATCGCCGGGGATGTAGCCCGCCGCGCGGATCCCTCCGACGAGCACCTCGAGCGCCTCCTCGTTGGAGTTCAGGTCGGGAGCGAAGCCGCCCTCGTCGCCCACCGCCGTCGACATCCCCTTGTCGTGGAGCGTCTTCTGCAGATGGTGGAAGACCTCCGAGCCCATCCGTATCGCCTCGTCGAACGTGCGCGCGCCGACCGGGACGATCATGAACTCCTGGAAGTCCACCTTGTTGTCGGCGTGAGCGCCGCCGTTGAGCACGTTCATCATCGGCACCGGGAGCACGTGCGCGGTCTCCCCGCCCAGATAGCGCCACAGCGGCTGGCGCTCCTCGGCGGCCGCCGCGTGGGCCGCCGCGAGCGACACGGCGAGGATCGCGTTGGCGCCGAGCCGCGACTTGGCAGGCGTCCCGTCGAGGGCGATCAGCATCCGATCGAGCGCGGCCTGGCTCGCGGCGTCCTGGCCGTGTATGGCCGTCGCGATCTCGCCGTTGACGTTCTCCACGGCCCTGGTCACGCCCTTGCCGAGCCAGTCGGCGCCACCGTCGCGGAGCTCGGTCGCCTCGAACTCGCCGGTCGACGCCCCAGAGGGAACCGCCGACCGTCCCCACGCCCCGGAGCGCAGGCTCAGCTCGACCTCGACCGTCGGATTTCCGCGGCTGTCCAGGATCTGCCGGGCGTGGACATGCTCGATCTGGCTCATTTCGACTCCGATTCTCCTTCGCTACACCGAGCGCGGGCGTAATAGGCCAACTGCTCATCGGGGCCGAGATCGTTCCAGTTCCGGCCTTCGGATGCGGCCAGCTCGTGACCGGCGTCGACCCGGGAGCGGAACCGCTCGGCCGACGCGCGCAGCGCCAGCTCGGGATCCACCCGCAGTTTCCGCGCCACGTTGACGGCCGCGAACAGGACGTCGCCGAGCTCCTCGAACCGCTCGTCGGGGCCTTTTGCGTCTTGGAGCTCGTCGAGCTCGTCGCGGACGGACTGCATCGGGCCTTCGACGCCGGGGAAGTCGAATCCGCTCGTCGCGGCGCGGCGCTGCACCTTCCTCGCGTACAGCGGGGACGGGAGGTTCTCGGGGACCTCGCCGAACACGCCGGGCTCGCGTCCCGGCTCGTCCTGCTTGATCTTGTCCCAGTTCTTGAGGACCTCGCCGGCGGTCCGTGCCTCGACCTCGCCGAAGACGTGGGGGTGGCGCCGGATCAGCTTCTCGGTGCAATGCTCGGCCACCATGGCCAGGTCGCCGGCGCCGCGCTCCTCCATCAGCAGCGCCAGGAAGTGGACCTGGAAGAGCACGTCGCCGAGCTCGTCGAGCATCTTCGCGTCGTCGCGGCGCTGCGCTGCGTCCGCGAGCTCGTAGGCCTCCTCGACGGTGTGCGGGACGATCGATTGCTCGTCCTGCTCGCGGTCCCAGGGGCACTCGCGGCGGAGGCGCCGGGTGATCGCGTCGAGACGCTCGAGTGCCTCGCGGATCTCCGGAGAGCCGGAGCTCACCGACGTTACGGCGCGGTCGTCGTCGGCGGCGGCGTCGCCGTCGACGGCGTGACCGCGGTCGACGTCTTCGGAGCCTTGTAGCCCGAGCAGTCAGCCATCGCGAAGTCGGTGCGGCAGGTGGTCTGGTGCAGCCACAGCTTCTTGGCCTGGGCGTCGACGGCGTTCTGGGCGCGCGTCTGCGCCTGGCCGCTGAGGATCTGCTTGATCAGCGGGGTCGCCTTGGTCAGCGTCTCCTGCGTCGCCGGCATGATCTTGGTCACCTCGAAGACGTAGTAGCCGAACTGGCCGTGGATCGGCCCGATGATCTTGTTCGCCGACGCCGCGAAGCTGGCGGTGTTGAGCGCCTGCTCCTCCTGGCCCTGCGTGACGCCCTGGAGTAGGCCGCCCGTCTTCTTCGTCGCCGCGTCGACCGAGTACTTCTTGACCACGGCATCCCAACTCTGGCCGGACTTCAGAGCGGCCTCCGCCGCCTTCGCCGCGGCCAGCGTGTTCGTCCGCACGATCCGGAGGTTGCGCTTCTCGGGCGTGCCGAACTGCGACGTGTGGGTCGTGAAGTACTTCTGGATCTGCGCATCGGTGACCGTCGTCTCGTGGCGGGCGAGGAGCTTCGAGTAGATCTGGTTGACCCGGACCCGGAAGAGGATGTCGTCGAGCGTCTGGCCCGAGGAGTTCAGGAACGCCTGGAACGCTGTCGCGGTCGGGAACTGCTGCTTCTTGGCCGTCTGGAACGCCTGCTGGATCTGGGCGTTGGTGATGTTGATGTGGAGCTTGTAGGCGAGCGCCTGATACCACGACGCGCGGATCAGGAAGTCCATCACCTGGCTAGAGAGCGACGTGAAGAGCTGCTTGCAGTCGCTCTGGATGGTCTTGTCGCTCTGCTTGGCCAAGGTCGGGATCTGCGAGCGGACCTGCGCGACGCAGTTCTTGAACTGCGGCGGGTCGTTGGGGACGATCACCGGCGAGCCGGGGCTCTGCGACGAGTTCCCCTTGGCCGCCACGAACATCCAGTGGTCAAACGCGGTGTTCGAGATCGGGTTCCCCGCCACGCTGGCGACGGAATTGCCGGGCATGCCGCTGCCGCAAGCCGAGAGGGCGACGACGGCCACAAAAAAGGCGCCAAGCGCCAGGGTAAGACGGAACCTCTTCATCGGCCACGAGGATAGCGAGGCGGAAGCTTCAAAGATTTGACTCTTATGGAACCCATCGGTTACAGATTTCCTGAGACGCTCCGGGCATGCCAGAGATACCCGACGAAAGCCACCGTATGGGTGCCAAACATCGGGATGCTGCGAGCATGGCGGAGGTCGTTGCCCTTGCAGACCGGCAGCAGGGCGTGGTGGGGACGTGGCAGTTGCGGGCGATGGGTTTCTCGAAACGGTGGATCGAACGCAAGGTCGCGGCCGGATTGCTCGTGCGCATCCATCGAGGCGTTTACGCGGTCGGCCGACGGCTCCTCACGCGACGCGGCCATTGGATGGCGGCAGTCCTCGCCTGCGGCCCCGGCGCCGTCCTCAGCCACCGCAGCGCCGCGGCGCTCCACGAGCTCCGCGACACCAACCAGCGGAAGATCGACGTCACCGTGCCCGGGGACTGGCGCGCGGACCGCCCGACGATCCGCATCCATTCGAGCACCGTCGACTCCGAAGACGTCGCCACCGTCGACGGCATCCCGGTCGCCTCGGTGGCGCGCACGATCCTCGACCTCGCCGGCGTGCTCGACGAAGACCAGCTGCTCCGGGTGATCGAGCAGGCCGACCGCCTCGAGACGTTCGACCTCCGCGCGCTCGAACGCGTGATGGCCAGGCGGCCCAAAACGAGAGGAATAGCCCAGCTCCGCCACATCCTCGCCGATTACCGCGACGCTCCCGACATCCGCTCCAAGCTCGAGCGCGACTTCTTCGCCCTCGTCAAGCGCGCCAAGCTCCCGCCACCGCAGCTGAACACGATGGTCGCCGGCTTCCTGGTCGACGTCTGCTGGCCCGAATGGCGTTTGGTCGTCGAGCTCGACAGCCGCGACTTCCACGCGCGCCGCCGCGCCTTCGAAACCGACCGGATCCGCGACGCAACCCTCCAGCGCCACGGCTACCGGATCCTCCGCATCACCTACAAGCGACTTCAGGAACAGCCCGACGCCGTGCTCGCCGACATCCTGGCGCTCGCCCGGCTCGCGGCATGAGCCGCACGACGCCTACGCCGCCCGCGTCACCGCCAGCAGCACATCGGCCGCCCGCACGACCGCCGGGAACTGCTTGACCGGATCGTCGGGCACGCGCAGCGACAGCTGCGACTTGCCCGACTCGTAGAGCGCCTCGGGGATCTCGGCCCGGATCTGCTTCGCGCGGACCGAGTCGAGCTCGATCGGCGTGACCGCCAGGCGCCCGCCACGGAACGTCACCGCTCTGGCGCCCGCCTGGCCGAGCTTGATCCGCGCCTGCTGGAGCGCGATCAAATTCCGCAACGGCTCGGGCAGATCGCCGAAGCGGTCCTCGAGCTCCTCGCGCAGCGAAACCAGGTCCGCCACCTCGCGCGACGCCGCGATCCGCCTGTGCACGTCGACCTTCGCCTGCTCGTAGGGGATGTAGTCGGCCGGCACGTAGGCGTCGACGTTGACGTCGAGGCGGACGGGCTCCCAATCGTCCGCGGGACCCGCCCCTTCCTCCAGAGCCGCCACCGCCTCGTCGAGCATCTGCATGTACAGCTCGAATCCCAGGGCCGCCACGTGGCCCGACTGCTCGTCGCCCAGCAGGTTGCCGGCGCCGCGGATCTCGAGGTCGCGCATGGCGATCTTGAAGCCGGCCCCGAGCTCGGTGTAGTCGGACAGGGCCGACAGGCGCTGCGCCGCCTCGGGCGTCAACGCCGCCGCGCTCGGATAGAGCAGGTACGCGTAGGCGCGCTCGCGAGAGCGGCCGACCCGGCCGCGGATCTGGTAGAGCTGCGACAGCCCGAAGATGTCCGCGCGCTCGACGATCAGCGTGTTCGCCTGCGGGATATCGATCCCGGACTCGATGATCGAGGTGCAGACGAGGACATCGGCGTCGCCGCGCAGGAACGACAGCATCCGCGTCTCGAGCATCCGCTCGTCCATCTGCCCGTGGGCCACCTCGAAGCGCATCCCCGGGCACAGCCCCCGCAGGCGCACGGCGGTCTCGTCGATCGTCTCCACGCGGTTGTGCAGGAAGAACGCCTGCCCGCCACGCGCCTTCTCGCGCTCGAGCGCCCGGCGAACGAGCTCCTCGTCGTACTCGCCGACGTACGTCTTCACCGGCCGGCGCCCCTCGGGCGGGGTCTCGATCACGCTGATGTCGCGCACGCCGGCGAGCGACATCTGCAACGTGCGCGGGATCGGCGTGGCGCTCATCGAGATCACGTCGACCTTCAGCTTCAGCTGGCGCAGGAGCTCCTTCTGCTTGACGCCGAACCGCTGCTCCTCGTCGACGATCAGCAGGCCCAGGTCGCGAGCCCTCACGTCCCGCGAGAGCAGCCGGTGGGTCCCGATCAGGATGTCGACCTCGCCGCGCGAGAACCGCCCCACCGCCTCGCGCTGCTCGGCCGCCGGGCGGAACCGCGAGACGTGCTCGATCGTGACCGGATAGTCCTTCAGCCGCTCCGTGAACGTCCCGTAGTGCTGCTGGGCAAGGATCGTCGTCGGCACGAGCAGCATCACCTGCTTGCCGTCCTGCACCGCCTTGAAGGCGGCGCGCAGCGCGACCTCGGTCTTCCCGTAGCCGACGTCGCCGCAGATCAGGCGGTCCATCGGCCGTGGCGCCTCCATGTCGGCCTTGACGAAGTCGATCGCGTCGCGCTGATCGGGTGTCTCCACGTACGGGAATGCATCCTCGAAGTCGCGCTGCCAGTCGCTGTCGAGGGGGAATGCGTGTCCCTCGCGGCGCTTGCGCTCGGCGTAGAGGTTCAGAAGCTCCCCCGCCAGTTCCTGTGCGGCGCGCCGCGCCCGGGACTTGATCGTGTCCCAGCGTGTCCCGCCCAGCTTCGACAGCGGCGGATGAGCGCCGCCGGCGCCGACGTAGCGGCTGATCTTCGCCAGCTGGTCGACGGGCACGAACACCCGGTCGGAGCCGGCGTACTCGAGATACAGGTAGTCGCGGGTGACGTTCGCCACGGTCTTGGTGTCAAACCCGGCGAACCGGGCGATCCCGTGGTCCTCGTGGACGACGATGTCGCCGGTGCGGAGGTCCGCGAAGCTCCGCAGCACGCCCCGCCGGCGCGCCCGCTCGGGCCGCTCGGCGGCGCGGCGCCGGTGGAAGAGCCGGTGCTCGGGGATCACCGCGAGGTGGAACTGCGGCGCGATGAAGCCGACCTGGAGGCGGGCGTGAGCGAACGTGAGCGCGCCGGCGCCGTCGACGGCCTCCGCGCCGGGATCGAGCCAGCGCACCTTCAGGCGGCCGAGATTGTACGCGGCCCGCTCGCCCTCGCCGCGGCGCGCGAACGCGACCACCGTCCGGTAGCCCGACCGCGCCAGCTTCTCGAGCTCTGGCTCGGCCTCCTTCAGCCCCCGGGCCGCGATATCGGCGCTCTGGGCACGGAACGCGAACGGCTGGTCCTGGTCAATGCTCGAGAGCCGGATCCGCGCCCGCTCCTCAAGCGAGCCACTGATCTCGTCCGGTCCCACGTACAGGTGATGGGCGTCCTCGTCGTGGAAGGCGGCGGTGACGTCCTGCCAGTGGTCCGTCAGTGCCGGCGTCACCTCCTCCTCGCCGGCGATCAGCACGGCCGCGTCCGCCGGCGCCAGCGACAGGAACGAGTGGAACTGGTCGACCGGCAGGAGCTCGGCGATGTCGGGCCGGTCGGCCTCGTCCTCGAGCGCGGCGATCTCCGCCAGCTCGCGGTGCTCCTCCGCCAGCTCCGCGGCGGGGGCCACCTCGACCAGATCGGCGTCGCCCAGGGAGCGCTGCGTGAACGTCGAGAACCAGCGCAGCGACTCGATCTCATCGCCGAACAGATCGACCCGCACTGCCCGGTCCTCGGTCGCCGGGAACACATCGAGCAGCCCGCCGCGGATCGCGAACTGGCCGCGGTCCTCGACCTGCTCGACCCGCTCGTATCCGGCGGCGACGAGATCGAGCGCCGTCTCGTCGAGGTCGAGCAACTCGCCCATCCGCAGCGTGAAGCCGTGGGGACGCAGAGCGGGATCGGGGACCTTTTCCGACAGCGCCACCGCGCTGACGACGACAATCGGCGCCGCGCCCTCGCCCGCCTCCAGCAGCGCGTCGAGTGCGGCGATTCGCAGCCCGACCAGATGCGGAGGCGGGGCCAGATGCGATTCGTAGGTCACGCCGCGGCTCGGGTAGTAGCGGACCGTCCGCGGCTCGAGCCACGTCTTGAGCGCTGCGGCCAGGTCGCGCGCCGCCCGGTCGTCGCCGGCGACCACGATCGACGGGCGCTCCGGCGCGCTGTCGATCAGCGCCGCGAGCAGGTACGGGCGCAGTGACTGGGAGACGAACGCGCGGCCGCCGTCACGCTGGAGCGTCGCGGTCTGCGGATCGTCCTCGGCATACGCGAGCAGTGAGCGAAGCATCTACCACTGAGTCTAGGTAGCCGAGCTCTCGCCCAGGACGACCCGCTCGGCGGCATCTGCGGCCCGCTCGATCAGCTCCTGTACTTCCTCGCGTGGCTCGCGAAAGCGACCCAACACGTACGCCGCGACCCGGTCCGGATCGGTGGTCGCGGGGCGCCCGACCCCGACCCTGACGCGGGCGAAATCGCCCGAGCCGAGCGACGCCTTCAGCGACTTCAGCCCGTTGTGACCGGCGAGCCCGCCACCAGTGCGAACCCGAATCTCTCCGAACGGCAGATCGATCTCGTCGTGCAGGACGAGCACCCGGTCGAGCGGCAGCTTGAACGCGCCCCGGGCGGGACCCACCGACTTGCCGGCGTCGTTCATGTACGTCTGCGGGAGCAGGATCGCGACCCTGGGACCGCCGGGACCGGTGCGACCCTCGGTCAGCTGCCCGCGGTACTTCGACTTGGGCTTCGGCAGCTCCCACCGCCGGGCGAGCTCGTTGGCAATCTCGAAGCCGATGTTGTGGCGCGTGCCCGCGTGCTCAGAGCCGGGATTGCCGAGCCCGACGATCAGCCAGTCGACCGGGGCGCCGCCGCGACCGGGCAAACGCATCGGGACTACTCGCCGCCGGAGTCGCCCTCGCCGGAATCGCCACCCTCGCCGTCGGCCGCCGCCTCGCCTTCCGGTGCGGCCTCGCCCTCGGCGACGAGCTCCGTCTCCTCCTCGATTTCGGCCTCCTCCTCGAGCTGGAGCCGCGGCGGCGTGAGCGTCGCGATCACCGTCTCGGGATCGTCCACGAGCTTGACGCCCGCCGGCGCCGTGATCGCGTCGACGGCCACGGTGTCGCCGATCACCATCTCGGACACGTCGTACTGGAGGGAGTCGGGGATGTCCGTCGGCAGCGCCTCGATCGTGAGCTCGCGGGTGATCTGCTCGAGCACGCCGCCCTCCTTGATCCCGGGGGCGTTCTCGCTGCCGACGAGCTCCAGCACGACGGTCGCCTGAATCTCCACGTCCAGCCGGACCCGGAGCAGGTCCACGTGGACGGTCTCCCCGGTCACCGGATGGCGGGCCAGCTCCTTGATGACGACCGGCGTCGCGCCGGCGTCGCCGACGCTCAGGTCGAGCACCGCGCCGGCGTGCGAGAGCACCTGGCGCAGCACGCGCGCGTCGACCTGGAACGCGACCGGATCCTCACCGCCGCCGTACAGGACGCCCAGAACCTTGCCTTCCCGGCGCAACCGCCGAGCGGCCCGCGAACCCGAGGGCTCGCGCTCCTGCACCGACAGCGATGTGGTGGTGGAAGTAGCCATGAGCGGCGTTCGATGGTAGCGATACCGCGGTTTCGGGGTTGCCTGGCGCGGTACATTTGTTACATGCCGGGCGATGCCCAGGTGATGTTGATGATCGCCGGAGTCCACCTCCTCGCGCTGGCCTGCGTCACGCTGCTGATGATTCCCGCGCTGCGTGACAACAGCTGGGGCGGGCCGCGGCCATCGGATTCGGATTCAGACGATGGTTGGGGCCGCGGTCCACGGAAGCCGCCGAGCAAGCCCGAGCCGCCGCGCGGCGGCATACCGCTGCCCGACGCACGGCCCGCGAGCGTGCGGCTGCGGGATCATCGCCGCCTCGCCGACCTGGAGCCACGGCGCGAGCGGCGACCGGTACGCGAGCCCCGGCGCGCCCCCGCCCGCACCCGCCGATAGCCCTAGCCGCCAGCCCTAGCCGGGACAGGTCGCGTCGCCGGCGAGCTTCTCGCTGACCGAAAGCAGCTCGACCCGCAGCCCGCTGAGAGCGTTGCCGGCGCGGCGGACGCGCACGCACTGGACGATCGGGAGCGACCCGCCGACGTTCCACGCCACCCGGGCCGTGCCGAGCGTGCTCGTCAGCGAAAAGCCGGCCGAAGGCTCGATCTGGAGGATCGACACCGAGCCCCTGTGCTTGAGAGCGGCGGCGTTCGCCGCGGCCCGTGCCCGGCAGGCTGCGTCCTGCTCGCAGCCGTCGAGCCGGTTCACGACGCCGCTGGCACTGCCGTACGCCTCGGTCTGAACCAGCGCCAGGATCGCCGACCGCTCCGCCCCGTCGACGCTGAACACCCGTGCCAGGAGAGCGCTGATCGCCAGGAAGATCAGGACGCCGACGACGATGCCGAAGATGTAGAGCCGCCGCACGCCCGCAAGGTAACCAGAGTGACGTGGCTCCCTGCGAAGGGAGCCACTAAGGGTCGCTGAGCTCCAGGAATCGCTCGATCGACGCTTCCTGGTGGTCGAGCTTCTCCGCCAGCGACCGCGCGTGGTCCGAGGCGACCTGAAGAAAGTCCGTGACGCACCGCTCGGGGTCGTCCGCGAGTGGATAGACGCGGCTGAAGTCCTGCTGCGCGCACGCGATCCCGAGCGGCGGGCGGCCCTCGGCGAGCGTGCGGGCGCTGCAGACCGGCGTCACGACGACCTGCGAGTCGCGCGCGACGAGCGCCGTCGGCAACAGGCGCGGGGCCGGTAACCGGACAGCGAGCTCGACCGAGTGATCGATCCCGATGAAGCTTCCGATCAAATCACCGAGCGGTTCACGCCAGACGTCGAGGACGACGTCGGCGCCGACGAGCGCGTCGCGCAGCGCCGTGGCCTGCTCCACGTACAGCCGCTCCGCATCCTCGCGGTCCTCGGCGTCGCCGAGGTCGAGGTCGCAGGGAACGCGCAGGAGCTCGTTCGCCGCGACCTGGCTCCCGGCGCCGCGGCTCCCGCACGCCACATACGTCTGCAGCGTGCCGAGGTCACGGCGCGCGTGGAAGATCACGGTCACGGCCTCGCTGAGCGGCAGCCCGTCGACACGCAGCGAAACGGCGACCGACGACGAGTCGTCGAGCAACGCACGGCGGAGCAACTCCTCGGCGTCGCGATCGGGCTGGTTTGAATCGTCCTGCAGCATCTTCCTGCGTCTCAGATCGGGCTGGTGTCCTTAAATGTTTACCCCTAACCGGTCGCATTGGCCACCTCCATCCGGAGAGTTTCGAGCGAGGAATGCTGTACGGATGGCCGGGCGAGCGAGGGGGTAGGCTCCATCTCGATGAAACTCCTCTACAAGCCGTTCGCGATCATCGCCGCGTTTATCAGCGCCCGGATCGGCCGGAACGTGTTCGCCGGCCTGTGGTCGAGGATCGACGATGACGACCCGCCGGACCCGAAGGCTCCCGAGGCGACGCTGCCCAAAGTGCTGGGTGCCGCCGCGCTGAAAGCCGCGACGATGGCCGTCGTGAGCGCCGCTGTCGAGCGCGGGAGCGCGCGGACGTTCCACTACCTGACCGGGTACTGGCCGGAGGAGAAGAAGGAGAAGAAGGACTAGGGTTCGGCCACCCACGGGGCGAGCCGTTCGCGCGCCCAGTCCGGGATCTCCTTCTTGGTCAGGGTCGCGAGATCGACGAGCACGTGCCGGATCGTGCATTCGACCAGCAGCTCCTCCCCGCGAAGGATGCGGTGGCGGCTGACGATGCTGGTGGTGCCCAGGTGGGTGACGACGAGCTCGAGGGTCAGCTCGTCGTCGAATCGCGCTGAGGCGTGAAAGCGCAGCTGGGCCTCGGCGACGACGACGTCCACGCCTCGCTCGAGCATCTCCTGGTAGCCCCCGAATGCGGTTCGCCACAGCTCGGTGATGGCGACGTCGACGTACGCGAGGTAGTGGGCGTTGAACACGACGCCCTGCAGATCGCACTCCGCGTAGCGGACGCGCATCGTGTGCGTGAAGGGCTCGCCCACGTTCAGCTCGCCCCGCCACGCAGCACGAACCCGCGCGCCTGAAGCTCCGCCACCGCGTCCTCGAAGCCCGCGAAATCACGGGCCAGCAGCGCGTCGATCGGCCTCCCACCCGGGCCCGGCGCCCGCACCCAGCGCCGCAGGACGGCCCCGCCGGCCTGCTCCGCGGGCTCGCGTAAGAGCTCGACGAGGATCGGAAGCTCGGGCCGATGCTCGAGCTGGCCCGAAAGCAGCGTCAGGGGATCGACGTCGAGCATCTGGCAGAGCTCGTCCTCGCTCAGGCCGAGCAGCTCCATGAGCCGCGCGGCCTGCTCGCTACGCGCCGGCACTTGTCTGATCGCTCATGTGGCTGCGAGCCTCGACATGGGCGGACAGCCTAGTGCGCTTCCGGCTCCCCCCATCCCATTCGCGCTCGCCGTGTTCGGCTGACCTTGGCGCTCAGCTCGCGTAGTCCCAGACGAAGCTGATCCGGCGCGTGCCTCGCCTGCAGAACTCGGCCGCCGGCAGGCTGGCCGGCGACGGGTCCACCCGCGGCAGGATCGCCCTCGAGCGGCAGGCGTATCCTCGAGTCGAGAAGATCGGCCCGCCAGGGCTGTCCACGGACGTGCCCACGCTCGATCACATGCCTCGCGGCGCCACACGTCGTGTGCAGGACCTCCACCGGCGAGATCTCGAACTGCCACACCGTGACGTGGACGGAGCACCTCTTCCAGAACGCGCTGGCCTCACCCAACGCCGGCTTGCTCCCGTGCGCGTTCGCCGCGGCGGCGGCGCCCCAGACGCCCGCCGCCAACATCAGCCCCACCGCCGCAAGCACCAGCAATTTTTTCGCTTGATGTCTGTCGCGCCCCATTGGTCAACTCCTTTTCGTGCTGGACAACCACACTACGCACGAGCCGGGCGGCCATCAGCGTGAGGTGGCGCACACAGCGAACCAGCCAACCGCCCCGGGGCGCCGCGCGATCAGACCACGGCTCCGGGCCGCGGCCGCTCAGAACAGCTGGTTCTCGCCGCCGAACACGTCGCTCACCGACCCGTCGGTGAAGATCTGGCGGATCGAGTTCGTGAGCAGATCGGCGCAGGACAGCACCCGGACGTTGTCCGGCGCGCCGGGTGGGAGTGGGATCGTGTCGGTGACGACCACCTGCTCGAAGTTCGCCGCTGCCAGGTTCTCCCAGGCGTTCCCGGAGAAGTTCCCGTGGGTGGCAGCCGCGTAGACACCTCGCGCCCCCGCCTCGAGCACGGCGAGGGCGGCCGCCTTGAGCGTGCCGGCGGTGCCGATGATGTCGTCGACGATCACCGCTGTCTTGCCGGCGACTTCACCGATCACGTACCCGATCTCGGCCACCTGTTGGGCGGGGCGCTCCTTGTTGAGGATCGCGAGGTCGGCGCCGATCTCGTTGGCAAACCGCTTGTTCAACTTCACCCGGCCGGCGTCCGGCGCGACCACGACGAGGTCCTCGAGCGCGAGGTCCGCGAAGTACTGGGTCAGCATGAACAGCGCGGTCATGTGGTCGCACGGCTTCTTGAAGAACCCCTGGATCTGACCCTGGTGGAGATCCATCGTCAGGATCCGGTCAATGCCGGCGGTCTCGAGCATCTGCGCGACGAGCCGCGCGGTGATCGGCTCCCGGGGTGCGGACTTCTTGTCCTGGCGCGAGTAGCCGTACCAAGGGGTCACCGCGATCACACGGTGCGCCGACCCACCGACGGCCGCGTCGATCAACGTGAGCAGCTCCATCAGCGCATCGTTGGCACCGAGGTTCTCGTCCGGGTTGGCGCACGTTGGCTGCACGATGAACACATCCGCGCCACGGACCGACTCTTCGTAGCGGCAGTAGACCTCGCCGTTGGCGAATGTCTTCAGGGTCACCCCACCGAGCTCGACCCCCAGCTTCGACGCGATCCTGGCGGCCAGCGCCGGGTTCGCCCGCCCGGAGAACAGCATCAGCCGCTTGTTGTAGTCGAGCGGCAGGTCCGACGGCGTGACGTTTGTCTGCAGTATCGACATCGTGGGGGCGAGTTTACGCCCGCGGGCTGACGTGATCAGGTCGGCGAGGGGTCCCGATCCGGACTGTGCGGAACCTCCGAGTCGCGGCTCCGAGCGGGTTCCTTCTGACCGGCCTCTTCGCGCTCCTTGCGGCGCTGCGCGTACCCCTCGACGTTGCGCTGCTGCGAGCGGGCGACCCCCGGAGAGCCGGCGAGGGCGCCCGGCGGGACGTCCACCCCGATCACCGATCCGGCCGCCGTATAGGCCTCGTCGCCGACGCTCACGGGCGCCATGAACGTCGTGTCCACACTGACCTTCACGCGCGAGCCGATCTTCGTCCGGTGCTTGCGGTAGCCGTCGTAGTTGGCGGTGATCGTGCCCGCGCCGATGTTCGTGCCCTCCCCGATGTCGGCATCGCCGATATACGACAAATGCGGGACCTTGGTGCCGCGGCCGATGTCGGAGTTCTTGATCTCCACGAACGTCCCGGCCTTCGATCCCTCGCGAAGAGTCGCCCCCGGGCGCAGATAGGCGAACGGCCCGACGCTGACACGATCGCCGATGTCCGCCTCCTTCGCGTAGCAGTGAAGAAGCGTGGCGCCGTTGCCCACGCGCGAGTC
This sequence comes from uncultured Solirubrobacterales bacterium, assembly GCA_963759695.1. Lineage (GTDB taxonomy): Bacteria > Actinomycetota > Thermoleophilia > Solirubrobacterales > Solirubrobacteraceae > Palsa-465. Next base: position 107,492 of record CAVXAO010000004.1, read on the forward strand.
GATCACGGTCGCATGAGGCCCGACCGTGCTGGCCTCGCCGATCACCGTGCTCCCGTGCAGGCTCGTGAACGGGGCGATCGTGGTGTCCTGGCCGATCTGCACGCCGGCGTCGATCACCGTCGCCGCCGGATCGACGATCGTGACGCCGGCGACCATGTGGTGCTCGTTGATCCGCCGCTGGGCGATCGCCGTCGCCTCTGCCAGCGCGACGCGGTCGTTGATCCCGACCATGACGCCGCGATCGGTGGACTCGTGGGCGAGGACGGTCCGCTCGTGCGCGCGCAGTATCGGCAGCACGTCCGGCAGGTAGCGCTCGCCCTGGGCGTTCGAGCTTCGGACCTCGCTCAGCGCCGCCAGCAGCGGGCCCCCGTCGAACGCGAACACGCCGGTGCTGATCTCGCGGATATGGAGCTCGAGTGCGGTGGCATCGCCCAGCACCTTGGTTTCGACGACGCGCTCGACGGTTCCGTCGGGAGCGCGCACGACGCGGCCGTATCCGGTCGGGTCCTCGAGCACCGCGGTCAGCATCGTCGCGGCGGCGCCGCTTTGTTCGTGAGCCTCGGCGAGACCGCTGATCGTGGACGCGCTGATCAGCGGGTGGTCCCCGTTCAGCACGATCACCGAGCCGTCGGGGTCGATGTGGGCGGCGGCCGCCTCGACCGCGTCGGCGGTGCCGCGTGGCTCGGCCTGAACCGCCAGCTCGGCGGTGCCGTTCAGCGTCTGCTCGAGCACTCGTTCGGGCCCGTCCACGACGACCACCTTCGCGGCGCCGGCGTGCCTCGCCGCGGCCACCGTCCAAGCGATCATCGGCCGCCCGCACAGTGGGTGGAGCAGCTTTGGCGTCGCAGAGCGCATCCGCGTGCCTTGCCCCGCGGCAAGGATTACGACAACCGGTGCCGTCACGAAGATTGGATCGTAGGGGATCTGACGCGGCCGTTCGCGGCGCGCCGCCCACGCGGGCGGTCCGCCGCCGCTCCCGCGAGGGTCCCCGAAAGCAGCAGCACCGCCTCGGCGGCCGGAACCACCGACCCGATTCGCAGCGCGCTCTCCCCCGCGTACAGCGGGGTCGCGTCGATCATGCGGTCCGGCATTCCCTTCAGCGGCGCGGCCGGCCCGAACAGCGGAAAGCCCACGCGTTGCGTGGACGTGATGGTCGCCGTGAACGACATCGGCAGCCTCGCCAGGGGCCGGCTCGCCGACTGCAGTAGCCGCACCGCTGAAGGCCCGAGCGGGTGGCGGCCGCACCACCGGTCCGTCGCCCCGTTCGGGACGACGCGGTGGCGCATCGGCCAGCCGAGCCCGAACAGCTGCGTCTCGAGCGTGCGGCTCGCGCTCAGCACCCGCTGCTTGTAGGCCGGGTGGGCCGAGCACTCGTCGGTCAGCAGGAACCGGGTGCCGGCGATCACCGCGGTCGCGCCGGCGTTCAGCGCGACGCGCACGTCCTCCCTGTCCGCGATCCCGCCGGCGAGCAGCACGGGAGCTCGGCCGGCCACCTCCAGGACCGCGGGTAGCGCGTCGAGCGCCCGTTGCACCCCGACGAGGTGGCCCCCCGCCTCGATGCCCTGAACGACGACTCCGTTCGCCCCTTCGCAGAGCGCCCGCCGAGCCTCCTCGGCCGTCCCGACGGTCTGCAGAACGATCGCGCCATCGGCCGCGAGCTGCTGAAGCAGCCCATGGTCGAAGCCCGCATGCAGGACGACCGCGTCGACCCGGGCCTTGCGGCACGCCTCGACGTGCGCCCGAGTACTGAACGGGACGAGCAGGTTTGCGGCCACGGCTCGCCCGTTGGCCCTCTCGCGCGCCTGCACGAGCTCGGTCTGAAGGCGCGACGGCGGCATGATTCCCACTGTCCCGAGGCCGCCGGCTCCGGACACGGCGCCGGCGAGACGCGCCGTGCTGATTCCTCCCCCCATCCCAGCCTGAACGATCGGATGCTCGAGACCCAGCTCCTCGAGAAGCAGCACGGAGCGACTCTATGGGAAACCGCCTCGATGCTGCGAAATGCTCGCCATGGAACGGGCGGACCGGCGACCGCTCGGCGCGAGACGGTCGCCGGCACGTCGTGTCGGTCAGGGTCGCTCGATGGCGATCGGGGTCGCTCGATGGCGGCTGATCCGTCGGCATACGACCTATTTTCCTGCTACTCCGAAACCTGGATCATTGAAGTATTCCCAAATTCCCTGACTTCACACGCGGATGCGGGATCTGGAAAGGCGGCCAGCCGCCAGGCTCCCCCACAGATGCTGCGCCGCGTAGGACCGGTAGGGGCGCCACCTTTCCGCGAGCTCCGCCGCCGCGGCCGGCCGGCCGTCGTGGCCGAGTGACACGAGCGCCTTCTTGATCCCGAGGTCGGTGGGCAGGAACGCGTCGCGATCGCCCAGCCCCCGCATCGCCACATACTCGACCGTCCACGGCCCGATTCCGGGCAGCGCGAGGAGCCGGCGGCGCGCCTCGAAGCGGTCGGCGCCGGGATGGAGCACGAGGCTGCCCGTCGCGAGCGCCTCGCACATCCCGACCAGCGCCCGTCCACGAGAACGCGGCATCGGCAGCGTGGCCGCGTCCGTCGCCGCGATCGCCTCGGCCGACGGGAACAGATGGGTGACGGAGCCAAGCGGATGCTCGAGCGACTCCCCATGCCCGAGCACCAGCCGGCCCGCGACGGTCGCGGCCCCCGACAGCGACACCTGCTGTCCGAGCACGGCCCGGACCGCCAGCTCGTGGGGGTCGACGTGGCCCGGCACCCGGCGGCCGGGAACGGCACGAACCAGCGACCCGATCAGCGGATCCGGCCCGAGCGCATCCAGTACCGGCCCTGGATCTGCGTCGAGATCGAGCAGCGCCCGGCAGCCGCGAACAGCCGCGTCCAGGTCGCGCCCGTCCTCGAGCCAGAAAAGCGCCTCCACGTGCCCATCCGCCGGCTCCAGCTCTACCACGCCGGCGCCGTGCGGGAGTCGCAGGCTGCGGCGGTAGACCCCGCCGACTACCTCCTCGATGTGGGGGATCGCACGCGGCGCGAGGAACTCGAACAGCCCGGCAGCGTCAAACGGGGGACGAAAGCCGAGCCGCACGGAGAGCACGGGGACACGATGGCAGCCCCCGCCCTCGCTGGTAGATTCGATCTCATCGACCTGGGGGGTCGTCCAACCGGCCAGGACACCGGGTTTTGGTCCCGGGAATCGGGGTTCGAGTCCTCGCCCCCCAGCTACAGCGCTCTGGTTTTGGGGCTCTGCCTCGCGGGCCGAAGTGGGGGGCGCTGTGTATCGCCGGCGACCCAGGCGGCCGGCTACGGCTAGCTGTTGGGAATGATCCGGAAGGTGTTCTTGGCCAGGGCCGGGACGGCGAACGCCTTGAACGCGCCGAACGCGTTGGAGTTGAAGTCGACGTCGAACTTGTCCTCGCCGGCGTCGATGGTGCCGCACTTGTCCACGAAGATCGCGCCATTGACCGCGGCGCCACCGTGAACCGTGATGACCGGGTTCATGTAGCTCGAGGTGCACGGGCCGCTGGCCGGCGTGGTGCCCTGGCCGTCGGCCATGTAGACGATGCCGTCGTATGTGACGTTTCCGTTGAACGTCAGCGTTCCATTGCCGAAGATCAACGCGCCCGGCGATGTCGTGGAGTTGTATGTGCCTGTCGTGTAGGTGCAGCTGCCCGCGTTCTCGACGTAGACGACGTTCGTGGTGCTGATCTGCGCCGAGGTCGGGCACGTCCCGTTGTAGTAGCTGCCCTCGGCCTGGGCGGTTGTCTTCATCGCCGCGAGCTGGCTGACGGTCAGTGTCTCGTACCCCCCGCTGGGGTCTGTATAGGCGGCCTGGTAGGCGCTGGCGGGACTGAGCTGGCCCTTGTTCGCGTCCCAACCCAGACACGGGTCTCCGTTCGACGGGGTGCCTGAATCCGCGCACCGGACGTCAACGGGCCCGGTGAGACCCGAGCTCGAGTCCGTCGCCTCGATGATGATCTTGTTGCCGTTGTTCTCCGTGCTCACGCCGCCGGCGACGATCGTCGACTCAGGGAGCGAGACGGTCTGGGCCGTGCGGACGACCTGCGTCACGACAATTGTCTTCTGACCTCTGACCGTCGCCTGGGCACGAACCCAGAGTCGATTGTCGCCGTTGGCGTCGTAGGTGACCAATGGCGTCGCCGTTGACAGCGAGTCGGAATAGTAGTTCGCGCCATTGGAGCCGTTGTCGTCGAGCACCAACACGCTCCAGGAGATATTTGAGTAGCTGGGCCCCGAGTAGGTCGACGCGAGGCTCGAGGTCAGTCCCGTCCCCGGACATCCCGTAGCTGGAGTGGAGCTCTGATTGCACGTCGTCGGGTAGGCGGTCGCCGACGTGCCGGGCCACGAGTTCTGGAGCTGCAACGACTCCGCGTCGATCACGCTCTCCGCGATGTTGAACGATGCCTCGCCGGCGACCTCGTAGCCACTCTGGTGGGTCTCCGACGTGACCGTCTCAAGCGTCGCCAGCCCCAGAAGAAGACAGATGAACATCATCAGAAGGGCTACCGGGAGCGCGAAGCCACCCTCGTCCTTGCTCCGGGTCAAAGTCGTTCTCATGTAACTGTCACCTGCTGACTTGTCGTGTCGGTAAGGCCAGTTGAATCAGTAACCGTTAGCTGCACGGTGTACGTCCCCGCGCCGGGGACCCAGTCGATGAGCCCGTTCGAGGATCCGGTGAGCGTTGAGGACGAGGGGCACACCGTGGACGTGCACGACCAGCTGTAGGAGAGCGACGCGCCGTCCGGGCTGTAGGACGGGCCTGCATTGAGCAGAACCCCGCCGCCACCGGTGGGCGTGTCGGTGAAGCTCGCCACCGGGGCGCGCAGCTCGTTGCGCAGGTAGACGGCACTGCGCAGCTCCGCCTCCGCCGCCGACACCGTCGGCGTTGGGTTCACGAAGATGTCCATCTGCACCGTCGTTATGTCGGTGAGATCGCTCGGAGCGCTGCCGTCGTTGTACGTGAAGGCGGGCCGGTCGCTCCGGCCGAGGTACCGATTGGTCACGTACGGGATGACGACGGCCTGCGAGGAACTGGTGTCCGGGCAATTGGTGCTCCACGGGATCGACGGCGGGGTCGACGTGGTCCAGGTCTGAGTCTGCTCGATCAGCACCTCGTCGCTGGCGTTGCCCGTTGAGGTGTCATCGGGGATGCAGTACCTGACGCGCTCGGCGCCGGTCGTGTTCGAGCCGCTGGGCGTATTGACGGTCTGGAAGATGAGGTCGTACGGCGTGGCGCGCTCGATCAGCTTCGGACTCGAGATCGGACTCGCGATGTTGCGCAGCTGCCGCGAGATCAGGTCGATCGTCAGCCGCGCCCGGTCCTGGGCGTCGTTGCGGTCGGTGCTCGCCGTTGCTCCGTTCGTGAACGCGACGAGAATCGAGAGCGTCGCGCCGAAGATCACGAGCGACATCGTGGTTGCGACGAGCACCTCGATGAGCGTGAACCCATCCTGTCGCTTGAGCGCGCTCATCCCGACACCACGTTCGAGCAGGCGGATTCATCGAGATGGGTGTCGACCGCGGTCACGCAGTAGTCCTGCGTGACGCCACCCGGGTCCGCTGAGCTGTCGGTGTAGCTCGTGACCGGGTTGCCGGATCCGTCCTTCGAGCCGACCAGGTCGAGGCGGCTACCGGGGAACGTCGCGCTCTGCGAGGTGGGCCAGCGGTAGATCCGCCACTCCTGGATCGAATCCCACGAGTCCGGGTCGGCCGGGGACGGCGCGGTCCAGCTCAGGGTCATCGACCCGCCACTGAGCGTGCCGGTCAGCCCCGTCGGCGCGTTCGGCGGGTGATCGCAGAGGTTGGCGTCGTCGGTCGGCGAGGTGTTCGTGCTCTCTCGCGCCAGCCCGGTGGACGGGTCGGTGTCGACGCCGACCACCCAGTAGTTGTTCGACGTCGTGTAGCTCTGATTGGTGCCCGTGCACGTCGGCTCGGTCGACGGGTTTGGCGACACCGCGCTCATGTCGGTGCAGCTGGTCCCGGTCACGTGCGAGCACGCGAGGATCGCCGGCCCGCTGCTGCCGTAGCGGTGATAGACGTTGTAATAGAGGATGTCCTGGTCGACGCTGGGGACCCATTGAACGTCGACGCCGCCGATCTGGGCGTTCCAGCCGGCCGTGAGCGAGGTCGGCGCGATCGCCTGGTGGCGGTTCAAGGTGATCTGCAGCGTCGACTCCGTGCCCACGTTTCCGTTGCTGTCGTAGACCCGGGCCGCAATCGTGTAGGTCCCGTCGGCTGTAGGGAACAGCCAGGTGAACGACGAGGTCGTGCCGGACGTCGTGTACGGGTCTGTGGTTGAGATTTCGGACGCGGGTGGCGCGCTGCCGTTGACGAGCCATTGCACGGCGGATGCCGTCGAGGTTGCGGTGACGTTGAACGTCAGCGAACTGCCGGTCGTGATCGTCTGGTTTGTCCCCGGACAGCTGGTCGTGGTGCTGAGACAGGAGACCGCCGGGCCGTTCGTCGGCCGGTTGTAGACGAGGACTGTCTGCTGCACGGCGGGGATCGTGCTGCCGCTCGTGGGCGTCACGGTCACGGACACTCGCTTGTAGTCGTCCGGATTCGTATCGGTGGTGCCGCTCGACGCCACGTCCGGGCACCAGCTGCCGCCGCTCTCCGGGGGCTGGGCGTGATTGCCGTACCCATCGGCCGGATCGTCCAGCGAGCATTCGGTGACCGACACGTCGAACGTGTAGATCGAGCGAGGTATGACCAGCGTCGAACCGGAAACGGTCGCGCTCGGGATCATCGGCTGCAGCGTCGACGGCAGGCTCGAGGTTACGAGCTGGCTATAGCCCAGGGTGCGAACGTTCTCGATGACCTCGCGTGCGAGGCTGGTGGCGTCCTGACGCTCCCGGTTGGCGGAGGTAGCGTGGTTGCCCGCGATCAGCATCCCGAGCAGCCCGACGAGGCCGATCATGAGAACGACCGCCGCGACCAGCGCCTCCATGATCGTGAAGCCCTGCTCGGCGGCGAGCCGGCTCCGCGCCGGCATGGACCTCGCGGCGCGAGCCAAGATCGGCAAGTCCCGTTGCCCCGTAGTGCGGTGGATCGTCGTTCTCACTGGCGTCGGTGGGCGCCACCCGGTCCGGCGGCACCCCGTAATGGGTCGGCGGCCAGATCGGGAAGCTTGACCAGCGCTAGGCCAGCGGAGGGCTCGATCAGCGCGTTCGGAAACGCATGACCCCCCTCACAGGGTGGGGCGCGGCGGCGGGCTTCGTGCTCGCCATTTGCCTGTTATGCGGGGGAAAAAGGACAAGTTCGGGGAGAGAGCGGGTGGGCTCGCCGAGCAGCCGGAACGGCGGTCGTAGCTCTACCGGACGTTTGTATGACCGAATGGACGGGGTGGGGTCGTTTCGGTGGTCAGCACGCTGTCGCCGAGTTGCCGCCGCCCGGATCGCAGAGCGTCTCGCGATCTACCTCCCAACCGCCCGTCGAGATGTCGAACAGGTACGGCGGGAGCAGGTACGCGAGCCGATCGTCGTAGGTGTAGTCCTTGAGGTAGCCGGTGTAAATGTTGCCGTTCGAGTCGACGGTCCCGACCGCGCCACGGTAGTTCTGGACGATCGCCCCATTGATCGTGAGCGTCCCGAGCGTGGCGCCGCAGTCGTACTCGTCGACCATGAACGAGTGCTTGAGCGCGAGGATCGCGGCGTCGATGTGGAGGTTCGCGAAAGTCTGGCTCGCGTTGTTGTCCTGGTTGCACGGGCCGGGCGCGTTGTTGTCGGCAGCCCCCATTCCGTGCTCGACGCGCACGTCCTGATCCGCCACCAGGCCCATCACCGCCGTGCCCGTCGGGACACCGCTCGACTCGGTCGTCTGGAGGTTGCCCTGGATGATGATGTTGTTGGCCGAGGCGATCGTCACCGACTGGGTGTACGGCGCGGTCTCGGAGACGTAGGCATCGCCGGCACACCCCGAGCTCGGGTAGCTGACCGAGAACGGGTCGTACGGCGTGGGGGTTCCGCAGCTCGATCCGTTGGTGACGTAGATGATCGGGAACGAGCTCAGGCTGAAGCTCGTCGTCGTACACGCGCTCGTTGGACAGTTCTTGACCGTCGCATTCGAGCCATTGAGCGTGATGAAGCTCGTCCCGCTAAACACCTTCCCGTAGTTCGTGGCGTCGGTGAGCAGCTGCGAGTTGTCGTTGGGGAGCGGTACGAGCTGGGCTCCCGGGACCGGCGTTCCATTGAACACCGCACTGCCGCAGTTGTCCCCGGAGCAGACGTCGTTGTTGCTGGTTCCAGGAGCGAGGCTCTCGATCTTGTCGTCGGGGCCACGGCCGAACGTCGGCGACCCGTCGATCAGGTACTGGTCCTGGGTGTACATCGGGCCGTTGATCACGTCGCCGGTCACCCAGTTGATGTTGCAGTTGCTGTCCCGCCCCGCTCGGTAAAAGACTCCGCAGTCGGTGTATCCGGTGATGGCGCTGTCGAGCGCCTCAAACACCGTGTACCAGACGAAGTCGAGTGGAGTCAGCTTCCGATAGCTCGCGACGACCGTGCGCACCACCGAGTTCGGTCCCCCGGAATAACCCGTGAACTCCATCCGCAGGCTGCCTGTGGCGTTGTCGATCAACGAGTTGATCGCGTTTGTCGTGCAGCTCGTGTTGCCGTTAGCCGGAATCGCCGCGTACGAGTAGTACTCGGGCTGGACGGTCGACGTGCCCGTTCCCGGCACCTGGGTCTTGGCGAGCGTGTCGTTGGAGCACGTCTCCCAGTAATCCGGATTCTGGTTGAGCTGGTAGAGAAACGCGTTCGCGCCGGCTTCCGCCGCGCTATAGGCGCGCTTGCCGTCGAGGTCGTGCTGGCTGATGTGGACATCGCCGCCGACCGCCACGAACATCGCAGCGACCAACAGGGTCGTCACGACGAGCACGCCGAGCGCGATCATCATCGTGAACCCCTCCTCGCCGGCGAGGCGCGCGCGAAGAGCGGCAAAGGTGCGGTGCTTGAGTGTCATTGGCATGGTAGGAAGATGTTTCCGTCGCCGGTGTGGTTGGGAGCAGGGGTGAGACGGAGCACCACGCCGTCGGAGACCGTGTCGTTGGCGTCCGAGAGACTGTTGTTCTCACCGCTAGCGACCGAAGTGGTCCCGTTCTGGTACGGCCCGACCGTCACCGTGGTCACGACCTCGGCCGTGTTCGCGGCGTTGGTGACCCCGAGCGTGGGCGCATCGGTAAGCGGGGACGCGGTCGGGATCGTGGTCGTCCCAGGGACTTCGTTCGTGCCGTCGAGCAGCATCTCGTAGTCGTTCCCCGATGCGTCGGTGTATGGCTGGCCGGTGCTGCTCGTCGGTATCTGGTACTCGTAGTACTGGAAGATCGGCGTGGTTCCGCTCTGGGTGACGTTGGCGAGCAGGATCCGCGAGCTCGATGCCGCCGAGGCGAACGTGTACACCGGTTGGCCCTGTGCGTTCGTCGTCTCGCCGGTCTCGGCGTAGGTGGCGTCAGTCAGCGTCTGTGCGCTGGAGCTGTAGGAGACGATGTGTTCGACCGGCGTCAGCGTCGCTCCGTTCCCCTCCTGGCTGACGAATTGCAGGCTGGTGCCGTTGCTCCCTGACTGAATCGGCGTGACGTTGTCGACGATGCACGCCGAGTGCAGCTCGTTCTCAAGGTCCTCGATCGCCACCCTCGCGTGCTGTGTCGCATCGACCTTGGTGAACACGCGCGTGGTCTGATGGAGCGTGACGATCTGGAGGTTGAACAGCGCGATGATCACGATCATTCCCGCGAGGATCGAGACGAGCAGCTCGATCAGGCTGATCCCCTCCTGGGCCGCGAGCGCGCGTGACACTACGTTGTCAAAGGGCGCGCTCAGCATGTTCCCGAGCTGGACGAGCTGGTGATGGCGATCGTCGCCGTGTTCATCCCGGTCATGTTGTTGGCCTGGACGCCGGTGATCTTGACGTTGTGGTTGTTGTAGTCGGCGCAGATCGTGAGCGTGCCCGTCTTGCCCGACGCGCTCGCGGTCGAGCCCGACGTGGCCGTGCTCGCGAACGGCACCCCGGGGTTGGCGAGCACGCCCGTGCTGGCCGTCGCCCCATTGGCCGCCACCGTTTCGAGCCAATAGGCGCTGGACGTCGGGTCGCCGCACGACGTACCGCTCGAGCTGACGAACCGCATCTTCACGTGCGCCGGCGCGACCCGGCTCCCCTGGTAGGTGACGGTGAGGTCGAGTGCGGGCTCCTGAATCGCCACCGTCTGGCTCGAGCCAGGTGACACGCTGAACGTGTCATATCCCGACGGCGGCTGCTCCTGCTTGCACGAGCCCGCCCACATCGAATAGTTGCCCGTGTAGCTGGGGCCGGTGAACTCGAACGGGAACGCGCTGATCGATCCGGTCGAGGGCACCGTCGCCGCCGGCGACAGGTTGTTGTTGGCCGTGGCCGGGCACGTCGTCGGGGCGCTGGAGCTCGTCGTGTCGCAGTCGTAGTTCGACATCGAGTCCGACGTGCCGGCGCCGTACCAGGAGACGGCATCCGCCTGCTGGCCGGTCACGGTCCCCGACCCCTCGTTCGTGGTGAAGTTGGCGTTGAACGTCCCGGCGAGCCCGAGGATGATCGGGTTACCGCCACTGGGGGTCGCCGTGCCGGTGCTGGTCACCGTCGCGGAGACGTCGAACGGATTCGCGGATACGTCGTCGTCCGTGACGTAGCCCGGATCGGAGATCGCGAGCGTGTAGTCGCCGGCGTCGAGGCCGGAGAAGATCGCACAGCCGCTCGAGTCCGTCGTTCCGGACGCCGCGTCGGAGCCGTCCGCGGCCTGTTCGGTCGCGCCGACGCCCACGCCGGGCAGCGGGGCCCCGGTCTGATCGACGACATCGGTCAGCAACGTCCCGCCCGCCGGCGGAGTGATGAGGCTCGCGTACGTGACCGGGCCGCGGTGGTTGATGCCCCAGGTGACCTGCGAGATGACCTGGTAGTAGGCGGCGGCGCCGGCGCCCGAGGAGCCGCACGCAGCCCCGCTGGTGCTGTTCAGGAAGTTCGCGGTCGAGGTGATCTGATAAGGAATCCCGTTGAGCGTGACCGTCCGCGTCTCCTGGTTGGGCGGCGCCAGGTCGGTCAGCTGGAGCGCCGACAGGCCCTTCAACCGCTCCTGATCCTGCTGCGCGAGCTCGGCCGCCTGCGAGCGGTAGCGCTGGTCGGCGTCGGTGTCGGCGCCGGCCATCAGCGCGAGCGCGACGGCGGTGGCGATCAGCGCGCAGATCAGGGCGCTGACGAGTACCTCGACCAGCGATATCCCTCGCTCGTCCGACGCGCGCGCCCGAACGCGCGCAGATGCCGAGTGGATCGCTTCCTTGCGCTCAGCTCCGGCCATGCGGGCAGCCCCGTTTGTGAATTTGATTGATTGTTCGTGCACGCCGATCGACGGCTCCCCGTCGATTCGATTGCAGCGGCCGCCTGGACGCAACAATCACCTCACGCGATCGATGACCTCGAGCGCGATCGGATTGATCTAAGAGACTTGCTATGAGAGCGGTCTACGCATCGGCCGCGCGGCCCCGGACCTGAATGCCAGTACGTCGATGCTCGACATTTCGGGGGGACCGGCTGGACGGATGGACGACGAAAACGCGCCTAGGCAGTGCCCACGTCGTGCCTAGGCGCCGCGCCGTAGGATCGCCGCCACGTCGCCCGGCAGCAGCGGATCCGCGAGCGCCGCGCGCACGTCGGCGGGGCGCTGAAGGGCGCGCTCGGTGCGCAGGACCCCGATCTCGAGACCCGCGTCACGGGCGGCGGCGATGCCCAGCATCATCACGTCCGGGCTGCGCCACGCTTGCTCGGGGAGCGCGAACAGCTTGGGCAACGGCCGCCTCAGCGCGATCATGTACAGGCCGCCGTCGATCGCGGGCCCGAACACGACGTCACAGCCGGCCGCCACGTCCTCGAGGGCGCCGCTGGCGTGGTCCGGTCGGAGCTTCGGCAGGTCCGGCCAGACGATCAGCAACGGACCGTCGGTCCGGGCGAACACGCGGCCGGCTGCATCCGCGAGCCGCCCGGCGATTCCGTCGCCGTTCTGCGGAAACAGCGTCGCATCGGCACCGACGAGTGGACGCAGCTCGCGCCCGCCGTCGGGCGGGTCGTGCGCGACGTGTATGGCCCCCGGCGCCACGTCCCGCGCCCACGACGACGACTGGGCGATCAGCGCCGACTGGAGCGCGACGCACCCATCGGCCCCGAGCAGCGGTTCGAGCGCGCGACGGACCTCCCCGCGGCGGGGAGTGCGGGCCATAATCAGGACGGCTGGAGCCGCCCCGTTCATCCCATCCCGAGGCGGTAGACGGTCCCGGCCGGTGTGCGCTCCAGCCCGGCGAGCCTGGCCATCGCCGCGCGCAATACGTCTGCGAAGATCGCGGTGCTCCGCCCCATCAACTCGCCCATTTTCGTCACGGGCGTCGGCTCGCCGGGCACGACCCCGTTGGCGTAATCGGTCACGAACCCGATCAGGCCGAACGGCAGCTCGAGCTCACCGCAGAGGACCGTCTCGGGCCCGGCGGTCTGGCTGACGGCGGCCACCCCCGAGCGTGCCAGCGCCGCGATCTCGCTCGGCGTGTTGAACCGGGGGCCATCGACGTGGCCGTAGGTGCCGCCGTCGCGCGCGGGATGCCCGGCCTCGCCGGCCGCCCCCACGAGCGCCTCGCGCACGCCGGCCGAGAACGGCCCACCGTGCAGGATCCAGTGGGCCCGGGCCGGGTCGCCCGGTTCGGTGAAGTACGTGCACAGGCTCCCATCGGGTAGCCGGTTGGAGGCGAAGTGCAGATCGTCGAACACCACCAGCGATCCCAACTCGAGCGTCGGGTCGACCGCGCCGCACGCCGTGCAGCCAATTACGGTACGCGCGCCGAGCTCGCTGAGCGCCCAGATGTTCGCGCGATGAGTGACGTGGTTGGACAGCCTGACGTGACCGCCGAGGTGGCGAGAGACGTGGATTGCCTCGACTCCGGCATAGCTGCCTCGGGTGACCGTCGCGTCCCCATACGGGGTCTCGAGCGACAACGCCTGCGCCCCTTCGAAGCCGGGAAGTGCGTACGTTCCCGACCCGGTGATGATCCCCACTGACACCGACCGCGATCCTACTCCCCAGCCTTCGGCGCGCCCCGACCGGTGGATCCTCATCTACGACGCCGGCTGCGGCTTCTGCCGATGGTCGCTGGCCCGGGTGCTGGCGCTCGACCGCGCGCACCGCCTGCGGCCGGTCGCGCTCGGGACGCCGGAGGCCAACGCACTGCTGGCCGACATGCCCCCGGACGACCGCGCGGCCTCCTGGCACCTGATCTCGCCGTCAGGCCAGCGCACATCCGCCGGGGAGGCGGCACCACCGCTACTGCGCCTGCTCACGGGCGGTCGCCTGCCCGCCGCGCTGCTGGAACGGATGCCCAGGCTGACCGACCGGACCTACCGGTGGATCGCCGAGCACCGCTCGTGGCTCGGCCGCTTTACGCGCTAGCGGGGACCGCCGGCGGCTCGTGCACCGCCAGCCATTCGTCGAGCGCCTTGGGCTTCTGGGTGTCCTCGTAGACCTCGTACTCCCGCATCCTGCCCCACGCCAGGTGGCCCCAGATCACGTACCGGTTCTCGTAGACCCGCTCGCCCGACGGGGCGTCCAGTTGGGTTCGGCCGCGGACGCAGATCGTCTGGCGCCACGGCCAGCCTTTGATGATCACCTCGTCGGCGAAGATCTGCACCCCGACGCGAGCAAACCGTTCGAGCCACGGCCGGACCTCGCGCTTGCCACGCCACGCGCCCGACCACGTGCTGTCCCCCGGGAAGCGCAGCGTCACGCCCTCGTGCTCCATCCGGAGCGTCGGCTTCGGGTCGCCGGCGTTCAGACGCGCCATGTTGTAGGTGACGAGTTTCTCTCCGAGCCACGAAAGCATCTGACGCCCTCCTCTAGATTGATCGCTCTAGCGATACGCTATCGCACATGTCCAACACGAGAGAACGGATCGTCGACGCCGGCGCGGAGCTGTTCCGCCTCCAGGGCTACGCCGCCACCGGTGTCAAGCAGATCGTCACCGAGGCCCAGGCGCCGTTCGGCTCCCTGTACCACTTCTTCCCCGGCGGCAAGGCCGAGCTCGGCGCCGAGGCGATTCGGACTTCGGGCGCGCTCTACGAGCAGCTGATCCCAGCCGTGATCGACACCGCGCCCGACATCGTCACCGGCGTTCGCGCGTTCTTCGCCGGCGCCGCGGCTCACCTCGTCGACACCGACTACGCCGACGCGTGCCCGATCGCGACGGTCGCACTCGAGGTTTCGAGCTCGAGCGAGCCGATGCGCATCGCCTGCGCCGAGGTGTTCGAGAGCTGGATCGCCGCCGGCGCAGCCCGCCACGCCGACGCCGGCATCAGCCCCGAGCAGGCGCGCGAGTTGACGATCGCGATGATCGCCGCGCTCGAAGGCGCGTTCGTGCTCGCGCGGGCGCTCCGCAGCACCGAGCCGCTCGAGATCGCCGGCGAGATGGTGGCGAAAGCCGTCAGCGACGCGATAGGTTGACCGGGTCCTACCGGGGGACGCGACCGCCCTCGGCGCCAGGCTCCGTCGCCGGTCCCCGTGGCGCCGCGAGCCCGAGCACGCGCATCGCCTTGAGCCCGAGCGAGAGCTTCTCACGGCCGTCGGTCGAGGAGACGTCGAGCCCGGTCAGCTCGCGCACCCGCTCGAACCGGTAGCGGATCGTGTGGCGGTGCGTGATCAGCCGGGCGGCGGTGGCGTTGACGTTCGCGTCGCACTCGAGGAACGCCGACAGCGTCCCGAGCAGGTCGGTCTCGTACTGCTCGTCGTAGGCGACGAGCGGGCGCACCGTCTCGTCGTAGAACCGCCCCAGCTCGGCGGGGTCGTTCATGTGCGGGAGCAGCAACTGGTAGGTACCGGTCTCCTCGAACCCGAGCGTCGAGCGCTCGGGGTCGCCCTCGACGACGTTGGCGGCGAGCAGCGCCTCGTTGCCGGCGCGGTGCAGGTCGACGGCGTCGGCCGTGCGGCGGCTGCGACCGATCGCGAACGCGAACCCGGCGAGCCCCGACTCGAGCTCGCGCGTCACCGCGGCGGTGACCCGGCGGCCGGCCTCGCCGTCGGAATCGGGCACGAGGATCCGGATCTCGCCGGCGTCGTCCTCGGCTGGAGCCGCAATCGTTCCCGGCGCCACCGACCGCGCCCCTCGGGCCGTCACGGCGAGCAGCCGCCGGCGCCAGTCGTCCTCGGTGGGACTGCGCGGATGCGCGCGGATGACCACCACAGTCCCGCCCGAGGAGAGGTCGGTCCCGAGCTCCTTGCCGCGCGCGACCAGGTCCTCGCGGTCGCGGATCCGGCGAGCCAGAACGGCGCGCTGGAAGCTCGTCGCGGCCTCCTCGGAGGCGCGCTCGGGGGCGCGCACCCGCTCGACCTCGGAGGCGATCAGCGTCGTCACCAGCCGCAGCAGTGCGGCATCCGGTTCTGGATCGCGGCTTCGCATCCGCAGCTCGCCGACGGGCGACTCGGCGACCTTCAGCTCGATCGTGCTCACGTCGTCGGCGTCGCGCATCAGCGAGCGCTCGTCGGCGGGCGAGCGCGCGGCGACCGCGAGCACGGTCGCGGTGCGATCGATCAGGATCAGGCTCGCGTCGAGGGCCCGGGCGGCGGCGCGGAGGATCTCGGGCAGGCCGGCGCCGGCCTCGACCGCGTCGGTGATCGCGGCGAGGGCGCCCAGGTCGGGAGCGGCACGGTCGGTCACGTCCGTCAGGTCCTAGCTCGGTGGGGATGTGTGGCCGGGGCGGTCGAGGACCGAGCGGGGCAAGGACGCAGGGGGTGAAGCGGTAGCGGCGCTACCGCGAACCCCCGAGGACGAAGCATCGCGAAGGTAATCGATCGCATCCGGGCGCGCAGACCTGCCGGGCTAGGGCCTCAGAATACGCGCGGCCACTCGACGACGACGAGCGCACCGACGACGATCCCGACCCCGACGAGCGCCGCCAGCACGTACGCCGACAGGATCACGACGGCGACGCGCTGAAGCGGGCGGCGATACGCCGTGATCGCCGGCGCTACCACCAGCGCGCAGAACGCCAGGATGCCGAACACTCCGGCACACGCGCCGACGAGGTAGGTGACGGACTGGTTGCTCATGCTGAGTGGTCGTCCAAGTAAATACGGTCGCACCGAGAGGCGCCACCGGTGGATGGATCGCAAGGACGCAGGACCGACGGCCTAGCAGCGCTAGGCCGAGGGCCGAGGACGCAGCGAGCCGCCGCCGGGGGCGACTCGAATGTGATCGTATTTGCGTGGGCGGCCACTGACATCAGATTTTGCCCGACTCCCCGGCGTGAGCGCCAGGGGACTCCGCAAATCGCGGCGATCCGAACTCTGGCCCGACCGGGGTGACCCACGTCGCGCCGGGGAACCGTTCCGCCAGCCCAGTCGCCGCCGCGGTCGCCCTCTGCGGGGCGTCCGGGCCCCAGAATAGCCCAGCCACCGTCGGGCCCGAGCCACTCACGAGCGCGTGGTCGGCTCCGGCGGCCTTGGCGGCGTTCAGCGCGCCCTTGACCGGCGGGCACAGCGACACGGCCGCGAGCTCGAGGTCGTTGACGATCAGTTCGTCCGGCGGGCGACCACCGGGTTGGAGCGCGGCGGCCAGCTGGTCGTAGCGGCTGGCGAGATCGGCGAGCTCGCGCGGGCTCCCGAGCCGGTCGGCCTCGCGGTAGACCTCGGCGGTCGAGATCGGGTACGGCTGCGGCAGGATCACGAATGCGTGCGAGGTCAGGGGTTCGAACGGCTCGACGGTCTCGCCCCCGTCGGTCGCCAGCGCCAGGCCCGGCGCGAGCTGGCTGGGGACGTCGCTGCCGAGCTCCGCCGCGAGCGCGGCGACCTCCTCGGGCCGCCCCGGCGCGACCTCGACCGCCAGCCGGAGCGTCGCGGCGGCGTCCGCCGACCCGCCCCCCATGCCGCCGGCGACCGGGATCCGCTTGGCGATCGTCAGCCGCACCGGTGGCGCCTCCCAGCCGCGGGCGCGCAGCTCGCTCAGCGCCCTGGCGGCCAGGTTGGGACCCTCGACCCCGGCGCAGATGATCTGATCGGGGCCGCGGTCGTCTTCGAGGACGGACAGCTCGAGCTCGTCCGCGACCGAGACCGACTCGAGCAGGGTCACCAGCTCGTGGCGGCCGTCGGACCGTATCGGGCCCAGAAACAGGCAGAGGTTGACCTTGCCCGGTGCGAGCGCAAGTAACTTCATGGCGCCAGTTTCGCGGCTAGCGCCCGAAACTCCTCCGGCGAGAGGCGCTCGGCGCGTTCGTCGGGCGGGTGGCCAAGCTCGACGAGCGCCGCGCGGGCGACGGTGCGGATGTCCCGGTTGGCGCGGGCGAGCACGAGCGACCCGGCCAGCGTCTTGCGCCGGTGGGCAAAGGCGTCGTGGACGAGCTTCCGGAGCTGCGGGTCGGCGGGCGGCCCGGTTCGTCGCAGCCCGATCAGCACCGAGTCGACGTTGGGGACGGGACGAAATACGGTGCGCCCGACCGGGCGAAGCACGCGGACCTCGCACGCGAGCTGGGCGAGCACCGATGGCGCGCCGTAGGCGGGGGTGCCCGCCCGCGCGGCGAGCCGCTCGCCGACCTCGCGCTGGACCATCACGACCCAGCTCTGCACGCTCGGCAGCTCGTCGATCGTGCGCAGGATCACCGTGGCGGCGACGCCGTAGGGAAGGTTGGCGACGACCTTGGTGGGTGTCGGGTGCAGGGACCCGAGATCGAGCTCGAGCGCATCGGCGACGTGCACCGTGGCGTTCGGATGTTCGGCGAGCAGCTCGGTCAGCCCCGGCCCGAGCCGGCGGTCGAGCTCAATGACGTGGACGTGCGCGGCTCGGCTCGCCAGGCGCTCGGACAGGATGCCCTCGCCGCCGCCGATCTCGAGCACGACGTGTTCGGGACCCAGCTCGGCCAGGCGCTCGATGACGTCGACGATGTTGCGGTCGACGAGGAAGTTCTGACCTAGCTTGACCATCCGAACACCGCGACCGCGCTGTCCTCGACCGCTCGTTCGAGCTCCTCGTAGGAGATCCGGCGTTCGACCGCCAGCGCCTGGGCGGTGTGCGCCACGTTGGCCGGCTCGTTCGGCTTGCCGCGGACCGGCTGTGGCGCCAGGTAGGGCGCGTCGGTCTCGACCAGCAGCCGCTCGAGCGGGACGCGGATCGCGGCCGTGCGCAGGTCCTCGGCCTTCGGGTAGGTGAGGTTGCCCGCGAACGAGATCCACCAGCCATCGTGCGCGAGGCACTCTTCGAGGCGGGCCGGCATCGAGAAGCAGTGGAGGATCACCTTGAGGCCGGCGGCGTGGTCGGACAGCGTCTGAAGCGTCGGGTCCTCGGCGGCGCGGGTGTGGATCACGAGCGGCTTGCCGGTCTCGCGCGCCAGCTCGATCTGTGCGCGGAACGCGCGCTCCTGGTCGGCGCGCGGCGCGTAATCGCGGTAGAAGTCGAGCCCGGTCTCCCCGATCGCCACGCACCGCTCGTGGGCGGCGAGTGCCTGGAGCTCGGCGAGGTCGGCGTCGTCGAACCCCGTGGCGGAGTTGGGATGGCGGCCGACCGCCGCGTAGACCTGGGGGAACGCCTCGGCGGCGGCCAGCGCGGCGCGGCACGAGGCTCCGTCGGTGCCGACGGTCACGATCCGGTTGACCCCGGCCTCCGCCGCCGCGGCCACGAGCTCCGCGTCCGGCGGCTCGCAGAGCTCGAGATGCGTGTGGCTGTCGATCACGTGTTCTTCGGGAACAGCGGCTCCAGCGGCGTGACCGTGGCGCCGTTGCCCTGCCCGGCGAACTCGGCGTGGGCGTAATCGGTGTCTGGCGCCCCGAGGGCGCCCAGCAGCCGTTCCGAGCTCGCCGGCACGTATGGGTACAGCAGCACGCTGACCGCGCGCACGCCCTCGGCGAGCGACGCGAGCGTCTCGTCGAGCTTGGCGCCGTCTGCCGGGTCTCTGGCGAGCTGCCACGGCGCGCGCTCCTCGACGTAGCGGTTCAGCCGGCGCACGCGCTGCCAGATCAGCTCGAGCGCCTGGCTGGCTTCGGCGCGGTTCATCAGCGCCGCGACCTCATCGGCGAGGCCGTCGAAGTCCTGCGCCAGCGCCTCGTCGGCACGGGCTTTTGGGACGACGCCGTCCCGGTAGCGCGTGAGCATCGCGATCGTTCGGCTGGCGAGATTCCCGTACTCGTTGGCGAGCTCGCTGTCGTAGCGCGAGCGCACGGAGTCGATGCCGACGGCGCCGTCGCCGCCGAAGGCGACGTCGCGCAGCAGGTAGAAGCGCAGCGCGTCCGTGCCGTAGATATCCATGACCTCGAACGGGTCCAGCACGTTGCCCAGCGACTTGCTCATCTTGCGCCCGTCGGCCCCGAGCAGGAACCCGTGGACGAACACGTGGTGCGGCAGCGCGATGTCAGCCGCCATCAGCAACGCCGGCCAGAAGATCGTGTGGAACTTGAGGATGTCCTTGCCGATGATGTGGTAGCTCGTCGGCCAGTAGCGATCGGTCAAGTCCTCGCCGGGGCGGGCGTAGGAGAGCGCGGTGTAGTAGTTGAGCAGGGCGTCGAACCACACGTAGAACACTTGGTCGGGATCCCAGGGCACGGTCACGCCCCACTTCAGCCGAGCCCGCGAGAGCGAGACGTCCTGAAGCCCCTGGGCGATGAACGACCGCGCCTCGTTGAACGGGCGGGCGGGCATGACGAAGTCGGGACGGTCGTCGAAGAGCTGCTCGAGCGGCTCCTGGAACGCGGACAGGCGGAAGAACCAGTTCTCCTCCTGCTCGCGCGTCAGCGGGATCTCGTGGATCGGGCAGAGGTTCCCCTCGAGGATCTCGTTCTCGACCTTGAAGTCCGCGCACCGGGGGCAGTACCAGCCCTCGTACAGCCCCTTGTAGGTGTAGCCGTTGTCGTGGACCTTCTGGAGGACCTCCTGGACCTTGAGCTCGTGCTGCGGGTCGGTCGTGCGGATGAAGAAGTCGTTCGAGATCTCCATGCGGGGCATCAGCGCCTTGAATATCTCGGCGTTGCGGTCCGCCAGCTGCTGCGGCTCGACCCCCTCCGCGCGCGCCGCGTCGGCCACCGGCTCACCGTGCTCATCGGTGCCGGTCAGGAAGAACACGTCCTCGCCGCGCTGGCGCATGTGGCGCGCGAGCACGTCGGTGGCGATCGCCTCGTACGCGTGGCCCATGTGCGGCACCCCGTTGACGTAGGAAATGGCGGTGGTGATGTAAAAGGACATCGGCGGTCTCTTTTGAAGGCTATCTTTCGGGCGCGCGATGACGGACCTGGAGCTGCTAACGGTCGGGCGGATCAGCATCGATCTCTACTGCGGCGAGCTCGGAGCCGGGTGGCACGACGCGAGCACGTTCACGAAGGCGGTCGGCGGCAGCCCGACGAACGTCGCGATTGCGGCGGCGCGCCTCGGTCGTCGCGCGGCTGTGTTCACGAAGGTCGGCTCGGACCCGTTCGGTGAGGTGGCGCTCGTCGAGCTGACTGGGTTTGGGGTCGACGTCCGCTACGTCGGGGTGCTCGAGGATTCCGTCACGCCGCTGGCGTTCGCCGTGCTCGATCCGCCGGAGGATCCGAAGCTCCTGTTCCGTCGCGAGCCGCCGGTGCCGGACTTCCAGCTTCACCCCCACGAGGTCGACGACGACACCGTCCGCGAGGTGCCGGTGCTGTGGATCTCCGCGGGCTCGCTGTCCCACGAGCCGAGCCGCTCGACCGTCCGGGCGATGCTGCGCACGCGCGGGCGTCAGCGCTACACAATCCTCGATCTCGACTATCGGCCGAGCTTCTGGCGCTCGCGCGCGGAGGCTTCGGCGACGATCGGGGCGGCGATCGACGACGCCACGGTCGCCGTCGGCAACCGCGAGGAGTGCGACGTCGCACTGGGCACGGCGGATCCGCACGCGGCCGCTCGCCGCCTGCTCGAGCGCGGGGTCGAGCTCGCGATCGTGAAGCTGGGCGCCGACGGCGTGCTCCTGGCCGACGCCAACGGGACACAGACGATCCCTCCGGCGCCGGTCGAGGTGGTGTGCGGGCTGGGCGCGGGCGACGCTTTCGGCGGTGCTCTCTGCCACGCGCTCCTGCTGCGCTGGCCGCCACCGCGCGCCGTCGCCTTCGCCAACGCGGCCGGCGGGATCGTCGCCTCGCGGCTGCTGTGCTCGCAGGCGATGCCCTACGAGCCCGAGGTCCTGGCGCTCCTCGGAGACCGCGAGCTGGCATGAGCGCCGGCGCGCTGCCCTGGCGCGAACTCGCCACGTGGTGGACACTGTCCGCGACCCCCTGACGGAGGAGCACCAAGCCAATGTCCCTGACCACGACGCGTCTGCTCGACAACTACATCGCCGGCCGGTGGACGCCGGCGACGGCCGCGACCGACGTGCTCGACGTGGCCAACCCGGCGACCGGCGAGACGCTCGCGCGGGTGCCGCTGTCGGGAGCGGCGGACCTCGACGCGGCCGTTCAGGCCGCGCGGGCGGCGCTTCCGGAGTGGCGGGCCGTGTCGACGATCGCCCGGGCCCGCAAGCTGTTCGAGCTCCGCGAGCGGCTCGTGGCCCGCTCCGAGGAGCTGGCGCGGTCGGTGACGACCGAGATGGGCAAGACGATCGGCGACGCCCGCGCCGAGGTGGGGCGCATGATCGAGATGGTCGAGGCCGCGTGCGCGATCCCGACGACGATGCAGGGGCGGATCCTCGAGGACGTCTCGCGCAACATCGACGCCGAGACGATCCGCCAGCCGGTCGGCGTGTGCGCCGCGATCGTCCCGTTCAACTTCCCGGCGATGGTGCCGTTCTGGTTCCTGCCGTTCGCGATCGCGTGCGGCAACACGTTCGTGCTCAAGCCCTCCGAGCAGGTGCCGCTGACCCAGCAGATCGCGTTCCAGGAGCTCGACGCGCTCGAACTCCCGGCGGGCGTCGTCAACCTCGTCAACGGCAGCCGCGAAGTGGTCGAGGGGATCCTCGAGCACCCGGGCATCGACGCGGTCTCGTTCGTGGGCTCGGCGCCGGTAGCGCGGATCGTCTACGAGCGCGCGGCGAAGTCCGGCAAGCGCGTGCAGGCGCTCGGCGGGGCCAAGAACCACATGGTCGTGATGCCGGACGCCGTGATCGAGCAGACCGTCGAGGGGATCCTCGGGTCGGCCTTCGGAGCGGCGGGGCAGCGGTGCATGGCGGGCTCGGTCGTGGTCACCGTCGGCGACGCCCACGAGCAGCTGATGCCGCCGCTGATCGAGGCCACCCAGGCGCTGCACGTCGGCGATGGGCTCGACGAGCACAGCGACGTCGGCCCGGTGATCTCGTGCGCCGCCCGCGACCGGATCCGCCAGTGGATCGACCGCGGCGAGGCCGATGGCGCGAGGGTCGTGGTCGACGGGCGCGCGCCCGCCGGCGGCGATCCGAGCGGCTCCTACGTCGGGCCGACGATCCTGGACGACGTCACCCCGGCGATGGAGATCGCGCGCGAGGAGGTGTTCGGGCCCGTGCTGACCGTGATCCGCGCCGCATCGCTCGACGAGGCGATCGACGTCGTCAACGGCAGCCGGTTCGGCAACGGCACCTCGATCTTCACCGAGTCCGGCGCCTCGGTCAGGCGCTACCGCCACGAGGTCCAGGCGGGGATGATCGGCGTCAACATCGGCGTCGCCGCGCCGGTGGCGTTCTTCCCGTTCTCCGGCTGGAAGGACTCGTTCCTCGGCGACCTGCACGCCCACGGCACCGACGCGGTCGAGTTCTTCACGCGCAAGAAGACGGTGACGAGCCGGTACTTCTCGAGCGGCCAGGGCAGCGGCAGCTATTTCGTCGAGCGGTGAGCCCCCGGTGGCGGGCGGTCCGCTCGGTAAACGGCGCTGGGGAAGGAGTGGGTGAGGGTGGTGGCGGAGTCTGGGCACTCGCGCCGGTCTATGTGGCGAGTTTGTGCCGGAGTGTGTCGAGAGTGTCACGGGCATGGTGCATAGCGCGTCAACACCGGCGCCACATCCGAGCCCTGTCGACCTAAGCACACTCCTCGTGCACAACTCGACAGGCCTCGCCATGCGGCGCAAGATTGTCGTGCTAGGCACCATCGAAAGGCCCGCGATCGCGCCCGATCCCTCCCCTTCCCCAGCGCCGTTTACTCGGGCCGTCCGCCATAACAGGCGACGGGCGCCAAAAAAGCGCCCGGCAGGCCGAGAGTCGACAGCCACCGAGCGCCGCCATCCGCAGGCGCTGAGCGGACCCGCCGCTCGCTGCTCCCGCCGAGCGTCAGCTAAGGCGACCGTCAGTCAGGGCACGGTACAGCGCGTTGGCGCTCACGCCGGTCAGCTCCGCCACGACGCCGGCGGCCGGCCGCGGCTTGGCGCCGGCGTCGACGAGCCGGCGGAGCGCGGCGAGCGCGGGGGCGAGGTCGGGAGCGTCACGCTCGGAGGCCGGGCCGACGACGAGCGCCACCTCCCCCTTCGGCGGCTCGCCGGCGTAGCGCTCCGCGAGCTCGCGCGCCGTCCCGCGGACGACCTCCTCATGGACCTTCGTCAGCTCGCGGCAGACGGCCACCGGCCGGTCGGGGTCGAGCGCGGCCAGCGCCGCCAGCGACGACGCCACCCGGCGCGGCGACTCGAACGCGACCAGCGTCTCCGGCGACGCGAACACCTCCTCGAGCGCCGCCCGCTTGCGCGGCAGAAAGCCCGTGAACCGCCACCGGTCGGCCGGCAGCGCCGAGGCGACGAGCGCCGACAGCGCCGCGGAGGGCCCGGGCAGCACCTCCACCGCGAGCCCGGCGGCGACGCATGCCCGCACGAGCACGAACCCGGGGTCCGAGACCAGCGGCGTGCCCGCGTCGGACACCAGCGCCACCACCGCTCCGGCGCGCATCCGCCCCACCAGCTCGACCGCGCGCTCCTGCTCGTTGTGCTCGTGATAGCTGACGAGCTTCGCCGAGACGCCGTAGCGATCGAGCAGCACCCGCGTCCGGCGCGTGTCCTCACAGGCGACGACGTCGGCCTCGCGCAGGGCGGCCAGCACCCGCAGCGTGATGTCCTCGAGGTTGCCGATCGGCGTCGGGCAGACGATCAGGCGCCCGCTCACACGGCCTCCCGCTGCTCGAGCCCGTCGAACGCGAGCGCGGCCGCACCGATCATCCCCGCCTCGACCCCGAACCGCGCCGCGACGATCTTGACCTCATCGCGCGAGGGTGGCAGCGACCGCTCGGCGACGACCGCCCGGGCCGGAGCCAGCAGCAGCTCCCCGGCGCCGATCACGCCACCCCCGATCACGATCACCTCGGGGTTGAAGATGTTCACGTAGTTCGCCAGCGCCACCCCGAGCCGCGTCCCGATCAGCTCGATCACCTCGAGCGCGGCCTCGTCGCCGTCGTAGGCGAGCTCGGTGACGAGCGGTCCGACGAGCTCGCGGCCGTCCGCGAGCGCCCGCCCGAGGCCCGACCCGGGACGCTCGCGGGCGAGCCGCAGGGCCTCCCGCGCGAGCGCGGTGCCGGACGCCAGCGATTCCACACACCCATGGTTGGGACAGTTTCCTTGGCACGGCGGCCCGTCGATCTCGATCACGACGTGGCCGAGCTCCGCAGCGGAGCCGATCGAACCCCGGTAGGGCCTGCCGCCGAGGATCAGCCCGCCACCGATGCCCGTGCCGATCGTGAGCATCACGACCTCGTTGTGGCCACGAGCCGCACCGGCGCGGTGTTCCGCGATTACGGCCACGTTCGCATCGTTGTCAGCGAACACCGGCAACCCCAGCCGCTCGGCCATGATGTCGGCGAACGGCACGTCCTTCAGCGGCTGGTTGACGGCGACGACCGCCACCCCGCTACGCTGATCGAACAGACACGGAATCCCGAAGCCCACCGCTGCGACTTCGGCGCCGGCTGCCTCCCGCACTTCTTGGACAGCATCCACTGCGACGTCGAGTAGGGCAGGCTGGTCGAGACCGGTGACCGATCGCTGGGCGCGGTGATGCACCCCCAGTCCTGCATCTACCGCACCGGCGAGCAGCTTCGTGCCACCCATGTCGACACCGATGGTGCGCCGGGCCGGCATGTCGTCACTATATGGACTCACAGATGTCGAGCGACGTTGAACCGCCCCCATACAAGGTGTATCGCGCCGGTCCGCGCGGATTGCGGGCACGCCTGCGCGGCGAAGAGGAGCCCCTGCTCCCCCAGCCCAAGCGGGAGCGGCCGGGCACGGAGAAGCCCAGGGATGGCTGGTCGATCGCCAAGCGCGTGCTCAAGTACGTGGCGATCGCGGTCGTCGCGTGGATCCTGCTGTCGGTGGTGCTGTTCCTCGTCAGCGCCTCGATCGAGACGAGCAAGTTGCCCAGCTCCGTGAGCGACGCGCTGGCGTCGGGCCCGAACATGGTCACCGGAACGGACACGATCCTGATCATCGGCACCGACCAGCGGCCGAAGGGGTCGAAGGAGCCCGGCGCGGACACCAGCGACGTGGGCAGCCGGTCGGACACGCTGATGCTGTGGCGCGTCGGTGGCGGCACGTCGCGGCGGCTGTCGATCCCGCGCGACACGGTCGCGTCGATCCCCGGCCATGGAACCACGAAGATCAACGCCGCCTACGCGTACGGCGGCCCGGCGCTCACGATCCGCACGGTCGAACAGTTCACGGGCATCAAGATCAACCACGTGATCATCGTCAACCTCGCCGCCTTCCCGCCGTTCATCAACGCGATCGGCGGCGTCAACATCAAGACGGGGCGGGTCTGCTCGGTGATCAGCGGCGGCCCCGCGAACGGCGGCTTCTCGCTGTTCCTGAAGCCCGGCGTCCACCACCTGAACGGCGAGCAGGCGCTGGTCTACGCCCGCACGCGCGAAAACAGGTGCAACCCGAGCGACAGCGATCTCACGCGTGTTCAGCACCAGCAGGAGATCCTCAACGCGATCAAGTCGAAGCTGGTCTCCCCCAGCAGCTTCTTCAGGTTGCCGCTGGCGTCCTGGGATGCGCCAAAGGTCCTGCGCACCGACATGGGCGGGTTCACGCTCCTGTCGCTGTTCACCGCCTCCGAGGTCGGCGGCAACGCACCGGTCGACGTGCTCAAGCCGACCGGGTCGGTCGTGCTGCCCGACGGCGAGGACGGGCTGACGGCAACCCCCGGCGACGTCAGCCGGGCCGTCAATAAGCTGATGACGGGCCGTTAGGCCGCGGCGGCGGAGTCCGACGTCGACTTCGAGTCCGAGCTCGGCTTCGGCGTGTCGGAGCTCTTCGAGCCGCCGTCGCCCTTGTCCGACTTCGAGCCGCCGTCGTCCTTGGCGTGCTTGCCGTTCCCTTCGGCGGCGTCCTTGAGCTCGCGCGAGCGCTTCCGCGTCCCGTAGTCGGTGTTGTAGAAGCCCTTGCCCTTGAAGTGGACGGCGACGGGGTGAAACACGCGCGCCACGGGCGCGTCGCAGGTCTCGCACGACTCCACCGGATCGTCCGACATGCGCCGCATCACCTCGAAGGTGTGCCCCTTTTCGCAACGATACTCGTAGATTGGCATTGCTTCAGGAAGTATAGCTCAGGGTCTTGGCACTCTCAACCGTAGAGTGCCAAGTTCGCGCCCGCAGATAGCATCTCGGCTCGTGCCTACCGACCTGGTCACCATGGACAAGATCGTCTCGCTCTCCAAGCGCCGGGGATTCGTGTTCCAGAGCAGCGAGATCTATGGCGGGCTCGGCTCGAGCTACGACTACGGCCACTACGGCGTCCTCCTCAAGAACAACGTCAAGGGCCAGTGGTGGCGGGCGATGCTCCAGGAGCGCGATGACATCGTCGCGCTCGACTCGGCGATCATCCAGCACCCCAGGACCTGGCTGGCCAGCGGCCATCTCGCCGGCTTCACCGACCCGCTCGTCGACTGCCGTACCTGCAAGCTGCGCTTCCGCGCCGACAAGCTCGACGAGGCGCAATGCGGCCGCAAGCCGTCCAAGCACCCCGGCGAGACGCCCGAGTGCGATCTGACCGAGGCGCGCGACTTCAACCTGATGTTCGAGACGACCGTCGGGCCGGTGAAGGACGAGGGCTCGATCGTCTACCTGCGACCCGAGACCGCCCAGGGCATCTTCCTGAACTTCAAGAACTACCTCCAGTTCTCGCGCAAGAAGCCGCCGTTCGGGATCGCGCAGATCGGCAAGAGCTTCCGCAACGAGATCACCACCGGCAACTTCATCTTCCGGACGCGGGAGTTCGAGCAGATGGAGATGGAGTTCTTCGTCCCGCCCCCGGAGGCCGGCCAGTGGTTCGAGCACTGGCTCGAGCAGCGGCTGGCGTGGTGGACGCGGCTCGGCATCCGGCCCGACCACCTGCGGCTCCGCCCCCACGACGCCGAGGAGCTCTCCCACTACTCGAGCGCCACCAGCGACATCGAGTATCTCTTCCCGATCGGGTGGTCCGAGCTCGAGGGGATCGCCAACCGCGGCGACTTCGACCTGCGCCAGCACGCCGAGTACTCGGGCCAGAAGCTCGAGTACGTCGACACTGCCTCCGGCGACCGGTACATCCCCTACGTGATCGAGCCGGCGGCCGGCGCGGATCGGGCGATGCTCGCGTTCATGGTCGACGCCTACGACGAGGACGAGATCGAGGGCGAGACGCGGACCGTCCTGCGGCTCCACCCGCTGCTCGCGCCGGTGAAGGTCGCAGTCCTCCCCTTGGTGCGCAAGGACGGCCAGCCCGAGCTCGCCGCCGAGATCTACCGAGACCTCCGCGAGCGCGTGCAGGCCGAGTACGACGAGGGCGGTGCCATCGGCCGGCGCTACCGCCGGCAGGACGAGATCGGCACGCCGTGGGCGGTCACGGTCGACCACCAGTCGCTCGAGGACCGGACGGTCACGCTGCGCGACCGCGACAGCCTCGCCCAGGACAGGGTCCACATAGGCGAGCTCGGCGAGGAGATCGAGCGGCGGCTGCGGGCCGCCTGGCAGTCGCCGAAGCTCCAGCGGTAGTTCCGGGTGGCGCATGCGCCACCCGGTCCGGCGCCGCATGCGGCGCCGGAGGCCGGGGTGCATGCACCCCGGCCCGCCATACTTTGGATATGGCGATCGCCGCGGACCAGGTCTCCTACGAGGATCTGTACGCCCGTTGGGAGGCCGGGAACTGGCGGGCGGCCGCCATCGATCTCTCCGTCGATCGCGACCAGTGGGAGAACACGTTCACCGAGTTCGAGCGGCGGGCCGCGCTCTGGACCTATTCGATGTTCTTCCACGGCGAGGACGCGGTCGCGGACAGCCTCTCGCCGTACATCGATGCCGCCCCGCGCGAGGAGCAGAAGTACTTCCTCGCCACCCAGCAGGCCGACGAGGCGCGCCACGCGGTCCTTTTCGGCCGGTTCATGCGCGAGGTGGCGGGCCAGGGCCGGGACATGGACTCCTCGCTGCGCGCCACGCGACCGGAGCTGACGTGGGGGTTCCGGAAGGTGTTCGAGCGCCTGGATCGGATGGCCGCCGAGCTGCGGCGCGACCGCTCGCGGCCGAAGCTGGCCCAGGCGATCGCGCTCTATCACCTCGTGGTCGAGGCGGCGCTCGCGCAGCCCGGCCAACACTTCATCGAGGAGTCGCTGAGCCGGCGCGACCTCCTGCCCGGATTCAGGGAGGGGATCCGCAACGTCTCGCGCGACGAGCAGCGCCACGTCGCGTTCGGGGTGAAGATGATCGCGGACCTGACCCGCGAAGATCCGGACTGCCTGCCCGCGATCGAGGAGCTGCTGCGCGAGGTCCTCCCGTTCACGAGCGCGGTGTTCGTTCCCCCGGGCTGGGACGAGCGCTACGTAACCGTGTTCGGGTTCACGCTGCAGGACATCTACACGCACGGCGCCGACGCGCTCGACGCGCGGCTCCGCGCCGCGGGGATCGACCCGTTGAAGCTGCGCACCGGCCTGCCGTTCGACCTGCCGGCGGACGAGCGCGCCCAGCGCGTGCTGAAGTTGCTGCGGGCCGGCTACCTCGGCGAGCCCAACGGACACGTGACCCCGAACGCCGAGGCGACCGCGCTCCTGTTCGACGGCCTGCGTCGGCAGGTCGACGCCTCCGCCGTCCCCGGCGCGAAGATCCAGTGGGATTTCACCGACGCGGAGCCGTGGTATCTCGTGATCGACAATGGCGCCACGTCGGCGGTCCAGGGCAGGGTCGCCGACCCCGACCTGACGTTCCGCTGCCGCTTCGACGACTGGCTGGACCTGGCGTCGGGCCGGACCGAGCCCTGGCGGTCGCTGCTGCTGCGCAAGATCCGCCCGTCGGGCAGCGTCCGGATGATGGCCCGCGCGGGGAAGTTGTTCGCATAGCCGCGGCGCGCGCCGGTGCACCCCGCTCTGGGCCGAGCTGGCGATCTGAAGCTCAGCCGACCGCGATTGCCTGTGATGCGCCCGCGGCGTTCGCGGCGTCGGGGTGCGTCCGCGCCACGAGGACGTGGCGCCCGGCGCCGCGGAGCGGGATCGTCGCGGCGAACTGGCCCTTGCGAACGACGACGCGCTTGTGCGCGACGAGCCGGCGATGATGGCCGTGAAGCGCGTAGACGTCGATCGTGGCATGGCGCTTTCCCGGCGTGATCTGGCCGGTCACCCGCAGCGGCGCCGTCGACTCGACCGTCAGCTGGATGCTCGGCGCCACCGCGATCTCGACGAGCTGCGAGATGACCGCTGGGGCCTCACTGTGCAGCGCCTGCACGAGCGTGTTCCGGCTCACCTCGATCGAGCTGGTCCACGTCCCGTCGGCGGCCGTCGTCACGGCCGCGAACCCCTTCGTGACGCCACCGGAGGCGAGCGTCTGGAGCTCGACCGTGGCTCCCGCCAGGGGCGCGCCGTGGAGCATCCGCAGCCGCCCCGAGAGGACGACCGCGGCCGGCGCCACGGCAACGGCGGCGTCAGCGCTCGGCGTCGTCAGCGTCAACGTGGCGGGGCTGCCGGCGAGCTGCGCGACGACGGGGCGGATCGAGGGAAGGCGGGCGAAGAACGCGTTCCCGGGGCAATCGGTGGTGTCGCCCTGGCGGTGGCCGGCGACGCGCGGCAGCGAGACATGGGCGCCGGGCCTGAACGGCGTGAAGAATGCGTCCGAGGGGTCGACCACGACGGTGACGTTGCCGAGGGCGGGGAGGCCGTGCAGCGAGAGCTTCCACGCCAGGAGCCGCTCGAGCGCGTCGATCGCCGCGCGCGAGGGGACTACGTCCGTGAACGTGCCGAGGACCGAGACCCCGGTCGACTCCAGGTTGTAGCCGCCCGCCTGCGCGCCGACCACGGCCTGGTCGATCCCACCCTTGCGCGCCTCCCAGATCCGACCGAACAGATCGATCACGAAGTTGTAGCCGATGTCGTTCCAGCCCCGGACGAAGCGGTGGAACTGGTAGATCGCGAACAGCATCGCCGGGACCTCGGCCGCGCTGTAGCCGTTGGGGTTGTCGGTGTGGTGGACAAACGCCATCTTCACGACCCCGTAGCCCGGCGGCACGCTGGGCGGAGCGCCGTGGGACCACGCGTCGCGCGCGATGATCGGCGGCTGCCCGGGGCCGGCGTCGAGCACCGGCTGCGCCAGCGGGAACGATGCCGCCGTGGCCGCGCCGGGGATCGCCACGCTCACGAAGTGGATCCGCACGCCTTCAACGGGCCGCGAGGTGCGCAGCTGCACGAACTCGGCCGGGCCCGTCCAGATCGGGTCGCCGACGAGCGGCCTCGGTCTCGCCGGGCGGTCGGGGCCGTGCCCGAGCTCCGAGGCGAGCGCCCACCGGCACCAGGCGCCACCGCGGGCTCGCGCCCGCAGCTCGATCCGGGCGTCGGCGGGCCCGTCCCACTGCACGCCGAGCAGGGCGAAGCGGCGTGGCGCCGCGAGCTCGCCCGACTCCCGCGCCAGCGATCCCACCCAGCTGCTGAAGATCGAGGGCTGACGCTCCAGCACGTCGGCCAGGCCGGCCACCGGCGAGACCACACCGGCGGCGCTGGCGGCGGCGGCCCCGGCGAGCACCGTGCGGCGGGTGATGCGCGCGTCGCTCATCGCCCGCGCCTGGAGTCGCCGCGGTGGCCGAGGTCCGCGCGACCCGGCCCGCCGCGCATCAGACACGAAGCTGATGCCCACACCAGCCTCGCGAAGATACCGGCTCCTGCCGAGAGCGCAAGGCCGCTTAACGCTCGTCGCCGGCGGGTGGCGCCGGCGGGTCGGGCTCGATGGCTGTCGACTCTCGGCCAGCCACCCGATTGGCCGCGGCTCGGTAAACGGCGCTGGGGAAGGGGGAGGGAACGGGCGCGATCGCGGCCTTCCGATGGTGCACAACACGACAATCCCGGGCCGGATGGCGAGGCCTGTCGAGTTGTGCATGAGGAGTGTGCTCAGGTCGACAGGGCTCGGATCTGGCGCCGGTGTTGACGCGCTATGCACCATCCCCGTGACACTCTCGACACGCTCCCGGCACAAAGTCGCAAGGAAGACCCGCACGAGCCCAAACCGCCCCGGCGCCCTCACCGACCCCCTCCCTGCTGTCTCTTACTGAGCCGCCCGCCCCCCGCCCACCGTCGCCTATCGCAACCTCGCCCGCACGAGCGCCACGAACCCGCCAGGGGCCTGACGCGCGGACACGCCCTCGACCTGCACGTGCGGGTTGCTGAACACGGTGACGGTCGCCAGCGCGCCGAACGGCACGTCCGGCTGGACGACCAGGCCGCCGTCGACCGCAGCCACCGTCGCGTCGACGGTGGCGCTCACCCCCAGCAACGTCGCGGTGCCGCGCAGCGTCAGCCGGCCGTCGCCCGAGGCGACGGGTTCGACGGACTGGAGGATCGGGAGCGCGGTGCGCAGATCCGACTCGGTCACGAGCGCGGTGGCGGTGAGCTGGTTGCCCCGCTTGTGCAGCGTGGCGTTGCGGACGGTCAGCAGCCCGCTGTTGAACTCACCGACCGAGGCGTCGAGCGTCCCCACGTCGCCCGCCTGGTTCAGCAGGCTGCCGAGGTGACCGGGATCGGTTCGGTAGGTGCCCATCTGGATCACGACGTGATCCGCGTCGTGCCAGAGGAGCTTGATGGCTGGAAACGCGCTCACCTTCACCTTAAGCACCTGGCCGGATCGCGCCAGCTGGTCGCGCAGCCGCTGCGCCGCGATCCCGGGAAGAAACAGCTGCGCCAGCACGAGCAGCAGCAGGATTACGCCGGCGGCGGCGATCGCTGATATCCGGCGCATCGCCCGGGAACGTTAGGGCGCATCGCGCCTTGGTCCTCAAGCGTGCCCGCGAGACCACCGATACGGTCGGAAATGCGACGTTCGTTCCTGTTCTCGCTCGCGGTCGTCCTGGTGTGCATCGCGGCCGCGATGGGCGCCTTCCTTGCTGGCCGTGGCAGTGGCGCGGATCCAGGCCGCGAGCGGGCCGGGGCAGCCGCCGGGTACCACGCGGGCGCCCGCGCCGGCATGAGCTCCGGCCGTCACGACGGCTACAGGGCCGGTTACCAGGCGGGCTATCACAAGGCCTACGCGGCGGCGTACCACAAGGGCCTACAGGCGGGCCCTCAAGCAATGAGACAGGGCGAGGGCGGATTCCGGGTGTTCAGCCTCGCGGTCGTCGCGATCGCCGTCGCCGCGTTCGCCGGCGTGGGCTACCTGGTCGGACGGGTCGAGCGGACATCGCAAGCCAACGCCGCGAATGTCCGGGCGAGCGCTGCCTCGGCGACGTACCGGCGAGCCGAGACCAGCGCCTATCGCCGCGGGTTCAAGGCTCAGTACGGGTACGGGGTGGCCGCCGGCGCGGCCGCGGGCGGCCAGACGGGGATGCGCATCGGCCGCTCGGCGGGCCGGGCGGCGGCTGAGAGCCTCGCGATCACCGACCAGGCCAAGGCGCTGGCGGCGGCACTCGCCTCGACGCCTCTGTCACTGAAACGGAGAACGAAGACCCACACGTGCGTGCCCGTCGATGGCGGGCTGTGCGAGGTCCTCGGCCCGGGCGTCACCGGAAAGAGCTGCCCGCGCGCCTCGGCACCCAGCGCCGAGGGGGGAATCGTCTGCGTTCCCGAGGTGCTGGTCCAGGCCGCCCGCGCAGCCGGCGTTCCGGGGATCGACACGCTGACCGGGGCGGCGAGCTCCGGTACGACGGCGCCGCATCGACGGCGTCGGACGGCGCCGCATCGATCGCGCCGGGCCTCGCCGCGACCCCGACCGCTAGCTCAACAACCCCCTAGCCGCCTGGAGCGACTGCTCCATCACGGGGCCGACGTCGAACTCGGGCTCGCTCAGGCGCCTCAGCGTGATTCCGTCCGCCAACGCGAACAGGAAGGCCGCGATGACTTCGGCGTCCGCCCGGAGCTCGATCACGCCAGCCTGGCTCTTCGCCCGCAGCGCATCCGCCATGTGCGACCGCAGCCGGCGACCGAGCTCGGCGATCTCGCTGGCGATCTCCTCCTTGCGCTGGGCGAGCGTCAACAGCTCGTAGTACATGACGGCCGACGTGAGCCCGTCGCCGAGGAAGTCCTCGAAGCTGCGCACGAGCGCCGCGAGGACGTCGTCGACGCTGTCGGCGCCACCGATCGCCTTCTCGAGCCGGTCGATCCGAAGGTCGCACTCGCGCCGGACGACCTCGACGAGCAGACGCTCCTTGGTCGCGAAGTAGTAGTGCAGCAGCCCGCGCGAGACGCCCGCCTCGCGCGCGACGACGTCGAATGTCGCCCCGGCGATCCCGCGCGCTGCGACGCTGACGCGCATCGCCTCGACGATCCGGGCCGCCTTGTCGCTCCCGAGCTCGCGCGTAGGCGTGAGCGGGTGAGCAGTCGCGGCTTCCACGCCCGCGATGATAGTCGCGGATCGGTCGACCTGGCGCTCCCACAACGACCGAGGGCGCCTGCGAAGAGGCGCCCTCGGGGCAGATCTTGTGAGTCGCGGAGCCGCAGCTAAGCGGAGCTTACGGGGCTCGCGGGAGGTGCCGGCGCCGGTGGCGGCGGCGGCGTGTACTCGAACTCCTCCTCCGCGCCGAACAGCGTGTCGAGCACCTTCGAGCGCAGCTTCTCGCTGGCCGCGAGGGCGATCCCACCGGTCAGGACGAGCAGGAACAGCTTGCGTCCGAGCCGGCGCTTCCTGCGGACCCGGCGCTTTGGTGCCTCGCTCAACGCAATCGAGACCTCGCGCAACGACTCGACGGCATTCCGCAGCTCGTTCTGGAGCTTCTTGTCCTCGACCAGCGCGCGGTGCGGTGCCTTGCCGTTGCCGCTGAGCCGCACATAGGCGCGCTTCGACGACTCGAACGCCTGCTGCATGTTGGCGCGCAGCTTCGCGTCTTCGATCAGACGCGCGATGTAGGGGTTGGCCCTGATGCTGGCCACGTCAGCTGGGCCAAAACTGAGCTTATTGCTTCGTGATGCCATTTCACTCCCTCGGAAACTTTGAGCCGTGCGTGCCCAGCATACGAGACTGAGCCTCAACACATCAGGTTTTACCCGCTATGCACCGAACACGACATCGCGAGCCAACCGAGTTTCACACAAAGGTCAAGCGACGCCGCTGGCGACTCGCCCGACCGCCGGGGCCCGCCTCGGCGCCGCCCGCCGCTGGAGCGCGAGTTCCAGAACCTCGCCGATCTCCGAGACGAAGCTGAAGTTCAGGTCCCTGCGTAAGTGCTCCGGGATCTCGTCGACGTCCTGCTCGTTCAGCGCGGGCGCGATCACCCGGCGGATCCCGTTGCGCTGCGCGGCGAGGGCCTTCTCCTTGAGCCCGCCGATCGGCAGCACCTGCCCGGTCAGGGTGATCTCGCCGGTCATCGCGACGTCCGAGCGGACCGGACGTCCGGACAGCAGCGAAGCCAGCGCCGTCGCCATCGCGACCCCGGCACTCGGCCCGTCCTTGGGCGTGGCGCCCGCCGGCACGTGAATGTGGATGTCGTGCGTCGCAAACCAGTCATCTGCGAGGGCAGGCACGAGGTCCGAGGCATTGCTGCGGACATACGACAGGGCCGCTTGGGCCGACTCCTTCATCACTTCCCCGAGCTGGCCCGTGATCGTCAGCGTGCCCTTGCCCGGCATCGCCGTCGCCTCGATGAACAACACCTCGCCACCGACCGGCGTCCAAGCCAGCCCGGTCGCCACCCCAGGCCGCGCGGTGCGCCGCCGGGCCTCGGTGAAGAACCTCCGCTTGCCCAGCAGCTCGCGAACGCGCGGCTCGGTGATCGTCAGCCGGCGCGTCGCGCGCCCCTCGGCCACCTGCATCGCGACCTTCCGGCACACGGTGCCGATCTCGCGCTCGAGCTGGCGGACCCCCGCCTCGCGCGTGTAATCAGTGATGATGGTCTTGAGCCCCGCGTCGCTGAACGCGATCCGGGAGCGGGTCAGGCCGTTGCGCTCGATCTGGCGTGGAACGAGGTAACGCTTGGCGATCTGGAGCTTCTCCTCCTCGGTGTACCCCGCCAGCTGGATGACCTC
The DNA here is from genome assembly GCA_963759695.1 of uncultured Solirubrobacterales bacterium. Taxonomy (GTDB): domain Bacteria; phylum Actinomycetota; class Thermoleophilia; order Solirubrobacterales; family Solirubrobacteraceae; genus Palsa-465. The sequence goes on from CAVXAO010000004.1 coordinate 142,809, forward strand.
CATCCGGTCGCGCAACGGGCCGGGGACCGTGTCGAGCGTGTTCGCGGTGGTCACGAAGATCACGTTCGAGAGGTCGAAGGGCAGATCCAGGTAGTGGTCGCGGAACGACTGGTTCTGCTCGGGATCGAGCACCTCGAGCATCGCGCTCGAGGGATCGCCGCGGAAGTCGGCTCCCATCTTGTCGATCTCGTCGATCATCAACAGCGGGTTGTTGGCGCCCGCATCCCGCAGAGCTCGGATGATCGTTCCGGGGAGTGCGCCGATGTAGGTGCGGCGGTGGCCGCGGATCTCGGCCTCGTCGCGGACGCCCCCGACGCTGATGCGCTCGAACCTCCGCCCGAGCGCCCGCGCGATCGAGCGCCCCAGCGAGGTCTTGCCGACACCGGGTGGGCCGACGAAGCACAGGATCGAGCCGCGGGCGTCGGGCTTCAGCCGCCGGACGGCCAGGAACTCGAGGATCCGGTTCTTGACCTGATCGATGTCGTAGTGATCCTCGTTGAGGACGTCGCGGGCGTGAGCGAGATCGAGATTGTCCTCGGTGGACTTGTCCCACGGGAGCGCCGCGATCCACTCGAGGTAACCCCGGATCACGCCCCACTCCGCCATCGCCGGCTGGAGCCGCTCGAGGCGGGCGAGCTCGCGATCGGCCTGCTTGCGCACCTCCTCGGGGAGCTCGATCGCGGCCAGCTGCTCGCGCAGCTCGTTGACCTCGGCCTGGACCTCGTCGGACTCGCCGAGCTCCTCCTGGATGGCCTTGAGCTGCTGGCGCAGAAAGTACTCGCGCTGGCCCTTGTCCAGCTCGGATTGGACCTGGGACTGGATCTTTGATCCGAGCGCGACGACCTCGAGCTCGCGGGCGAGGATCTCCGATAGGCGCCGCAGCCGCTTCGCGACGTCGACCTCTTCGAGCAACTCCTGCTTCTCCTCGGTCGGCAGCCGCAAGGCGCCGGCGATCAAGTGCGACAGCACGCTCGGGTCATCGACATTCGCGACCATCACCTGGAGCTCCGCGGGGAGATACGGAACCTGCTCGACGATGTCGGTGAACGTCTGCTGGACGTTGCGCATCAGCGCGATCAGCTCCGGCGTGTGGTTGACCACGTCGGGCGCCGGCTCCACCTCGGCGACCAGATACGGCTCGGTTCCGACCCACGACTCGACCCTGACGCGCTGGCCGCCCTGGATCAGGACCCGCAAGGTCCCATCGGGGACGCGAATCATGCGCGCCACCACGCCGAGGACGCCGACGGAGTAGAGGTCCTCGGGCGCAGGCGACTCGACTTCGGGCGTGCGGCTGGCGATCATCGCGATCGTCCGGTCCCCGCGGAGCACCTCGTTAACGAGCTCGATGCTGCGCTCCTGCCCGACGTTGAGCGGTACCACCATGTCCGGGAAGGTGACCGTGTCGCGCAACGGCAGTACTCCCACGCGCTGTGGCGTCTCGCGGGTACCAGCCACGGCCACCTCGCGTGGACCGCCTTCTGGCAAGCCGATCTCGATCACGCTTCGCTGCTCTCGATCGGTACCGGCCCGCGCGAGCGGCGCTGGACGAGCGGAAGCTCGATCCGGAGCATGCCGTCCTCGTAGCGTGCCTTCGCCTGATCCGACTGGACCTCGGCGCCGAGCTCGACGACGCGCCGGAAGTAGCCGCGCTCGATCTCGACCTGCTGATAGATACCGCCCTCGACCACCCCGGCCCGGCGGCGGCCCGACAGGATCAGCGTCCGCCCCTGGATCTGGAGATCGAGCTGATCGGTGTCGACGCCGGCCAGTTCCGCGGTCACGATCGCCCGCGGTGGATCGTCGGCGTAGACGACGTCGACCGCCGGCGAGAAGCCACCGCTGCGGCGCGTGAGTCCGCCGCGCTCGAGCATGTCACCGAAGAGCTCATCCATCTCGCGGCGCATGCGGTCGAAGTTCGCGAACAGGTCACGCTCGGGCATAGCCGGGAGGTTACGCGTTCGCTGCCGGGCGATCAGGGGCGCGCGGCTGCGGGCGCGACGGTGTAGACCGCGCCCTCCTCAGCGAGCTCAACCGGGCCGCCGAATCCGCGGCTCGCCTCCGCCCGCATCCATTCAGGATCGAGCTCGTCGGAGAAGTGGGTGACGACGATTCTCGCGGCGCCGGCACGGCGACCGTGGTCGCCGGCCTCGTGCGGCGTCAGGTGCCCGCGGATCCCGGTCCGTTCGGGCCGCGGCAGTGTCGCCTCGATCAGCAGCATGTCTGTGTCGTGGGCGAACTCGACGAGCTCGTCGTTGGGGCTGCAGTCGGCGCTGTAGGTGAGCCGGCTTCCGTCCGGCGTCGTCAGCTCCACCGCGAAGGTGGTCGTGTAGTGCGGGACCTCGCAGAAGCGGACCGAGAAGGGGCCGATCGAAAACTGGTCCGGCCCGTCGTACTCGTGCAACGAAAACGCCCCGTCGACGAGGTCGTTGTTGCCCCAGCAGCCGACGATCTGCCTGAACATGTCGCCGGCGCCCGCCGGTGCGTGCAGCTCGGGCCGGGCGGGATCGTCCGTGCCGGGCCAGCCCGCCACCGGAACCGGCTGCTGGCGAGGCGCGTAGGTGAGCGCGTAGGCGAAGGGAACGAGATCGAGGAAGTGGTCCGCGTGCAGGTGGCTGATCAGGACTGCGGAGACCTCGACGTAGTCGAGGAACCGGCGCAGCTTCGAGAACACGCCGTTGCCGCAGTCGACCAACAACGAGTAATCGTCGTGCTGTACGAGGTACCCGCTACACGCCCCGCCCGCATCCTGCCAGGAGGGCGACTTGCCCAGAACCGTGATCTGCAACCCGCTCCTCTATCTCCGTAGAGTCTGACACTCTAGTGCCCTCGCCCGAATTGTTTGCCCGGGGAGGACACTAGCCTTCGTAGCGGCATTGCCCATGCAAATACCTTTGATCGTGGCCGCTGCGACGCAGTTCGAGGTTGCGCTGCTCGTCTTCGGTGGGCTCGCGATCGTCGGCGCGTTGCTATCGGGAATCGCGCGTGACACGCTGCTGTCGCTGACGACGATGTTCGTGATCGTCGGGTTCGTGCTCGGTGCCGGCGGGCTCGACGTCCTTCACTTCAATGCCCACTCGGCATTCGTCGACGACCTCGCGATCGTCGCGCTGATCGTGATTCTGTTCCGCGACGGCCTGGAGGTCGACGGCGAGATGCTCACCGAGCACTGGCACCTCCCGTTGCGCAAGCTGGCGCTGGCGATGCCGCTGACCGCAGGGATCGTGGCCGTCGCAGCGCACACCTTGACCGACCTTTCGTGGGCGGAGTCGTTCCTGCTCGGAGCGCTGCTGTCGCCGACCGACCCGGTCCTGTCCTCCGGCGTGGTCACGAATCCGCGCGTCCCGCGCCTGGTCCGGCACTCGCTGAACCTCGAATCCGGCCTCAACGACGGCCTCGCGCTGCCGGCCGTGCTCGCGCTGAGCGCGACGCTGGCGGTCGGCGGGGGTCACTTCGTGTGGTGGCGGTTCGTGCTCGAGGACGTCACGATCGGCGTCGCCACGGGCCTGATCCTGGGGTTCGTCGGGGCCGGCCTGATGCGTCGCGAGAAGAAGCTCGAGGGCGGGATCCCGGGTTATCAGAAGGCCCTGTACGCGCTCGGGATCGCGTTCGCGACCTACGGCCTGGCCGTGCTGCCGCCCCGCGGCAACGGCCTGATCGCGGTCTACATCGCCGCGATCACGCTCGGCATCCGGCGCCCGGATCTGCGCTCGTATTTCGAACGGCAGTCGGCCGACCTCGTCGAGATCGTGAAGATCGGGATATTCGTCGTGTTCGGGTCGCTGCTGACCCTGCACGGCCTGTTCACCGACGGCTGGGCGGCGGTCGCGATCGCCGCGGTGGCGCTGCTCGTCGCCAGGCCGGCTGCCGTGATGATCGCGCTCACCGGCACCGCGATCGACAAACCCACGAGGGCGTTCATGGGCTGGTTCGGGCCCAAGGGAGTGTCGACGATGACGTTCTCGCTGCTCGTCCTGGACGCCGGCATCGCGTCCGGCTCGCGCCTGTTCAACCTCGCGGCGCTGGTCGTCCTCTGCTCGATCATCGCGCATGGGTTCACGGACACGATCGGGGCGGACTGGATCGGCCGCCGTGCCGAGCGCGAGTCGAAGGCACCCGAGCCCGAGTCAGCGCCGCTGGTCGCCGGCCAGGTTCAGTGATGGTCGTTCCCGCCGCCGTGGCGGTCGGGATCGAGGATCCAGCCGATCACGACGGCGATCAGCACGAAGACGATGAATCCGATGGCGAGCGGCCAGTACACGAGCGTTGGAACCTTATAGGTGCAAGACGCGTCTTGCTCCGGCCGGCGAACCGGCGCTACGCGTGGAGCGCGACCTGCTCGCTCGCCGACGGGAACGCCCACGCCACCTGCATCCGCCGCTCCTGACGGAACACGAAACGCATCTGGCGCGGCGGGCGCAGGCCGTCGGGATGGTTGGGTCTGAACGTCGCGCACGGGCCTGCGTCGGTGATGGCGCAGAGGAGGTTTTGACGAAAGAAACAGTCCTCGCAGCTGACCTTCGCTGCTCCTGTGCGCCCGTTAGACATACCCGATTCCCAACCCCTCGATGCTCGACGCTTGCCTGCGACCAAGGGTGCATCAAAGCGAACTTCGAGACCACCGCGCAACCCCGATTCTCGGAAAACGCACGAACTTCGCGATACGCCGTTTTCCCTGCAAGCAGCGGGAATTTTCGAGCCCAGGGCGAGAAGCGGCCGCAATTTCCGTAGCTTTCGCGGAGATGAAAGACGACGGCCACGGGCACCTCATCTCGCTTGCCGACTACGAGCGCGCCGCCGAGGGGCTGATTGAGGCAGCGGCGTTCGGCTACTTCTACGGCGGCGCCGGCGATGAGATCACCATGCGCGACAACGTGGCCGCGTGGAGGCGGCTGGCCATCCGCCCGCGGATGCTCGTCGGGGTCGGGCAGCGCGACACGTCGGTCACGCTTCTGGGCAAGACGCGCCCCCACCCGCTGATCGTCGCGCCGATGGCGGTCCAGCGGCTGGCGCACCCGGACGGCGAGATCGCCACCGGCCGCGCGGCCGCGGCGACCGACACGATCATGTGCCTGTCGACGCTCGGCACGACCAGCGTCCGGGCGCTGGCGCAGGCCGTGCCCAATGGTCCCCGCTGGTTTCAGCTGTATGTGTTCTCCGACCGCGAGGTGACCCGGGACCTGATCACGCAGGCGGTCGAGCACGGTTACGAGGCGCTGGTCGTGACCGTCGATCTCCCGGTGCTGGGGTGGCGCGAACGCGATCTCCGATCCGGCGTGCGCTCGGCGAGCACCCATCCGGTCGCGCACGCCCACGCGCTCGGTGAGGACGGCCCGCTGAACACTGCCGGTCCCCTGAGCGCTGACGGGGTCGCCGGCCTGCTCGATGCGGACCTGACGTGGAGCGACATCGAGCAGTTCGCCGCGGAGAGCTCGCTGCCGGTGATCGTCAAGGGGATACTGACCGTCGAGGACGCCAAGCTGGCGGCCGACCACGGCGCGCGCGGCATCGTCGTCTCAAACCACGGCGGCCGGCAGCTCGACACTGTGCTCGCCGCAGCCGATGTGCTCCCGGCGGTCGTCGATGCCGTCGGCGACGCGGTCGAGGTGATCGTCGATGGCGGGATCAGGCGCGGCACCGACGTGCTCAAGGCACTCGCGCTCGGCGCGCGGGCGGTGATGGTCGGCCGGCCGGTCGTCTGGGGGCTGGCGGTCGACGGCGCCGCCGGGGCGCAGCGCGTGATCGAGATCCTGCTCGACGAGCTCGACGCCACGCTGGCCCTCGCGGGAGCCCCGGTCGCCTCCGAGCTCGACCGGAGTTTCGTCACCCGGGCTCCGTGGGCATCCGACTGACGTGAACGTCCTGATCACCGGAATCACCGGGTACATCGGCTCGCGGCTGGCGCCTCGCCTGCGGCGTGACGGGCACCAGATCCGCGGCTTCGCTCGCGACTCCGGTCGTGGCGACTCGGACGCCGATGTCGTACTCGGCGACGCGGTCTCCGGCGCAGGGCTCGAGGGGGCACTGGATGGCATCGACGTCGCTTACTTCCTGATCCACTCGATGGAGAGCAGTACCGATGGCGCGTTCGACGTGCGCGAGCGGACCGCCGCGGAGAATTTCGCGCGTGTCGCCCGCGAGTGCAAACTGCCGCGCGTCGTCTACCTCGGCGGGCCGATGCCGGGCGACGGCGCCGTGTCACCTCACCTGGCCAGCCGGCTGGAGGTGGAGCGCATCCTGCTGGCGGCGACACCGTGCTCTGTGGCGTTCCGCGCCTCGATCGTGATCGGCGCCGGCTCTCGCGCGTTTCGCTTCCTGGTACGACTGGTCGAGCGCATGCCGGTGCTCGCCGTGCCGGCGTGGCGCACGCGGCGCTCGGCGCCGATCGATGAGCGTGACATGATCGAGCTTCTGGCGCGCGCTGCTACCAGTGACGCCGTCTGCGGGCAGTCACTCGACGCAGGCGGCCCCGACATCGTGTCCTACGGTGAGCTGATCGACCGCATCGGCGAGCACATGCTCCTCGACCGTCCGACAATCGGTCTAAATCGTTTGACTGTCACTCCGATTGCAAGCCGAATTGCAGCCGCAATCGCCGGCGAGGATGCCGCGCTGATCGAGCCGTTGATGGAGAGCCTCGAGCACGACCTACTGCCTCGTGACAGCCTGGCCTCCGAGCTGCTCGGAGTCAGAATGCACTCACTCGACGCCGCGATCGAACGGGCGCTGCGTGACTGGGAGTCGAACGAGTCCCTGGCGGCGCGATGATGATTGATTCCAAATTGATTGGAAACGGGGCGCTCGGGGAACGAGCGGGGCGACGCGGACGGGAGGCGACGCGTAGCGGCGCTACGCGAGCCGACCGGCCGTGGCGATCCACGAAGTTATCCCGAACGCATCCGCGACGAGCAATTTGGAATCAATCATCTAGCTGCCTGGGTTAGTGTCCAGCCGCATGAGCATGGTCCACGCCAGGATCGAGATCGACGCGCCGCCGCAGCGCGTCTGGGAGACGATCATGGACCCCGACCGGTGGGGAGAATGGGTCACGATTCACCGCTCGGTGAGCGAAGTCTCGGACCATCCCCTGAAGCGGGGATCGACGCTACGGCAGATGCTTCACGTGCGTGGCGTCTCGTTCCACGTGAACTGGACGCTCGCCGAGGTCAGCGCACCTCGCCGGGCTGACTGGGAAGGCCACGGCCCGGCGCACTCGCGGGCAACGATTCGTTACGCGCTCTCCGGTGACGGGGACGGGCCAACCAAGTTTGACTACACGAACGAATTCAATCCACCCGGGGGGAAGCTCGGCGTCCTCGCGAGCCGTGTTATCGTCGGCGCCGTGTCGGAGCGCGAGGCTCATAACTCGTTAAACCGATTGAAAGCGCTGCTCGAGCGAGATTGACAACCCCGTAGTCAGTGACGCTATTGTGTGGTGCAGTTATCACCGGCCGGGTGCAATCAAGGAGATTTTGAATGGCAGAATTCGTCGACAGCACGGTCAAAGAGATCGATAGCCGCTTGCGGGAGCTCAAGGAAGAGGTCTCGAAACTCGAGGCCGCCCGCGCAGCGCTGGTCGGCGGTCGCCGCGGACCCGGCCGACCCCGGGGCTCTCGCTCCACTGCCACGACGACCCGTCGTCGCGCCGCGCGCCGGCCGGGCCGGCCCCGCGGCCGGCGGAGTGGCGGCACACGTGCGACTCAGGCGCTCGAACTCGTTCGCAGTCAGCCGGGTATCACGATTCCGCAAATTGCCGAGAACCTGAAGATCGAGCCAAATTACCTCTACCGCGTCATGCCGAAGCTCGTCTCAGACGGGCAGATACGCCGCGAGGGTCAGGGCTGGCACCCAGTGTCGTCCTAGTTCTAACGCTTAGAACTAGCTGAAGAGATTTATAAAGGGCCGCGCCTTTGGGGGCGCGGCCCTGTTTTATGTCGCCCTGGTGATTAGCGTCCACCCGGGTGTGACACCGGCAATCGTTTGAGACGGCCGGCCCCGGCGCGAGCGCGGTCTAGATCAGACCGAGCTGCCTGACCGCGTCGCGCTCCTCGGCGAGCTCATTCACAGTGGCGTCGATCCGCGTCCGGGAGAAGTCATTGATCTCGAGACCCTGCACGACCTCGATCGAACCGTTCGAGCACGTCACCGGGAAGCCCGAGATCAGCCCCTCCTCGACGCCATAGGAACCGTCCGAGGGAATCGCCATCGACACCCAGTCCCCGGCGGGCGTACCCAGCACCCAGTCATGAACCGCATCGATCGCCGCGTTCGCGGCCGATGCCGCGCTGGAAGCGCCACGGGCCTCGATGATTGCCGCGCCGCGCTTCTGCACGGTGGGAATGAAGTCGTTCTCGAGCCACTCCTGATCGTTCACCACCTCGGCGGCGTTCTGACCCTTCACCTTGGCGTGGAAGATGTCCGGGTACTGGGTCGCCGAGTGGTTGCCCCAGATCGTCATGTTCGTGATGTCGCCTACGGTGACCCCAGCCTTCGCCGCCAGCTGCGCTTTGGCGCGGTTGTGGTCCAACCGCATCATCGCCGTGAACCGCTCCCCGGGAATGTCGGGAGCGTTGCTCCTCGCGATCAGGCAGTTCGTGTTCGCCGGGTTGCCCACCACGAGCACCTTGATGTCCGGCGCCGCGTGCGCGCCCAGCGCCTGGCCCTGGGGCTTGAAGATGCCGCCGTTGGCCTCGAGCAGATCGCTTCGCTCCATTCCCTTGCTCCGCGGCCGCGCACCGACCAGCAGCGCCACGTTGACACCGTCGAAAGCCTTGTTCGGGTCGTCGAAGATGTCAACCCCGGTCACCAGCGGAAGCGCGCAGTCATCGAGCTCCATCGCCGTTCCCTCGGCCGCCTTGACGGCGTCCGGGATCTCGAGCAACGACAGGTGCACCGGCGTGTCGGCACCGAGCAGCTGACCACTGGCGATGCGGAACAGGATGGCGTATCCGATCTGTCCGGCGGCACCGGTGACGGCTACTCGTACGGGGGAATCAGGCACTTGTTCATCTCCTCGTGGAAGTCGGGGACTGGCCCGAATGTATACCCGGCGCCAGGCGCTACGCGAGCCGACCGGCCGTGACGGATCCGCGAAGTCATCCCGGACGCATCCGCGACGAGCAATTTTGAATCAATCATCTAGGGTCCCGGGCTCGTGAAGATCCTCTATACGCACACCGACGAGGCGCCGGCGCTGGCCACGCAGTCGCTGCTGCCGATCCTCCGCGCCTACGCCGGCGCGGCCGGTGTCGAGATCGAGTCGCGGGACATCTCACTCGCCGGGCGGATCCTCGCGCAGTTCCCCGACCGGCTCGACCCCGAGCATCGCGTCGCCGACTCCCTGAGCGAGCTCGGGGAGCTCGTGCAGACCCCAGAGGCCAATGTCATCAAGCTGCCGAACATCAGCGCCTCGGTCCCGCAGCTCAAGGCGGCGATCGCGGAGCTGCAGGAGCACGGCTACACCATCCCCGACTACCCCGAGCAGCCATCAGACGACGAGCAGCGGGAGATCCGCGCGCGTTACGACAGGGTGAAGGGCAGCGCGGTCAACCCCGTCTTGCGACAGGGCAACTCCGATCGCCGCGCGTCGGAGTCAGTGAAGGCATACGCGCGCCGGCACCCCCACTCGATGGGTACCTGGTCGCCCGAATCACGCTCACACGTCGCGACGATGGACGACGGCGACTTCCGCACTACCGAGCGGTCGGTGACACTCGAACACGCCGGGTCGGTCCGAATCGAGCACCACGCCACCGACGGTTCGGTAACCATCCTCAAGGACCACATCCCGGTGCTCCAGGGTGAGGTGATCGACTCGGCCGTGATGCGGCGAGACAGGCTCGTGCAGTTCCTGTCCGAGCAGGTGGCCGAGGCGAAGCAGCAGGGCGTGCTGTTCTCCGTGCACCTCAAGGCGACGATGATGCGGGTGTCAGACCCGATCATCTTCGGCCACGCCGTCCGGGTGTTCTTCCCTGATCTTGACGTCCCCGGCTGGAATCCGAACGATGGCCTCGGCGCGCTGCCGGCGGGGACCGAGATTCCCTGGCGCGAGGACCGCCCCGACCTGGCGATGGTCGACCCCGACCGCGGCATCACCAACCTGCACGTGCCGAGCGACGTGATCATCGACGCCTCGATGCCGGCCGCGATCAGATCATCGGGCCAGATGCGCAACGCCGACGGCGGGCTCCAGGACACCAAGTTCGTGATCCCCGATCACTCCTACGCGTCGCTGTACGCCGAGACCGTCGCGCACTGCCGCGAGCACGGCGCGTTCGACCCGGCGACGATGGGCTCGACTCCCAACGTCGGGCTGATGGCACAGTCGGCGGAGGAGTACGGCTCGCACGACAAGACGTTCGAGATCACCGCGCCCGGCACCGTCCGGGTGGTCGGCGACGACGGCGTGACGCTGCTCGAGCACGAAGTCGGCGCCGGGGACATCTGGCGCATGTGCCAGACCAAGGACGCCCCGATCGAGGATTGGGTACGGCTCGCGCTCGCGCGCGCACGTGAAACCGGTGCACCCGCAGTCTTCTGGCTCGATGAGACGCGCGCACACGACGCCGAGCTCCTCAGGAAGGTACTCCCGGCGCTCGAGGAGCTCGGCACCGATGGACTCCAGATCGAGATCCTCGACGTTGCCGAGGCGACGCGCTTCACGCTCGATCGGGCCCGTCGCGGGGAGGACACGATCTCGGTGACCGGCAACGTGCTCCGCGACTACCTTACCGACCTGTTTCCGATCCTCGAGCTCGGCACCAGCGCGAAGGTGCAGTCGATCGTGCCGCTGATGCACGGAGGAGGGCTGTTCGAGACCGGCGCCGGCGGCTCGGCCCCCAGGCACGTCCAGCAGTTTCTGGAGGAGAACCACCTCCGCTGGGACTCCCTGGGCGAGTTCCTCGCCCTGGCCCCGTCATTCGAGCTGCTGGGCCGCACGGAGGGCAACCCCCGCGCGGAGGTGCTGGCGCAGACGATCGATCGCGCGATCGGCCGGCTGCTGGAGGACAACCGATCCCCGTCCCGTAGAGCGGGTGAGCTCGACAACCGCGGCAGTCACTTCTACCTGGCGCTGTACTGGGCCCAGGAGCTCGCAGCGCAGCGCGAGGATGCCGAGCTCGCCGAGCGGTTCCAGGGGTTGGCGGAGCGGCTCGCGACCGACGAGGCGAAGATCGTGCAGGAGCTGAACGCGGTCCAGGGCTCACCTGTCCAGATCGACGGCTACTACCACCCCAATCCCCAGCAGGCAGCGACGGCGATGCGCCCGAGCGCGACCCTCAACGAGGCGCTAACGAGCTTCTAGAGCCCGACCTCGTAGACCTCGCCGAGCTTGCGCTTCAGGTAGCCGGCGAACGGACCGACGGCGATCGGTCCGCCAACAATTCGCGGCAGCAACTCCGATGCGGGGAACTTCGCGCCATGGCGGTGGACGTTCTCGCGCAGCCACTCGCGCAGCGGCAAGAGCTCGCCGGCGGCGATCCCCTCTTCGAGATCGGGCACGTCGACGTGCACCTTCTCCCACAGCTGACCGGCGATCAGGTTGCCGAGCGCGTATGTCGGGAAGTACCCGATCAGGCCCGCGGACCAGTGCACGTCCTGGAGCACGCCGCGCCGGTCGTCGGGCACCTCGAGCCCGAAGACCTCGTAGAAGCGAGCGTTCCACGCTTCGGGGAGCTCGTCGACCGATAGCCGCCGTTCGATCAGCGCCTGCTCGAGCTCGAACCGCAGCACGATGTGCAGCCCGTATGTGGCCTCGTCGGCCTCGACGCGGATGAACGAGGGCCGGATCTTGTTGACAGCGCGATACAGAGGCTCGGGCTCGACGGAGACATCGAACGCGGCGCTGACCATTGGGGCGAGCACACCGGAGAACGGGCGCCCCCTCCCCACCATGTTCTCCCACAGCCGGCTCTGGGACTCGTGCAGACCAAGCGAATCGGCGTGTCCCAAGGGGGTCCGCTGGAGCGATTCCGCGATTCCGGCCTCGTAGAGGCCGTGGCCACACTCGTGCATGGCGCCGTACAACGAGGAGCCGAAGTACGTCTCGTCCCACCGCGTCGTAATCCGGACATCCGAGGAGCCGAAGCTGGTGGCGAACGGGTGCACGGCGTCGTCGATCCGCCAGCTCTGGGGGTCGAACCCCATCAGCTCGACGACGTTGCGGGCCAGTCGACGCTGACGATCGATCGGGAAGCTCCCGTGGAGGAGGGAATCGTCGATCGGGCGCTCGGAGACGGTCGCGATCAGGGGGACGAGCTCGGACGAGAGCTCTTCGAACAATCTCGCCACCTCCGCGCTCTTCATCCCGGGCTCGTAGTCATCGAGCAGCACGTCGTAGCTGCAGTCGAACTCGTCGAAGCAGTCCGCGTAGCGTCGCGCGAGCTCGAGGTTGTGGGTCAGGTACGGCGCAAACATCGAGAAGTCCGACTTCTTGCGCGCCTCCGCCCAGACCTCCTGCCCGAGCGATGCCGCTCGGGCCAGATCCGCGGCGAGGTCGGACGGCACGCGTCGTGCCTTCTCCCAGTGGCGGCGCGCGACGCGCACCAGCGAAGCGTCATCGGATTCTTCCGAGGCCCCGTTCAGCTCGGCGGCGGCGGCGTCGAGCAGCCTGCCCGTGTCGGGGGAGACGAACATCTCGTGCGAGATGCGCTCGAGCGTGGCCAGCGCCTCCGCCCGTGCCGGCGCGCCACGCGGGGGCATCATCGTCTGCTGGTCCCACGAGAGGACCTGGGCCGCGTTGCGCAGGTCGACCAGCTCGGCTAGGCGCTGGCGCAGTTCCTCGATGCGATCGGTCATTCAGTGGCTCCGGTTGTTTTGAGTGCTAACGCGTTCGGGCGACTCAGTGTTGCGCCTGTGCCACCATTGCAGCATGTTGCGGCGTCCTGGCTCCATCAAGCTCATGGACGTGTTCGGAATCCGGATCGGAGTCGACGCAAGTTGGTTCCTGATTCTGTTCCTGATGATCCTCTGGTTGTCGGGCTCATTTCGCCAGGCACTGCACAGCTCCGACGGGGTCGCGTACCTGGCGACGGTCGTGACCGTACTCCTCTTCTTCTTCTCGCTCGTGCTGCACGAACTCGGCCACGCGGTCGTGGCACGGCGCCAGGGAATCGAGGTGAAGCGGATCGAACTGTTCCTGTTCGGCGGCCTCACCCAGATGAGTCGCGACGCGGCAACGCCGGGCGAGGAGTTCAAGATCGCCGCCGCCGGGCCCCTCGCCACGTTCTGCTTCGTGCTGCTGTGTCTCGGCGTCGACTTGGCGATCGTCGGACCGCATCGCCTGATCCACGCCGTGGAGCTCGATGGCACCGTGCCGATCACCCCCGTGCTGCTCTCGCTGAGCTGGCTCGTGCCGCTGAACATCCTGATTCTGCTATTCAATCTCGTGCCGGCTTTTCCGCTCGACGGCGGCCGGATCGCGAGGGCGGCCGTGTGGCGTGCCACCGGCGACAAGCAGCGGGGCACGCGCACCGCGGCGCAGCTCGGACAGGCCTTCGCCGTGGTCCTGGCCGGGTTCGGCATCTGGTGGCTACTCGCCGCGCACAACCTCGGGGGTCTGTGGCTCGTCGCGCTCGCGTTCCTGCTCGGCTCCTCGGCGCGGGGAGCGCTCGTCCAGAGCACGCTGAACGAGCGGATCGACAAGTACCGCGTGTCGGACATCATGGACCGCCACCCGGTGGCGATCCCGGCGGCGACCGCGGTCGGACAGGCGCTCGACGAGTACTTCACGCGCTACGGGTGGTCGTGGTTCCCCGTGATCGACGACGGCGGCCGATTCATCGGGATCGCGCGTCAGGAGCGGGTGCAGGGGACGGTCGACGGCGGCGAGGGCTGGCTGACCGTCGGGTCCGTCGTCGAACCCGAGGCCGGCAGCTGGCGCGTCGGCGAGGACCGGCCGCTGAGTGAGCTGCTCTCCTCCGAGCCACTCGGACGCTTGGGCGCGCTGATGGCGGTCGACGGCGAGGGGGTCCTGCGCGGCGTGGTCACGATCGAGCAGGTACGGCGGGCGCTCCAGTCGGCGCTCGGATCGGCCGCCACCCCGTAGCGCGCCCTGAGTCGCGATTCCGTCGTCGAGCAGGTGTTCCGCGAGCAGCGGGCGCGCGTACTGGCGGCGCTGGTGCGCGCGCTGGGCGACTTCGAGCTCGCGGAGGACGCGCTCCAGGATGCGTTCGCGGCGGCCCTCGAACGGTGGCCGGTGACCGGCACCCCGAACGCGCCGGCGGCGTGGCTGCTGACCGTCGCGCGCAACCGCGCGATCGACCGGCTCCGCCGCCAGCGCACGGGACAGGCGAAGGTCGAGCAGCTCGGCGGCGGGGCGCTGGCTGACGGCAGCCCGCCACTCGATCCCGATGGCGAACGGCTCGCCGACGTCGGCGACGAGCGGCTTAGCATGCTGTTCACCTGCTGCCATCCGGCGCTCGCGCCTGACGCCCGCGTGGCCCTGACCCTCCAGGCCGTCGCGGGCCTGACCGCCGGCGAGATCGGCCGCGCGTTCGTCGTTCCGGAGGCGACGATGGCCCAGCGCCTGGTCCGCGCCAAGCGCAAGATCCGCGACGCCGGGATCGCGTTCGATGTCCCGTCCGACTCCGCGCTTGCAGACCGTCTCGCGGCCGTCTTGGCGGTGATCTACCTGATCTTCAACGAGGGCTACGCGGCGACCGCCGGCGAAGATCTGGTGCGCCCGGCCCTGTGCGCCGAGGCACTGCGGCTCGGCAAGCTCCTGGCGGCGCTGATGCCCGGCGAGGCCGAGGTGCTCGGGGTTGTCGCGCTGATGCTCCTGCACGACTCGCGGCGGAGCACGCGCGTCGGCACCGGCGGGGAGCTCGTGCTGCTGCCCGAGCAGGACCGCTCGCGCTGGGACGAGGACGAGATCGCCGAGGGGCTGCGGCTGCTCGACCGCGCGCTGGCGCTGCGGCGGCCCTGCCCGTACCAGCTCCAAGCCGCGATCGCCGCGCTCCACGTCCAGGCCGCGACCGCGGATGAGACCGACTGGGAGCAGATCGCGGCGCTGTACGGCCGGCTGTTCGAGCTCTCCCCCACGCCGGTAATCGCGCTCAACCGCGCGGTGGCGGTGGCGGAAGCCGGCGACCCCTCGCGCGGGCTCGAGCTGATCGACGCGATCAGCGGGCTCGAGCGCTACCACCTGCTGCACTCCACCCGCGCCGACCTGCTGCGGCGGCTCGACCGCGCCGGCGAGGCCCGCGACGCATATGTCCGGGCGCTCGATCTCACCCGCAACCCCGCCGAGCGGGAGTTCCTGACGACGCGGATCAGCGAGTTGAATCGATAGCCCCCAGCCCGCCGGAGACCGCCGGTGCGACACTACCAGGCGGCCGCAAGGCCGCCTTATAAATAGAATCGAGCAAAGTGCCCTCTCACGACGTTCTGATCATCGGCGCGGGACTCGCCGGCCAGCGGGCAGCGATCGCTGCGGCGCAGGCGGGCGCGTCGGTGGCGATCGTCTCCAAGGTCCATCCGGTGCGCTCGCACTCGGTCGCCGCCGCCGGCGGTATCAACGCGGCGCTCAACCCCGAGGACACGTGGGAGTCCCACGCGTTCGACACGGTCAAGGGCTCGGACTACCTGGGCGACCAGGACGCGATCGAGATCATGACCCGCGAGGCGCCCGGCGAGATCCTGTGGCTCGAGCACGCGGGCGTGACCTTCTACCGCAACGAGTCGGGCCACCTCGGGACCCGGGCGTTCGGGGGCGCCTCCGCGGCGCGGACCTACTACGTGGCCGACATCACCGGCCACGCGATCCTGCACGTGCTCTACGAGCAGCTGATGAAGCACAACGAGACCGTCGACCGCTATGAGGAGTGGTTCACGACCGATCTTCTCCAGGACGACGAAGGCCGGTGCGTCGGCGCCATCTGCCGCAACCTCCGTGACGGCCGCCTCGAGGTCTTCAACGCCAAGGCGACGATCCTCGCCTCTGGCGGCGCCGGTCAGGCCTACAATCCGACGACCAACGGCCTGATCGTCACCGGCGACGGGATCGCGCAGGCGTACCGGATCGGGGCGGTGCTGATGGACATGGAGATGGTCCAGTACCACCCGACGACGCTCGCCGGCAACGGCCTGCTGATCACCGAGGGGGCTCGCGGCGAGGGTGCGTGGCTGCTGAACGCCAAGGGCGAGCGGTTCATGGAGCGCTACGCGCCGAACAAGCTCGACCTCGCCTCGCGCGACGTGGTCTCGCGGGCCGAGCAGACCGAGATCAACGAGGGCCGCGGCTTCCCCGACGGGACGGTGGCGCTGGACATCACCAAGGTCCCGAAGCGGCGCACGCTCGAGGCACTGCGGGAGATCGTCAACATCGGCCGCGACTTCGCCGGGACCGACATCACGCGCGAGCCGATCCACATCAAGCCCGGCCAGCACTACATCATGGGCGGCGTCAAGACCGACGTAGACGGCCAGACCACGATCCCGGGTCTATATGCGGCCGGCGAGGTGGCCTGTGTCTCGGTCCACGGCGGCAACCGGCTGGGGGCGAACTCGCTGCTCGACACGCTGATCTTCGGCCGCCGCTCGGGGGAGCACGCCGCCCACCGGGCGGTCCAGATGACGATGCCCAAGACGCCAGCGGCGCGGGTAACCGATACGGAGAAGAGCATCACCGCGATCATCAACCGCGAGGGCAACGGACGCCGCATCGCGGCGATCAAGGCCGACCTGGGCGAGGCGATGAACGAGTACGTGGCGGTGTTCCGCGATGCCGAGGGGCTCGCGAAGGCACACGAGGTCGTCCGCCGGCTGAAGGAGGAGGCCCCCAAAGCGGGGATCGACGATCGCGGCACGATCTTCAACCAGGACGTGGTCGCGGCGATCGAGCTGGGTTACATGCTCGACGTCGCCGAGACGGTCGTGGTCGGGGCGGAGGAGCGCAAGGAGTCACGCGGAGCGCAGTTCCGCACCGATTTCCCTGAGCGCAACGACGAGGAGTGGCTCAAGCACATCGATATCTCAATGGACGGCGCCGACGGGCCGACGGTGAGCTATTCGCCGGTCACGATCACCCGCTGGCAGCCGGAAGAAAGGACGTACTAGTTCCTTGCCTGAGTACACCCTCAAGATTCGTCGCTACGACCCGCAATCGGGTGAGGCGGCGTACTGGGACGAACACACCGTCGAGATGCCGGGTACCCAGTCAGTGCTCGACGCGATCCTCAAGGTTCGCAACGAGACCGACGGCTCGATCGGGATCCGCTGCTCATGCCAGCAGGCGATCTGCGGCTCTTGTGGCGTGCGGATGAACGGCAAACCGGGACTCGCCTGCAACACCCACCTCGACGAGGCGGCGCTGCGAGGGTACCGAGTCGGGTCCGACCAGGCCGAGGATGGCGGCGCCAACACCGTGATCGCGGTCGAGCCGATGGGCAACATGCCGGTGATCCGGGACCTGATCGTCGACATGGACGACGTTCACTGGAAGAAGATCCAGCGGGTAACGCCGTGGCTTATCAACAAGGAGCCGGTGCCCGAGCGCGAGTACATCGTCCCTCACGAGAACATGGTCGATGTCACCCAGACGATGGCGTGCATCCAATGCGGCGCGTGCGTCTCGGATTGCCTGTCGATGGAGATCGACCCGGGGTTCATCGGACCGGCCGCACTCGCCAAGGCCTACCGATTCGTCGGCGATCCCCGCGATGCCGAGCACGCCGAACGGCTGACGGACCTGTCCGAGGACGAGCAGGGCATCTATGACTGCACCCACTGCTTCAACTGCATCGACGCCTGCCCCAAGGGCGTCGATCCGATGAGCCAGATCATGCGGTTGCGCCGCAAGGCCGGGACCGACTTCCACATCAACGACCGCAACAACGGCTACCGCCACGAGCACGCGTTCGTGAAGAACATCCGCCGCAACGGCATCCTGCACGAGTCCGACCTGCTGGCCGACTCCTACGGCGGCAAGTTCAATCCGCGGGCGGTGCCGGAGCTGATCAGCGGAGTGCCAACCGCGGCCACCGGCCTCGCCCGCGGGAAGATGACCCCGCAGAAGATCCTGCTGCACCAGCACAAGGCCCCGCAGGAGGTCAAGCGGCTGTTCGATGAGATCGACGGGCGCAAGGAGCGGGTCGAGCTGAACCTTTACGTGACCGGCTACGAGGAGGAAGAGGACTTCGAGGCCGGCGAGCACACGCTGGAGGAGGAGAGAGCGGAGGCTGCGGCCGAGGCGCCGGCGGAGTCGTCGGAGCCTGAGACCTCCAACGAAAAGGAGAATCCATGAAGGTCGCCTACTGGCCGGGATGCGTGAGCCGCGGGTTCACGCCGGAGCTGCACGGATCGATGGCCAAGGTGGCGCCGCTGCTCGACATCGAGCTGATCGAGCTCGATCGCGCCAGCTGCTGCGGCGCCGGCGTGATCGCCGAGCACAACCAGGAGCTGGCGGACGCGCTCAACGCGCGGACCTTCGCGCTCGCCCAGCAGACCGACGGCGAGCTGATGATGAACATCTGCTCGACCTGTCAGGGCGCCATGGCCGAGTGTCAGGAGCGGCTCGACGCCAACACCGACTACCGCGAGCTCGTCAACCGCGATCTCGCCGAGCAGGGCCTGCGTTACGAGAAGGGCTTGACCAACAAGAACTTCCTGTGGCTCCTCGTCGAGGAGATCGGGCTCGACGCGTTGAAGGCAAAAGTGAAGCGCCCGCTGACCGATCTTCGTGTCGGTCCGTTCTACGGCTGCTACATCGTGCGCCCTGCGATCCGGCTGCAGATCGACGACGAGCACCCCCGCGACCGCTACCTGCACTGGGTGATCGAGGCGCTCGGTGGCACCGTGATCGACTACGCCGGCGTCTACAAGTGCTGTGGGTTTCCGATCATCACGATGAACAAGGACGCCTCGCTCAAGCAGGCGGGCCGCCACCTCGGCGACGCGATCGACGCCGAGGCCGATTGCCTGGTCGTGCCATGCCCGCTGTGCCACCTCAACCTCGATCTGCAGCAGCCGGCCGCCGCGAAGGTGGTCGGCCGCGAGCTCGCGATGCCGGTCCTGCATCTGCCCCAGCTCGTCGGCCTCGCCCTCGGCCTCGAGCCCAAGGAGCTGGGCATGAACAAGCACGTGATCCGGCCGACCTCCGTGATCGACTGGACGACCTCAGTGGTGGCAGGCGCGGCGGCCTGAGTGTCTCGTAGCGGTGGGCTGATCCAGCGCCTGCGCAACGCGCTGGCGACGGCGCTCGGCCGCGGCTCCCCGGCCGTTCCCCGGAGAAGCGAAGTGCAGTCGCGCGAGGAGGTCGGACGCCGGATCGACTCGGCGCAGGAACGGCTGAAGTCGACGATCCCGCGCCCGGAGGAATAACTCTGGCCACTGTCGTCCCCCGGCGCGAACTGCTTACGCAGCCCTGACTCAGGTCAAGGACTGGCCCCACCGCTCGCCGAACGCGAACTCGCTCACGGCATTGCGGCGCAGCTGCGTCGGCCACGGATCGGCTCGGAAGCCGACCGAGATGTGGCCGGCCAGGGCGATCCCGTCCGGGATCCCGAGCAGCTCACGGACCTGTGGCTCGACCGGCGTCAGCAGGGTCGTGAACGACGCGCCGAGGCCCTCCCGGCGGAGCCCCAGCAGGATGTTCTGGACGAACGGGTAGATCGAGGCGCCGCCGACGATGCTCGGCCGGTCGAGCCCCCGGTCGACGATCGCCAGCGCGGCGAGCTCGACGCAGATCACGAGATGGACGGGGACGCGATCGAACGTGTGGGCATACTCGTCGGCCGCCCGCATCATCCGCAGGCGCCCGTCGGGGACGCCGCCCTGATCCGCGTTGGCCAGCAGCGCGCGCATCCCGGTCCGCTCGGTGTACGCGGCCCACGGCCCCTGGTAGAGGTCCCGCAGCTTTCGCCGCGTGTCGGCGTCGGTGACGACGATCACCCGCCAGCCCTGGCGGTTGCCGCCGCTCGGGGCGAACCGCGCGTTGTCGAGCACCCGCTCGATCGCCTCGCCGGGGACGGGCCGATCGGTGAAGCGCCGCGTCGAGGGAGCACAGCGCATGAGCTCGTAGAGCTCGTCAGGCTCAGGCAACCTCGGCGGCCTTCCGCGCACCCACCAGCAGCTCCGCGATCTGGACGGCGTTCGTCGCCGCCCCTTTGCGGAGGTTGTCGCTGACGATCCACATGCTCAGCGCACGCGGATGCGACTCGTCGCGCCGGATGCGCCCCACGAATACTTCGTCGCGGTCCTGTGCCCGCAGCGGGGTCGGGAGCTCTTCGAGCGTCAGCCCCGGCGACCGCCTCAGCAGGTCGCGCACCCCTTCGGCTGAGATCGGCTCGCGGGTCTGGACGTTGACCGACTCCGAGTGGCAGACTCGGACGGGGACCCGTACGCAGGTGACGGCGACGCCCATCGATTCGTCCTCGAGGATCTTGCGCGTCTCGAACATCATCTTGCGCTCCTCGTCGGTGTGGTCATCGCCGTCGGCGAAATTGCCCGCGGCACCGATCACGTTGAACGCGATGGGCTCGGGGTAGATCGCCGGCGCGGGCATCTCCATGCCGTGCAGCGAGGCATGCGCCTGGCTCTCGAGCTCGTCGACCGCCTTCCTGCCGGTGCCCGACACGGACTGATAGGTGGAGACGATCAGGCGCTCGATCCCAACCGCCCGGTGAATCGGCGCCAGCGCGACGACCATCTGCATCGTCGAGCAGTTCGGGTTGGCGATCAGTCCTCGGTGGTGTTCCAGCGCATGGGGGTTCACCTCCGAGACGACCAGCGGGACGTCGGGGTCACGCCGGAACGCCGACGAGTTGTCGATCACGGTGGCGCCGGCGTCCACGAATCTGCTCGCCCACTCGCGCGAGGTCCCGGCGCCGGCGGAGAACAGGGCGACGTCGAAGCCGCTGAGGTCTTGGTCCGCCGTGAGGGCGCGGACGGTCAGCCCGTCCACTTCGATGCCTTCGGAGCGCGGAGTGGCGAAGGCCACGATCTCGTCGGCCGGGAAGTCCCGCTCGCGCAGGAGCGCCAGCATTGTCCTTCCGACGGCGCCGGTGGCGCCGACGACTGCCACCCTCCTCATCGCGCCTCCTGCCCGATCGGGCGCTCGCGCTGGACGGCCGACGCGCCGAGCTCGAACGTCTCGTGGAGCGCGGTGACGGCCTGCGGCACGGCGTCCGAGCGGATAACGCACGAGATTTTGATCGGCGAGGTCGAGATCATCTCGATGTTGATGTCCACGGCGGCGAGCGCCTCGAACACCTGGGCGGCGACGCCTGGATGCGAGCGCATCCCGGCGCCGACGATCGAGACCTTGCCGATCTCGGGATCGGTGTCGAGCGTGTGGATCCCGAGCTCCGCCTGCACCGGCGCCAGCGCCCGCTCCGCGGCCCGCAGGTCCTCGCTCGCGATCGTGAACGAGACCTCGGCGTCGCGGCCCTCCTCGCGCGGCTCGTTCTGGATGATCGTGTCGATGTTGCACCCGGCGTCGGCCAGCGCGCGGAAGATCACGGCCGCCGCGCCCGGACGGTCGGGCACGCCGAGGAGCGTGATCCTCGCCTCTTCGGTCGAGTGGGTGACGGCGGTGATCAGGGGGTGTTCCATGGTCTCGTCTTCTCCTAGTACAACGGTACCCGGACCGTCCTCGAAGCTCGATCGGCAGTGCACCTTGACCCCGTGGGTGCGGGCGTACTCGAGCGCGCGCAGCTGCAGCACCTTGGCTCCGGAAGCAGCCATCTCGAGCATCTCCTCAAAGCTCACCTGGGACAGCTTGCGGGCGTCGGGCACGAGGCGCGGGTCGGCGGTGAACACGCCCGACACGTCGGTGTAGATCTCGCACACTTCGGCGCCGATCGCCGCCGCGAGCGCGACCGCCGTGGTGTCGGAACCGCCGCGGCCGAGGGTCGTGATGTCCCGGCTGGTGGAGACCCCCTGGAATCCGGCGACGAGCACGATCTGGTCCTCGTCGAGGGTCTCGCGGATCCTGTCGGCGCGCACATCGAGGATCCGTGCCTTCGTGTGCGAGGTGTCGGTGACGATTCCGGCCTGGGATCCGGTCAGTGAGATCGCACCGTGGCCGAGATCCTTGATCGCCATCGTGCACAGCGCGCACGACTGGCGCTCGCCCGTCGAGAGCAGCATGTCCATTTCTCGCGGGTCGGGATACGGCGAGACCTCCTCGGCCATCGCGATCAACTCGTCGGTGGTCTGGCCGCGGGCCGACAGGACCGCGACGACGCGCTTGCCCACCTCGCGCTGAGCGACGATCCGCCGCGCCGCGCGCTTGATCCGCTCCGCGTCGGCGACGGACGTGCCGCCGAACTTCATCACGATTGTTGGCTGTGAGCTCACGGCGTGAGAGGTTACGGGTTGCGGCGGTTCGGCCTGGGGTCGGCGCTCCGCTTCCTAACCCGGGCAAAGCCCCAACCGAAGCCATTTTGTCCCGGAAAGCGAGAAAGAATGGCGACAGTTCGTGGCGGGACCAGCTCTACTGCTTGCGTCCTTCGCCTTGGTTCGAGTGGGGCTTGGCCTGGCCGGGCGGGATCGCCGGCGCCTTCGACTGATTCTGTGCCGCCGGCGCCGGCTTGGCCGCCTTCGGCTTGCTCCGGCCGTAGGCGTGGCCCTTTCCCTTGAACGGCTTCTGGTTCCCGTGAGCGGCCGGCGTCGTCGGCGCTCGGTGGCCGTTGCCGTTGCCGTTGCTCGCGTGGCCCTTCCCGAGGCCGGTTGTGGAGGCCGCGGAACTCGACACGGTGCTGGACGCCGGCGCACGGGCCATCGCTTGCGTAGTGGCGGTCCCGTGTGAGGTTGTCCGCGGCGAGACCGCCCGATGGCTGGACCGTCCGTCCCGCGCCGGCGTGTGACGGGGTTCGGCGACGCGCCGGATCGTGCGCGGCGCGACGGTGACCCGGTGAGGGCGCGAGGTCGCCCGCGCCGGCGTCCGAGGAACCGCTCTGCTCCCGGCGGCGGCCGCCCGCCGCGGTGGCGCTGTGGCATGCGAGGGGTGCTTCGGGAATGTCTCGTAGCCGAGTCCGACCGCCGCCGCGCCCGCCAGCGCCACGGCCGCGACCTTCGCCGCAACGGACCCGAGCGCCAACGCCGAGCCACCGGCGGGCGCAGCCGATGACGCCGGGGCCGCGCCACCGCCGATCAGCTTCCCCAACCTCAGCGACGCCGGGAGTGGGAGGAACGCCAGCGAGCGGATCGCCGACCGCTGCGCCCTGACTCGCCGGGCGAGCGCCGCGCAGTCGCCGCACTCACGCAGATGAGCCCGCAACCGCCCGCGTTCACGCCGCGGTAGCGCCCCGTCGAGTTGCCGGGAGATCGCACGCTCGGCGTCCCCACAGGTCAGCTTCTCCTCGAGTTGCTCGCGTAGCGACCGGCGGCCCCGGAATAGCAGCGCCTCGACGGCGGAGACCGACACCTTAAGGGTCGCCGCGATCTCTGGCAGCGACCGCCCCTCGAACTCGCGCATCACCAGCGCGGCGCGCTGGCCGAACGGCAGCGCGGAGAGGCTCCGGACGATATCTCCGAGCTCGGGGCCGGGTGGTTCGAGCACCAGCTCCCCCGGGTCGTCTTCGAGCGAGACCTCGTGTGGCCGGCGTCCCGCGCGTCGGTGGTGCTCGCGGCAGACGTTGAGCGCGATCGCGCGCAGCCAGCTACCGGGATCGCGCGGTTGCTCGCCCTGCTCGAGCGCGCGGTAGGCGTTCAGGAAGGTGGTCTGGGTCGCGTCCTCAGCGTCCGCCTGGCGATCGAGCATCGCCCGGCAGTAGCGATAGACGTCCTTCACGTGTCGCCGATAGATCGCCTCGAACGTCCGGGCCGGCGCCTTCCTGAGGAGCGTTGACGAGATCACAGCGGTCAGATTGTTGCCCAACGCGCGCGCAAATAAAACCCGGAGGCGCCGCGCGACCCGAACCAGGCGGATCCGGGACCGCGCGACGCCACTTTGGCGCCTCAGTCCTTTGGCGCCTGAATTCTGATGCTGCGAACGCTCGTGACCTGCGCGGAGCCGGTGCAGCCGTGCTGTGGCACGGCCAGCTTGCCGTGAACCGTCACGCGGTCGCCGGCTGCGGGAGCCGTCGGGCTCACGCCCTTGCCGAACCGCACCCGCGTGTCCGCGAGCGTGAACGTCTGCGACCCCTTCACGGCCCGGTGATTCGCTCGTGTGATGTCGGCCGCGACGGTGCCGTCAAAGCGATCCTTCCCGGCGCCGGGGGTGAGCGTCGCGGTCATCAGCGTGCCGCTGGCGCGGTAGCCCTCGGTGAGCGTCTTGCACGAGCCCTTCCCCTTGCTCTTGTTGTGACCCTTGGCATGGCCGTGACCTTTGCCGTGGGCGGGATGAGAAGGATGCGTCGGATGCGTCGGATGCGTCGGGTGCGTCGGCTTGGCGGCCCAGGCGGGCACCACGATCACGACGAGCGCTGACGCTGCAAGCAGGGCTACGGTCCTCTTCACGGCAACCTCCGGGAATAAGAGTGGTTGCCTGGACAGATGCCGCGCGGCTCGAAAACCTGCGCTCTGCTCCCCGTCAGGGGATTGTCTAGACCGCGCGGCGCCCCGCCAGCGCCCGCCCGAGCGTGAGCTCGTCGGCGTACTCGAGGTCCGCGCCGACGGGGAGCCCGCTGGCGAGGCGGGTCACCGAGACGTCGGGGGCGATCCGGCGCAGGCCGTCGGCGATGTGCAGCGCCGTCGCTTCGCCCGTGGTCGTGGGGTTGGTGGCGATCACGACCTCGCGCATGTCTCCGTCGCCGACGCGCTCGTAGAGCTCGGCGATCTTCAGATCCTCGGGGTCTACCCCATCGATCGGCGAGAGCGCTCCCCCGAGCACGTGGTAGCGGCCCTCGAACTCGTGCGTGCGCTCGATCGAGATCACGTCCGAAGGCTCCTCGACGACGCAGATGAGCTCGCGGTTGCGCCGCTCGTCCGAGCAGATCCGGCAGCGCGGCCCGTCCGCGAGGTTGAAGCACACCTCGCACAGGCCGATCCGCTGTTTGACCTCCGTGATCGCGTCCGCGAGCGCGAGCGCCTCCTCATCGCTTGAGCGCAGGATATGGAACGCCAGCCGCTGTGCGGTGCGTCCGCCCACCCCGGGCAGCTTCGACAGCTCGGTTATCAGCCGCTGTACGGGCGGGGCGTACACGTTCGCGGTCTAGAGCCCCGGAAGGCCCAGGCCCCCGAGCCCCCCGGCGATGCCGCCGAGTTTGGTCGAGGCAAGCTCCTGAGCGGAGCGCAGCCCCTCGTTGACCGCCGCGAGCACCATGTCCTGGAGCATCTCGACGTCGTCAGGATCGACGGCGTCCTGGTCGATCGTGATCGATTGCACGTTGAGGTCCCCGGTGACCTTGACGGTCACCATCCCGCCACCGGCGGAGGCTTCGACGACCTCGTTCTTGAGCGCTTCCTGCGCCTCGAGCATGTCCTGCTGCATCTTCTGGGCCTGCTTGAGCAGCTGCTGCATATTCGGTTGGGGCATCAGCGGCCTCCGTCCTGTTCGGTGTCGTCGTCTTCGAGGAGCTCCTCGGCATCGAATTCCTCCTGGAACCGCCGGACCAGCTCCTCGCCGGAGAGTACGCCGGTGCTCGCCTCCTCCTCCCCGTCCTGGACTTCGCGCAGCTCGTACCGGAGCGACAGCGCCTGGCCGGTCACCGTCCGCAGCGCCTCGGCGGTAACCCGTCGATGGTCCTCCTGCTCGGCCTTGCGCTTCAGGAAGGCGGCCCCCGCCGGGAAGGCGAGCGTGAGATCGCGCTCGCTGACCGTGACCGGGCGCGCATCGGCGAGCAGCGCCGCGACCATCGCGTTCTGACTGCGCACGGTGTCGACGACCGCCGGCCAGGAGGCCTCGATCGTCTCCAGCTCGAGCATCGGCGACGGTGGGGTTGGCGGGTCTGGCGGGGAGGCCGGCGCGGCGGTGACAGGCGCGTCCGCCCCCCGGGCCGGCGGCTGCTTGAGCGTCGCCTCGAGTTGCTCGATGCGGGACAGCAGCGCCGCGACCGACGGGTCGACCTCGGGCGTCGCCGCCTTGATCAGCACGAGCTCGAGCTGGATCCGGGCCTGGGCGCCGTTGGCGGTCGCGTCGAGCGCCCCGGAGACGAGATCGAGCAGCCGCACCGCGTCGGTCTGCGACAGCGCCCGCGCCTGCTCGGCGAGTCGCCGGTCGCGCTCGGGGGTGACCCGCAGCTCGCGCGGGACCTCGCCCAGCACCTGGACGGCCAGCAGCTCGCGACCGTGGACCTCGAGATCGCGCAGCAGCTGGCCGGGGTCGCGACCCGACTCCGCGAGCCTGCCCGCCGCCCGCAGCGCCCCGGCGGGATCGCGCGCGATGATCGCCTCGACCGCGTCGAAGAGCTGCTCGGCGTCGGCCACGCCGAGCACCGCGAGCACATCGGCCGGCCGAATCGTCTCCCCGCCGGCAAAGGTCAGCAACTGCTCGAGCGTGCCGAGGGCGTCGCGGAAGCTGCCGGTGGCGTGGCGCGCGATCAGCGCGACGGCGCCGGGTTCGACCGCAATCCGCTCCTGCTCGGCCACGCGCGTGAGCACGGTTGCCACCTGCTCGACCGAAGGCCTCCCGAAGTCGAACCGGTGGCAGCGATCGACGACCGTCGGCAGCACCTTCTGGGCCTCGGTCGTCGCGAGCACGAAGATCGTCCGCGGCGGTGGCTCCTCGAGCGTCTTCAAGAACGCATTCCACGCCTGCTGGGAGAGCATGTGCGCCTCGTCGAGGATGTAGACCTTGTGGCGACCGGAGACGGGCGCGTAGGCGACCTTCTCGCGAAGGTCGCGGATGTCGTCGACCGAGTTGTTCGAGGCCGCGTCCATCTCGATCACATCGAGCGAGCTGGCGCTGGCGATCGCCACACACGAGTCACACTCGCCGCAGGGCTCGATGGTCGGGCCGTTCACGCAGTTAAGACAGGCGGCGAGAATCTTCGCCATGCTCGTCTTGCCGGTTCCGCGCGAGCCGACGAACAGGTAGGCGTGATGGACCTTTCCCTGCCTCACCGCGTTCTCGAGCGTGCGCACGACGTGCTCCTGGCCGACGACGTCGGCGAACGTGCGAGGGCGGTGGCGGCGGTACAGAGAGGGGCCGGCAGACACGGTTTCCTCGAGTCTAGTAACGGGGTAGGTCGGGCCGCATGCGGCCCGACCCGGACCGGCGCATGCGCCGGTCCGCGGGTGCGCGCATGCGCGCACCCGAACAGAAAATTACGGATCGTGCACCCTCCGTCGAAGTGGGACCCGAGGCGCGGCCGCCGCTTCGTGGCTCCGGTCCGGCGCTCCCGTAGCGCCTGGAGGTGACCGCTTAAGGCTGCTTCCTTCCGGACCTGACCTGGTTCACGGGTCTCCATCGCCGCGGGACCGGGCCATCGCCGCCACTGAAGGGGGCGCTGACCGCGGGCCTCAGCCCCTCGGGAGGGGATTCAGCCCCGCTAGAGCGGTTTGCGGGTACAGGGCACCGCTAGCACCCCGCCTAGCACGATCCGTTGTAGATCCTAGTGGGTTTCGGCTTGCGAATGTGGCCGGTGGCGGCGACCGCCGCTATCCTGCCCGGCGATGTCGGTTGGGGTGATCGGTCTTGGTTACGTGGGACTGCCGCTGGCGGTCGCGTTCGCGGAGGCCGGCGAGGACGTCGTGGCGGTCGATGTCGACCCGCGGAAGGTCGCCGCGATCCGGGCCGGCGAGTCCTATGTGGAGGACATCTCCTCCGAGCGGCTCGCCGCGGTCCTACCCCAGATCCACGCGACGTCGCACTACCAACCGCTGGCGCGTGCCGACGCGGTGCTGATCTGCGTGCCGACGCCGCTGACCGCCAACCGCGAACCCGATCTGAGCGCCCTGCTTTCTTCGGCCCGGGCCCTCGGCCACGTGCTGCAGCGCGGTCAACTGGTGGTGTTGGAGTCGACCACGTATCCGGGGACCACCCGCGAGCAGCTGGTGCCGATCCTCGAGCAGGAGTCCGAGCTGCGCGTCGGCGAGGAGGTCAACGTCGCGTTCTCGCCCGAGCGGGTCGATCCGGGCCGGACCGATTACCAGCTCAAGAACACGCCCAAGGTGATCGGCGGCATGACCCCGACCTGCGGCGATCGCGCCGCCGAGCTCTACGGGCAGATCTGCGATCACATCGTCCGCGTCTCGACCCCCGAGGCAGCTGAGATGACAAAGCTCCTGGAGAACATCTTCCGCTCGGTCAACATCGCCCTGGTGAACGAGCTCGCGATCCTCTCCGACCGGATGGGGATCGACATCTGGGAGGTCGTCGACGCCGCCTCGACCAAGCCCTACGGGTTCATGCCGTTCGAGCCGGGCCCGGGAATGGGCGGCCACTGTCTCCCGGTCGACCCGTTCTATCTGACGTGGCGCGCGCGCGAGTTTCACATGTCGACCGAGTTCATCGAGCTCGCCGGCAAGATCAACCAGCAGATGCCATACCACTGCGTCGAGCGGATCGAACGGGCACTGAACGAGCACGCCAAGCCGGTCAAAGGCTCGAAGGTCGCGATCCTCGGCGTCAGCTACAAGGGCGGCGTCGGCGACATCCGTGAATCGCCGGCGCTGCGGATCATCGAGGTGCTCGCCGGGCGTGGTGCGCAGATCCACTACCACGACCCGTACGTCCCCTCGCTCCCCGACCTCGGGCTCCAGAACACGCCGCTCGAGGAAGCGACCCGGGACGCCGACGCGATCGTGCTCGTCACCGCCCACCCCGGCATCGACCACTCCGCGCTCGCGCGCGAGGCCCCGCTGTTCGTCGACCTCCGCGGCGTCACCCGGGGTCTTCAGGCGGCGAACCTCATCCGGCTGTAGCCGCGCCGGCGCGAGGCTCGGGGATTGCCCCCGGGGCCGACCTCGATCGGCCGGCCCCGGGAAGCAAGCGGTCAGTGCCCGGCGAGATCCGGAACCAGGTTGACAGCGTTTGGCGTGCCAAGCCCGGTCACTGGATCCCAGCCCGTCGTCGCCGAATAGCCCGGCACGGACGGGTCGGACTGGTTGTTGCCGGTCGTGACGTCGAAGAAGTCACGGGCGTATTCGGTCGGGTCCGCGCCAATCGCGTACAGCGTCGGGTTGATCAGGCCGAGCCCTCCACCGTGGATCTGGGCCGCGATCGCCACGAGGCCGGCCCACTGGGGCGATCCCGAGGACGTGCCGCCGACGTCGTACCAACCGGTGCTGCACGCCGTGCTGCCGCACTGCAACCCACCGTTGCCCCCGCCCGGCAGCGTCATGTACGTCAGCACGCCGGTCTGAGAGCTGGCCTGGTAGGCGACGTCGGGGACCCCACGCATCGATCCGATCGAGGTGCTGCCGGCGGGCAGCGTGTCCTGATACGAGGGCTTTGAGAACACGTGACTGAAGCCGCCGCCGGCGTCGATCCAGCCGATCTCGGCCACTCCGGGATTGGCCTCGCACGTGGCGGGCGGAATCCCGCTGTCGACGACCCTCGCCGTCGTGCCGTTCGGGTCGGTGCACAGGTACGTCCCCCCCACTCCGGTCACGAGCGGGTCTGACGCGGGCCACTCGACGGTCGGAAACGGGATCGTCTTCGGGTTCTTCACCGGCTGCTTCTGCACGTTGGCCGTGCCGAAGTCGCCCGAGCTGCCGAGCACCGTCACGCCGTTCTGCGACGCATCCTGGAACGCGTAGCGGAGGTTCAGCATCGACTGGGTGCTCCCAAACGACTCCTCCGCGGCGGCCAGGCTTTGCGAGATCACCTGGGCGAGATGGTGCTTAACGACGTAGTCCTCGGCGGCCATCATCTGCGGGAAGCCCTGCACGCCGAGTGTCTCGGCGGTCGGGGTCGTGACCAGGAGGATGTTCGCCTCGGGCGCGACCGCATGCGCGTGCTCGACGTCGAGCGATACCTCGAGCGCCCACGCCGCCTTGTTTTCCTGGCCGGTGCCATTGCTCTTGGGCGGCGGTGCCTTCGTGGCTGGGACGCCCTGCAGCGAGAGCTGGCTGAACGTCGGCATCCCGGACGCGCACGTCACGCCTTCCTCGCCGCACATCGGTTGCAGGTTGAACTCGCTGTCGAAGACGTGCAGATCGTGCGCGATCGTGTCCGAGCCGAAGGAGTCGATGATCGCGATCGTCGAGCCCTGGCCCTCATCGCCGGCGGCGTACAGCGGTCCCAAGTTGTAGGCCGCCTGAATCGCCTGTGGCGTAAAGCAACGCCGTCCTGCCGACTCGCATTGCGCCTCGCTCGGAGGCGTGGTCGAGCCGGAGATGAACGCATAGTCGTTGACCGTCGGCTGCGGCAGCGGGAGCTTGGCGCCTGAGGCACCTGCGCTCTCGACCAGCAGCATCCAGGCAACGGCTGCGGCTGCGGCTGCGACCAGCGCAAGCGCCAGCCGGAGCCTCACACTTCTTACCACTCCAGACCTCCCCTCGGTATGGATCCCGGCCGCGGTGACGGTCGGGGCGTATGTCGACATCCGCCTGGCGAGCCCGTGGTTTCCCACAGGCAGCGTTCCTAAACCTTTCGGCGAGACCGCGACCCGCTCCGACGGGTGGGGCCCGCGCGTAGAATCCTGCCGTCAGGGCGCGTAGCTCAGTGGGAGAGCGCTCGCTTCACACGCGAGAGGTCGCTGGTTCAAGCCCAGCCGTGCCCATTACAAAGGCCCCGCTATCGCGGGGTTTTTGGCCGCTTCGGCCGCGGACAGCTCCTCCGCTGGTATCGTCCATTTACTATTCCGGTTCACTAAACGTCCCGGAGTTCGGTGCCCAAGCCGCTGACAGGGAGCATTCTCACCCGCCGTCTCGCCGACGACACGCTCGTCGTCGACGTGAAGATCCGCAGCGAGCGCCGGAGCCTGGGGCCAGCCTCGGAATGGACGAAGGCGCGGGCCCGGAGACTGCTGGAGGGACGCCTCCTGCCCGCCGCACAACTGCGGCAGGATTGGGCGGCCCTGATCCCGGGAACAGCCAGCGGCGGGTCGACAGCCGCGCGCTCGGAATCGGTCTGACCGTGCGCGAAGCGGCCACCGACTACGTCGAGGCGCTCAGCCGTTACGAGAATCCGAACACGGTCGTCCGCGTATCGATCACCGGTGGTCAAGCACCTGCTCCCGTTCCTCGCGTTCGTAGACGAGGAGCGAACGGTGGATCGCGTGCTCGCCGACGTCGATGAGGCGTTGATGCTGCGGTTCGTCGCGACCAAGCAGGCCGAACGCGCCATCCTTCAGGACGTCGCCGAGACGCTTGCGGAGCTGGACAGCGAGGTCCGCGGCGATCCTGAGCTGCTCCGGCAGCAGCTCGACGCCGAGGAGTGGCGCCTGCTCTGCCGCTACGGTCAGCGAGGTGGCCAGCACATGGTGCTCGACCCGTCGGCCAGCGGGCTGATCAGCCTGTCCTCCCGCGGGCTGAGCAACAACGAGATCAATCGCTGCCTCGCCCGGATGCGCAACATCGTGCGGATGGCGCAACCGCCGGTACAAGCTCGGCCTCGACGATCCCACGCAAGGCTGCTCGCTGCCGCGGCGGGATCCGAGTCGCGAGTGGCTGCACCCGGTGCAGTTGCAGGCACTGCTCGACGCGGCGCAAACGCTTGACGCGAACCCGGCGCAGGACGCCTATGGGCACCATGGGCGCTACAGCGCCATTGTCGCGCTCGCACTGCTTGGTCCGCGCGTGTCGGAGTTCAGCGCGGCGCGATGGCGGGACCTCTCGGCGGAGGGTCTCTTCATCCCCGAGGCGAAGACGAGCGCCGGCCGGCGGCATCTCGAGCTGCCGACGATCGTCCGCACCGCCCTGGAGCGGCGTCGCGCCGAGCTCGACCCTCGCCCGGGCGACTGGATCTGGGCGTCGGCCGCCGGCACCAAGCGAGACCGCAACAACGTCCGCAACCGGTTGCTGGCGCCGGTGCTCGAGCTGGCCGCCGACCTCCTCGAGGAAAGGGGCCAGCGCCCCCTGCCGGCCCGTGTCGACGCCGAGCGCAATCCGATCGGAGTCCGCGTGACCCCACACATGTTCAGGCGCACCGCGATGACGTACTGGGCGTGGGCGGACCGCAACCAGCGCTGGGCGATGGGGCAGGCCGGGCACAAGTCGGCGAAGATGACGCTCGAGGCCTACCAACAGACCTTCCCGCGCGATCCCGACGCCCGGGCACTGGTGGTGGCCTGGCTGCGCGGAGCCGGCGAGGGGACGGTTTGACGAGATCTACTCGACATCGAGCAGCGGTCGCCCGGTCCGGGTGTGGGTTCGCTTCCTCGGCGTGGGCCGGCGCCCACCGGTGCCGCGAACCCGTGTCGGAGGTCGGCGGCGCCTTGAGTCCATGTATGCATCCGCAGTCGCGAGGTGGTAGCGGAGCTTCGAGTTGGTGCTGTCGCTGATGGGCGTGGCGCCGAGCTCGGCTGCGCGCGATTCGACCCACTGCACCGACACCTGGTAGCGCGCGGCGAGCTGCTCGG
>CAVXAO010000005.1:0-57564 GCA_963759695.1 uncultured Solirubrobacterales bacterium
AGAACACCTGTCCAGGGTGCCGGGCCAGGAACAGCAACAGGTCGAACTCGCGCTGGGTCAGCTGCATCTCCTCGCCGCGGACGCACACCCGCCGCCCGGCCGGATCGATCGTCAGGCCCGTGAGCTCGATCGCTTCCTCGTGCTCGGGTGAGGTGTCGATCCGGCGCAGGACGGCGGCCACCCGAGCGGTCAGCTCGACCGGGGAGAATGGCTTGACGACGTAGTCGTCAGCGCCGAGGCGCAATCCGATCACGCGATCGGACTCGTCTCCCTTCGCCGTGAGAAGGATCACCGCGATTCGGTCCCGATCGCGCTCTCGCAGCCGGCGCATCACCTCGAGTCCATCCATCCGCGGCAACATCAGATCGAGCACCACGAGATCCGGCCGCTCCGTCTCGGCCAGCTCGATCGCCTCCCGGCCATCGCGGGCGACACGGGTCCGGTAACCGGCACGGTCGAGGTACCGGGCCACGATCTCGGCGATCGTCGGCTCATCGTCGACCACCAGAACCGAAGCTCGGCGGTTGTCGTCCATCGCCGCGATTCTGGCAGGGCGAAGGATCGGCCGGACCACCTCGGCAGCGGTGTTCACCGACTATTCAGAACTCGGCGGAGTGCGCAAGTAGGCGTTACGCTAGGCGGACGATGGCGAGCGTGACGACCGATTCCGAGTATCGGACGCTGACGGTTGCGGACGCCGGCGAGGCGGTGCGGATCACGCTGGCCCGACCCGAGAAGCGCAACGCCCTGTCGCTGGAGCTGATGTCGGAGCTGATCGGCGTGCTCAAGGCGCTGGGTGAGCGCCCCGACGTGCGGGTGATCGTGATCGAAGGGTCCGGAGCCGCGTTCTCGGCCGGCCACGACCTGAGCGAGATGGTGGGCCGCGAGCTGCCCTTCTACCAGTCGCTGTTCGATCGGTGCACCGAGCTGATGGAGACGATCCATCGCGTGCCGCAACCGGTGATCGCCAAGGTGCACGGGATCGCGACCGCGGCGGGTTGTCAGCTCGTGGCGGCGTGCGATCTCGCGGTCGCCGCGCAGGACGCCCGGTTCGCCACTCCCGGAGTGAAGATCGGCCTCTTCTGCTCGACGCCGATGGTGCCGCTGTCACGCGCGATCGGGCGCAAACGCGCGCTCGAGATGCTGCTGACGGGCGAGCCGATCTCCGCCACCGCTGCCCTCGAGTGGGGTCTGGTGAACCGCGTCGTGCCTGCGTCGGAGCTGGACGGCACGGTGGACGAGCTGATCGCGTCGATCTCGCGCTCGAGCCCGCTGACGGTCGCGATCGGCAAGGAGGCGTTCTACGAGCAGGTGGAGCTCGATGAACACCGCGCCTACGACCTCACCAAGTCTGTGATGACTATGAACTCGATGGCCGCGGACGCGCAGGAGGGAATCTGCGCGTTCCTCGAGAAGCGCCCGCCGAACTGGACCGGGACTTAAGTCGTGGCGCTGAGCGAATCGTCGTAGGTCCAGCGCCGGCCAGTCTTTGAGTGGAAGGCCCAGAAGGCCTCCTGCGCGTCCGGGCGATCGATGGTCGAATCCGCGACGATCGCGGTCAGCTCGCCATCGTAGGCGCCCACGAACACCGGGCCGCCGGGCAACAGAGTCCGCCACCACCGTTTGCCGGCGTCCGTCGTCACGTCGACGACGGTGATGCCGTCGATGCCCTCCGACACGAAGTACGTCCTCGGGCCGGCGATCCCGGGCTGCGAGATCACCGCGGGGCCTCCGGACGGCAAGGCGGGCAGGACCGGCCCGTCGATCCGCCACGTTCTCCCGCCGTCGACGGTGACGGCGGGATACGTTTCCGAGCCGCTCATGCTCGCCACCGTGAACCCGTGGCGAGCGTCGGCGAATACCGCGACGCCGACGTTGGTCGAGGGCACGACGGTGCCCGGTCGCAGCGGCCTGGATGCGCGGGTCGCCGGCCGGGGCCCGGCGGCGGACGCTGGGCGCGGTCGCGCTCGGGACGAGGTCCGCGGGCCCACGGGCTCGAACGTCAGCGCGGCGCACGCCGCGAGCGCCAGTACGCCGGCCAGCGCCACGGCTGCGCCCCGGCCCCCGATGGGGCTAGCCATCGCCCCTGCCCGCAGCCGTGAAGCTGCTCCACACCGTCGACGCGGGCGCGCCGTAGTCCGGGTCCACGCGCACATCGATCCTGTCAACCCACTTGACCCACTGAAACCCCCGTGAGGACGGCGCCACCAACCGGACCGGCGCGCCGTGCTCGTGACTGAGCGGCTCGCCGCCCACGTGAGTCGCCAGCAGCAGCCGGTCGGCGTCGTCGAGCGCGAAGCTCCAGCGGTAGCCGGTGCGCGAGACGACCGACACGTGCCCCGCTGAGTGCAGGACACCGGCCCGATCCAGAAGCTGTCCGAGCCCCACCCCGCCCCAGAGCTGGGTCGAATAGAAGCCGCCGGTGCAGTCGAGCGTCGCGGTCAGCTCGTCGGTCGCCGTGAGCTCATCGAGCGCCAGCGCGAGCTCGTGTGCGACGAGGCCGCCGACCTCCAGGCGATAGCTGTCGAGCGCGATCGGCTGAGGGTTGTCCGCCACCCAGGAGGTCGTCGGGAAGCCGTTGCCCGCGAACGAGCCCGCCTCATATGACCCCGTGAACCGCCGCTTGGCCGCGCGAAGACCGAAGAGCGCCTGAACCGGTCTCTGCAGCCGCGCGGCGGCGAGCCCGCCGACCCCGATGCACACTCCGGTCAGAAACTGGCGGCGATGCGCCACATCTCGCGCCCGCAGCGGCTTGGCGCGAAACACCATGTGACATCCCACGGCCACCGCCAGGATCACGCCCAGGACGTCGTGCCACGCGAGCAGGCTGTACCCACCTGGATCCACCGTGACCCCATCGGCCCACAGCAGGCCGGAGCCGAGCGCGCCGACTACCAGTGCGGTCCCGAGCACGCCTGCGCCCGTCTTCCGGTCCCAGCGCTCCGGCGCCCGGAGACGTGGCCAGACCCGACGCAGCTTGAACACCAGCAGCAGGACGATCGCAATCCCGAGAGCGTCGTGTGCGACGAACACCCAGGCGTCGCCGGTTCCGCCCGCGAACAACGTCAGCGCGCCGGTCACGATCAACGACGTCACCAGCGCGGCGAGACCCCAATCGGTGCCGCGCGCGGTCACCGACGGAGTGTAAGCCCCGAGCGAGGCGCTCAGAGACGGATGGCGACGAGCCCGACCGCGAGGAGCACCAGCGCGATCCACAGCATCGACAGGGCCCCTTCGAGCGGCTCCGACAACCGCTCGCGAGTCAGCTCGACGACCCGCCCGTCGATCAGCCGTTGCTCGCCGGCGACCGAAACCGTGCGACGTCGCAGCTCGCGGGCAGGCGTACTCAGTCGGCGCTGCGCGACGCTCAGCATGCAGCACGCCGCCGCCACGAGCACGCCGGCCGGCCGGACCGTGAGCGCGTTGACGAAGTAGCCGGTGAAGGCGGGAAATCCACCCCACGCGAGGGCGAACCACGTGTCGCTGTGGAAGCGCCCGCCCGCCAGTTCCAGGTTGTATGCGGGGACCAGCAGGCCGCCGACGATCACGAGGGGCGCGAGCAGCGGCGAGACCACGAACACGCCGACGACCCCGATCGCGACGGCGCCGGCGAGCGAGACGACCGCGAGCGCGATCAGTGTCCGACGCGTCAGCGCCGTCTTGAGCGGTCGCCCGTTGAGCTCGTCAAATGCGTGCGCGCTGACCCCCACGGCGAGCAGGAACGCGAGGAGTGCAGCCGCCAGGCGGACGGGATAGACCTTCGGCGCGGCGGCCGCACCGAGCGCCACGTAGCTCAGGTGCCAGACCGTGTACGGCGGGTGAAGCAGCGTGACCAGGTCACGCCAGCCGCCGGGACGAAGCGCGTAGAACGCCGGCCTGTCGAGCTCACGGGGTGCGGTCGCCATCTCTGATTCCCGACATCACAACGCCTGCGCCGAAGCTCATCCGTCGGATCCTGACATCGCGAATCCCGGCTTGGCGCCACAGGTCGGCGAGGTCGGGCTCGCGGGTGTGGAACTCCTCGATGTTCGGGCCGAGAAAGCGGCCGACCTCGACCCACGCCGGCGACACGATACGTCCGAGCAGCGGGAGTCCAACGCGGGTGTGCGCCCGCCACAGCTCGCGCGTGACCGTCCCCTCGGGTACGCCGAACTCGATCATCCCGATCCGGCCGCCAGGCTTCAGCACCCGCGCGAGCTCGCGCATCGTCGCCGCACGGTCATCGACGTAACGCAGCAGATATGTGAACGTCAAGGCGTCGAACTCGGCGGCGCCGAACGGCAGATGCTCGGCCTCGCCACTGACAAACCGCACCCGACCCTCGAGCGCCGGGTCGGCGGCGAGGCGCGACCGTGCACCGGCCAGCATCGCCTCGCTCTGGTCGAGGCCGACCACTTCGCATCGACCGCGGCGCGCCAGCGCAAAGGCAACGAGCCCCGTCCCGGTGGCCACGTCGAGCAGGCGCTGACCCGGCTGCGGGTCGATCGCGTCGACCAGAGCCCGGCGCCAGCGCGGATCCTGGCCAAAGCTCAGGGCCGCCCCCATCCGGTCGTAGTGCGCAGGCAAACCCGCGAACAGCCCAATCGCGTGGCGCTTTCGCGGGGACGCCGCGCTGTTCGCAGAAACCGACATCGAGCTCTCAAGCCTACGACCCGGCGGCGTCCGGTTCCATCTCCCGCCACCGCGCCACCGTCCCGCGCAGGCGGAAATACGCGATCGCGCCGGGCAGCGTCGGGAGCCAGAACGAGATCCCGCGGTAGGCGAGTACCCCCAGGATCGCCAGGCTCCCCGGCGTCCCGAACGCGATCAGCGCGCCGATCGTCCCGCCCTCGACGCCCCCCACACCACCTGGCAGCGGGATCACGTTGCCCAGCTGCCCGATGAAGTACGCCATCACGATCGCGGCCGTCGGTGGCGGGTTCCCGAAGGCGTGCAGGGAGGCCCACAGCGCGGCGATGTCGAAGGCCCAGTAGGCGAGTGCTCCGAGGATCCCGAGCTCGCGCCTGCGGATCAGATCGAGCACGATCGACGTGGCATCCCGGATCGCCTGCGGGGCGGTGGCAAGCCGCGAGACGAGTCGCGCCCCTGGATGCGTCGACTCCCGCCACGCGACGACCCGCCGCTCGAGGCCGGCGGGAAAGGCCCGCAGGGAGAGCGTGATCGCGATCGCAGCGCCGGCGATCGCCGCCGGCACGACGGTGAGCGTCCACGGCGCGTCGCCGGCGAACACACCCGTTCGCAGGCCGATCCCGACGAACAGCAGCGCTCCCGCGAATACCGAGTAGAGCAGCAGCTCGAACGCGATCATCCGCCGGGCGATCGCGCGAGGCCTCAGCCCGGCGGCGTTCAGCGCCCACACGGTCAGCGCCACGCCACCCGCGCCCGCGGCGGCGAACAGCTTGCTCGCGACCGTTCCGGCAAGGGTGATCTGAGCGCTCTCGCGCCAGCCGACACGAGTTCCCTGGCACGAGAAGACGGTCCGGAACAGCAGCACGTAGCCCGCGAGCGAGAGGACCTCGACGATCACTGCCAGCCCGATCCACGCCGGTTCGGCGTCTTTGAGACGGTGCAGCGTCCCTCGCAGACCGCTGACCTCTGGGAGGACGATGTAGACGAAGCCGACGATCGCTGCAACCAGGACGCCGATCGCGATCGCCCGCTTGTGGCGCGTGAAGAATCCGGGGCCGCGGCGGGCACGACCACGTACGCCATGGCGTGCTGGGGTGGCCGACGCCGCGGGCACCGCTACGTCGCCCCGATCCCTGAGATCGCGAGCTCCTCCATTACTGAGCGGCTCACCGTGTTCGTGAATTCCGAAACACAAACTGCGGCTCGGAGCGCCCCGCTACGCGGCGGATGCGGCCGCCTCACTGCTGAAGTTGCGCACCGCCGGCACCGCGAGCACGGCGAGCAGCAGCGCCACGAACAGCGCTCCCGCCAGGTACAGAGTCGTCGATATGCCGATCGCCTCGCCCACCGGCCCGCTGATGGCCTGCCCGACGGGCAGCATCGCGAGCGAGCCGAGATAGTCCCACGAGCTGACCCGGGAGAGCTCGCCGGGAGGGACCTCGCGCTGGAGCGCCGTGTACCACAGCGTGTTGAACAGCGGGCCCGACGCGCCGTCGACCAGCGCCGCCGCGACGATCAGCGGCAGCGGCGCGTGGGCGGCGAGCAGCCCGAACAGCGCCGGACCGGCGATCAGAAACGCCAGGAACGCGACCCGGAGCGGGTACCGGGGGCGCCAGCGGAACCCGATCAGGCCCCCAACCAGCGAGCCCAGCCCGAGCGCCGTGGCGATCGCGGCCCAGGCGCCGGCGCCGCCGAGCGAGGTCCGGGCAACCTGCGGGCCGAGGACCAGCAGCGGCGCGTACACGAAGCCGATGAACAGCGTGAAGTAGGCGACCGTGACCCACAGCCACGTCCGTGACCGGAAGGCGTGCCAACCCGCCCGCAGCTCCGCCAGCGTGCTCGCCCGCGCGGCGAGCAGCACCGGTTCGACGCGCATCATTGCCAGAAATACGGCGCTCACGACGAACGTCGCGCCGTCGATGGCCAGGCCCCACCCGGCGCCGATCGTCGCGACGATCACGCCGGCGAACGCGGGCCCCAGCACCCCCGCGACGTTCCCGCTGAGCGACATCAGCGCGTTG
The DNA here is from genome assembly GCA_963759695.1 of uncultured Solirubrobacterales bacterium. GTDB lineage: Bacteria > Actinomycetota > Thermoleophilia > Solirubrobacterales > Solirubrobacteraceae > Palsa-465. The sequence goes on from CAVXAO010000005.1 coordinate 6,651, forward strand.
GCCCGCTGGAGATCGCCGCTTTCGACCGTCTGCGGGACGACCGCGGTGGAGGCCGGACCGAAGAACGCCTCCGCGGCCCCGTAGACCGCCTGGAGGACAGCCAGCTGCCACACGTGGGCCTGGCCCTCGAGCAGGAGCAGCGCGCTCACTCCCTGCGCCACCGCCCGGACCGCATCCGAGCCGAGCATCACGCGCTGGCGCGGCAGCCGGTCCGCCCACACTCCGCCGAGCAGGACGAACACGACCAGCGGCACGGTTTGCGCGGCCGCGACGATGCCGAGGTCGGTGACCGAGCCCGTAAGGTCGAGGACCGCGAACGCCAGCGCGACCGGCACCAGCCTGTCGCCGAGCGACGAGACCGCCTGGCCGAGGAACAGCAGCCGGAAGGCCGGATGACGGAGGGCTCCGCGACGCACGGCCCGAAGCGTATGAGACCGTCCGCCGCGGCCAGGCGAGTTCTAGCGTCCCGCCAGCACGTGCATCCGGATCGCGGTCCCGTCGGCCACCGGTCGCAGCTCGACGAGATCGCAGACCTGGTTGATCAGCCACAGCCCGCGTCCGCGCGGCCACTCGGGAGCCGGAAAGCGCCGGCCCGCGAGTGGGTCCTCGAGTCTGCCGTGGTCGGTGACCTCGCACACGATGCCGACCCGCTGGCGCCAGATCCGGAGCTGGGCCGGCGGCGCACCGTGGAGCACCGCGTTCGTCGCGGCCTCGTCGACCGCGAGGACGAGATCGAGCACGGCCGCGCCCGAGAGCCCCGCTTCGCGACCACACTCCTCCGTCATCTGTCGCGCCGGCGCGAGGTCCTCACTCAGCGCGAGCGTCCCCATCGTCTGCTCCGGCTCCGGCAGAGACCACTCGAACGCGAGCCAGACCTCGAGCGGGTCCGCGTACCGTTCGCTCGGCCGACGTTCCGCTCCCCGCATCAGGTGGGGATGGGTCCTTTCGGCGTCCGCCAGGATGCTCGGGGCGAGTCCGCTCGCGTCGTACGGGCACATGATCGACGCGTCGACATCGGCGAAGGCCAGGTTGATCAGCGCCTCGTGCCGGGTTGCCTCGATCACCGCCGCCGTGTCTCGCTGCGACCAGATCGGCTCACCCACGAACCGGCAGCGGACGCCTCGCTGGAGCTCGGCCCAGTGTCGGACCTTGGGGATGATCCGCCCGGGATTGCGACCGAGCTCGTGCATGTCGAGGAAGCGAACCCGCGTGGCGGTGTCGCCCAGCGCCTCCTGCAGCGGTTCGATCCTCTCGCCCGGGATCGCGACCATCAGCGCCTCGCCGCCGGCGTCGCCGGCGCGCAGGAAATCGCCGGTGGCGGTCACGTACTGGTCGATATCGTCGTAGAACAGCGCCCGGTGCTCGAAACCACCAGCGCCGGGTTTTGAGTGTGCCCCGTGGCCCGGCACCAATGTCAGCCCCGACCGCGCGACGCCAACGCCATCACCGCTCTCGCGCATCGAACCCGCGGATACCCATTTCGGGGGGCGCCCAAGCATCGGCTCGCCTCGCCCCGCCGGGAAAAAAATGGGGTGTGCCGGCGGGCGGGCGCGCCAGGCGAGGCTGCCCACTCGGGGAACGCGCCAGCACGCCCCACTGAAAGGCTCGGTTTGTCCGGCCCGCCACTCAAACGATGCGCCGGAAACCTAGACATCTGACCGGGCTGCGCGTCCCGTAGCCCCGATTGGCGGGCGTGGAAAGGAGCGGGCGCGATCCCACCCGTTCCGATGGTGCACAACACGTCAACCCCGCGCCGAATGGCGAGCCCTGGCGGGCTATGCACGAAGAGTGTGCTCAAGTCGACAGGGCTCGGATCTGGCGCCGGTGTTGACGCGCTATGCACCATCCCCGTGACACTCTCGACACACTCCGGACACAGAGTCGCCACGAAGACCCCCACGAGCGCCCAAGCCCCGCCGGCGCCCCCGCCCACCCCCTCTCCCTGCCGCCGTTCACCAAGCCGCCCGCCAAGCAAGGCTGGAGGCGCGCGGCAGAATCGAAATGCGTACGCTTACGCGCCGCGATGAGAGTGTTTATGCGCTCGCTTGCGCTCGCGTGTGCTTCGGCCCTGGCGACGGTTGCCCTGTGCGCTGGCGCCCGGGCGTCGCCGGCGGCGATCGCGGCGCCGACGCCGCCCCTGGGCCACGCCGGACGCTGGATCACCGACGCGCGCGGGCGGGTGGTGATCGTCCACGGGATCAACATGGTCTACAAGATCGCGCCGTACTACCCCGCCGCGACGGGGTTTGGCAACGACGACGCGGCGTTCCTCGCGAGGATGGGGTTCAACGCCGTCCGCGTCGGGGTGATCTGGAAGGCCGTCGAGCCCGAGCCCGGCGTGTATGACAACGCGTACCTGAACCACATCGCCGCGACCGTCGGGACGCTCGCCCGCCACGGGATCGTGTCGTTGTTGGACTTCCATCAGGACATGTACAACGAGCTGTTCCAGGGCGAAGGGGCCCCGGACTGGGCGGTCGAGGACGACGGGCTGCCCCCGGTTCCTCAGACCGGATTCCCAGGCAACTACCTGGACATGCCCGCGCTCCAGCACGCCTACGATCACTTCTGGGAGAACAGCCACGGGCCGGGAGGGATCGGCCTGCAGGACCGCTACGCCGCGGCGTGGCGCCACGTAGCCCAGCGCTTCCGAGGCGATCGCTCCGTGCTCGGCTATGAGCTGTTCAACGAGCCGTGGCCAGGGACGGGGTACGCGGCGTGCCTGACCCCGTCCGGCTGTCCAGCATTCGACGCCACCTTGACCGCGTTCAACCGCAGGGTCGACGCGGCGATCCGGTCCGCGGACCGCCGGACGCTCGTCTGGTACGAGCCGAACGTGCTGTTCGATTTCGGATCCCCCACGAACGTCGGCGCGCTCGATGATCCGCACGCCGGCTTCTCGTGGCACGACTACTGCCTCGGCAGCTGCACGACCTACGGGAAGGTGATGGCCAACGCCGCGCAGCACGCCGCCCAGACCCACGAGGCGACAATGATGACCGAGTTCGGGGCCACCGACGACACGAGCGTGCTCCGGGCCGTGGTCAGGCTGGCCGACCAGAACATGGTCCCGTGGATCGAGTGGGCCTACTGCGGTTGCGACGATCCCACGACATCCGGTCCCGGCGACGAGCAGGCGATCGTCCGCGATCCCGATCAGCCTCCGCGTGGATCGAACGTGGTGATGCCGACGCTCGAGGCGCTGGTCGAGCCATACCCCCAGCTGATCTCGGGGACGCCGCTGTCGTGGGGGTTTGATCCGACTTCGCGCGTGTTCACGTTCCGCTTCACCACCGCTCGGGCCGGCGCTCACCGCAGGTTCAAGGCGGGCGCCGTCACGGCGGTATCCACGCCCGCCCTCGTGTACGGCGGCCGCTACGCGGTCCGCGTGACGGGCGGAGCGATCGTCTCGAAGCGAGGAGCGCCGGTGCTCCGGGTCGCCTCCTGCCGACGCGCCCGGACCATCACCGTGACCGTGAGCGCTTCGGGCCGCAGCCACGAGAGCTGCCGGGCGCCGCGGCCCAACCGGCTCAGGGCGCGCTGATCGGCTCGAGCGGCGGCTGCTCGAGCTCGAGCGGCTCCCCGAAGCTGATCCTCAGCAGCGCGCCGCCACCGGGAGCGTTGCGCGCCTCGACCGAACCGCCGTGCGCTTCCGCCGCCTGGCGGACGATCGCCAGCCCGAGCCCGGAGCCCGGCTTCGAGCGGGCGTCATTGGCACGGTGGAAACGATCGAACACGTAGGGAAGATCGTCCTCGTGAAACCCCGGTCCGTGGTCACGGACTGTCAACGTCCCATCGCGAAGCTCGACCTCGACGACGCCACCGGGCGGGCTCCACTTGACGGCGTTGTCGAGCAGGTTCGCGATCGCGCGGGCGATCCGATCGCCCTCGCCCCTGACGAGCGTCGGCTCGAGCTTGACCCGGATCGTTATCCCGGGAGCCCGACGCCGAGCCCGCTCGACCGTGTCGACCGCGATCTCGTCGACCCGGACGTCGCCCCGGTCGCCATCAGGCTTCGTTCCGCGAGCCAGCTCCACCACATCGCTCACCAGTGCCGTCAGGTCATCGAGCTCCTCGATCATGTCCGCGCGGAGCGCCTCGCGATCCGCGGGGGCGAGCAGGGCCTCGTCGCGCATCAGCTGCAGATTCGCGCGGATCGACGCGATCGGGGTGCGCAGCTCGTGCGAGGCGTCGGCGACCAGGTTGCGCTGGGCCTTGACCGAGCCCTCGAGCGCATCCAGGGTGGTGTTGAATGTGCGCGCCAGCCGGGCGAGCTCGTCGTCGCCGACGACGTCGAGTCGCTGACGCTCGAGCCAGTCGGTGTTGGCGGCGATCGACTCTGTCTGCCGGGTGAACCGGGCGATCGGAGACAGCGCCGTGCGCGCCACCAGGGTGCCGAGCAGCGCCGCCAGCGCGATCCCGCCGGCGGCGATCAGGGCGAGCAGCAGCAGCTGGCTCGAGAGTGCGTTGTCGACATCGGTCAGCGGCAGCGCGACCGCCACCGCCCCATCGGCGCCGAGGCCCGTCACCAGGACCCTGAGATGGGTGCCTCCGGCGTGCGCGTCGGTGTAGTACTGCCCCTTCCCGGATGCCGCGGTGGCCCTCATCTGCGCGTCGACCGGGACCGCGCCCCGCTGGCCAGGGGGGTTGTAGGTCCCACCGTCCCGGTAGATCACCGTGACGATCCCGCGCGGACCGCCGAACGCGGGGCCGGTCCGCTGATCGATGCCGAGCCCCTCGTCTCGTACCCCCGGGGGCTCGCCAAACCCGTTCTGCGCGGGCGGGCCGCCCCGCGGACCCGGTCCGCTCCCTCCCGGACCGGGTAGCACCTGCCTGCGCAACGACTGCAGCGACTGATCGACCTGCCCGCGCAGCTCGGAGCGCATCCCGGCATAGGACGAGACCGCCACCGCCAGCACCGCGATCGCCACGGCGATCCCGGAAGCAAGACCCATCCGGCCGCGCAGGCTCATTTCGTGGCTGGTTGCGGTTCGCGCAGCGCGTAGCCGACGCCGCGGACGGTGTGGATTTCCGTCTGTGCGCCGGCATCCTCGAGCTTGCGTCGCAGGTAGCCGATGTACACGCGGAGCGCGTTCGACGTGGGCCCGAAGTCATAGCCCCACACGCGGTCGTAGATCAGGCTGTGGGGAAGCACCCGTCGGGGGTTCAGCATCAGCAGCTCGAGCAGCTGGTACTCGGTGCGGGTGAGCTCGACGAAGCTCTCGCCGACGCTGACGCCGTGGCGCGCCGGGTCCAGGCGCAGCTCGCCGAAAGACAGTCCACCGTCGGGCGAGGCCTCGCCGCCGGCGCGCCGCAGCAGGGCCCGCAGCCGCGCCTTCAGCTCGTCGATGTCGAACGGCTTGACCAGGTAGTCGTCGGCGCCGGCGTCGAGACCGTCGATGCGATCCGAGACCGCATCGCGAGCGGTCAGCATCAACACAGGAACCCTGTTGCCCTCCCGCCGCAGCAGCCGGCAGACCTCGAGCCCGTCGATGTCCGGAAGGCCGATATCCAGCACGACCGCGTCGGGCACCGTGGCCGCGACTTCCGACAGAGCCCCGGCCCCGCTATCGGCCAGGCGGACGTCGTAGCCGGCGAGCATCAGCGCCCGCCGCAGCACGTCGCGCAGCGCCCGATCATCGTCGACGACAAGCAGTCTCACACCATTGATTGTGGCTCCTGCGCCGACAGTTCGCGAGCGCTTCCTACGTTCGCCTTAGCTAAGTGCTTGGGTGGCGAACCGGAGCCCTCGCGCGCGCCTTCTGAGCCTGGAGGCGATGACCGCGCAGGCGGTCAGGCTCGCGGCGATGTAGAGGTCGTTTGCCACTCCCATCGCGAGATATGCCGCGAAGCGGTCGAGCACGACGAACGAGACGGCCACACCGACCGCCAGCGCCGGTCCCGCATCGGTCGGGTAATCCCAGAACGTTCCCGGTCGGGACGCGAGCACGACGGCAAGGACGAGCGCGCCGGCGCTCAGCAGGCGACCGTACGTCTTCTCGCTCATGCCGATTTCATCGGCGGCCGCCGGCCGGCGCTTGAAGTGCTGCGCTAGGTGGTTGATTCCAAATTGATTGGAAGCGGGGCGTTCGGGGAGCGAGCGGGGCGGCGCGGACGGGAGGCGACGCGTAGCAGCGCTACGCGAGCCGACCGGCCGTGGCGGGCCCGCGAAGTTATCCCGGACGCATCCGCGACGAGCAATTTGGGGTCAATCATCACTCCTCCACGCCGCCCGTGCGGGCCGCGCTCGAGCGCTCGCGCAGGACGGCACCGAGGATGCCATTCACGAACGCCGGCGCCTCGGCTCCGCAGAATCGCTTGGCGAGCTCGACCGCCTCGTTGATCGCTCCCTCGGGTGGGATCGCCTGGTCCCCCGGCAGCTCCTCGCCATGGAGCATCTCGACCAGGCCGACCCTCAGGATCGAGCGCTCCAGCGGAGCGATCCGGTCCAGCGACCAGCCCTTCGCGTGCTCGCCGATCAGCTCGTCGAGTTCGGGTTGGTGCTCGCGGACGAGCTCGCCCAGCGCGCGCGTGAACGCGTGCGCGTCGCGCGGGAACGAGTCCTGGAGCGGCCTACCGAGGAGGTCGCTCTGGTACAGGGCCCAAACGGCGGCGCGGCGCTGGTCGGTCCTACGCAACGAGGGTCACGCTCTCGCCGGCGTCATGCCCGCGACACGTATTCGCCCGAACGCGTGTCGACGCGGACGACGTCGCCGACGTTGATGAACAGCGGTACCTGGATCCTGGCGCCCGTCTCGAGCACGGCGGGCTTGTTCCCGCCGCCCGAGGCTGTGTCGCCGCGAACCCCGGGCTCGGTCTCCGAGACCGTCAGGTCGATGGCGCTCGGAACCTGCACATCGGCCGGCTCCTCGTCGATGTAGAGGAGGTCCACCTCGTCGGACTCGCGCAGCCAGCGCAAAGCCTCCGCCAGCGTGCTCTCGGGGATCGTCAGCTGCTCGTAGCTCTCGGCGTCCATGAAATGGGCGTCCGACCCGTCGCGGTAGAGGAACTGCATCTTGCGCACCTCCGTGCGCACGGGCCGGAATTTCTCACCGGCCCGGAAGGTCCGGTCGATCACGGCGCCGTCGCTGGTGCGGCGGAGCCTCGTCCGCACGAACGCGCCGCCCTTGCCGGGCTTCACGTGCTGGAACTCGAGGATCTTGAAGACGGTCCCGTCGACGTCGATGTGGGACCCGTTGCGAAATTGGTTGGTAGAGATCATGCGACGGGCCAGTGTAGAGAGCGTCGAAACTCAATCGGTGACGATCAGCTCCTTGGTCACCGACGTGAGGATCTCGGACCCCTCGGCCGTGACCACGGTCAGGTCCTCGATCCTGATCCCGAACTGCCCGGCCAGGTAAACCCCCGGCTCTACGGTGACGACGTTTCCGGCCACCAGCTCGCCCTCGGCACGCTGCGACAGGCGCGGCTCCTCGTGGATGTCGAGACCGACGCCGTGCCCCAGACCGTGGCCGAACTGTCCGCCGTAGCCGCCGGCCTCGATCACATCCCGGGCGGTGCTGTCCACGTCGCGGACATCAGCTCCTGCCCTGACCGCGCCGAGGCCAGCCAGTTGAGCCTCGAGCACCAGGTCGTAGACGGCCCGCGCGTCGCCGTTCGGAGAGCCCGCGGAGACCGTTCTGGTGCAGTCCGAGTGGTATCCGCCGACCAGGGCGCCCCAATCGATCACCACCATCTCCCCGGCGCCGATGATCACGTCGCGAGGCTGGGCGTGCGGCAGCGCTCCGTGGGGGCCGGCCGCCACGATCGGGTCGAAGCTGGGGCCGCTCGCCCCCCGCTTTCGCATCTCCCACTCCAGCGCGAGCGCCACCTCCTGCTCGGTCCGGCCCACGAGGCCGTCGTGGATCACGCGGTTGAACGCTTCGTCGGCCACGGCCGCGGCCGCCCGCACGGCCTCGATCTCGCCAGGGTCCTTCACCGCGCGTAGGCGCTCGACGAGCGAGCCGGCGGCGAGGAGCTCGACCGCATCCGGAAGCCGCGCACGCAGCTCGCCGTGCTGGCGCACCGACAGGTCGGCGTCCTCGAACCCGAGCCGCAGAGCGCCCTCCGGGAGTTCCTCGATGGCGGTGTCCAGCAGCTCCTGGGGCGCGCGCAGGCGCTCGTAGGACGGGTCCACCTCCTCGGCGGCCTGGTCCACGTACCGGAAGTCGGTAACGAACGCCCTCGTCCGCGGACCCACCAGCGCGAGCCCATTGGAGCCCGTGAAGCCGGTCAGGTAGCGAACATTGACGAGATCCGTGACGAGCATCAGATCGAGCCCCTCGTCGACGAGCAGCTGGTTCAGGCGATCGCTCCGATCGTTCATGATGAGAGTTCCTGCGCTAGCCGGACGAGCGCATCCCGGTAGCCCGCGGGCCCCCTACCGGCGACGCGATCGATGCACAGCTCGCGGATCACCGAATGTCGGCGCCACTGCTCGCGGTTGTCGACGTCGGAAAGGTGCACTTCGACGGTTGGCAGGCCGGTCAGCTCGAGCGCGTCCCGGATCGCATACGAGTAGTGGGTCCAGGCGCCGGGGTTGAGCAAGATGCCGTCGGCCAGCCCCTCGAGCCGGTGGAGGTGCTCCACGAACTCGCCCTCGTGGTTGGTCTGGAAGAACCGCGTCGCGAGCCCGAGCTCGGCCGCGGTGTCGGAGATCTGGCGTTCGAGCTCGCCAAACGTCAGCTCCCCGTAGTGGAGCTGGTCACGCCGGCCGAGCTGGTCGAGGTTCACGCCGTGCATCACTTCGATCCGCTTGCGAATGCTAGGCGCCGCGGCCTCGTCGGTCATGGTGCGCTCAACTCCCGCACGGCCGCGATCAGGTCGCGTGGCGCCACCGTGCAACCGGTGCGCGCCTCACCGGGGCCGTCGAGCAGGACGAACGGGACCGGCCCTTCGCCGACCCGCTTCTTGTCCCGTGCGGTGGCCATCACCACCGCGTCGGGATCGGCCCCCTCCAGCTGCGTGGGGAGGCCCCGCTCGGCGAGCAGCCCGCGGACCTCGTCGCGCAGCTGATCCTGGCCCGAGAGCCGCAGGGCGGCGAGCAGCCCCAATCCCACCGCCTCTCCGTGGCGGTAGCGCGCGTAGCCCGTGGCGGTCTCGATCGCGTGGCCGACCGTGTGGCCGAGGTTCAGCGCCTGGCGCGCGCCGCCATCCCGCTCGTCCCGGGCGACGATCCGCAGCTTGGCGCGGACGCACGACGAGATCAGCTCCGGGCTCGCCGGATCGGCGCCGGCGCTGATCCTCTCCCATAGGTCTCCCCCGGCGATCAGCGCGATCTTCACGACCTCGGCGTAACCGGCGGCGAGCTCGGCCTTGGGCAGCGAGTGCAGGACGGCCGTGTCCGCGATCACCGCTGAGGGCATGTGATAGACGCCGACGTAGTTCTTGGCTTCGGCGAGATCGACGCCCGTCTTGCCGCCGTACGCGGAATCGACCTGCCCAACCAGCGTCGTCGGGATCTGTACGTAGCGGACGCCCCGCTGGTAGGTCGCCGCGCAGAAGCCGGCGAGATCCCCGACGACGCCGCCCCCGAGGGCAAGCACGACGTCCTGCCGCGTCATCCCCACGCGGGCGAGCTCCGTCCACACGATCTCCGCGTGCGCCACGGTCTTCGACTGCTCACCGGGCATGATCATCACGCGACCGCAGAGCGGCTCGAGCCGGTCCGCGTACAGCCGCGCGACGTTGCCGTCGCTGACGAGGAACCGGCGCCCGGCGATCCCCGTCGGCCAGAACTGCTCCTCGCCCAGCAGCCCGGCTCCGACGTAGGCCGGATAGTCGCCGGACTCGCTGGTCGCCCACAGCATCTCCGCCCGCGCCGGCAGTCCCTCGAGCGCTTCGAGCACCCGCGGCATCTCGTGGGAGCGGCGCGCCGGGACGGTGACATCGGCAAGCGTGGCGTAGATCGGCTCGCGCGACGCGTAGAGCCGCGCGAACTCCTCTCGGTCGCGGGCGAGCGGACGACCGCTCCCCTTGGATCGGGCCCACGCCACCTCGAGGTCGATGTCGATCCATACGACGAGGTGCTCGCGCAGCGCCACGCGCACGGCATCGGAGGCGATCGCCCCGCCCCCGAGCGACAGCACGGGCGCGTCGCGACGGTGCAGCAGCTCCAGTGCCACCTGTTCCTCGACCGCGCGGAACGCGGCCTCGCCGTCCTCGGCGAACACCCGCTCGATCGGTTTTCCGACGCGCTGCTCGATCGCGCCGTCGACGTCCACCGCCTCGGTCCCGAGCGCCTCCGCGAGGCTCGCGGCCGCGGTCGTCTTTCCCGCGCCCATGAACCCGATGCAAACGATCGAGCGGTCGGCCGGGCCGGAGCGCGGGAGGGTCAGGCTCCCTTCCACCCGATCCGCTCCTCGTAGGCCGCGACCGCGGCCCTGACGTCGTCGATGTGATCGCCGCCGAACTTCCGCCGGTACGCGTCGGCGAGCACGAACGCCACCATCGCCTCTCCGACGACGCCCGCCGCCGGCACCGTGCAGGAGTCGGTCCGTTCGCGGAGCGCTTCGGCCGGCTCGTGCGTGGAAATATCGACCGATCGCAGCGGCTTGGTCAGGGTCGGGAGGGGCTTCATCGAGCCGCGGACGACCAGCGGCGCCCCCGTCGTCATCCCGCCCTCGACCCCGCCGGCGCGATTGGTCTCACGGAAGTAGCCGCGCTCCTCGTCGTGGAAGATCTCGTCGTGCGCCTGGGAGCCCGGCAGCCCCGCGACCTCGTACCCATCCCCCACCGCCACCGCCTTGATGGCCTGGATCGAGAGCAGCGCCTGGCCGAGGCGCCCGTCGAGTCGCTCCTCCCAGGAGACGTGCGACCCGAGCCCCGGGTGCAGGCCGAACGCTCGCACCTCGAACACGCCGCCGAGCGACTCGTTCGCCTTGCGCAGACGATCGATCTCGGCGACCATCGCGGTACCGGATTCCGGGTCCAGGCAGCGGACGGGCGACTCGTCGACACGCTCGAAGTCCTCCGGGATGAGATCGTCGCGCCGGGGTGCGCTCACGCCGGTGATCTGGATGACGTGCGAGTGGACCGAGACGCCGAACGCGCCCAGGAACGCCTTCGCCACGGCGCCCCCGGCCACCCGCGCGGCGGTCTCGCGGGCGCTCGCGCGCTCGAGGATGTCGCGCACGTCGCTCAGCCCGTACTTCTGCGTCCCGACCAGGTCGGCGTGGCCGGGCCGTGGCAGGTGGACCTCCGCCACCGGCGCCTCGACGGGCCACGGACTCATCCGCTCCTCCCAGTTCGCGTAATCGCGATTCTCGACCTGGAGCGCGATCGGCCCACCGAGCGTCCGACCATGCCTGATGCCGCCTGTGACCTGCGCCTGGTCGCGCTCGATTTTCATCCGCCCGCCGCGGCCGTGGCCGAGCTGCCTGCGGGCCAGGTCGCGATTGATCGCCTCGCGCTCGATCGCGAGGCCGGCGGGGAGGCCCTCGATGATGCAGGTGAGCCCCGGGCCGTGGGACTCGCCGGCGGTGATCATGCGCAGCGCTGACATGGGCGCCCTAGATTACGGGCGGCGGGACGCGAGGGCTCGGCTCAGCGCCGGCGGACGTCCCGAACAGCGATTTGGCCGTCGGCTCCAGTCCGGCGCGCCCGTCCAGCCGCCAGATCGGGCCTCAGATGATGCTTGACGCGACAACACAGGCGCAAAACGCGAGCCCTGTCGTGTTGAGCACACTCTTCGTGCGCAGCTCGACACTCCTCGCATCCGCCGACCGAATTGTCGTTTTATGCATCATGCCCGGGGGCATCCCCGGGGGCGCCCACAGGGCTGAACCGTCCGACGGGGAGGCTTAGTAGCGGCCGGCGGCGTCGATCGCCAGCTTGTCGCCGCTCTTGTCGACGAGCGCGAGGCGGACCGTCAGCGTGACGCGGTGGAGGTGACCGAGCTTCTTGGTCATCGAGCGCGACAGGCGCAGGTGGAGCTCCACGCTCCCAGCGGTGAGGTTTGAGACGGTGCCGCGCCCGATCACGATCGCCGGTCCCCGGCCCTTGATATGCGCCCGCTTGGCGGTGGCGTGGGAGATCGAGACCGACGCGATCCCGGCGGCCGCCTCATTGGAGCCGACGCGGACCGCCACGCCGTGGCGCAGCATCGCCTTCAGGCCCTGGGGCAGGATCTGCAGGTGCACGTGCAGCCCGGGATTCGAGACGCTGCCGCTGCCACCTCCGACGACCTGCCCAGTCTTGCCCAGCACGACTACCGTCTGGGCCAGCGTGCGCACGTCACCGCCACGATCGGTCACTCTCAGGGTCACCGTGTAGGTGCCACCCTTGGTGTAGGTGTGCAAGACGCTCGGGCCGCTCACCGTGGGCGTTCCGTCTCCGAAGTTCCAGACATAGCCGGCATTCGGAACGAGAAGCGTTGACGCGGTGGTCGATCCGTCGAACTGGATCTCGTCGCCTTGGTTGACGGCACTCGGGACCACGAAGGCCGGCGTAAAGATGACGTTGTGCGCACACCCAAAATAGGTATTCGGATCGCTTTGAATGACGCCGGAATTGGTGAACTCGGGCTGGAGGAAGTATGGGTTCTGTGCGCCGTTGCCGACGGTCGCCGAATCGGCCGCGGTTCCCTCGGGCACGCAGCCGTCGTTGTCGTTGATCTCCGAGCCGTTGTTCGCGATCCAACCGTTCAGGTACGGATCCACGATTGCGGCTATCTGACCCTGGCTGAGCGGGTTCACGATGCGGACGCCTGCATCGACCGACAGCTGCTGCGGAGTCGGGTTCTGCGGGAGACTCGGCAGGTTAGGCTCATCGCAGGAGGAGTCTTTGCTCCACGGCTGCACGACATAGGCGAGCTTCGTTCCCCCGGCCAGAACGACGTACGAGTGGTAGGAGCAGAACTGCACCTTGGCCGTAGTGTCGTTGACCGAACACAGCGTTCCGGAGCTGTCAAGGCAGACGTCGACGCCCGCAGGCACGAGCACGACGACTAGGGGCGTGTAGCCAGGCTGGGCGTGACTGGAGAGCTGTGTGCCCTGAGCAATCGCGCTCACCTCAGTCTTGATGTCTTGATCTGTCACGCAGAGCGAATTCGAGACCGAGCAGCTGCCGTCGTTTCCGTTCGGATAGTTGTGGCCCGTCCCGCTGGCGCCGCCGAAGTTGCAGCTAAAGCCGCCGACGCCGCCGAAGTCGACGCAACCACCGCCGTAGACCGAGGCGTTACGCGCCTGGCCCGTGGGATTCGCGCCAGTCGGGTTCGCGGTCACACCGGAGCTCGTGGGATCCTTGATGCCGTCCGCGTATTGACTCGTGACCGCATATGGCGACGTAAGTGTTCCCGTTCCGTCAGCGACATCGCGGAGGAACTGTTCGATGTAATTCCGGGTCGTCTGCCAATAGAGTCGGTGAGGATCCCAGGTGAGCGCGAACGTCTCGTTACGTGGCATCACGGCGCCGCCTCGGTAGCAGAGTCCGTCAGACGGCAGCGGGCCGAGGTCGGACGACAGCCACGGATCCGTGCATACACCGGTTGACGTCGCACGCTGGATTCCTGCGGTCGCCAAATTGGCGCAGGTGCCGTTGGTGAGCAGATCGCCGCACGTGTTCGGTACGAGGGCGACACCAGCCGTCGTGCCCTGATCGGTGACCACAATCGCCTGCGCTGCACTGGCTACCGCCAGCGAGATGACGAACGTCACCGCGATCGCAAGGGTGGTCAGAGAACAGCGGCGCATCAGTTACCTCCAACGGTGAGATTGCGCAGGTCGACGATGGCGCCGATGCTCGGCTTGTACTGGAACAGAGAGAGTGCGGTGAGCGTGGAGTTGTTCAGCAGACGGCGACCGGCTGCGGACTCGGCGCGGCGCGCCTTGTCGGCGGCGGCCGCGGACCCGTGGTCAGCCGCGCTGATCTGGGTGACGGCGAACAGTGCGATCGAGGACACGCCGGTTCCCGTGCGCACCGAGAGCTTCTCGGTCTGACCCGGCGCGAGCGACAGGATCTGGCAGTCGATCGGCCCTGGCGTGCAGCTCCCCGGGCCCGCGAGGACGGTTCCGGGCTGCACGGCGAAGAGCACGCGGTGGCCGCCCTTCAGGACACCGAGCTCGATGAGCCGCGGCTGCTTCGAGCCCGGGATCACGCTGAGGCGCTCGACGGAGTTGGTCGTATCGATCCCGCCGGCGGAATTGGTCATCGCCAGCGTGACGTTGTAAGACTGCTTGGCGGTCAGCCCGCTGGGCGCCGGCCTGGGCTTCCCGGTCGGGATCGTTCCGTTCGATCCGGTGCTGCCGCCCGTCGAGCCGCCCGTCGAACCACCGGTCGAGCCACCAGTCGACCCACCCGTCGAGCCAGCAGTGGAACCGCCGGTCGAGCCGCCCGTCGACCCACCCGTCGAGCCACCAGTGGAACCGCCGGTCGAGCCGCCGGTCGAGCCGCCACCGGTCGTCGAACCCGAGCCGCTGCCGGACGAGCCGGTGCTGCCGCCAGTGGTGGTCGTGCTGCTCTTCACGAGCTGCGTGAACGGATCACGAGACTTGCCGGTCAGCCTGGTCGTGCCGACCGCAGTCGAGACGCTCACCGCCGGCAGGGCCGGCGCGGGCGGCGCGGCCGCACCCGCGGCCGGGAGCTGGCTCGGAGGTGTGGACGAGGATGAGCTCTTGGAAAGAAGCACAGGAACGGCCACGAGCGCGGCGACCAGCAGCACGGCGAGCGGCCAGAGCTTCTTCTCGCGGAAATCCTTGACTATGCCGTTGAAGATCTTCATCGCACGACCGGGGTCACGACGGCCGGAGCCGAGGTGGACGAGCCCGAGGAGGGCGTTGACACGGAGACCGAGGAGGATGCGCCCGGACCTGCGGCCGTCGCGCCGTCCAGGAGCCCCTGTGACTGCGGGATCAGGTAGGTAGTCGCCGAGATCGTCGCGGTGATCTGCGGGAACCCTGCCTGGGCCGCCTGGAGGCTGATCGCGTTGAGCGTCATCAGCCGGCCACTCACCGACACCGCGTTGTTGTTGGCGACGACGAACTGCTGCAGCCGCCGGAAGAAGTTGGATAGGTGAAAGAAGTTGCCCTGGAAGGTGAACGTGAACGGCTCGATCGGGAATCCAGCCTCGCCGACCGCCGCGCCGGGGGGCAGTGCCGCCGTCGCCGCCTGGCTGGCGGAGGATGAGGTCGTCGGCGTCGTCGACGACGAGGACGAAGCCGGGTTGAGCGTCAGTCCGCGGAAATCGACTTTCGCGCCGCTCGCCGCATTCTGGAGCTGGTAGACCAGCGACGGGACGTTGTCATTGGCCGGCACGGCCTCGCCGAGACGGGCGAGCGTCGTGTAGTTCTTCGCGAAGGAGCTCTTCGCGGCCTCGTCTCCGGCGACCTGAGCCTGGATCGAGCTGAGCTCAGCCTGGGCCGAGGTGAGCTGGGTCGCGAGCTTCGACGCCTGCTGGCGCTTGGGCTGGATCACGAGGAACCAACCGGCGGCCAGGGCGGCGAGCAGGACGACGACACCGACGATCGCGCGGTCGCGCGTGCTCACTGGGAACCTCCCGTAGCCGTGGTGCTGGTGCCGTTGGGCGCCGGTGCTCCGGTCGTGGGATCCGCGCCGGTCAGCGGCTTGAAGAAGACGACGAGGTCAAAGCTCGGCGTGTTGCCCCCGCATCCGCCCGCCGGCCCGCCGCTGGAGCTGCTCGAGGCGTTCTTGACCGAGTCATCGAGCGTCACACGGGTGACTCCGTTGATGACCCGCAGCCGTGACATCAACTGCGCGACATCATCCTGGGTCTTCGAGCAGCCGGTAAGTTCGATCGCCGGGACGGAGATGTCGGCACGCAGCGCGGAGCCGGCGCCGCCGCCACCCTGTACCGTCGCCTGCGGGGCGACGCTGCCGCTCAGCGCCTGGAGCGAGGTGTCGCTCGGGACGACCTTGGAGAGATCGGCCAGCGCGGCGTGCCAGTCGAACCTAGTGGTCGCGATCTCGCGGACCGTCTTCGCGCGCGCCGCAGCCAGCTGGGAGAAGCGGACGTAGTTCGCGAGGCGCGCCGCCTCGGCGTGCTGCTCGGCGATCTGTACCTGAACGCTCGCAATCTCCGACTTGCGCTTTGAGATCGTGTTGCCCGTGAGCACGTACAGGGTCATGAGACCGACTGCCACGGCGAGCACGCCGAGTACCGCGTACGCCGGACCGAGGCTCAGGCCCGAGCTGAAGCCGGCGCGGCGTCCGTCGGTTGGGATCAGGTTGACGGCCTTCATGCCCCGATCTCCTCGACGGCCAGGCCGGCCGCCACCGTGAGCTGACCGGCGTCGACGCCGCTGAAGCCGCCCGGCCGCGATTCAGTGACCAGTCCGACTTCGAGGGGCAGGCCGATCTCCTGTCCGAGCTGATCGGCGAATCCCGGGATCGCCACGGCGGGTCCGGCGAGCACGGCCCGCTGGGTGACCGTCGCGTCGGTCTGCGTGGCGTGAAAGTCGAGTGAGTTGCGCACCTCGTCGGCGATCCGTCGGACGCCATCGGTGAGGACCTCGCGTGCCTCGACCACGATCTCGGTCTCGCCGTCGATCTCATCGACGGGAGCGAGCAGGCCGACGTGACGCAGCCAGCCGTGCGCGTGCTCGATCGTCAGCTCGCGGCGCGCGGCGAGTTCGCCGGCGATCGCCTCGGTGCCGTGGGCGACGACGCGAGTGAAGACGCAGGTGCTACCGGCGGCGACCGCCAGGTTCGTGATGCCGCCGACACTGATGTAGAGCGTGGTGTCGGTATCGCCGGGGCGATGCAGCGCGCGGATCATCGCGAACGCGGAGAGGTCGATCCCGTGGGCTCGGAGGCCGGCCTTGCGCGTCGCGTGGAGCAGCTGCTGGATCATGTCGCGGCGGGCGGCGACGACGATCACTCGGGTCTTGGTGCCCTCGGGAGTGTCAACATTTCCGACCGCTTGGTGCTCGAGCACGGCCTGGTCGAGGGGCATCGGGATGTGGTCCTGGGCCTGGAACCGCACCGCCGACTCGATCTCCTTGTTGTCCTTCAGCGGAGGAAGGTCGAGCGTCCGCATGACGATCCGCTGGTTGGCGACTCCGAGCCGAACCCGCTTTGACAGCTTGTGCTCGGCGAACATCTTGCGCAGGACATCCGCGAGCGTGTCGACGTCGACAACCTCACCGTCGCGGACGACGCCCGGAGGCAGCGGAGCGCATGCAGCGCGCTCGACGCTGACCGCGCCCGGACGTGACTCGACAGCCGCCACGTAGCCAGGCTCGATGTCCAGTCCAACAACCCTCTTCCCCGAAACGAGTGCCATTCGGGGGAACTGATCGGCGTATGGGCGAGAGAAGTTGAGTCGTGTCCATCCTCAACTGGACACATTGTTTTCGACGGCCGCAGAAACGGTGGCGCGCCCGGCGTTTCGCTGATCAGGCCACGAACCGCCAGGTGGCGAACTGGACCGCGAAGAACACCAGTCCGAGCGAAGAGATGAGCACGAGCCTTCGCGTCAGACCACGGTCCGCCGCCCACGCGCCGCCGGCCATGAACAACGGGAACAGGACCGCCGCGTAGCGGTCCAGGGCACGCAGCGGATCGCCGGAGGTCGGGCTTGAGATCGTCACGAGCAGGGCCGCCACGGCGTAGATGGCGTAGGCCGGAGACAGTCGCTTGACGGCGCCGGCAACCGCCATCGCGCAGACGAGGAGAACTCCGAGCTGAAGCACGGGCGAATGGTCCGGTGGCGTGGGACGACCGGCGAACGTGGCGTGGAGCTGACTCCACGCGGCCACGGCTCCGTCGCGAACCCCACCGAACGGCCCCGCCAGGTAATGGCCCCAGAACACGTCCTGCGCCTGCATCGACGCCATCCAGCCGTATCCCCTGGCGGCCAGGAACGCGCTGTAGGCGACGATGCCGCCGGGTATCAGAAGCCCCCACAGGGCCGTGCGCGCATGCCGGCGCACTGCAAGCGCGAACCCCGCCGGGATCGCTTGCTCAGCGCGCTTGCGCTGCTCCCAGAACAACAGAAAGAACGGGATCACGAGCAGGACGCCCGTCACTCGCGTCGCCGCGGCTAGACCGCCGAGCATCCCCGCGAGCCACCATCGCTCGCGCCTGGCCGCCAGAAACATACCCGCCGACAGTGCGAGAAACAGCGATTCGGTGTAGACCGCCGAGAAGAACACCGCCATTGGTGTGAACGCGAGCAGGAGAACGGTTGCTCCAGCCGCCTCGGCGCCCAGCTCGAGCTCGGTGAGCCGGCGGACGATCTCGAGTGCGATGAGCAGAGACGCCAACGACACCAGAAGCCCCGCGAGCGGCAACGACCCCACGGCCCACCCAACGATTCGGATCAGCAACGGGTAGAGCGGGAAGAAGGCCGGATCGTGTGAGTTCGAATAGCCGCTATGGGCGATCTGCACGTACCAGATCGAATCCCACCGGATCGCCGGCGCCATCAGGACATTGCCGACCCGGCCAAAAGAGGCGCTGAGACTGTTCGGGTCCACCGACCACTCGTTCCCCGATGTCCCCATGACCAGCAAGGCGACGCATCCTGAGAGCCAGACCAGCAGGCGCGAGCGCCAGAACGCCCCCCACGGGGAAAGCGAGATCGTCTCCTCGCGATCGCGTGGCACTGAGATCGCTGACATCAGACCACCGCCGATCCGACCCACTGCCAGGTCGCGAACTGAATCGTGAAGAACGCCAGCAATAACACCGAGATGACGAGCAACTTTCGCTCGGCGCCGCGCTCGACCGCCCACGCCGCGGCGCACATGAACAGCGGAAACCGCATGCTCGCGTACCGATCGAGACCACGAAGCGGATCGCCGATCGTCGGCGCAGCGAGGGCCTGGAGGAGACCCAAGCTCACGTATGTCCCGTATGCGATCGGTAGGCGCCGGAAGACACCGATCAGGACGACGACCGCCAACAGGAGCGCGCTGAACTGCAGGATCGAATCGCTCTGACTGAATGGCACGCTGACGCCGGTGAGCTCTTGACCCAGCTCATGCCAGGCCGCCGTCGCGCCCTGCAACACCGCGGTCACCGGCAGACCGATCTGGTGGGCCCAGTAGGTCTGCTGAGCGTGAAGGGTGGCGTCGGCACCCAATCCGCGGAGCGCCAGGTAGCCCGAGAACAGCGCGCTGGCCGCTGGAATCAAGGCGGCCCACAGGACCTCCGGGCTGAACCGATACCTCGGCTTCCACCACACGCCGGTCGACTGGGGTTCCAGATCCGCACGCGGCCCGTAAAAGAACAGCATCGCAACGGGGACGAGCAACAGCGAGCCACCGATCCGCGACAGTGCCGCGAGCCCTCCGAGTCCGCCCGCCAGCCACCACCGGCCGCGGCGTGCCGCATAGAACGTGCCCGCCGACAGCATCACGAACAGCGACTCGGTGTACACCGCGGACATGAACAGCGCCAACGGACCAAACGCGATCAACCTGACGGTCGTGCCGGCGACGCGGGTTCCGAGCTCGAGCGCAGTCAGGCGGCGAATGATCTCCAGGCCGACGAACAGCGCCACCAGTGAGATCAGGATCCCGGCAATCACGGGCGAGCCCGTGAAGATCGAGCCGACCCGGATCAACAGTGGGTACAGAGGCAGGAACCCGGCGTCCTGTGACGTGCGGTACCCATGCTCCGCGATCTGCAGGTACCAGATCGCGTCCCAGCGCATCGCCGGCGCTGCCAGCACGTTGCCAACCTGACCGAACGACGTCGAGATCCCCGCTGGGTCGTACTGGTGCAGATTGAGCGTGGCCGTGCCGAGCGCGGCCACGGCGGTGCAGCCCACGAACCAGATGAACAGACGACTGAGCGCGAACCAGCGCCACGTGTCACGCAATGTGGCTTCTTCGGGGCGCGACGAGGGGACACCGCTGACCCGCGGCGACGCCGCACTCGCTCCGGCGACTGCTACCGGCCGCATGTCCGTCCCGAGGCGTCCGTGGTCGGGGGACCGGCCAGCAGCGACAGTGCGATGAACGGGAATACCCACGCGAGGTACATGAAGGTCCAGTAGTTGCCGGCGAGCTGTACCCCGAGCAGGACCGCCGCGCACAGCGCCGCGAACCGCACGCGATCGTTGGCGAGCGCCTGGTCGCGCCACAACCGCACCGCCCCTCCGGCGACCAGCGCGAGGGTGAGCGCCTCGGTCAACTGCTGAAGAGGAACGCTCCCGGCGAACGTCCACAGCGTGTTCGGCGCCGTCCGCGTGAGCTGGAAGCTCATCGCGGTGAGCATCCGCATCAGCGCGTCGGCGCCACCCAGTGCGACCAGTGTCGCGAGCATCGCCGCGCTCACCGCCGCCACGGCGACGAGCGCACGAGCGATCCCGGCCCGCCGTAGCGAGGCGATCCACAGCGGCAGCAGCGCCACTGGGACGAGCTTGAACCAGGCTGCCAATGACAGGACGGCCGTGCCGGCAGCGGGCCTTCGCCACAGCAGGAGCGCGCCGACGAGCAGGGCCGCGAGCACGACGTCCGTGGTGCCGGTCGACACCGTCAGCAGCAACGGTGGGAACGTGAGCCAGGCGATCGCGGTGCGTAGACCGAGGAGCTCGGCGGCCCGTTCCTCGCCGGCGAGGGGCCGGGGCGGCCGATTGGCGGAGAGCCGGCTGATCCCCCACGCGGCGACGAGCGCTGCGGCCACCGCCACCCACAACGTGGGGTCGGCGTCATCGAACACGGTGTGGACCGGCGAGAGAGACGCGAACGGCGTGTACAGCAGGTACGACGCGATCGGGTATGTGTCGCCGTGCAGGATGTCGCCGACGTGACCGTACGGCAGAAGGCCGTGGACGATTGCCGTCGCGCCTTCCATCACGGCGTAGCCGACGTCGATCACGCTGAGCGAGCTGAGGCCCACCAACGCGACGACCAACGCACAGCTGACGGCGAGCAGCCGTAGCAACCGAACCTGCTGGGCCGCTGACCAGCCGCGCGTCAGATGTTCAAAGATCGGCGTCGCCGACCGGTACCGACGCTGCGGCCCCAGTGCTCGCCAGGCGCACCTGATGCCGAGGTATGCCATAGCGGCGTAGCTGAGGTACACCATCCGGTCGAGCATCCAGTGGTTGAAAAGGACGATCGACACGGCGAAACTGGCGGCGACCGCGACGTCCAAGTTGCGGATCCGCCGCAGCGGCCACACGGCGCTCATCAGCACGAACACCACACACAGCCCGAGGAGCACCCGCACCTCGTTGGCGATATCGCTGCCGTAGACGTATCTGGTGTGTGTCAGATTGGTGTGATCGAGCACGAGGACACGGCCGTCAAAGCGCTCATCGACCGTGGCCACAAGACGCGGACCTCGGTAGAAACCGAGCATCTCGTAGTGGCTATCGACGGCGGTCACGTCAAGCTGGCTCCAATGCACTCTGGCCAGCATCGATCGCGTGCCGGGATCCGCGAGGGCGTGCCTGAGGGCCACGGCCTTCGGCACAGCGATGTGAGGTTGCTGATAGGTGACGAGCAGCGACGCCCACGCGAGCGTGAACGCGGCAACGGCTACCACGAGTGCAGGGTGCTTCGCGGCACCACCCCAGATCCGCGCGGAGAGCCGCGGACGTACTGAGGACAGGAGCGCAGCCGACGTTGACGACATGATCAGGTTGCCCGCGATCTGCGGGCCGTGCTCAGCATCGGCAGGCCCAGACGGCCGCTTGAGCGTCAGCCCATCGTGTGCAGGTACCAGTGGACGATCTGGGCGCCGACGAGCAGTGCCACGATCCCGCCGAGCGCGAGAAACGGACCGAACGGCACCGCCGTCTTCCGACCCTTGGCGACGCCGAGCCTGGCCATGATCACGACACCGACCGTGGTCGCGGCGACGACGCCGACGAGCAGCGCGACCGCGGACGCAGCGCCGAGGAACAGACCGAGGACCGCCGCGAGCTTCACATCGCCCATCCCCATCCCGCGGGGGTACGCGAGCACGAATATGAGCAGGAAGCCGCCCGCGGCCGCGCCGGCAATCAGTTGTTCGGGGACGCCGGAGGGTCTCGTGCCGAGCCCGATCGCGATCGCCGCGACGGCGGCTGGGAGCGTGATCTTGTTGGGGATGATCCGGTGCTCGAAGTCGATCACGGCGACAGGCACCAGGACGACGACGAGCACGAGCCCGAGCGCGATGTCGTGGACGGAGTGCTTGGTCAGCACCACCGTGACCGCCAGCAACGTGGTCACGGCTTCGACGATCGGGTACCGGGCGGAGATCGGCTCGGCACAGGATCGGCACCGCCCTCGTAGCAACAGCCAACCGAAGATCGGAATGTTGTCGTAGGGCTTGACGCCCGATCCGCAGTTGGGGCAGTAGGAGCCGGGTGAGACCAGCGATTCGCCGCGTGGCAGCCGGTAGGTGAGGACGTTCAGGAAAGAGCCGATCACGGCTCCGTAGACCACGCTGAGCGCTACGGCCATGGCCGGCACCTCAGCCGCCCACCAGGGCCGGGACGCGTTGGTCGCTGGGCACAATCTCGATTGCCTCGCCTTCGGGTCGCTCGTCACCTGGGAGCGGCGCGTCGGTCGCGCGTCCCAGCACCGCGACCAGCACGAAGGGAACGAACCAGATGATGTAGTAGTAGAACCAGTGGGTGGCGGGGATCTGGATGGCGATCGTCACCGCGGCAGCGAGTGCACAAATCTGGACCAGCGTCCGCGGCCGGCGCTCGACGGCGACGGCAAGCGCGAGTGCCACGGCCGCGACCTCGAGCACCGTCTGTAGCGGAGCCAGCCACGGGTGCATCCCCCAGGGCGAAAAGACGTCGATGCGGTTTATCTGAAAGCCGATCGTGTGGTTGTAGAACTCGGACAGTCCCCCGCTCGGGAGGTAGAGGCCGATCGAAACCACCAGGACGGCCGTGAACGAGGCGACGCAAACGATCGCGCCCTTCAGCCCGCGATCGCGACGCCCGGCGAAAAGAGGCAACAGGGCGCCAGGAGAGAACTTGGCCGCGGTGGCAAGACCCAGCAGCGCACCGCGCGCGGCCGGAGAGCTGAACGCGAGCAGCGCGAATACGGAGAGCATCGCCACGAGCCCGTCGTTGCTGTGCTCCATCAGCCCCATCAGCGTGAACGGGCATGCCGCCCACGCCCATCCCAGCGCCAGCCCCAGCCTCAGCCCCTCGCGTCCTCGGCGCAGGCGACGTCCCAACAGCACCAAACCAACCACCGTGGCGAGGTCGAACGTCAGCGAGGCGGCATGAGCAGCCGGAAGGTAGTCCCAGGTGCCGTGCCACGGGAACAACAGCACGAAGGGGACGTAGGCGAGATACGCGATGGGGCCGTACGTGTCGGGATGACCGGCCGCCGCGTAATACAGCGACTGGCCGTGGATGGCGTGACTGGCACCGATCACCGACGCGTAGCCGACGTCGATGACCTCGCCGTCGAGGAGGCTGAGTACGACACGCGCAGCGATCAGAACCAGGAGCCCCACCATCAGGACGCGCGGCGAGAGCCAGGGGGCGAGCCCACCATTCGACTTGGGGGCACGCAGTCCGATGCTGACCATCCGGACGACCAGGTACACGAGCGGCGGGTAGACCAGCCACACCGCTGCATCGAAGTGAAGATTGTTGAACAGCCAGTAGGACAGGAGGAACGACAGCACCACGAGCGCATCGAGGTGGCGAAGGCGAACCAGGCGTCTGAGGTCGAGGAACGGGATCAGGAACAGGAGCGCAAAGGGAACGATCACCCAGGGGGAATCGAAGATCGGCGCGTAGTGGCCGCGCGCCCAGATTGCCGCGGCCAGCGGACCGGTCCACACTCGCGTGACGTGGGCGTTGGCTGCCTCGTCGACCTCGGCGACGATCCTCGGGCCATACGCAAACTCGACCGACCAGATCTGGCCGCTCCACACCATCGGCTTGACGAACAGCGGATGCATGTGGCGATGGAGCGCCAGCATCGTCGGATTGGACTCGGCAGCGGTTACAGCCTGTCGGCCCGTACTCGTGAACCCGGGCGGCGTGTAGGCCAAATCCGGAATCGCCGCGAGGTTCTCCTGCAGGCCGTTGGTGGACGCGAGCGACGGGGACTGCGATGAAGCGAGCGCCACCGACGGGCTGGCCAGTGCGACCAGCAGCGCAACTGTCGCTATCGCGATTCGCACCTAAGCGTTATCGGCGGCGCAGCTTGGTGCTTGAGCGAGGGCCGGGGCGGCCGGGTCGACTGCGTGCCGGGCTCGAACGGCCCGGCTGGCGAGATAGCCACCGAGGATCGCAGCCCAGCCGAGCGATAGCGCGTTCAGTTCGCCGGCGCCGAGGTGACCCGCGGCGCGAAACGTCAACGACACGGCCGCCAGCGTGCAGACGGCGACGATCGGCAAGCGCTCCAGGACCGTCGCCTCCCAGATCGCGAGGACGATCACCAGCGGCGCGTAGTAGTACTCGACCGGGCCGGGATCGATCAGGCACCGCAGCAGCGCGAGCAGCGCGAGCAACGCGAGGGGGTCGGTGCGCACGCCGCGGGCGGCGGCCACCCTCCACAGCCCCATCGCGATCGCGACCGAGGCGACGAACCCGATAGCCAGCGCCGAGGACTTGTCGAGCGAGCCCGGCAGCACGCCGACGAGACGCGCTCCCGCGGGAATGTCGGCCGGCCTCGAGTTGACGGGCCACCAGCCGCTGATCGCGTTGACCAGATGGGTGTCGCCGAGCGAGCGGCTCGCGCCGGCGAACGCGTGCGGGTTCGCCAGCACCGGCGGCGCGAGCAGCAACAGCGCAGTCGCACCGGTCACGGCGCACACAAGCCGACGGCGATCCGGCACGGCGATCAGCACCGGCAGGACCCCGATCACCGCCCATTGCTTGGTGCCGATCGCCAGCCCCAGCAGCACCCCCGCCGACGCTGAGCGTCCTCGCATCGCCGCCAGCGTCGCGGCGACGACGGCGACCGCGGCGAGCAGCTCCTCAGGATGACCCGAGCTCAGCGCGTTGCCGCTTACCGGGGCCAGCAGCACCAGAGCGGCGGCCAGCGTTGCCCCGGCGGTCAGGCCGGGCGACGAGCGCTCGGCGATGACCCACGCGAGGAACAGAGCGCACGGCAGCAGACAGGCGAGGGCGCCGAGCCGGTAGCCGGTCAAACCGCTGGCGCCAATCGCCGAGCCGAGCGCGACGAACGGGGCCCTGACAATCAGCGACGACAGTCCCATCAGCGGCTGGTGACTCGCGAACGTACCCAGCTGGCCGTGCGCCAGCGCGAGCAGTGACGGCCCGGCGTTGTCGCCGGACACGGCGCCGTGCGCCTGGTAGTCGCCGCTTCCCTGAACGGAGAGCGAGGCGACCGCGGCCGCGCAGGTGGTCAGCAATCCGGCGGCGAGCGCGGACAGACGCGGAACGCCGACCGTGGGGTCGTGTCGGTGGCTCACGGTGCTCATGCCGGGATCGCCCGCGGGATCTCGAGCGCCGAGTCGAGGTTGACGGTGTGCGAGACGCTGAACGGAAACCACCACGACAGCAAGCTGACCTCGTTCAGGTTGCCGATCAGCTTGGCGGCGCTCGAGAACGCGGCCGGATCGCCGAGCGGCAGAGCCAACGCGAGCAAAGCACCGACGGCCGCCGCCACCACGAGCATTCGAAGCCGGTTGGCGCGGCAGGCGATGAATACCGGCACGACCGCGACCGGCGTCCACTGCTTGGTCCCGAGCGCGAGGCCGAGAAGCGCGCCGGCGAGTACCGGCCGGTCGTCGAGCGCCGCGAGCACGGCGCCGACGCACATCACGCCGGCCAGCAGCTCTTCGGGATGCCCTCCGAGACGGGCGCCGATCGTCAGTGGACTCAGCACCATCAGCGGGACGGCGCCGAGCGCCACTGGCCACGACTGGCCGCGGTCGTGCGCCAACTGAGCCACGACGGCTCCCAACCAGCCGACGACGAGAGCGCAGGCGAATACGCCGAACTGATATCCGAGCATCATCCGACTGCTGAAGATCGAGGCGAGGGCGACGAATGGCGCCCGCCACAGGATCGAGGTCAACCCGATCACCGGCTGGTGGTGTGCCACCCCGGCGAGGTCGCCGTGCAGCAACGCCGTGATCGCGGGAAGGGGACTGTCGCCGGTCTTCATCCCGGCGCCGTAATCGACCGAGCCTGTCGTGGCCACTGCGAGCGCTGCGGCCGGAACCGACGCGCCCATCAAACCGAGGCTGATACGAGTGACAGGTTGCAAAGAAGTGGGTTCAGAAAAGGTTGGGGCGGGCACTAAGGCCCGCCCCAAACAAGGTCCACGTTTGACCTTTATTACCAGGTGCTGCCGGAGCAACCGCCCGGGCTGCCGCCACCGCTGCCGGTGGTGCAGGTGCGGGTGACGCTGCCGCCGCTGTCAACGAGCGTGAAAGCATCGCCCGTCGAAGAAGCGGTGGACGTGAGCGTGTAGCCGGTGGTCGTGCCGCCGGTCACCGTCGTGAGCGAGGAGCCCGTGCCGGTGTCACCGAGCGTCGGCTCGATGGCGACCAGGTCGGACTTGTTGGAGGTGTACGTACCGTTGTGGTCGGTCGCGTACGTCTCCATCGCCGTCTGAGCGGTCTTGACCTGCGACTTCGCCGCGGCGTCATATGCCTTGCCGCGCTGGTTGAGGAACGCCGGGATCGCGATCGCGGCAAGGATGCCGATGATCAGGATCACGACGAGGAGCTCGATCAGGGTGAAACCCTTCTCTTCCTCGGCGCGACGACGTAGCTTTTGAAGCATTGATCCTCCTGGGATCGGTGGATTGGGTCTCGCCAGATCCCTTGGTTCCTTGCCAACGCGGCTCGGACAGCTTCGAGCTTTTGGTGGCAACCCGGCTTCCTCCCCGACGGAGACCCGTGGCTTTGCGTCCCACCCTCGCGAGCGGTTTGCCTTTGGCACCGAATGGCTCTGGCAGCGAACGTATCGGGTGCCGAGCACCGTGGCTTGACGACTTTGGACGTTTTTCCGACTTTGGTCAGTCAGTCGCCTGGACGCTCCGCAGGCGACGCCTGCGCGTCCTTACCGGGCTGAAATCGCCCGGTTCCATCGCACCATGGGCAAGTCACCGTGTGACTCTCACCACCCAGGTTCGAGATCACCTGTCCCGTCCCGCGACACGGGCCGCAGACCGCGCCCGCCGGGTCGCCCTGATCCCCGGCGCTCACCTGCGCACCGCCACGAGCACTCCATCACCGACCGGTGTGACCGTAACCGCCAATTGACGATCTTGGATCAGGCGCTCGTTGAACGCCCGCGCGCCGGCGATCTGCTCATCGGTCCAGCTGCCGTCGCTGTGGCCCTCGGCGACGGTCCCCGACATCAGGACGTTGTCGATTGCAAGCACTCCTCCCGCTCGCAACAGCGGCACCAACAAGTCGAGGTAGTCGCCGTACTGCGCCTTGACGCCGTCGATGAAGCCCATGTCGACACCGCCATCGAGGCTGGCGAGGCCCTCGCGGGCGTCCTGCAGACGTAGATCGGCTCGATCGAGCACGCCCGCGCGCTCGAGGTAACCGCGAGCCGCCGCGTGGCGTTCTGAGTCCACCTCGAAGGAGACGATCTTGCCGCCGGCGGGCAGGGCGCGCGCCATGTAGAGGGTGGAGACCCCGATCGCGGTACCGACCTCAACGATGCGCCTGGCGCCGCACGCGAGCGCGAGGACGTGGAGCAACTGCCCGGTGGCGGGCTCCACGACCGGAACCCGGTCGCGCGCCGCGTGCGCCTCCATCTCGGCGAGGACGGGGTCGGGCTCAGGCCCGAGCGACTGCAGGTATGCCGCGACGGCGTCGGTGACGATCACGGGAGGGCACGATACCGGCGGGCGGGGCCAGGACGGCGATGAAGGGGACCATGGCGGCCATGTAGGCGAGCCACCGTACGTCCTCGGTCGTGTGGCCCGAGATCGGGCCGAAGACCAGCCACAGCAGCCCGGTCGCGAGCATCGAAAGAAGGGGCGCAGGCGCGGTCGCCGACTCCCACGCCACCAGCGCCAGCACGAACGGGACCTCGTAGTAGATGTGGTTCGACGGATCGAGCAGAGAGCGAAGCAGGAGCAACAGCGCCAGCAGCGCCAGGCAATCCCCCGTGGTCCGGTCGTGGCGCCGGGCGAGCGGGATCGACAGCGGGACCATCAGCGCGACCGCAAGCTCGCGCGCATGATCGGTGATCACGGCCGGCAGGTAGGACCCAGGGGTGACACTCGGATCGCGTGCCAGGTGCGCCAGCGGCCACCACAGCTCCTGCGGATGAGCGACGATCGACAGGCCACCGAGGGAGTGGACGAACGGTCCGGGCGCCGCGATGTAGGCGGTTCCGAACCACGCCGCGCAGATCGCCGCGGCCAGCGCGCCGAGCCGGCCCCGCCGGCGCGGGGCGGCGAGGAGGGTGGGCGCGATCGCGAGCAGCGCCCACGGCTTGTTGATGATCGCCAGCCCCAGCGCTACCGCCGACAGCGTCGGACGGTCATCGGCCGCCAGCAGCACAGCCGCGACCGACAGCGCCGCGCCCAGGACCTCCTCGGGGTGGCCGACGAGGATCGCGTCGAGGATCGCCGGCACGCCCACGCACAGCGCGACGACGGCCGCTCGCGCCGCCGTCGAGCATTCCCGCTCGCCCATCCGTCGGAAGAGCCACAGGCCGAGCACACCCGAGACCAGCGTGCACTCGAGCGCGCCGAACCGGAAGATCGCGATCTGGCTGCCGTCCAGCAGCTTCCCGAGGAGCGCCCCCGGCGCCCTCAACAGCACGGATCCGCCGGCCCCGTCGTTGGGCAGGAGGTTGAAGAACGCGCCCAGATGGCCGTCCAGCAGGGCGTTCATCGGCGGGGCGAACGTCAACGGGTAGTCGCCCCCGGTCTGGACGTGGAAGCCGAGCCACGCCACCCACACCGCGGCGAACGCCACCAGCGCCAGAGAAACGGCACGTCTCGCGGCAACTCGCAAAGCGGCGGGGGTGCCTAGTTCCCGATCTGGTTGTAAACGTCGAATAGAGGCAGGTACATCGAGATCACGATGACCCCGACGATCCCGCCGACCAGGATGATCATCGCGGGCTCGAGGATCGAGGTCAGGGCCTTGATCGCGGCCGCGACCTCGTCCTCATAGAAGTCGGCGACCTTGGCGAGCATCGTATCCAGGGCACCGGTCTCCTCGCCGACCCCGACCATGTGGGCAACCATCGGCGGAAACACCTTGGCGTGGCTCAGCGGCTCGGAGATCGTTCCGCCGTTCTTCACATTCGCGATGACGTCCGCCATCGAGCGCTCGATCACGGCGTTACCGGCGGTCTTGCCGGTGATCTCGATGGCCTGCATGATCGGGACGCCTGCGGACACCAGCGACGCGAACGTTCGCGACCAGCGCGCGATCGCGACCTTCTGGACGACGTCGCCGATCTTCATCGGGACCCTAAGCCTGAACGCATCCCAGCGCGGGCGGCCCCACTTCGACTTCTTGAAGTAGATGAACGACGTGGAGGTGATTACGACGAACAACACCAGTATGTACCACTGATCGTTGACCAGGTGCGAGAACTTCACCATCACCTCGGTAAGCGCCGGTAGGTGCCCGCCGAACTGCTTGAACACTCCCTCGAACACCGGGATCAGGAAGGCGACGAGCGCCAGCAGCACGATGGTCGCGAAGGTGATCACCATCGCCGGGTAGATCATCGCCCCGCGGACCTGCCGGCGCAGCGATGCGTCCTTCTCGAGCTGGTCGGCGGTTCGCATCAGAGACTCCTCGAGCACACCGCCGGTCTCCCCCGCCCTGACCATTGACACGAACAGCGGGTTGAACACCTTCGGGTGGCGCTCGATCGCGTCGGAGAGCATCATTCCGGCCTCGACGTCCCCGCGAACGTTCGCGAGCGTCTCCTTGAGCAGGCTGTTGTCGCTCTGCTCCTCGAGCACAGTCAGTGCCCGCAGAATCGTCATGCCGGAGGAGATCATCGTCGAGAGCTGCCTCGTCGCGACCGCCAGCTCGCTGGCCTTGACGCGTCTGAAGAGCTCGACGTTGAGCTCCTTGGAGCGGTACTTGTGGGCGATCTCGAGGACGATCAGGCCGCGTTCTTTGAGCTGATCGGCGACCGCCTGCTTGGAGACCGCCTCGACCTCACCGCGCGCCGGCACGCCGGCGACGTCCATTGCTTTGAAGGTGTAAGTAGCCATCGTTAGACCGCCATCTTGTGGCCGTTGGATGTGGGAGCGCCTCCGAGCAGGCGACGCAGCTCTTCGACCGAATGCGCTCTGGACTCGGCGAGCTGGCGGGTGATCTTGCCCGCCCTGGCGAGCTGGGCGAGCGAGGCGTCCATCGTCTGCATTCCGTGGGAGCCGCCGGTCTGCAGAACGGAGTAGATCTGGTGGGTCTTGGCCTCCCGGATCAGGTTCCGTACCGCTGGCGTCGGCACCAGAACTTCCGTCGCCACGCAACGCCCGGCGCCGTCAGCGGTCGGCAGCAGCGTCTGGGTCATGATCCCCTGGAGCGCCACCGCCAGCATCGCTCGGATCTGGCCCTGCTGGGCGGACGGGAACACGTCGATGATCCGGTCAATCGTCTGCGGAGTGTCCTGAGTGTGGAGGGTCGCGAACACCAGGTGCCCCGTCTCCGCCGCGGTGATCGCGGTGGAGATCGTCTCGAGATCGCGCATTTCGCCGACCAGGATCACATCGGGGTCTTGGCGGAGCGCCGCCTTCAGCGCGTCGGCGAAGCTGGTCGCGTCGGCGCCCAGCTCGCGCTGGTTGACCATGCACTTCTTGTGCCTGTGCAGAAACTCGATCGGGTCCTCGATCGTCATGATGTGCTCTTCGCGGTTCTCGTTGATCACGTCGATCAGCGAGGCGAGCGACGTGGACTTGCCCGAGCCGGTCGGCCCGGTCACGAGCACGAGGCCCCGTGGCTTGTTGGCGAACTCCCTCACGATCGGCGGCAGCCCGAGGTTTTCGAGCGGCACGACCTCGAATGGGATCAGGCGGAAGGCGGCGCCGAGGCTGGAGCGCTGGAAGTACGCGTTGACTCGGAAACGCGCGGTTCCCGGGACTTGGTAGGCGAGGTCGAGCTGCCAGTTCGTCTCCAGCTTCTGGCGCTGCGCGTTGGACAGGATCGAGTAGACGATCTCGCGCGTGTCCGTGGGCGTCAGCTGGGGGTAGCCCTCCATCGGCGTGAGGCGGCCGCGGACTCGAACCATCGGCGGCGCACCCGCGGTGATGTGTAGGTCTGAAGCTCGTCGGTCAACGACCTCGAGCAGGACGTCAGCGAAGTCAAGCTCCATGCCTTGCGTCTCCATTCAGCGGTGGCGAACCGGTTGCCATCGCTGCTCTATCGGCAGCTCAGCCCGATCCCGTTACGCGAGCAACTTCGGCCATGGACGTCAGTCCAGACTTGACCTTGTCCAGGCCGTCCTCGCGCAGCCGCCGCATCCCCTCGCGCATCGCGGCGGCGGTGATCGCGGCGGCCGACGAGCGCTCGAGCGTCAGTGAGCGGATCTCGTCGTTCATCAGCATCACCTCGAACAGTCCGATCCGTCCGCGATAGCCCATCCCAGCACACCGCACGCATCCCGCCGGCTCGTAGGCCTCGATGTCGAACTGCGCGGCAAAGCCGTGGTCGCGCAGCACGTCGACGGGGATGATCGTGCGCTGCTTGCAGTGAGAGCAGAGCGTGCGCGCAAGCCGCTGCGCCACCACGCAGTCGATCGCCGAGGCGACGAGGAACGGTTCGATGCCCATCTCGATCAGTCGCGTGATCGACGAGGGGGCGTCGTTGGTGTGGAGCGTCGAGAGGACCATGTGCCCGGTGAGGGCGCCCTCGATCGCGATCTGCGCGGTCTGGCTGTCGCGGATCTCGCCCACCATCAGGATGTCCGGGTCGGCGCGCATCATCGAGCGCAGTCCGTTCGCGAACGTCAGGCCCGCCTTGTTGTTCACCTGCACCTGGGTGATCCCCTTGATCTGGTACTCGACCGGGTCCTCGATCGTGATGACGTTCTTCTCGGGCGTGTTGAGCTCGACCAGGGCCCCGTACAGGCTGGTCGACTTGCCCGAGCCGGTCGGGCCAGTGACGAGCACGGCGCCGTGGGCCTTGTTGAACGACTTGCGGAAACGGTCGAGCTCGTGCGGCTGGTAGCCGAGCTTTTCTAGCTCGAGGCGGATGCTCTCCTTGTCGAGGATTCGCAGGACGACCGACTCGCCGTGGACGCTCGGGATAGTCACCGCGCGGATGTCGACATGGCGGCCCTCGATCGTCAGCCCGACGCGGCCGTCCTGGGGAACGCGTCGCTCGGCGATGTCGAGGTCGGCCATGATCTTCAGGCGCGAGACCACGCCGGAGACCATCCGCTTCGGAACGGTGGTCTCCTCGTTGAGCACGCCGTCGATTCGCATCCGGACCCGGAGCTCGCGGCCGGCCCGGCCGCCGTCGTCGGTCTGGGGCTCGAAGTGGATGTCGGACGCTCCCTGCTCGGCCGCCTGGGCGATGATCGAGTGCACGAGCTTGATCACCGGCGCGTCCTCCGCCGACTCGCGGAGATCGACGATCTCCAGCGGGGAGGCGCCATCCTCGCCCTCCTCAACGGCCTCCTGGACGGCGTCCTCGAATCGATTCATCCGGGCGATCAGCGAGATGATGTCCTCGACCGAGGCGACGGCGGGCTTGACGTCAAGCCGAGTCAGCAGCGCGATGTCGTCGACCGCCAGCACATTGGCGGGATCCGACATCGCCACCAGCAGCGTCCTGTCGTCCAGGTAGGTGACCGGGACAGCGCCATAACGTTTGGCCGCGGTCGCGCTCAGCAGGTTGGCGGCGCTCATGTCGACCTTGAAGATCCCCAGGTCGAGATGGTCCAGGCCATACCGCTCGGCCATCGCTCGCGAGAGCTGCTCCGGGCTGATCATCGCCTCCTCGACCATCAGCCGCTCCGGCGGCATCCCGCGCGACTTCGCCTCCTCGATCGCGCGCTGTACGCGCGTCTTGTCGGCGAAGCCGAGATCGACGAGGACGTCGGTGACGAATCGGCCGGATCCGCCTCTCCGCTTCGGCGGCGTGAGGCCGGCGATCATCGGGGCCTCCGGTTCGTCGAACGACTCTTCAACCGCGCGCAGGCGTGGAGCTTGTTCGGTCACTCGGGCCTCCCGGCGGCAGCGCGCATCGTCGCGGCGGGCGCCGCGATTCCCGTGAAGCGCTCGAAGCTCAGGGCGCCTTGGCCGACGAGCAACTCGAGCCCGTCGACGGTGGCGACCGATCGCGCCCGCGCCGCTTGCACGAGGTCCGTCTCGGTAGCTGTGTAGACGAGATCAACCACGCATCGGTACCGACTTGTGTCATCGGCCCGGAGTGGAATGTCCTTGAAAACACTGCTCTTTCCGTCGAGTCCGGCCGACGTGCAGTGGACGAGCAGATCCGCCGGCCCAGGCCGGTCGACGGCGATAGCTCCGAGCTCCTGGGCCAGCCTGCGGGCGCGCTCCCGGGTGCGATTCCATACCCGCACCTCCCCGGCGCCGGCATCGAGCAGCGCCCACACGGCCGCGCGCGCGCTGCCGCCGGCGCCTAGGACGAGCGCCGTGATTCCGTCTGCGCTGAACGGCAGCGACGCGATCAGCGCCGGCGCGTCGGTGTTGTCCGCGTGAATCGCTCCGCGCTCGTCGAACACGAGCGTGTTGGCGGCGCCAATCGACCGGGCCCTGTCCGTCGCCTCGTCCGCGAGCAGGAGCGCCCGCTCCTTGTGGGGGATCGTCACGTTCGCGCCCCGGAAGCCCGCCGCCGGCAACGCCCTCACGGTTTCCTCGAACAGTTCCGGTACGACCGGCAGGAGCTGGTAACGCCACCCCGACAGGCCGGCTGCCTCGAGCGCGGCGTTGTGCATCGCCGGCGAGCGGCTGTGCGCAACCGGCCAGCCGAGGACACCGAGGCGGGTGCGCTCGGCCGACCCCACCGCTCAGCAGTGCGTCGGCGATTTGCCGCCGCGCGCCGCCCGCGCCGACTGGTAAGCCTGTTCCAGTTTTTGGAACTGTCCGAAGTTCGAGGCAAACGCCGACGCACCGTTGCCGCAGACCTTTGCCACGAAGTAAAGGTAGTTCGTGTGCGCCGGGTGAGCCGCCGCCTCGATCGCCGCCATCCCGGGGCTGTTGATCGGCCCGAGCGGAAGGCCCGGGTGGACTCTCGTGTTGTACGGAGACCGCGAGTGCAGCTGTGAGTTTGTCAGGGGCGTCTTGAAGTTGCCGGTGGCGTAGCGGGTCGTGGCGTCGATCCCGAGCAGCATCCCATCGCGCAGGCGGTTGTAGATGACCGACGCGACCAGCGGCATGTCGTGGAGCGTCTGGGCCTCGCCCTGGACCATCGAGGCGATCGTCAGCACGTCGAACGGCGTCAGGTGCTTGCTCCGGGCGTACGACAGATTCACGGTGGCGAACCGCTGCTTGAAGGTCTTGAGCTGATCGGTGACGAGATCGCTGATCCGGATCGGGTCGCGGAGCTGATAGGTCGAGGGGAACAGAAAGCCTTCGAGCGACGGCAGCGAGCGCCGCGCGCCGAATGCCCTCAGGTTGATCAGCGGTGAGCGGCGGGTGGCGGCGAGGTAGTTGCCGCGGATGTGTTGGGCTCGCAGGAGCGCGGCGATCTTGGCGCGAGTGTCTCCCTCGATGATCGTCAGGTTGCTCACCTTGGCCGCCTTGGGCGGCGTCGTCAACGCGCCGAGCACGGCGCTGTAGGGCATGTCGAGCTTCAGCCGATACGTGCCCGCGCGAAGGTCGCTGCGGTCGCCGGCGAGCGTCGCGCGGGCGGTGAAGAAGAAGCTCGAATCGATCACCCCATCTCGCTCGAGCAGATCGCCGATCTGGCTCGAGGTGGAATGCGGCGGGATCGTGACCGTGACGCTCCCATGACCCGAGCCGTGGAATGGCTGAAGCAGCTCGACGAGGAACCAGATCACTGCGCCCGCGACCAGCAGCGCGAGCACCGACAGCACGCGCACCCCCCACAAGCGCGTGCGCTTGTGGGCGCGGGACTTGTGGGGCTTGGCGGGGCGAGCCCGACGCCCGGCTGTCGGGGCGATGCGCTGTCGCTGGAGCCGGGAGATCCGCCTGGTGCCGGCGGGGACCTCGTCGTCCTCGTAGTCGAGGCTCTCCTCGTCCTCGCCCACGTCCTCGTCCTCGTCCTCGTCCTCCTCGTGGTCCTCGGGCTGCTCCTGCGAGGCGATCGGTCCGTCGCCGGCCTGGTCCGCGCGTCGGCGCTCGCGCTCGAGGCGCGCGGCCTCGCGCTCCTCGTCGGTGCGCTCCGCCGAGTCGCTCACGACGCTGCTTCCGAGGACCGATCGCGCGCCGCCAGCCATCCCTCGAGCAGATGGGCCGCAGCGCGCGAGTCCTCGCTCGCCTGACCGCCGGTCCGTTCGGCGAGCCGGGTCGTGAACCGCTCGTCGTAGAGCTCGACGGGGACCGACAGCCGGCCCTCGAGCGCCGCCGCAAACTCCCGGGTCTCGGCCGTCTGAGCGGTGTCCGCTCCCGACAGCGACAACGGCAATCCGACCACCACGCGGCCCACGTCGAGCTCCGCCACGAGCGCCCGCAGACGTCCCAGTCCGCGACGGGATCGGGGCAGCGGCACCGGCTCGATCGGGGTCGCGAGCACGCCGGTCGGATCGCTCACCGCGCAGCCACACCGCGCGCTGCCGTAGTCGAGCGCGAGCACTCGCATGACCTTATCGAGTGAGGGCCGCCTCGATCGCTCTTCGCGCCGCCTCGATCGCGTCGGGAAGCTTGGCCGGGTCGCGGCCCCCGGCCCGTGCCAGCGTGTCGCGGCCACCGCCGCCGCCCCCCACCTCAGCAGCGGCGATCTTTACGATCTCGCCGGCGCGGACGCCCCGGGCGACAAGCGACGGCGCGACGCTCGCGATCAGGTCGACGCGGCCGTCCCCGGCGCTGCCGAGGACGATCGCGGCGTCGCCGAGCTTTGCCCTCAGCCGATCGGCGATCTCGAGCAGAGCCTTGCCGTCGACGCCCTCGAGCGAGGTGGCCAGGACGCGCGCGCCATCGAGCACACCGGCGTCCGAGGCGAGGCGCTCGATGTCGATTGCGCCGTTGCCGGCACCGCCCTCGCGCGCTGCGCGCTCGAGCCGGCGCACCCGCCCGCGGAGCTCATCGACGGCTTCGGGGACGGTCTCCGGGGGAACCCGGAGCGTCGCCGCCGCGCTGCTCAGGGCGTCGTCGTGGCGGCGCATCAACTTGACGGCGGCCGGGCCGGTGAACGCCTCGATACGCCTCACGTTGGCGGCGCTCGAACTCTCCCGGTCGAGCTTGAACAGCCCGATCTCGGAGGTCGAGCGGACGTGGGTTCCGCCGCACAGCTCACGGGAGAACGAACCGTCCCCGACCTCGACCATCCGCACGACGTCGCCGTACTTCTCGCCAAACAGCGCCATCGCGCCGAGCCGCTTGGCTTCGTCGAGCGTCGTCGTCAGCGCGCGGACCGGCTGGCTCTCGAGGATCCACGCGTTCACCTGGTCCTCGATCGCGCGCAGCTCATCGCGAGACAGAGCGTTGCCATGGGTGAAGTCGAACCGGAGCTTGTCCGGGCCGACGTAGGAGCCGGCCTGGTGGACGTGCGTGCCGAGCAGCTGGCGGAGCGCGGCGTGCAGGAGATGGGTGGCAGTGTGGTTGCACTCGGTGGCGTGGCGGGTGGCGCGGTCGACGTGGGCGTGCACCCGCTCGCCCGGTTCGAGCGTCCCGCGCTCGGGCACGAGCGCGACGACCTGGTCGTCCCCGAGGCGCAACACATCGTCGACGCGGGCCAGACAGTCGCCGTCCTCGCACTCCACGTACCCTGAGTCCGCCACCTGTCCACCGCCGGTCGCGTAGAACGGCGATTCGACCAGCTTCACGAGCAGACGGCCGTTGTCGCTCTCCAGCGCACCGACCGTCGTCTCGCGATCGGTTGTCTCGTAACCGACGAAGTCGGTGGCGAAGCCGGCGGCGCCGGCGAAGGCCACCGCCCGCTCTCGCAGAGCCTCCTGGCCGCGATCTCGGCCGGCGCTCTCTCGGGCGCGCTCGCGCTGCTCGTTCATGAACGCCTCGAAGCCCGCCTCGTCGACCCCGAGTCCGTGCTCCGCGACGATCTCGAGCGTGAGGTCGATCGGAAAGCCGTACGTGTCGTGCAGGCGGAAGGCGTCCTCACCACTGATGCCCTCCGCGCCGAACTCCTTGGCGCGGGCGATCAGCTCGTCGAGGAGCTTGCTCCCCTGCACGAGTGTCCGGCCGAAGCCCTCCTCCTCGGACTCGAGCCACTTGCGCACGCTGTCGCGGTGCTCTTGAAGCGCCCGATACTCGGACCCCATCAGCTCGGTGACGACCCCGGAGTAGCGGATCAGAAAGCCAGGGTCGAGCCCGAGCGCTCGGCCCTCGCGAATCGCGCGCCGCATGATCCGCCGCAGCACGTAACCGCGCTCCTCGTTGGAGGGGACGACGCCGTCGGCGATGAGGAACGTCATCGCCCGAGCGTGGTCGGCGAGGATCCTGAGCGCGCGATCCGTGTCGAAGTCCTGGCCGTAGCGGCGGCCCGAGAGCTCCTCTCCGAGCGAGATCAGCGACGCGAACTGGTCGGTCTCGAACACGGAGGGCTTGTCCTGGAGGATCGCCGCCATCCGGTTCAGGCCGAGGCCGGTATCGATGTTCTTCGCCGGGAGCGGCGTGACGACGTTCACCGGGTTCTGGTCGAGCTGCATGAACACGAGGTTCCAGTACTCGAGGAACCGCTCGTTCTCTCCGCCGGGCAGATCGTCGGGCTTGCCGTGCTCGACGCCACGATCGAGGTACAGCTCCGAGCACGGTCCACACGGCCCGGTCGGTCCGACCTGCCAGAAGTTCTCCGAACGCGGGCACTCGACGATCCGCTCCCGCGGAACGCCCACCGCGAGCCAGGCCTCGATCGCCTCCTCGTCCGGACCGAGCCCGAGCCCGTCATCGCCCCCGAAGACCGTGATCCAGATGTCCTGATCGCGAAGGCCGAAGCCCTCCCGGGACAGGTCCCACGCGTAGCGGACGGCCTCGCGCTTGAAGTAGTCGCCAAACGAGAAGTTGCCGAGCATCTCGAAGAACGTCAGATGCCGGCTGGTGGTGCCGATGATTTCGATGTCCGCCGTGCGGAACGTCGTCTGGCAGGTCGTTACCCGGGGGTGCGGAGGTCGCTCGGTCCCGGCGAAGTACGGCTTCAGGGGGTGCATCCCCGCGATCGTGAACAGCGCCGAGGGGTCGTGCTCGGCAGGGATCAGCGAAGCGGACGGGAGGCGCTTGTGATCACGCTCCTCGAAGAACTCGAGATAGGTCTTGCGGATCTCATCGGACGTCATCGTCCCAGCAGTGTAGGCAGCCGATTCACTTCAGAAACGCGATCGACGTCCGGTAGTCGCGGTAGCCGTTGTACTGACCGTGGAGCCACAGGACGTCGATCGGCCCGCCGGGCGATCCGCGCGGTACCACGGGCCGGACGTTGTCGGATCCGCGCGTCCGCACGACGGTCGAGTAGCGCCAGTGGTAGCCGCCGTCGTTTGTGGTCCAGCGCTCGATTTCGAACCACCGACCGACCTTCCGCGAGAGGTAGACGATCGAAGGATCGGCGTGGTCCAGTGTGAGCCCGCCTGAGTACTGCTTCTCGATCGTGTGGGGGCTGATCGTGGGACCACCGACGGTCATCCGGTGCGAGAGCCACCGCCGCCCGTCCCACGTCGCGTACCAGTAGACGTGACGCGACGGGGACGGGAAGGTCGCATACACGATCACTGGCCGTCCGGCCGAATCCAGCGCCACGTCCCAAACCCATGACCGCACGCCGGTCTTGTCGGCGTCGTAGACGAGGTCGGCCTGCTGCGGCGAGATCGGTCCGTCGTCGACGGTCGCGATGCGCCGTCCGCCAGCGGTCCACAGCGACCCGTCGCGATATGCGGCGTAGTAGATGTTGGTCACGACGCCGCGGGGGTGGCCGTTGGTGAATGCCAGCGCGATCGTGTTGGTTCCATTGGAGGCGACCTTCACGTATGGGCGCTCGTGCGGGACGGCGATCAGGCGCCGGGCCGGGCTCCACTGGCCTTCGATCGTGCGCGTCGCGAAGTCCTGGCTCCAGTCGCCGCCGCGCCAGAACAGGTACAGCTTGTCGTGCTCGCCGCTGAGGATCACTGGATTGGGGTACGTGAAGCCCTTCGGGCCCTTCAGCTGCGAGCGGACTTGGTGAATCGGGCCCCACCGGCTGATGTCGTATGGCCGCAACGTCGTCCGGTATTTCATCTTCGGCCCGCTGTGGCCGGACCAGAACACCGTCAGCCGCCCATCGGGCTCAACCAGGATCGACGGATCTCCGTGGTCGTCGGCCGCCTGCCTCCCGATCACGCGCGAGGACAACGTCCCGGTCCGAGCGACGTATTCGCCGACCATGATCTGGCCGTGCCAGCCGATCCAGCCGACGAACGTCTCGTCTCGCTTCCCGGCGACGAAAACCGCCCGGGGGTCGCCGAACCAGCACCAGGAGCCGTGCGCCCAGACGACCATCCTGGCGCGGCGGAGCGGGCCGGTGAGCGCCACCCGCGCAACACTGCTCGGGACCAGCTCCGGAGACAGCGTCGGCAGTTGCGCGGATGGCGCCGGCCGCGCCGGCCGCCGGGCCGTTCCGACCGCAACCGAGATCGCGGTCACGACCAGCAGCAGCAGAACCACGACCGCGACCCAACGGCCTCTGGATTTCATGCCTTGAATCTAAAGATTTGCCTCGAGATCGGGTTCGATCGGCTTCGGGGTCCGCGCGATCGTCCCCCAGCCGACCACGAGCTCCCCGTCCATCAGGCAAGCCAGCTGGCCCGGCGCGACCCCGTCGACGCCTTCGGCGAGCTCGATCGTCAGCGTCGCGTGGCGCCCCCCCGATGCGTCGCCGAGCAGCCGGGCGCGCAGTGGCTTGGAGCGATACCGGAGCTTGACCCGGTTGACCCGCGTCCCCGCGCGGTGGAGCCGGGCCGAGCGGATCGTCACGGTCGTGGTGTGAAGCGCACTGCGCGGACCGACGATCACGCGATTGCTCACCGGGTCCTTGTCGAGCACATACATGGGCGTGCCGGCGGTCACCCCGAGCCCACGGCGCTGGCCGACCGTGAACCGTTCGTGTCCGTTGTGGTGGCCGAGCACCCTGCCGCCGGAATCGGCGATCGTCCCCGGCCGGCCGCGTAGCCCGCCGTGACGGGCGAGGAACCGGGCCCGGCTCGTCCCGGCGAGAAAGCAGAGATCCTGGGAGTCCGCCTTGCCGGCGACCGGCAACCCGGCCTCGGCGGCGATCTGCCTGACCTCTGGCTTGGTCAGCTCTCCGAGCGGAAAGCGGAGCCGGCGGAGGGAGCTGGGGGCGAGCGCCGAGAGCATGTACGTCTGATCCTTGGCGCGATCGACGGCGACGCGCAAGAGCGGCCCGGCTTGGTCCCGCTCGTCGGCGATTCGCGCGTAGTGGCCGGTGGCGAGGGCATCGGCGCCGAGGTGCTCGGCGAACTCGAGCATCGCATCTAGGCGGACGTGGCCGTTGCACCCGATGCACGGGTTGGGCGTCTGGCCGTCAGCGAAGCCGGCGATGAACGGCTCGACGACGCCGGCGCGGAACTCGCGCCGCAGGTCGAGGGTGAAGTGCGCGAGCCCCATCGAGTGCGCGAGCGCACGCGCCTGGGCGACCGCGGACGACGAGCAGCAGCTGCGCTCACCGTCATTCTCGGCGTCGGCCCACAGCTCGAGGGTGACCGCCACGGTCTCTCCGAGCTGTGCGCAGCGGAGCGCGGCCACGGTGCTGTCGACGCCCCCGCTCATCGCCACGAGCGTCCGCGAGCCGGAGGGCGGACCGGCGAGCACGGCGCATTCCCGGGCCACGGCGCCGAGTGCTCGGGCGAGGGCATCGGCGGCGAGATCGGCCGCGTGGAGCTTCCCGGGGCTGAGCCCGCCGAGCTCCTCCGCGATGTCGCGCGCCCCGACTCGGGCGGCGTCGAGCACCGTGCCCCCGCGCACGAGCGTCACCGCGGCGCTGCCCGCGGCGGTCGCGGCACCGCACCCATGGGCGTCGAACCCGGCGTCCAGCAGTCCATCGTCCAGCAAGCCCAGCGAAAACCGGATCGAGTCACAGCAAGCGCCGCCGTCGGCGGTCAGCGTGAAGTCGTTCGCCGGGACGTGGCCGAGGCCCTGTGGCGAGGTCAGATGGTGCTCGAATGCAACGGGGTCCACCCGCGCGAGGATAGTGACGCCGACGGGACTGCTACTTGACCGCGAGGGCGTCGTCGACGCGCTGGGCGATCTCGTAGCCGGACGCGTATCCGACGATCGTGGTCGCCTGCTGGGCGCGGTCGATCACGACGAGCGTCGGCGACTGGCTGACCGGCACCTGGGTCGTGACGACCTGATAGCGCGCGAGCTCGCTGATCGGGACCGCGAGCTTGACAACCGAGTGCTTGTGCGTCGGGACCGACGCGAGCTCCTGCTTGACGGCCCGGTCGTCGGCGGCCGCCGGGTTGTAGAAGAGCAGCGCGAGCACCTTCTTGCTCGAGAGTGCCGCGGCGACGACGTTCACACGATGCTGGGTGGCCGACGAGGCATGCGCGACGGTTACGGTTGCCTTCGTCCCGGAGTTGCCGTTTGTGGCGCCTGCGCTCTTCGCGGCGGAATTCGCCGAGCTGCTGCCCCTGCTCTTCGCGGCCGCTGCGGCCCCGGAGCTGTGGGCGACGAGACCAGTGTCAGGCGGCTGCGTCTTCGCGCCGTCGTTCCCGCCGGCGCTGGCAGCGTCGTTGGCACCCGAGACCGCGACGGCGTGCTGCGCCGCGGAGATGTCTGACTGGTAGCCCTTGAGGCTCTGCGAGCTCGTTCCGGCGGACGTCGCGCTCTTCGGCGAGCCTCTCAGCGCGACGAAGTACAGCGCGAACAGTGCGACGGTTGCCGCGAGAACGGCGATCAGCGGACGCGAGACGTTGTCCATCCCTCGCATCTTCGGCAGCGCCGCGTCCGAACATGAGCGCTTTCAACCGATGTCTAAACGGGTGGCTAGACGCCGAGCCGCAGCCCCAGCTCGCGGAGCTGCGCCGGGTCGACGGGAGCGGGGGCGCCGGTGAGCGGATCGGCCCCGCTGGCGGCCTTGGGGAACGCGATCACGTCGCGGATCGATTCCGTGGCGGCGATCTGGGCCACGATCCGATCGATCCCCATCGCGATCCCTCCGAGCGGCGGCGCACCGTAGCGCAGGGCGTCGAGCAGGAAGCCGAACCGCGCCTCGGCCTCGTCTGGGCCGATCCCGAGCAGCTCGAACACGCGCCGCTGCACCTTAAGCTCGTGGATACGGATCGACCCGCCGCCGATCTCCGAGCCGTCGAGGACCAGGTCGTACGCGCGGGAGGTGAGCCCGCCGGGGTCGTGGAGATCGCCGGTCGGCGCCGTGAACGGATGGTGGGCGGCATCCCAGCGCTTCGCTTCCTTGTCCCAGAAGAAGGCGGGGAACTCGACGACCCAGAGGATGTCGTGCCGCCCGCTCGGGACCAGGTCGAACCGGTGGGCGAGCTCCATTCGCAACGCGCTGAGCGCCTGGCCCACGGTGGTGATCTCATCGGCGACGATCAGCAGCAGGTCCCCGGGCGTGGCCTCGAGCCGGGCGTTGACGGCCGCGATCTCGTCCGGGGTCAGGAACTTGGCGATCGGGGAGCGCCAGCCGGGCTCGTCTGTCTGGACGAACGCCCACACCAGGCCCTTGGCTCCGTGTCGCTTGGCCAGATCGGTGAGGGCATCGAGCTCCGAGCGCGGCAGCTCCCGCTTGCCTGCGTTGATCCCCCTGACCACGCCCCCGGCCGCGATCGCGCCCGCGAAGACCTGGAACCGCGAGCCCGCGACCGCCTCCCCCAGGTCCCGCAGCTCCAGTCCAAAACGGGTGTCAGGACGATCGATTCCGTACCGGGAGACGGCCTCGGCGAACGTCATTCGCGGCCACGGCGGCGATGCGACTTCGAACTCCTCGTGCTCGAACACCGGGCCCATCACGGCCTCCATGCACTCGATCACGTCGTCCTCGTCGACGAACGCCATCTCGAGGTCCAGCTGCGTGAACTCGGGCTGGCGGTCGGCGCGCGTGTCCTCGTCGCGGAAGCAGCGAGCGATCTGGTAGTAGCGCTCCAGTCCGCCGATCATCAGCAGCTGCTTGAACAGCTGCGGGGACTGCGGCAGCGCATAGAAAGAGCCGGGTTGCACGCGCGCGGGAACGAGATAGTCGCGGGCCCCCTCCGGAGTGGAGCGGGTCAAATACGGGGTCTCGATCTCGAGAAAGTCGCGTTCGTTCAGGACCTCGCGCATCGTCGAGATCACGCGGTGGCGCAGCGCGAGGTGACTCTGCATCGACGGCCTGCGCAGATCGAGCGCGCGGTACTTGAGTCGCAGGCTTTCGTCGACCGCCACATCCTCGTCGAGCGGGAACGGCGGGGTGTCGGCGTCGGCGAGCAGCGTCGCCGAGTCGACGGCGAGCTCGACCTCGCCCGTCGCGAGGTTCGGATTGACGTTCTCGGGGTCGCGGCGGGCGACGGTCCCGAACGCGGTGAGCACGTCCTCGGAGCGCAGCCGGTGAGCTGTCTCGTGCGCCGCGGGCGCGGTCTCG
This sequence comes from uncultured Solirubrobacterales bacterium, assembly GCA_963759695.1. Lineage (GTDB taxonomy): Bacteria > Actinomycetota > Thermoleophilia > Solirubrobacterales > Solirubrobacteraceae > Palsa-465. The sequence continues at coordinate 50,163 of CAVXAO010000005.1, forward strand.
GGATGGAACACGAGCTGGACGATCCCCGACCGATCCCGCAGATCGATGAAGATCAGGCCACCGTGATCGCGGCGCCGGTGCACCCAGCCCGCGACGCGCGCCTGTGTGCCGGCCCGCTCGGCCGTGAGCTGACCGCACCACGAGTCGCGATACTCGTTGGGCCGCGGCGCGTGCTTCACAGGCGGCTGCCCCGGAGGATCGTCGGGATCACGTTCTGCAACTCGGTCTCGAGTTGTTCGCCCGACTGCATGTTCTTGAGGCTCGCGTGACCGTTCTCGCCGACGATCGCGACATAGCGCGCCCCGAGTCGGTCCGCGTGCCTGAGCTGACCCCTCAGCGAGCGTCCTGCCAGTTCGAGCTGGGCCTGTAGGCCGGCACGGCGCGCCTGATTGGTCAACTCGAACGCGCTCTGCACCCCCTCTCGTCCAGGCAACGCCACGAACAGGTCGACGAGTTCCGGCGCGAGCGTGTGCTGCTCGCTGGCCAGCATGATTCGCTCGATCCCCGCGGCCCATCCAGACGCCGGCGTCGGCGGCCCGTCCAGTTGCTCGATGAGGCGGTCGTAGCGCCCACCTCCGCCGACCGCTGACTGAGCCCCTCCGAGCGCGTCGCTCATGAACTCGAACACGGTCCGCGTGTAATAGTCGAGGCCGCGGACCAGGGTCGGGTCGAGCTCGTACCGGATGCCGGCGGCGTCGAGCAGCGAGCGCACCTCGTCGAAATGCTCGGCGTCCTCCGGCGCGAGCCGGTCGAGCAGCTTCGGAGCCCGCTCCATGGTCTCACGCGTCTTGCGGTCGGTCGCGTCGAAAGCCCGCATCGGATTCAGGTCGATGCGGCTGACGACCTCCGGCGAAAGGCCGGACTCGTGCTCGCGCAGGTAGGCCTTCAGCTCCTCGCGATACTCGGCGCGGGTCTCGGGAGTGCCGAGACTCGAGAGACGGAGCGTGAGGCCCCTGACCCCGAAGGCCTCGAGCAGGTCGGCCAGCAGCACGATCAGCTCGGCGTCGGTCTCCGGCGTCGCGGAGCCGATCGCCTCGGCACCGACCTGCCAGAACTCGCGGTAGCGCCCCCGCTGCGGCGCCTCCGCGCGGAAGAAGCTCGACAGGTACCAGAGCTTGACCGGTTGCGGCAGCTTGTGCATCCCGTGCTCGATGTACGCCCGGCACACGGGCGCAGTCCCCTCTGGACGAAGCGTCAGCGAACGGCCGCCACCGTCGTCGAACGTATACATCTCCTTCTGAACGATGTCCGTGGCCTCGCCAACCCCGCGCGCGAAGAGCTCGGTCGACTCGAACGCCGGCGTCTCGATCCGGCGATAGCCGGCGGCCCCCAACGTCCTTCGGATCTGGGCCTCGATGTGCTCCCGGCGAGCAGCTTCCTCGGGCAGCACGTCGAACGTGCCCTTGGGGGCCTGGATCACCGGTTCGCTGAGCTTCCGAGCGCGCTCACTTCGCGGCGAGCTCGCGCAGGAACGGATTCGTGGCGCGCTCGCGGCCGAGCGTCGTCAGCCCCATGTGTCCCGGGTAGACCTGGGTCTCGGGCGGGAAGGCATCGACCAGCGTCTCGATCGACGCGAGCAGCGTCGGCCAGTCGCCGCCGGGAAGGTCGACGCGCCCCACCGAGCCCTGGAACAGCACATCGCCCGAGAACAGGGCGTTCTCGTCCTTGATCGCGTACGTGACATGGCCGGGACTGTGCCCAGGGGTAAAGATCACGTCGAGGGTTAGATTTGCGAGCTCGAGCTGCTCGCCACCGCTCACCGTGTGGTCGGCGTCATAGCTCTCGAACGGCCCGAACCCCGGCCATGGCACGTAGTCCATGATGTTGGCGAGCACCTTGGTTTCGACCGCGGGGCAGTACACCGGCGCCCCGGTCGCCGCCGCCACGGGCGCGACGGCGCCGACGTGGTCGAAGTGGGTGTGGGTGACGAGAATCGCCTCGACGGTCTTGATGCCGATCGCATCCAGGGCCCCGATGAGGCGTTCGGCCTCCTCGCCGGGGTCGACGATCACGCCACGGTCGCTGTCCTTCGCGCGGACGATGAAGCAGTTCTCCTGAACCGGCCCGACCGTGAACATCCGTACGTCGATCACGGGCCCGTGACCTTCCTGCGCTGACGACGTCGGAAGAGGTAGACCTCCAGGTAGTAGCCGGCCGGCAGGTACAGCAGGAGGGCGAGAACGGCAAAGCTCACCGCCGTCAGGACGTTGTGGCCCTTGGTCGTGAGCAGTAGGAACCCGAACATGATCACCGCCGCAAACGCTGCTCGGATCCCGGACGAGCGCCAGGTCGGGGGTGTGTTGAGCCGCTTCTCGCGTGCGTCCACGCGCTGCTGTTTCTTCTTCTCCTCCGCCGACGGCGGGCGCCCGGTACGACCGCGCGCCTCGATCGTGCCGGCAGCATTGCCGCGGTGCTTCGATCGACGTTTGCGCTTGGTCTGGGCCATGGTTAGTGAGACTTTAGTCTGCGGAGAACCCGTTGGCATCGAGTGCGTCCTCGATCAGCCGCATGTTGCGCACCGGGAGGTCCGCAGGGAAGCCGTCGAAGGCATGGCGCGGCGCCAGCCCGACCAGCTCCGCCTCGGCCACCGGTGCATGCGATTCGATCGCGGCGACCACGTCCGCCAGCCTGACCGATCGATGGTCCTCGATGTTCATCGAGACCTGCGCGACGTCGCGCCCACCGAGCCAGAGGCCGATCGCGCGCACGCTGATCAGCCCCTCGGCGCCGCCCTCGCGGATGCGCGCGGCGATCGCCTTGGCGTCATCTACGGTCGCCGGGGCGGCCAGCTCGACGTTGAACGCGATCAGCGGCGGGCGAGCCGAGACGAGCACCGCGCCGGCCGTGCCGTGCAGCACGCTCGGCCCGAAATCGGGCTTGAGCTCGCCCCCTGCCATCCGCGCCGCGAGTGCCGACGGGCCTCCGCGCCGGAACTCGGCGCGAGTCCGACCGGCGGCCAGAATCCCGTAGAGGAAAACTGGCACTCCCGCGGCGCCGAGCATGTCGGCTAGCACCAGCGCCTCCGCGCACGCCGCTCCGCGGTCGGCTTCGCCGAGGTAGACGATCGGCGCCACGTCCACCGCTCCGACCCGCGGGTGGAGACCCACGTGGTTGGCAAGGTCGATCCGCTCGATCGCGGCCAGCGCGCCGTCGCGCACCGCCGGCGCCAGCAGGCCCGGCTCGCCGGCCACCGTGAAGACCGTGCGGTGGTGATCGGGATCGGAATGGACGTCGAGCAGCCGTGCATCGAACGCCGCCCCGATCGCCTCGACCGCAGTGGCGTCGCGGCCCTCGGAGACGTTCGGAACCGCGAGCAGCGTTCTCACGGGGGTGATCGTACGGACGTTTGCGTAGGGTGAAGCCGATGATCGGTCCGGCCTGGAAGCGCCATCTGCCCGCGGGAGTGCGAGCGGACGACGTGGACTTGACAGCGAAGAGAAGCCTTCCCGCCGCGTGGAGTCGGATCTGGGCGAGCGCGCCATCGTGGCCGGTGCTGTTCGACCCGGACCGCGGCTGGGTCTCGGGGCAGCAGCTGGAGCACGAGACGCGCCGGCTGGCGGGTCGGTTGCAGGGCGCGGGCCTCGAGCCCGGGGATCGGATGCTGTTCAGCGCCGAGTCCTCGCTGGGGCTCGTGCTTGCGCACGTGGCCGCGCTGCGCTCGGGGATCGTCGTCGTCCCGGCCAACACCGCGTATCGCGAGCGTGAGCTGGCGCACGTCGTGAGGGATGCCCGCCCTCGGGCGGCGCTCCTCGATGATGCCGACCGCGCGCGCTGGGTTTCGGCGGCCGCCGAACCGGGGATCGTGATGCTCACCCCTGACGTCGACCTGCCCGACGGCGAGCCCGGGCAACTCGACGCCGCGTCGCCCGAGGCGCCGGCGCTGATCGGGTACACGTCGGGGACGACGGGCGCTCCCAAGGGCGCCGTGCTCTCACACGCCAATCTGCTCGCGGGCACCGAATCGGTCGCGATAGCGTGGCGGTGGAGCCCGTCGGACCGTCTCGTCCTGGCGCTGCCGCTGTTCCACGTCCACGGCTTGTGCGTCGGCCTGCACGGCACGCTCCTCGCCGGCGCTTCAGCGGTGCTCCTCCCCCGCTTCGACGTCGACGTCGTGCTCGACGCGGCCAGCGCGCATGACGCCAGCCTGTTCTTCGGGGTCCCGACCATGTACCACCGTTTCGCGCGCTCACCGCGCGTCGGCGAGCTCGCTGGGCTTCGGCTGTGCGTGTCGGGGTCGGCGCCGCTGCCGGCCGAGCTTCACCGCGCGCTCGGCGAACACGGCCGCCAGCAGGTGCTCGAGCGCTACGGCATGACCGAGACGCTGATGAACGTCTCCAACCCCTACGACGGAGAGCGCAGGCCCGGGAGCGTCGGCCTTCCGCTGCCCGGCGTCGAGTTGATCCTCTCAGACGGCGACGAGGGGGAGATCCTGCTCCGTGGTCCGAACGTGTTCGCCGGGTACTGGGAGAGGCCCGACGCGACCGCCGAGAGCTTCGCCGACGGATGGTTTCGCACCGGAGATCTGGGCTCGTTCGACCCGGACGGGTACCTCCGGATCCTCGGGCGCTTAAAGGAGCTCATCATCACCGGCGGGCTCAACGTCTATCCCCGCGAGGTCGAGGACGTACTGCTCTCCCACGACGGCGTCGGCGAGGTCGCCGTCGTCGGGGCGCCGTCGGAGGAATGGGGTGAGCTCGTCACCGCGTTCATCGTCCCGGCCGCCGATCGGCCCACGGAGCGTGCGCTGCTCGAGTTCGCCGCCGAGCGCCTCGCGCCGTTCAAGCGGCCACGGGCGATTCACTTCGTCGACAGCCTGCCCCGCAACGCGCTCGGCAAGGTCCTCAAACGGGAGCTCGTCTAGGCGCGTGAGCTCGCCCTTGCAGAACCGGGTCACCCCGCTGGGCGAACTGGTGGCCACCCCGGATCGCGGCCTCGTCTACGGCAACCGCGGCTGCATGCACGACGCCGACGGCCGGATCCGCCGGCGATGGGGGTGCACGCGCTGGATCGCATGCCAGCTCCAGTTCCGGGGCTGGCGGCGGAGCCCGCTGTTGCAGCCCGGCCGGTTCACCGAGCTGTTCTTCCTCGACGAGGCGACCGCGTTCGCCGCCGGCCACCGTCCGTGCGCCCTCTGCCGGCGCGCGGACTACAACCGCTTCACCGCGATCTGGGCCGACCTTCATCCGGTACAGCACGGAGCCGACGCCATCGACGCCCAGCTGCACGGCGAGCGAGTCCTGCCCGGGTCCGGCGAGCGCCGGCTGCGTGAGGCGCCGTTCGCCGAGCTTCCCGACGGCGCGTTCGTGCTCTTTGATGGCGCGCCGCACCTCGTGTACGGAGTGGGGCTCCTCAGCTGGACCGCCGGGGGCTACGTCGCCTGCAGCCGGCGCCCGACCGGCGGCCGCGCGACCGTGATAACGCCTCCGTCACTCCTCGCGATTTTGGGCACGGGCTGGACATCCCTCGTCCCACTGCTGCACCCCTCGGCCCGATAAAGTCGCGGGTCCCGCCGGAGTAGCTCAGTCGGTTAGAGCAGCGGAATCATAATCCGCGTGTCGGGGGTTCGAGTCCCTCCTCCGGCATTCAGCGCAACCGGGCAAATCCCTGGAATTTGCCTGATTTGCTTGCTCCCGTCGCGGCTGAATGCGTCGGTGCCCGACGAACCCCTACGAACGACAACGGCACTGACATTCCTGTCCATATTCCTGTCCATATTTTATGGGTCGACGTCGCCTAGCTCTGCGGCCAGATAGGCCTCGAGCTTCTCGCGCGCCGTCGTGCCGCGGGGAACCGGGAGGTTCTTGATGTAGCGGCCTGTGGTAACGAGGTCGGCGTGCCCGAGGTACTCCTGGATTTGCTTGAGGTTGTAGCCGGCCGCCATCAGGAAGCTCGCGTACGTGTGACGCGCCTCGTGCAGCGTCACCCGCGCCAGCCGGCCCGGCTGCCAGACCTTGTCGGCGCGGGCCTGCCACTTCCCGGATTCGACGGAACGCATGACGATCGGGACCCGTCGCCGGGCGGCCCGACGCGCATCCACTCCTCGCGGAGAATCCTCTTCAGCGGTCCGACCATCGGCACGCGTCGCCCTTCCCCCGCGTCGCTCTTAGACCCCGCGACCATGATCTCGTCTGCGTCCCAGAACACGTGCTGCCATTGCGCCCGTCCGATCTCCCCGCGCCGCATCCCTGTGTAGAACGCGAGGCGCCCAACCGGCGCGGTCCCCCGTCTCGCGCGAGCGCCGCCCCTCCGCCGTCTTGTAGAGCTCGCCGCGGCGGACCTTGCCGACGAGCGCGTCGCTGACGCCGAAGCGGCGCGCGAGGGCGACCGCGCTCTGGCCCGAGGCGCGGATCTCGACGACGGCCTCCCAGCTGAGCGAGCCGGCGCTGTCGACGGACCGGCAGCGCCTCGATCAGCTTGGCCGCCTCCTCGGCGGTCGCCACCCGCTCGCGCACCTGACCGTCGTTCGCCGGCATCTGCAGCTCGCGCGTCGGGTCGCTCGTGACGATTCTCAGGTTCGGTCGCCTCGCGTAGGCATAGATGTGTCTGATCACCGCCAGGTACGTCGCGATCCTCGAGTACGACCTGCCATCGCGAACGAGCTCGTCGACGATCGCCTGCCAGTAGGCGTCGTCCAGCGCCGCGAGCTGGCGCCGGCCACAGCGATCGAGCAGTACCAGCGACCGTTCGTCGTCGGTCTTGCTCGTCCCGCCGGCGCCGAACAGGACTCCTCGATAGTCGGCGATCGTCGTGTCGGACAGCTTCTTGCTGCGTCCGCGACGCCGCGCGTAGGTGCCCGCCTCGACCGGCGCCCACCATGCCCGCGCTACCTCTTCGAACGTCGGCCCCCCACGCCGGCTCGCGCGTGCAGCGCGCTCGGCTTTGGCCTCGTGCCCGTCCCAGCTGACCGCCGAGACCCGGTCCTTGAACACCGGGCTCCAGCGCGATTTCCCGTCGATCCGTCGGCGTGTGCGGTAGGACGGCTCGCACCGACATCGACGTCCCTCATCTGCGAAGGCGGGGCACGTCCGGCTGTGCCGGACGTACAGGCCGCTAGTGCGGGTCTTGCGGTACTCGCTGGGCATCACGCATTTCCGGGTGGCAGCGACTTCGCTCCGCTCGGCGTGTGGATGATCGCTGACCGCAGTCAGCTCGGCAACCGACCCGCGCGCCCGACCGGAGTCATGCGACGGCGCTCGCCAAGCGGGCATGTTCCTGCACCCAACGATCGAGCGAACCCGGCTCGATCAGCAGCAACTGCCCGCACGGGACGACCTTCACGTACGGCTGCACGAAGCGTTCGAAGTGCGCGACGCTCATCCCGACCGAGGCTGCAGCCTCAGCACGTGTCAGGAGCCGGCGCGGCACCGCTTCGATCGGACGATCCCGCGATCGCCTAGGCATG
>CAVXAO010000006.1:0-72486 GCA_963759695.1 uncultured Solirubrobacterales bacterium
ATCGGTCACACCAAACACAACCGAAAGTTCAATCGCTTCCACCGACGAGGCCGCAAAGCGGTGCGCACCGAGTGGCGCCTACAGATGATGATCCACAACCTCACCAAGCTCCACAATCACCGATATCCACTCTGGCGGCCTGAACCGCCCCCCACGAGATCACACCGCCCCACACAACGGGCCCAGCACCACCGACGCCCCTACCGCCGGCCCGCCCCAGCCCCACCCACGAACCTTTCCGCGACACCCTCACGAATCAGCGACTCCGTCGAGAACGACATGGCCGTGCGCGTCGCCGAAGGCCGGTTCAAGCCATACGCAGGGGCCCCAACTCTTTGAAGCCAGCTTTCCGGGCGGCCAGAGGCTCTCCCCAACCTCGTACCCAACGAGCGCGAAGCCCGGGAAGGCATCGCCGAGGACTGCGGCGATGGACCTCCAGGTCATCGGATCAGCTGCCGCATCCCCGAACACGTTGCTGACACCCACGACCGATCCGCTGCGGAGGGCGATCGCACCAGCCACGATCCGGCCGCCCTCCTCCGAGGCCAGAACCGTCACTGCCTTTTCGCGGAGCGCAGCGGCTGGAACAGCAACCTCATTCCCCGCGGCAAGCAACCATGCGTCCACCTCCGCATCCGAATCGATCACCGTCCAGCCGGTGGGGGTAGCCATGGCCGGCGCGGGCGGCCGATGAAACCATGTTGCCTCAAACAGCACCTCGAGTCCGCCTGCGGCCAGATCGACGATGGCAAAGCTGTCCTTTACCGAGCAGCCGGGACCGGTGATCAAGAAATCGAAAACATCGGTTGATCTGGCCAACGGCGACAGCGTGATCACGTCCGGGTAGAGGCGAGGGCTTCGCTGAAGCGTTGCCCACACGAACGTCTGAGTCTTCGCCGGGACTCCACACGTGCAGCAAACCAACTCGCACCAGGTCACGTTGTTCAGCACTGCTTCGACAGCCAATCACCACGCTCAATCCTCTCAGCCCGCCATAACAGCCACTTGACTCCCGCGTAGGGCTACGAGAAAAAACGAGCCCTCAACCGTCCGAGACGCCAGCTTCCACATGACGAGCCTCGTCGCCGGCCGATCGTCTGTCCGGCGAGGCTCCCCTCCGCATACGAGCAATGGTCGAAGCAGCAGCGTCGTTGATATGGCCGGGTGGGCGACGATCCAGAAGCAGGCCTCGCGAGCCAAACGGGGCTTAGAATCGTCCGGGTGCTTCACGCTCGGCGCAACACGGTGGCGCGTGCTCCGCGATCATGGCGAGGAGAGCTCGCCGAGCATGCGCTGTCGGTCACAGACGACGAGTTGAAGCGCATCGGAGAGCTTGGCGACCTTCCTGAGTTCCGCGAGACCTAGGTCGGCTGGCTGCTGCGGCCAGACGTATGGGGCTGCGGCTTCGCCACCGAGGCGGCGCGTGCCTGTGTGGGCTGGGGCTTTCGGAATCTGGACGTCCCGTACGTGACGGCGATGATCGGGCCGGACAATCTCCGCTCGATTCGTGTGGCCGAGCGCCTCGGCATGACACCGCTGCGCGCTGACGCCCTCCTGGGTGACCCGGTCGTGGTCTATTCGATTAGCCGTGAGGAGTGGGCGGCGACCTCAAGTGAACGAGCGACCTGATCCGCCTGCCGTGCCCGTGTGCCGAGCTCGCATCCGCCAGAGACGCTCACCGTGATTAGGTTCGCCGACTCACCCGGCCCTACGCGAACGAGACCTCGTGGCGATCGCAGGGACAATCGATGACTACGACAACTCCTACCTCGTCGCAGAGCTCGAGGCTAAGCGCCGCGGACATCCCAGCTGGGGAAGGATCAGCGGACACTGACGAGCGCCAGCTGACGCCCACGTCATCAATGCGCCACCGTCGCAAAACGGGGAAAGGTGCATGATCGTCGGTGCGAGCTCATGCATGATCGCGTCTATCCCAGGGAGATTCCGTGCGACAGCAGCGCTGCGGCTCGCAGTATCGCTCAGGGTACGCTCGCACAGGTCGCCGGAGACTGCCACGAACGACCGATCCAACCGCGGACATGCGGGACATCTTCTGGGTATGGCTACGCGGCAGTCGTGTCCCGCGTCTGAGCTCGCTATGCATACCGACTTCCCAGACGGGGTAGTGCTAATGGGTGGCGACTGACGATTCACACGGCCGCGCATCTGGTTACTCGGTCGAGGAAGATTCTGAAGGAGGCTTTCGCTGGTCCGCATTCGGACCGGCGGGGGCGCGCGACGGACACGCCGACTCGCAGAGCGAGGCCGAGGCAGCTGCCCAACTCGCTGAGCAGGAGCTGTCCCTCCCCCCGACAACCTAAATCGGAACCTACTGACGGATCCGTGGGTGGTGTCACCGGCCGGGTAGGGATGGGCAGAGCCCGCCGAGGGTGAGCATCGCGAGGGCGATCACGGCCTCTTGGGAGTGGTAGCCGAAGCCGCGTCGTGTGATCAGGCGGATCTGGGTGTTCACTTGCTCGACCCGGGCGTTTGACAAGTTGTTGGTCAGCGCGGCCTCGACCCTGGCGCGCTGCTCAGTGATCGTCTTGGCGAGCTTGACGAACGGCTCCAGCCGGCATCGCCGTGCCCACTTCAGCCAGCTGTCGAGCAGCTTGATGGCGTCAGCGGCGGGGAGCTGGTAGATCTGGCGCAGCTGCTCCTTGAGCAGGTACGCGCGGTAGATCGGCGCGTTCAGCTTCTGGATGAACGCGAGCTTGTGCTGCTGGCGGTCGGTCAGGTTGGCGGGGTTCTTCCAGAGCGCGAACCGGGCGCCCTTGAGATCCTTGGCGAGCTGCTTGTCGCCGGAACGGCGCGCCTCGTTCCAGACGGCGCGGCGGATCTCGTCCAGCGCGTCGGTGGCGGCTTTGACGATGTGGAACGGGTCCAGGCAGATGACCGCGTTCGGGCAGCGCTCGCTCACCGGGCCGGTAATCCAGGAGGCGTTGTCGCAGGACACCAGCGTGATCTGCTGACAGCGGTCTTTGCCGAGCAGATCCAGGAACTTCTCGACCGTCTTGCGGTCCCGGCCGGGTGCCGCCCACACCAACCGGCCGGTGTGATGGTCGACCACGACAGTCAGGTACTTCTGACCCTTGCGGACCGAGATCTCATCGAACCCGAGCCGCTCGAGGTTCGCGAACATGTCGCGACCGCGTTTGGCCTCGGCGGTGACGCGCTCGCAGACACGTCCGACCGTTCGCCACGCGATCCGCATCAGCTGGCAGATCGCGCTCTTGCTCGTGTTCACCGCCAACCACGCTGCCTGGTCATCAAACGAGCGGGTGAACCAGGCGTCGTGACGCGCCCACGGCACCGCGGCGACGACCACCCCGTGCTGGCGGCACTCGACCCTCGGCGCGTCAGCCTCCAGATAGCAGAACGTCGTGCCGAGATCGAGCGCCCGCCACCGGCGACGGCCCTCGCCGAGGTCATAGCCCGGGCAGCGCCTGCGGCAGTGCGGGCAGCGATCTCGCTGGCTGTACCCCGGCCTGACCGAGATCACGATCGCGCCGTTCTCCTCGGCGACTGCCTCGACGACCGTCTTCTCCAACCCCAGCATCCGCGCCCACGCACGGACGCCTACGCTTCGCTTGCGCACGCCGCCACCGCTTCCTTTCAACGTTCCTACTGTGAGAAGCCGGAACGGTAGAAGCGACGCGGCGTGCGCCCTCCTGCCCGGAGGTCGGGCGCATCCCTGCGCCCCGACCTCGTGGCCAAACAGCGCGGCACGGCGGCGGCTGTCAAGCAGCGCCGTCCCCGGCACGAGCAGCCAAAACACCTCGCGAATAGCGCCCGCCCACCGAGCGCTGCTTGATCAGACGACGACGGCCGCGCTACCCAGCGACCGCGTTCACTCCACCCACGGAAGAGTCAGTAGCGCCCTAAATCGTCGGACTGCTCCATCGACGATCGACGCGGCCCGCGTCTCGGCCGCAACGGCGCGCGCGTGCGTCTCGGGGCCCGGCGCGCGGGTCCGGCCACGATTGAGACGGCCCCGCAGTGGGGATGCAGACAACATGCCCAAACCACCGCTTCCCCCAGAGTTCAACGAGTACCTCACGCAGGCCAACCCGTCGGTGATCGCGACGCTCGACGAGGACGGTAGTCCCCACACGGCCGCCACCTGGTACCTGTGGGAGAACGGACGCGTGCTCGTGAACATGGACGAGGGCCGCAAGCGGCTCGAGCATCTGCGCCAGGAGCCCCTCGTCTCGATCACGGTGCTCGGCAAGGATGACTGGTATCACCACGTGACCCTGCGGGGACGCGTCGTCTCGCTCGAGCCCGACCCGGACCTGTCAGACATCGACCGGCTCTCGCAGCACTACATCGGCCAGCGCTACGCCCAGCGCGATCGCGGGCGGGTTAGTGCCTGGATCGAGGTCGACTCGTGGCACGCCTGGGCCCTGGGTGAGCCCTGGTCCGGCGGGCGCTGAGCCGGGCGCATCCCGACCAGTTGCGAACCCTCAGCCGGCCCTAGCGAAGCAGATCCCGCGGGGCGGCGTGGTCAGCCACCGCGCGACGTCGTCTAACTCACGATCACCCGTCACTGCGCCGGTCACCACGACCATCTCCGGGCGTCACGAGCGTCTCATGACGGATCTATCACCGCACGGCCCCGCCGTCCCAAGCGCACCAAAGACGGCAATGAAGAGGGGTTCCATGACGGGTTTCCTGCCACCGCGCGAAAGAGGCAGTCGGCTGGCGCCGACTCCCGCCATCGACCTCGCTGAGCTTTGCTCGAGGCGAGCTGGCCCGGCGCGGACCCCGGTTGCACCGCGAACGCGCGCCGCCGGCGTCATAGCCGACTGCGTTCATCGGCGAACGCTCCACGAGCATCCTCACCGTCGGGTCGGCGGTGAAGTTCTCGAAGCAGCGCCCGCCGCTGCGCACCGCGACCCGCCATCCGGAACGCACCTATCGGACGGCCGTACCGTCGCAGGCCCGAACGCCGTCGGTTCCGGCACACCTGAAAGCGCGGGACGGCGACCGAGGCCAGGATCTGTTGCGCCAGCGCGCAACTGGTGCGAACCGAACTGGCGGATATCGCCGTCTATCACGGCGAATCACCGCCATGCCCCTCCGCGCCGACTCGGCGATCGGCGTGGCCTGGGCCGGATCTGTTGGCCCAAATCTCCAGAGTGGCCGTTGAGAACTTGGAGGATGGCCGCTACTTCCACCGGATAGCTCTCCTGGCGTAAGTCGGGCTCACCCCGCGCGGGATTGAGCGCCGTACCGACATCCGGTTCACTCGCACTGTGGACGACCTGGGCGACGGTGATTTCGCAGTCTTCAAGACCGGCGTGTGGTGCGGCTGTTCGACGCCGTCAACGCGCGGGTTTCGTTCGGTCGAGCCGGTGCGTGTCGATATGGAGCTCGCTCGGTGAGCTAGCGCCGGATGGCGTTCAGGAGAAGTTCTGCGAGCGCGTCGGCGTAGGCGCCGGCGTCGGTCTCGGGATGAGCGTCGAGGTAGGCGATCATGGTGTCCACGGCGCCTTGGTAGGTGACGGCCATGACCCGCGTGTCGAAATCGCGCAGAGAGCCCTCCTGCTGGCCGCGCTGGAAGAGTCGCTCCTGGGCCTGGTAGGTGTCCTCGTAGGCGCGGAGATCGAGTCGCGGGGTGCCGTCGGACCGGCGCAGGTTGTGGGCGATCTGGTCGACCGCGCGGAGCTCGCGGGAATGGGTCCGGCGTAGCTGCGAGGCATAGCGCACCGCCGCCCTGAGGACGTCTGGGACGTCCGCGGTGAGGTCGATCGCGGGCCCGACCTCGGCGCGCAGGTAGGCGACGGTCGCGATCGCGGTCTGCTCCATGAGGGTTTCCTTGTCGGAGAAGTAGTGCGATATGAGGCCCTTGGAGACGCCGGCGGCTTGGGCGATGCGTGTGAGGGACGCATTCCGGTATCCCTCGCACGCGAGCACCTCGACGCAGCCGCGGATGATCTGTTCCCTGCGTTCGTCCTCGCCCAGGCGACGACGCCGGGGTCCGGCGGCCTGTGCGGGTCCTGAAGCCACGCCGCTGAGTCTGCCGTAGCCGCCCGCCGCCGCGGTCACGCCGGACGGTTCACAGCGGGCGCGGCGCGGACGACGAGCAGCACGTTTACCGCCATCAGCGCGGCGACGCAGAACATCTCGGCCCGCATCCACGTGGGAAAGAAACCGGGTGGGGAGAAGTACGGTTGGAGCCGAGGCAGACCTGCGATCGTTCCGGTGGAAGAACGCGCCAGTCTCGCCGTCGCAGCGAGGCTTTGGTGCTCCTTCTTGATCGGGTTCCCGGGCCGACGGGCGGGGAACGCGGATGTTGACTCACTGCCTGGTGGAGGACCGGCAAGATGGGGAACTTTCCCGATTACCGGTGTGTAGGCTGCGCGTAGGATTGCGTCGTGGGACCGGCACTGCTGGAACGATCCGAGGAGCTGGGTGTGCTGCACGGGCTCGCCGCCGAGATGGCCGCGACGGGTCGGGGTGGCGTCGCGATCCTGTCCGGCGAGGCCGGGGTCGGCAAGACGGCGCTGCTCCGCCAGTTCCGCAGTGAGCTCCCGCGGCGTTTGACGGTGGTGTGGGGCAGTTGCGATCCGCTGTTCACACCGCGTCCGCTGGGCCCGTTGCTTGAGCCCGTTGCGGAGCTCGGGGGCGAACCAGCGGAGCTGGCGGCGGCGGGAGCGAAGCCGTTCGACCTCGCGATCGCACTCGGCGAGGCGCTCGGGGCGATTGCGCCGGTGCTGCTCATATTGGAGGACGTGCACTGGGCTGACGAGGCGACGCTTGACGTGGTCCGGGTGCTCGCCCGCCGGGCGAGCGACTCGGGGTTGCTGTTGGTCATCAGCTACCGGAACGACGGGTTGGCTCGCGATCACCCGCTGCGGATGGTGCTCGGCGAGCTGTCGAGCGATGATGGTGTGACTCGGCTCGAGCTGGACGGCCTCTCGCGCGAGGCGGTCAGCGAGCTCGCCGCCTCCTCCTCACTCGACGCCGACGAGCTGTTCGAGCGCACCGCCGGTAACCCGTTCTTCGTCACCGAGACGCTCGCCGCTAGGACCGGCGGTGTGCCCGAGACTGTGCGCGACGCGGTTCACGCGCGGATCGCTGGCCTGAGCACGTCCGGCCGCGCGGTGTTGGACGCGGTCGCGGTCGTGCCGCAGCGGGCCGAAGTGTGGTTGCTGGAGGCGTTGACAGACGGTGACCTCGGCGCTCTGGATGAGTGCTTGGCATCCGGGGTGTTGCGCGCAGACGCGGACGGCGTCCTGTTCCGTCACGAACTCGCGCGGCTGGCGGTCGAGACGTCGCTCCCGCCCGACCGGGCCGTCATGCTTCACCGTCGGGCGCTCGCGGCGCTGTCCGATCCGACGCTTTGGGCGTCCGACTACGTTCGGCTGGCCCATCATGCGGAGGCTGCGGGGGACGGCCCGGCGATGCTGCGGTACGCGCCGGCGGCGGGTGAACGGGCGGCAGAGCGCGGCTCCCCGCGGGAGGCGCAGCACCACTACTGGCGGGCGCTGCGGTTCGCCGAGGGCCTTGACCCGGCGCCGCGCGCTGATCTGCTAGAGCGATTCTGCGACCACGCCTATCTGTCGAATATGCGCGCCGAAGCCGTCGACGCGATCGACGAAGCGATCGCGATCCACCGACGAGCTCGCGACACCACGCGCGAGGGCCGCGCGCTGCGGACCCGGTCGCGGCTGCTGAGCTGCATCGGGCGCGGCCAGGAGGCACTGGAGACGATCCGCGAGGCTGTGCGCGTACTCGAGCAGGGCCCGACAGGCGCCGACCTGGCGCGCGCCTACAGCACCCTCGCCGGCATGGCGATGATCCACTACGACTTCGAGCGGACGAGAACGGTCGGTGCGAAGGCGATCGCGATCGCCCAAGAGGTTGGCGATCTCGAGGCGCTCGTCAACGCGCTCAACATGGTCGGAACCGCTGAGCTGATATCCGGCAATCCCGTGGGCGAGGCGAAGCTCGAGCGGGGCCTCGAGCTCGCGCGCCAGGCTCACCTCGGGACCTACGCGGGGGTCTCCTACATCAACCTCGGTCTGGGGCTGATCCTCCACGGGCGGTGGCGCGACGCTCTGGTCTGGATCGAGCGCGGGATCGGGTACACGCTCGACCTCGGGCTCGAGGCATGGATGAAGTGCCTCCTCGGCGAGCAGGCGCTCGTCGAGCTGGCCCTGGGCCGCTGGGACGACGCCGCTGCAACCGCCCAGACGATCCTCGACGGCCCGAGCCACCAGACCTTCGAACCGCGCACGAACGCGCTGATCGCCCTCGGGCTGGTGCGGGCGCGCCGCGGCGACCCGAGCTGCTGGCCGCTCCTGGACGAGGCGTGGGAGCGCGCGATGAAAGCCGACGACCTGGAGTTTCTCGGTCCCGCATCTGCCGCCCGCGCCGAGGCGGCATGGCTTGAGGGCAGAGCGGAGGCGATCGATGCCGAGACCGAGACGACATATGACCTCGCCTGCCGGCTGAACGTGCCCACCACTGCAGGCTGGCTCGGCTGCTGGCGCGCGCGAGCTGGCCTTCCGGTCGAGCCTCCGGACAACGTCCCCGAGCGATTCCGCCTCCAGCTCGACGGCGACTTCGAGGCCGCCTCCGAGCTACTCAAGGCCGAGGGCGCCGATTACGACGCGGCGATTGCACTTGTCCGCAGCAGCGATGGCTCATTGCTCCGCGCCGCCCACGAGCAGCTTCGGGCGCTCGGGGCGAGGCCAGCGGCGGCGATCGTCGCGCGGCGCCTGCGCGAGCTCGGCGAACGCAGTGTCCCTCGGGGGCCGCGCCCAGCGACGCGCGAGAATCCCGCCGGACTAACGAACCGCGAGCTGGAGGTGTTGCAGCTGCTAGCTCAGGGGCTCCGCAACGCGGAGATCGCCGAGCGGCTAGTGGTCACGCCGAAGACCGTCGACCACCACGTCTCATCGATCCTGCGCAAGCTCGGGGTAACACACCGGGGCCAGGCGGGCGCGGCTGCCGCCCGGCTCGGCGTGATCGCGGCCGAGGCGGACCCCAGTCCAACGTTGAAATAGCCAGCCGCTCGCTGCTGCTTCCACGAGAGGCTGTCGCGCGAACTGTGCGAATCTCTCCGGGCGCGCTACAGAACCCCCGCTAACGGCGGGGTTTGTCCGCTGTCAGGGCAGCGCCAATTTTGCGAAATGTCCCGAATATGGGGCGATTTTTCACACCGCGGCCGCCTCAACGATCCGGGTTCGGGCCAGCTTCGCCGGCGGCACGGTCATGACGCCGAAGTCAGGGAAGGTGCGTTCGCTGCCGATGGCGCCGGCCGTGGCAACCGCTCGGGCGCCGCTGGCGACAATTGACCCGCACGTCACCCCAGGGGACGTGCCGTTCGGTCGGCGGTTTCAGTTGGCGCCAAGCTTCACGTCTCCGTCGCCAGTTCGCTTCCGCCCGTAGATGAGGCTGTGGCGCGAACTGTGCCGGGTTCCTGTTCTTGTCAAGCGGCGCGGTTCGCGCGACCGAATCCCGGACCCGGGGGCTTTGCCGGGGAGGCTGGTCGTTTTACGCAAAGAGGGTTTGCGTTTCGCGACCAGCCTCGGTTCTGCACGGGCCGCCGGACCGAGCGCGGAGAGTTCCGCTCCGACGCGATCGCGAAGGAGGACAGGGCCGGGCGCAGCTCATGATCTGGCTCGGTTGAGGAGCCTGGGAGCCCTGAGAAGCAGGCCCGCGCGTCGCGCTCGGCGTTTTAGCCGGTGAGCCGCGCCTCGGAGCGGATTGGCTCGAATAGCTCCACCAGGTTTCCCGCCGGATCCTGGACCAGGATCTGCTTGCTGCCGATCCCGCTGACGATGTCGTTGCGGAACCGAACCCCGGCTGGGCGGAGTTCCTCGACCGTGCCCTCCAGGTCCGATACCTGAAGCATGATTCGGTTCCACCCCCCAGGTTGCTGCTTGGTTCCGTCCGGCATCGGCCGCGAGCCCCCGCCGGGGTGGTCGGGGCCGATGGGAGAGACCAGCACCAATCGCAGGTCGCCGCGCGTGAGCATCGCGAACGCGCGGTCGGGGTGCATCTGCTGCTCGAAGCCGAGCTGGCCGCAGTAGAACTCGATCGCGGCGTCGACGTCGTCGACGATATAACGGACGCTGGCTGTGCTCATGTGCTCACTCCTTCGTGGTCGTTCGTTCGTGGTATCCGGCGCGCGGCTCGAACAGCTCGACGGGGTTGCCCGACGGGTCCACCAGCAGGGCGGTGTCGACAGTTACACCGGCAGCGATCTCCCGGCGGAACGTGACGCCGCCGGCGCGCAGCGTCGCGACGGTCGCGTTCAGGTTCGAGACTCGCAGCGAGATCCGATTCCACCCACCCGGCTCGGGTAGCGTGCCGTCCGGTAGTGCGTGCGGCTCGCCGGGGACGCTCAACAGCAGTCGCAGGTCGCCCCGGTAGAGCATCGCGAACGTCGGCGAGGGATGCAGCTCCTCCTCGAAGCCGAGCCGGTCCCGGTAAAACGCGATCGCCTCATCGAGATCCTCGACGAAGTAGCGGACGGTCGCGGACTGCGCGACCAGCTCCTCGCCCCCCGCGATCCTCCGCCACATCGCGTCGGCGAACGCGGCCCGCGGCTCGATCGGGACGCTCGGGAGCCGCAGCGCGTCGAGTGGATCGGGGATCATGCAGCCTCCTCCCGGTAGATCCGCCTGAGTGCCGCTCGGGCGCGGACGAGCAGCGTCTCGGTGCCCCGCACCGTCCGGTCCAGATGGTCTGCTATCTCGCCCACGGTCAGGCCGTCGAGATACCGCAACGCGAGCGCCGCCCGCTGTGGACCCGGCAGCTGCGCCAGCGCCGAGTGGGCGGCGCTCGTATCAAGGAGCTCCCCCCATGGATCATCCGGTTCGTCAGGTCCGACGGCAGCAAGCCCACGCCGCTCCCGCTCTCCCCGGCGCCAGTGATCGACGAGCTTGTGTCGAGCGACCCCGATCAGCCAGGCGACAGTCACCGAAGGCGGGTCCGGCCGCCTCAGCGCCGCGACAGCGGCCATGAACGTCTCAGCCGTCAGGTCCTCAGCATCGGCAACGCTGCCGCAGCGCGGCAGGAGATAGCCGTACACCTGGGGTAAGGCAGCGCGATAAGTCGCTTCGTCGATACCTGATCATCGCCCGAGACGGGCCAAATCCGAACATCGCCGGCAAGACAAAGTTCAACCCGGGCATCACGCGCGGCCCGGACCGCGGTCGCCGAGGACAACCCCGCGGTGCCGATCCGCGGCGAGAGCCCCGCACCGTAATCGCGAGCTTCGCGATTACGCAGGCACCGTTGCCGTCAACCGAGCGCTCACCTCTGCTTGCAGGCGTCTCAGTCAGGATGTAGCCTCGCCGCCGGCCTTACGCAACCGGAAAGTGATCAACACAAAGTACGCGCGATGGCGGTCAGATCCGAGAGCCGCATAACGATCGCCAGCGGCGTCCCTGAAGTGTGGGCGTATGTCTGTGACGTCGGACGCTGGCCGGAGTGGGCGCCAACGGTTCGCGAATGTTGGGTTGGCGGAGGGGCTCCGCTTCAGCCCGGCTCGCGGGTGGAGCAGCGAGCGAAAGGGATATTCGGGTCCACTCGCCGCCGGAGCCAGGACGTGACCGCTGTCGAGGCGCCCCGCTACTTGGCGTTCGCGGGGCCGATGGGCCTTTCCGCGGCGCGCTGGGGAATGGAGCTCGAGCCGATGGACGATATGCAGACCGAGGCCAAGATGTGGGTTGAGGTCGACCTCGAGAGCCTCATGCGCGCGATCCCCGGCCGCGTTCTCCAAGGCAGGATTCGCCGCGTGATGGATCGCGAGATGGCGGCGATCAAGGCCGCGGTCGAGTCCGCTACGCGGGGCGGCTCGGATTCCTAGATGGGGGATCGACGGGCCCAGAGCCGCGGGATCCCGCAGCGAGGAACGCGGTCCCGAAGAACAACTCGGTCCAGGAGAGATCAGCCAGCCGATCCTCCATAGCTGCGCGAATCGCCTCCCACGGACGGCGCGCGATCCACTCGTCTATGGAGCCGAACGGCCGCACAAGTGCGATTCCAAGCTGCGCTAGCCAGGTTGGCGTGTTGTCGGGAACCTTGAGATCCAGCACGACCCAACGCCCACCGCAGGAGAGGGCCGCGGCGCCGTGGGCAATGACATCTCCGCATTCAGGCACCTGCGACAGGGCGTATGTGGACAGAATCGCGTCGACCTCGGTTGGGAAGTCGAACTCGGCCGCGTCGGCTTGTACGAGGGAGATATTGCTCCAGCCGTTGGTCTCTATCCGATGCTGGGCCTGAGCGAGCATCGCGTCGGTCAGATCGACGCCGACGATCCGGCCGTCGGGACCGATCACTTGCTCGATCAGCGAGAAGTTCAGACCGGTGCCGCAGGCGATGTCAACGACGCTGTCACCCGCGCGAAGCCCGAGTGCTTGTACGGCCCGGAGGCGGTGGGCCCGCTGGGGGTAGCCGGGCGCGGGGTAGAACTGGGAGGTGATGTCGTAGTGCTTCGCCTTCTTGCGGTATGTCTCGATCAGGTGCTCTCGCGTACTGTCGATCTGGCTCATGGTGTATTCCTCGATCGCATCGGGGGCAGCGCGCTTGCTATGTATATCGATGCGGCCAGCGTGGGTGCGCACGAGCTCGGGCACGATCCCATGCCGGATGCCAGCGCCGCCCGTGATGCTGGCGCGAGTTCCCTGAGCGGTCTCTTCTCCGCGACGAAAGCGATTTAGCGGACCCGTCCTTGACGGAGCCAGTCGCTCCAGAGCCGATGGCCACGACTGCCAAGGTGTTTTGGTTCGGATTGTCAGTGCGGCGTCGGCGTCGGGGTGCCGCTGGCGTGGAGCTTCGGGAATAGCCGCACGAAGTCCTCCAGCACTGTGGCGTCTTCGATCGTCGGCGGCACGCTCCAGCGCTCGCCGTCGGCGATTTTGCGGATCGTGGCGCGCAGCGTCTTCCCTGATCGGGTCTTCGGAAGCGCATCGACGATCGCCACCGTCTTGAATGAGGCGACTGGACCGACGCGCTCGCGAACGAGGGCCACGAGTTCGGTGGAGATGTCCTCGTGGGAGCGCTCGACGCCCGCGTTCAGCACTGCGAACCCGATCGGGATCTGGCCCTTGAACTCATCTGCAACGCCGACGACCGCGCAGTCAGCAATATCCCGGTGGCTCGAGAGGACCTCTTCCATTTGTCCGGTTGAGAGCCGGTGGCCGGCGACGTTGATCACGTCATCGATCCGGCTCATCACGTACAGGTAGCCGTCTTCGTCGAAATATCCGGCATCACCGGTGAGATAGAACCCGGCGTACGTGGAAAGGTAGGCGTCAACGAAGCGCTCTTCGCCGCGCCACAGCGTGGGCGAAAAGCCAGGCGGAAGTGGGAGCCGCACGCAGACCGCGCCGGTCTGGCCCGGCGGCAGTTCGGTGCCGTCGTGATCGAGGATGCGGACGTCGTAGCCAGGGACCGGCTTGGTCGGGGACCCGGGCTTGACGGGCAGCAACTCGAGGCCAAGGCAGTTGGCGGCCATCGGCCACCCGCTCTCGGTCTGCCACCAGTGATCGATCACCGGCCGCCTGAGGTGCCGGCGGGCCCAGGCCAGCGTGTCCGGATCGCAGCGCTCTCCGGCCAAGA
The DNA here is from genome assembly GCA_963759695.1 of uncultured Solirubrobacterales bacterium. Taxonomy (GTDB): domain Bacteria; phylum Actinomycetota; class Thermoleophilia; order Solirubrobacterales; family Solirubrobacteraceae; genus Palsa-465. The sequence goes on from CAVXAO010000006.1 coordinate 13,588, forward strand.
ACAGCGTCCGGAACGCACTGAGATCGTGACCCCCCATGTGCAGGGCCGACGGATCCTCGCGCTTGATCGCGCGGATCGCGGTCGGGGCGGTGAACATCACCGACACGCGATGGTCGCCGCAGACGCGCCAGAACGCGCCGGCGTCGGGCGTCCCGACCGGCTTGCCCTCGTAGAGGATTGTCGTGCATCCGTGCAGCAGCGGCGCGTAGACGATGTAGGAATGGCCGACGACCCAACCGATATCCGATGCAGCCCAGTACACCTCTCCCGGGCGCACGCCGTAGATCGCCTCCATCGACCACTCCAGGGCCACGGCGTGGCCGCCGTTGTCTCGCACGATGCCCTTCGGCAGGCCGGTGGTCCCCGATGTGTAGAGGATGTACAGCGGGTCGGTAGCCGCGACCGACACGCACGGAACCGGCCGAGCCGCGTCCATGCAGGCATCCCACTCCACGTCCCGCCCCGGCTGAATCGAGCCCGGACCTTCAGGGCGCTGGAGCATGATGCAGCGAACCTGTTGCCCGTCGAGCAGCTCGAGTGCGCGGTCCACTAGCAGCTTGTATGGCGTGACCCCGGCAGGCGCGATGCCGCACGACGCGCATACGATAATCCTCGCTCCCGAATCGGCGATCCGGGCGGCCAGCTCGTCGGCGCCGAACCCGCCGAACACGACCGAATGGATGGCCCCAAGGCGGGCGCACGCGAGCATCGCGATCACCGCCTCGGGGACCATCGGCATGTAGATGACCACGCGATCGCCGCGACTAACGCCTTCGTGCGTCAATGCGCCGGCGAACCGGGCCACCTCATCGAGGAGCTCCCGATATGAGTAGCGCCGTACAACACCTGTGACCGGGCTGTCGTAGATCAGCGCCGCCTGCTCGCCGCGCCCGTCGCGCACATGGCGATCGAGCGCGTTGAAGCAGGTGTTGAGCTCCCCATCCGGGAACCACGCCGGCCTTGGTGTCATCGACCGGTCGAGGATCGCATCGGGAGGGCGATCCCAATCGATCGCTGTGCTAGCGGCTCGCCAGAACTCCTCCGGGTCCTCTCGCCACTGCCGGTATGTGTGATCGTAATCGCCCACCAGAGGCTCCTTCGGATCGATCAGTCGCGGATGTCGTCACTGCCGATCGTCACCGGCCGGCCAGCGACCAGACGGGAAGCACAGCTCGGCCATAGGAGGACTCGCAGAGCTCCGCCAAGGCCAGATAGAACGCACAAGCTGCCGCGGCGAGGCCAAAATAGCCACCCCAGTGGATCAACGTCGTATTAGCTCCGTAGTTGCCCGCCCCGAGGAAGAAGAATGTCACCACGAGGATCGCGAGCGCCAGTACGACAACAACGTTAGTGCGCAGCGACGTGGCCAACATCACCACGACGAAGATGCCGAACGCGTAGATGAACAGGCCCAGTGCGTGGCCCACTTGGAGTAGCGGGACATCCTTCAGGAACCACTGCCCGATCGCGAAGAACGACAGCCAGAATGCGCCGAAGCCAGCGAACAACACACCCGAAAAGGTGTTGCCGGTCCGCAGCTGGATGATGCCAGCGATCAGCTGCGCCAGGCCGCCGAACATGAGGGCGACCCCGAATACCACCGGCGTCACGCCCACGGAGACCGCGCTCGCGTTGACCATACTCAGCATGAACGTCGTCACGGCGAACGCCAACAGCGCAAGCGGCGCCGAGTTGCCCCAGTCGAGATTCGTGGCGCGCGGTCGCGCGCCGTCGAGCTCAGCCTCCTGCCGGGCCAGTGGCGGTGTAGTAATGGTTGGCGGTGCAGTAATGGTTGCCATGATGCAATCCCTCCTCTGAGTGCGTCGAAAGCCTCAGCGCACCGTTTTCGTGACGTGCACAACCCGAGCGGACACCCACACCACGCCGCACCGTACAGCGAGCTGGGAGCGGGCTCTGTGCAATGCTCGGCACTCACTTTGGTAGTCACCGGTCATCCGGAGTGTTCGTAACATCCTCGATGCGGGGCATCGTGCCATCGGTGGAACACGCGGTTTCTCGTGCGGAAACCCCGCAAAGCATCGACCTTTCAGCAGGCTCCCCGTCACCTGTGCGTTGATCATTCGCGATCGACTGATCGCCTCGGCTCGCCCGCCACGGGGTCATCGAACGTGGCGGCGAAGCTGACCCACTCGATTGGGTACTGGGTATAGCCCTTGACGACCTCGGGGGGCTCGACGCCCAGGCATTCGTGGATCGTCGGGACGATGTCCACCGCGTGTGTGAACTGGCGGCTCACGCCGGGCTGGGCGATCTTCGCCGGCCACGACACGATCATCGGATCGGCGGTCTCGCCCTCCCAGTTGGAGTAGCGCTTCCACAGCTTGAACGGCGTGTTGAACGCGCACGCCCATCCCGTCGGATAGTGGTTATAGGTCCGCGGAGTGCCGAGCTCGTCAATCTGCTCGAGGTTCTTCTCGATCTGGTCTTGCACCCCATTGAAATACGCGTTCTCGTTGACCGATCCATTCGGGCCGCCCTCGCCAGACGCGCCGTTGTCCGATACCAGCACGATCATCGTGTTCTCCAACTGCCCGCTGTGCTCCAGATAATCCAGCAAGTCGCCACTTGAGGTGCTCAGGCGAGCTCGGACGCGGCGCCTCGGACGCGTCCGAGCGATCCGGCCGCGTAGACTGCTGCCCGATGGCGGTCTCCGAGCGATGGTGGCGGCACGATGGCTGAGGTGATCCTCTGCGCGGTCGACGACTCTGAGGCAGCGGGGCCCGTCTTTGACACGGCTCGTTGGCTGGCCGAGCGGCTGCAGGCTCGCCTGATCGTCGTCCGCGCCTCGGATGGCTCGAGCGACGCCGACAACCTGGCCGCTTGGGTCCGCAGCCGGTCAGACGACGAACGGGTCGAGGTGCGACTGCTGGTGGGGTCACCCGCTCAGGCGATCCAGGAAGCCGCGGACCAGGAGAATCCAGAGCTGCTCGTGGTCGGCTCGCGTGGGCACGGGCGGCTACGCTCGGCCGTACTCGGCAGCGTCTCGCGCGACCTTGCCGCGCAAGCGCGCTATCCGGTCGTGGTCGTTCCACCCGAAGGGACGCGGACGGCCGAGGGCTCTGCCGACGCCAGCGTCGTGTGCGGGATCGACGGCTCAGACGAGGCGTTGGCCGGCGCAGCGTTCGCGGGCCGGCTGGCAGCGCAGCTCGATTTCCGGCTCCTCGTCGTCCACGCCCGCCAGAACGTCAGGGCGGTGTTGTCCTATCCGGGAGCTCGATCCGAGACGCCTCCAGTAACCGGCCAATCCGATGCAGTCGAGAAGCAGGCGGCCGAAGTCGTCCAGCGCGCTGTGGAGGCGGCTGGCGGGACCGCGGTCGGCGTCATCGAGCCGGGCCCGCCCGCCGAAGTGCTCGAGTCGGTCGCCGATCGCGAGGGTGGCGCTCTGATCGTAATCACCGCGCGTGGCCTGGGAGGGGTGCGCGCGTCCCTGATCGGGTCCGTTGCCGCGGAGCTGACCGCCACCGCGGCGCGGCCCGTCGTGGTGCTCTCCGAGGCTACGGCGCGCGCGGCGCAGACTTCCGCCTAACCATCGGCTCGAGGCCTTAGCGATCCGTTCGAGTTAGGTCAGTTCGGCGTCAGCAGGAAGGCGTTGTTTTGGCCGGTGGTGTTGTTGCTGCCGTTGGCGACGATCTGGCCGTTGTCGTTGATGCCGACGGCCTGATTGAGCGTGAAGCCCGATCCTGCCGGGACGAGGTTGTTGAGGTTCTGAAATCCTCCGCCACTGTCGACGACTGCGCCTCCCGTCGGCCCCTGGCCGACGATCACGCCGTGATCGTTGATCGCGTAAGGGAAGACGTTCAGGCCTAGGGCGGTCATCTTGCCGTTCATGTAGAGAAATCCCTCGTCGGCGTCGCTGGTGGTTTGGGCGAATCCGACGATCTGGCCGCTGCTGTTGATCGCCGTCGCCGAGGCCTGCGGACCGCCGAGCGTTCCGATGTCGGTCATCGTGCCGTTCTGGTACTTCCACGCCCGCTCCATGCTCGCCGAGTTGTCACCGCTGCCGACGACCTCCCCCGAGCTGTTGATCCCGGATGCCACGGTGAATATGCCGCCTTCACCCGGGAGCAGCCCGAGCACGGTCGTCTGCATCGTCTGTGGGTTCCAGGTGAACGCCTGCTCGAATACGTCGCCCGGCGTGTTCGCGACCGGGAAGGACCCCCCACCGGCAATCTCGCCCGAGTTGTTGATCGCCGTTGCATCGCCGGTGTTGATCGCCGTCATCTTCCCGGCCTGATCGGTGAACGCGCTCGACCCGGCGGCAGTGGCGCTGGTGCCGACGACGTCGCCGAGGTCATTGATCGCATTGCCCTGGGAGTCGAGTCCGCCGAGCGTGCCGAGGTCAGTCATCGTCCCGTTGCTCCACATGAACGCGTGCCCCGGGTGGGTGAAGCACGGTGGCTTGTGTTTCGGCGTAGGGCACTTCGTCTGTACTTCGGTTCCTAGATATGACTCCCCGGTGATCTGCCCGCTGTCATTGATGCCGGTGGCGACGGTCGTCCCGTAGCCCAACGAGCCCAGGTCGGTTATCGAGTACGTGGACGCCAGCGCCGGAGCGGCTGTCAATGCCAGGGTCCCGGCTGACAGGCACGCTGTCACGAGAATCCAGCGTCTCGGCGATGCGTCCAGCCGCGGCGGCCGTGACCGGATCGTGGCTCGCCAGATTGGGTACATGAACTTCCTCCGATCGGTTCACCCGTCGCGATCGCCGCGCCCACGCAAAAACACGGTGCCCGGCACCGCAAGAAATCAAACACCGTCTGCCTTCTGAGGACGCCCGCGTCTAAGCGATCCTTCCCGGCTCACAAGCACCGCGTGCCCAAAAGTGGAAGCCGGCGCGCAACGCGCCCGGCATGGCGTTGCCGGGCGCCCATCTGCTAGCGCTCAATGAGGGGTGGTCGTACGAGCGAGTCGACCAGCCGAGAGGGCCGCCAGATCGACCTCGTCGAGCGTATGCACGACGATGTCCGCGTCGGCCGCGGCCAGCAGCGCGTCGTCGTCCTTGCGGGCGATGCCGATCGCGCCCATCCCGCCGGCCTTGGCCGCCTGAACGCCCGCGGCGGCGTCCTCCATGACGATGGCCGCGTCTGGGGCAACGCCGAGCTCGTGGGCCGCGGTCAGAAACATCTCGGGGTCAGGTTTGCCGTGCGCGAAGTCCCTCCCGGAGACGTCCACGTCGAAGTATTCGAGAAGTGTCAGACCGGGCCGGAGTGTCGCCGACGAGATCCCCTCCTCCTCAGCGAAGGAGTCAAGCCGGATCTGGCTCAAGAACAGGTCGGCGTTCTTGGATGAGGAGGCCGCGGCCACGCGCATCCCGGCGTCCTTGACGGCGATGATGAAGCGCAGCGCGTCCGGGTAGGCCGTGAAGTCCCCAGCCTCGATCAGCCGCACCACCATTTTCTGCTTTCGCTCGGCGTACTCGAGCAGGCGATGGTCATCTTCGTCGTCGGGTACGTGGAAGTACTCGAGCGCCGCCCGCGCCCCACTCATGCGTGGCTTGCCCGACATCTGCTCCTCGTAGACGCGCGATGTGAACGCCTCCGGGGACCAGGTCGTGCGATCCCGGATGTCGCTCCAGTCGGACTCCATCAGTTCGCGCAGAGATTCGCGCCACGCCTTCTCGTGCGGCGAGTCGACGAGCACCCCATCCACGTCGAAAATCGCTCCCTGAAACCCTGGCATGCCTTCTCGCCTCACATTCGAGTTTCGCGTCCGCCGGCCGCCACTGTCGTGGAGAGCTCGAACGTCTCCGTGTCGCCCGGGCAGAGTTCCCGGACCTCATCGCCGACCCCGACCTTGATCGGGCCTCCCGCCCCCTCGCGGTGTACGGTGAGCTCGAGGCGGTCGTGGTCGAGCACAACCTGGAGGGGCGTGCGCCGAAACTGCATCCTGAAGGCGACCTGCTCGACCGCCGCGGGCAGCCTCGGCTGAAAGTGAAGGACGTCGTCGCGAATCTCGGTGCCGGCATAGGCGCCCTGCATCAGATCCACCGTCCCCACCATGACCCCCATGTGGATCCCCTCCTGCGTCGTGCCTCCCTGGACGTCCTCGGCGTCGCTGCGCAGTGCGAACAGGAAGCGCTCCCAGGAACTGTCGGGGTCGAGCGCCGCGAGGACTCCAGCGAACGTAACGAAACTGAGCGTCGAGCCGTGCGACGTACGCTGGTCGTAATAGGCGATGTTGCGAGCCGGGGTGTCGGCGCGATACTCGTAACCCAGGCGCTCGAACAGGCCCTGCAGCACGCTCGGGGAGAAGAGGTAGAAGAGCATCACCGCGTCGGCCTGCTTGGAGACCTTGTAATGGTCGGGGTCGTCTCCCTCGGCGCGCAGGATGCGGTCCAGGCGCTGGATGTTTCCGTAGCGCTCCCGGTAGGCATCCCAGTCGAGCTCCTTGAGCTCCTCGTAGCCCTCGAACTGGGTGATGATCCCATCGTCGTGGAAGGGGACGAACATCCGCCGGCTCATGTCCTGCCACACCTCGAGCTCCTCGTCGGAGATCTCGAGCCTCGAGCGGAGCGCGTCGGCTCGGCTGGCCGGCAGCAACGAGAGCACCTCGCCGGCCACGTCACATAGCCACGCCACCATCACGTTTGTGTAGGCGTTGTTGCGAAGGCCACCCTGATCGGCGCCTGGGTACTTCTCATGGAACTCGTCGGGCCCCATCACACCATGGATCTCATAGCGTTCGCGCGCGGGGTTGAACTGGGCGATCGAGGCCCAGAACCGAGCTATCTCCAGCAGTATCTCGGCGCCGTAGTCCCGGAGGAACGGCAGGTCCCGGGTGGCCACGCAGTAGTGCCAGACGTTGTAGAAGATGGCGGCGTTGACGTGGCGCTGGTTGCGACTCAGATCCGGCTCCCACCGTCCCGACAGCGGGTTGAGGTGCACCCGCTGGGTCTCCTCGGTGCCCACGCTGCCACTCTGCCAGGGGAACATCGCTCCCTCAAAGCCGGCCTCCTGCGCCGCGGCTTGCGCCTCCTCGAGCCGACGATAGCGATACATCAGCAGCCCGCGCGTGACCTCTGGGAGGCGCAGCGTCAGGACGGGAAAGACGTAGAGCTCATCCCAGAACACGTGCCCCCGGTAGGCCTCGCCATTGAGCCCACGTGCGGGGACGCCGGCGTCGAGGTCGACGGTGTGGCGTGAGCACACCTGAAGCATGTGGCAAATGTGGAGCCGGAGCAGCCGCTGAACCTCGTCATCTCCCTGAACACGCACGTCACACACTCGCCACAGCTCCTCCCAGGCGCCGGCGTGGCGCGCCAGCGCATGAGCAAAGTCCGGCCGCCGAAGCGCCGCTGTCCCAGCCTTGGTGAGCGAGTCGCTGGTGGCGGGGTCCCGCGACGTCGCGACCGCCACCATCTTCTCGACTCGGACCGGCGCCCGAGCGCCGACCTCGAAGGCGAGCACGTGCTGGATGTAGTCCTCGGTCTGGTACAGGGTGCGCTCCAGCGCGACTGGACTCTCGCCGAGGAAGACTCGCGTCCGTGCGGCCTGACTGATGTAGACGTTCGACTGGCGTGTCTCGACCTTCAGCGCTATCACGTCCGAGCCGAAGGTGCGCGGCGAGACCGGGTCGAGGTGGCGGCCCTCGAGCTCCAGATAGCGTTGCACGCCGCGGTTGGTAACCCGGCCGTCGATCGCCGAGATCACCTCGACGCGGCCCGACCAGTTCTCCGCCGTCAGCGTCCACTCGATGGCTGCCCGGTACGGATGGGCCATGCTCACGAACCGCTGGCTGTGTAGCGTCGTCTCACGGCCGGCGGCATCGCGGAATCTGACCGACCGCGTCATCACGTCCCGGCGCAAGTCGAGCTCGTGGCGGTAACCGAGCAGCTCGACCTCCCCCAGCCTGACCGCGTCCCCGCCCTCGATCCGGAGCTTGAGCACGAGCCAGTTCGGAAGATTGACCAGGTCCTCGTTGAGCACCGGCACGCCGCCGAGGATCGTCGTCTCCCGGTTGTAGACCCCATGGGCATAGGTCCCGGGGTAGTGGACGCCATCGGCGTCCTCCCACTCGGCCACGCCGCGCGAGCAGAACTGACCGTTTCCGGTCGAACATAGAACCTCGTGCAGACCCTCCTGATCGGGGTCATAGCCGTCGTAGATGAGCGAAAACGCGTCTACTGCGAAGTCCTCGAACCGCCGGTTGACGGGAGTGCAAGCCTCGCAGCCACCTGCCCGCATGTCAAACGTACGCCGACACCGGCACGTCCTTGGTCGCACGCCCCGACGGGTCGGCGGGACGATTACGCGGCCCGCCTCGCCGTCGTTGGAGGCGTATCGGTCAGAAGCGTGCCTAGCTGGTGCTCGCGGACGCCGCCGCGGCGCTGGGGATGTCCCGGTTCTCAGGTTCGAATTTGCTCGCGATGAACGTCACGCCGGCGGGATCGGCGAGCACAGTCGTTCGGACCCACGGGGCATCGAATGGCGGAACGACCAACGTCCCGCCGAGCTCGGTCGCCCTATGCGCCGTGGCGTCCGCGTCGTCGACCGCGAACGTCACGCTCCAGTGCGCCGGGACGTCGTGCTGCTCGTCCGGAATTGGATTGAGGCTCGCGACGACGTCGGCAAATCCAGCAGGTACGCCCATCTCGGCAATCCGCATCCGCAGGCCCGGACTGTCGCGCTCGAGGTAGTCGCCGTAGCCGGGCAGCGTCCACATCTCGACCCCGCCGTCGAACGCCAGCGTCTTCCACCCGAAGACCGCGCCGTAAAACGTCTTCGCCGTGCCCGGCTCCCTTGTGTTGAGGCCGTTGAAGTTCAACGAGCCCGCCTCATTGACGATGCGCGCGCCCTTGTGCTGCTTCGCCTGCCAGACGCAGAACGCGGCGCCCTCCGGGTCGGCAAACACCGCCATCCGGCCTGCGTCCATCACGTCGAACGGCTCCATCAATGTCGTGCCGCCGGCGCGGCCGACCTTCGAGGCCGCCTCGTCGGCGCTTTCGACCCAGACGTACGTGTTCCACGCCGGCGGCGCGCCGTCTTGGGTCGACCCGACGGCCGCGACGTCGCCGCCGCGGATCCGGGCGATCAAGTACTTGCCCGGCGATTCAGGCGGCATGACGTCCTCGAACTTCCAGCCGAATAGTGCGCCGTAGAAGGCAACGGCGGCGTCGGGATCGGGCTGGTTGGTGTCGATCCAGCATGGGACGCCGGGGATGTATCCGTCTCGCTCGGCCACTGGCTGCTCCTTCCGGTAGTTGACGGGCCCGGACGCTAACCGCGGTTTAGGTCAGGATCTGTCCTCAACTTCAAAGATCATGAGAACGGCATGACCGAGACCTCCAGCCGACTTCTGCAGCTGCTGGCGCTGCTTCAGGCGCGCCGCGAGTGGCCCGGCACCGAACTCGCTAACAGGCTCGGGGTGTCAGGCCGGACGATCCGGCGTGACGTCGAACGGCTCCGGGACCTCGGCTACCCCGTCCAGTCGGTGACAGGCCCTGCCGGGGGTTATCGGCTCGCGGCCGGCACCGCGATGCCGCCGTTGCTGCTCGACGACGACGAGGCGATCGCGATCGCCGTCGGCCTCAGAACCGCGGCCCGCGCCTCGGTGACCGGAATCGAGGAGACGGCGATCAGGGCACTCGTAAAGCTGGAACAGGTCCTGCCGGCTCACCTGCGCAGGCGCGTCGCCGCGCTCGGGTCAACGACGATCGCGCCGCCTCTCGCCGGTCCGACGGTCGAGCCGCAGGATCTGACGGTGATCGCCGCCGCCTGCCGGGACAGGGAGTGCCTGCGGTTCGCCTATCGAAGCCGTGATGGGACCAACAGCCGCCGGCTCGTCGAGCCCCACACGCTCGTCAACCGTGGCCGCCGGTGGTACCTCGTCGCGTGGGACCGCGACCGGACGGACTGGCGGACGTTCCGTCTCGACCGCTTAGCGAGTCCGGCATCGACTGGCGTGCGCTTTGCGGGGCGCGCGCTCCCCGCGACGGACGCAGCTGCCTACATTGAGCAGAGCATCGCCGGCGCGCCGAATCGCTTCGAGGCACGGGTCACCCTGCACGTCCGGGCCGACCAGATCGCCAGGCGAGTCCCGCCGCACTGGGGGACGATCGAGCCGATCGATGCCCACAGCTGTGAGTACCGGACCGGCGACGACCACCTTCCCTGGCTCGCGCTCCGGATCGCGATGCTCGGCGTCGACTTCGACGTTCACGAGCCCCCCGAGCTGGCCGAGCACGTACGGGCACTCGCCGACCGGCTCCGGCGCGCAGCACCCACGTAGGGACTAGGGAAAGACTCGCACGAGCGCGAACTCGGTGTTGCCGCCGTTCTCGGTGTAGCCGGCGACGACGAGCCGGCCCTGGGAGTCAAACGCGAGGTCCTGGCCGAAATCGCCGAGGCCGTGGAAGTCGGCGATGAACGAGTCGTTCACAGTGCCGTCGGGGTTGTAGGCGACGAGCGCCATGTCGGTCACCGTGGAGCTGGTGGCCTGGCCGACCACGAAGATCCGTCCGTCGGGTGCGATGGCCAGGTCTTGGGCGTAGTCGGGGCCGTGGCTGAGGTCGGTGGTGACGGCCCCGAAGTTCCCGAACCCTTTGTTGAGGGTGCCGTTCGGTCCGTAGCTAGCGAGCATGAAGTCCTGCGTCTGGCTGGCGCCGACCTCCTCGCCGGCGATCAGGATGGTGCCTCCGGGGGTGACCGTGACGCCGTTGGCGACGCCGAAAAAGCCAACCGTCTTGCCGGAGTTGTTGAACGTGAGATCGAGGCTCCCGTCCGCGTTGTAGCGCGCCAGAGCGACGTTGTCGCCGGCGACGCCGGCGAGGACGATCTTCCCGTCGGGCTGGATGGCGAGCGAGGTGGCGTCGTCGTTCTCCGTGCCGAGGTCGGTGGCCACGATTCCGTTGTCGCCGAAGTTCGTGTCGAGCGAGCCATCGAGGTTGTAGCGGGCGAGCGCGAAGTCGCTGTCGACCCCGTTGGCTTGGTGAGCGAACCCGGCGACGAGGATCTTGTCGCCCTGGATCGCGACGGCGTTCGCCTGGGCCCCCTTACCGAAGAACTCGGTAGTGACGATCCCGTGATTGCCGAAGTTGGGATTGGGGGACCCGTCCGGCAGGTAGTCGACGACGCCGAAGTCCGTCTTCTGGACGCCCCGGGCGTCGGTGCGGCCGACGGCCACGATCCCGCCGTTCGGGTCGAGCGCCGCGTCGAAGGCCTTGTCGTCGGTGCCGCCCAGGTCGGTGGTGAGGATCCCGCCCACGCCAAAGCTCGGGTCGAGATGGCCGGCGTCGTCGTGCCGCGTGAGCCCGAAATCGGTCGTGAGCTGGGTGCCTGCTGAGCCCGCAGTGACGATCTTCCCGTCGGATTGGATCACAACGGCCTCGCCTTGCGCAACCTCGCCGATCGGGGTAGAGATCCGTCCGCCGTCCCCGAACCCCGAGTCCAGTCCCCGGGGTATGACGGGCGCGGCGCAATACACGGCGACGTCGGTCACGTTGGCCAAGCTCACGGTGCCCTTCCCGTGCTCGACCGCGCACACCTGCCCCGGGTTGCTTGGCTGCGTCGCGACCTTGACCTCATACGGCTGATCGGTGGTCGCGGTCCCGGGGAAGGTAAAGCTCCCGTTCCCAGAGATCCGCAGCGGCGCGCCCAGGTCCGAGAGCACCAGCCCCGAGCCCTGGAGTCCGTCGACCGTGCCGCCGATCGTGAACTCGGGCGGCGGCGGCGGTGGCGGCTGGTCGTCGTCGAGGATCGTGACCGTGGCGCTGCGCTGCTTGCCGAGCTTCGCGCACCGCACGTGGGCGAGCGAGACCTTGAAGTTCTCCGGAGACTCGCGCGTCAGGTCCTCGCGGATCGGGACCTCCACGAGCCGCGGCGAGGTGTCCCCATTCTCGAACCGCACCAGCGTCCGCGTGGGCTTGAAATCCACCCCCGAGCGCGCCGTGCCGCCGGTCGTATTGACGATCACGCTCGTCGCGCCGCGCGACCCCCCCTTGCGCGTGACCAGCACCAGCGCCGTGCCGCTGCCCTCGCCGGCGGTCACCGGCTCGCTGCTCAGCTGGACCGTGCCGGCGTGTCGGCGCGGACCCCTGATGCAACGGGCGGCGGGTCGCGGCGTCACCGGCGGGTCCTTCAGGTTCCGCACATGGCGTGGCGTGAGCCCCCGAGCGACAACCCCGGCCCCCGCGTGCGGCGGATCGGTGATGAACGCCTGCGCGGCGGACTCGCCCCCGCGATCGTTGATCGCTTCGGCGTCCAAGGTCAGCTTCGTCATGAACAGCGTGCCCCGGTGCAGCCTCGTGACCGGCACGCCCAGATTGAGCGGGTGCTGCAAATTCATATGGAAAGCGGTCGCGCCATCGGGCGGTCGATGGAGAACTGCGCGTCGGTCCAGAACGGTGCCTTAGCGTCAGCCGCGGTCGCCGCCCCCATGAACCACTCGTGATCATGCCCCTCCGCGAACACGGTGCCGCCGACGTTGAAGAACTCGTGCCCCCCGGCGACCGTCCACGCGCGGACGTGATATCGCACGATCGTCCGGATCGGGTAGCACGGCGGCGCGTGGCACTCGGAGGCCGAGAGCGGGCCGTTGGCGTCGGTCATATTCAGAACGAGGTTGCGGAGCTGGAAATTCAAAAATCCACCAGGCGCGCTCTTCTCAAACGCGAGTAGCCTTCCAGGTGCGTCTCGCCGCCCTTGACCACGAACGGTCGGTCGGGCGCGATCGAGGGCGCCTCCGCGTCGACGAAGTACTCCTCAGTGTTATCCCCGACCCGATCCGCGGCTCGGTCGGGCAGCGGGCTGAGCGCGTAGTTGAACGGCGTCGGGCCGAGATCGATTTGCTTGTCAAAGAGTGTTCTCGGCATGCGGCCATGGACGACCGGTTCCGCTCCCACGCCCTGTTCGATCTTGCTCATCGACCAGCGCCCGCTCGCAACGCCGACCTGTCCGGCGAGCGCCGGCGAGGCGAACGCCAGCAGCAGCACACCAGTCGCCGCCACGGCGACACCTGTCAGGACACGGGCCCGGCGACGCCGGACGATCTCGTTAGCACGCATCTGCCATTCCCCCAGTTGCAAGGCCCCGTCGGGCTGTGTGGCGCGGAGCGTAGGACCCCGCGTCCCGTCTGTCTTCGATAGATGTACGGACATCGCTACGGATCCGGTTCTCCGGTTCGCGCAGTCCGCCGGCGAAGGAAGCGCGGCTAGATCAGTCCGGGTCCGGCAGGATGGCGGCGACGGCGCAGTCCACCAGGATGGCGGAGAGAGCGCAGTTCATCCGGTGGCCATCGGCGAGAGGCGCGTTCGAGCCACCGCATTCGGGACAGGCGCCATAAGACTTCGTGGGCGTCAGCCCGCTCCACTGATGCTTCTCGAGCAGACGGCGCATCTCGGCGTTCTGAGCGCGGAGCCTTCGCGCCTCTTCCGCGGTCATCCCATCACCACCGTCACGCGTCATGCCGTCAGTACTACACCCCGGGCAACGCAACGTCAAACGGCGTCTCGCTCGCCCAACCACGGACTCACTCAGCTAACGACGGTAACCGTAGCCCCGGGGATCGCCCGGATCAGCGCCTCTGTCTCGACGCCGAACACGTCGTGCGGCGTGCCGGCCGCGGCCCACACGATCTCGAAGCGCCGGAGGGACTCGTCGATCGTCGTGTCCAGCTCGACGTCGTGGCCGAGCGGGGGAACCCCGCCGATCGAGAATCCGGTCACCGCCCGCACCCGGTCTGCGGGCGCCGGCGCCAGCCCGAATCGCTCAGCGTCCACGCGTCGGTCACCGGCACAGAGGATCAGAACCGGCTCCTCTCCCCTCAGGAACACGAGCGACTTCACGATCTGCCCGACCTCCACGTCGAGCGCCGCCGCCGCTAACGCAGCGGTCCGAGCCGAGTCGCTCAGTGTCCTCACGTCGATCTGGAGACCTCGCTGCCCGAGCCGCTCGGCCAGGCGTGCTGCCGTCGGGTGCATGGCGCTGAAACCTACAGAGCCATCCCGGAGCGGTAGGTTGCCGGCCATGGCGCTCGCCCGCATCGAAATTCTGGAGGGTCGCGGCGACGCGAAGAAGCGAGGCATGGTCCAAGCGGTGCGCGCGGCGCTAAGCGAGGCGCTGCGATCGCCGGCGGAGGACCCCCTCGTGCGCCTCGCCGAATACCCACGCGATGCTTTCACGGTGCCGTACCCCGATCGCCACAGCGACGCGTACACGCTGGTCGAGGTGACGATGTTCGCGGGGCGGTCAATGGAGGCGAAGCGTCGCCTGTACGCAGCGATCGTGGGGGGACTCGCCGGGTTCGACGTCCCGCCTGATGACGTCCTGATCGTCATCCACGAGCCGCCGATGGAGAACTGGGGCGTCGACGGCGGCACCCCGGCGAGCGAAGCCGACGGCGGCTTCAAGGTCGACGTCTGAGGCACCGCGTAGGTGGGCCCGCAGTCCGGGCACCGCGTCCCTAAGGCGGCCCGCGGCGGGATTGGGGTCCGCCCACCATTCCCGCTGGGCGCCTCGTCGATCAAGCTTGGCCAGTGGGCGAGGTGAGCGTGACTCTGTTGGGCGGCTTCTCGGCTGCGGTCGACGGCGCGCCGATCCCGGCCACGGCGTGGCGCCTGAAGAAGGCACGTGAGCTGGTAAAGCTGCTCGCGCTCGCGCCGCGACATCGCCTGCACCGTGAGCAGGTGATGGACGTGCTGTGGCGCGATCGAGCGCCGGACGCGGCGGCTAACAACCTCCATCAGGCCGTCTACGTCGTGCGGCGCGCTCTCGACTCGGGTGCGATTGAGGTGCGGGATGAGGCGCTCCACCTGCTCGCCGAGGTCGACGTCGATCGGCTGGAGCTCGCCGCCGCCGAGGCCCGCCGCCTCGGCACGCCGACCGCGTACCGGGCCGCGCTCTCGCTGTACGAGGGCGAGCTGCTGCCCGAGAACCGCTATGAGGACTGGGCCGAGGTCCGCCGGGGCGAGCTTGCGGAGCTCGTGGCCGACCTGACGGAGGAGCTCGCGGCGCTCGACTGCGCCGACGGTGACCGGCCGGCGTCGCTGCCGGCGGATGCGAGCACATTCATCGGTCGCGGCCGCGAGCTCACGGAGCTGAAGGCGCTGCTCGGTGACACGCGCCTGCTCACGCTCGCCGGCACGGGCGGGGTGGGCAAGACCAGGCTGGCTCTCGAGCTGGCGCGGGCCGCTGAGCCGTCGTACGCGAGCGGGGCTGCGCTCGTCGAGCTAGCCGCCATCACCGACCCCGAGCTTGTAGCCGACGCCGTCGCAGCCGCGCTCGATGTGCGAGCCCTGTCCGGGCAGAAGCTGGTCGATGCCCTGGTCGAGTTCGTCTCCCGGGGTCGACTGCTGCTGGTACTCGACAACTGTGAGCACGTGCTCGCCGGCGCCGCGGAGCTGGTGGATGCCCTGCTGCGCTCCGCTGACACGCTCACGATCGTCGCGACGAGCCGCGAGCCGTTGCAAGTGCCAGGTGAGATCGTCTTCCGAGTGCCGTCGCTCGGCATCCCCGACCCCGACCAGGTCCACGAGCCCGGCGAGCTCCTCCGATACGAGGCGGTGCGGCTGTTCGTGGAACGGGTGCGCGCAGCGTCTCCCGGCTTCGTGGTCGACGAGCTCAACGCAACCGATGTGGCACGTATCTGCTTTCGCCTCGACGGCTTGCCGCTCGCCCTCGAGCTCGCCGCCGCCCGTACCGCTGCGCTCGGTTCAGGAGCGGTCGCCGAGCGACTCGATGACCGGTTCCGCCTGCTGCGGACCGCGAGTCACGCCTCGCCAACGCGTCAGCAGACGCTCGCCGCGACGCTCCAGTGGAGCCACGACCTTCTCGAGCCCGACGAACGGATCCTCTTCCGCCGGCTCGCGATCTTTGCCGGCGGATTCGAGCTCGAGGCGGTGGAGTCCGTATGCGCCGGCGGACCACTCGACCCGGAGGACATCGCCGACCTGTTGGCGCGGCTCGTCGAAAAATCGCTGGTCGCCACCGATGAGTTCTCCTCGCGTGAGCGCCGCTACCGCCTGTTGGAGACCGTTCGGCTGTACGCCGGCGAGATGCTCGACGTCTCCGGCGAAACGTCCGCGTTCGCCGATCGGCAGGCCGGGTGGGCGCTCGCGCTGGCAGAGGAGCACCGCGACTCGCCCCGGCTTGACCGTGATGCCGCGAACCTGCGTGCGGGCTTCGACACGCGGCTTGATCGCGCTCCGGCCGACTCGCTGCGCTTCTGTATTGCGCTCCTGCCATTCTGGATGCGCCGGATCGATCTCCACCTGGCCCGGCGGCGCCTGGACCAGGCACTCGCCGCCGCCCCTGATCGCACGGTTCTCCGGGCCCAGGCGCTGCTCGCCGCGGCGGCGATCTGCATGCGCAGCGGCACGCTCGCCCGAGGGCTCGCCTACGCCAAGGAGAGTCACGACGTCGCCTCCGAGATCGGCGACGCCCGGGCACAGTGGCGTGCTCTGCAGTATCTGGGCGAGTTCGGTCTCGCCAGCGACGAGGCCGACGTCGCCACGGCCTGGCTCGAGCGCGCCCTGGAGCTGGCGCGGGCCGAATCCCTGGCAGCGGCCGAGGCGACCTGCATCTACACGCTCGGGGTCGTCGAGTGGATGCTCGGGGATCTGGCGCACGCCGAGGAGCTCGTGGCGCGGAGTAGCGACCTCTTCGCGAAGCTAGCGGGGTCTCCGGAACGGATCCCGTCGCCGGTCAACTTCGCCGAGACGAGCCGGTCCGGCGTCAGACCCGGACTGCGCGTCGTGTTCGAGGACACGCTGCAGCCGTACGTCGACATCTCCTGCGACGCCGCTGTCGGCTACGTGCTCACGAACCAGGCCGGAATCGTGCGCGCGCGCGGCGACCTCGCACGAGCGCGCGCACTACTCGAGGACAGCGCGGCGCGGTTCGCCGCGTCCGGCGACGAGCGCGGCACGGCGGTCGTGCTCGTCCGGCGCGCGTATCTTGAGTTCGCGGAAGGGGCGCTCGGGGCGGCCCGTCGCGATCTCGAAGCGGCGCTCGAGCTCCGACAGCGACAGGGAGACCGGCGCGGTGTCGGGCTCGTGCTCGCCGGGCTCGCGCTGGTCGACACGACCGCTGGCGACTACCGCAGCGCCGAGCGTGAAGTGGCGGATGCCCGTGACACCTTCCGGCGCGCCGGCGATCGATGGGGACTCGCCAGCGCGCTGTGGCGGACCGCGGACCTTGCCTTTGCCCGTGATCGGCTCGACGACGCCGAGGCCGCGCTGCGGGAGGCCCGCGAGGTGCTCGTCCCGACACAGCGGAACCGCTGGATCGCGAACACGCTTGCCGGGCTCGCTGAGATCGCCGTGCTCCGGGGCGAGGTCGAGCGGGCCACCGCCCTGCTGGTTGAAGCGCGGCACCGCTACGCCGGGCGCCACGACGGGCTCGGCGTCGAGGCCGTCGAGCGGCGGCTGCTGGATCTTGCTCCTGCTAAGGACTCGCTAAGCCACGTCAAAGAGCCGCTTCCTACAACTCCCCGTCCCTCCTAAAACGAAAGGAAGACGGGATGAGTCACACCATTGCCCCGGTGCTCGGGGAAGCAACACTGCAGGAGCTGCGAGACACGATCCGAGGTGAGATCGTGCTGCCCGGCGATGAGGCCTACGCCGAGGCGTCGCGGGTGTGGAACGGCGCTCACGACGGTCGTGAGCCGGCGGTGATCGTCCGCTGCGCCGGCTCCGCCGATGTGATCGCCGCGGTCGGCTTCGCGCGCAGCAACGGCCTGACGATCGCCGTTCGCGGGGGCGGCCACAGCATCCCCGGGTTCTCCACGTGCGACGGCGGTGTCGTCATCGACCTCTCGCCGATGAACGATGTCCGAGTCGATCCCGCGGGTCGCCGGGCGGCCGTGGGGGGAGGTGCGGTCTGGGCTGACATGGACCATGAGACCCAGGCCCACGGGCTCGCGACGACGGGCGGACTGGTGTCGAGCACCGGTGTCGCCGGCTTCACGCTGGGCGGCGGCATCGGCTGGACGATGCGGAAGTTCGGCCTCGCGTGCGACAACCTCACGGGAGCCGACGTGGTCACCGCGGATGGCCGGCTCGTCCACGCGAGCGAGGCCGACAACCCCGATCTGTTCTGGGGCCTGCGCGGTGGCGGTGGCAACTTCGGGATCGTCACGCGGTTCGAGTTCGAGCTCCATCAGCTCGGTCCGACGATCTACGGCGGGCCGATCTTCTACCCGGCGGATCACAGCGAGCGGATCCTGCGCGCGTTCCGCGAGTGGTCCGACTCGGCCCCTGACGAGATGACCGGCCTCGTCAACCTCACGAGCGCGCCGCCGCTGCCCGTGATTCCGGAGGAGTGGCACGGCAGGAAGGTGGTGGCGTTCGTCGCCGCCTCGACCGGCGCGGTCGAAGACGGGCCCGCGCTCGTGCGTCCGATACGCGAGCTCGCGGAGCCGATCGCCGATCTACTCGGGCCGATTCCATATGCAGGCCTGCAGTCGCTGCTCGACCCGCTGTGGCCGAAGGGCATCCAGGCCTATTTCAAGGGCACGCACCTCTCCCACCTCGATGACGCGCTCATCGACCGTCTGTGCGAGGCCCACCAGGCCGCGCCCGGCGGGCAGTGCGAGATCCATGTGCACCAGATGGGCGGCGCAGTCGGCCGCGTCGCGGACAGCGCGACGGCGTACCCCGAGCGTTCGATGCCGTTCGTGCTGAACGCCGTGACGGGCTGGCACGACCCGGCAGCGGGCACGTCGCACGCGGAATGGGCACGCGACGTGGTCGCCGCCGCGTCCGATGCGGCAACGGGCCGCGCGTACGTGAACTTCCTCACCGAGCCGGACGGCGCCCGCACTTCCTACGGCGAGGAGACGTACGGACGGCTAGTGACCCTCAAGCGCAAGTACGACCCGACGAACCTGTTCCGGCGCAACCAGAACATCGACCCGTCGGCGCCGAGCGCCTAGGTATCGATTCGCGGGAGGCGAGGTCTATGCCGCTCCGGCGGCCACGGACCTCGTCTCCCGCCTGGCCACATCGCGCAGGTATTCGTGCACGAGTCGCACGACAGTCGCCCCGTCGCCCACGGCGGACGCGACTCGCATGATCGAACCTTCGCGAACGTCCCCGGCCGCGAACACACCCGGGACGCTTGTCTCGAGCGTCAGCGGCTCACGGCTGTCGCTCCACGCCATCGGAGCCCGCCCGAGAAGGTCGCGACCCGTGGTCAGGTAGCCATGCGAGTCACGGACGACCTCGTCCGGGAGCCACTCGGTGTGCGGCACGCCGCCGATCATGATGAACAGCGCGGCCGCCGGGACCTCCTCGGTCACGCCGGTGGTTCGATCGGCGAGCTCGATGTATTCGAGCGCCTCGGCGCCGCCGCCGCCTACCACCTCGGTGCGGTGGCGAACGACGATGTTCGGGGTCGTGTCGATCGCGCGGATGAGGTAGCTCGACATCGATTTCGCGAGACTGCGGCCGCGGACGAGCAGGGTCACGTCGCGAGCATGTTTGGCGAGGTGCAGGGCGGCCTGTCCGGCCGAGTTGCCGGCGCCGACGACGGCCACGCTCTGGTCCTGCATCGCCCGGCTTTCGCCCACGGCCGCGCCGTAGAACACGCCCGAATGGATGAGCGCCTCGAGGCTCGGAACACCGAGTCGACGCCACTCGATTCCGGTCGCGATCACGACTGCGCGTGCCACCACTCGGGTCCCGTCGAGGAGGTGGACGATCCGATCGTCGCCCTGCCGTTCGAGCGCCACCGCCTGCTGCGCGAAGACGATGTGAGCTCCCATCAGCCACGCCTGCTCGCACGTCCGCTCCATCAGGAGGCCGCCGTCGATTCCGTGGGGAAACCCGGGGTAATTACGGATCAGCGGACTCGTCCCCGCCTGACCGCCGGAGACCGCGAGCTCGAGGATCACGGTCTCGAGTCCCTCCGAGGCTGCATAGAGGGCGGCCGTCAGCCCGGCCGGCCCTGCCCCGACAATCGCGACCTCGCACGTGTCGACATCGTTCGTGACGTTGACGCCAAAGGCGCGTGCGAGGTCGGCCAGATTGGGGTCGAGGAGGACCTTGCCGTCGTGCCGAATCACCACCGGAAGATGCGACGCGTCGAGCTCGACCCCGTCGAGCAGATGCTGCCCAGCCTCGCTCTCGACCGGATAGAACCCGAACGGCATGCTCATCCGCGTCATCAAGTCGCGCAATTGGAGCACCTTGGGGTCGTCCTCGGCCGCGACGATCCGGAACAGCTCGAACCTCGGCTCCTGCTCTCTGGTCCACGCCGCCAGGTAGTCGGTCATCGCCTGGTACATCATCTCGTCGTCCGCCCACGGACGGACGAGGTGATAGTCGGCACGTCCGAGCGCCATCGCCTGCACGGCTGGACTGCTGGACGAGTAGTCGCGATCGACCATCAGCACGCGTTTTGCCCGCGGATGCAATTCATGTGCGCGTGGGAGCAGCTGTTCGGCTGCGTCATCGATCAGAAGCAGCGCCACGGGCTGATCCGAGGCCGCCAGCTCGTCCAGCTCGGCGAGCGCCGCCTCCGACGAGGACCTGCCCCGCACGGCGAAATCATTCCCGAACCGCCGCGTCAGATCGGACAGCAGCACGTCCAGTGCATGCGGGTCGCAATCGACCACGAACAGTACCGGCAGCGTGTCGACGTGCGCCATCGTCGGAACCTACGTGCCTCCTCATGCTGTGACCATGGAGAGCGCCACCCAAATGCGGCGGCCGTCGGCGCCCGACGCTCGCCGACGGCGATCAACCCACTCGAACGATGGGCGGCAGCTCGAACCGACCGTCGAACACCGACTCGTCCGGCTCGTACATGCGCAGGAGCGGCCTGAACTTCGCCGCCGGCGTCGGGAGCCAGTTCGCCTTGCGCTCGGACTCGGCCGGCTCCTCGTGCTGCATGACGATCGTCAGCGCACCGTCCCCATCCCTGTGGAGCCCCGAGGTGCGGTCGCCGATCGAATAGCGGTCGATCGGGTTCTCGACGAGATAGAAGTCCGGCGTGTCGTACATCGTCACCGACCAGAACGCCTTGCACGGCGGCTCGCTCAGGAACCGCAGCTCGTAGCTGCCTGAGCCGTCGAGCTCGTTGCCGTCACCGTCGACGTACACCATGGCGTACGCGGCCTCATAGCCGTGGTTGCCCAACAGGCCGCCCCGCGCGGAGAGCGCGCGCTTCAGGTAGCGGCCGGGTCCGTCGGGGAGCTTCCACCGATCGTCGTCGAGCGCTCCGAGCTCGAAGAAGTCCAGGTTGTAGTCGAACGCGTGATAGGTCAGCTGCCAGCCGTTCTGCTCGGGGACATCGGCGTGCCGGAGCGCCGTCTCCATCTTCTCCCGGCCCTCCCGGAGCCCGGCGCGGAGACTGTCTGCCAGCTCGGAGGTTCCGTCCGTGTAGCTCGACTCGGCGGCGAACACGCCGAGGGGCTCGAACCGCCGCTGGTAGGCGATGTCGCGTGGCGCCGGCGGGAAGGCCTGGATCCAGACCCGCAGTTGCTCGAAGAAGCGCAGATCCTCGGGCACCGACGGGTCGGCGTCCGGGAGGCCGCGGCCGGCCGCGGTCGGCGTCAGGGTAAGGGCACCCTGGAGCTCACTGACGGCGGGCATGTCGGCTTCCCCGCTGACCGCCCAGCGACCGACGATGGTGGCGAGCATAGTCGGGAAGCGGATCACCCTGACGTCACTAGGTGGTTGCCCGTCCCAGTCGGGCGGGACGAGCAGAAACCTGCCGGCGCTCGTGCCCGTGGCCCGGTGACCGACGTACGCGAAGTTGTTCGTCCAGACATCTACGAACTGCAGCACGTAGTAGCGGCCACGAGAATCTGGCACCTCCAGCGTGACCGGCCCGCCGCTGACGTCGACGTTGGCGATCGAGTAGATCGTGTCGTTGTTGATGGACACAAACGTCTCCCTCGGGCCGGCGAGCCCGGGCGCGTGAGCGAACACGTTGAACGGCGCGGCGGGCACGCTGCCCATTCCCGCATGCGTGAACCGATCGACCTGCTCCAGATCAAAGACCAGCGGGAAGCCGTAGATGAAGGCCTCCCCGGCCAAAGACGCGGGATCCTGGGTCCCAGCAGACTCCATCGCCTTCTCCTTTCAACCGAGTCGAGCACGCCCCTCACGGACTCGCGGAGCTAATCACATCGTCCCCGAGGGCAACCGGCGCCGGCACACGTACGCTCGGGTAGGCTCTCGCGCCGACGCAGGGGGCTACGGTGTCGACTTGCCGAGGGGATGAGCTGGTGCCTAAACTGTCTCCGTCCGGACACAGAAATGTGTTTGGAGCGTTGACAAGCCGCCGGACGCCCTGTAGGTTCGCGCATCCACGGCGGAGTGACGGAGGGACACAGGAGGGAATCAGCGTGTCGGGAGCTTCTGCGTTGTGGTCGATCGGCGGACGGGGCTTGTTTAGACGCCTTGGAGTTTCTGGACCTGTTGGCGCTGCTAGGCAACGCGCCTTTAGACGCCTTGGCGTTTCTAGATACGTCTGGGTCGTTCTGTGTGCCGCGATCGTGTGGCTCGGCGCGCCGGCCGTGGCATCGGCCGCGACCGGTTGGGGACCTCCCACCGACATCAACTCGAACAACGGCATCAACTCGGTCTCCTGCCCGACGAGCTCGTTCTGCGTCGCCCTAGGGGGACAGCCGGTCACCGATGCCCTGATCTTCCAGAACGGTTCGTGGGGCTCGCCGTCGACGATCGACAGCAACGGGGGCTTGACCTCGGTGTCGTGTTCGTCGGACTCGTACTGCGTCGCCGTCGACAACGGCGGGAACGAACTGACCTACGACAACGGCACGTGGAGCGCTCCGGCTCCGATCGACACTGGCGGTATGGGGATCAGTTCGGTCTCATGTCCGGCGAGCACGACGGTTCCGGCTCCGTTCTGCATGGCCGTTGACGCCAGCGGCAACGCCCTGACCGATCAGGGTGGAACGTGGGGCGCGCCGACACCGGTCGCCAGTCCCGTGCTCTGGTTTTCGGTGTCGTGCGCGTCGGCGTCGTTCTGCATGGCCGTCGGACTGGGCGAAGCGGGAACGACCTTGACGGGCGCGGCGGCGAGCTACAACGGCACCTCTTGGAGCGCGCCGACGACCGTCGCCACCGGGGGGACGTTCTTGGACTCTGTCTCGTGCCCGTCATCTTCGTTCTGCGCGGTCGTGGGCTCGGGTTTCGGTGGGGCCTCAGGGCTCGAAGGCCTCGGGTTCACCTGGAGCGGCAGCTGGAGCAGTGGCCAACCCCTGGCAGCGAGCGTCCAGCCGGGCGGGTTCGAGGGTTCGATCTCATGTTCGTCGGCGTCGTTCTGCCAGGCTGTCTATTCGACTCCGGACGTCGCCACGTGGGACGGAACGACGTGGAGCGTGGCCTCCAGCATCGACGGCAAGGCGAACTTCGCGTCCGTGTCCTGCCCCACGCAGGTGTTCTGCGAGGCCGTCGACTTCGGCGCCAATGCCCTTACCTACACGGGAACGGAGAACGAGACGCCACCGTCCATCCAGGGCAGCCCGATAGTGGGCACCACGCTGACCGAGCTGAACGGATCATGGACCAACGGTCCCACGTCGTTCACGTATCAGTGGGAGGACTGCGACCCCGCCGGGAATGTGTGCGCGCCGATCTCCGGGGCGACGAGCCAGACTTACGAGGTTCAAAAATCGGACGTCGGTCAGACGATCCGGGTGCAGGAGCAGCCGGTGATCCCCGGCGGAGGCAGCGCGCCGGCGGTGTCCGCGCCGACGACGATCGCCGTGTCGCCGGCCCCGACGAACACGGCGGTGCCGAGGATCTCAGGAACGCCGATTCAGGGTCGGACACTGTCCGAGTCGCACGGCGCCTGGACGAACAGTCCGACCGTCTTCAAATTGCAGTGGGAGGACTGCGACAGCTCCGGCGGGTCATGCGTGGCGATCGTGAATGCGACGAACCGGACCTACACCCTGACCGCCGCGGACGTCGGCCACACGATCCGCGTACAGGAGACGGCCTCGAATGCGGGCGGGGACAGCTCGCCGGCCACTTCGGCGCCCACCGCCGTGGTCATAGTCAGAGCTGCGAACTTCTCGAGTCCGGCCATCTCCGGTGCCACGGTCGTGGGCCAGACCCTGTCCACCTCGACCGGAGGCTGGTCGGGAACGACGCCGATCACCTACACGTACCAGTGGCAGCGGTGCAATCCGGCGTGCTCGGACATCGCGGGAGCGACGGGGAGCTCATACACGCTGACCACCGCCGATGAGGGCGGATTGATCCTGGTGACCGTGACTGCGCACAACGTCGCTGGCAGCGCACAAGCGATCTCCAGCCTCGTCGGTCCGGTCACCGTGCCCGTATCGACCGGGCCGACCGGGCCGACCGTCGCGCAGGTGCTCGCCGCGCTGCGGGCGATCCTCGGCGCACACGGCAAGAACGCCAGCATCAAGTCGCTGCTCAAGCACGGCGGTTACTCGGTCGCGTTTGCCGCGCCGAGCGCCGGGTCACTCGTCATTTCGTGGTACGAGGTCCCGAAGGGCGCCCGGTTGGCGAAGTCGAAGAAGCCCGTGCTGGTAGCGAGCGCGCACGCGACCTTCCAGAGCGCCGGGACGGCGACGGTCAAGATCAAGCTGACGGGCAAGGGCCGGGCGCTGCTCAAGCACAGCAAGCGCCTCAAGCTCACCGCCAAGGGCAGCTTCACGCCGACCGGCGCGGCCTCGACGAGCGCGACAAAGAGCTTCTCGCTCAAGCGCTAGGGCTTGACGAGTCCGGAGGCGCCACCCGGTCGAGCGCCGCCTCGATCCTCGACAGCCGTGCGCCAACCTCGTCGAGCCGGGCCGCGAGGTCGGCCTCGGAAGTGGCGAAGCGCCGGCGGTTGCTCTCGATCAGCGCCGCGGTGACCGAGGCCGTGACCACGGCGAGAAAGCCGATCCCGGCGAGCATGATGACGCCGGCGATGAAGCGCCCAACCGTGTTCGCGGGCGTGACGTCCCCGTATCCGACGGTGGTGACCGTCTCGAGGGCGAACCACAGGCCCTTGCCGATCGTCCTGTACTCCTCGTGGTCGAATACACGGATGAAAATCCCGCCCGCGATCGTGATGATCACGGCTACTCCCGCGATGATCGCGGCAGCCCGGCGCGCGGTGAACGTCTCGCGCAGCAACAGGCGGGCGGTGAGCGGGACCTTGTCTGACTGCCCGTCGGGCTCGCCCGGGGCCTCTTGGGATCGGGGACTCTCCTGCTGGTTCAACGTAGACCCTCCTGGTTATCGAAGCCGGGGCAGCCTCGCACGCGCCCGCGCCGCAACCATCATCCCGTTTGCATGATCGTCGCGCGCGGTATCCGGCGCGGACGTCAGCCTTGCGGCCGGATGGTCCCGACGAGGACTCGCTTCCCGGAGGAGGCGGGGTTGCCGTTGGCCTGCTGCACCGTCACCGTCAGCGTCGGGAATGAGGTAACCGGCGCGCCGGACCACAGCGTGATGTGATCCGGTTCGTTGAAGGTGCCGACCGGCACGAGGATGCCCTTCGCGTTCTTCAGCCACGCCTGGTAGTAGCGGCCGTTCGCGAGCCGAGGCAGCCCAGTCGCGTTCAGCTCGATCCGCCAGCCGGCGGTCGTCTTCGTGAGTGACGCGTTGCCGTGGGCCCCTGGCGCCAGTGCGGTTCCGCCCAGCACCATCGCGAAATGAACCGGCTGGGGCCCGCTGCTGCCGACGCTGATGGCGATCACGACCGCGACCGCCGCGGCCAGCGCCGCGGCGCCGAACCCGTACGCCGGGCGCCACCCGGTCAGCCGCCAGCGAGGCCGGCGCGCTGGGACCGCGGCCGGAGCCTGCGAGGGGGCGGCTTCACCGGCGGCCTGCCGCTTGTCTGCGGCCTCCGTAGCGATTGCGGCGACCACGCGGTCCTCGAGTCCGGGATCGGGATCGGCCCACGCAGCAGGAGCCCCAAGCAGCGCACGCAGCTCGTCGAGATCCGCCCGCTCTTCTGGGGACAGCAACGTGGCATCCTCGCCGCTCAGGTACGCAATCCGATCGTCGTCACTCGCCGTCATTGGCTCTCCTCGTTAATGATTACGGATCGCATCGCTAATCCGTTCACGGCGGGCTCTCCCGCAGGTGGCCGAGCTCCTCGGCGAGGCGTCGATGGGCGCGAAACGACCTGGATTTGATCGTCCCCACCGGCTGTCCGAGGCGATCCGCGATCTGCGAATGGGTGAGCCCTTCGAAGTGCTGACACCTGACGATCTCCTGCTCCTCATCGGGGAGGCCGGCGACCGCGCGCCGGACCTCCCACACGTCGTACAGCGCTTCGGCGGACACGGGCTGTGAGGCGAGCGCGGGGTCGTTCGGAGCGACCGACTCGATCGGGTCGGTGGCCCGGTGCGCCTCGCGTCGGTACAGGTCGATCGCGACCCGCCGGGCGATCGTCGCGAGCCACGGGCCGATCTCTCGACTCGGGTCGAGGCTGCCGGCCGCCCGCCACGCCTTCAGAAACGCCTGCTGGGTCGCCTCTTCGGCGAGCGTCCGGTCCGAGAGCACGCGGAACGCGATCGCGTAAACGAGCCGCCCATACGCGCGGTAGACGGCTCGCACGGCGTCAGGATCGCCATCTGAGAACCGCGCTCGGACGCGCGCGTCCACCACGCGCCGGACGCTACCAAGCCATGCCAGCGTGTCGTTGCCGAAGGATTGGTAGGGTCGGTGCGGAGGAATGGGACACTCGTGTACCAACGAGCGTCGCGCCGTAAGTCCCGGTGACGATCCACTCCGGCGTCGCCGTCCAATCTCACTCAGGAGGATCATCGTGCGCAAGTT
Organism: uncultured Solirubrobacterales bacterium; assembly: GCA_963759695.1. Classification (GTDB taxonomy): domain Bacteria; phylum Actinomycetota; class Thermoleophilia; order Solirubrobacterales; family Solirubrobacteraceae; genus Palsa-465. The sequence goes on from CAVXAO010000006.1 coordinate 40,322, forward strand.
TGCATTGGCCGGCATCACCGTCGCGCTCCTCGGCGCCGGCGGCACCGTCGCACTGGCAGCGTCCACCACCCCGAAGGTCACCGCGAGGGCGGCTGGGCTGTCGACGCCCACGGCCCGTCATCCCGTGGGAGTCAAGCTGGACGTGGACTTCGGCTGGGGAGGGCTGAACGCGGCACAACAGCCGATGCTCCAGAAGCTCGACATCTGGTTCCCGAAGGGGTCGAAGTACAACGGCGGGCGGTACAAGTCATGCAGCTATCGAGTGCTCAACTCGGTCGGGCCGAGCGGGTGCCCGAAGGCATCGATCATGGGCAGCGGCGGCGGCACGGCGTTCGCGGACACGGTGATCACGCATCCGACGATCACGGTCGTCAACGGTGGCGCCAACGTGGTCTACTTCTTCACCGTGCTGAACAACCCGGCGCGGGTGCAGACGCCCGTGATCGGGCACCTCACGCGGCTGCACGGCGCCTTCGTCTACCACCTCAGCGCGACGATCCCGCCGATCCTCCAGGTCGTCGCGGGCGTCCCGATCAAGCTCACCGAACTCCACATCAAGGCAGGCAAGGGCAAGTGGCTCGAGATCACCTCCGCCCCCGCCGGCGTCAAGGTCGTCGACACATTCGACAACGGCCAGACGGAGTCGACCCTGGTCTATCTGCAGGACTCATGAGTCATCGATGCGAGAGGAATTCCGGCTTCCGGGGTTGGTCTCGGTCGAGCACTCCTTCGAGATCCCGCTCGATCACGACGACGACGCTGGTCCGCGGATCACCGTGTTTGCGCGCGAGGTCGCGGATCCCGACGGACGGGAGCGGCCGTTTCTCGTCTACCTTCAGGGCGGCCCGGGGTCGGAGGCGCCGCGTCCTCATCGCAACCCGACCGATCCGGGCTGGCTAGACAGAGCTCTGCGGGAGTTCCGCGTGCTGATGCTCGATCAGCGCGGCACGGGGCGCTCGACGCCGGTCGGAGCCCTCCCCGGGATGAGCCCGCAACAGCAGGCCGACTACCTCGCGCACTTCCGGGCCGATTCGATCGTCCGCGACGCCGAATGGATTAGGCGCGAGCTCGGCGCGGAACAATGGACCGTGCTCGGGCAGAGCTTCGGCGGCTTCTGCGTGACCACATATCTGTCGCTGGCCCCGGACGGTTTGCGAGAGGCACTCATCACGGGCGGGCTTCCTCCACTGCACCACGCCGTCGACGAGTACTACCCCTACACATACCGGCGCGTGCTGGAACGCAACCGGAGATATCTGGAGCGGTATCCGAGCGACCGCGACCGGCTGTTGGACCTGAAGCGCACGGTCGACGATGACGTGCTGCGGCTGCCGTCCGGCGACCGCTTGACCTGGAGACGGTTTCGGCAGGTGGGCAGGATGCTCGGCATGAGCGACGGCGCCGAGCGCCTCCACTACCTGCTGGAGCTTCCGTTCGATTCGCCGGCGTTCCTGCACGACGTCGAGCGCGACACCTCGTTTGCTCGCAACCCGATCTACGCGATCATCCACGAGGCCTGCATGGCGGATGGTGGCAAGACCGATTGGTCCGCGGAGCGGGTGATGCCAGCGGAGTTCGACGAGCCGCATCTGCTCACGGGCGAGCACATCTACTCGTGGATGTTCGAGGACTATGGAGCACTGCGGCCTCTCCGAGAAGCGGCCGAGCTCCTCGCCCACCGTGAGTGGCCGCGTCTGTACGACCCACGGGTCCTCGCCGCCAACGAGGTGCCGGTCGCGGCCGCGGTCTACGCCGAGGACATGTACGTCGAGCGATTCTTCTCTGAGGAGACGGCGTCGAAGATCCGCGGCCTCAGGCCGTGGATCACCAGCGAGTACGACCACAACGGCCTCAGGGTGGACGGCGAGCGGATCCTCGGCCGTCTCCTCGATCTCGCGCGCGGACGCGTCTAGCGACGCGCTTCTGAGATCAGCTCTCCGAGGCGCCGGCGCTGTCCGCCCTCGCCGTCCTGGTTCTCGGGCCCGAGCCAGCCGCGAAACGCCGCTCGGATCGGCGGCCACTCGTCCTCGGTGATCGCGTACCAGGCGGTGTCGCGGTTGCGGCCCTTGACGACCATGTGGTTGCGGAAGACGCCCTCGAAGCGGAAGCCGAACCGGAGCGCGGCGTGGCGCGACGCCTCGTTGAGCGAGTCGCATTTCCACTCGAGGCGGCGATATCCGAGCTCGTCGAAGGCGTTGGACGCGAGCATGAAGATCGCCTCGCTGGCCGCCGTCGTCCGTCGCAGCGACGCTCCGAACCAGATATGGCCCATCTCGATCACCCCGTGCTCGGGGGTGATCCGCAGGTATGAGGCGATCCCCACGGGCCGCTCATCCGAGACGGTCGCCAACGTGAAGAAGAACGGGTCCTCCGAGGTCTCCGCGCCCTTCAGCGCGTCCCGGAGATCAGCTGCGTCGCGGTAGGGGCCGCCCGGCATGTAGGTCCAGAGGCCCGGCTCGGCCAGCGGTGGATGGGACTCCGCGTACAGGGACTCGGCGTCCTGGTCGGCAACCACCGGCCGAAGGATCACGTAGGCGCCCCGCAGCTTGGCCCGTCGCGGCAGCTGCGCCGGCGTGAAGTCGAGCTGGTCCCCCAGCCTGCGTTCCGTCGCCATCACGTCATCGAACCACACCGGCGAGCGGTCTGTGAGATTCTCGATTGATGGACGGGTTCCGCGTCGACGAGCTGGACACGCCGTCTCTGACGGTCGACCTCGACGTGTTCGAGGACAACGTGGGGTTGTGCATGCACCGGCTCGCCGGCGTTCGCGTGCGCCCGCACCTGAAGACCGCCAAGAGCCCCCAGGTCGCGCAGCTCCTGCTCGAGGCTGGGGCGGCCGGGATCTGCGTGGCCAAGCTGAGCGAGGCCGAGGTGATGATCGCCGGTGGGATCGACGACGTCCTGATCACCACGGAGCTCGCGGGCCCGATCAAGGTCAGGCGGTTGGCGCAGCTGACCTCCCGTTGGCCGAAGGCGCGGATCCGGGTCGTCGTGGACTCCTGGGAAGGGGCCGCTGCCCTCGACGCCGCCCTGCCCCGCGCCCTCGAGACGCTGCTCGACGTGAACGTGGGCCAGGACCGTTGCGGCGTCTCGCCCGAGGACGCACTGGCGCTGGCCGACCGTATTCGCGACCTCGAGCGGCTAGACCTCGTCGGCGTGCAGGGGTACGAGGGCAACCTCCAGCACGTGCGCGACCCGGCCGAGCGGCGCGCGCTCTGCGATGCCTCCATGCGGCGTCTCGAGCTTGCGGTGGGCGAGCTGCGGGCGGCCGGACACCCCGTCGACGTGGTGAGCACCGGCGGCACGGGCACGGCGGAGTTCTGCGCCGCACACGAAGTCGTGACCGAGGTCCAGCCCGGGTCGTTCATGTTCATGGACGCGGATTACTCCGACACGGGTGGCGTGCCGTACCGCTCGTCGCTGAGCGCGATCGCGACCGTGATCAGCCGGCCCGCCCCGGACCGAGCGGTGATCGACGCCGGCTTGAAGACGCTTTCGGACGACTCGGGTCCCGCCCGTCTGCTCGACGCCCCGGGTTGGTCATACGCCCCTGCGGGCGACGAGCATGGAGTGCTGACTCCCACGGACGCGCCCGAGCGCCGCGACCTTCGAGTCGGCGACCGGGTCGCGCTCCAGCCTTCCCACATCGACACGACCGTCAACCTGCACGATGCGCTCTACGCGCACCGAGCCGGACAGATCGAAGCAGCCTGGCTGGTGGCGGCCCGAGGGAAGGTCCAATAGACCGCCTCACTGCACCGCGAGGCGAGCGCCTTCCGCCAGCGCCTCGAGCTTTCCGTAAGCGCCCTCACGGGAGAGGTACTTCATGCCGCAATCGGGAGCCGCCACGAGCCGGCTCGCCGGAACGTATGCGAACGCGCGCTGGATCCGATCGGCCACGCACTCCGGCGTCTCGACCTCGTCCGTGGAAAGGTCGAGCACGCCGAGGATGATCGTCTTATCGGGGAGCTGCTCCAGGACGTCGAGGTCGAGCCCCGACTGGGCCGTCTCGATCGACACCTGGTCGCACGGGGTCCTGGCGAGCTCGCCGAGGAACGAGTATCCGCTCGGCCGTTCGTGGATGATCGCCGCATAGCCGAAGCAGATGTGGACCGCGATCGTCCCCTCAACGCCGTCGATCGCCTCGCGCAGCGCATCGACGCCGTACGCGCGGGCCGGGTCGGGGCGCGCCTGCATGTACGGCTCGTCGATCTGGACGATGTCGGCTCCGGCGGCGAACAGGTCGACGATCTCCTCCCGTACCGCTCGCGCGTAGCCGGCGGCGAGCGCGTCCGGGGCGCCGTAGAAGTCATCCTGCGCCTGCTGGGACATCGTGAACGGTCCCGGGACGGTGATCTTCGTCGGCTTGCTCGTGTGAGCGCGAAGGAACCTAAGGTCGCGGAGCTGCACGGGATGGCGGCGCGCGATCGGACCCGTCACGCGGGGAACCGGGTTTGGATGGCCGCTCCGATCGAGGGCCGTGCCGGGATTGTCGATGTCGACCCCCTCGAGCGCCGTCGCGAACCGATTCGAGTAGCTCTCCCGTCGCATCTCCCCGTCGGTGACGATGTCCAGACCGGCCCGCTCCTGATCGCCGATCGCCAGCAACGTCGCGTCGTCTTGCGCCTCCTCGAGGTAGCGAGGGTCGACGCGCCACAGCTCGGTCGCCCGCACGCGTGGCGGGAACCGGTCGCGGAGCCGCTCCCGATCGAGCAGCCAGTTCGGCTGGGCGTAGGAGCCGACGAGGCTCGTGGGAATCCGCGTATCGCCGAGCACCGTTGTCACCTAGTGTCCCTTCAAGAAACGTTTGCCCTGACTGGCGAGCGAAAACCAAGTCCAGCAAGGACGCAGGCGTGAAGCTGTAGCAGCGCTACAGCGAGCGCCGAGGACGCCGCTGGACGCCGGTTTGCAGCCGCCAGACAGGGCGAAGGTTCGCAGAAGGGGCACTAGCAATGCGAGTGGGCGGTTGCCTGGATCAGCGCGCTCCCCGGCGCGCCACCGACCTCGCCGATGGCGGTCGCCCTCGCGTACGGCAGCCCGACCGCGCGCTGGAGCTGCACGCTCTTCCAGACCGCGCAGCTGTCCGTGCTGACGAGGGGCTTGGCGTCGCCCGGCAGATGGCCCCGGCTGACGAGATCCAGCATCTCGCCCGCCCGCAGCGGCGGCCCCGCGCTGTCCTGGACGGAGAACGCCGCGACGCAGCCTCCGATCGTGCCGTCGACCTGATAGAAGGCCGCGCCCGGCGTCGGCCCGGCCGCATCCGTGGTGTTGTTGTTATTGGCATCGAAACGGTCCGCGCGGCCCCCTAAGCCGCCGAATCCCGGACTCGTGATGCACGAGGAACGAGCCCCCGTCGACGCCTGGACGAGGGCTGGCGCCGGCGGCCGCGACGGGGAGCTCGACTTCGATGACGAGCCGCCACCGCATCCCGCGATCAGGGCACTCATGCCTATCGCGACGGCCGCCTTACGCATGATCTGACGATAGCCCGCGCCTCGGTGCAGCGCTAGTGGGGCTCCCGGACTAGGGGGCGGTTTAAGGCGCGGTGTTAACTTCGCACCGTGTCGTCTCGGGTCTCGTCGGAGCAAGCTGAGCGCGAGCCAGAGCCAGAGCCCGATCGCGCCGCGCAAGCATCGACCGATGCTCTGCACGAGGTTGATCGGCTGCTGACGCTGCAGCGCACGGCCGGCAATCGCGCCGTCAGCCGGATGCTCGCTCGCCGGAGCCTGCTCCAGCGACAACAAGACGCGCAGGCGCCGCCAACCGTGACCGCCGCGGAGCTCGACTCGAATATCGATGACGCCATCCGCGACAAGGACTGGGGCCGCGTCGCACTGAACCTGAACGGCTTCGACGACACCGACCTGACGTCGCGCGTCAGCTCAGACCGGCGCCTGAGACGGCATCGGCGGGAGATCATGGAGGGCGCGCTGCGGACGATGATCAGGTGGCCGCCGCCTCAGAGGGTTGCCGGAGCAATCTTCGTCGTCGACGGCGCGGCGGCACGGCTCGGCCGGATGGACTACGTCAAGGGTGCGATCGCGCGTGGCGACTGGGAGGGCGCCGCGATCGGGCTGAACGGCTTCAACGACGAAGACATCCGGCGCTTCCTGCCGCACAACGAGGCGCAGCTGAACAGCCTCCGCGCAGCTGCGCTGACCGCGATGGCCGGGTGGTCTGCCCGCGTCACGGGTCCGATCGACGAGCTGCTGCGCGATCCGTGGGCCCTGCGCACTCCCGACGAGCGCATCCTCCACGTGATGGAACGCCTCGTCGATACCTATCACTACCCGGTGAACGGCGCGGCCGGGCTCGTCGGCAACCTGCGCGCCGAGTCTGGCGTGCTGCCGAGCCGGATCGAGGGGAGCGCCGAGGCCACACCGCTCCGCGCTCCGGACTTCAGCAACACCACGCGTGACTTCACGCCGGACGAGGTGATGAACCGCGCCCAGCCGTCGGGCGGGCACGCCGGGACGGGCCCGAAGCTGCCCGGCATCGGCCTCGCCCAGTGGACGAGCGGCACTCGCCGCTCGGGGCTGTTCACGTTCAACGGCATCGGCTCGGCGATCCTCTTCGATATGGACGCCCAGGTCGACTACCTCGCCACCGAGCTCGGGGCGAAGTTCGGCCCGCTCAACCACCGGCTCCAGAACGCCACGGTGACGCTCGACGCGGCCGCCGACGACGTGCTCGACCACTTCGAGATTCCGCAAGACCCCGAGGCCTCGCGCCCGGCGAGGCGCGCCGGAGCGGCGCACGCCGCTGCCGTTTACCAGGCCGCGCATCCCGCGCCTCCGCCGGCGGCCCAGTAGTCAGCCGCTCCGGGCCGCCTCGGCGAGCACGGCCGACAGCCGTGCGAGTGCGGCCGTGAAGGCATGCTGTGGCGGCTTCGCATAGCCGACGACCAGCGCCGGCGGGTGCTCGTGCGGCTCGTCGGCGTAGGTGCCGAGCCCCAGCAGCGCAAGGCCGTGCTCGGCGGCGCGGGCGATGATTGGCTCCTCGTCGCGGCCGGGCGGTAGCTTCACGAGGGCGTGGAGACCCGCCGCGATTCCGGAGATGCGCACGGCCGGGGCTTCTCGGTTCAGCGCGGCCACCAATCGATCTCGCCGCCGACGATAGATCAGCCTCGATCGCCGGATGTGTCGGTCGTAGGCGCCGGAGGCGATGAACTCGGCGAGCGTGAGCTGGTCGATCGCTCCGGTGCCCCGGTCCGCTAGGGCCTTCGCCGCGACGACTGCGTCGATCAGTCTCGGCGGGAGCACGAGCCACCCGAGGCGCAGGCCCGGCGCCAGCGTCTTGCTCGCGGTTCCGGCATAGACGATGTGTTCCGGGGCCAGCGCTTGCAGCGCTCCGAGTGGATGGCGGTCGTAGCGAAACTCGCCGTCGTAGTCGTCCTCGATGATCAGGCCGCCGGTGTCGAGGGCCCATTCGGCAACCTGCGTGCGACGCCGCGCCGCCAGGGGCACTCCGAGCGGAAACTGGTGCGCGGCCGTCAGCAGCACGGCATCGGCGGCCGTGAGCTCGCCGACCCGCGCGCCTTGGTCGTCCACGGGGAGCGTCGCGAGTTTCAGCCCACTCTCTGTGGCGGCCTGACGCGTGCCTTCCTGAATGAACTGCTCGATCGCCAGTGTGCGCGCCCCCCGCGTCCGAAGAACCCGGCACAGCAGCCAGAACGCCTGCGTGAACCCGGAGAAGATCACGATCTGCTCCGGGCTCGTGTGCACACCGCGGGCGCGGCCCAGGTAGCCGGCGAGCGCGCGGCGGAGCTCCGGCAGCCCGCGTGGATCCGAGTAACCGAGCGCGTCATACGGGACCACGCTCAGCGCACGGCGCGCCGCGGCGAGCCACGCCGACCGGGGGAAGGCCGACAGGTCGGGGGCCCCGGGACGCAGGTCGTACCGCGTGCGCGTGACCGCGTCCTGCGCGGGCGCGGGCACCGAATTTGCCGGCGGAGAGCGCGGGGCCACCCGGGTGCCCGAGCCCTGCGCGGCGGTCAGCCAGCCCTCGGCGACGAGCTGACCGTACGCGTCGGCCACGGTGTTCCGGGCGATCCCGAGGTCGCCCGCCAACGCGCGCGATGACGGCAACCGCGTGCCCGGTCTGAGACGACCGTTGGAAACCGCTTCCCGCAGGGCGGACTCGAGTGCTGCGCGCACCCGCGGCCCGCGGAGATCGAGGTGCAGATCGACGCCAGAAATGGCCCATGTTTTTGTCACAGATATGGACCTTACACCTGGGCCGCGCGGGTTCTACCGTGAGGCCATGACAACCACACAGAACGTCCACCAGATCCCCGCCCGACTCGACTTCGAGAGCCACGCACCCAACTTCTACCGGGCCGTGGCCCATCTCGACAAGGCGGCCACCAAGGAGCTCGACGGCGTCGATTTCGACCCCCGGCTGCGTGAGCTGGTTCGGATTCGCGCCTCGCAGCTGAACGGCTGTGCCTACTGCATCGACATGCACACCAAGGACGCCCGCGCGATCGGCGAGACCGAGCAGCGGATCTACGGGCTGCCGGCGTGGCGGGAGACCCCCTACTTCAACGAGCGAGAGCGCGCCGCGCTGGCATTCACGGAATCGGTCACGCTGCTCGCGGCCGACCACGTCCCGGCCGAGGCCTACGACGCCGTCGCTGCCGCATTCTCCCCCGAGGAGATCGCGGCACTCCTCAGCCTGATCGTCACGATCAACGCCTGGAACGCGATCGGCGTCAGCACGCGGGCGTGGGCGCCGGGCTCCTACGAGCCGTGAGCGCCACCGCTCAGGCGGCTCGCCTCGCGGCCGGCACGTAGATCAGCCACGTGGCGAGCGCGAGGCCCGCGGCCGCCGCGAGTGGCAGGACGAGGCTCGTCTTCAGCAGCAGCGCCCCGGCGAGCGCTCCGCAGAACATCGCCAAAACGGCGGCGACCCTGCGGAGCTGACCCTTGCCGGGGCCTCCGGCGAGCGCTGAGTCCGCTGCGAGCCCCGTCAGCGTCATCGTGAGCACGGTCGTCGTCAGGTCGGGAACGCCGATCCGCCGGACTGTCGCGTTTCGCACGCCCATCGCGAACGCCAACAGCGCAATGACGATGTCGCCGGACAGGGCGTCGGGATGGATCGTGACCACCGCCGTGAACACCGCGGCCGCGCCCAGGAACGACACCTCGATCGCGAGCGCCCGCGCGACGTGCCCCGAATGGCGGTCTCCCATGCGACGGGCGAGGCTGCCGCCGGCGCCGGCGCCCGCGAGGAACGCTCCGAGCGAGACCAGCGGCGCGACGACGGGAAGGCCGGCGGCGCCCGCGATGCCGAAGCCCAGGAGCACGATGTTCCCGGTCATGTTTGCCGTGAACACTCGACCCAGCCCGAGGTAGCTGACGCCATCCACGAGCCCGGTGGTGAACGTCAGCACCAGCAGCGCCCGGGTCAGGGGATGGTTGATGTTGCCGGCGGCGCGTTTGACCCACCGCTCGTCGAAGCTGGCGGGCTGTGCGGGCGTGGCCATCTCGCTCATCGGATCACCTCAGGCATCGGTTCAATATGAGACGTGAATGTCGCACGCCCGGGCTGGCCACGCTGATAGCGTGAGCCGATGCCCGCGGTGTGGCCACAGCTCTCCTACGAGGAGTGGGCGCCTACGTGCGACACCCTGCACGCCCACACGCAGCTGCTCGGCAAGCTCGCCGTGGCGCTGGCGCCGCCCGAGCCCCAGCTCCAGCACGCGGCGCTGCGTCTCACCGCCCGAGGGTGGGAGACCATGCCACTGCCCGCGCCCGATGGATCCGGCGCGCTCGTCGTGGCGCTCGACCTGCGGACGCACGAGGCGGTCGTCGAGCACAACGACGGCCGTGTGGAGCGGGTTGCGCTCACCCCCAACCGATCGGTCGGCGAGGTCACGCGCGCGGTGCTCGCCGGCGCACGCACTCTCGGCGGAGCCGTGGAGATCGATCCCACGCCACAGGAGGTCGCGTGGACCGTGCCGCTCGACCAAGACGACGAGCACGCGAGCTACGACCCGGGCAAGGTGACCGCGTACTTCGCCGCCGCGACCCAGGCCGCGCTCGCGCTCGCGGCCTTCCGCGCGCCCTACCGCGGCCGGTCGACGCCGGTCAACGCCTGGTGGGGATCCTTCGACCTGGCCGTCAATCTCTTCTCCGGCCAGCCCGCCGATCCGCCCTCCGACGACTTCATCATGCGCAACGCGATGGACGCCCAGGAGGTCGCGGTCGGCTGGTGGCCCGGCGACCCCCGTTACGTGAAGGCCGCGTTCTACGCCTACGCCCATCCGGCCCCGCAAGGGTTCGAGACCGCGACCCTGGCGCCCCCGGCTGCCCGGTGGGAGCCGGCGCTCGGCGAATACCTCCTCGACTGGGACGACGTCCGCGGGACGGCCAACCCGCGGGAGACGGCGCTCGAGTTCGCCCACTCGGCGTTCCGCTACGCCTGCGATATATGCGGTTGGGATCCGGCGCTCACCGCGACTGCCGAGGGCAACCCGCCGCCGGTCAGGTGACGCCCGCCGCCGACCCGCGTCTGACCGTGGTCGAGAGCGCGGGATTGCCAGCGAGCGTCTGATAGACGACGCAGTAGCGCTCGGTCAACCTGCAGAGGGTCGCGAGCTGCTCCTCGTCGGCGTCGGTGTCGAGCTCGAACGACAGCCTGATCGCCGAGAATCCGACGAGCGCCTGCTTGTCGACTCCGAGCGTGCCGCGGAAGTCGAGGTCGCCCTCGGCGCGGAGGAGTCCGGACCGGACCTCGAGCCCGATCGAGGTCGCGACGGCGCTCAACGTCACCCCGGCGCACGCCACCAGCGCCTCGAGCAGCATGTCACCGGAACACAGCAGCGTCCCGTCGCCCCCGCTCAGCGGATGCAGTCCGGCTTGCGCGATCGCGCGGCCGGTCTGCACCGAGCACGAGACGCCCTCGCCGAGCGCGCCCGTCGCCGACAGCGTCAGCCGCGCGGCGTCCGGCTCCGTCGTATAGCGATCTTTCAGCGGCGCCTGCAGCGCCTGTAGCTCCTCGCGTCGCACGAGAGCCATGTTAGGGGCCGCGTCCGCGATCATCTCTGACATGCGTTTCGTGCTCACGCGCGACCCTCGGGAGTTCGCCGCCCGCGTGGGCGACTTCCTGGCGCGGCGGATCGAGCGCAACGTGATCGCCACCGTCCTGCTCACGATCCTCGACGGCCGGCACTCGGAGTCTCTGTTCGCCTATGGACTCGATGGGGAGGACCAGGTCAGCTTCGCCGGCCTGCGCACGCCGCCGTGGTTCCTGCTCGCGAGCGAGATCGACGACGATCACGCCGGCGAGCTCGTGAGCGCGTGGCTGCGGGAGGACCCGGAGTTGCCGGGGGTCGACGGCGTGACCACCGCTGCGCGCGCGATCGCCGCGGCTTGGTCGGAGCACACCCGCGGGACCACGGCGTGCAGGATGCGAGAGGCAATCCACTCCCTGGAGCACGTGAGCGACCCTCCGCACCCGGCAGCCGGTCAGCTGCGCGTCGCGGAGGCCGACGAGCGGCCCCTGCTCGTCGATTGGATGCGCGCATTCAACTTTGAAGCCGGGGTCACGGCCGCCGACCAGGCGGAGCCGATGGTCGACGCGAGACTCGATCACGGCCGGCTGCTCGTCTGGGAGGACCAGAAGCCGGTGTCGATGGTCGGAGTCACGCCACCCGTCGCCGGCGTGGTGCGGATTGGCCCCGTCTACACGCCGCCCGAGTTCCGCCGCCGTGGATACGCCGGCAGCGCAGTCGCCGGCGCCAGCCGCCGCGCGCTCGCCGGCGAGGCCTCCACGTGCATGCTCTTCACCGACCTGACCAACCCCACGTCTAACAAGATCTACGCGGAGGTCGGCTATCGGCGGATCGGGGGTTGGGAGGAGCACGTGTTCACGAAGCCATGAGCCTCGGGCCACGATGCCGCTAGCCCGACAGACCGCGGCCGAGCGGGCGGCGATCGAGCGGGCGTGGCGCCGGATCGAGCCGCTTGCGCTGTACCCGCGCCCGCTCGACGTGCATCGGGTTCGCATCCGGACCCTCCCCTGGCTGTTTCGCCTGCCGTGGTTCCGGCGCTTCGACGGCTACACGATCTGGAGCACGATCCTCCTGCGCGAGTGCCTCGACCACGTCGACGAAGAGCTGATCGCCCATGAGGCCGTTCACGTCTGGCAGGGTCAGCACGAGTGGGGGCGCCTGTGGCTCTCGTACGTCAGGCCGTCGACGTTCTGGGGAGATCACCGCGGCTATTGGGAGAACCGGTACGAGCTCGAGGCCCGTGCGGCCGTCTCGCAGACGCGCGCGGCGGCGGATAATCACGACTCAACTATGAAGGGAGCGGTGCATGGGGTTCCTACACAGAGGCGATGAGGCGGCCGGCACGCGCTACCAGATGCGAGAGAAGATCTTCGCGATCGGCGACGACTTCTGGATCGAGACAGCCGATGGCGAGCGCGCCTTCAAGGTCAACGGAAAGGCAATGCGCGCCAGAAGCACGTTCATCCTGGAGAGCCCGTCAGGCGAGGAGCTGCTCAAGATCCAGGAGAAGCCGGTCCGCGTCCGCGACACGATGGAGATCGAGCGCGACGGGGATACCGTGGCGACGATTAAAAAGGCTCTGATCACGCCGTTCCGCGATCGGTTCTCCGTCGACGTCAAGGGTGGCGGCGAGCTGAGCGCGAAGGGGAACATCGTCGACCACGAGTACGAGATCGAGCGCGATGGAGACAAGGTCGCCGAGATATCCAAGCGCTGGTTCCGCGTCCGGGAGACGTACGGCATCGAGGTCGCGTCGGGAGAGGATCAGGCGCTGATCCTGGCCACGACGGTTTGCATCGACCAGATGGCCGAGCGCTGAAGCGCGTCAGCTGGCGGGCGTCGAGGTACCCAGGAGGCTCGCCTTTTCGGAGGCGAACTCCTCGTCGGTCAGCGCCCCCGAGTCGTGCATGGCGGACAGACGCTCCAGTCGCTCGAGCCTGTCGTCCGCCTGGGCCGACGGGTCCGAGTGCCCGTGAGTGACGTGGCTGGCCCGACGCCGCACCGACTCCGCCGCTCCCGAAGCGCTGGCGCGCAGAGCATGGGCGGTATCGCCCTCGCGAGCGTCGGGGAACTCCTCCGCCGTCTGGGCGCGCAGGGCGTACAGTCCGAGGAACGCCAGGGCGAAGATGATCAGCACCGGAATCACCTTCCTCGTGGCCGGAATCGGTCCCCACAGGACGATCAGGAGCAGGATCGCGGCCAGTGCGGCGTAGGCCATGCCCGGCCGATGACGGAGCCACGGCGCCAGCGCGCGCCGGATGGCCACGGCCCACCGCCTCGGTCCCGCCAGCGCCGCGGCCACCACGGTCACGAGGCCGAACAGAAGCGTGGCGCTGGCGACGTCCCTGAGGAGGTCGGTGCCGATCACGTACGCGGCGTTCACCGCCGGCCTGACCGTTTCGCCCTGAGCCAGCTTGTTGGTCACGTAGTGCTCGCCGAAGTTGCGCGCGACGAGCACGATGATCCCGGCGACCAGCAGGTCGACGCCGACGAAGAACAGCGTGTGACGCCGGCGGCCGTCGCCGGCTAGCCAGACGGCGAGCGCGAACAGGATCAGCGCCACCGCCGGCAGGATGATCGCCAGCCCGCGCACCAGCTTGACCGCGTTCTGGACCGTCTTGACCTGATCGCTCTTCAAGACCTTGAGCTGGGCCGCATTGGGCGGGATCTTCTGGACGAGCGTCCCTGGAAGGCCGAGCGTGTTCGCCACGCTGACCAGGATCGGCTGGAGGTTCAGGATCACCTGGTTCCCCTGCAGCTTCACCGCCTTGGACTTGCTCTCGACGATATTGATGAACTGCTGGGCGGCGGTCTTGTTCGCCGCTTTCCACACGGTTTGGACCCGTGGCCGTCCGAGCACCTCGAACGCGACCTTTTGAGCGGCCTGTTGCAGGGCGCCGGCGGCCTCGCCCGCCAGCGGCTTCAGGGCTGGGGGCAGCGCGCTCTGCAGCGTGCCGGCGACGTTGACGTTGGCATAGACCTGCGTGATCAGATATTCGGAGAGCGCCGTCCGGATCGCGGGATGGGCGAGCATCGCGGTGCTGGTCTTCGACCAGTTGTTCGCGTCGAGCACCTGGCGGTTCACGTAGATCGCGAGGATCGCGAAGATCGTCAGTAGGGTCGCGATCAGCAGCAGAACGCGCACGCCCCATCTGTGGCGGGGGCTCGCCGTGGGGGCCTCTTCAGCCGTCGCTCCCGTGGGGGCTTCCGGCTCGGTTTCAGCGCTCGCCGCCGTGGGGGCTTCCGCCTCGGTTTCAGCCGCCGGCTCCGGCTCGGGCCGGTTCAGCTCAGGATCTCCGCCACGTTCCACGCGCGAAACGGTAGTGCAGGCGCCGGTCGGCGCATCCCCTGTTTCGGGTGATCACCCGGGTGAATTGGACTGCGGATGGAGCTCACGTGAAGGAACTACGCAGGCCGCTCGAAGTTTGCGCGGGCTCGTTCCACCGGCTCCCGGGTGTCGCAGCCGTCGAGGTGATCGTTCACCAGCCCCATGGCCTGCATGAACGCATACACGGTCGTGGGGCCGACGAACCGCCAGCCACGCCGCTTGAGGTCACGCGCGAGCGCGCGCGAGTCGGCCGTGTGCGCGAGCTCAGCCAGCGTCGAGCGGTCCATCGAAGCCCGCGCCGGCGGCTCGAACCGCCACACGTAGGCGGCGAGCGAGCCCTCCTCATCGACTAGCTCGACGGCACGGCGAGCGTTGTTGATGACGGCCTCGATCTTGCCGCGATGGCGCACGATCGATGCGTCCGCGAGCAGCCGGGAGACATCCCGCTCGCCGTAGCGGGCCACGCGCTCGAAGTCGAAGTCCGCGAACGCGCGGCGGAACGCCTCTCGCTTGCGCAGGATCGTCAACCACGAGAGGCCGGCCTGGAAGCCCTCGAGGCTGAGCTTCTCGAACAACCGCGTGTCCTCGGCGACCGGAAAGCCCCATTCGGTGTCGTGGTAGGACCGGTACTCGGGGGCGGAATCGCCCCACCAGCACCGGTTCACGCCATCGTCGCCGCGGACGACCCCCGCCTCGGCCATCAGCCAAATTCCTTTTCGCCGTAGCGCTCGAGGAGATCACGCAGATCGGCGGCGTTGCGCACGGCGTAGTCGCGATAGCAGTTGTTCATCAGCAGGTGGGTCTCGCGAGCCTCCTGGGCGAGCTCGGCGATCGGCGTCGTCAGCCTCTCCAGCTCGGGTTTCTTGTACAGATACCGGAAGCGCTCGGCGGCCGAGCGCGAGGTGTCGGACCACGTGCTGTCCGACCGGCCGTGGAACCGCACCACCGCGAGCTCATCGTTGGTGGCCGCCAGCAGCCGGGGCAGCCCAGACGCCTTGGGCGCGTCGACGCACACGAACACCAGTCCGTGCTCCTCGAGCATCCCCAGCGTGCGCTCCCGGTCGCGCTCCTCCGCCAGCCATCTCGGTGATCGGAACTCGACGAGGACCCGGTAGTCGGGGATGCGCTCGCGCAGCGCCTCGACCTCGGCTCGGTTGTCGCGCCGGGGCCCGAACCACGGCGGATACTGGAACAGCACGCCGCCGAGCTTGCCCGCCTCGTGGAGCGGTCGCAGCGCCCGCTCGAAGCGCCGCCAGGCCTCGTCGAGGGCGGCCGCCCCGAGATGGCTGGCGTAGATGTTTCGCTTGTCCGCGGTCTCCGGCGGGAGCTGCTCGCGCAGATCGCGCCACAGGCTCTTCGGTCGCGTGGGATGGCCGGTGAGCAGTGAATACGCCTTGACGTCGAAACGAAAGCCGTCGGGCGTCCGCTCGGCCCACAGTCGCGCCTGCTGCTCGGCCGGAGGCGCGTAGTAGGTCGAGTCGATCTCTGTCAGCGGGAACTGACTCGCGTAGAAGCGCAGCCGCTCCTCGGCGCTCATCGTCTTCTTCGGATACCAGTCGGACTCCTGCACGAGCGTGCGGTCGGTCCACGAGCAGCTCCCGACGAGCGCCACGTGATCGCCGAGGCAGACTCGCGGGCCGAGCTCCTGCCCCGCGTCGCCGGCTACGCCGCGCTCGCCAGGCACAGTTCGGTCACCAGCGGCATCCGCAGCGAGCCGCCGCCCCGCTCGATCACCTCGCGCACGCCGTCGAGGATCGCCCGGCGCTCGATCTCAGGCCGCACGATGTGACCCGAGTGAGTCCTCAGCAGCTCAAGGTAGTCGCCCGTCGAGTACGTCCACGACCAGTCGTACAGTCGCATCTCCGGTCGCTCGAATCCGGCGGCGGCGGCGATCTCGCGTTCCCACGCGTGCGGTTTCGGCCTCGTGTCGGTGGCGGGATGCATCGGGTCCAGCCCCGCATCCGGATCCAACGCGGCGCCGGCACGGCGGTACGCCTCGAGCAGCTCGGCTTGGAGCGACGAGCCGTCCCAGCGCGGCCGGTTCCAGAACGCTGCGAGCAGGCCGCCCGGCTCGAGCGCCTCGCGAGCCTTGACGTAGCGCACCTCCGCCGAGACCCAGTGCCATGCCTGCGCCGAGAACAGCAGCGGGAACGTCTCGCCCGCGGGATCGAAGTCCTCGAACTCCTCCTCCTCGATCGTGACGTCCTCGTATCCGGCGCACACCTCGCGCGCCACGGCGGCCATCGGCGCGCTCGGCTCGATCGCGTGGACGGCCACGCCCCGGGCGGCGAATAGTCGGGTCGCCTTGCCCGTGCCGGCGCCGACCTCGAGCGCTCGCCCCGACCGGCCGACCCCTGACAGCGCGATCACGTCGTCGACGAGCTCAGCCGGGTACGACGGCCGCGCCCGTTCGTAGAGCTCCGCCACGTCCCCGAACACGAGCCGCCGTTCCTGGTTCACTCCGTTAAGCATGAAGGAGTACTACGACACGCGCGCGCCCGAGTACGACGAGTGGTATCTCGGGCAGGGCCTGTTCGCCGATCGCGACCGTCCGGGCTGGGATGAGGCCGTCGAGGACCTGACGGGGACGCTCGCCGCGCTCCCACCCGCGCGCACGCTCGACGTCGCCTGCGGCACGGGCTTTCTCACCCAGCACCTCCGCGGCGAGATCACCGGGCTCGACCAGAGCGAGCAGATGCTCGCCATCGCCCACGACCGCGTTTCGGCCGGCACGTTCCTCCAGGGCGACGCTCTGGACCGCCTGCCCTTCCACGACGGGTCCTTCGACCGGGTGTTCACCGGCCACTTCTACGGCCACCTCGAGCCGGCCGACCGCGAGCGCTTCGTCTCCGAGGCGCGCCGCCTCGCGCCGGAGCTGATCGTCGCCGACAGCGCCGTTCGCCCCGACCACGGCCGGGAGGAGTGGCAGGTGCGCACGCTCAACTCAGGGTCGCGCCACCAGGTGTTCAAGCGCTACTTCGACGCCGGCGAGCTGGCGCGGGAGCTCGGTGGCGAGGTGCTCCTGTCCACGCCCTGGTTCGTCGTCGTGCGCGCTTAAGGTGTTCGGGTCCTACTCCTGATATCGCCCCGCCACGTCGACGAGGATGCGAAGCATCGTCTTCGCCGCCGGGGCCGCGCCGGCGCCGAGGATCGTGGCGGCGACGACCTTGCGCGCCGGGCTGCGCGGCGCCAGCTCGCGGACGACGATCCCGTCGTGCACGCGCGTCAGCGCGAGCCGCGGGATCAGCGCCACCCCTACGCCGGCGGCGACCAGGCCCTGCACCGTCTCGTAGTCGTCTGACTCGAACGTAACGTGCGGCTCGAACCCGGCGGCCAGGCAGGAGCGAACGACGTGCCTGGCGCAGGGGCTCGCCGCCGAGGTCTGCACCCAGTCCTCGTCGCGGAGATCCTCGAGCGTCAGGGCGCGCTTGCTCGCGAGCGAGTGCGCCCCGGGCAGGGCGACGTGCATCGGGTCCTCGAGCAGCGCCACCGTGCGCAGCCCGCCCGTGAGCCAGCCGCCCGCTCGGCGTCCAGCCTCGCCTTTGAGGGCGGCGCTCACGTCATCCGGCTGACGCTCTCGCACGCCGGGGAACTCGAACAGCAGGGCGAGGTCGAACTCGCCGGCGCGCAGCCGGGGTCCGATCTCCTCGGGCTCGCCCTCGGCGAGCGTCAACTCGACGCCGGGATGACGTTCGCGGAACGTCGCCACCGCGAGGGGCATCAGCGTCGCCCCCGCGGACGGGAACGACGCGACCCGCAGCCGGCCCGCCCGGATGCCCAGGATCGCGTCGAGGTCGGCCTCGGCCGCCTCGACCTGGGCGAAGATCGCCTCGGCGTGGTCGATGAGCGTCGCGCCGGCGGCGGTCGGCCGCACCCTCCGGCGGTCGCGCACGACCAGCTCCGCCCCGGTTTCCGCCTCGAGCCGGGCGATCGCCTGCGAGACCGCCGACTGCGTGTAGGCGAGCGACTCGGCCGCGCCCGAGAACGACCCCCGGGAGATGACCTCGCACAGCACCCGGAGCCGGCCGAGGTTCAGCATAAGCAAAGCTTATCCAAATAATGACGAACTTCACTAGTGCTGATAGCAGGCGAATGGGATTCTCGTGGCGAAAAGGACGCCACGATGACTCCCACCGCAATCGTTTCCTACGACGACACGCTCAACGATCTCGACGCGCTGGCGCTCGCGCGCGTGCTCGCGGATGCGGGGGCGACCCTGACGCTCGCGTACGTCCGTCACTCGACCAAGAGCCGGCGCGACCTCGAGGAGGTCGAGGAGCACGAGGCCGAGGCGCTGCTCGACCGTGGCGCCCGCTGGCTCGGCGACCTCGATGTGGCGCGGCAGGTGGTGCTCAGCGCATCGACCGGCGCCGGCCTGAGGTGGCTCGCCGAGCGCCAGGACGCCGACATCGTCGTGTTCGGCTCCGACTACCGGACATCGCCCGGCCACGTCGCCCCGCAGCAGTCCGCGCTCACCCTGCTCGAGGGAGGCCCGGCCGCGGTGGCGATCGCCCCGGCGAACTACCGCGCTAACGGCGGGCCGCAGTTCGGGCGGATCGGGCTGCTCGCCGACCCCGGCGACGAGGCCGCGACGCAGACCGCCGCCGAGCTCGCCGAGCAGCTCGACGCCGAGGTGATCCGTGAGCTGCACAACCTCGACGTGCTCGTTGTCGGCTCACGTTCGGAGGCGCGCCCCGGCTACGTGACGATCAGCGCGCGGGCTCAGAACGCGATCGAGGCTTCGACCGCGCCGGTGCTGATCGTCGCCCGCGCCGTGCCGGTCCGGTTCGCGGTGCGCGTCACGGCATGATGAGGTGGCTGTCGCCGAACTCGTGCCAGAGGTAGCCGCACCCGAGCGCTGACTCGTAGGAGCGCTCGAGTAGGTCGTGGCCGGCGATCGCCTCGAGCATCTGGAGGTGCGAGGCCTCGGGCTCGTGCCAGCCGGTAATCATCCCGTCGACCGCGGCCAGGGGGCGGTCGGAAGTGATGACGACGCCCGTCCACCCCTCGGGCTCACCGTCGGCTGCGGTCTCGAGCGCCCTGACCACGGTCGTGCCGACGGCGATCACGCGCCCGCCCCACTCTCTCGTCGCCTCGACCAGACGCGCCGTCTGTTCGGGGACGGAGAACTGCTCCGGGAACGGAGGCTCGTGGCGCTCCGGCGAGGAGACGCCGGCGTGCAGCGTGATCGGCGCGATCAACACGCCGCGGGCCGCGAGCCGCGTGATCAGCTCGGCGGTGAACGGCCGTCCCGCGCTCGGCATCTCGGCGCTCCCGGGGGTGGTCGCGTAGACGTTCTGGTAGGCCGACAGCGGCCAGCTGCGACCGAGGTGGCCGTAGCGGATCGGCGTCCCGTGGCGCGCGAGGTAGCGCTCAACGGAACCAACGCCGTCGAAGCGGGCGAGCATCAGGCGGGCGCCGGACGCGTACGGCGCGACCAGTTCCAGCGAC
Source organism: uncultured Solirubrobacterales bacterium (assembly GCA_963759695.1). Lineage (GTDB taxonomy): Bacteria > Actinomycetota > Thermoleophilia > Solirubrobacterales > Solirubrobacteraceae > Palsa-465. The sequence goes on from CAVXAO010000006.1 coordinate 60,118, forward strand.
GCGCCACCGTCGAGATCGAGCTGCTCACCGCTGTGGGCGCCCCGCGGCCGCGACCCGTCGGCGCTGCGGATCTCGACGACGCGCCAGCTGTCGTCGAGGCCGGGCGCCCGCGTGGCGAAATGGACCCGCACGCGCAAACCGTCCTCGGTGCTCGCGCCGAGCGCGGCCGGCAGCGTCGCCGAAACGTTCACCACGAGCAGATCCCCGGGCTCGAGCTACGGTGGGCAGGTCGAGGAACCGCCGGTGCTCGATCTCGCCGTCCGACCGCCTCGCGACGAGCAGCTTGACCGCGTCGCGGGAGACGCCGCGCTCCTCGGGCGGCTCGTGCGCCTCGAGCGCGCTCGGCAGTTCGAACGCCAGCGCGTTCACGCGACGACCGCCAGCTCGCGGGCCCGATAGCGCCCGCTCGGGAGGTCGCCTTCGATCAGCGCCAGCAGGCCGGGAACGCTCTCCTCAGGCGGTGGGCGATCGGAGATGTCCTCGCCGGGGAATGCCTCCTGGTGCATACGGGTCCGCATGTCGCCGGGGTCGACCGCGTAGACGCGGACCGATGGCTGCTCGGCGGCGAGGATCGCGCTGAGCTGCTCGAGCGCCGCCTTCGAGGATCCGTATCCGCCCCAGCCCTCGTAGGGCTCGACCGCCGCGTCCGAGGTCACGTTGACGATCGCGCCGCCGTCGGGCACGCGCGGCAGGACGAGTTGCGCCAGCGCGAGTGGCGCGAGCACGTTGACCCGATAGACCCGCTCGAGCACCTCGAGCGGGTACTGCGCCAGCGCCGGCTGTGGGCTCGGGCCGAGGGCGCTGGCGTTGTTGACGAGCACGTCGATCTCCTGCCCAGCGGCGTGGACGACCGCCATCCGGTGCGCCGGGTCGGCCACGTCGCCCGGGACGGCGACGACTTCGGTGATGGCGCCGAGCTCGCGCGCGGCGCGCTCGAGGTCGGCGGTGCCGCGCGCGTTTAGTACGAGCGCCCATTGACGTTGCGCGAGTGCCCGGGCGAGCGCCAACCCGAGACCCCGCGAGGCTCCTGTGATGATCGCTGATGGCATGGCGCTGACGCTAGGTCAGGGGCGGTCGCGCTTACCAGCGGTAATTGGTCTCCCGCTTAGGACTCTGGTACGAGGCCCTCGCGGACGGCGAGCAGCGCCGCCTGGGTCCGATCGGTGACGCCGAGCTTGGCGAGCACGTGCCCGACGTGCGTCTTGACCGTCTTCTCGGCGATCCCGAGCTCGAGCGCGATCCGCTTGTTCGATCGCCCGCGCACGATCAGCTCGAGGACCTCGCGCTCCCGGCGCGTCAGCTGATCGGCCGGGTCGCGCCCGGCGGGGCGATCGTTGCTGAGCGCGCTGACCAGGTGCGCGGCGACGGTGGGGTCGATGATGGCGTCGCCGGCCTGGGCCGCGCGGACGGCTCGGGCGAGCTCCGCGGGCTCGGTGTTCTTGAGCAGATATCCGGCGGCCCCCGCCTGGATCGCCGGGAGCAGCCGCTGGTCCTCGAGAAAGCTCGTCAGCACGACCACGCGAGCGCTCGGAACCGACTCGCGGAGCCGGCGCATCGCGCCAACGCCGTCGAGCTTCGGCATCACGAGGTCCATCAGGATCACGTCGGGCGTCAGCCGGGTCGCCTCGGCGACCGCCTCCTCCCCATCCGCCGCCTCGCCGACCACCTCGACCCCGTCTTGCAGCTCGAGGAACGCGCGCAGGCCCTCGCGCACGACGGCATGATCGTCGACGAGCAGAACCCGGATCACTTTTCTGCCACCTTCAGGCTCACCTTCGTGCCCGCGCCGGGGGCCGAGCGGATCTCGATCGTGCCGCCGAGCTCCTGGGCCCGCTCCTCCATCGAGGTCAGACCGAGGTGGTGGGAGCGCAGCTCGGGTTTGGCCGGCTCGAAGCCGACGCCATCGTCCGTGACCTCGACGCCATCGTCTGTCAGGCGGACGCGTATGTGCGCGGCACGGGCGTGACGGAGCGCGTTCTGGAGCGCCTCGTGGACGATCCGCATCAGCGCCACGTCGCGCGCCGGGTTGCCGCCGTCGACGTCGCCTTCGCAGACCAGCTCGATCTCAACCCCGTGCACTCCCCCGAGCATCTCGACCTCTTTGCGCAGCGCCCCCGCGAGGCCGTCGCGCTCCAGGTCGGGCGGGCGGAGCCCGAAGATCAGCGACCGCAGCTCGTCGAGCGCCTCGCGGGCGAGCTCGCCGAGTCGCTCGAGCTGCTGGCGCGCCGCCGGAATGTCGCGGTCGAGCTGCGTCGAAGCCGCCTCGGCGGTGAGCACGAGGCTGAACAGCTTCTGGCTGACGACGTCGTGGAGCTCGAGCGCCAGGCGGTTGCGCTCGGAGAGGATCGACAGCTCGCGGCTGCGCTCGTACAGCCGGGCGTTGGTGATCGCGATCGACGCGTGCGCGGCGAGCAGCTCGATCAGCGCCTGATCGGTCTCATCGAACACCCTCTGGCCGCGCTTCTCGGTCAGGTAGAACGAGCCGATCACTTCGCCCTCGGCGACGATCGGGACCCCGAGGAACGACCGCATGTCCGGGTGCTGGCGCGGCCACCACCCCTTGAAGCGGGGATCCTGGTGGATGTCCTCCGTGCGGTATGGGGCGCTCGACTCGAGCATCGCGCCGAGCATCCCGTGGGTGCGCGGCAGTGGCCCCATCGCGGCGATCAGGCCGTCGCTCATGCCGGAGACGAGGAACCGCCGGAAACCCCCGTCGCCGTCCGGGATCCCGAGCGCGGCGTACCGCGCGCCCGCCAGCTCCCGGGCCGAGTCGACCAGCCGCTGCAGGACCTCGTCGACCGACAGCTGGGACGCCACGGCGAGAACCGCGTCGCTGACCGCCTTCAGCGCTGGGCTAAGCGGCTCGGACATCGATTGGACGATAGCTTTCGAATCGTGCCCCGCTATTGGTTTTGGCTTCAGGTCCTGATCATCGTGTTCGTGGTCGCGGGCATGGTGATCGCGATCACGAAGCTCGCCTAGCGCCATGTTCGCCTCGATCGTCGTGGGCACCGACGGGTCCGAGACCGCGGCGACGGCGCTCCGCCACGCGGTCGAGCTCGCGCGGTTGCACGAAGCCAGACTGCACATCGTCAGCGCCTACGAGCCGGTCGCCACCCGCGGGCTTCGCAACCAGCGCGTCGAGATCCCCGACCCGGAATGGACGGTGAGGGCACGCGAGGACGTGGTCTCGATGCTCGAGGCGGCGTCTCAGAGCGCCCGTGAGGCGGGGGTTGCAACGGTCGAGTCGTTCGCCCGCCAGGGGGACGCGGCCGACGCGATCCTCGACGTGGCCGAGGAGCAGCACTGCGATCTGGTCGTCGTCGGGAACAAGGGCATGACCGGCGCCAAGCGGTTCCTGCTCGGCTCGGTGCCGAACAAGATCTCCCACCACGCGCCCTGCTCGGTGCTGATCGTCCGGACGACCTAGCCTCGTCTCGCCACCGCCAGGGCTCGAAATCGCTGATTCAGGTGAGGCTGGTCGTTAAACGCAAACCCTCTTTGCGTTTCGCGACCACCCCACCCCTCGTGCGGGTCAGTGCGCCGGTGGGCGGCGGCCGCGGTCGGGGCGGGTCAGGTGGGCCGGTGGGCGGCGGCCGCGGTCGGGGCGGTCGCCGCGCCGGCGTCCAGCAGACCCCACCCGTACTCGGGATTGGGCCTGCCCGTCCCGAGCGGCTGCGCCGTCTGCTCGAGCCGGGTCAGGATCTGCGCCGGCGTCGGCCGGCTGCCGAGGATCCGGCTGGCGATGATCAGTGCCGCCGTGGCCGACACCTCCGGCGTCGACATCGACGTGCCGAAGATCCCGCCCGGGTATCCGAACCGGTTCGGATGGCTCGGGCTGAAGAACGTCATCTGGTAGATCGGGGGCAGCGACCGGCCGGGGTGGCAGTTCGGGTCGTTCGCCACCCCCTTGTCGCCACCGCCCCCCGGCGCGACCAGGTCGAGCCGCGAGCCGACGTTGGAATACGCCGCCAGGCAGCGGTCGCGCGTCGTCGCTCCCACCGAGATGACCGTGGGGGCGCGCGCCGGATACGCGACCTGGCTCGCGTAGTCGTTGCCGGCGGCGCCGACCACCACGACGTGGTGGCGCGCCGCGTAGCGGATCGCGCCAATCAGCGTGGGTATGTCGCCGGCGGTCACGTTGGGATAGAACTCGAGGCTGAGGTTGATCACCTGCGCGTGATGGCGGACCGCGTAGCGGACGCCGCGCGCGATCGTCGCCGCATTGCCATCGCCGTAGCGGTCGAGCACGCGAACCGGCATGATCGAGGCGCCGTACGCCAGCCCGGTCAGCCCGATCCCGTTGTTCGTGCTCTCGGCGACGATGCCGGCGACGAACGTGCCGTGGCCTTCGCGGTCGAGCGGGAAGCGGTTGCGCGCCACGAAGTCGTAGGGATCGACGAACCGCGTGCGGTTGAAGTCCGGCGAGCGATTGAACTGGTGCCAGTTGCGATACGCGATGCCCGTGTCGAGGATCGCCACCGTCACGCCGCGGCCGCCAGGCCGGCGATCCCCCCTCAAATTCGCCCACGCCTGGGGTGCGTTCACCCCGGCCGCGGACAGGAAGTTCCACTGCAGCTGTTCCCAGCCACCGCGCCGGTGGGCCCGGCCCGGATCGTTGGGGACCCAGCTCAGCGCGTCGGCGTGGGCCACGAAGTTCGGCACGGCGTACGACACTCCCGGCTTGCGACGGAGGCGATCGACAGCCGCCGGCACGCTGACGCCGGGCGGGAGCTTGAGCACCAGGGTCTGCGGGGCGGGGACGCTCGAGGCGACCGCCATCGTCCCCTTCTGGTTGGCGACGTCACCGGTCACGGACGGGAATGGCCCGGGAGCGGTACCGACGATGACCTCGCCGGGGACGTAGGGCGCGGGCCCGGCCGCGCGGGGGGTGTGATCCGCGGCACTGGCCGCGCCAGGGATGGCAATGGCGAGCGCCACGGCGATTGCCATGATCGGCGGAATGCGGAGATTTGGGGAGAGAGTCACAGAAACGAAGTCGCCGAGGCCCCACCCGGGTGGCGACTCAGATCTATTAAAGACATGATCAGACGTCCGAAAGTTGCCCTGCCCAAACCGTACACGTCCACCCCTCCGCCGATGAGCTCGCGCTTCTTCCCCCGCGATGAGTACTTCATGCGCCTCGCCCTGCGCGAGGCGGCGCGCGCCCTGGACCACGACGACGTCCCGATCGGGGCGGTGATCGTCAAGGACGGAGAGGTCATCGCAACCGGCCACAACGAGCGCGAGCTCCGCGCCGATCCCACCGCCCACGCCGAGATGATCGCGCTGCGCGAGGCCGCGCGCGTGCTGGACGGCTGGCGCGTGCTCGAGGCGGTCATGTACGTGACGCTCGAACCGTGCGCCATGTGCGCCGGCGCGATCGTCCTGGCCCGAGTGCCGCGGGTGGTGTATGGCGCCGACGACCCGAAGGCCGGCGCCGCCGGCAGCGTGCTGGACGTCCTCGACACGCCGCAGCTCAACCACCGACCCCAGGTCGAGTCGGGACTGCTGGCGGAGGAGAGCGCCGAGATGCTGCGCGAGTTCTTTGGGAGGCGGCGGTAGGGCGGGTCGAGATGGCGGTGGCGGGGGTCGTGGCGCCGGCGGGGCGCCCGGTGGCGGTGGCGGGCGTGCTCCGTGGCGGTCGACTCTCGGCCCGCGGGCGCTTTCAGCGCCCGCAGCCCCGACTGGCGGGCGGCCTGGCAAAACGGCGCTGGGGAAGGGGGCGGAACGGGCGCGATCGCGGCCTTCCGATGGTGCGCAACACGACAACCTTGCGCCCGATGGCGAGCCCTGGCGGGCTATGCACGAAGAGTGTGCTCAATACGACAGGGCTCGGATCTGGCGCCGGTGTTGACGTGTTAAGCACCATGCCCGTGACATCTCGACACACTCTCGGCACAAACCCGCGGGTTTGGGCAGCTGAGAGGGTGGACCGCGGTTTTGGGCGGCCGATCAGGTCGACCAGAGGCTCCGGCGACCCGCAACCCCCTCACCCACTCCTTCCCTGCTGCCTTTACCGAGCCGCCCGCCAACCCGAGCCGGCCGCCGCCACAGCCGTCCCCGCGCCGGAGATCGACAGCCGCCTCCGCGCCACCCGCCACCGCCGCCCTTCCTCTAACGTTCTCCGCGCCTACACCGGAGAGGTGGCAGAGCGGTTGAATGCGCCGGTCTCGAAAACCGGTATGGGCGGTTTCGTCCATCGAGGGTTCGAATCCCTCCCTCTCCGTTAGTCAACGCGTTTTCTCTGCCCTTTGCAGGTACAACGGCCCTCTGCAAGCCGTTGCGGAAAGTGCGGCGCCCGGGTCAACGCAGGCCAGCGTAGGCCCCGCTCGGAGGGAGTTCGTTCCCTCCACGTTCCCCCCAGACGCCGCCGCGCTCGCCTATTTGGAGCAGTCAAAGAGCCGTTTGGTCGCTGAGCAGCCGACGCTGGCGAGAACGTCAGCCGACTGCCAGATCATCATCGCCGGCCGCGGCGGACCTCCGTTGAAGGGGCTCATCGCATGACCCGCGCCGGCGCGAATCGGATCCGAGCGCCGCCCTGACGCGAGAAAGACCGGGTGGCCGCCCGGTCTTCCAACACATAGGCGCCATCCGGCGCCGCACCAAGAACTCTGCACCGCAGTCTACCCGCGTCAAGGACGGAACCGCCGTGGGACGAGGCTGCCTGCGCCCTCTCCGGGGCTGAGCTGAGTGCCACCGCGAGCTCCTGTGCGCATTGCCGGGGCTGGCGATGGCCTTCAGCCACGTCACGCACGAGCAGTTCCTCCATCACCGCCGCGCCCGGATCGCACCTGCGTTCGCCGGCAGGCCGCGGGCGCCAGTACGCACTGCGCGTTCCTTGACACGGGCTGGGAGACGTAGCGATGGGACGTGAGGCGGTCGCCGCGGCGCTGGCGCGCGAGGATCTGTCCGGTGGTGAGCGGCTCGTCGCGTTCTCGCTCGCGAGCTTCGCCGACCGTGACAACCGGGCACGTCCAGGAACGCCAGCAGCGGCGGCGAGGGCGGGGCTGGCGAGGAGCCGGTTTCTCGAGGCGCGCGACCGGCTGGTTTGCCGCGGCCTGGTCGTGGTCGCCGATGCTGCGAGCGGACGGGGTCGTGCCAGCACGCTCGCGCTGCCGTTTGCCGAAACGGGTCCGTGGTGGGAGGGCGAGATCAACGCAGAGCTGTTTGAGGCAGTCCTCAGCTACAGCGCCACGCGAGGCGCCGCGCGGCTGCTTCTGGCGACGATGGCGGCCCTGGCAAATGAGGAGGGCGTCGTCGAGGGCATCACGTCCGGGCGGCTTTGCGCGGCTGCGGGCGTGGCTGACAGAACGTATCGGCGGGCGCGGGCGACGTTGCTGGCATCGGGCGAGGTCGCCCTTGGCGGCGGATCCGGTGGTCGGGGGAACACGAACCACTGGGAGATCGCCAACCCGCGTGTGCGCTCACGCGCTATCCCGGCGGCACGCGCCCGGCGTGTAGCGCCGCCACCGGGTGCCCGTCCGATAGTGGTGACCATAGCGGCGCCAGCCGGGGACGCGCAAGACGTCGAGGCGCTCCCGGCCGAGGTCGTGTCCGACGCCCGTGGTCAATCAGTCGGGGCCGTAAAGGGCCGTCAGGATCAGACGGTTTCGACGCAAAAGGGTCCGATCCTGACCGGGGTTTCCGACCCAAAAGGGGGTCAGGAGCGGACACTTCCTGAGCAAAACCGTCCGGCCGTGACCGCGGTTTCGGCGGTAAAGGGTGGTCAGGTCCGGACGGTTTCTCGAGAAACCCCGGCAAAAACCCCGGCAGAAACCCCGGCGCTCAACGCGCGCGCGGGTAGGGAACCCCAGAACCCCAGAACCATCGACCCCCCCAGCCCCCCTGAAGGGGGGAGTGGCGCTGACCGAGTTCTGGTCGAGGAGACGTATCTGACCGAGCGTGGTCGGCGGCGTCGGCGCCTGGTCGCGGTTGACCTAGGGGCGGTGCGCGAGCGATTGACGGCGGCGGGGGACGCGGATCTCGCCGCCTGGGAGCAGGTGCGGGCCCTGCTGCGGGAGGCGGTGGGTGAGAGCACGTTTGAGATCTGGCTGGCGAGGCTTGAGCTGATCGCGGTCGACGTCGAGAGCACGTTGGTCGTGTCGACGCCTCCGGAGACCGCGGGCTGGGTCGCGCAGCGGTTCGGCCGGGTGCTTGACGGCGCCGCGCAGCGGGCGGGCCGTCGCCTGCGCGTCGCTGACGCGGTGGAGTGCCGGGCGGCCGAATCGCTCGCGCCCGGCGCCGCTAAGACGGCCGCGGGTGCGGTGCCTGCCGCCTCGTCCCCGGAGGCGCGACTCGGTGGCAGTGCCGGGCTAGCCGAGTGTGCGCCTGACGTTCAGACAGCCGGATCGGACAGTGCACTGTCTGGTCTGTCCGGCGCGTGTCGGGGTGACCAGTCAACCCGCAGGTCGGCTTACAGGTCGGCTTACTCATTTTCTTACGGCGATGTTTACAACCAAACCGAGGAGGTGTAGTGATGACTAGTTCGGTCAATGTGTTGCTCGTCGAAACAGACGAGTTGGAGCTGCGCGAGCGGACCGAGCAGCTGTTGATGGATGGATACGCGGTCGACAGTGTGAGCACGGTCGACCAGGCGCGAGCCAAGCTCGCCGAGGGGACGGACGCGCTCGTGTTATCGAGCGAGCCGGAGACGATCGGGTTGCTGCGCGAATTGCGAGCGGGCGAGATCCCGCGCACGGACTGTCAGCTGCCGGTGTTGGTGCTGGGCGTCGATGATGACTCGGCGGCAGTGCGCTACTACCGCGCGGGTGCGGATGTCGCGCTCCCGTCGGAGAGCTCTGGGCTGTTGGTCGCGGCCGGGCTTGAGGCGGTCGGCCGACATGCCGGTCCGCGCGAAACGCGGGTTCAGCGGGTTGGGAGCCTGACGATCGACCGCGACGCGAGGATCGTCCAGGTGGACGGTCGGCCGGTATCGCTGACGCGGCTTGAGTTCGATCTGCTGGCGACGCTCGCGAGCGAGCCGCGCAAGACATTCACCCGCGGTCAGCTGACCCGCGAGGTGTGGGGCTACGACGCTCAGGCGGCCGGGCCGTCACGAACGGTCGGCAGCCACGCGCATCGGCTGCGCCAGAAGCTCGACCAAGCCGGCGCCGAGCCGATGGTGCAGACCGTTCGTGGCGTCGGTTGGCGGCTCACCCGATGACCAGCATCCTCGCACTTCTCGGTGTCGGTGCAGCCGGGCGCTTGGGTGGTCGTGAGCGTCTCGATGATCTCTCGCCACGAGGCTGTCGGTCACGGGACGGCGATCGTATGTCACACGATCGTGACGGTTGCTCGCTAATTCAGTTACTCGGGACGGACAGGGCACCGATGTGCCTGATGATCAGCGAAATGCGGGCGCGTCTCTGCCACCTGTTGTCTGACTGGTCAGCTCGCACTGGTGATTACCCGTCGGCTTACCAGCGGTCTTACAGCGTTGTTTACGCGCAAGCAAGGGAGGTGTTGTGATGGTGATTGCGATCGCGAATCAGAAGGGAGGCGTCGGCAAGACAACCTCGGCCATTAACCTCGCCACGGTGCTCGCCCGACGCGGCCGCAGGGTCCTCGCGGTCGACGTCGACCCGCAGTTCGCCATGACCAGGCGACTCGGTGTAAAGCCTCACGTCCGGGCAAAGACGATCGTCGACGTCCTCGCCAGCTGGGCGAGCACGCGGGAGGCGCTCGTGACCGGCCTGCACGGGGTCAATCTGCTGCCCGCGACACGGGAGCTGGCCGGCGTCGAACTGGCGCTGGCCGGCGAACGGAATCGCGAGACCGTGCTGCGCGACGTGCTCGTCGGCGACGACTACGACTACGTGGTCATCGACACCCCGTCCAACCTCGGCCTGCTTACCGTCAACGCGCTCGTCGTCGCCGACCTGGTCATCGCCCCAGTCGCGGCAGGTGACGAGGGGGCAGCGCAGGGCGTCGCGGAGCTGCGCGCGACGCTGGCCAAGCTCGCCCGCCACGGGCCGACGACACCCGCGCTGGCGGTGGTCGTGACCAAGGTTCGGGCCCGCCGGGTGATCGGCGAGATGATCGACGAGGCGGTCATGACCCTGGGCCTTGAGCCAATCGCGCGCATTCCGGAGCGGACCTCGGTTGAGCAGGCCGACGTGTCGCGCACGCCGATCGCGGTAACCGCCCCCGACAGCGCGGTCGCGTTGGCATACGAGCAGCTCGCCGACCACCTCGAACATCAGGCGGTGATCGCGTGACCGCGGTACCTCGTCGCGGCCTTCAGATCGACGACCCGCTCGCCTCCAGCCAGCCCGGCAGACAGGACGAGCCGCTGGTGCAGTCGGTCATCGAGCACACGCGGCCGCAGGCGGCCGGGGAGCAGCGCGCCCCAGGGGGCACGGGCGCGTCTCCGGGCGCACAGCCCGGGAAGCGAGCGACCAGAGCGAACAAGTCCCGGCCGGCAAGCGCCCGTGACCCGGAGCCGTCGGCCGGTGCCGCAGCCGGCCGCGGCCAGATCGGTCTGTGGCGGCCGTGGAGCGGGATCAGTGGCGTGGGCAGCTTCCGGCTGCCGCACGAGTTGCTCGTCGAACTCAGCGACACCGCCCGGCAGCTCGAGCTGCCAATCGGCATGATCGTCACCGCCGCGATCACCCAGCTGCTCGACCAGCCCGCCGGGCAGATCGCTCAGCTCGTCGACAGAGCCGACGACGCCCGCATCCACGGACGCCGGAACTCCAGGCGATGCCACGGCGAACGGACCGAGCGGTGACCGGCGTGACCACCCCCGTTAAGCAGTCGCCTATCCGGGGCGGCTGTATCGGACACCTGCCGGCCACGCCGGAAGTGACGTCGCCCGCGGCGTCTCATCGACCGACGGCGTCCGTTCACCAACGAACAGCGGCCCCGCACCGCTGCAACGGCCGGGGCCTGACACCGATGGAGGTGACCCAATCGATGCAAGTCCAACCTAACGAAACCCGCTCCGCCGAGGCGTCCGTCGACGGGCTCGTCCGCACCCGCTACACGCTCGACGTGTGCGTGGTCTGCCGACACGAGCGTGTCCACACCCCCAGCCAGCAAATCACCTGCCTCCAATGCGGCGGCAGCGCCCATCGCTCGTTCGCAATGTTCCGCGACCTCAGAGAGGTCCCGCGATGACCGCCGTCGCGATCGATGCCCATCAGCGCCACGTTCCCGCCGGGCTCGAGCAGGAGATCCTCGCTCGGATCGACCGCGCCGGCCTCAACGTCTGCGAGGCGGAGCTGCGCTACAAGCTGGGCTGGGACGAACGCGCCCACGGCTCGCTGCTCGACGTGCTTGACGCGCTCGAACAGAACGGGCTGATCGAGAGCGCACTTCACTTCCGGCTCACAGAGCAGGGTCGAGCGCAGCTCCCCGCCGATTATCAGCCGCCGCGGCGCTACGGCACCGGGATCCCATGGAAGGTCCGGTCATGACCGGCACCGAGATCGGGATCGGGGCCTCCGTGCTCGCCGGCGGCCACAACCACGACAGGGGTGAATCGCATGACCACCGGTAGCGAAGGCAGACGCGCGATCCACGCGTGTCGCCGCGCCGGCCTGCCGATCGTCGACGAGCAGGACTGCACGTGCGGGCTGCGCGGACGCCTGGTCGTGCTCGCGAGCGCAGACGGTCTCCGGGTCCTGTGGCCCTACGACCGGCGGTGCCCGGTGCACGGCCCAACAGACCGGCAAGCACCGCGGCCCGCCAGGCGGCCCAGGAGAGGCCGGTCTCGCTCGCAGACCGCACTACAGGCGCGGGCGGGGCGAACGGCAGGCATCCGATGAGCCGCGCCGTACCCGGGGCGGCACGCGCGCTCGCGGCGGAGCTACAACGACAGTTCGGCCGCGACGCCGAACTGGCCAAGCAGCTCAACGACGCGCACCGGCGGCTTTCGCAAGCCAACGATCGGCTGTGGTGGGGTATCCACCCCGACGGCCTCGCGGCTATCTACGAAGAGCACCCCGTCGCGTTCGCCGAGAACCGCTCCGAGGTGCTCGGCGCCCCTGACCCGCTCGCTTCAGTCCAACGGGTCCACTGGAGCATCCACAGCGCGTTCCTCGCCTACCAGACGGCCGCCGAGGAACGCCGCCAGCTCGCCGCCGACATCGGCGATGCGATCCGCCGGCTCGTGGACGCACTGACCGCAGCCGGCTGGACCGAGGAGCAAGCGCGCAACGCCAACGTCCACCACATCGCAACCAACAACCAAGCAAACCCGAGGAACTGAGGCTGGGAACGCCACCGATAGCGCCACCCGCGACCGCAGCCGCCAACCGAGACCACGCCGCTCGGCAGCGCCGGGCCTTCGCCGCACAGCCGGCGTCACGCTGGTCTCACGAACCACCGGTCGCGTCGAGCTTCATCGCGCCGGCGATCTGACTC
>CAVXAO010000007.1:0-297534 GCA_963759695.1 uncultured Solirubrobacterales bacterium
AAGCGTCTGGCTCTGTGCGTGCGGTCACGGTTGACTCGCCGGTGTCCCAGGGGCGAGAATCGCACCACGTACCGGGGTGCGCCGAGATGAGGAGAAGACATGTCCTGGAATCTTGAAGGCTCCTACTTCGAGACTTGCTCGTGCGACGTGGTGTGTCCGTGCACGGCATCGCTGGCGTTTGGCGCCACCCACGAACGCTGCCGGGTCACGCTCGTGTTCAACGTCAAGGGCGGCGAGGTGGAGGGGACCGACGTGAGCGGGCTGACGGTCGCCGCGGTCGCCGACACGCCCAAGGTGATGACCGATGGCAACTGGCGTCTCGGCGTATTCATCGACGCGGCGGCGACGGACGAGCAGGCCGACAAGCTCGGTGCGGTCTTCTCAGGAGCGCTGGGCGGGCCGATGCAGGCCCTCGGAGCGCTAATCGGCGAGAGCCTCGGGGTCGAGCGCGCCCCGATGGTCGTGCAGGAAGAAGGGCTGCGCCACTCGATCCGGATCGGCGACGCCGTCGACTTCGAGATCGAGGATGTCGTACCGTTCGGGTCGGCGACGGGCGAGCCGGCGAGACTCACCGGCATATTTCACCCGGCCGGATCGGAGCTGACAGTGGCCCACGCGACACGCTCGAAGATCGACGCCTTCGGAATCGAATACGAGGGGAACTCGGCCTTCTCGCGGTCGCCGTTCTCCTGGGCAGCATGAGCGCGGTCGCCTCCCGCGCGCTCGCCAACAGCTCGTCGGATCGAAGCGAACTCGGCGCGGCGTTCGCGGCCGTGCGGGCCCGCCTCGGTCTGGTCGCCCTGCTGCTCTTGCTCGCCGCGCTGGCGTGGTGGTCGACGGCCGACAGGATGGCCGGGATGGATGCCGGACCGGGAACCGCGCTCGGTGCGCTCGGCTGGTTCCTGGGCGTGTGGGTCGTGATGATGGCCGCGATGATGTTCCCCGCGCTGGCGCCGACGGCCGCGCTCTACGCGACGATGACGCGGCGCCACGCGAAAAGCCGGGCGGTGCTGTTCGCGGGGTCCTACCTGGTCGTGTGGGGCGCCGCCGGCGTGGTCGCGTACGGGCTGTTCGAGCTCGGCAACACCTTGTTCGGGGACGCGCTCGCGTGGCACTCCGGCGGGCGATGGGTGGCGGCCGGGGTCCTGGCTGCAGCCGCGGCCTATGAGCTCACGCCACTCAAGGACGCCTGCCTGGCGAAGTGCCGCAGCCCGCTCGGATTCCTGCTCGGGAACTGGCGCGACGGGCCGGCCGGCGCCGTGCAGATGGGTTCACGGCACGCGGCGTGGTGCCTGGGATGCTGCTGGGCGCTGATGGCCGCGCTGTTCGCACTCGGGGTCATGAGTCTCGTGTGGATGGCGGTCATCGCCGCGCTCATCGTCCTCGAGAAGACCCTCCCGTGGCGGCGGACGGTGACCTTTGGCACGGCGGCGATCCTGGTTGCCCTCGCCGTCGGAGTCCTCGCGTTCCCGCACTCGGTCCCAGGGCTCACGGTTCCGGGCGGCTCGCACGGCGGCGCGATGCACTCGATGAACTCGATGCAGTAGCGCCGCCGGCACTGGCTCCTACGAGCCCGACGGCAATAGCGCGGTTTGCCTCATGGCCGCGCCGGATCGATACTGACCCGCAATGGCAGTCGAGCAGCTTGCGCCGGTCAGTGAGCCAAGGCCGTTGGCTGAGACCGAGCTCCCGCCCGGCCCGCGTATGCCTGGACCGATCCAGACCGTCTGGTACACGTTCGACCAGCCCGGCTTCTTCGCGCAGTGCCGCGCGCGCTTTGGGCGCACGTGGACGGTTCACCTCCCGGGATTTCCACCCGCGGTCGTGACCAGTGACCGCGACGCCATCCGCCGGCTGTTCACCGGCGATCCGCTCGTGCGCCGGCACGGCAACGACATCCTCAAGACGCTCGTCGGCGAACGCTCGCTGATGGTGCTCGCGCCGGCTGAGCATCTCGCTCGCCGGCGCCTCGACCTGCCCCCGTTCCACGGAGCGGCGGTGAAGTCGTACGCGCCGCGAATTCGCGACCTGGCCGAGGCGGAGGTGGCGACCTGGAGCTCCGGCGAGGTGATCGCGACCTCACCACCCGCCCGAGCGGTGACGCTCGAGCTGATTCTCGAGCTGGTGCTCGGCGTCCGGGATGGGCAACTGCGCACCGAACTCGCCCAGATCTTCGAGTCGTTCAACACGCCGCTGAGCAACCTCGCCCTGTTCATGCCCGACCTGCTCGGAAAGCGGGCCTGGTGGAATGTTCTGGCCGAGCCGGTGTTCGCAAGGCTTGACCGGCTCGACCTGCTCCTCTGCGAGCACATCGCACGGACCCGCCGAGACCCGGCACTCGACGAGCGGACGGACGTGCTCGCGATGCTCGTGCGCGCCAGCGACGAGAACGGCGTCGGCCTCTCCGACGAGGATCTCCGCGATGAGCTGGTCACACTCGTTGCCGCCGGTCACGAGACGACCGCCACCGCGATCTCGTGGGCGTGTGACCTGCTCGCCCACAACCCGGCGGTGGCCCGGCGGATCCGGGGGACGCTCGCGGCCGGTGACCGCGACTACCTGAAGGCGGCCGCCAAGGAGGTGCTGCGGGCACGGACGCTCATCTACGCGAGCGCGGGGCGCCACGTGCTCGAGCCGTTCCCGATCGAGGAGTGGATGATCGGCCCACGAGCGCTGGTTCTCGTCGACGCTCAAGGCATACACGGCGACCCAGAGCTATACGCCGAGCCCGAGCAGTTCCGCCCCGAGCGGTTCCTCGACGAGCAGCCCGACGGCTACGCGTACATCCCGTTTGGCGGCGGCGCCCATCGCTGCCTCGGCGCCGCGCTCGCGATGCTCGAGCTCGAGCTGTTCATCGAAGCCGTCGCCACCCACCGGGAGCTCGCGCCGGCCGGGCCACCAGCCCACCCGGTGCGCCGCGGCCCGACGCTCGCGCCGTCCAACGGGGGACGCGTCCGCGTGGCTTAGACATCGTCCGCCGGCTCCGCGGACCAGACCCGGTCAAACACGACCGGGTCGAGCGGCAGGAGCCAGCACGCGGCGATCAGGGCGTCACGGATCCGGTAGAGGCCGACCGTCCCCCAGCGGTGCTCGATCCCGCCAACCGTCGCCGTTCCCTCGGTCAGTACGGCGATGTGGTCGCGCTCGCCGACCATGATCTCGCCCGGGTGCAGGCGCATCGAGTTGGCCGCCAGCGCGCGACGGCGCCGAAAGTACGCGAGCACCTGATCGACGCCCCGGTAGACGCCGGCGATGGAATTGCGCCCTGGCACATGCCAGGCCACGTCGTCGGCGAGCAGCGCCCGCACGGCGTCGAGGTCGCCGCCGGCATACATCGCGTTCTGTGCTGCATGGAGGTTCTGAAGGATTGACTCAGCGCTCGCGCGATCCATGGTGCCTCCGTCGACCTAGTGTCCCGACGCGCGATGCTCTCACGGTTCTCCGTTGCAGGGGTGGGAGCAGTGTGGAGGGATCCCGGCCCGGACCGGGAGGGTCCCCAAAAAAACAAGTGCAGGGATGTGCACGTCTGCTCTGGAGGTAGTTGATGTCCGCGAGACGATTCGTCCTGTCGGATCATCGACTCGTTCGGGAGCCCGACGCTGAGATCTGATCTGGCGACGTTCGACGAGGGCTACGGCCTGCCGGCGCCGCCATCGCTGAGGATCCTTGCGCCGCTCGGCACCGTGCCGTTTAACCCGACCGCGATCCCCGACCAGGTCGGGTGGGCGGCCGAGACGACGCTCGACGTCGAGTGGTCACACGCGATGGCGCCCGACGCCAAGATCGTGCTGCTCACGAGCCCGGTGGATGAGACAGAGGGCACGCAGGGCATGCCGCAGTTCGACTTCCTCCTGAACTACGCGCTCAAGCATCACCTCGGGCACGTCATCTCAGAGAGCTGGGCCGCGACCGAAAACACGCTGTTCACGCCCCAGGGCCAGCAGGTCTTCAACAGCTTCGAGAACACCTACGCCCGCGCCGCCGCGCAGGGTGTGACGGCGCTGGCATCGTCGGGCGACGACGGCTCGTCAGGAGCCGAGCTGAACGGAACGACGTTCTACCCGTTCCCGACGGTCGGCTTCCCGGCCTCGTCCCCGCTCGTCACCGCCGTCGGCGGAACCAGCCTGACCGCGGACACGAGCGGCAACTGCGAGTCGGAGACCGTCTGGAACAGCGGCGGTGGCGCCGGGGGTGGCGGGATCAGCCAGACGTTCCGCGAGCCGTTCTACGAGCGCGTCCTTCCTCGCTCGGTTCAGAGCGATCTGGGTGGCTCACGCGGCATCCCCGACATACCGTGGGACGCCGACCCGAGCAGCGGGATCCTGATCTATCTGTCGTTCCTCGGCCCGAGCAACGCCGGCTATTACTTCATCGGCGGCACGAGCGAAGGCTCGCCGCAGTGGGCCGGTCTGGTCAGCGACCTCAACCAGTACCTGCACCACCCGATCGGGTTCCTGAACACGTACCTGTACGCGCTGGGTGCGGCGGGCGTCGGCTTCCACGACGTCACCGTCGGCAACAACGCCTTCAACGGAGTGACCGGCTACGACGCGACGCCGGGATGGGATCTGGCCACAGGGTGGGGTACGCCTGACCTCGCCCAGTTGTTCGGCGACATCGGCTCGCCGGCTCGAGGCAACCACTCGATGAAGTCAATGGTGGCGCGCGCCCGAGCGCTCCGCTAAGCAGGCATCTTGTCCCCGGCGCGGCGGGTGGTCGCGCCGGGGGCTACGCCTCCTCGGACGCGACCTCGCCCTCCTCGGTCGGTCCGGCCGACGCGGCCGGCATCCCGCTGAGCGACCACTCGAGCGCGGCGACCTCATCGGCCGTGAGCGAGCGCCGGAGCACATCCGCGGCGTCGCCGATCGCGGCGAGCATCTCGTCGACGTCGCCGGGCGAGGCGATCAGGACGACCGCCGAGCCGTCGCACGGAACCGCTTCCCGGATTCGGTCGGCCAGTGCCGTCGGCTCGGGCTCGGACTCGTTTGGGTCGCCAACCTGCGAGCCGACCGTGGCGCCCGCGATCATCCCCGCGGCCATCCCGGCCGGCCCGAGGAGCGCCCCGAGCACCATTCCGCCGGCGAAGCCGCCGACCGCGCCACTCCCCGACATGTGATGGCCCTCTTCGAAGTCGACGTAGTGGCCGGCGAAGGTCCCCCGCATGACCAGGTGACCGTTGTGATGGTGCTCGACGAAGCCCACCTCGCGAGGCCATCGCGCATTCGGGCCGGCACGCCCGCTGGCGGCGTAGTACGCGTCGCTCGCTGCGTTCCGGCCGTCGAATCGCGCGAGGGCAAAGTCCAGGTCCACGCGGGCATTTTCCACCGGGGAGGGTGATCGAACGTCACCCGATGCGGGTGAGCACAGGTCGGTGGTAGGCTCATTCGGCGGCCCAGTTGGGGGCTTGGATATGCACAACAGGATGAACCAGCCGTTTGACGGCGACGGAGGGCGAAGACGATGAGCGAGCGCAGGGCTCGCTCAGCATCCCGTTATCTGCCGTTGGTGATCCTGGTCACGGCGCTCGTCGTGGTGGTGCCGGCAGTGGCGGTGTGGGTGTTGCGCGAAGAGGGAGTGATCTCCTCTTGGTGGTTGTGCGTTGCGATCGCGGTCGCGTTGTCGCTGATGATCTCCTGGCTCGGAAGCGCGTACTGGCAGCGCGGTCGTCACTCCGAGGACCTGATGTTCAGCGAGCTGCTGCTCTGGGGGTGGCTGCGCCGTGTCAGGGCCGATCGGAAGCTCGCCAACGCGAGCAAGCTGCTTGAGACTACGCAGGCGGAGGAAGGCACGCCAGCGGGTCGGGCCGAAGCGGGACAGAACGGCCGAGTACTGAGAGACGTGACGGCGGCGCTCGAGACCCAGGACCGATACACGATCGGCCATTCGCGGCGTGTAGCTCGCAACGCCGCGCTCGTCGCCACCGGGATGGGCCTCTCGGACGAGGAAGTGGCGACCGTGCGGGCGGCCGCGACCGTGCACGACATCGGGAAGCTCGACGTGCCTCGAGAGATCCTCAACAAGCCGGGAAAGCTGACCCCCGAGGAGTTCGAGGTCGTCAAGCACCACGCCGCGGACGGCGCCGCGCTCGTCGCCTGCCTGGGCGACGCCGAGCTGACGACGATCGTCCGCCACCACCACGAGCGCATGGACGGCACCGGCTACCCGGATGGCCTGTCCGGTGACGAGATCCCGATCGGCGCGCGCATCCTTGCCGTCGCCGACACGTTTGACGCGATCGTCTCGCCGCGGCCCTACCGGGCGGCGGCGACCCACAAGCGCGCGATCGATGTGCTGCACCAGGAGTCCGGCACGCATTTCGACCCCGAGGTGGTAAAGGCATTCCTGAACCGCTACTCGGGCAGGCGTGCCCTGGCGCTCTGGGCCGCGCTCGCAGCGCTGGCGACGCGAGTCCTCGGTGGACAGCGCGCGGGCCGGGCGTCCTCGGCGGGGCAGACGGCCGCGACCGTGGCGGCGCTCGCGGCCCTGGTGACGGCGGCTCTGGCCGCACCGATCGGCCCGCATATGACGACTCTGCAATCGACCGCGTCCCAGCCGCCGGTGGCGCCGGCGGTCGCCGTCAAACGAACCGAGAAGGGACCCTCCGGGCGGGGTTCGGCTCGCGCCGCCGCGGCCAGCCCCAGCTCGACCTGCCAGGCGTACAACCCGCAGCTGTGCTCGGTGCTGGCGCTCGGCGCCAGTGGCTCAGTCGGAGGCGCCGGCGCGGGCGGCACGGGCGGCGGCACCGGCGGTGGGCTGCCGTTCACCGGTCTCGACCTGGTCCTGCTCGCGTGCCTCGGCGGCTCCCTCGCCGCACTCGGCGTGCTCATGCGGCGGCTGTCGCGGGCCCCCGCCGGAATGGAGTAGCCCGTGGGCCGAAGCGGCGGGCGGGCGGCGCTCACGCCCACGCCGGCGCCCCGCCCTGCTCACGGATCCACTGGCCGACGAGGCCGCGCAGATGCTCGATGAATCGGTCGTGTTCGTCTGGTGGGTAGGTGGAGCGGACGGTCGTCACGAGCAGCTGGTCGAAGTCGGAGGAGCCGACCCAGTCGAGGACCAGTTCGTCAACGTGGCTTAACCGGCTGGCGCAGAAGTCGTGATAACGGTCGGCCTCGAAGTACTCGTCGGCCAGGCGGCGATAGGCGCCGAGCTTCTCTTCGTAGCCGAGGTCCTCGCGGTCGCCGATCTCGAAGTAGCGGCGGGTGTCGAGATCGAGTTGCGCCCGGCGCCCGGTCACGAGGCAGAACGTGCACCACTTCAGGAGCGTCTTGATCGCCCACGGGAAGTAGTAGTGCAGGCTGGTCAGGGAGACGTCCGGAGACGCGTTCGCGTAGTCGATCGGGTGGACCTCGTCACCGCGGACAAGGCACTCGCACGAGTTGAACTCCCACCGGAAGAACGCGTTGACGAGCCGGCTGATCGTCAGCACCTCGTCACCGAGCTCGGGCGAGAGGAAGTCGTGGGCGACCGCATAGCGATCGTGCATCGGCAGGTCGGGCCGGAACTTCATCACCATCGTCTCGGGGCCGATCGAGAGCGAGCGCGCAAACACGTCGAACCCCTCGACCGACGCCTGGAGGTGCATCAGTCGCCGACCGGAGGCGTCATAGACGCGGATCAGCTCCTGGCGGTCGCGGACGCGGTTGACGCCGACCCACTGGCCGCCGTCGTACGGCTTCATGAATAGGGGGTAGCCGATCTGCTCGGCGATCGCGGCGAGATCGAACGGCAGGTTGTAGCGCGCCGCCGTGTACTGGAAGCGGGCGTTGTCGGGGGGGTCCTTGTGCGGCACGAGCACCGTCTGCGGGACCTTGAGCCCGAGGCGGATCATCGCGCAATAGGCCGCGTGCTTCTCCATCGACTGGAACGTGAACGGGCTGTTGAGCAGGTATACGTCGTTCATCAGCGCGACCTTCTTGAGCCATTCGCGCGGCAGGTAGTACCAGTAGGCCAGGCGGTCGATCACGAGCTCGTACCGCGGGCGGTCCCGCAGGTCGAACGGCTCCATCGTGATGCGCTCGGTGGCGATCCGGTGGCGCTGCCCGGAGGCGTCGGTGATCGTCCCGAGGCGCGAGACGAGCGTCTCGAACGCGGTCGGCCAGTCCTCCTCGGCGCCGAGCAGCAGGCCCATCAGGTGGTCGGTGGTTATCGCGGTCATCAGCAGAAGCGCGGTAGGTGGTGCGCGAGCTGCGCGCGCCACGACGGCCAATCGTGGGCAACGTCATACCCCCAGAGGTCCAGCTCGCAACGGATGCTCTTGGAATCGAGCAGCTCGGCTAGTCGGCGCGTCGAGACCAGCGCGCCGGTCGTGTCCTCCCACCGGCCCTGCCCGCAGACGAGCAGCAGGCTGACCTGCCGGCGCAGCCACTCAAGGTGGTCACCCCTAAGGTGAGCGACGTAGTCCATCGGATTGTTGAAGTACGTCGCGTCGCCGCGCTCGCCCCACCCGTCCCACGCGGACGGGTCATAGCTCCCGGACATGCAGATCGCGAGTGGGAAGACGTCCGCGCGCTTCAGCGCGAAGTTGGCCGCGTGAAACGCGCCGAGACTGCAGCCGCAGGCGATCAGCTCGCTGGCGCCGCCGCAGTCGTCGCGGATGAACGGGACCACGTGATCGAGGATCCAGGACTCGTAGGACTGGTGGCGGCGCGCGCGTTCCTCCAGGGGTACGTTGCGATTCGACCATGATTCCCCGTCGAAGGAATCGACGCAGTAGAGCTTGGCGCGCCCGGCCGCGAGCAGCTCGCCGATCGCGGCGACCATCCCCCGGCGTTCGAACTCGCCGTTGTCGCCGGCCTCGGCCGGAAATGCGAGTACCGGGCGGCCCCAGTGTCCGTAGCTCGCCACGCCGTTCATCCGGGCGTCCAGAGACGGACGAGCAACCGAGTGAGATGGGGATCGAACGCGTCGCGCCAGCTGGTGTAGTTGTGCAGGTCCGGGACCTCGTGCAGCCGTGCCGGATAGGCCTGTGCGGCCAGCGACGACGTCATCGCCCGGTTGTTGTGGATGTTCTCCTCCTCGACGCCGCAGGTCAGCGTCACTCGCACCGGATTGCTCGCCGCCGGAGCGCGCAGCACGCCGGCGACGAAGCGCGTGATGCGACGGTACCGCGGGAACCGGGACTCGTGGCGATCGAAGCTTGGCATGAAGAAGCTCCCGGATTGAAGGAACAGACCGCTGAACTCGGCCGGCCAGGCCCGTTGTACCTGGAGCAGCGCCAGTGCGCCCAGGCTGGCACCCATCCCCACCGGAGGACCGGCGACGTCGACCTCGTCGCGTACCGCCGGAAGGATCCGGCGACAGAGCGCGCGACCGTACACGGCAGACGCGGAGTACCACTCGTCGCGATCGCCGGGCGCCAGGAGCGCGACCCGAAACGGGCCGAGCGTGCCGCGCTCGATCATCGCGCCGGCGTAGTGAGTAAGGCCAGCGAGCGCGTCGTATTCGGATCCGTCGTGGGCGACGAGCAGCGGCAACCTGCCCTCATCGGGCGACCAGATCGCGACCGCGACCTCTTGCCCGAGCACCCGCACCCCGACCTTGTGGATGACCCCCGTGGTTCCGCGCTCGTTCAGCCAACCGGGCGGACGGTAGCCGGGAGCCAGCGCGACCGACTTCTCCCCGAACGCGCCCGGGGCCCGCTCGGGGTTGCCCGAATCGCAGACAATTCGGGTCATGCCGTCGTGGTCTGCGAGCTCGAGTTGGTACTCCAGGCGTGCGAGCCGGGTCGGCGGTAGGCGCAGGACCCAGCCGCCGTTCTCGCGGACGAAGTTGGGATCGGGGAGCGACAGGTCTGAGCGCAGGCGCACCGCCGCGTAGCGCAGCTCGGGATCGTCAACCCGCAGACTGCCGACCATCGGGTGCAAGGTAGAGCTCAGCTGCTCGGCGGGGGCGGAAGCCCGAGCTGGCGGCGGATCGTCCTGACGGCCGCTTCGACCGGCTTGTTCGCCTCGTCGAGTCGGCGCTCGTAGGCGTGGAGCTCGGTCAGGGACGTCGACCGCGCGGCGGCGTCGGTCAGGCTCGCCCGGACCTGGTTGACGCGGTAGAGCGTCCGGGCTACCCGCTCGGTCTCCGGCGGGAAGGGGATCCTCTGCAGGCGCCGGTCGAATGTCCGCTCCACGTCCGCCGCCGAGCGCAGATCCGCCCTGGCGGGGCCGAGACGGCTCCTGTCGCGGTCCTGGAGCGGGTCGAGGGACCGATCGAGCCCGCGGTTACCCGCTCTCGCGATCGCCAGGTAACGCGCCGCCAGCGCGCGGCGCTCGGAGCCGGTGGCGAGTCCGCTGCCACCGGCCTTGGTCGCTGCCGACGTGGTCGCGGAAGCCGTGGACGTGGGCGCGGAGGACGCTGATGGCTGGGCGGCGGTCGCAGGGCCGCTGCTCGCGCATCCCGCGCCGAGCAGAAGGGCAGAACCCAGAGTCGCTGCTGTGGCGGCGAGCGCGGCTGACTCGGCCACATCCGGCCATGCCCGCATCGTAACCGCTGCCCGGGTTCCGGCCTACTGCTGGCGGCTGACGTGGCGGCGATACGCCGCGAGGCCCAACACACCCAGTGCGATCGTGCCCCAGTTAACGACCCGGGCGGCGACGACGTACGAGCTCGTCGAGAGCGACACGGCCAACGCGACGTGGACCAGGGCATGCAGGATGAGCAAGCCTCCAACCGCCACTCCCAGCGGGCCGTCGATCTGCGTGGTCGGCGTGTGGACGCGCAGCAGCTTGGCGATCGGTATCGGTCGGCGGATCAACGCCGCGATCAGCAGCACGAGGCCAATCCCGAACGTGATCACCGCTTCGTCTACCTTCAGCGGCAGCGAGCTGCGGCCGGTAAGCGCCGAGACGAGACAGGCGACCGAGAAGCTGACGCCAGAGAGCAGCGCGAACAGATCGATCCGGCGTCGTACGACCGCGAGGACGATGCTGTAGAGGACGGGAATCGCTCCCGCGATGCCAAGCGCCAGCGTGGAGGACGAGACGAGCGGGCGGACGACCGTGTACACCACGAGCGGCCCGACGAGGAGCGGGACCGCGCGCCGGCGCATCGATCGTCTTGCGGATGGGTCGATGGGCATGGGGAGATCGACTCGGTCGGCGTGAGCACTCATCGGTCGACTCCGGCCAGCGCCTGCTCCAGCGCGTCTCGCACCGTCGCGTCGAAGCTCAAGTTCGGGTCATCGAGCTGGATCCAGTGCCGGATCGCGGCCCGTTCGGCGCTGACGACCATCGCCGCGAGCACCTTCGTCCAGAGCTCGTCGTCGCTCGTGCCGGTTCGCACGGCGATCGCCCGGGCGAGTGCATGCTCGGTCGCCGCGAACGCCTTGAGGTACTCGCCCCGGAGAGCGGGCTCCTTGGCGACGAGCGTGCGGAGCTTCGCCGCCCATTCGGATGGCTGAACGCGATCCTGCGCGGTTGGTCCCTGACGGATCACGGCGGCGATCAGCGCATCGCGGAGGGGCTCGTCCGCGGGGCGAGCGATCAGGTCGTCCGCCAGCAACGTGGCGCGGCTCATCGCCGGCCACGCGATGGCCGCCTCCTTGCTCGGGAAGTAGTTGTTGAACGTCCGCGTCGAAACGCCCGCGGCCGCCGCGATGTCCGGGACCCGGACGTTCGCGAGGCCGCGCTCGCTGGCCAACTCCAGCGCCATGATCGCCAGGTCCCGGCGGGTTTCCTCGCGATGGCGGTCGCGCCGGCTGACAGTAGGTGTGATCTGCTCGGTCATGGGGGAGGACCGTAGCAGATAACTTGCGCATCACGCAAGTTATGCGTGATACGCAATCTCTACAGCTTGCGCCGCGAGCCCGAACGGATCGAACGCGATCGCTCGGGGGTCCCGCACGCGTTCGTCGTCTTCGTGCTCCCCGTTCGCCGGCGCGACGATTAGCTCTGTCACAGAGGTATCATCCTCAAGCGATGACCGTCACCGCCGGCGTGGACCAACACGCGATCGCCGACACGCTGGTCGCGCAGACCGCGCGGATCCGGCGCGCGGGGCGGCGCTACAGCGGCCGTCCGGCGGAGCTGTCGCTGCTGACCGGAGCCCAGCTCGAGCTGGTGCGGCTGGTGCGCCGCCGCCCCGGCGTCTCGGTCGCTGACGCCGCACAGGAGCTCGGACTCGCGGCGAACACCGTGAGCACGCTCGTCCGAGCCCTCACGGACACGGGCCTCCTCGTCCGCCGAGTCGATCCGGCCGACCGCCGCATCGCCCGGCTCGAGCTCTCGCGCGCCATCAGCTCCAAGGTCGACGCCTGGCGAGATCGACGCGTCGTTGCGCTCGCCGAGGCGATCGGGCAGCTGTCGCTCGACGAGCAGGAGCACCTGTCGGCGGCGCTGCCGCTGCTGGCGCGCGTGGCGGATCAACTCGAGACCGCGGCGGCCGACCGGTGAGCGAGACGCGCGTCGCCGAGCCGTCGTTCGGCCCCGAGGCGGAGCAGAGCTCGGAGGTACCCGCGGTCCTGTGCCGGGGCCTGCGCCACCGGTTCGGCGACCACGTCGCGGTCGACGGCATCGACCTCGTCGTCCGTCCGGCCGAGGTTTTCGGGCTGCTGGGGCCGAACGGCGCCGGCAAGACCACGACGCTCCGGATCCTCAACACGCTGTTGCCGCTGCAGGAGGGGACAGCGGAGGTGTTCGGCTTCCCCGTCGAGCGCTCGCCGATGGCGGTTCGTCGCCTGCTCGGCTACGTCCCCCAGCAGCTGTCGATCGAGGCCGCACTCACGGGTCGCGAGAACGTGACCTGGTTCGCGCGGTTGTTCGACGTCCCGCGACGGGAGCGCAAGGAGCGCGTCGCCGAGGCGCTCGAGACGATGGGCCTGGCCGACGCCGCCGACCGGCTCGCCGGCACCTACTCAGGGGGCATGGTCAGGCGGCTGGAGCTGGCGCAGGCGCTCGTCAACCGCCCCGCGCTGCTGATCCTCGACGAGCCGACGGTCGGGCTCGACCCGCTGGCGCGCGACGGAGTCTGGCAGCGCGTCTACGAGCTCCGGGGCCAGACCGGGATGACCGTGCTGCTCACCACCCACTACATGGAGGAAGCCGACGCGCTCTGCGACCACGTGGCGTTGATGCACCTCGGGACGATCCGCGACGAGGGCCCGCCCGAGGAGCTGAAGAGCGCACTCGGCCCCGAAGCCACGCTCGAGGACGTCTTCCGCAACGCCACCGGCGGCACGCTCGACGGCAGCGAGCTCGGGAAAGGAGGACTACGTGAGATCCGTCGCACTCGCCGGACCGCGCGCCGCGTCGGGTGAGCTGCTCCTCCCGCCCCAGCGGCCTCTGTGGCGCCGCTATCCGTCCCGCGTCGGAACGTTCTGCCTCGTCGAGCTCCAGAAGCTCAGCCACGACCGCACCGAGCTGTTCACGCGCGCCGTGCAGCCGGTCCTGTGGCTGCTCATCTTCGGCGAGACGTTCAACAGAATCCACGCGATCCCCACTGGCGGCATTCCCTACCTGGACTTCCTCGCCCCTGGGATCATCGCCCAGTCGGGGATGTTCGTGGCCATCTTCTACGGCATCCAGATCATCTGGGAGCGCGACGCCGGGGTCCTGACCAAGCTGCTGGCGACGCCGACGCCACGGTCGGCGCTGATCCTCGGGAAATCGTTCTCCGCCGGCATCCGGTCGATGGCCCAGGTCGTCGTCGTGCTCGTGCTGTCCGCGATCCTTGGGGTGGCGCTGACGACGGATCCGCTGAACATCCTCGGGGCGTTCGCGATCGTGATGCTCGGCGCGGCGTTCTTCTCGTGCCTGTCGATGACGATCGCCGGGATCGTGCTCAAGCGCGATCGGCTGATGGGGATCGGCCAGATGATCACGATGCCGCTCTTCTTCGCCTCCAACGCGCTCTACCCGGTGAGTGTGATGCCCGGATGGCTGAAGGCGCTCGCCGCAGTCAACCCTTTGAGTTACGAGGTCGACGCGCTGCGCGGGCTCCTGATCGGGACCCACGCCCATCTGGTGCTCGACTTTGGCGTCGTCGGCGTGGCGGTCGTGATCGGCGTCACGACGGCTTCGTCGCTGGTGGGGCGGTTGGCGCGGTGAGCCGTGGCGGCGGGGCGGGCTGGCTCGCTGGCGGTCGACTCTCGGCCCGCGGAGCGCTTTTTTGGCGCCCGTCCCCTCCCTGCTGCCTTTTTACCGAGCCGCCCACCAACCCGAGCCGACCGTCGCCACAGCTGCCCCGCGGGCCTAGGGTCGACCGCCCCGGCCCAGCACGGCCGCCGCATCACGCCGGGTTGCCCCTCGCCCACGCCACGATGTTCTGCGACTCGTCGATGATCGTGCCGTCGTCCAGGACGAGCGTCGGGACCTTGTAGTTGCCCGTGAGCCTTCGGACCTCGCGCCGTCCGCTCCACAACGGGTCGGTCCCGAGACAGCCGTAGGTCCTGACGACCTCGGGCCTGTATCCCGCCGCTTCGAGCGCGGCGAACGCGCGCCCACACGGGTGATGCTCCTTAGGCCCGAACGTGCCGTAGCAGACGTACAGTCGCACCGGTCAGTCGTAGCTGAGCGCGGGATGGTGCTCGCCGCGGCCGTCAGGGGTTCGGTCGAACATCGCCCACATCGGCCACATGAAGTCGACGTGGCGGGGGTCCTGGCCTTGTTCGGGCATGAAGAACAGCTCGCTGGTCCAGAAGTGATGGATCTTCCCGTCGCGGCGAACGAACACGGTCGCCAGCGGCCACTGATCTCCGTTCTCACTTGCGGCCCGGTAGTCGCGGTTGTAGGTGCTGCCCCTGGAGGAGAGGAATCGCACGTTTCGCCACCCTCGTGACCGTGCATGCGCGTGGAGCTCGTCGATCGGCCCGACCGCGGCGGCCGCGAAGTTGATCCGCGGCTCGACGTGTGGCAGCTGACCGTCGATCCCGTCGATGATCGACGTGCAGCTGGGGCAGGGGCCCACGAAGCCGAGGCCCTGCGACTCGGGCACGAACATAAAGCTGTAGAGGTACAGGGTGTCCTTGCCGTCCTCGAACAGCTCCGACAGGCGCACTGTCCGCGGGCCATCCACCGCTGTGTCCCACTCCTCGAATTCATAGTCGCTCTCGACCTCGCCGCCGAGCGGCAGGTCCCGTCGCTGGGCGGCGATGCTCCCGATCCGGCGGCGCAGATCGATCTCGGCCCTCAGCAGCTCGTCCCGCGCGTTTCTGTATTCGTCGCTCTCGCCGGGAAAGCGCACGTCGTGAAGTGAACCCATGGTTCGTCCTCCTCTGACTCTGGTCGCGTGCGGTCTGTCACAGCACGCCGCCCGAGCCTAATCCTTCGTCGGCACGCGCCGCCAGCGCGAGACGGTTAGAGTCGAGTTGTGGATCGCCACACGCCCACAGTCGCCGAGCTCGTTCGCCGCGCCGTCGAGGTCGCCGATCCCGACGATCGGGACGACGCGCTTGGACATTTCGAGGAGCAGCTCGAGGACGACGACACACCGATCACCGCGGTCGAGAATCTTGAGGAACGGCTCGCGATCGCCGCGGAGGGCGCCGACTACGACATCGACGACCCGTCGGTGTCGATGGCGACAGCCGTGGTGCTCTACCTGGCCTCGAAGCACGGGCACGCGAGCGGGGATCGCAATCCCCGCGAGCTGATGGAGCTCGCCGCGAGGGCGCAATGGCGCGGCGACCCGCCGAGCGCCGTTGCCGACTGGCTTGCCGACCGGGGCGTCCGCCGCTGATCATGGCGAAATACACCAAGAAGAACCTCCGGGAGATCGAGGACATGGCGCCGAAGTTTGGTCTCGCCCCCGATCTCGAGGCCCGATTCGCGCGTCGAGACCTCGAAGCCGAGCAGACCGGCCTGAGCTACCAGCGGCTGGCGCCGGACGCCCAGGGTGCGTTCGGGCACAGCCACAGCCAGGACGAGGAGATCTACCTGATCCTCGCGGGCACGGGCCGGATGATGCTCGACGACGAGGTGGTCGAGATCCGCTCATGGGACGCAATCAGGGTGGCGCCGGAGACCGTCCGTGCGTTTGCCGCTGGCCCCGACGGACTCGAGCTCCTCGCCTTCGGCACGCACACCGAGGACGACGCCTCGATGCAGCAGGTGGACTGGCGCGGATAGGCGCTCGCGGCCAGACGCCGCGTGGCGAAGGGCTAGCCGGTCTGCTCCGCGGCCGTCAGTAGCCGGTCCGCGAGTTCGCTCACCCGTCCCGCGTCGACGAACTCGCTCGCGACCCCGGTGCCTCCAATCCGGGCGACCGCGTCCTCGAGCGTCTCCGCCCATACGTGCTGCACGATCACGGCGGCGACCGCGTTGCCCGGCGCAAGCCGATCCGCGAGCGCCTGTACCGCATCGCCGTTGGCGCCGGTCAGCGCGCGATCGGTCGCCGCCTGGCGCTCCCGCTCATCGAGCCGGAAACCCAGCAGCTGGCCGATGATGCCGCCCGATCCGTCGGTTCTGAGCGCGACCGCGGTGAGGTCGCCGGTTTCAGGCGCCCGGGCGACGAACAGCGCGTCGAGCACGCGCATCGCGCCGCCGCTCTCGATTCGTTCGAGGGCGCCGACGAGCTGGCCCTCGAATCGCGAGTCAGATCCGAATCTGTAGGTCAGAAGCTGGCGGGACGGCATCGCTCGGACTGGACGGTCGCAGCGATCGCCCCTCCGCGCATCACCCCGACGAGATGATGCGGCTGCGCCGATGAGATCGCGCCGGCGGCCCGTGCCGCGCCGGCGAGGGCCAGGATTTCCGTATCGTGTGCCGGGTGCTCGAGGCTCTGATGCCACTCGGGCGGAATTGCGTCGGGCCGAGTGAGTCGTGAGCGCGACGGCCGCACCTCCTCGGCGCCCCCGCGGACGGCAGCTGCCGCCGGGCCCGCTCCCGCCCACAGAACCGCCGCCGGACGCCAAGCGGCGGCCGCGGGTGTGGCGGATCGTCCTCGGATGCCTGATCGTCGTCGCGCTCAGCGCCGCCACGACAGTGGTGTTCATCAAAGGCGAGATCAAGACACTGGCGAGCGCGCTGCGCCAGAACAAGGCGCTCGCGCTGGGCTCGGGATCGCTTGCCTCCGCCGGCTTCGGGGACCCCCAGACGATCCTGCTCGTGGGCAACGATCAGCGCAAGCACACGACGACTACGCCGGTCCTGCCCCACTCCAACGAGATGCTGTTGGTGCGGATCGATCCGGGGAGGCCGTGGATCTCGATGATGTCGATCCCCCGGGAGCTCGAGGTGACGATCCAGACCCCGAACGGACCGGTAGTCACCCGGCTGAACGCCGCCCTCACCTATGGCGGCATCTCGCTGCTCGTCTCGACGATCAAGCAGCTCACCGGCTTGTCGATCAACCACGTCGTGATGATCGACTTCAACCAGTTCAAGAACGCGGTCAACGACATCGGATGCGTTTACTCGACCGTCGACCGGCGCTACTACCACGTCAATACGCCATCCAGCCAGCAGTACCAAGAGATCAACCTGCAGCCCGGCTACCAGAAGATGTGCGGCACCCAGGCGCTCGAGTTCGTCTCCTACCGTCACGGTGACACCTCGCTCGTGCGTGACGCGCGAGACCAGGACTTCCTGCTCGACGTCAAGAAGCAATACGGCCCTTCCCTGTCCGACCTCGGCAGCATTCACAGGTTCGAGCGGATCTTCGGCCGGACGGTCGAGGTCGACCGTGGGCTGCAGTCCGAGGACGGCGTCGAGAACCTGCTCGGGACGCTGATCTCTTCCCAGAGCTTGCGCGTCCGGCAGGTCCAGTTTCAGGTCAACCTGCAGCCGGTCGGCGCCAACCCCTGCAACTGCGACACCGCGACCCCGCAGCAGATCGCCGCGAGCGTGTACTCGTTCCTGCACGGCTCCGACAACCTCCCCAAGAACAGCACGGCCGCCGCGGCGCGCGCGGTCCACCGCCACAACGGCACCGCAAAGCTGCCCTTGGTCGCGGCATCGACCGCCGGGCTGATCAAGGCGACGAGCACGTCCCGCACGCTGCCCTTCCCGCTCGAGTACCCGCGCGTCCAGGACGCGGGCGGCAGCGTGATACCGGTCAGCCTCCGCAACTACCTGATCCACGGAACGAATCGAGGCACGTATCCCGCCTACGTGGCCGTGTTCTCCGCAGGCCTGCTCGGCCAGTACTACGACGTGCAGGGAATGACCTGGACGGGTGCGCCGATGTTCGCCAACTCCGACCAGACCGTCA
The DNA here is from genome assembly GCA_963759695.1 of uncultured Solirubrobacterales bacterium. Lineage (GTDB taxonomy): Bacteria > Actinomycetota > Thermoleophilia > Solirubrobacterales > Solirubrobacteraceae > Palsa-465. The sequence continues at coordinate 18,133 of CAVXAO010000007.1, forward strand.
CCGTCGGCGGGCGGACGTACTCCTTGTACTACTCGGGGCAGCACCTGATGACGGTCGCGTGGTTCGAGCACGGCGCCGCCTACTGGGTCCACAACACGCTCACGGACGCGGTCGGCAACGGTGAGCTGCTGGCGATCGCCGAGCAGACCCAGCCGATCGGCAGCCCGGGGACTCCCGGCAGCCCGATCGGTGGGACCAGTCGCGTGCGCTTGAGGGCTGTCGTCGTGCCGAAGCGGCCGGGAGCTACGGTGAACACGCCGCTCGTCCAGACGATCGGCTCGATCGGCGGGCTGCTGACGCTGGTCGCCGTGCCACTGCTGTGCATCGCGCTGCTGCGCCGCCGGCGTGAGCTGTCCGCGATCCGCGGTCAGCTCTACACGACGCTGACGCGCGAGTCCCAGCTGCGATCGGCGGCGGGCAGGCGCCGGCGGGTCAGGAGATAGCCGGCCGCGACGGCGTTGGCGGCGGCCATCGCGACGAGCAGCGAGCGGTACCCGACGACTCCGATCAATGCGGCCCCGACGGCGATCGAGATCGTCTGCGGCGTGGTGATCAGGGCTTCGGCCGCCGCGTAGGCCCTCCCCTGAAGCTCGGGCGGGGTGACGCGCTGCAGCAGCGTCGTGAGGCTGACGATGACCCACGGAAGGCTGAGCCCGCACACGATGACGCCCGCGAGCACCGAAGGGAGCGATGCCGGGATCTCCAGCAGCGCCCCGGCGCCGAAGAGAAGGAGCCCGGCCGCGATGAGATATCGCTCGCCGAGCCGCCGTATCAGCGGCGCCGCCGTCACCCCTCCGAGGATCGCTCCGAGTCCCTGGATCGAGAGCAGGAGCCCGACGAACGTCGGCGCTCGGTGCAACCCCTTGCCGACGACGGAGAAGATCGTCGTCTCGCTGAACCCGAAGCCGAGGACCGCACAGACGGCCGCCACCGTGACCTGCCGGAGCACCTGCGTCCGGCCGATGTGTCGCACGCCGGCGGTCAGCTCCACGCGCCAGTGCTGCTCCGAGGGGCGGGGCGGTGGTTCCCGGACACGGAGGCAGAGCAGCGAGATCATGGGCACGGCGAAAGTGGCAGCGTCGAGGATCACGATCGGCTGCGGTCCGACCAGGGCGAACAGCCCGGCGCCGGCCAGCGGCGCGACCAGGCTCAGCGTTCCCTGGATCGTCCGCAGCGCGCCGTTCGCGTCCGCGAGCAGCTCGGGCGGGAGCATCGTCGTCAGCAGCGCCGACTGACCCGCGCCCAGCACCGAATACGAAAAGCCGTAGACGACCATCACGATGTAGATCAGCCACAGCTGCCCGGCGCCGTCGACGAGTAACAGCAACAGCACCGCGCAACCGGTGAACGCGTTCGTCGCGATCAGCAGTCGCCGGCGTCGCACCCGATCCACGACCAGACCCGAGATCGGCGCGAACAGCATCGGGGCCGAGAAGAAAAAGAAGACCAGTCCGGCCGCACCGCTGCTGCCGGTGAGTCCCTTGACCCAAACCGCCACCGCGAGCCACAACGCCGAGTCGCCGAGGGACGAGACCGCCTGACCGGCCAGGAACACGCGGGCATCGCGCACCGCCAGCAGTCTCCGCACGCCCATGGCTACGGCGTCGGGGTGCGGAGGGGATAGGCGAACAGCAGCAGCTCGACGGGCAACGAGCCCGCGGGGCGAAGCGCGGGGTCCGCGATCCTGTCACGGAATTGATGGAGGAGGGCGGTGATGTGCTCGTCGAGGGCGCGGAGCTCCTCGGGCGTGACGTGCAGGACGAACTCGCTCTCCCCGGTGACCTCCTGCCAGGCGACGGGGTATTTCGAGCGCGCGTCGTAGTACTCCTGGAGGCGCGCCAGATAGCGCTCGCGCAGCGTTCGGGCGAGGGCACGGGCCGCGATCGAAGTCTCCGGATCCTCGTGGATGTCGCTGAACCGCATGCCGATCGTGCTCAGCCGCCAGCTCCGTTTCCGCCCCGGCCCCACGCTCGCCTCCTCGACGAACCCGTACTTCGCCAGCTGGCGAAAGTGAAACGAGCACGTGGTCGGCGATTCGCCGATCACCTCGGCGGCCTCCGTGGCCGTCAGCGGGCCCTCGAGGCCGAGGGCCTCGAGCAGCGCCAGCCGGACCGGGTGGGTGATGGCGCGCATCGCTCGGGGATCCGTGAGCTCGCGGGGTTCGCCCAGTGGCTGATCGGATCCTGCGGCTCGAGACATCTCTTTCGAGAGTAATCTCTCGAAAGATATATGTCAAGGACGCGGCTCCCGAACTGAAGGCCTTTTTCGCTCGCTTTCCGAGACGAAATGGCGACAGTTCGTCGGTGAGACTTACGCCCCGGCGCGCCGGCGGGCGGCAAAGGGCCTCACCGCACCCGCCCCGAGGAACAACGCAAGCGTGAGGGCGGACAGGGCGAACAGCTGCAGATAGCCGCCATAGCCTCTGTAACGGAACACGATCTTGTGCGTGCCCGCGGGCACGCTGGTGGCGACGAGCGCCGGCGCCACCATCTGCGTCCTTTGCCGATGGCCGTCGACCGTGGCCGTCCACCCCGGGTCGAACGAGGCACTCAGCACCACCGTTCCGGGGTGGCGCATGGTGACGGTCGTGGTGACCTGGCCGTGATCGAGATCGTCGAGCTCGGAGGTGACCTTCCCAGCGGACGGCTCCGGCGCCGGCGAAGGCAACCGCCGCGCTCCGGCGCCTCCCCGATCGAAGGCGACCTCGAGGTAGTCACCATCTTGCGTCAGTCGAGAGTGGAGCAGAGGAATGCTGCGAGTACCTATGTCGGCCCGGTTCGCAGTCAGCACGCCGACGATCCGCCCGACGTGAACGTAACCGATCGTCCCGAGTGTCCACAGGGAGTACGGCCCTGCATCCATCACCTGGGTCGCGTGGACCGGAGGGTAATAGCTGGTAGGAACGATCAGATAGTGAATCCCGAAGAGCTGATAGTCACTCGGGTTCTGGTCGTCGAAATGGTATTCCGGGTCGGTCATCAGCGACGCGGTCCGGAGCGTGTAGCCAACCTCGTCGACGTCCCGGCTCTCGAGGTACTTGAAGACCGGAACCTGTCCGACCGTGAAGTCCGCTCCCCAGTTGGTTGGCATCCCCGCATACACACGCCCGCCGCCGTCCTCTTGGATGAGCGCGATCAGCTGATCGAGCTCGGCCCCCTGCGTGGCGTCGGCGTGCCGTTGCACGGTGATCGCCGAGCTGTTGTGGCGGTCCAGGGCACCGAGTTGCCGCCACGCCGGCGCCAGCACCACCACCGCCGCCGCGAGCGCGATCGTCGCGGCGGCGAGGCGCTCGCCCCGCGTGGTCGCCGATAGCTCGCGGCGAAGCCCGAGGCGGTGCAGCCCGTTCCAGATTGCCCCGGCGCACCACGCTGCGCCACCGCCGGCGAGCAGCAGAGCGGTGAGCTGGATGCCCATCATGAAGCGCCGGAAGAAGATGTCGCCGGCCCCGGGGATCGCGTCGACCAGCGACCCGAACGTGGCCCGGCCGAAGGACAGCAGCAGGCAGGCGAGGAACGCCACGATCAGGGCGCGGACGTTCGGATCCGTTCGCCACCGGGCGCAGGCAAGAGCGAGGCCGATCGCCGCGAATACGGTCAGGACCGGGATCCGGCCGTGATCGAGCAGCTGGCCCGAGGCGAGCCAGCCGAGCACTCGCCCGGCGCCGTATCCGTTGACGAGCCCCGTCCCGCGGAGGATCTCGTTCGTGGCCGCCCACGCGCGCTGCTCGATCAGCGGCACGATCACCCAAGCCGAGGCGAGCAGCGAACCGCCGATGACCACGGCGGCGCGGCTGGCGCTCCTGAGAAGCGGCGCTCCGGAAACGAGCGGCCACAGGAGCAGCGGCACGAGCGCCAGATAGCCGGTCTCGAAGTGCAGTGCGATCGTCAGCGACACGAGCGCCACGGCCGCGAAGAAGTTGCGGCCGTCGCGGATCGCCCGCCAGCTGAACCCCCAGGCCAGCGGCAACGTGAACGCGGCCCAGAGCTGCGTCCATACCCCGAAGCCGACCCACAGGTATGCCCGCTGCTCGTAGCCGATCCCGATCACGCTCATCACGAAAGGCGCCATCGCCGCCGAGGCGGCGGCGGCCGGGCGGCCGGCGCCGAACAGCCGGGCCGAGAGGTAGACGCTGACCGGCCACAGCGACATGAGCAGGTAGAGCGTCCAGCGGAACGCGGTGTCGCCGCCGACGGCGAGCCCGATCAGCCCGGTCAGCATCGACGGGAGGCTCTGATAATGGAGGAACTGCGGCGAACCGAGGCCCAGAAACGGGAACCAGCTGGTGAGCGGCAGATGGCCGCCTTGGAGCAACTGCCCGGCGAACCGCACCATCTGCTCGTGGACGGAGCTGTCGTCCACGTAGGAAACCCCGAGCGTCTCCGCTCTAAGGCTTACGAGGTTCCAGGCAACCGCTGCCCCGACGAGCAGCCACGGCCACCGTGCCGCTCGCCCTCCGGTCAGCCGAACGCCCGTTGCCCGCGAGCTCCTGGCGACGACGACCGCGGGCGCGACGTCCGGGACCGCTGTCAGGGCTCTAGCGGTCTTCACGGCGCGGCCCCCGCCTTTCGGCGGGGGCCGGAGATGAGGACAGACGTGGCATCAGTGCCGGACTCAGTTCTTCTTTGCGCTGCTCCCGCCCTTCGATCTGCTCGTTGCGCTCCCGCTGTCGCCAGAGTTACCGCTGTTACCGGCGTTGCCGCTGTTACCCGAGTTGCCGGTCGTGGGCAACGGATAGGAAGTGCAGTCGATCGGGCGTTGTGCCTTGACGGTGTACCCGCCGGACCCGCTGTTACCGCTGTTGCCACTGTTTCCATTGGGGCCGCTGTTGCCGGTCGTGCCGCTACTGCCGCTGTTGGCGCCATTGGCCTTGGCGGCGCGCGCGCGAGCCTTCGCGACGAGGGCCTTCAGCTCCTTGAGGTTGGGTCTCTTGACGACCTGGAACTTGGGGGTGTTGGCGGAGCCGCTCGTGGCGGAGCCGCTGTTGCCACTGTTGCCGCTATTGCCGCCGGGAAGGACCTGGATGCGGCAGGCCGCGTTGACTGCCGCCGCCTTCGCCGCCTTCGCCGCGGCGGCGGCGGGCGCTAGACATGCCGGTGGTGGTCCTGCAACCGCACGGGAGGCATACAGGTGGACCTGCTGGCCGGCGCGCCAGGTGGCGATTACGATCGTGTGACCGACCGGGATCTTGCCGGGATCGATCTTGGCAGCGGCGGCCGCGCGGGCCGCGACGAGCGCGTGAAGCTGGGCAGCCGTGTCTGGTTTGCGGACCGGGCCCGCCTGCAGCTCCTGTTTGTTGACGGTCCAATTGCTGTCACAGCCGGCCCCCACCGCCACAGCTCTCGCCCTGATCCCCAGCGAAGCCAGCTTCTGATTTGCGCCGGCGATTCCGCTCAGCCGTTGGATTTTGACCGACACCGTGCCGTCGGAATTTTGGGTTACCGCGAACGCCGGCGAGCTGCTCGCGGCGCCGAGCAACAACGCCACCGCGGTCCCGATGCCGGCCAGCCCGACCGTGGTGCCGGCAAGCATGCGCGGACGGGACCGCCACGCATGCTTGGACGCCGGCCTGCGCATCTGGTCCAGCTCGGCCCCGTGGTCGCGTACGAGCTGGCGCCAGAGGCGGTCTTCAAACTTGCTCATCGCTCTGATGCTCCTTTCTAAGCCGGGCGCGTGCCCGGGACAGCCGCTTGCGGAGCACTACGCGGGAAACGCCAAGGGCGGTTGCGGCCTCCTTCGGCGTCAACCCGGATAGGTCGACCAGCTCGAGGGCTGCCCGCTCCAGCTGAGGCAACTGCGAGCAGCGCTCGATCAGCTCACGCCCGGCGCGCTCGGCGTCGATCTTGCCGGCCAGCTCGTCGATCTCGTCGCTCTCCAACGCCCGCCGGGCGGCGAGCCTGGCGACCGCGACGCGGCCGTCGGCCGTCTCGGCGCAGTGACGCGCATAGACGTGGGTGGCGATCCCGAACAGCCACGCTCGCGCCGAGCCCCTCCCGGGGTCAAAACTCCCGAACGTGGCGGCGGCGCGTACGAACGTCTCCGACGTGAGATCGGCCACCGTCTGGGGCTCCCCACAACGCCGGGCGAAGTAGGCCATCACGATCGCCGAGTTCGTGCGGTAGATCTGTTCGAACTCGGCTAGCGCAGAGCCTTCGGGACTTCCGGGAGTCGCTGGCTTTGCACCCGCGTAGCTCCGGACCATCGCCACCTTCGCGCTCGCTGCTGTGCTCATATATCGCTAGTTGCCAAATCGGCACTCGTCTGTGACATCGATCGCGCAGCAAGGGGGATGCGGAGCCGCCGCCTTTCAGCGACGCAGTATGGTCTCCGCATGCGCATTGGGGCGCGGGCGCTCGCGTTGTCGTTGTTGTTAGCTCTCTGTTGGGGCTCGGCCGCCCTCGGCGCCGTGCGCTCACCGCGGGTCACGTTCTTCTTCGGCCTCAAGCGACCGGAGGCGAGTGCCGAACGCGCGTTCTTCGCGGTCGAGCAGCCCGGTTCGCGCACCTATCGGCGCTTCTTGACCGCGAGCCAGGTCGCGCAGCGTTACGGGGCGAGCCAGGCGACCAAGACGGCCTTCGTGCGCGCCGTCGCGACACACGGACTGTCGGCCCGGATCGATCCGTCGGGGGTGTTCGCGCGCGTGAGCGGAACCGTTGCCCAGTTCGATCGCGTGTTCAAGGTCCGTATCCACTCCCTGTTCACGCAGGATCCGAACCGGGACATGTTCTTCCTGAAGGACACCGCCCGACTCCATCTCCCCGATGACATGCGTCCGCTCGTGGAGGACGTGGTGCCCTCCTACTCGCGCTCAGCGGGTCCGTCGGAGCGGCCAGATGAGGCCGCCCGAGCCGCCCGCGCCAAGCCTCCGCACCGCACCGGAACGTGGACCCGAGGCTGCGCCAAGGCCAGGAAGACCGGCGCGTTCAGCTTTGGTCAGGTCCGTACCGCCTACGGGATCAACCGCCTCGGCAGCGGGGCCGGGACGCATCGGTGGCGATTCTGGGCGCCGGCGAAGGCGTGATCCCGCAGCGACATCGCCGCGAATGCCCGTTGCTTCGGCTATCCGAAGCTGCGAGCGCGGACGCTCCTCAGCGACGGCCAGACGAACCCGTTCGGTCCCCAGTCCTTCGAACCGGACGAGGACCTGGCGCTGGTGCGAGGGATCGCCCCGGGCCTGACATCGCTCACGTTCTCGCAGACCTGGCTGTCGGCGGAGCTGTGGTTCCTGGGGGCCTCGCAGGTGCTGGACGCGCCGCGGCTGCCCGACAGCTTCTCGATCTCCTACGGGCAGTGCGAGAGCACGATCCGCGGCAAGGGGTCGACGCCGACGACCCGCGCCGGCGCGAACCTGATGGACGCGATGTTGGTGCGCCTCGGCATCGCCGGCGTCGGCTCCTACGCCTCGGCAGGCGACTTCGGCTCCACATGCAACGGGGCTCCCCTTCAGTGGTGTCGCATGGCCGGCATCCTCGCCGTTCGTGACTGCCGTCGGCGGCACCCGTCTGACGCTGAACCACGCCAACCAACGCACCAACGAGGTCGTCTGGAATGACCTCAAATGGACTGCCGCGCCTCGCAATGGGGGCGGCGCCGGCGGCGGTGGATTCTCGGTCGCGTCGCGGCGGCCGCCGTATCCAAGCGGGATTGGGGCTAGCCGGTGAAACGCGCGCGCGACTCCGGACGTCTCCGCCATGGCATCGAACTTCCCCGGCTGGCCGGTCGAGCTCGGCGGTAACTGGACCGTGGATGCCGGCACCAGCGCGTCGGCGCCACTCGTCGCCACCGCGATGGCGATCATCGGCGCTCAGCAGCAGCGCCGCCACCGGCCGCCGATCGGGCCGGCGAGCGGGCTGTTCTACTACCTCGCCAAGCGCGCGCCGAGGACGATGTGGGACGTGGTCAGAGGCGCCAACGGCTACTTACGGAAGGTCCCCGCGCGCCACGCCAAGCGCGGCTATGACCTGGCGAGCGGACTCGGAGTTCCGCAGTTCGCGCTCCTCGCGGCGGCGCTGCCGGCGCCGGCGCGCTGAGGCCTCGATTCATCCCGCGGGGGTAGGTTGAATAATCCGGCCGACTGCGATCTTGGAGGCGGCGATGATTGAGTGGCTCGACGAGATGCCAGCTGGAACGGTCGGCTTCCGGGCGGTGGGGAGACTCAACCGCGAGGACTACGCCGACGAGATGATCCCGGCGCTGCGCAAGGCGGCGGACAGCGGCGAGATGCGGGTGGTGTGCGTTCTCGGGCCGGACTTCCACGGGCTCGACGCGAGCGCGATGGTCGAGGACGTGAAGTCGGGGTTCGAGCTGGTCGTCGGTAAGCGCTCCACGTGGAAGCGGATGGCGCTCGTGACGGACCTGGACTGGATCCGCAACTCGGTTCATCTACTTGGCTGGATGGCGCCCGGTGAGCTCAAGCTGTTCCCGTTCAACGAGCTCGAGCAGGCGAAGGCCTGGGTCGCGGGTTGACGATGGTCGCGGTCGCGGACGATGTCTGGCAGTTGGCGCTCATCCCGCGCAACGGGATCAACGCCTATCTGATCGGCGACGTGCTGGTCGACACCGGCATCAAGCAGTCGGCCGGGAAGATCGCCGGGATGCTCGAGGGGCGGACCATCTCGGCGATCGCCCTGACCCATGCGCACGGCGACCACGCCGGCGCGATGAAGCGGCTCGTGGAGCAGTTCGGGGTCCCCGTGTGGTGCGGCGCGGCGGACCGCACGGCCACCGAGACCGGCCGCCTCGATCTCTCGCCGACGATCGAGAGGCTCCATCTCGCCGAGATCGCGCAGGCTGCCGCGGGGTTCGACGGCACCCCGGTCGCGCGAGCGCTCGCCGAGGGCGATTCGCTGACCGCGGGGTTCACGGTCCTCGACACGCCCGGCCACTCCCCGGGCCACGTGTCGTTCTGGCGCGAGGCAGATCGGACGCTGATCTGCGGTGACGTGTTCTTCAACATGAACGTGCTGACGACGACCCCCGGCCTGCACCAGCCCCTGGCGCTGGCCACGCCCGACCCGGCGGAGAACAGGAATTCGGAGCGCAGGCTCGCGGCGCTGAGGCCGGACACGGTCGGGTTCGGCCATGGGCCCGTCCTCCGCGACGCCGCCAGCAAGCTGCACGACTTCGTCCAGGCGCTCCCTTCGTAGACCGCCAGTGGCGCTTGCCAACGCGCTGCGACAGGACTAGCTTCCGTCGCAATGCTCGAAGAGCAAGACGTCACGAGCCTCGCCGGCGGTGTGCAGCCGGCTCCGGCGTCCGAGCTGAGCCCGCTGGCCGAGCGGCTCGACGGGCTCGCGACGTGGCTCTACTGGGTCGCGGGGGTGGTGCTCGCGTGCGCGTTCATATCGGGGCTGATCGTGCTCAGCACCAACGCCGACACGTTCGGCCTGGTCAGCCCCCAGGTGGAGACCGACGGTCGGGTCGCCGTCGCCCTCGCGCTGATCGGCGGCGGGTTCGCCGGCGCGGGCATCGTCGCCGGGCTGGCCGGCATCCTCAAGGCACTCGTGCGCCGGCGCGAGCTGTAGATCCACGTCACGCGGGACGCATCACGACCAGGTCCTGGTGGCCGGCGAGCCCGCGTTCGACGAACGCCGCGAGCCGCCGAGGCTGAAGGCGTACTCGCCCGCAACCGAGGCGACGAGCAGTCCGTTGGGGGGAGATGATCCGTCGCAGCTCGCTCAGCCACGTCTGTTGGCGGTCCCTGTCGAGATGGGTGAAGACCGAGCTCGCGACGACGACGTCGACCTCACCCTCGCCGTAAGCGCCGGCGGCGGAAGCGCCGCCTCCTCCAGCTGCGGAGCGACGAACAGCGTTGTGAGGAGCCCGGCCGGAGCGCCGTTCAGTTCTCGCTCAGCGCGAGGCGGCCCTGGGCGTCGCGCTCGGGGAGGAAAAAACTGAAGCCACACCATCCAGCCACCGATCCTCCAGCCGTCCGCCTCCTGGCGCGCCGAATCGGCCCAGCCGGTCACGATCGGTCCGGGCGCGTCAGGGGAGACGGTGAGACCAGGCTTCCTGGGATTCTCATTCGAGTTCTGGGCTCTCGAAGGCTACGCCGGCGCCGACCCCGGCCATCTCGAGAAGTGATCGGGCGCCGACTGATCGAGGGGTTCGAGTTGGGCAACGAGCCGGAGCTGTACGCGAACAGGTACTTCTGCACGCTCAATGGAGTCGACGTGTTCGCGCGCCCGCCCAGTTGGGACTTCGAGTCCTACCTACGCGACTACACGTACATAGCCTCCGCCATGGGGCACGTCCCCATCGCCGGTCCGGCAGTCGGCGTGTATTCGTGGATCTCCCACCTGTTGGGACAGACCGCATCGGCTGGACTCGCGGACGCGCTCGAGCCGTACGTGGCGATGGCGCATGCGGACCACCTCGAGCTTCGGAATGCGGAGATGAACAGCGTCTCGTGTGGCGATCACAACAGCGTCGCCGAGACCTTTGCCTCTGCCCTATGGGTGGCTGACACTCTGTTCAGCCTGGTCAAGGCCGGTGTCGACGGGGTGAACATCCACACGTTTGACGGGGCCAACGCCGAGCTCTTTTCGACAACGCACACGGGCCCGCGCTGGCACGCATACGTCGCCCCCGAGTACTACGGGGTTTGGCTGTACGACCATCGGCTCCGATGTGGCGCGGAGCATGTAGTGCGTCCACCCCGAGGTGAGGAAGACCCCGAACGCGGCGAGCACGCCGGCGAGCGGACCGGCCAGCCGCCACCGCGGCGAGGCGCCGAGCCGCGCACCAAGCCGATACGCGACGAACAGGCCGAACAGGCCGGCCGCGCGCGCGAGCGCCACCCACAGCTTCGGCGCAGCTCCGAAGAAGCCGAACAGAACCGTGAAGACGACCGGCAGCGGCTTCCACGACGGACCGCCTCCCACGATGAAGGGCTCGGTCGGGCCGATGACGTGGTGGGCCAACTCGCGGCCCCACACGATCCACGCGAACACGTCGTACCCTGGCAGGGAGGGCAGTGTGAGCACCGACACCGTCCCCAGGATCAGACAGGCAACGACTGCGATCCAGGTCGGAGACCACGTGGGGCGAACGCGGCCGCGCGCGCCGGCGAACGACTCGAGATCAGGCGACCCAAGGACGATCTGGTCGGCCACGAATTCACCCCCGCGTACACGAGCGGGAGCGAAAGTCTACGGCTTACGGTGATGCCCTATGGGTCGACGGTTTACGGGCGCGCAGGAACTACGCACGACGGACGGTCGGGCCCCTCAGCTGGGCGGCCAGGGGCCGCAGCTGACGCTTGGGGCGCCGCAACCGGTCGAGCAGCCCGCGCGTCTCGCGTCCGGTGATGACGCCGGTGTCGGCCAGGCGCTTGAAGTCTGCGGTACGAGACTCTGCCATTGCCTGCTGAAGATAAGGGTTCATCTTGGGTCTCCGGGTGGTCGTTGGTTCTCCCTATGACCGTCCTGTATGCCAAGAGTGATCGCATGCGAACAGGTCATTTGACCGGTTGGTGTGACCTCCTCACCTGCGACACGAATCCGACAGCCAGGAACTCGCGTGCGCGAAGGCGCTGGTCTAAGGCTCAGCCGTCTCGCAATCGTCGGCGGGGGCCAGCGAGCAATCGGTCTCGCAGCCGACCATGAGGCTCTCCTGGAGCGCGATCAGGAGGACGCGCAACTGCTCGCGCTGCTCGTCGTCGAGACCGGCGAGGAGGGCATCCTCGGCCTCGCGCTGAGCCGTGGCGGCGCGAATAAGCTGCTGCTCCCCCGCCGGCGTCAGGGACACCAGGTGCCGGCGGCGATCCTCGGCGTCACGGTCGCGCGAGATCAGTCCGTCGGCCTCGAGTGGGTTGAGCATCGTGACCAGGATGCTCGGGTCGGCGCCCATGGTCGCCCCGAGCTCCCGCTGGCCCATGGCACGGTGATCGTGGAGGAGCCCGAGCAGGTGAAACTGGCGGGGACTGAGGTTGTGCGCGGTGTGCGTGTCGCGCAGGCGGCGCATCGCGACGTGCCCCAGCAGCGCCAGTAGCAGCGCCGGGCTCGACAGCCGCTCATCGATAAGTCCAGCCTCGCTCAACGGTTGACCCGTGCCCCCGGTCATCGGTGGTGCACTATAGCGTCACGAATCGTTGGGTTTACTATATCTTTCTCGCGCCTAGATAATCGAACCGTAGGGAGGGAATCGGCGATGAAAGTCGCACGTTTATTTCTGCGCCTCTTGGTCGGTGGACTCTTCATCGGCCACGGGACGCAGAAGCTGTTCGGCTGGTATGGCGGCAACGGCCTCGAGGCGACCGCGCAGGGGTTCGAGGCGATGGGAATGCGCCCGGGGCGACGTCACGCGATCGCCGGCGGGGCCGCCGAGGCCGGGGGCGGCGCTGCGCTCGCTCTCGGATTGGCTACTCCGCTCGCCTCCGCCGTGCTCACGTCGGTAATGCTGACCGCGATTCACCGCGTCCACCTGAAGAACGGGCCGTGGGTGACCAAGGGCGGGTACGAATACAACGCCGTCCTCATCGCTGCCGTGCTGTCATTGGCCGAGGCCGGCCCAGGGAAGCTGTCGCTCGACGCGGCCCTGGGCATCGAGCGCTCGGGAGCACGGTGGGCCCTCGGCGCGGCCGCGCTCGGTGCGCTCGGCGCGCTCGGCGCCAACCTCAGCAGTGAGCCAGCGCCCGAGCCAGAGCCCGAGCCGGCGGCGGAGACCGAGCCGGTCGCGGCCACAGCGTAGGAGAGAGGCCGTCCCGGCCGTCCTTAATCAGGGCGGGCGGGGCGGCAGCCCTGCACGGCACGGGGACGCGCCGGCGGCCCTACACCAGCACGCGGCGCCTGAAGTTACGCAGCCCCAGCGCGAGGAAGACGGCGAGGAACCCCGTGAGAACCGGATAGATCACGTACAGGGGCATGTGCGAGATGTTGGTGAGGCCCGCGCGCATCCCCTCGGCGACGTAGATCAGAGGGTTGATCAGGACGATCGTCTGAAGCCAGTGGAAGCCGTCGACCGTGACCGGGGACAGACGCGTCCACTGGTAGTACGTGCCGCCGAGGAAGGTGAGCGGCAGCACGACGAAGCCGAACATCAGACCGATGTTGCGGGGCTCGAACGTCGTGCCGAGCAGCAGGCCGAGCGAGGTCATCGCCACGCACGCCAGCGGGATCATCGTCAGGATCACCGGCCAGTGGACGTTGAGGTGGGCGTGGACGCCGGGAGCGTGGACGACGGCGGCCATCGGAAACACGAGCACGGCCGCGAGCGCACCCTGGGCGGCGGCGGAGAGCACCTTGGCGACGGCCACCAGCCAGATCGGGCACGGGGCCTGAACGCGGTCCTCGATCTCGCGCGTGTAGCCGAACTCCGTTGACATCGGCAAGGCGACGGCCTGGATGCCCTGGAACATGATCGAGATCGCGACCACCCCGGGGACGAGCACTGTGGCGAAATGCGACTCCGCGACCGGACCGGCGCCACCGCCCACGCCCTGGCCGATCCGCGGGAAGACGTAGAGGAAGACGAACACGAGGAGGAAAGGCTGGATCAGCGTGCGCACGACGAACTCGCCAAAGTGCTTGCGCAACACGACGAGGTCGCGCAGGATCAGGGCTCGCAGCGCGGTGCGGCTGGCGGCAAAGGTCGAGCGCGTCGGCTCGCGTGAGATCTGCGCCTGGCGCCTGGCCGGGAGCGGAACCGTGCTGGTCTCGGTCATTCGCGCAGCTCCTTACCGGTGAGATTGATGAAGACCGTCTCGAGCGTCGGCTCGGCGACGGTCAGGTCGATCACGTCGAAGCCTCCGCTCTCGGTCGCGGCCACGACTCGCGGCACGATCCGCTCGGCGCCGGTGACGTGCAGCTCGACGCCACCGTCGATCTCGCGCATCCGCGTGATGCCGTCGATCTCGCCCGAGAGGTGATGGGCGACGGCTGCCGGATCCGCGCTCGTCTTCACGGTCACGATCGTGTCCGCGCCCACCGAGCGTTTGAGCGCAGCCGGCGTGTCGAGCGCGAGGATCTTGCCGTGGTCGATGATCGCGACCCGGTTGCACAGTTGATCGGCTTCCTCCATGTAGTGCGTCGTGAGCAGAATCGTCTGGCCGGCGGCATGCAGCTCGCCGAGAATCTCCCACAGCGCCAAGCGGCTCTGGGGATCGAGTCCCGCGGTCGGCTCGTCCATGAACAGCACTGCCGGCCGGTGAAAGATCGCGCGCGCGACCATCAGGCGCTGCGCCATCCCGCCCGACAACGCGAACACCGACGCTTTGCCCCACTTCGTCAGATGGAACTGCTCCAGCAGCCTGTCGGAGACCTCCCGCGACTCGGCCGCCGAGATGCCGAACAGGCGGCCGTGGAAGTACAGGTTCTCCCACACGGTCAGCTGCCGGTCAAGGGTGTTGGTCTGCGACACCACCCCGATGAGCTGCTTGGCGAGCGCCGGATGTGCGATCACGTCGACGGAGCCGACGTAGGCGCTGCCCGCCGTTGGGATGACTCGCGTCGTCAGCATCCCCGCCGTCGTGGTCTTCCCCGCGCCGTTGGGACCGAGGAGTCCGAAGATCTCCCCGGCCTGCACCGTGAGGTTGAGCCCGTCGACGGCCGCAAAGTCCGTGCCCGCGTAAACCTTGGTGAGCTCGACGGTGCGGATGATCGGCTGCTCGGAGCCGTTCCCGGCGGCGGTCTCTGGCGTGCGGATCTCGGTCGTGGTCATCGCGCCTGTCCTCAATGATTGCGGATCGGCGCGGGGTGGCGCCCCGGGCACCGGGTGTGCGGGGAGCCCTGGAGCGGTGGCCGGGCGAGCTAGTCCGGCTCGGGGCGTTCCTGGAGACCCAGATGCTCGCGCTCGGCTCGGGCAATCCGGCCGCCGGCAGCGGACACGAACATCCCGATGATCGCGGTGATGACCACGAGGAACGGCGGAAAGCTTCCGAGCGAGACCTTCGCGTGCGTTCCCACGATGGCGTGGGTGACCAGGAGGGCGATGCCGTAGAAGAGGCCGCCGAAGAAGCCGCGATCGGCTCCCCCCCACCCGTCGCGATGCTCGAAGCCGGCGATGAAGCCGCCGATCGCGGCGAAGATGCCCCACGCCCAGTAGGCGCCGGCGGAGACGCCGACCAAGATGCCCGCGACCGCCCCGAAGATCGCAGGGAACACACCCGCCAGGATGATCTGGAGGTGACGGGGACGGTCGCGGAGCAGGACAGGTACGTAGGTGATCATCCGGCCGCGGGAACTCTATTCGAGCGCCCGGTACCGCGAGACAGCAAACGGGACGAACACGAGCAGCAGGCCGACGAGCCACGCGAGCGTGCCCAGCACGGGGCCGGTCGCGGAGCCTCCGATCGTGAGCGCTCGGACCGCATTGACGCACAGCGTCACCGGATTGACCTGCGCAAACGCCTGCACCACCGCCGGCATCGTCGACGTGGGCACGAACGCCGAACTCACGAACGTGAGCGGGAACACCCACACGAAGCCGGCGCCCTGCGCCGTCTCGGGGTCCTTGACGAGCAGCGCGATCGTCGCCGAGATCCACGAGAAGACGTACGCGAACGCGAGCACGAGGGCGATCGCGGCGATGACGCTCGGGACCGACGTGCTCGGCCTGAAGCCGACGATGACGCCGACCCCGACCATCAGTATCACGGCACCGGCATTGCGCGCGAGGTCCGACAGCGTCCGTCCGACCAACACCGCCGAGCGGGCGATCGGAAGCGACCGCAGGCGATCGACGATCCCCTTCGACAGGTCCTCGGACAGGCCAACGCCGGTGACGATCGCGCCGAAGATCGCGGTGAGCACGAGGATGCCCGGGATCAGGAAGTTCACGTAGCTGCCGTTCGGCGTCTGGATCGCCCCGCCGAACGCGTACCGGAAGATGAGGATGAGGATTACCGGCTCGATGAACGTGAGCACGAGCAGAGCCGGCTTGCGGACGGTTTCCGTCAGCCCCCGACGCGCCATCACCAGCGAGTCGGACGCGGCCTCGTATGGCGTGATGCGACTCATGCTGCCACCTCCTCAGGCTCTTCAGTCTGTTCCTCCACGTGCCTGCCGGTGAGGGTCATGAAGACGTCGTCGAGCGACGGCGTGCGGACCTCGAGTCCCGTGATGCCGAGCCCGATCCGGTCCAGGGACCGGACGGCGGCCGCGGGCACGTCCGGGGTCGTCATGGGCAGGCACAGCTCGTCGTCACCGCGGCGCTCGGGCGGTCCACCGGCCGCGACCACGGACAGGGCCACGCGCGCCTCGTCGATCCGACCCGGGTCCGCGACGCGGACGATCATCCGGTCGCGCCCGACGCGCTCCTTCAGCTCCATCGCGGTGCCCTCCGCGACGATGCGGCCCTGATCGATGACCGCGATCAGCTGAGCCAGCTCGTCGGCCTCCTCGAGGTACTGGGTCGTCAGCAGCATCGTCGTCCCCTCAGAACGGAGCTCGCGCACCATCTCCCACAGCTCGGCACGGCCGCGTGGGTCGAGGCCGGTCGTCGGCTCGTCGAGGAACACGACGCGCGGCCGTCCCACGAGCGTGGCGGCGAGGTCGAGCCGCCGGCGCATGCCGCCGGAGTACGTCGAGGCCCTGCGGTCAGCCGCGTCGGAGAGCCCGAAGCGCTCGAGCACCGCCGACGCGCGGCGTGCGGCCTCGGCCCGGCCGAGGTGGTAGAGCATCCCGACCATCTCGAGGTTCTCGCGGCCCGTCAGGATCGGATCGATCGCGGCGAACTGGCCGGCGAGCCCGATCTCACGTCGCACGGCGAGCGGGTCGGTGGCGACGTCATGCCCGAGCACGGTGGCGCGGCCGGAATCGGGCCTGAGCAGCGTGGCGAGCGCGCGCACGAGCGTCGTCTTGCCGGCGCCGTTGGGACCGAGCAGGGCGAGCACGTCCCCCTCGGGGCCGATCAGATCGAGCCCGTCGAGCGCGACCACCTCGCCGAAGCTCTTGCGGAGCGCCTCTACTTGGATTGCAGGACTTGTCGTCATCGTTTACCTCGCTTCTGTTTCTGGTCCCGTTGACGCTCTCGGTCCGCCAGGTACTCCTCATGGAGTTGGCCGATCCGTGCCTGCCACCACCCGTACATCCAGTCCAGCTCCTCCAGCCGCGCGCGGCGCTCTGGGGGTTCGTCCGCGAGCGCGTCGAGGCCGATCCTCAACACGTCGCGGGGCTCCTTGAACTGCTCTTCGCGCCAGAGGAAGTCATCCCAGGCGCCCGGCCGGACCTCGAAGCGGTCAAACCGCTCGCCCCGGAGGCGCACTCGGTCGATCAGGCCGAGCCGCACCAGGATGCGGGTCGCCGTGCTGATCGAGCCCTTGCTCGCGTCCAGTCTGTCGGCCAGCTCGGCGGCGCTCTGCTGAGGCGGCTCGCACACGAGCAGCCACGCGAGGACGCGGCCGACCATGCGTGGCGTCCCGACCTCGAGCTCCAGACGCATGCCGAGCGCTTCTATGAATCTCTCAACTCCAGCTTCGTTCATTCTGTTCAGTCTAGACTGAAAGTTCTGAACGTGCAAGGTGGCGTGATAGTTGGGCCGGGGCGGGGATCGGGTTCGATTGTCGATCGCGCCGGCGACCACCAGCGTCGGGCCGAGGATCCGGGGTGGTCGCTTAGGCTTCGAGGATGCGCGTCGTGATCGTCGGCGGCGGGATCCTGGGGTTGGCCACCGCCCGGCTCGTGGCGCGCGAGGTCGCGGACGCCGAGGTCGTGCTCCTCGAGAAGGAGCGCGACGTGGCGCAGCACCAGACCGCCCACAACTCCGGCGTCGTCCACGCCGGTCTCTACTACGCGCCGGGGTCGTTGAAGGCGCGCCTGTGCGTGCACGGCATGTCGTTGCTCAAGGCGTTCTGTCTCGAGCATGAGATCCCGTACGACGAGTGCGGGAAGCTGGTAATCGCGACCGGTGAGCGGGAGATGACGCGCTTCGCCGCGCTCGAGGAGCGAGCGCGGGCGAACGGAGTGCCCGGACTGCGGCGATTAGGTGAATCCGAGCTCCGGGCGATCGAGCCCCACGCCACCGGGATCGCCGCGCTGCACTCCCCGGCGACCGCGATCGTCGATTTCGGCGAGGTGGCGAGGGCGATGGCCGACGATGCGAGGACGGCCGGGGCGACGATCAGAACAGGGGCGGAGGTGGGTCGCGTTCTCGGAACTGGACGGACGGGTGAGGTCACGCTGGCAGACGGCACGGTCCTGGAGGCCGATCGGGCGATCGTGTGCGCAGGGCTCCACGCGGACCGTCTCGCACGCGCCTCGCGCCAGCCCGCCGAGCCACGGATCATCCCGTTCCGCGGCGAGTACTGGCAGCTGCGATCCGAGCGCCGTCACCTCATCCGTGGCTTGATCTACCCGGTGCCGGACCCTGCGTTGCCGTTCCTCGGTATTCACCTGACGCGCAAGGTCGATGGTTCGGTACTGATCGGGCCGAACGCGATTCTGGCGTTCGCGCGCGAGGGGTACCGGCGTACGACCTTCGTGGCCCGCGACGTCCGCGACGCGCTCGGATGGCCAGGGGCCATGCGGCTGTTCCGCCGGTACTGGCGCGTCGGCGTGGCCGAGATCTACCGCACGCTCTCGAAGCGCGCGTTCATCCGACAGGCCCAACGATATGTGCCAGAACTGACCGCGAGCGACGCGATCGCGGCGCCGGCCGGCGTGCGCGCTCAGGCCGTGGACCGCGACGGGACGCTCGTCGACGACTTCCGGCTCGGAACCGACGGTCCGGTCCTGTGGGTGCGCAATGCGCCATCGCCGGCGGCGACGTCGTCGCTCGCGATCGCGGAGGAGATCGTTCAGCGCGCCGGGCTCGACCGGGTGGCGCCATACAGCCCGGTGTGACCCGATGGTCAACCCCAACGAGCGAGTCTCCGATGCCGAGCGTGAGCACGCTGTGGCTCAGCTGCGCGAGCATCTGCTCGCCGGGCGGCTGACGCTCGAGGAGTTCTCGGAGCGGGTCGAACTCGCGTACGGCGCCCAGATCGGCCAGGAGCTGGCCCGCGCCGGCCAGGATCTCCCGGACGCCGGGAACCGGCCCGCCGTCCGCTCCCGGCGCAAGCCAACCCGCGTCACAGCGGCCTTCTTCGGCCACGTAGCCAGGCGCGGAAGGCTGAGGCTGCGCCGCCGGACCCTCGCCGGCGGCGCCTTCTCCGACGTCGATCTGGATCTGCGTGACGCCCAGCTGGACAGCCCACAGGCATCCGTGAACATCGCGATCGTGTTCGGCAACGTCGACGTGTATGTGCCCGAGGGCATCAACGTCAGCGTGGGCGGACTCGCCCTGATCGGCCACCGGCGCGATTGGGGCCGCGAGCTCGACCGGCCGGATGCTCCCGTGATCCATGTCCGGGCCATCTCGCTGTTTGGCACCGTCGACGTCTGGCGGGTGCCCGCCGACATGAAGGGTGACTACGGCGAGATCATCCGCCAGCTCCAGGAGCGTCAGCGGCAGCTCCCCGAGTGAGCCGGGGCCGAAGGGGGGGGGTTGGCCACCAACAGCGCGAGGATCGCTACGGCTGTGATCGACTGGGTCCGCCGCGAGCCGGCGACCTTCGCGCCGGGCTGCGCTCGGGCTCGCGGGCGGGCCTTCGCTCCCGCATCGGAAGCAGCTGCGCAAGACGACGATGGTCGCGGAGCCTGACCCGGGCCGGCCGCGCGTTCTCCAAGGGAATGCCGCCCGGCGGCGGAGTCGGCGGCACGGGCCGCCGCGGCGGACCGCCTCCGCCGTCGTCAGAGTCCGAGCGAGGGGGTTCGGGCGAGGAGAAGAAGCGCCCGATGATCGCGGGGACGAACAGCGCCCCGGCGAAGACCATCAGCATGTACACGAGCGCCAGAGGATCGACCTGGCTGACCTGAGTCCCCTTCGGCATCCACGAAGGGTAGCGCCGGCGCGACCTCGCTTGAAGGGGCGCCACGATCAGACGTTCGACCGCGAACTGCGGCTCAGTTTCCGTCGATGGGCTCGAACTCATTGAGCTTCCACGTCTGGTCGAACCACGGCTGAAGCGGGTCCGTAGAGCCGGAACAGTTGCAACCACGATTTGCCCGGAATCGTCTCCACCCACTTGGACTGGAGGGTCCGTGCAGCGACGCGCGCTCTCAGGCCTCGTCGGCGTCCCGGGCGATCACGCGGTCGACCTCGACGGCGTCGCCCTCGCGCGTGTCGGCGTAGACGACGAAAACGGTCGGCGTCCCTCCGAACCAGGCGCTGAGCTCCCCTTCGCCCACGTACTCGGCCGCGCGTTGGGAGCCGTCGGCCTCGATCACCCAGACCGGCTGCCCCTTGTGAAACTGGCTGTCGCCGATGTCTGTCATCGCCGGTGACAAGATAGGCGAGAGGGCCCGCGAAAGGAACAACGCACACGCGCCGCCGAATACGAGTACGGACGTCACGAGCCCGCCGGGATCGTGGTGGTAGGTTTTACGCCGTCTTGGGGCGACTGGGCGCTCGACTGATGGTGTGCTTACTCCTCGCCGGGATTGCGGCGATGGCGAGCGTTCCCGCGGCGTCCGGCGCCGGCGTGTCCAATTGGCTCGCCTACGGACACGATCTCGCCAACAGTCGGTCGCAGCCGGACCCGGGCCGGATAAATGCCCACACGGTTCGGCATCTGAGGATCGCGTGGGCCGCGCGCGGGCAAGGCCTCGACGCCGAGGGCGATCCCGGCTTCGTCACGGCCACGCCGGCGGTCGCCGGCGGGCTGGCGGTGTGGGGCGACTGGCGGGGCGATGTCCACGCGGTCGACGTGCGGACCGGCGCCGTCAAATGGACGACGCATATCCCGGGCGCCTCGTACTTCGAGCAGATCAACTCCTCGCCGGCGATCGTCGGCGATCGCATCTTCCTGAGCACGGGCGGCGGCTATGTGGTCGCGCTCGATCGCGCGAGCGGCAAGGTGCTCTGGAGCACGCTCGTCGACCAGGCGCCGGATACGGACCTGTTCTCCTCGCCGATCGTCGTGGGCTCGACGCTCGTGGTCGGCGTGGCCTCGGTCCAGCTGGCGCTTCCGCTGAGCCCGTACACGTTCCATGGCAGCGTGGTCGGGCTCAACACGGACTCGGGACGGATGCTGTGGCGGACATGGGTTCAGCGACCCGGCATCGACGGTCCGGGTGGATCGGTGTGGTCGACGGCCGCGGCGGACCCCGCGTTGGGTCTGGTGTACATCGGGACGGGCCAGGGCTACGAGCCGCCTGCCGGACCGGCGACGGACTCGCTGCTGGCTCTGCGGCTGAGCGATGGCGCGACGGTGTGGCACCGCCAGTACACGAGCGGCGACGTGTTCAACTTTTTCGGACACAGCAAGGGCCGGGACTACGACATCGGCGCGAGTCCAAACCTGTTCGACATCCACGGGCGGCGCGTCGTGGGTGTCGGCGACAAGGGCGGCCGCTACGCGACGCTCGACGCCCGGACGGGGAAGACCGTGTGGCGTCGCGTCCTGTGCCCCGGCAGCCACCTCGGTGGCGTGATGACGACGGCGGCGGTGGCGCACGGGTTCATCTGGGTCACGTGCAACCGCCTGCGCGACAGGGACGAGCTGGCCAAGACCGTGAACCACACGAGCGTCATGTGCCTGGACGCCGACTCCGGGCGAACCGTCTGGTCACGGACCGTCGTCGGAGGAACGGTCGGCGGCATCACCGAGGCCGGCGGCATCGTGTTCGTGCCAAACACCCTCGGCACCGTGCGCGCGTTCAACGACCGCACGGGCCGATTGCTCTGGCACGCCCGCCCGGCGGGCCCGGGGCATCGCTTCGACCACGGCGTGGCCGGCGGCGTCACCGTCGCCGCCAATCGCGTGCTCGTCCCCTATGGCTACACGTTCATCGCCAGCCCAGACTTCCCCAAGGACGCAGTCGGCGGGGTAGTCGCGTACCGGGTCCCGTAGCGCGTCGCCGTCAGGATCGCTCCGGCGGGGTCATCGCCAGACCCCCCCGCCGGGTTCAGTCGGTCGTACGCCGGCGGTACAGGTGCGCCGCCAGCGGCGCGAACGCGGCGATCAGCGCCACGGACCAGATCAGCGACGCCAGCACGGGATGCTGCATCGGCCAGGTGTGAATCGCGGCCGAGGGGTTCGGGTTGCCGAACAGCTCGCGGCCGGCCGCCGTCACGGCGCTCACCGGGTTCCAGTTCGCGATCGTCCTGAGCAGCGCCGGCATGTGCTGCGTGGGGACGAGCGCGTTCGAGACGATCGCGAGGGGAAACAGGATCACCAGACCGATGCCCTGGGCCGATTCGGCGCTCTCGCTGATCGCGCCCAGACAGGCGCAACCCCACGAGACGGCGTAGCTGAACAGCAGGAACACGCCGAACCCGGCGAATACGGACGCCACGCTCGCGTCGGGGTGCCAGCCGACGACGAGCCCGGTCAGCGCGACGAACATCGTGCAGATCGCGGCGGTCAGAAGGTCGGCGACGGACCGCCCGACGAGGATCGCGGATCGCCACATGGGGAGGGTCCGGAAGCGGTCGATGACGCCGCTACCTAGATCGTCGCTGAGCCCGACCGCGGTACCCATCGCCGAGGTCGTGAGGTTGAGCGCGAGCAGGCCGGCGATCGCGAAGTCCGTGTAGCTGCCCCCGCCGGGGAGGACCACGCCGGCGCCGATCACGTACACGAACAGGAGCGTGAACAGGACGGGCTGGACCGTCACGTCGGAGAGCCGGAGCGGCTCGCGCCTGATGTGGACGAGGTTGCGGAACGTGAGCACCGCGACGTCCCGCATCTGTTGCGCGAACATGCGCGACCTCGACGGTGCTGAGATCCTCGCGACCGCATCGAGTGTTGTGGCGCTCATCGGGCTGCCTCCAGGACAGAGTCGAGGGATGCGTCCGGGCCGGGGCGCTCGCCATCTCCGTCGGCCGGGTGGCCGGTGAGGGCGAAGAACACGTCGTCGAGCGAGGGTTGACGAACCTCGACGTCGTCGACCGTGATCCCCGCCTCGTCAAACGCGCGGACGACCGTCGTGGCCAGGCCGGCGGCGTTGTCGACCGGCCCTCGGAGGCGGCGTCCGTCGTGGCTGACGTGCACCCCGCCGGTCACGAACGGATCGAGCGCGTCCGCGGCCGCCGGGTCTGCCTCGCTCAGCGTGACGTCGAGCCGGGCCCCGCCGACCTGAGCCTTGAGCCCGGCCGCCGTGCCGCCGGCGATCACCCGGCCATGGTCGACGACGACGATGCGGTCCGCAAGCTCGTCGGCCTCGTCGAGGTACTGGGTCGTCAACAGCAGCGTGGCGCCGTCGGCGACGAGCTCTCGGATCACACCCCATATGCGCACCCGGCTCGTGGGGTCGAGGCCGGTGGTCGGCTCGTCGAGAAACAGGACGGGCGGCCGCGTGACCAGGCTGGCGGCGAGATCGAGACGCCGGCGCATGCCGCCCGAGTACTCCTTCAGCATCCGGTCTGCGGCATCCGCGAGGTCGAACCGATCGAGCAGCTGCCCGGCTCTCGAACGGGCATCGGCCCGGCGCAGCCCACTGAGGCGGCCGACCATCACGAGGTTCTGGCGACCGGTCAGCACCGCGTCGAGCGTGGCGTCCTGGGCGGCGACGCCGATGTGGCGCTGTACCGCCGCCGGGTCGCGGACGACGTCGTGTCCGGCGACGCGCGCCGACCCGCTGTCGGGCACCGACAGGGTCGTGAGGATTCGAACCGCGGTGGTCTTGCCGGCGCCATTCGGTCCGAGGACGCCGAGGATGGCGCCCGCCGGCGCCTCGAGGTCGAGCCCGTCGAGCGCGACGGTGGCGCCGAACCGCTTGGTCAGGCCCTCCGCTTCGATCATCGGGATATTCGTCATGGGGTTTCCTTACTAGTCGACCGGCTAGGTAGAGCGGCGGCCACCATAGAGAATTTTCTAGCCGGTTGTCAAGTAAGATATTTGCCGTGACCAAGCCCCAGCAGTCCGCGACGCACGAGTCCGCGTCCGACGCGGCGCCACGTCGCCGCGGCCGCCCCCGCGGCTCAACGCGCGAGCGGATCCTCGACGTGGCGCTCGAGCTGTTCAACGAGCACGGCTACGACAACACATCGCTGCGCGACATCGCCGATCGGCTCGGGGTGACGAAGGCGGCGCTCTACTACCACTTCGAGCGCAAGGAGGACATCCTCCTGGAGCTGCACCTGCGGCTGCACGCGATCGGTCGCGAATCGCTGGAGCAGCTCGCCAACCTGAGCGTGGACAAACAGGTGAAGGCGTGGCCGGCCGTGTTCGACCACTTCCTCGATCAGATCTTCGACAACCCCGACCTGTTCCTGCTCCACGTCCGGAACTGGAACGCGCTCAAGGTGATCTCCGAGAACGAGCGCCATCAGGCCGAGAACGAGGACGCGGAGGAGCGGACACGGCAACTTCTGGCGAACCCCGACATCCCGGTGGCCAGACGCGTGCGGATGGCGGCGGCGATCGGCGCCGTGACGGCGGTGATCGCCAGCGCCGGCGGGCTGTTTGGCGATGCCGGGCCGGACGAGCTCGCGGGAGCCGTCCGAGACGTGATCCACGACGTTCTGGGGCCGGACGACCGGGCCTCATAGACCCGGATCACCGATGAGTTGCCGACCGGCGCGCGGTCTGTGCATGAAAAAGGAGATGCATTGCGATGGCTGAGGGATTGACGAGCGCCGGGACCGAGCGGATTCACGAGGTCGCCGAGCGACACGTTGGGGACTCGCGGGTGCCGGGCCTGGTGGCGCTGGTGGCGCGCGGCGACGACGTCCACGTGGAGGCGCTGGGCAACCTCACGATCGGCGGGCGGCCCGTGACCCGCGATTCGATCTTCCGGATTGCGTCGACGACGAAGCCGATCACCGCCGCGGCCACGCTCGCGGTCATCGAAGAAGGGCTGATCGACCTCGATGAGCCCGTCGACCCACTCCTCCCAGAGCTCGCCGACCGTCAGGTCCTGCGCCGGATGGACGGGCCGCTCGACGAGACCGTCCCGGCCTATCGCCGGATCACAACCCGTGACCTGCTGACGTTCACGTTCGGCTTCGGGATGGTCATGGAGATGTTCATGTCGGCGACGCCGTGGCCGGTCGTCGCCGCCGCCGAAGGGGAGCTGCGTCTGTCGACAATCGGCCCACCGGATCCCGCGGTGCCACCCGACCCGGACACCTGGATCGCCAATCTCGGGACGTTGCCGCTGCTCGCCCAGCCTGGAGAGCGGTGGCTCTACAACACCGGCGCCGCCGTGCTCGGCGTACTGCTGGCGCGCGCCACCGGCCAACCGTTCGCCGAGGTTCTGCGAACGCGAGTGTTCGAGCCGCTGGGGATGAGGGACACGGGCTTCTGGACAGAGCACACCGACCGCCTCGCGACCGCATACCAGCCGACGTCGGACGGACTGGTCGTGTGGGATGAGCCGGACGGGAAGTGGAGCCGGCCGCCCGCGTTCGGCGACGGCGGCGCCGGGCTCCTCTCGACCGTCGACGACCTGCTCGCGTTCGCGCGGATGCTGCGCGGGGGCGGCGCGCCGGTGCTCTCCCACGACGCGGTGCGCGCGATGACCACCGACCAGCTGACGCAGGCCCAGAAGACGCACGGCGGCCTCGGGACCGACTTCTTCGCACACCGCTCGTGGGCGTTCTGCCAAGCCGTGCTCGACCGTGGCGCCTACGGATGGGACGGCGGCCTCGGCTGCTCGTGGCTCGTGGATCCCACCCACGACCTGACGATGATCGTGCTCACGCAGCGCCTCTTCGAGACCCCGGATGCGCCGCCGGTCCACCGCGACATCCAAGCGGCGGCATACGCGGCGCTCGCGTGAGCCCCGGGTGCGTGCGCGTCGCTACCGTGAGCGCCGTAGAGTCGCCCCGGTGACCGAGGCGAGACTCGACAACGGCGTGCCCCAAACGGCGGGCTGGTTTACCGTGAACGTCCGCGACGCTCGCTGGATGCACAACGACATGCGCTTGGTCTGCCGGTTCGGTGGCGAGGGGGACGCCCACTTCGACGAACTCGGCGTGTGCCTGTACTGGCTCGACCCAGGCAGGCCGATGTCGATGTATCACCACGAGGCCGGACAGGAGGACTTCCTGGTCCTGCTCGGGCGCGCGCTGCTGATCGTCGAAGGTCACGAGCGGCCCCTGGAGCGCTGGGACTTCGTCCACTGCCCACCGCGGACGCCGCACACGATCGTTGGGGCGGGCGACGAGCCCGCGCTCGTGCTCGCGGTCGGCGCTCGCGTCGAGAAGGGAAGCGTGCGCTATCCGGTCGAGCCTGCGGCGATCCGCCACGGCGCCGGCGTGGCCGACGCCACCG
The DNA here is from genome assembly GCA_963759695.1 of uncultured Solirubrobacterales bacterium. Lineage (GTDB taxonomy): Bacteria > Actinomycetota > Thermoleophilia > Solirubrobacterales > Solirubrobacteraceae > Palsa-465. Next base: position 44,327 of record CAVXAO010000007.1, read on the forward strand.
CCTCGCCCGACGACGCGTACGCCCGCTTCAGCGAGCCGCAACCGGGCCCAGCTCCCGAGGTTTTCTAGCGCCCGCCGGCGAGTGCAGCCTGTTCGTCCATGCCCGCGGCCGCCTGCTCCTCGGGCGAGACGACCCGCCCGCGAGGGAGCCAGCGAACCGCGACGATGAACGTCGCGGCCATTACGCCGGCCATGATGTAGAAGACGGTCTGGGTCGAATGGGCGAACGCCAGCTGCACGTCGTGCACCAGCGGCAGGGAATGTCCGGGACTACTCGACTTCCCGACCCCGCTGGTACTCAGTGCGTCGGCCACCTTGTGGGCGGCCGACTGAGGCACGCCGTGACCGGTGAGCGCATTGGTGACGTTGGTCTTGTTCTGGGCGACAAGGATCGCGCCGAGGATCGCGAGCCCCAGGCTCGCGCCGAAGTTGCGAGCCGTCTGAGTGATCCCGGTGACCTCGCTGTAGCTCGTGCTCGGCGCGCGGTTCACGGCGTCGGTGCTCGCCGGACCGAGAATCAGCCCGAGCCCTGCCCCGGCGATCGCAATGTCAAGGCGCTGCGCGCTGAGCGAGAGGTCGGTGAGCTTGCGAGCGAGCAGGTAGAACCCGACTGCGCCGATCGCGCACCCCAAGACCACGGCCAGCTTCGCGCCCCGCCTGTCGAGCATCCGGCCTCCGACCTGCGCGGCGATCACGAATCCGATGAAGAAGAACAGGATGTACTCGCCCGCCTGCGAGGAGTTCTTGCCTAGGGACACCTGCGCATAGACGCTCCCGAAAAAGAAGAACGGGACGAACACGATCGACATGAAGCCGAGCACCGCGGTTTCAGCCGCGAACCCCCGGTCGCGGAAGATCGCCAATCGGAGCAGCGCGTCAGGCGCACCGAGCTCCTCGTAGACGAACGCGATCATCAGCAGCGCACCGATCACGATGCACGCCCACGTCGCCGGGCTGCTCCATCCCCACACGGCCGACTGCTGGAGCCCGAGCACGATCAGGGTCATCGCCCCCGTGATCAGGACGACGCCGCGGTAGTCGAGCTTTGCCGGGTGCCGCGTGTCGTCGGGCTTCGAGCGCCAGATCAAGTACAGCGCGATCAGCGCAACCGGGATGTTGATCCAGAAGATCGCGCGCCACGTCCACTGCGTGAGGAAGCCGCCGGCGATCGGTCCTATCGCCGTCAGGCCCCCGGAGATCCCGAAGAAGATCGCCATCGCCCGCCCGCGCTCGCGGAGCGGGAATGAGGCGACCACGATGCCCACGGCCGCCGGGAACATCAGCGCCGCCATCGCGCCCTGCACCACGCGCCAGAAGATGATCCACGCCTGGGCGATGCTGCCCGTAGGCGTGAACCCGCAGAACGCCGACGCGATCGCGAAGCCGATGACGCCGTAGGTGACCATCCGCCGGCGCCCGAGCACGTCGCCGAGCTTGCCCCCGAACGCGAACAGCGCCGACAGGGAAAGCAGATAGCCGTTGATGATCCACTGCGCGCCGGTCGCCGTGATCGACAGGTCTTTCTGCAGGCTCGGGATCGCGATCGCGACGATTGTCTGATCGATGAAGGTCATCGCGACGGCGAAGACCATCGCGGCGAGAACGAGGTTCTTGTTCGCGCGCCCGGACCCGACCTCACCTGGCATGGATGCACCCGCGGCTCCCACCATCGACGTTCATCATCCGTGGTATGTCAAGTGCATCGATCGACTACTGTGACCGACATGAACGATGACTGGCGTCTGCGGGTGACACTCGCGAATGGCTCGCAGGCCCGCGACCTCGCGGATCACCTGGCGAACTTCGATCGCGAGCACGGTTTGAAGACGTCGTTTGTCGATCGGGTCGTCGTGTCCCGGGATGGCGCGGAGATGTTCTGCTACGCCGCCACACGCGAGCAGGCGGAGGCGGCCGAGCAGGCGATCCGGTCAGTCGCGGACGAGCACCAGCTCGCCGCGAGCTTCGAGCTCAAGCACTGGCACCCGACGGCCGAGGAGTGGGAGGATGCGGACAAGCCGCTGCCCGAGACGGACGCTGAACGCGCGGCCGAGCGGGCAGAGTTGATGGAGGAGGAGCGCGAAGAGTCGAAGGACCAGGGGTTTGCCGAGTTCGAGGTCCGCGTGAAGTGCCCGCACCATCACGACGCTCGAGCGCTCGCCAAGCGACTCACCGACGAGGGAACTCCCAACGTGCATCGGTGGCAGTTCGTCGTCATCGGGGCGGCCGACGAGGACAGCGCGAATGCGCTGGCCGAGCGGATCCGGCGCGAGGCGCCGGCGGGGAGCGTCGTCACGGCGGAAGGGGGCGTGTCCGAGGTCGTCTCCGAGAGCCCGCGCGCGACTCCGTTCCAGCCGTTCGCGGTGTTCGGCGGTCTCGGCGGCTGAGGGCCGCCTCTGCCGAACCACACCGACGCTGACGCCCGATGGGAATCGGCCGAGAATCCGGCTTGGGAGATTTTCTGCCATATACGCAGAAGATCTCCCAAGGCCCTGGCAGTCGCCCCCCGACGCGAGCTGCAAGCCATCTTCGTCGGCGGGGCGATCGGCGGCGGGGTTAGGACCGGGCTCACCGCGTTGGCCGGGACGTGGGGGTGGTCACGTGCGAGCTCGTCCCCGCGTGCCACGCGTTCGCCACCGAGCGTCGAGCGCAACTCAGGCTCGCCGAGACGCCGACTGCGCCGGGCGCGGCCGGCGGCGTCTAGGCCCGGCTTCTGAGGAGCGAGCGGCGCACGTTGCCGAGCCAGCGCGGTGGATGCTGCCATCCGTCCGCCGCATCGGCCGCGATCTGATCGACGATCGGGGGCATGATCGTCGACAGCCGCTTGTCGTCGAGCGGGATGAGCAGCTCGTCGTTGATCGTGACCGCCGGGTCCTCGAGCTCGGCCAGCCAGATGAGATTGAGGTCGTGGGCTCCGTAGCTCCCGACGACCTCGGCGATGTACAGGAGCTGTTTGGGGACGACCTCGAGGCCGGTCTCCTCGCGCACCTCGCGGACGAGCGCATCGGTGATCGATTCCCCATCCTGCACCCGCCCGCCGGGGAGCAGCACATGCTCGATCGCGCGCCGACGCTCGCGCGAGACGAGCAGGCGCCCGTCGCGGACCACCACGGCACGTGCCTTGACCCTCATCGGCGATCGAGTCTAACCCTCCGAGCGATCATTTTGAGATCGCCGGGTCAGCAGCCCGACCACGCCCACGGCGGCGACCGTGCCGATGATCGTCACCAGCAGCGAGCGCTCGACCGGCGCCGTGGCGATCACCAGAACGAGGGCGGACACGGCGATCGCGCCGAGCCCCGCCGTGACGAGCCACGCGATCCCGCGACGCGCGTCCGACTTCGGCTCGGTGCCCCGAGCGGCGGCGAGGAACACGCCCTCAGCGGCCACGAACACGCCTCCCGCCACGAGTGGGGCGGTGACCGCGACGGTCGTGACCTGCATGCTCGCGAGCGCCACCGCGTATGCGGCGCCGAGCGCGGCGAGGCCCCAGAGCACCAGCCTCGTCCACCGCATCACGGCGGCGACCGTGAGCACCACGACGCCGATGGCGGCCAGCGCGCTGAACACCTCCCACCTCATGCGGCCGCCGGTCGTCGGATCCTGCGGCGAAACGCCGACGCGCTCGCCACCGGGACCTGCAGCGGCTGTTCCCCGTGCCACTCGGTCACCGGCACGCCGAACTCCTCGAACCGCGTCCGCACGGCCGCGCGCCGGAGCAGCCACAGCCTGTAGGCGACCGCGTCCGCTCGAATCGGACCCGGCTCGGTGAAGGGCACCGGCGAGATCTCGATCACCGCGAGGTCGAAGCCGCGCGCGCGCAGATCGAACAGGGCGCTGATCGAGCGCTCATCGATGAGAGGCGTGATCGCGATCACGAGTGCCTTCGGAGGCAGCATGTGGCGCGGCACGAGGCTCACGTCCTTGTGCGTGTAGCTGAAGGTCACCTCGCTGCCGATCAGCGCGTCGAGGATCCGGTACAGCTGCGCCGCTCCGAACCGCGGGCGCAGGCCCGTGACCGCGCCGCCGAAGCCCACCACGCCGACGCGATCCCGGCGGGCGAGATAGCCGGCCGCGACAGACGCCGCGGCACGGACCGCCAGCTCGAGGGTGCTGCCGTGCGGGTCGCGGACCTCGGCGAACGTGTCGAGGAACACGATCACGTCGGCGTTGCGCTCGGGGTGGCGCTCGGACACGTACGGAACGCCCCGCCGGGCCGTCACGCGCCAGTTGACCCGCCGGACGCGATCGCCGGGCGCGAACTGACGGACCTCGGCGAACTCGATTCCATCGCCCCGCTCGCGGGATACCCGGTTGCCGGTGGTCGCCTGGAGCTCGAGCGGCTCGATCATCGCGGTCAGCGTCTCCATCCGCGGAAAGACCCGCACCGGCCCGAGCTCCAATGGCGCGAGCTCGTAGTCGATCAAGCCGAAGCGGTCACGGGCGCGGCCCGCGAGCACCCCGGCCCGGCGCGCTCCCCAGCGCTCGGCGCGCAGCGTCGGGCGCAGCCGGCGCCGCTCGCCGGGTTCGAGCCGGGCCGCGATCCGCGCCGTGGAGCCGCTCGCGGTGAGGCCGGGCCCGGGTCGGAGCTCGAGCTCGAGCCGCTCGATCGGCGAGCGTGCCTCGACCTGCACGGTGACCGGCACGGCGTCACCCTCGAGCACCCGCCCCCGGGGAACCGTCGCCGACACTGCGACGCCGACCGGGGATCCGAGCACGATGCCGAGTGCGGCGTAGACGGCGAACGGCGCCGCGAGCGCCACCAGCTCCGGGCGGCCCGTGGCCAGGCCCGCGAGGGTCGCGGCGGCGGTCAGCGCGAGATAGGCCCGGAGCTTCGTGGACGGCGTCCGCTTCATCGCCTCACGGACGTTCGAGTTCGGGCGGCGGCACCGGCACGACCCTCAGGCACTCCTGGACGATCTCCTCGGCTTCGATCCTCTGCACCCACAGCTCGGGCCGCAGCACGAGCCGGTGGGCGAGCGCCGGCACCGCCACGGCCTTTACGTCGTCGGGGACGACGAAGTCGCGCCCGTCGAGCGCGGCCCTCACTCGCGAGAGCTTCATCAGGGCGAGCGTGCCGCGCGGGCTGGCTCCGACGTCGACGCTCGGGCTCTCGCGCGTCGCCGCGACCAGCGCCACGATGTAGCGGCCGACGCTCTCGGCGACGTGGATGTTCTCGATCGCGCGCTGCATCCCGAGCAGCTCCTCGCGTCCGACCACGGCCATCAGCCGCGGCTCGTCCTCCGTCCGCCCGAGCCGGCGCTCGAGGATCTCCCATTCCGCGTCCGCGGACGGGTAGCCCACGCGCATCCTGATCAGGAAGCGATCGAGCTGCGCCTCGGGGAGCGGGTAGGTGCCCTCGTACTCGATCGGGTTCTGAGTGGCCAACACCAGGAACGGTCGCTCGAGCGGCCGCGTGCGCTCCTCGGTGGTGACCTGTCGCTCCTGCATCGCCTCGAGCAATGCCGCCTGGGTCTTCGGCGGGGCGCGGTTGATCTCATCCGCCAGCAGCACGTGCGTGAAAACGGGACCGGGCCGGAACTCGAAGTCCGCCGTGCGCTGGTTGAAGATCGACGCGCCGGTGACGTCCGAGGGCATCAGGTCCGGCGTGAACTGGATGCGCGTGAAGCGGGTGCCGGTGACGGCGGCGAACGACCGGGCGATCAGGGTCTTGGCCAGACCCGGGAGATCCTCGAGCAGCACGTGGCCGTCGGCGAGCAGCGCGGACAGCGCGAGCTCGAGCGCGTCGCGCTTGCCAATCACGGCCCGCTCGATTTCGTCGAGGATCTGCCCGGAACGGGCCGCGACGCCGTCGACGCCGATCGTCTCGACGGCGTCGCTCACAGCTCCTCCAGACGGCCGGTCATCGCCTCGAGTTCCTCGGACGTGATCCCGGGGCCGCGGGGGTCCTCGGGGCGGGGACGACCGGGGCGCACCAGCTCCCACAGCTGCTCACCGAGCAGCTCCTTGGCCTCGACCTGGTTGTAGTCGAGGCGGACGCCGCGGCTGCCCAGCCGCGCGGCTGCGATCTCCCGCAGCGGTGGACGGAGCCGCAGGTGCACCTCGGACGCAGTGGCCCGGAGCATCACGAGCCGCTCCATACGGGCCAGGTCCGTCGGCCGCTGTGGTGGCTTGCGCCGGCGCCGGGACCAGCTGATCCGCCGGCCGGACGGAAGCACCAACACCATGGCGACGGCGCCGAGCACGAGCGTGATGATCTCCAGTGCCAGCGTCACGCGAGCTCCTCCAGCTCGTGCTGCATCGCGACCAGGGCGCCGATCGCGTTGTCGCGGAGCGGCAGATCGACCGCGAGCAGGCTGAATTTGGCCCGTTCGAACAGACTCGTGAGCGTCCTCGGCGGTCCGGGGCTCAACTCGAGCGAGCCGAGCGCGCGCGTCAGATACTCGCGTGGTGCTTCGGCGGCAGATCGCGGCAGGCCGGCCGCGGCCAGCGTCGTCTCCATTCGCCCGTAGGCGGCGATGACCGCGCGCCGCGCGTCGGGGTCGTCGCGGAGGTCGGCGAGCGACGCCCGGACCGCCGCCTTCACGGCGGGCGCCGCCGATTTGGCGGGCGCGGTGTAGGACGGCGTCCAGCGCTTCGATGGCCGGATCAGAAGTAGCGCAGCGGCGACGAACACGAGACCCAGCACGACGAGCGGTACCCATCCCGGCAGGTGAAACGACGAGGCCGAGCCCGTGGTCCGCGTCTGTCCCGGCGTCTCGGTGCCGCCCGGGCGCATGTGCCGCAGGATCAGGTTGGGGTGGGGATGAGATCCGATGATGCCGGCGGCGATCAGCACACCTCCGATCAAGACCGGCACGAGGATCGCGGTCTGCACGTTCCAGCGATTTCGAAACGGCTTGCCCTCGAGCGGGTCCTCCTTGCGTCGCAGCGCCATCTGCAACCGCTGGTAGACGAACAGACCGAACAGCCCAACGAACGCCCCGACGGAGACGAGGATCACGCCCAGCGGGGAGTGCGTGATCCGCGGTGCGTTGTTCGCGGCTCCGGCGCCGACCGTGGCCAGCGAGCCGCCGAGCGGAGCCCGGCTGGCGAGCGCGACGATTCCGAGCAACAGCAGAACGGTCGCGAGCAGCGTGACGTTGGGCGCACCCACCCGATCGGCCGGTCCCGAGCGCTTGGTCAAGGCGAGCCTCATCGCCCCTGCGAAGGGTATCGGGCTTGGGTCAGGGCGCCGACGGGTCGCTGGAGCGCGCAGGTCGCCCTGCTTGGGCGCTCAGGCGGTGAGATGTGGCGAGTGTGTGCCGGGAGTGTGTCGAGACTGTCACGGCGGTGGTGCTTAACACGCCAGGACCGGCGCGAATCCCGAGCCCTGTCGGATTGAGCCTACTCTTCGTGCATAGCCCGCCAGGGCTCGCCATCCGGCGCAAGATTGTCGTGCTGTGCACCATCGAAAGGCCGCGATAGCGCCCGGCCCCCAGCGGCAACGGGACGCTAGCCCCGGAAACGAGTACCGATCCGCTCCGCCACCGCCTCCGGCGCCAGGTCGACGGCGCCCTCCCAGTGGAGGCGCTCGAGAAACGTCGAATCGGACCGGTAGAACGGCTTCAGGTTCGAGCGGATCGCGAGGCGCAGATTCAGCGGGTATCCGTCGGTGGCGGGCGGGGCGCCGTAGATCGCCAGGTTGAAGCTTTCGAATCCCATCTCGGCGTACGCGCCCAGAGCCAGCGCCAGGCCGTGCGCGAGCTCGGCGATCAGGTCGTCATCCAGCTCGGCCGGCGAGGAGACCGTCCCCGCGAAGGCCCGCAGCTCCGCCGGCGCGATCGGGGCGAAGCTCACGAGCCACTCGACGTGACCGGTATCGCCGAGGTACCGCTCGCCACTGCGCCGCTCGGCCTCGAGGTAGTCCTCGAATCGCTGTGCCGGGACCTGGGCGAGCAGCCGTTGGATCGTCGTCGGCTCGGAATCGACGATCCCCTGCAGGTGGGGGTGGAACAGAGAGCTGCCCGACGGGAGCATGTGGTTGGCGTTGATCGAGGCCCATCGGCAATCGGGTTCGGCCGCCATCACGGCCCTGTCGTAAGCGACCTGCGCGGCGAGGTTGTCGGCGAGGAGCCGGTCCGTCATCTGCCCGAGCGGCAGGTAGTGCAGCCGCGGCGAGTAGACCGACACGCAGCTGTGCGATGAATAGGCGTGCAGATTCGGGAACAGCACCGCCTCGCCGCGCACGATCCGGCCCGCAGGTTCGATCGCCGGCGGGAGCTTCGGCGTCAGCTCCTCGATCCGCCCCGGGCAGAACGGACAGCGCGGCTGGTGCTCGCGCGCAAACGCCGCGAGGTCGAAGTCGTTCGGGGGCATCAGCCCGCGGTCGGGAACGATCCGCGAGGTATGCCCCGTGAGCGGGTCGACGCGCACGTCGATCGTCGTCCGGATCAGCTCGCCGGTCCCCGGGGCGATCATCTCGGCGGTCTCGAGGTGACGTTCGAGTATCAACCTGTAGCGGCCGGCGCGTTGCTCCGGGCCCAGGCGATGATGTTGGCGCTGCCGTTGATCGTCGACCCGTCCTCAAAGCGCAGGACCGGAAGCTTCTCCTGACCGCTGATCTCCTTCAGCTCGGGCCGCTTCCCCGTCGTGAACAGCCCGAACGGAATCCCCTTGCCGGCGATGATCTTGTCGAAGTCGTGCCCGCCCGTCCGTAGCGCCCGCTGGGCGCGCTTGCACGCGTGCGGCGGGGGCCCACCGTCATCGATGTGGCACACGAACAGCGTCAGCTTCTCGCTCACCACGGCGAAGCATAATCACGAGCCCGAAGCAAGTGTTGGTATGGGGTCGGCGCATGCGCCGACCCCACGGTGCGCGCATGCGCGCACCGGGACGGGCCGCATGCGGCCCGTCCATCCTGATCATTGCGCTGGCAGACTTACTCTCGTATGAGAGCCTCGCGGTACTTCGCGGCCGTCGATTCCCACACCGAGGGCATGCCCACGCGCGTCATCACCGGCGGCCTTGGAACGCTCCCGGGAGCGACGATGCAGGAGCGCCGGCTGCACTTCGAGGCCCATCTCGACGACCTGCGGCTGATGCTGATGCGCGAGCCCCGGGGCCACGCGGCGATGTCGGGCGCCTTCCTGCAGCCCCCGACGCGCCCGGACGCCGACTGGGGCGTGCTGTTCATCGAGGTCTCGGGCTGCCTGCCGATGTGCGGGCACGGGGCGATCGGCGTCTCCACGGTGCTCGTCGAATGCGGACTGGTCGCGGTCGCCGAGCCCGAGACGGTGATCCGGCTGGACACGCCGGCGGGCCTCGTCGAGGCCCGGGTGGCCGTCGCCAACGGCCACGCGGATCGCGTCACGCTGCGCAACGTGCCGTCGTTCGTCACCGAGCTCGACGCCGGCGTCGAGGTCGACGGCTTCGGCACGCTGAAGTACGACATGGCGTTCGGCGGGAACTTCTACGCCCTCGTCCCGGCCGAGTCGGTGGGCCTCGAACCGGCGCCGAAGCGAGCCGACGAGCTGATCGACGCGGGGCTTCGGATCATCGATGCGATCGAGGCGACCAGGCCCCCGGAGCATCCGGCAGACCCGGCGATCCGCGGCTGCAAGCACGTCGTCTTCCACACGGCCGGCCACAATGGCGCCGACGCGCGTAACGCCACCGCGATCCACCCGGGATGGCTCGATCGCTCGCCGTGCGGAACGGGGACCTCGGCGCGCATGGCGCAGCTGCACGCCCGGGGCGAGCTCCCGCTCGGCGTCGACTTCACGAACGAGTCGGTGATCGGCAGCCGGTTCGTGGGGCGGCTCGTCGAGGAGACCCGCGTCGGCGACACGCCGGCAGTCGTTCCCGAGGTGAGCGGGCGCGCCTGGATCACCGGCATGGGCCAGTACCTGCTCGACCCGTTGGACCCGTTCCCGACCGGATTCGATCTGTGAGGTCCGTAGTCGTCGTCGGCGGTGGCGCGGTCGGGCTGTGCGTGGCGGAGTCGTTCGCGTCCCGCGGCGTGTCGGTGACGACGCTCGAGCGGGACCGGTGTGGCCGCGGGGCCTCGGCGGGGAACGCCGGCTGGATCACCCCGTCGCATGGCATCCCCGTTCCGGGTCCGGGCGTGATCGGACAGTCGCTGCGATGGCTCGTCGACCCCTCCGGGCCGCTGTGGATCCGCCCGACCGTCTCCCCAACGATGCTCGCGTGGATCTCGCGATTCGTGTCGAACTGCCGGCGGAGCTCCTACCGCCGCGGGCTGTCCGCCCTTCAGGCCGCCACCGCCCGCGCGCCGGCGTCGTTTGACCGTCTCGCCGAGCGCGACATCGCGTTCGAGTTTCACGCGCACGACCTGCTGTACCCCGCGTTCTCCGGCGGCGAGCTCGAGCATCTGCTCGGCGTGGCGGCGGACGTCCGCGCGTCTGGCTCCCCCGCGCGGATCGGCCAGATCGGGCGGGCGGAGATGCTGGCGCTCGAGCCGGCGCTGAGCGACCGGCTGGTCGGCGGGCTGATCGCCGAGGACGAGCGGCGCGTGCGCCCCGAGTCGTTCGTCGCCGGAATGAAGCGCGGGGTCGAGGCGCTGGGGGTCGACGTGGTCGAGCGCGCACCGGTCACGACCGTTCGGCGCTATGGGAGCGAGTGGGTCGCGTCGAGCCCGTCCGGCGAGTGGCGGGCCGACGCCGTCGTCCTCGCCAACGGGGTCCCGGTCGCAGATCTGCTGAGGCCGCTCGGCGTTCACCTGCCGCTGGCCACCGCCAAGGGGTACAGCCGCACGTTCGCGCGCACGCCGAGCGGGCCGTCGCGGCCGGTGTACCTCGAGACCCCGAAGGTCGCGATCAGCGTCTACGACGACGGCGTGCGCGTATCGGGAACGCTCGAGCTCGGGGCGCAGACGCTGTCTCTCTCCACGCGACGGCTGCGCGCGATCACCGCTGCCGCGCGGGAGGCCCTGCCCGACTGGGAGATACCCAGCGGCGCGGTCGACTGGGCCGGGATGCGGTCGCTCTCGCCGGACGGGCTCCCGTACATCGGCGCCGTACCCGGCCTCGACGGACTCTACGTGGCGACCGGCCACGCGACGCTCGGGATGACACTCGCGCCGCTCAGCGGCGAGCTGCTCTGCGACCGGATCCTCGATCACGGGACCGACCGGCTGCTCGCGGCGTTCGATCCCGCTCGCGCGGTGCGATCTCACACACGAAGACCACGACAGGAGGAACGCGATGAAAGGCGTGAGCGCAGCGATCGTCACCCACTTCGCCTCGGATCTGACGGTTGACCAGGCGGCGGTGCAGGCCGAAGTCGAGCGGTTGATCGACGACGGCATTCACGGGATCGTCGCGGCGGGAACGATGGGAGAGGCGTCCGCGCTGAGTCCCGAGGAGCGCCGGACGGTCGTCTCGATCGCCGTCACGACCGCCGCCGGACGCGTGCCTGTGTACGTCGGCGTGTCGGCAACGACGCCGGCGCAGGCGGTCTCCTACGCGCGCGACGCCCAGGACGCCGGGGCCGACGGCGTGATGGCGCTCCCGCCGCTGCTCTACCGCGGCGACCGCCGGGAGCTGCTCGAGTTCTTCTCGACCGTCGCCGGCGCGACCGAGCTGCCGATGATGGTCTACAACAACCCGCCCGCGAGCGGGAGCGACATGGAGCCGGCCCTGCTCGCCGAGATCGCCCGCCAGGTTCCGCAGGTCAGAGCCTTCAAGGAGTGCTCCGGGGACGCTCGGCGGATCGCCGAGCTGATCGACCTGTGCCCCGGGCTCGACGTGCTCGTCGGCGGCGACGACTGGGCGCTCGAGGGGTTCTGCGCCGGCGCCGTCGGTTGGGTCTCGGGCGTCGCCGTCGTGCTTCCGCGCCAGTGCGTGAGGCTCTGGGACCTGTGCAGCGGCGGCGACCTGGCGGCGGCGCGCGCGCTCTACAGTGAGCTGCTGCCCTTGGGGCGTACCGACATGACGCCGAAGCTGGTCCAGTACTTCAAGGCGGCGCTCGACGAGCTCGGGCTCGGTGGCGGGCCCTGCCGCCCGCCGCGGCTGCCGCTGGAGCCGGACGAGCTCGACGAGCTGCGCGCCGCTGTGTCGCGGGCCGCGCCGGCCAGGGTTGGATGACGATGTCGGCTGAGGTGATCCGGGCAGTCGATCCGCGCACCGGAAGGCCCGGGGTGTCGTATCCGGCGACCTCGGCAGAGGCGTTGCACAAGGCGAGCGCGGCGGCGCGGTCGGCGCGCGAGGACGCGGGATGGGAGCTGACCCCGGCCCGGGCGAGGGCGCTCTTCGGGCTCGCCGAACGGCTGCAGCGGCGCGCCGAGCCGCTGGTCGAGACGTGCATGGCGGAGACCGGCCTCGGACGGGCTCGGCTCGAGGGCGAGCTCGAGCGGACCTGGCGCCAGATCCTGCTGTTCGCGAGGCTGATCGAGACCGGCGCACAGTACGAGGCGACGATCGACACCGTCGACCCCGACGCCCGTCCGGTGCCACGGGCCGACCTGCGCCGGATGATGGTCCCGATCGGCCCGGTGCTCGTGTTCGCGGCGAGCAACTTCCCGTTCGCGTTCTCAGTGGCGGGCGGCGACACGGCGTCGGCGCTCGCGGCCGGCTGTCCGGTGATCTGCAAGGCCCACCCGGGCCATCCCGGGACGAGCGAGCTGGTGGGGCACGAGATCTCGCAGGCGCTCGCGGACGCAGGGCTCGACGCCGGGACGTTCTCGCTGGTCCAGACCGAGTCGATTCAGACCGCGCTCGACCTGGTGGGCGACGACGCGATTGAGGCGGTTGCGTTCACGGGATCGACCGGGGCCGGCCGCGCGATCTTCGACGCCGCCGGCGCCCGCGAGCGCCCGATCCCGGTGTTCGCGGAGATGGGGAGCACCAACCCCGTCGTCGTCACGGGGTCGGCGGTGAAGGACCGCGGAGGCTCGATCGCGACGGCGCTGGCGGGGGCGATCACGCGCGACGCGGGACAGCTCTGCACCAAGCCCGGCGTGATCATGGTCCCGAGCGACTCGGCCGACGAGTTCCGCGACTCGCTGCGCGACGCCGTACTCGCCGCCGACACCGGCGTGATGCTCAACCAGCGCCTGTACGAGTCGGCGGTCGCGGCGGTCGACTCGCTCTCCCGCCTCGACGAGGTCGCTTCCGTCCTCTCCGAAGCGGCCGAGCCGTCGCGCGAGGGCTTCGGCCTCGCTGGCGCGATCTTCGCCACCTCGAGCGCCGCGCTGCGCGAGAACCCGGACCTGCGCTCGGAGCGGTTCGGGCCGATCTCGTTGCTCGTGACCTACGAGGACCTCGACGACCTGCTCGCGACGATCGACGGCTTCGAGGGCCAGCTGACGGCGACCCTCCACGCGACCTCAGCCGATGAGGAGATCGCGGCGAGGATCGTCGAGCATCTGCTGCCGCTGGCCGGACGCCTCGTGTTCGACGGCGTGCCGACCGGCGTGAGCGTGACCGCGGCGATGCAGCACGGCGGTCCGTATCCGGCGACGACGTCGGCGGCTCACACGTCGGTCGGGAGCGCCGCGATCCAGCGTTTTCTCAGGCCCGTTGTGTGGCAGAACGCTCCTGAATGGCTGCTGCCCGAGCCGCTCAAGAACGGAAACCCCCTCGGCATCCCGAGGGTCGTCGATGGCGAGCCCGAATGGCGGTCGTGACCCGGAGTGCCGTTCGCGGACGGTCGGCTCGGTAACGGCGCTGGGGAGGAAGGGACGGTTTATGGCAGCCGCGGCGGGTTTTCGCGGGCCGATCCGGCGTTTTCATGGTGCATAACGCGACACGACCGGATTTTCTGGCGAGGCCTGTCGACGTTTGCACACTCTTCATGCACAACTCGACAGGCCTCGGCTTTCAGTCCGAGATTGACGTGTCATGCACCATCCTGAGGACCGGATTCCGGCCTTTGTCACTGATCGGTAACGGTCTGGACGTGCTCTCGCCACAATCCGCCCCCCCGGAACCGCGACCAACCCACCCGATCCCTTTCCCCAGCGCCGTTTATGCGGGGCCGGCCGCCGATCAGGGCCGCGCCGGGTCGGGGCGGCCACCGAGCGCCCGCGTTCAGCTCCAGCCGAACAGCCTCGCCAGCAGGTGCGGCGCCACGTAGACCTCCCACAGTGCGGTCAGCGTCAGCGTCGGTACCGCCACCGCCACCGTGACGATCGTCGCCGCGAGCAACCGGTCCCACTCTCCGCGCCGGCTCGCGACGATCCACGCGGCCAGCGGGAGGAACAGCGCCACCAGCTCAGGCACCGCGTGGGGAAGGAGACCGATCAGCAGTAGCAGGGGCGGCACGTGCAGGGCGTACGAGACGTGCGCCACCGATGTGCCGATCGCGTACGCCTGGAGGCTCAGCGAGAACGTCGTCGCGCACACGACGAAGCCCATCGCCACCGGTCGCCCGCGCTCGTGGACCAGGCGCGCCAGACCGTTGAGCTCGCCTGCCTGGAGCGGCAGCGAGCTGCCGGCGATGAACCCCGCGACGCAGGCCATCGCGTGCAGCGCGAGCACGAGCAGGTTGTGTCCAAGTATCTGGGAGACGTCCGATGGGCCGCCGACGAACAGCGGCGGCTGGTCCTGAAGCCTCGTCGTCACGGACCCGTAGGAGACGAGCGCGATCACGAGGATCGCGATGAGAAGCACGCCCGCGGCAGCCAGGCTACCGAGCAGCCAGCTTCGCAGGATCGGCCATGGGCGATCGCGCCACAGCGACAACGTTCGCCGCGTGGCGCGGACTCCGTGCGCCAGCGCGTACGCGGAGGCATCCATTCCAGATGTGATCGGCGCGAGGGGCCGATCGGTTGAGGCGCGGCGCCCTACGCTCGGCGTGTACCGCCCGCCGAGGCGCCGGCCAGTCAGGACATCGAGATCTTGGGGGCCCGCCCGCTCCGGATCTTGAAGGTGAAGAGCTTGCCGGCCGATCCGCTCGACAGGATCTCGACGCTGAAGCGTGTCCCCGGGCGCAGCCTGCGGTTGTGGAACGGGCCGGCCAGATTGACGGTGGCGCCTTTCTTCTTGCCCTTGCGGACCTGAAGCGTGTGCGCTCGGTACGGACAGCCGTGACCGTGGCACTTGACGATCACCTCGCCGCCGCGCGGCGCGCCGTGGACGACGAGCGCGATGACCTTCGTGAACTTCGTGGTGACGCTGAAGCCCCACCGCATCGTCGCCGTCACGAAGCTCTGGACCGCCGGCGCGATCGCCACGTCGTCGTTGGTTGATGCAGTGGCCCCGCCGACGTCCTTGACCGTGACCGTCGCCGTGAATTTGCCGGCCCTCGCGTACGTATGAGCGCCCGCGATGGTGAAGCCGCCCGAGCCGCTCGCCGCGATCGACCCAGCGGTGGACGCGGTTCCATCGCCCCAGTTGATGCTCGCGCTGTAGTCCTTGCGCGAGCCGCCCGGATTCGCGTCGGTGAACGACGCGACCGACCCGCTGAGTGCGTGCCCAGCAGCTCCGGCGAGGCCGACCGGCTCGATCGTAAGCGGCGCGTCCCCGACAACAATCACCGGTTTCGCGACCGCGGTCGACCCGCCAATATCGTGGATCGTCACCGTCGCCCTCCGGGTCCCCTCCTCGGCGTACGTATGCGTCGCGCTGACGTCGAACCCGCCACGGGGGTCAGCGGCGATCGTGGCCGCACCCTGGGTCCCGTCGCCCCAGGCGACCGTGGCGCTGAAGTCGCCTGCGGCGCCGTCCGGATTGGCGTCGGTGAACGTCGCCAGCCTGAACGTGGGCGCGAGTCCCTCGGTGGCGGTCAGCCCGGTCGCGGCCGTCGCGGTCAGCGGAGCATCGTGGACGGTGATGTGCGTCGAGAACTCCGTGGTCGAGCCGCCGACGTCATCGACCGTGACCGTCACGATTCGAGTGCCGGCGTGGGCGAATACGTGGCTCCCGCTCACGTCGAACCCGGTCGTCCCCGCCGCGACCGTGCCGGCGGTGGCCGCCGTGCCGTCGCCCCAGCCGATCGTCGCCGTCAAGTCGCTCGCGCTTCCGGCCGGGTTCGTGTCGACGAAGCTCCCTAGGCTGAACGAGCCCAAGGTGCCCTCGGTGGTCGACAGACCGATCGCGCCACTCCCGTCGATCAGCGGTGCGTCGGCGACGGTCGCGGTGGAATTTCCCTTCGCGGTTTTGTTGTTCCCTTGACCAAACGTGTTCGGCGCGCTGAAGCTCACCATGTACCCGCCTTCCTCGGCGTACGTGTGTGAGCCCTCGACGTCGTAGATGCAGAACCCCGACCCCGTGTTGCAGCTTTGCTGGGTCGCCGTGCCGGTGTCGTCGATCGCGGTGCCATCGCCCCAGTTGATCGTCACAAGTCCCACCGAGGTCGGGAGCACGGAACAGTCAAACATCTCGCCCATGTTGATCGGCTCGCAACTGAGATTGACCGTTCCGATCTCGAGGTTCGAGAACGCCACGCCCTCGGTTGAGGTGAAGGTGAACGCCGAGGCGGTGCTCGCCAGCAGCAGCAGCGCGGCCGCGCTCGCCACCAGCGACCCGGTCGCCACACCGAGCCGACGCCCCAATCGTCGTGAATAGCCGTTCCTCAGTACCACACCCCGGTCCTCCCAGGACCGCTGACGGCGAGTCTACTCCCGGCCTCGGCACCGGAACAGTTGCATTTGTCACGGGCCAAAGATGAGGTTCCGTCCCCATTCCCGGCTCGGGCGAGCCGCGGCACCCTGGTGTGGATGTCGATCCACAACGGCCACCTGAGATCCGGGAGGGCGCCGCGCCGATCGTACGTGACGCTGTTCCAGCGCGTCGCGGGGATGAACGCGCTGTTGCTGATCGCGGCGGTCGCCGTGACGCTGGTCGTGACGGCTCCTCACCGGCTCTCCTCGTTCGCCGTCGAGGAGGTGGCTGTCCTGGTCGCGGCGCTGGCGCTGGTGGTGCTGACGAACATGTACCTGCTGCGCCGCGTCATCGGGCCGTTACAGGCATTGACATCACTCGCTCGGCGCGTCGACCTTGCCAATCCCGGCGAGCGAATGCCGGATGCCGAGCCGACCTCGGAGGCGGGCGAGCTCGCGCTCACCTTCAACGAGATGCTCGACCGAATCGAGGCCGAACGGCGCGACGCCACCGGCCGGGTGCTGGCGGGCCAGGAAGCCGAGCGCCTCCGGATCGCCCAGGAGCTGCACGACGAGGTCGGCCAGCAGCTGACCGCGGTGCTGCTCGTCCTCTCCCGGGTGCAATCGGGTGCGCCAGCGCAGTTGCGAGACGAGGTGCAGGAAGTCCAGTCGGTGGTCCGATCAGGACTCGAGGACGTCCGCCGGATCGCGATCGAACTGCGCCCGGAAGCGCTCGACGACCTCGGTCTGGAGAGTGCGCTGGCGGTGTTGTGCGAAAGGTTCGCCGAGCGGACCGGGCAGCTCGTCACCCTGCGTGTGGCACCCGACCTGGCGCCGATGAGCCGCGAGGCGGAGCTGGTCGTCTACCGGGTCGCCCAGGAGGCACTGACGAACATCCTCAGGCATTCGCGAAGCGCGCAGGCCGCGATGACGCTCGAGAGCCGAAACGGGCTGACGACGCTGACCGTGTGTGACTGTGGGGTCGGGCTGCCGGTGGACCATGCTCCCGGCACGGGCATTCGCGGGATGTACGAGCGGGCAGCATTGATCGGCGCCAGGCTGAAGGTCGGCGCCAATCCCGCGGGGAGCGGCTGCGAGGTCCGGCTCGAGATCCCCGTCGAAGTCCCGAGTCTCGTCGAGCGGTAGGTCAACACCAAATGCTGAGCGTCACTCCCGTCGGGTGGGCGGCCACGCTCGCAGTGATCGCGGGATTGCTCGCGCTTGACGTGTGCGTGTCGGGACGGCGACAGCGCGGCATCCGGCTCGGGGAAGCGGTTGTCTGGTCGGCGTTCTACGTCGGCGTGGCGCTGCTGTTCGGGGTCGTTTTCGGCGCGATTGCCGGCTGGGATCTCGGCGCCGAGTACTTCGCCGGATACGTCGTGGAGAAGAGCCTCTCGATCGACAACCTGTTCGTGTTCGTGGTGATCCTCGCCGCGTTCGCCGTGCCGGCCGAGCAACAGGCCAAGGCGCTGACGATCGGCATCAGCTTCGCGCTCGTGCTTCGAGGAATCCTGATCGCGCTCGGCGCCGCGCTGCTGGACGCGTTCTCGGTGATGTTCCTGCTGTTCGGGCTCGCGCTGCTTGCGACCGCCATCGCCCTGTTCCGCCACCGCGACCACGACCCATCGGTCGACGACAACTTCCTCGTCGGCATCGCCCGAGCGGCGCTGCCGGTCACGAGCCGGTACGACGGTGGCCGGATCGTCACCCGCGCCGGCGGACGACGGGCCCTGACCCCGATGTTCCTGGTGCTTCTCGCCCTCGGCAGCACCGATGTCCTGTTCGCATTGGACTCGATCCCGGCGGTGTTCGGGGTCACCCAGCACGCCTATATCGTGTTTGTCGCCAACGCGTTCGCGCTGCTCGGACTCCGCGCCCTGTTCTTCCTCGTCTCCGGCCTGCTCGATCGGCTCGTGTACCTCTCAACCGGCCTGGCGGCGATCCTCGCCTTCATCGGCGCGAAGCTCGTTCTGCATTTCGCCCACACGCAGGCGCACGACGTGCCGGGGATCTCGACGGTCGCCTCGCTCGTCGTGATCCTCGCGATCCTCGCGCTGACCACGGTTGCGAGCCTGCTCGTGGCTCGCCGGGACCCGAGCAGGCGCGGACACGCCGGATCCCTTCGACAGCGACGGGGGACTCGCCCCCCGACGGCGCAGGTGGCGGTAGATCGCGATCACGACAACGAGCACGGCGATCGCGCAACCGAGCGCGAGCGTCCCCTGCTCGGCGATCGCGGCCACCTGGTCCAGCGACTGCCAGAAGAAGTAGCCGAGCAGACAGAACGTCGCCGACCACAGGCCGGCGGCGACGAACGCGAACGGCACGAACCGCCCCGGCGGCATGCCCGACGCGCCGGCGATCACCGGGGCCAGCGGCCGCACGAACCCGACAAAGCGTCCGACGATGATCGTCTTGCCCCCGTGCTGAGCGAAGTACCGCTCGACGCGCTCGATGTGCTCGACGGTCAGCCTCAGGCTCGGGCCATGCTTGCGGATGAACCCCGGTCCGAGCCGACGTCCAACGAGGTATGAGGTGAGATCGCCGGCGTGCGCGCACGCCCAGACCGCGGGTATCAGCAGCACGATGTCGGTGTGCCCCTGACCGGCGGTGACCCCGCCGACGATCACGGCGAGCTCCCCAGGCGCGACAAGACCAATCGCCGCGGCGGTTTCGAGAAACGCCATCAGACCGACGAGCAGGTACGCACCGGGCCCGAGCGTCTCCCCGACCTGGCGCATCGCATGCTCGAGGTTCGGCGGGTGGACCACGCCGCTTCCGTAGACCGCGAACGCACACGCCGCGGCGAGCCCGATCGCCCGGACACGCGTCGGCAGGCGCCGCCAGCGCAACAGCGTTGCGGCGAGCACCAGCCCGGCGACTATCAGTCCGATGAGGTTCAGCGTGTACTCCCGAGGGTCCGGTCCCGACCCTCAGTCGGGAACCTGAAGCTTCCCGTGGCGCGGGGCCCGCGGGAATGGGGTCCGACCCTCATATGGACCGGCCCGGCCGGGTGTTCGCAAGATGAGGCCTGGTCCCCATGGGCGCGGCGAGCGCGCGTTGAGATCGTCCGCTCTTGCCAGAAAGGACGCGCCATGACCCACACGCAATACATCCCAGCCCCGAGATGGGCCGACCCGTCCACTCGGCCACCGCACCTGCACCAGGTCGCCGCCGAGCCGATCGACGGGTTCGTCCTGATCGCAAACGACCTGACGCTCACCAACGAGCTGCTCCTCGACGCGCTCCGGCGCGCGGCGCCTGGCGCACGATTCGTCCGCCCCGCCGACCTGCGGACGGTCGCTACCCCCGCTCGCGGCGTGGCGCGGCTCGACGTCACCAGGAACATGACCGGGCTCGAGGACGGGTACACGGAGCTCCGCCGATTCGAGCGCTCGGCGGACGTGATGAATCCCGCCTCCGCGCTGATCGCGTGCCACGACAAGCTCGCCACCGCCCGCCTACTCGGACGCGCCGAGTTGCCGCATCCCCGTACCGCTCCGCTCCTGGGGCGACACGACCGCGCCGAGGGACTCGAGCCGCCGTTCGTGGTCAAACCCCGCTTCGGGGGCTGGGGCCTCGAGGTGACGCTGTGCGAGGACCGCGTCGCGCTCGGCCGTCATATCCAGCGCGTCAGCAACACATCGTGGTTCCAGCACCAGGGAGCAATCGCGCAGGAGCTAGTGCCCCCGACGGGCGCTGATCTGCGCCTGCTCGTGGCGGGCGGCGAGGTCGTCGGCGCGGTGGAGCGCGTGGCCGCCGCCGGCGAGTGGCGCACGAACGTCTCACTCGGCGGAACCCGGCGCCCGGCATCGCCTCCACCGGATGTGCGAGCGCTCGCGATCGCGGCGGCCGCAGTTGTGCGAGCCGACCTCGTCGGCGTCGACCTGGTCCGCGGCCCCGACGGTGGCTACCTGATCCTCGAACTGAACGGCGCGGCTGACTTCCGCCACGAGTACGCGCTCGGTGGCGAGGACGTGTTCGACCGCGCGGCGTCCCGGCTCATCAGCCCGAACGTCGTGTCGGTCGGGAAAGCGGCGGTGGCAGCGGTTTGGTGATCTTTCGGCCGCGCCAGCGATGATTTTCGTCCCGCGCGTCGGTCGTACTGCCACGACGAGCACACCGCACAAAAGGAGTCAATCGTGGGCGAGATCCTGGTACATGAATTCATCACCCTTGACGGCGTCATCGAGGCGCCACGCTGGACGATGGAATTCGGATTCGATCCGAAGATGGGCGAGGCGATCGGCGGGATCATGGGATCCAGCCGGGGATTGCTGCTGGGCCGGCGCACGTACGAGGAGTTCGCGCCGGCGTGGTCGGGCCGGACCGCCGAGCAGGATCCCGGCGCCCCGTTCATGAACGAGACACCGAAGTACGTCGTCTCATCGACGCTGCAGACCGCGGACTGGAACCCCTCGACGATCGTCGGGCCCTACACCGCCGACGCGATCCGTGACCTCAAGGCCCACGTCGACGGCGACCTGTACGTCAGCGGCAGCGGCACGCTCGTCCGGGCGATGCTCGCCGACGGCCTCGTCGATCAGCTGCACCTGTTCGTGTATCCGATCGCTCTGGGCTCCGGCCGGCGGCTGTTCGCCGACGGCGCCACCGTCAAGTTCGGGCTAACCGCGTCCCAGACCTATGACAACGGCGTCGTGCATCTGGATTACCGGCCGACTGCGTAGCGTGCCACGCTTCATGGGTGTCGGATCCTGATCGCACCCCGTTCGACGGCGCCCGCGACTTGCGGGACGGAAAGCTGCCGCTGGCGAAGCGGTTTGGCCGACACGCCGAGGCGCTCGAGCGGGCCGGTCGCTCGCCGCTGTGCGTCGCGCTGATGCGCGGTGGCGCGCAGAACCTCAACGACGGTGGTTTGGTCGCCGATCTGTTCGATGGCGTTCCCGCGCCACCGGGGTCGGTCCCGCAGCTGCGCCTGATGGCCGCGCTGCACTATCTGGTACTGAGCGACAGGGCTCCCGAGCTCGCCCGCTTCTACCCGAGCGCCGGCGGCGACCGCCCGCCCGGGGCAGTGTGGCCGGTGGCGCTGGCGGCGCTCGAGCAGAACGCCGAGCTGGTCAGGGGGCGTTTGCGGCGGACGGTGCAGACGAACGACCCCGGTCGCTCGACGGTGCTGTATGCCGCGTTGCTGTGGCTGACGGATCGCTTCGGGCTTCCGATCCGGTTGCTCGAGATCGGCGCGAGCGCCGGCCTGAACCTGTTCGCCGACCGCTACTGCTATCTCGTGGACGGCGAGGTGCTCGGCGACCCGTCCTCGCCGGTTCGGTTCCGCGAGCCGTGGGAGCGAGCGCCGGCGATCGACGTCGTCGGCGCCGCGGATCGCCTTCAGGTGATCGACCGGTCCGGGTGCGACAGACACCCCCTGGACGCCGCCGATCGCGAGGACCAACTGACGCTCCTTTCCTACATTTGGCCGGACGAGCTCGAGCGGTTCGCGCGGACGCGGGCGGCGTTCGCGGTCGCGGTCGATCGTCCCGGACTCGTCGCCGCGGCGTCGGCCGAGGAGTGGCTGCGTTCGGTGCTCGCGCCGACTGACGGCGCGCTCGTCGTCGTCTGGCACTCGCTGTTCCGCCAATACCTTCCGGGGCCGGAGTGGGAGGCGCTCCAGGACGCGTACCGCGACGGCCTGACCGCCGGTCATAGCGACGCGCCGGTTGTGTGGCTGAGCATGGAGCCCGAGCCCGACCACAACCACGGGGTGCGGTTGACCGTCCGCACGGCGCCCGGCAAGCCCGCGGTGGCGCTCGCGCGCTGCGGAGACCACGGGCCGCCTCTCATCTGGAACTGAGCCGATGATCGTGCGATCCGCCGGGGACGGGGATGTGCCCTCGGTGCTCGAGCTGTGGTCGCTGGCGCGCAGCGCGCACGCGGTCACGCCTGACCGGGCGGAGGACGTGGCGCGGCTGGTGCGCGAGATGCCCGGTTCGGCAAGGTTGTCGTGCTGTGCACCATCGAAGGGCCAGCGATCGCGTCCGATCCCGCCCTATATGGTCCCAGCGCCGTTTACCGGGCCGCCCGCCATTCAGGGCTGCGGGCGCTGAAAGCCCCCGCGGGCCGTGTTACGACCGCCATGAAGCCCGGCCCTCGACGGCAGGAGTCAGCCAGCTAGGGTGACCCCGAGAACCATGGCGTTCACCTACGTATTCGCCGGCGTCCCGGTGGCCGACCACGAGGCGGCGCTCGAATGGTACGAACGCCTGCTGGGACGGCCCCCCGATCGGATCCCCACGGACGGAGACGCCGTCTGGCAGCTGTCCGAGACGGGGTCGATCTACGTGGTCCGCGACCCGCCACGCGCCGGCGGCGCGCTGGTGACGTTGATCGTCGACGATCTCGATGCCTGGATCGCCGACGTGGCCGGACGCGGGATCGCGGCCGGCGAGATCGACACCGCGCCGGGAGCGGTGCGGAGGGCGGCGGTCACGGATCCGGACGGCAACCGGATCACGGTCGCCGAGGTGCCGAGCCCAGACTGACCGCCAGGAACCGTGCCGGCATGGCGTTGATCTGGTCGGGAACCTCGAGCGGGCTGAAGTGGCCGGAGCCGACCGTCCGCCCCACGACCAGCTGCCGCGCCAGCGAGGCGGCCCGCGCCAGGTCGGCGTTCGGCGTCCCCGCGTCGATGTAGAGCAGTGGCACACGACAGCGGCGCAGAGCCTCCGCGTCATCCCGGGATCGGATCGACTCCTCCCAGACGGAGCTCGTCACGTGGGGTGGCGTCCGCACGACCTCGTCCATGATCCAGGCGGTCGTCGCGGGATCGTCGTCGGGTCCAAAGAAGGCGGCGCCGGGGCTCCTCGCCCGACGCCTCATGGACGAGCGTCACGCCGTCACGGACCAACTGCCCCACGGATACAGTCTCGCGCATGCGCCTCGGGCTCCACGCACTCGGGATCGGAGCCGGCGCCCGCCGCGAAGTCATCGATGCGGTCGCGAGCGCCGCCGAGGCGTCCGGCTTCGCGACGCTGTGGTCGGGTGAGCACGTGATCATGGTCGATCGTCCGGCGTCGCGCTATCCGTACTCGGCCGACGGACAGATCGCTGTACCGGCTGTGGCGGACTGGCTCGATCCGCTCGTGGGACTCAGCTTCGCCGCCGCGGCGACGCAGGAGATCGGGATCGCCACCGGCGTGCTGCTGGTCCCCGAGCACAACCCGCTCCTGCTCGCCAAGCAGGCAGCGTCGCTCGACGCGCTCTGCGGCGGACGGCTGACGCTGGGCATCGGCGTCGGATGGTCGCGCGAGGAGTTCGACGCGCTGGGCGTGCCGTTCGAGCGTCGCGGCAAGCGCGCCACGGAGTACGTGGCGGCGATGCGCGCGCTGTGGCGCGACGACGTCGCCTCGTTCGACGGCGAGTTCGTGTCGTTCGACTCGGTGCGGGTCAACCCGAAGCCGCCCCGCGACCGCCGGATCCCGGTGGTGCTCGGCGGCAACAGCGACGCCGCGCTCCGTCGGGTGGCGGCGTGGGGAGACGGGTGGTACGGCTTCAACCTCGCCGGCGTCGACGCGGTCGGGGAGCGGCTGGCCACGCTCGGCGCGCTGTGCCGCGAAGCGGGCCGGGACATCGGCGAGCTCCACGTCGCTGTCGCGCTCGACGGCGGCGAGCCGGCGGACACGCCGGCGCTGGCGCGGCTCGGCGTAGACGAACTCGTGCTCGTCCAGGCGCCGCCGGAGGATCCCGGCGTGGCCGCAAAGTGGGCTCACGAGCTCGCTCGTCGCTGGAATACCGCGACTTCGTGACCGGCCCCGGGTTCAACAGCATTGGACCAATGCGGGTCAGAAGAAGCGTTCGGATCTCCCTGATCGGTGGGCTGCTCGCTCTGTCGGGCGCGGCGGCGCTGATCGTGCTCGGACTCGGCAGCGGGGGGGCTTCCGGCAGCGTCTCAGCCGCGCGGGCCGCGGCCGTCGAGCAGGCCGGGGTGGCCACCGGGGTCGGGATCCACAAGATCAAGCACGTCGTCGTGATCATGCAGGAGAACCGGTCGTTCGACAGCTACTTCGGGACGTTTCCGGGGGCCAACGGGATCCCCGCGCGCCACGGCGTCGCGACCGTGTGCTCGCCCAACCTGCACACCGGTCACTGCCAGCGTCCTTATCACGATCCGGCGGACGTCAACGGTGGCGGCCCCCACAATCTGGCCGCGGCGACGAAGGACATCGCCGGCGGCAAGATGAACGGGTTCGTCGCGGAGGCCGAGTCCGGCACGAAGGGTTGCGGGCTGAACCAGGTCGACAACCCGAATTGCAGCGAGTCAGCCACTCCCGACGTGATGGGCTATCACGACGCGCGGGAGATACCGAACTACTGGCAGTACGCGCGGAACTTCGTGCTCGATGACCGCATGTTCGGGCCGAACCGGTCGTGGAGCTACGCGGCGCACCTGTACATGGTCTCGGACTGGTCCGCCTACTGCACGAAGTTCGGCGACCCGATGAGCTGCCACAGCGACATCACGCAGCACACGTTCAGCCGCCAGAACCACCGGGCGGTATTCGGACCCGCACCCCAGTATCCCCAGGTGCATTTCGACTACACGGACCTCACCTACCTGCTGCACCGGTTCGGCGTGAGCTGGGGCTACTACATCGAGCAGGGCGTGGAGGCCGACTGCCCGAACGATCAGGTGACCTGCCCGCCGCAGCCGCAGCGGGTCGGCAAGGGGCTGACCACGGTCGTTCCCGACATCTGGAATCCGCTGCCGGAGTTCGACACCGTCAACCAGGACGGCCAGACCGGCGACATCCAGGACATCTCCAAGTTCTACGCCGCGGCCCGCGGGGGAACGTTGCCCGCGGTCTCCTGGGTGGTCCCGAACCAGGCTGACTCCGAACACGCGCCCGGCAAGGTCTCGGCCGGTGAGGCCTACGTCACCGGCCTGATCAACTCGATCATGTCGGGCCCGGACTGGGACAGCACGGCGATCTTCCTCGCGTGGGACGACTGGGGCGGCTTCTATGACAATGTCGTGCCGCCGACGGTCGACGCCAACGGCTTCGGCCTCCGGGTGCCGTCGATCGTGATCAGCCCCTATGCCAAGCGCGGGTGCGTCGACGACCAGACGCTGTCGTTCGACGCGTTCAACAAGTTCATCGAGGACGACTTCCTCGGCGGCCAGCGGATCAACCCCGCGACCGACGGCCGTCCCGACCCACGTCCAGACGTCCGCGAGTCGCTCCCCATCCTCGGCAACATGGCCAAGGACTTCGACTTCTCGCAGAAGCCGAGGCCGCCGATGCTGCTGCCGCTCCACCCGCGGCCGGGACCCGCGTCGCTGATGGGCCCCAAACGGCTCACGTCTTCGAACTGCGGATCGGACCTGACCGTCACCGCCTCTCCGCGTTCCGTCCGGGCCGGGCGCCGCACGCCGGTTCATTTCACGGTCGCGGTGCCGCCCCAGCCGTCGCGCAGCCGGCGAGCCGGGACGCCCGTCGCGGACGCGCTGGTCACGCTCGACGGGCGGCGCGTCCACACGAACCGCCACGGGCGCGCCACGATCACGCTGAGACTGCGCCACCGGGGCCTCGTCCAGGTGGCCGCGACGAAGTCCGGGCTGCGCGCGGTCGGGACCGTGCGGGTCCGCTGAGCCGCGTCAGGCGTCGAACGCCAGGAAGTACGCGGCCCACGGATCGAGGGCGACGTAGAGGCCGTCGGCGGCCATCTCGTCCCCGGCGCGCGTGAACTGCGTGCCGTTCAGGCGGTCGGTCAGCCGCCACTGCTTGCCGCCCAGCCCGGGCCAAGGGACGTGCACCCGGGCCTGCGCCGGTTGGCCCGCGTAGTTGACGACGACCAGGCTGAGGGTGCCGTCGGATGACCAGCACCACGCGATCAGCTGCTGCCACGAGGCGTTGTCGGGCCACCCGCTGCACTCGCACAGGCGCCAGTCACCTCGCCGCAATCCGGACTCGGCGACCGCGCACAGCAGACGCTCGTAGAACGCGTGAAGCTCGGCGTCGGGTGGCTCGTCGGGGCCGCGCGCCAGGAACACCGGGATGTGGGTGTGGAATCCGTCGAGCTGCCCGTCGTGGTAGAGCCGGGCGCCCTCCAGCGCAGACATCACAACCGCCGCGGCGCGCTCCTTGGCCGGCTCGAACGTCGCGGCCGCACGCGGCTCATCGTGGTTCTCGATGAAGCGGATCAGCCGCTCCTGATAGGCCGGATCGGCCTGGAGGTGTCCGCGGATCGAGTCGGGCGAGTCGTGGACCAGCCGGTCGTACAGCCGCTTGTCGTAGCAGAGGTCGAACCCCTGCTGCTGCAGCGTCCATTCCATGTCCCAGTACGCCTCGGCCATGAACAGCAGGTCCGGATGCGCCGACTTGACGCGCCCGATCAGCTCCGGCCAGTAGTCGACCTCGGGAGCGGTGCCGGCGCGCTCGCCCCACGTCCGGGCGAACACCTCGTTGGTCATCAGCATCGCCATGTCGCAGCGCAGCCCGTCGCACTGAGAGCCGACGGAGATGAGGGTGTCCGCGACCGCGTCGCGGAGCGCGGAGGAGAAGGCATTCAGCTGCACGACGTCCGGCCACGGCGGGAAGTACGGATCCCGGCCGTTGGCGAAGATGCCACCGGCCGTGTGCAGGAAGGCGTCCGGGTGCTCGGCGAGCTCCTGCTCGCTGCCGGCGAGCAGGCAATCCGGCTTGGTCGTGATCCACGGATGGTCGGGCGCGACGTGGTTGGGGACGTAGTCGAGGATCAGCGCGAGGCACCGGTCGGCGAGGGCAGCGCGGGCGGCCGCCAGCGCCTCCGGACCGCCGAAGCGATCGTCGACCACGTAGTCGCGCACGCAGTATGGCGACCCGATCACATCCTCCGGTCGCAGATCCGGCAACGCGGCGCGATTGCCTCGGTCGAGTTCGGGGTTGCGCAGCGCGATCTCGATCCCAGCCGGGCTGCGCTGCCAGACGCCCATCAGCCAGACCGCATCGACCGGCAGCCGCGCGAGCGAGTCCCACTGCTCGCCCGGCACTTCGTCCAGCGTCAGTGGGCGTCCCCGCGGCCGGCCGAGCCGCTCGAGCCAGACCGCGGTGTTGAGCTCGTAGACGGTGGGCCGTGCTGTTACGCGCATCGTGCCTGCCGGTCAGCCGCCTAACGCCTCCGCCATCTCCGGATCAGCCAGCCGAGCGCCGGCCATCAAGAACAGCAAGGCGACGGTTCCGGTCCACCCCGTCTGGTGGCTGGCGCCGATGCCGGCGCCGTTGTCCCCGTGGAAATACTCGTGAAACAGCAGGAGGTCGTGCCAGTGGGGATCGGTCTGGAACTTCTCGATCCCGCCGAACACCGGCCGCCGGCCGTTCTCGTCTTCGGTGAACGTGGTCGCCAATCGCGTGGCGATCTCGGCGGCCACCTCGAGCAGGTCCATCTCGTTACCCGAACCGGTGGGGCACTCCACCTTCAGGCGATCGCCGTAGTAGCGGTGAAGCTGCGCCAGGCCACGCAGGATGACCAGGTTCATCGGGAACCACACCGGGCCCCGCCAGTTCGAATTGCCGCCGAACATGCCGGTGTCGGACTCCGCCGGCAAGTAGTGCACGTCGTACTCCTGGCCATCCCACTCGAACCGGACCGGTTGTGCCAGGTGGCGACGGGAGATCGCCCGGATCCCGTGGGCGCCGAGGAACTCCTCCTCGTCGAGCATCGCCGCCAGGATTCGCCGCAGCCTGGGTTCGTCAACCAGAGAGAGGATGCGCCGGCCTTCCGGGCTGGGACCGGGCAGGTTGCTCAGACCCGGCAAGGCATCGCTGAACAGGCCGATGAATTGCTGGAGCAGTTGCAATATCTCCGGGTAGCTGTCGGCGACCTCGGCGTCGAACACTGTGGCCGCACAGACGGGCATCAGACCGACGAGCGAGCGTACCTTGAGCTTGATCACCGTCCCGTCGGGCATCCGCATGGCGTCGTAGTAGAAGCCTTCGTCCTCGTCGTAGAGCGAGTTCTCGCCGCCGGGTGGATTCATCGCCACCGAGATCCATGCGAAATGGGAGATGAACTTGAGCGCCATGTCGAGGTATGCGCGATCGTGCTTGGCCAGCTCGATCGCGATCTGGAGCATCCACTGCGAATACAGGGCCATCCAGGCGGTACCGTCAGCCTGCTCCAGCGTGCCACCCCCCGGCAGTGGCGCCGAGCGATCGAAGATGCCGATGTTGTCGAGCCCGAGGAAGCCGCCTTGGAAGAGGTTGCGGTCGTCGGGGTCCTTGCGGTTGACCCACCAGGCAAAGTTGGTCAGCAGCCGGCCGAACACGCGGGCCAGGAACTCGTGGTCGCCCTGGCCTCGGATCTCCACCTCGCGCTCATAGACGTACAGCGCCGCCCACGCCGTCACGGGCGGGTTGACGTCGCTGAAGTTCCATTCGTAGGCCGGGATCTGACCGTTCGGGTGGATGTAGCGCGTCTTCAACAGCAGTTCGATCTGATCCTTGGCGAAGTCGACGTCGACCAGCGATAGCGGCGCGCAGTGGAATGCCAGGTCCCAAGCGGCAAACCACGGGTACTCCCACTTGTCGGGCATTGAGATCACATCGCTCGTGATCATGTGAAACCAGGAGACGTTGCGCACCGGGGTAGCCATGGCGTTCGGATCCCAGGGGCTGACGCCGTGCTCGCGCAGCCAGAGGTGCACGTTGTATTCGTAGTACTGCTTTCCCCACAGGAGCCCCGCCAGGGCCTGACGCATCGCCATCGCCCCGTCGGACTTGAGCGTGGACGGGATCAGCGTCTCGTAGAACTGATCCGCTTCGGCTCGGCGGGCGGACAGCACGCGCTCGAAATTGGCGCCAAGCGGCTTCCCTCGCCGTCCGTTCCGCGAGGCGCCCGGTCCGAGGAGGCGCAGGCGAACCGAGGCACTCTCGCCCGCGGCCAGCTCGAGGACGTGCTGGGCGGCCAGCTTCGTACCCTCGCGCTCCGGGTTGACGGCGTCGCTGCGGCCGGCGACCACGAAATCATTCACGCCGTCCTTTACGTACGGCGTGGCGTTCGGCGCGCCGAACAGCCGCTGGTTGTTCGTCTCGTTCTCGCAGAACAGCAGGTGAGCGGACTCGTCGACGCAGAACTGCCATTCGCCCAGCTCGTGGTGAGCTGCGCGCACTGAACCGTTGTCCAAGGCGGTGATCTCCGGCTTCGGTACGTCGTCGCCCCAGGACCAGGTATTGCGAAACCACAGCGTTGGGAGTAGGTGCAGGGTCGCGGACTCTGGACCACGGTTGTAGGCGGTGACGAGCATGAGGATGTCGTCGTGGTCCGCCTTGGCGTACTCGACGATCACGTCGAAGTAGCGATCCTCGTCGAAGATGCCGGTGTCGAGCAGCTCGTACTCCATCTCCTGTTTGCTGCGCTGCGCATTGGTCGAGACGAGGTCCCAGTACGGGAAAGCTCGCTGCGGATACTTGTACTGGCACTTGAGGTAGGAGTGAGTCGGGGTGCTGTCGAGGTAGAACCAGTACTCCTTGACGTCCTCGCCGTGGTTGCCCTCGGAGTTGGTCAACCCGAACATGCGCTCCTTGAGGATCGGGTCCGCGCCGTTCCACAGCGCCAGCGCCAGGCACAGTCGCTGGCGCTCGTCGGAGATCCCGGCGATCCCGTCCTCTCCCCAGCGGTACGCCCGCGACCTCGCCTGGTCGTGGGTGAAGTAGCTCCAGGCGTCTCCGCCGGCGCTGTAGTCCTCGCGGACGGTGCCCCACTGGCGTTCGCTCAGGTATGGGCCCCACGACTTCCAGGGGATCTCGCCGGTGCGCGCCTGCTCGAGGCGGCGGTGTTCAGGTGTGTTCGCGGTCATGTCGCGGAGTCTCCGTCACCGAGCGGTGGCGCACAAGCATGCTCACCCCCGGACAGGCGGATGCATACCTGTCGTTGTTGTGAAGGCGGTGTTGACCCCTCTAGGCGAGCGCCTCGGCGACGGCGTCGAACGCCCGCTGGACGTCCTCGCGGCTGACGTCGAGATGTGTCACCGCTCGCACGCGATGGGCATCCACCGCTTGCAGCTCGACGCGCTCCGCGAGCTGGGCCACGAGCGCCGGGGCGTCGTCGACGCCGAAGATCACGATGTTGGTCTCGACCGTGCCCGGATCGAGCTCTACGGCGGGGAGCGCGGCGAGCCAATCGGCGAGCAGCCTCGCGTGCTCGTGATCCTCGGCCAGCCGGTCGACGTGGTGATCGAGCGCGTACAGGCAAGCCGCCGCGAGCACCCCCGACTGCCGCATCGCGCCACCGAGCATCTGCTTCCAGCGCCACGCTTCGTCGATCGTCTCCCGCGAACCGGCGAGCACGGCGCCGACGGGAGCCCCGAGACCCTTCGTGAAGTCGAGCCACGCGGTGTCGAAACCGCCGGCGTAGTCGCTCGCCGACACGCCGGAAGCGACGACGGCGTTCATCAGCCGGGCGCCATCGAGGTGCGCCCGGAGGCCGTGCCGACGAGCGACCGCGAGCACGGCGCGAACCGTTTCGAGCGGCCAGATCCGACCACCGCCCAGGTTCGTCGTCTGCTCGACGGATATCAGGCGCGAGCGCGGGGCGTAGCGGTTGTACGGCGGCCTCACCGCGGCCTCGAGCTGCTCGGCGCTGAACACGCCGCGGTCGCCATCGAGCGTGTGGATCACCAGCCCGGCGAGCTGCGCCGGGCCGCCCG
Organism: uncultured Solirubrobacterales bacterium; assembly: GCA_963759695.1. Taxonomy (GTDB): domain Bacteria; phylum Actinomycetota; class Thermoleophilia; order Solirubrobacterales; family Solirubrobacteraceae; genus Palsa-465. Next base: position 75,465 of record CAVXAO010000007.1, read on the forward strand.
CCTCGAAGTTGACCGGGTGCGAGGTTCGATCGAGGATCACCTCATCGCCACCCGGTCGCGCGTGGACGCGGAACGCGATCTCGTTGCACATCGTCCCGCTCGGGAGGAACACCGCCTCCTCGTGGCCGAGCAGCTCGGCGACTCGCCGCTGGAGCGCGTTCGTGGTGGGGTCCTGGCCCCGCTGCTCGTCACCGACCTCGGCCGCGGCCATCGCGGCGCGCATGCCGGCAGTCGGCCGGGTCTGGGTGTCGCTGTGGAGGTTGACGGGTGGCAAGCCGCAGCGCAGGCTACGACATCTATCGCACTGGCCCGGATCAACACCATGCACGGCGCGACGATCACCGGCGAGGCGCTCCCGTACTACACCGATGCCCTGCTCACGCAGGAGTTCGGCTACCGGGGGGAGCTGTTCGGCCGCCCGATCGGCGAGCCGGCCGCTCCCGGATCGTGAGCGCCGGCGCTTGCAATCCGGCCAGCGCCAGGTACGCACTCAGCGCCACGACCGCGACCGCCTCTGCCACGATCGCCGCGACGATCGCGGGCCGGAAGCCGTAGTCGGTGAAGCCGAACAGGCTCCAGGTCTCGCTGATCCACAACGCCACCAGTGAGCTCGCCGCGATCCCGATCCCGCCGAGCGCGAGCAGCGCTCGGATCGGCCCGGCGAAGCGCTTGGTGATCAGTCCGATCGGGAGCAGCAGCCCGATCCCGACGACCGTCGCGGCGATGAAGTTGAGCAGGAACAGCGTGCCGATCGTGGGCACGGTCGAGAACATGTTGACCGTGTACTCATCGAGGTGATCGGCGCCCGTGGCGAGCACCGCGAGGGCGCCGATGACTACCGCCAGTTGGGCGAGCACGGCGCGAGAATTTGTGGGCATCTGAGTACTCCAATTTCGTTGGCTTACCTTTGATGACCACGGACCGGGGTGCTTTCTTCCCGGGTCCGCTCGGGCAACGGGAACAGCCGAAGGAACGCGTCCGCGGCGGCCCGGTCGCCGTCGAGCCTGATCGCGCCCTGGCGCACGGCCTGCGCCAGGCTCCGGCCGTGCCAGAGCACGCCGGCGAGCGTCACCGGATCGGTCTCGATGATCGCGTCCGGGCGCTCGGCGTCTCCGCGTGCCACCTCGAACCGCCGATCGCGCACGCGGGCGTGGAAGCGCTGCTCCCCGAGCCGCAGCTCGTAGCCGGCGTCGAGCCCGTCGGCGGCGGCCGGCGCGAACAGCGTCTTCAGCGCCAGCACCGCCGAGTCGGCGCCGAACACGGCGTCCTCATCGGGCACCGGCGCGCCGCTCGCCCACCGGCCGAGGCCGAGGACGACCGGCTCCAGCTCGTGGCCCCAGCCGGTCAGCTCGTAGACGCGCGAGGCGGCCGGTGGCGCCAGTTTGTTGCGCCGCACGACCCCGGCCTCTTCGAGCTCGCGCAGCCGTTGGGAGAGGACGTCGGGGCTGAGGTGCGGCAGGCCCGCCCGCAGGTCGGTGAATCGCTTCGGCCCCAGCAGCAGCTCCCGAACCACGAGCAGCGCCCACCGTTCGCCGACGATATCCAGCGCCCGCGCGATGCCGCACCGATCGCCGTAGGTCCGCTTGCTTGACATTCGGACATCCTACCGTATGATCCGGCCGACCGATCTAGAAGTTGGAATTACCAATCAGAAGGTTCGGGAATCGAACCAGGTGATGATTTGGGAATCGAGCAGCCCCGCGCAGCGGGAGCCAACGAAAGGAGCACGATGAGCGAGCGCAGCGACTACCCGAGCGGAGTGCCGTGCTGGGTCGACACCCTGGCCCCCGACCCTCAGGCGGCGATGCGCTTCTATGAGCAGCTGTTCGGCTGGGAGTTCGACGGGCCGGGGCAGACGCCGGGCGACCCACCCGGTGAGTACTTCGTCGCCCGCCTGCGCGGGCGCGACGTCGCGGGCGTCGGCTCCATGGCCGACAAGAGCGCCGGATCGGCCTGGAGTACCTATATCTCGGTCGCGAGCGTCGACGACGTCGTGGCGCGGGCGACCGCAGCCGGTGCCGTGCTGCTCGCCGGTCCGGTCGAGGCCTCGCCCGCCGGGCGCCTCGCGGTGCTCGCCGATCCCGCCGCAGCGGTATTCGGCGTGTGGGAGGCGGAGGACCGCCAGGGCGCGCAGCTGGTCAACGAGTTTTCGGCATGGGCGATGAGCGCCCTCCAGACCAGCGACCCGGATGGGGCCAAAGCGTTCTACGGCGAGCTGTTCGGATGGCAGGCGGAGCCGTTCGACATGGGCGGCCTCGAGGGCACGCTGTGGCGGCTGCCCGGGTACCTCGGCGGCGAGCCCCACCAGCCGGTGCCGCGCGACGTCGTCGCGGTGATGGTGCCGCTCGGCGGCGAAGGACAGTCGCAATGGAGCGTCGACTTCTGGATCGGTGACGCCGACGCGGCGGCGGCGAAGGCTCCCGAGCTGGGCGGCACCGTGCTCGCCCCCGCCCACGACGCGGCCGGGTTCCGGCAGGCCGTCCTGGCCGACCCGCACGGCGCCGTGTTCTCAGTCAGCACACTGCACGCGTAGCGAATCGATCACGAACTCCAGATGCCGGTGCCAGTCAAAGCCGGCCGTGGAGTGCGGCATCGTCGCCGATACGCCGCACATCAACATCGGAATGTCGTCGACGGTGACGTCCGGGCGCATCGTCCCCGCCCGCTGCGCCCGGGCGATCAGCTCGGCGGTCGGGATGTAGAGCTCCTCGAGCTCGGCCTGGGCGTACACCCAAACCGACTGCCCGAACCCCGTCAGCGCCTCCTGGATGCCGGCGTCTCGTGCGCACACCTCCGCGTTCGTGCGCAGCAGGTCGGCGAACACGGCGAACGGCTCGCCCTCGCGCTCGAGTGCCGCGCGCGCGTTCTCGGCGAAGATCCGGAACTTCTGGCGGACGATCTCGGCGATCAGCGCCTCTTTCGTCGGGAAGTGCCGGTAGACGGTCCCGACCCCGACGCCCGCCTGCTGCGCCACGTCGTCCATCTGCGCCTCGGCCCCGAATTCGGCGAACACCTCGCGGGCGCTCTCGATGATCCGCGCACGATTGCGGCGAGCGTCCGCCCGTAACCGGCGCTCAGTTTCGACTGGCGCAGGTGTCTCTACTTGCGGAACTGTCACAAAATCCCTCTCCGGCGGGTCATCACACCAGACACCCGTCTTGACAAACGGAATCGTAGTTCACTATATTCGAGATAGCAACCGGAACCGGAGGTCATCTTCCAAATGACTTCGCTGAGGCGGATCCCCGAACCAAAGCTTGACACGCCCCGCGCCAAGAACCTGGCGCTGATTTTGCTGGCGATGACGCAGTTCGTGGTCGTGATCGACGCGGCGATCGTGAACGTCGCGCTCCCCTCGATCGGCGTCCATCTGCACTTCTCGCGCGATGACCTCTCATGGGTCGTCAACGCCTACACGCTCACGTTCGGCGGGTTCCTGTTGCTCGGGGGGCGGCTTGCCGACCTGCTCGGACGCCGGCGCATGTTCATGGGCGGCCTCGTGCTGTTCTCGCTCGCATCGTTCGCGGGCGGGATCGCGCAGTCCGAGCCGTGGCTGATCACCGCCCGCGCCGTCCAGGGTCTCGGCGCCGCAATCGTCTCCCCTGCCGCCCTGTCGATCATCACCACGACCTTTGCCGAAGGGTCCGAACGCAACCGGGCGCTCGGGATCTGGGGCGCCGTCGCCGGCGCCGGAGGTGCCGCGGGCGTACTCCTCGGCGGAATCCTGACCAGCTGGCTCAGCTGGCGCTGGGTCCTGTTCGTGAACGTGCCGATCGGGATCACTGCAGCCGCGCTGGCCCCTCGCTTCCTCGCCGAGAGTCGGGCCGAGGACGGCGCCAAGACATTTGACTTCCCCGGGGCGGTCACCGTCACGGCCGGGCTGTCGCTGCTCGTCTACGCGGTGGTCGACGCCGTCAACTCCGGCTGGGGCTCGACGACGACGATTCTGCGCCTGGCCGGGGCAGCCGTCCTGCTGATTGCGTTCGTACTGATCGAGTCGCGCACGCGTGATCCGCTGATGCCGTTCTCGATCTTCCGGCTGCGGACGCTACGAGGAGCAAACATCGTCGGACTCCTGATCGGGATGTCCCTGTTCTCGATGTTCTTCTTCATCTCGCTGTATCTCCAGGACGTGCTGCATTTCTCGCCGATCAAGACGGGGATCTCTTACCTGCCGCTGGCGGTCGGGATCATCCTGGCCGCCGGCGTGGCCTCGCAGCTCGTCACCCGCTTCGGGTTCAAGCCGCCGCTGATCGCCGGACTGCTGCTGATCGCGGGCGCGCTCACGTGGTTCTCGCAGGTCCCGGGAACCGGCGGCTCGTACTGGTCGGACGTGCTCGGCCCGTCGATTCTGGCCGCGCTCGGCCTCGGGTTCTCGTTCGTGCCCGTGACGATCGCCGCAGTCGCCGGGACCAGACCGCACGAGGCGGGCCTCGCCTCCGGGCTGATCAACACCTCCCAGCAGGTCGGTGGCGCGCTCGGACTGGCGATCCTCGCGACGGTCGCCAACAGCCGCACCCAGGACCTGTTCCACTCGGGCGTACACAGCGCGTCGATCGCGCTGACCAAGGGCTACGACCGCGCGTTCCTGTTCGGCGCGGGGTTCGCGATCGCCGGCGCGATCCTCGCGGCCGTTTTGATCTCCTCGCGCGAGAGCCGCAGCCACGCCGAGGCGGCGCGGGCGGAGACCGCGGTGGCGCCGGCGAGCGCCAGCTGAAGCCTGGGCGAGAGCCACCTGAAGCCCAGGCGAGCGCCAGCTGAGCCCGGGGCGGGCGCCAACTGAGGCTCCGCGCCCCCACCCACTGCCCGTAGCCTAATGTTGGGCCGTGGGGTGGTCCCTCGTCCTCGTCGCGCTCACGGTTCTGGCGGTCGCATCGGTCTCCCGCCTGCTCGTCGGGACCCCCGTGACACCGGCGATGGTGTTCGTCGCGGTCGGCGTCCTCCTCGGTCCGCGGATACTCGGCGAGGTCGACCCGTCCGCGCAGGGCGAGACGGTTCGGACGCTCGCCGAGTCCACGCTGGCGCTCGTGCTGTTCGCCGACGCTTCTCGGATCAAGCTCGGCGTGCTGCGCCGGCAAGCGGGTGTGCCGGTGCGGCTGCTGGCAGTCGGCCTGCCGCTGACGATCGTGCTCGGCGCGCTCGCGGCCGGGCTGTTCAACGGCATGACGGTAGGCGAAGCGCTCGTGCTCGGGGTGCTCCTGGCCCCGACTGACGCGGCGCTCGGCCAGGCGGTGGTGACGCTGCCGCGCCTGCCGTCGCAAATCCGGCAGGGGCTCAACGTCGAGAGCGGGCTGAACGACGGGATCTGCGTCCCGGTGCTGTACATCGTGCTGGCGGCCGCCGACGTCGAGTCCAACGTGGCGAGTGGGCACCACGCGATCGCGATCGTCGCCGAGGAGATCGGGTACGGGATTCTCGGCGGCGCCGGCGCCGGCTTGGTCACGGCCGGGGTCGTCGTGTTCGCCGGCCGTCGCGACCTGATCGCCGGGTCGTGGCTCCAGGTGATCCCGCTCGCCGGCGCGGCCCTCGCCTACACGACCGCGGCCGCCCTCGGCGGCTCCGGGTTCATCGCCGCGTTCCTGGCCGGCGCGATCTTCGGCGGGCTCGTGAGGCGTGACCCCACCGACGTCACGCGCCTGATCGAAGAGGTTGGGGAGCTGCTCAGCGGAGTCACGTTTCTGCTCTTCGGCGCGGTCCTGCTCGGGCCCTCACTCGGCCACCTGACATGGCGCGTCGTGATCTACGCGATCCTCAGCCTCACGATCGTGCGGATGCTGCCGGTGGCGGTCGCGATGGTGGGCACGCATCCGCGCCGGCAGACGGTCGCCTTCCTCGGCTGGTTCGGGCCCCGTGGCCTCGCGTCGATCGTGTTCGCGCTGATCGTCGTCCAGCGATCGCACCTCCCCCAGGCGCCCACCATCGTCCTGACCACGTACTTCACGGTCGGGCTTTCGGTGCTGGCGCACGGAGTGTCCGCGGCTCCGCTCGCTGATCGCTACGCGAGCTGGTTCGAGCGCCACCCGCCTGAGAAGCAGCCCGCGATGGAGAGCGAGCCCGTCGAACATCATCCGGCGCGGCGGTCGCTCGCGGGCCCGGCGCCGGTGTCGGGAGGCTCAGCGGCTGGCTAGCCGCTGGTGCACGAGTCGGACGGCCATCGAACCCTCGCCGACGGCCGACGCGACCCGCTTGATCGACCCCGAGCGGACATCGCCCACGGCGAAGATCCCGGGCTGGCTCGTCTCCAAGAAGAACGGCAGCTCATCCCCGAACGCCGCGAGCTGGTCCTCCTGGAGCTCCCGGCCGGCGAGGAGAAAGCCGTGCTCGTCCATCGCGACGTGCCCCCGCAACCAGTCGGTGCGGGGATCGGCGCCGATGAACACGAAGAGCGCCTTCGCCTCGAGCTCTTCGCGCTCGCCGGTCCGGTTGTCCGCCACGACGATCGCCTCGAGCGCGTCCTCGCCCTTGAGCTCGACGACCTCGCGATGGGTCAACAGCTCGACCTGCTCGCGGCGCTCGAGCTCGTCGATCAGGTAGCGAGACATCGAGCTGCTGAGATCGTCGCCGCGGATCATCAGACGGCAGCTTGCGGCGTCCCGCGACATGAACATCGCGGCCTGGCCCGCGGAGTTGCCGCCACCGACGATCACCACCGGGTCGCCGTAGCAGAGCTGCGCCTCGGCCTGGGTGGCGGCGTAGTACACGCCGAGGCCCTCATAACGCTCGAGGTCCGGCAGGTCGAGCTTGCGGTACTGGGCCCCCGTCGCCACGATCACCGTCCGGCCGTTCACGACCGACCCGTCCGCCAGCGCGATCGCGAAATGGCCATCCTCCTCGGCGAGCCCGACCGCGGGCGCCGGAACGACCAGCCGCGCGCCGAGCCTCTTGGCCTGCAGCTCCGCGCGCTCGGCGAGCTCACTGCCGGAGATGCCCGTGGGGAAGCCGAGGTAGTTCTCGATCCGAGCCGAGGTGCTCGCCTGTCCGCCGAACGCGACCGCGTCGATCGCCTGCGTGTCCAGCCCCTCCGAGGCTCCGTAGAGGGCGGCCGCGAGGCCCGCCGGGCCTCCGCCGACGATCACCAGATCACACATCGCCGGCGGGGTCCCCCGCGAGCTGAGACCAAGCATCTCCGCCAGCCTCGCGTTTGTGGGATTACGGAGCACGTCGCGGCCGCCGACCACCACCGGCGTCTCGGCGGGCTTCACCCCCAGCGCCTGCAGCAACTTCTCGGCCTCCTCGTCGCCGTCCAGGTCCATCCACTGGTAGGGCACCCGGTTGCGGGTCAGGAACTCGCGCAGCCGGCGGGAATCAGACGAGTAGCGCGATCCCACGAGCCTGACCCCCGCGCCGAGGTCGATCAGGATCGCACGGCGGCCCAGGTAGGCACGCAGGATCAGGTTGCTGAGGTCCTCGTCGTCGGACACGACCTTGCGCAGCTGGGCGGCGGGGACCTCGATCACCTCGCCGGCATCGCGCACGACGGCCGACAGGTACGCGGGGGCGCCTGTGAGCAGGTTGAGCTCGCCGAGGAAGCGATGCGGGCCGTGGATCGCGACGACGCGGTTCTCGCGCCCGTAGCCCTGGACGATCGCAACGGCACCGGACTCGACCACGAAGAACGGGTAGTCGGCGTCCCCGTCGGCGAACAGCACGTCGCCAGGACTGACCGTCCGGACCTCGCCCGCGGCGCGCAACCGGGCCCGTTGGTCCTCAGTAAGACGCGGAAACGCTCCCTGACTGTCGGCGGGCTCGTCCATGCCCACACCGAGCGGCTCGCTCACTCCGCCTCCTTCAGTACGAACGCCACGTTGTCGACGTAGCAGTAGGACCAGTACTCGCCGCTCTCCAGAGAGGTGACGATCGGGTGGGAGCTTCCGCGGACGTGCTGGCTGGCGTGACGGTGTGGAGACGAATCGCAGCAACCGACGTGACCGCACGTGCGGCATACGCGCAGATGGACCCAGGTGCCGCCGATCTTGAGGCAGTCTTCGCAGCCGGCGACGTTGTCGGGGCGCTCGACCTTGATCTCGTCGAGATGAGTACAGGTAGCCATGACGCCTCCTTTGCTTTCAGGTTCGGGCAGGCTCACGAGCGGATCGCTCGCCCGCTGACTTCACCATGCCGAAGCTGTCAAGCGGCCAAGCGAGCTGGCGCCGGCCGGGCCCGTTCGTCCTACGCGCTCGCCTGCGCGGCGCGCGGCTGCTCGGACTGCACGAGGTGCAGTCGCGGTCCGGAACCGGGTCCGGGCGTCTCGAGCACGATCAGGGCGGCGCGTGGCGGCCCGCAATGGCTGATGCGGGCACGGATCCTGATGCCGTAGGCGTCGCGGGGGCGGACGAACGTCGAACGACGGCCCTCGTCGTCGAGCGCGGCGCTGAGGAGAGCCGCCGCGAAGCTCCGCGAGTCGTCGACCTCGACGTCCGCGTCGATCAGCAGCTCGGTGATCGGGTGGTCGGTGACCTCGGCCTCGACGACGCCGAAGATCTGCTCGGCGCGGCGGGACACGGCCTGGACGGTGAGGCGCGCGTCGACGACGAGGAACGGATCGTTACAGTCGGGCGCGACGTCTGCGGGGGCCTCCAGCAGCAGGCCCGCGGCGCAGTGCTCACACACCCGCGACATCGGCGAGGGCAGGGCGCCGTTCGCTGCGGTGCCGCAGTAGCCGCAGAACCAGTGCGTCTCGGTCGTCTCGGGAACGGCCGAGTCGACGAGCTTCAAGGTCGGAGATGCGGCGGGCTGGCTCGCCGGCCCGGTGTTGTCCGGCGTCGTGACCGGACGAAGCTCAGAAATCGTGGCGGGATGAAATTCGGAGGTCGTCGCGGGCTGAAGGTCGGGTGTCATGACCGGCCGAAGCGTCGGCGCCGGCCCGGTGTCGGGCGTCGTCACCGGGTGCGGGGCGGGCGGGGGAACCGGCGTCAGCCTCGGCGGCGTGCCGGGCGCCGCCGAGTCGGTTGCATCAGCGGTCGCCGTCGCGTGGCGCTCCTCGTCGAATACCAGGACGGCCGCCATCGTGAACGCGAGCGTCCGCAGCTCGAGCCAGATCGACCAGTTCTCGATGTAGTGGTTGTCCCACTCGACCCGATCCGCGATCGAGGTCTGCCCGCGGAGCCCGTTGACCTGCGCCCACCCGGTGATGCCGGGCTTGACGCGGTGGCGCTCGTCATATCCGGGGACCTCGCGCGTGAACCTCGCCGCGAACTCCGGCCGCTCGGGCCGGGGGCCGATCGCGCTCATCTCGCCGCGGAGCACGTTGAACAGCTGGGGCAGCTCGTCGAGCGAGGTGTTGCGCAGCCACTTGCCCACCGGGGTACGCCGATCGGTCCCCTCGATGCCGCCCGGAGCGGCCCCGTCGGCCGGGCGAAATCCGGCCCGGCGCTCGTTGGTCCTCATCGAACGGAACTTGAAAAGGTCAAATTCGCGGCCCCCCAGACCGACTCGCCGCTGACGGTAGATGACCGGGCCCGGCGAGCTGAGCTTCACGGCGATCGCGGTCGCCAGCATCAGCGGAGCCAGCGCGACCAGAGCCACGAACGCGCAGGCCCGATCGATCGCATACTTGATCGTGAACCGCCAGCCCTGCGATCCCCGTGCGCGGAAGCTCATTAGCGGCAGGCCTCCCACGTGGTCGAGCGACGCCCGTTCGTTGACGGTCTCGTACAGCCGAGGAACGATCGCCACCTCCAGGCCCGCTTCCTGGCAGCGTCTGACTACGCCGGCCAGCTGGTCGTCGCGCTCCCACGAGAACGCGAATACGAGTTGACGGGCCCCGGTCAGGCGCGCGACGGTGACCGCCTCGTCCGGCGTGCCCAGGATCGGCAGGTCCGTGGCCGGATCGAGCGAGGCCGAGTCCGGATTCAGATCCAGATCCAGGAACCCGATCGGGTTCATGCCGAGCGACGGCTGCTGCTCCAGGCGGCGAACGACCCATCCCCCGACCGCCCCGGCCCCGACGACCAGCGTCGGCGTCATCAGCAAACCGCGCGCCCGGGCGCGGTTCTCGGCGAAGCCCAGAGCGGTGCGGATCGCACACAGCACGCCGACGGTCAACAGCCACAGTCGCAGGCCGATGAGATCGGGGCTTGCCGAGCCGGCGACGACCCCGACTGCGATCGCGACCATCGCGCCGATCGCGCACGAAGCGACGGCGCGGGCGCACGAGTCAAGGACCCCGACGCCGAGCTGCTTGCCGAGGCTCCGGCGCGAATACATCAGGATGGGCGCCGTGACGGCGAACGCGCCCGCCGCGATGAGATCGGGAAGCCGAGCGGCGGGGCCGACGAGCAGCGCCAGGACGACGCCCACGGCGACGGCGAAAAGATCGGCGGCGTGGCGCAGCCGGGCCCACCGTCTCGGGTCTCTCAGCAGGTGCGCCGGCAGCAACGAGCGGCCCCCATGCGGCGCCTCGGTGGCGGTGAGCTCGGGCGCGCTGGGCCCGTGTTCATCTAAGACCGGCGTAAGTGTCACTTGATCAGGGTTGCCGCTGGTTTGAAGAGTGGGGTAAGGGTCCTATGCAACAGATAGGCAGGGTTGATAGGAGTTTGGTAGCGATGCTCTACGAGCCCGCGCGCCTCTGTGCCCCAAGTCACGGCGCGGCGTGCTCCCACCGCCTGCTGAAAGTGCTCGCCTCGGTAATCAGTACGTCAGCGTTCACCCGACGCCTCCCATTCTTGCACAGCCCCCTGGCTTGTCCGAGGTGACTCGACACCTGGCCAAATCGTCCAGATCCCCGCCTGGACACCCGTTCGATGCTCAGAGCGCTATCGACGGTACGAGCATGTTCCCCGAGCGCAGCCCGGGAAACCGCGACATTTGTGGCAAACGGTTTGCGTAGGTATTAGGAGCGGCCGTGATGAACGGCTTCTATGTTGTGCCCATCCGGATCAAGGACGAAGGCGCCGTAGTACTCAGGGGAGTACGCGGGCCGCAGGCCCGGCGCTCCGTGATCCCTACCCCCGGCCGCGAGCGCGGCGGCATGGAACGCATCCACCTGCTCACGCCGGTCCGCGGCGAACGCGACGTGTACGGGCGAGCTCGTGCCGTAGCGGGTTGAGATGGCGAAGTCGTCGGCCTCCTCGAGCCCGAACTCCACCTCGTCCAGCTCTGGCGCCATCCGGATCTCGGTGAAGCCGAGCGGCAGCAGTGCCCGCGTGTAGAACTCGCGGCTGCGGGTGAGGTCGCTGACGCCGACCGTCACGTGATCGATCACCACACGGCGCCGGGGCACACGCGGACTCTAGTCCAGGCCGCCAAAGATGGGGGAAACGCCTCATGACGGACGAGCCCTCCGCACATCGAGCAGGTCCACGACGGTCGGGTCGAACTGCTCGCCCCGTCGCTCGCGCGCGAGCGCCCTCACCGCCTCGACTCCGCCGAGGCGGTTTGCGACCTCCACGTACTCGGCCACCACCGCGATCCTGGACGCGATCGGGATCCCCTCGCCATCGAGCTCGCCCGGCCATCCCCGCCCGTCCCATTGCTCATACGCCGCCGAGAGCGCGTCTAGTACCGCGTCGGGGAGCTCGAGCTGTTCGGCGAGCGTTCGCGCGATTGCGGCGTGGTGGGCGATCATCCCATCGACCTCGCGCCGGCCCGAGATGACGAATTCGAGCCCGAGCCGGAAGCGGTGCAGGGGCGGATTCCCCGCGCCCAGCTGCCGCATTCCTGCCGCCAGCCGCAATGCGATCAGGCTCTGGCGCAGCACGTGCTCCATCGGCTGCCCGAAGCCGAGGTCGATCCCGAGGGACAGCGCAGCGACGAGCTCGGCCAGGCGAACGTGGTCGCGATCAGTCATCCGCAGCTCCCCAGTGCCAGCTCCCCAGTCGACTCCCCAGCCTTCAGCTCAGCGCGTGGCTGTCACCGTCCGCGATGGTCAGTAGTTGCCCGAGATCATGCTCCAGGCGCGTCTCAACTTGCCGTGGAACGCCCCGCCCGAGTCTGTCGGGTCGTCGTACATCACCTGCGGATTCGCCGTCGGTTGAGGAAGTTGCTCAGCCGCCGCCCGATCGAGCTTCAGCACCACGCCCCGCTCGTGGATGTCGTCGATCACTTCCTCGTCGGCGAACCGGTGTCCGCCCCTGCCGTGGTGCTCGGCGATCACAATGCCCTCGAAGATGTCCTCGTGCTCGGCTGCGAGTACGTGGGCAACGGTGCCGACCTGCACGCCGTCCGAGCTGTACACGGGCGTGCCCGACGCAAGCACTTCGTAGCTGACCCGCTCTCCGAGATCCACGACGCCAGGATATAGCGCCAGCGGATCGCAGCATCCTGGACAGGTGATTTGGTTCGCGGGAAACTAAGCACTGTGATTCGACCAGGCGCGTCGAGACGCCAGATCGCCCGCACGCTCAATGCGGCCTATGGCGACGGCCTGCTGAGCGAGGAGACGCTTCATCACCGCCTGGATCAGCTGCTCGGGGCGCGGCTGATCGACCCGTTGCGGCTGATCGGGGACCTGCACCCACGCAGCGCGGGCCGCGGATGGGGCACGAGAGTCGTGGGCGCAGCGAGGACGGCGCTGCGCACCGTGACGATCGCCCGTTCGGAGGCGACCGCGAAGCCACCGGTCCTGCTCGGGCTCGACTGGACGGGCGGGCAGAGCGAGTTGCTGGTGGGACGCCACCAGAACTGCGACGTGGTGCTGCTCGGCCCCACGGTTTCGCGCCGGCACGCCAAGCTCGTCTTCCGGGACGGGCACTGGGTTCTGCAAGACCTCGATTCGACCAACGGCACAACGGTCAACGGCGTGCGCGTCGGCCGCTGTGAGGTGCGGCCCGGGGATCTCGTCGAGTTGGGCGGCGCGCGCCTGCAGATCGACTAGCACGCTCACCATCGGTGTAGGGTGAATCCGACCATGAGAGGAGGCGGTAGCTGATGGCAGGAGAGCAGAATCTCGAGATCGCAAAGCGTGCGTACGCGGCGTTTTCCGCGGGCGACGTCGAGGGCGCGATGGAGAACCTGGCCGACGACATCGTGTGGATCACGCCCGGCGACAGCGCGGTCAGCGGCACCTTGCGCAGCAAGCAGGACGTCGGCGCACTGTGGGCCAAGTTCGCGGAGAAGGGCTTCACGACCTCGCCGCAGTTCTGGTTCTCGGACGACGACCGCGTCGTCGTGCTGACCCAGACGACGCTCGCCGGTGAGCACGCCGACACGGCGGACGTCATGACGTTCCGCGACGGAAAGCTGATCAGGTTCCAGACCGCGGGAGACACGGCGCTCCTGGAACGAGTCTTCGGTTCCGCCTGAGAAGCCGATTTTCGCCGCTCGCTAGGGTGGGCACGTGCGGATCGCCGTGTTCGCGGACGTGCACGGGAACCTGCCCGCTCTGCGAGCGGTGGTCGCGGAGATCGATCGCGATCCGGTCGACGGGATCGTGGTCGCCGGCGACGTCGTCGGCGGCCCGCTCGTCGCGGAGACCCTCGAACTGCTGGCGTCGCGGCCCGAGCCCGTGCACTGGATCAGGGGCAACGCCGAGCGCGAAGCGGTCGCGGCGTACGACGGCGCGCCGATCGGCGACAACAACGCAGGACGGGTAGCGGCCTGGAGCGCAAAGGACCTCGATCGGCGGTGGCGTGACGAGATCGACGCGTGGCCGATCACCCGCGAGCTCGACGGTGTGCTGTTCTGTCACGGCTCGCCGCGACGCGACGACGAGATCCTCACCCGGGCCACGCCCGAGGATGCGTTGCTCGAAGCGCTGGCGGGCGTCGAGCAACCACTGGTCGTCGGTGGTCACACCCATCAGCAGCTCGTTCGGAGCATCAGGCCCGACCTCACTTACGCGAACGCGGGCAGCGTCGGGATGCCGTACGAGGGGCGGCCGGGCGCGTTCTGGATGGTGATCGGCGACGGCGTTCCCGAGCCGCGCGTGACGAGCTACGACCTGGCGGCGGCGCTTTCAGAACTTCGGAGCTCGGGATTCGCCGGCGTGGACGAGCTCCTCAGCGAATCGCTGCTGGACCCGGTCGACGCCGATTGGGTTGCGGCTTACTTCGAGTACGGCGCCTGCCGGGGGCCGGATCCTGGCGACCCGCGGCACTGATTGGCGGTCGCCTCGGCAAAACGGCGCTGGGGAAGGGAAAGGGATCGGGCGCGATCGCGGGCCTTCCGATGGTGCACAACACGCCAACCTTGAGCCGGATGGCGAGCCCTGGCGGGCTATGCACGAAGAGTGTGCTCAATACGACAGGGCTCGGATCTGGCGCCGGTCTTGACGCGCCATGCACCATCCCCGTGACAGTCCCGACACACTCCGACACACGCCCGGCACAACCGGCGGGTTTGGGCGGCTGAGGAGGGTAGACCGCAGGTTTGGGCAGCCAATGAGGTCGATCAGAGGCTCCGGCGAGCCGCAACCGCCCTCACCCACTCCTTCTTAGCGCCGTTTACCGAGCCGACCGCCCGCCACAGCCCGTGCTCGCACCGCCGGCGACCCCGTTCGCGTCACACGGGCGCCGCCAGCGCGTGAAAGTGCGAGACCAGCTCGCCATCGATCAGCGCGTGGACAGCGAACCCGATCGGCTGCGCGGTCATCACGAGCTCCGTGGTCGAGAGGTCGAGCACCGCCTGCGCGCACGTACTCGGCGCCGTGAGCGCGGCCACGTTCCCCACCTGGCCGACGATCGGTCTGTGTACGTGGCCGGCCACGATTCGCTGCACGTTGGGGTGGTGGCCGACCACGCCGGCGAAGGCGGCCGCGGCGGCAGGTGCGAGCCCGATCGCGCCGAACGCCGGCAGGCCCGTGTCGAACGGTGGATGATGCAGCGCGATCACGGTCGGCGCATCCGGCTGCGCCGCCAGCTCGGACTCGAGCCAGCCAAGCTGCTGGGCGTCCAGTTGGCCGCCGTCCCTGCCGGGTACCTTGCTGTCGAGCACCACCAGCCGGATCGGGCCCAGGTCGGCGACGTAGTGAACCGGGTCATCGCCGGCGCCGGGGAGATCGAACTGGCGGCGGAGTACAGCGCGGTCGTCGTGATTGCCCGCGAGAACGAACAACGGAGCGGCGAGCGGCGCGAGGAGCTCTCGAATCGTCGCGTACTCCGAGTCGGCGGCGCCGTCAGCCAGGTCGCCCGAGATCAGGACCGCGCCGGGTGTGGGCCGGATCGCTCGCACCGCCTCGACGGCCGCAGCCAGCCCGGCGACTGGATCGCACTCGACCCATTCGGCGCCGATGTGCGGGTCGCTGAGCTGCACGAGCAGAAACGGATCAGTCATCGTCTATGGCGTGATTTCTAGTCGATGCCGGCTGTGCGCGATCGTACGGGAGACGCCCCACCTGATCCGGGCCCTGCACGCCGCGCGCGCCCTCGACCCGTCCGACTGGCTGATCGCCGCCGGCGCGATCCGGGACGCCGTGTGGGTCGCGACGTTTCCGGAGACGGCGAGTTGCGTCGCCGTGAGGCTGCTGGCCGATGACGGCCTGCTCGTGGTCGCCCCGTACGGACTCGGCGATCTGTTCGCCTGCGTCTGCCGCCGCAACCCCACCCGCGTGTCGGCGAGCTTCTACGCACAACGGGTGCAGCAGAAGGGGTGGCGCGCCCGCTGGCCAAAGATGCGGTACGGGCCGTGATGCGCAGGGTCGCCGTGGTCGCCAGCGCGAGCGGGAACGGCAAGACGACGTTCGGCCGAGAGCTGGCGGAGATCCTCGATGTGCCGTTCGTCGAGCTCGATTCGCTCGTCCACGGCCCGGAGTGGACCGAGACGTCCGACGACGCCCTGCGCGCGCAGCTCGAGCCGATCATCGCCTCCGACCGTTGGGTGATCGACGGTACCTACCAGCACAAGATCGGCGACCTCGTGCCGCGCTCGGCGGACACGGTCGTGTGGCTTGATCTACCGATCCGGGTGTGGTTCCCGCGCCTCATTCGACGAAGCTGGCGCCGGTGGCGGGACCACGAGCGGCTTTGGAACGACAACAAGGAGTCGCTGTCCTCGCTGGTCTTCGCGCGTGACTCGCTGTTCGTCTGGGCGTTTCGCTCCCACTTCAGCCGGCGGCGCGAGTGGCCGGAGGGGCTGCACGCCTCCCGAGTGATCCGGCTGGTCGCGCCGGAGGCGGTGGAGCGCTTCCTCGCCCGGGCTCGGATCAGGTACGGACCGGGCGCCACCGAAGGCTCAGACGGAGCTCCTCGCCCACCGGGTGTGCACTGATCTCGGGCCCGTGCGGGCCGAGCCGCTCGAGGGCGCGCCAGCGGTCGAGCAACCGCTCGAGCTCCGCGCGAGGCTCGTCGGACTCGCCGTAGCTCTCCATCCGCCAACGGGCGCGCGTTGCGACCGCATCGGGGCTCCGGTCCCACACGCTGGGGGTGAAGACGACGGCGAGACCGCGCCCGCCGCGACCCACGATCCCGATCCCGTGCCACCTACCGCGGCGGATCCAGACGCGTCGCATGAACGGGATGGTGATCAGCAGATAGATCACGATCAGCGGCGTGTGTCCGCGGAGCACCGCGCTCCAACTTTGGCTGCGAGTCGACGGCGGGCCGAGCACAGCGGCCAGCAGGCGCCGTCCCGCGGCGTCGGAGAGGCGGCTGACAGGCGCCCCGCTGATCGACGCGTACTGGGAATGCTTGCCCGGGCGATGACGTGCGGCGATGAGGCTCGCGGGCGGCGACCGCCACCCGCCGTCGCCGCCGTGTAACGGCATGAACCCTCCGGAGGTCGTCTCGAGCGAACGCAGCCGCTGCCCCCGGCGCTCGAACACGGGGATCAGCTGGATCGCGTCCGCGTCGGGGTCGAGCCGCATTGGCACGATGATCCGGCCTCCTTCCGCGAGCTGCTCCAACCAGGCGGACTGGAGCTGGTTGGCGCTCGCGGTCACGATGATCCGGTCGTACGGCTGATGCTTGGCAAAGCCAGCGCGGCCGTCGCCCTGCCTCACGTCGGCGCGGTAGCCGGCGTCGCCGAGCGCCCGTTTCGCGCGACCGACGATCTCCGGATCGATGTCGACCGTGGTCACGCGGCCCTGCGCGCCGACGAGCTGCGAGAGCACCGCGGCGTTGTAGCCGGTTCCGGCGCCGACCTCGAGCACCCGGTGGCCGGGGGCCAGCTCCAGCAGCTCGAGCATCTCCGCCATTATCGCCGGCTGCGAGGAGGAGCTGATCGGCATCCCCTGCCGGTCGTGCTTGGTCGGGAACGCGCGATCCTGGTAGGCGGCCTCGAGACCTTGCTCGGCCACGACCTCGGGGATGAAGCGCTCACGGGGGACCGTGGCGAACGCGGCGGCGATGGCCTCCGAGCGGATCACTCCGCGCGATCTGAGCTCCCTGACGAGCTCGTCGCGCAGGCGCCTTGGATCGGTCATGGTGTTCGGGGGCGCGCATGCGCGCTCGGGCGTGCCGCGCACTCGGCATCCGGTCTCGCCTTTGAGCGCGGCGCCCGAGTCATCCCGCTGCGTATCGGCGCATGCGCCGATACGGGCCTGGCCGCATGCGGCCAGGCCTTCCTGTTACTGGCGCTCGTTGATCGGGACGTAGTCGAGGTTGTGCTTGCCGGTGTAGATCTGGCGCGGCCGGGCGATCTTCTGCTCTTTGTCGTCGATCATCTCGAGCCACTGCGCGATCCAGCCGCTGGTGCGCCCGATCGCGAACAGGACCGGGAACATCTCCACCGGCATGCCTAGCGCCTCGTAGATCAGGCCGGAGTAGAAGTCGACGTTCGGGTAGAGCTTGCGGGAGATGAAGTAGTCGTCCTCGAGCGCGATCTTCTCGAGCTCGGTGGCGATGTCGAGCAGCGGGTTCTTGCCCGTCACCTCGAACACGTCGTCGGTGGCCTTCTTGATGATCTTGGCGCGGGGGTCGAAGTTCTTGTAGACCCGGTGGCCGAAGCCCATCAGCCGCTCGTTGCCGTCCTTGACGCCCTGGATGAAGTCCGGGATGTTGTCGGTCGTCTCGATCCGGCGCAGCATCCGCAGCACCGCCTCGTTGGCGCCGCCGTGCAGCGGCCCGTAGAGCGCGGCCACGCCGGCGGCCACGGCGGAGTAGGGGTCGACCTGGGTCGAGCCGACGCTGCGCACGGCGCTGGTCGATGCGTTCTGCTCGTGATCGGCATGAAGAATGAACAGGACGTCGAGCGCGCGCTCGAGCCGCGGGTCCGGCTCGTACTTGAGCTCGGCGATCTTGTAGATCATCGAGAGGAAGTTGCCGGGATAGGACAGGTCGTTGTCCGGATACACGTACGGCATGCCGCGGTTGTGACGGTATGAGAACGCCGCCAGCGTGGGCATCTTCGCCAGCAGCCGGATCACCTGGAGGTAGCGCACCTCGTGGTCGTGGATCGCGGCGGCCTCGGGATAGAAGGTCGAGAGCGCCCCGACCGAAGCCAGCAGCATCCCCATCGGATGCGCGTCGTAGCGGAAGCCCTGCATGAACTCCTTGACGTTCTCGTGTACGAACGTGTGGATCGTGATCTCGTGCGTCCACTCGTCGAGCTGCGGCTGAGTCGGCAGATCGCCGTGGATCAGGAGGTACGCGACCTCGAGAAACGACGACTTCTCCGCAAGCTGCTCGATCGGGTAGCCGCGGTACTCGAGGATCCCCTTGTCACCGTCGATGTACGTGATCGAGGAGCGACACGACGCGGTCGCCAAGTACGCCGGGTCGTAGGAGAGCAATCCGAAGTCGTCGTCGTGGACCTTGATCCGGTGCAGGTCGGTGGCGCGGATCGTCTCGTCCTCGATCGGGACCTCGTACTCCCGGCCGGTCCGGTTGTCGATGATCGTCAGCGTTTCCTTGCCCGTGGCTACGCCGGCGCCATCCTTTTCCTGAGTTTCAGTGGTCATCGCATTCCTCTCGCGCGGTTGCCGGGTGGTCTCTCCGGCACTGGGCCGAGCAGAGCGACCACAGATCACTCTAGTACCCACGCCATACGGGCGAGTAAGCGAAGCCGCAGCGTTGCCTATGCGGGGTCCGGTGGCGAGCCGGGCCGTTCGGAGGTCCGCCGTCAGCCCGTCAGGATCGCCGCGGCGAGCGCGAACACGACGAGTGCCAGGCTGATGCCAATCACGGCCCGCTGTCCGCGGACGTTGTACGGAAACTCGGGCCGGGACAGACCGATCCACGCGAGGGTCACCGCCCACAGCGCCAGCAGCAGGCCGGCGATGTACCACGGGACCTTGGAGGGCCCGCTCGAGGCTAGAAGGAGGCCTACCACCGTGGCGCGAGCCTATCCAATCTTCTATGAATCCGCGGCGCTACGCCGGGCCCCCTCGTAGCGCGATTCGGTCGCGGCGCGCTGACCCTGGTAATGGCTGCCGAGTTCGGGGCTGCCGTACGGCCGCAGCGCCGGCCGATCGAGCGACATGAACGACAGCTGGGCGATCTGGAGGCCCGGGTAGAGCTTGATCGGGACGCGGGTCAGATTGTTCAGCTCGAGTGTCAGCGTGCCCTTCCAGCCGGGGTCGCAAAAGCCGGCGGTGGCGTGGACGATGAGGCCGAGGCGGCCCAAACTCGACTTTCCCTCGATCCTCGCGACGATGTCATCGGGCAGCTCGACCCACTCGAGCGTCCTGCCCAGGCAGAACTCTCCGGGGTGGATCACGAACGAGTCATCCTGCGGGACCCGGACCTCCTCGGTCAGGTTCTCCGGGGGACGGCGGAGGTCGATCGCCGACGCGCGGTGGTTGTGGAAGACCCGAAACGAGTCGCCGAGGCGGAGGTCGACGCTGGCGGGCTGCACCAGCTCTGGATCCCACGGGTCGATCCTGATCCGGCCCTCCTGCACCAACTCGAGGATGGTGCCGTCGGACAGGACAGAGGCGGGGGCGCCGGCCATGGAGGAAGTCTGCCAGCGGCGGCGGATCGGCGCGGCTTGCGCCAAGGTGTTGGCAACTCCATACCCTGGGCGCGTTGCCGACCCGACCCTGGGGGCGGATCATCGTGGTGCGGCCATCAGTCACCACCGGCCGCGGAGCGGATGTCAAAGTTCGTCGTCAATCCGGAGACGCTCGAGGCCCTGCAGCAGGCAGTCATCGGGCTCGCCGTCGAGCTTGAAAACGGCGGTGCCCCCACCGCCGAGTACGCCTCGTCCTCCACGCCTGACAACTCGTGGCAGCGGGGCGTACACGGCGGCCAGCTCAATGGCGCCGACCAGGTGTTCGACCCGTTCTTCGCCGCGTGGACCGCGTCGCTTGGACAGATCGGCCAGAACATGGAGAACGTGGCCAAGGCGCTGGCAGACGCGGCCCAGTATTACGCCGAGGTCGACCAGCACGTCTGCCTCTTGAACCCGTGAAGCCCTGGACTCCGCCCGCGTCGCTGCGCTCTTGGCAGGCCGAGTACGACCCGGCCGGCAGGCGGTATGCCGACAATCCCGCTTTCGCCCAGTATGTGGCTCAGCTGCTGGGCGCCTCCCCGGACGCGTTCGCGGCGCTGGAGCAGCAGCTCATCTCCACCGCGCGTCTCGCCGGGATCACGGCTCAGGGGCTCCACGACGCGAAGGCCGCCGACTGGCACGGGGAGGCGGCCGATCAGTACCGCCAAACGCTGGACAAGCTGCCGAGCGAGCTGCATCAGGTCAGCCAGTCCTACACCGACGCGCTCGGCGCTCTGGGCGGGTTCGCCGAAACGTCCCTCAGCCTCAAGGCGCAGTACAGCGCCTTCCGGGAGGAACTGGTCAGCCTGAAACAAACCTGGGCCTGGGTGCTCGACACGACCTATCCGGACGCCACCGCCGGATGGGCGGCGATCCACGGCGTCCAGAACCAACTGACCGAGGTGTGCGCCCGGGGCATTCGGATCCTTCAGGAATCGGTGGACGCGGGCTACGAGCTGGGCACCCGGATCGCCCCGCTCGCCGCCGCGGCTCCGCACGAGGGCAACCTCACGAAGGCGCTGGCGCCGATTCGCTGGATCGAGGACGCGGCCAAGGGCCTGTGGCACGCGATCAGCGGCACCCCGGACGCGATCAAGGCGTTTGTCGACGACCCCAGCTGGTCGACTCTGGCGGACATGACCGAGGACCTCTCGGTCGACGCCTCGGTGATCGTCCTGGCGGCGACCGCGCCGGAGGCGCTGGCCGGCCTGGGCCTGATCGACGCCGGCGCGGACAGCAGCATCCTCGCCGTCGGCTCGGGGGTCAGGGCTGCGGCCACCGGAGTGGGGATCGGAACGGATGGGATGAACGTGGCGTCCAGCGTCGGTGAGGAGCAGTACGCCGCCGCCGCAATCGGAGCCGTCATGCTGGGGACCGGCATCAGGACCGACCTGGGGAGCGACGAGCTGGACGAGGCCCTCGATGACGCGAGCCTGGTGGACAGCTATAAGGCCGAGCTGGACTCGGGGATAACACCCAACCAAGCCCTGGAGCACCTCGGCAAGGAGGACGCCAAGCAACTCGAGGAGCTGATCCCCAACTACACGGATCCGAAGGCGGTTGCGGAGGCGACGAAGGAGGTCAACAAAGACCTGGTCCAGGCACGCAAGGTGACTGGCCTCGTCGACGAGCCGAAGGATTTCGTCAAGGACCACTTCCTCACCGACCCGACCGCAAAGGCCGTGAGTCAGTGGCTCGACGGAAGCACGGGCGACGGCAACGGCGGCTGATCGCCGGCCGCCCGGCGCGAGTGCCCGTACTACGAACGCCCGTTCAGGCGGCGCACGGTCCGGGCACAGATCCGCCGCCGGCTCGCTGCACCGTGTCCGATCGCCGAGATTGGCCGGCGCCGGGGGCGTTTGTCGCTGATGCAGGTCTTCGTGGCGACTCTGTGTCCGGAGTGTGTCGAGAGTGTCACGGGGATGGTGCGTAGCACGTCAACACCGGCGCCAGATCCGAGCCCTGTCGTATTGAGCACACTCTTCGTGCATAGCCCGCCAGGGCTCGCCATCCGGCGCAAGGTTGTCGTGTTAGGCACCATCGAAAGGCCGCGATCGCGCCGATCCCGCTCCCTTTCCCCAGCGCCGTTCACCGGGCCGCCCGTCATTCAGAGGCGACGGGCGCCAAAGAGGGCGCCCGCGGGCTCCGAGTCGACAACCACCAAGCAAACGACCCTCGACCGCGCTTTCGGAGGAATTGTCACGTTGCGCACCCTAAGAGCGCCTGAACGGGGCCTATCGGCGGATTGGAACTGAATCTGCTGATCGCCGGCCGCCGGATTGCCGGATTGCGGCGGGATCAGTGATCCAGAGTCCGCGCCCGGGCCCGGACCGTCCGCACGCGCGGCGGCGCCAGCGGGGCGGGGTCGCCGTGCGGGCCGCGGCGGGGATGGCGCGGGAAAGGCCTGCGTGGATGGGGCGGGTGGCGCTTGATACCGCCGTCGTCGTCGGACGACGGTGACTCCTCAGGCGTCTGCTTGACCGCCCACCACACGATGTAGATCAGGGCAGCGATCGGGACCTTCAACGCCAGCATCAACCACAAAAATCCCCACGTCACAGCGCGCACGATCCTACCCTGATTGGGCGTTGATGTCACGCCTGGCGCGTCCGGGCGTCGTGGTGCGAACCACAATTCGTCCAGATTTGCGCCACGTCACGCGAAACCGTTGCCGCGGCCCGAGAAAGCGAATATGGTCGCCGGCGATGGCTCGTGCGCCACGCGCTAGGTTGGGGACGCTTGCGTTGCTCGTCGTCGCGCTGGCGCTGCCCGCCTCTGCCGCGGCACAAGCCACGAGGACGTGGGTTTCCGGAGTCGGCGACGACGCGAATCCGTGCAGCCGCACAGCACCGTGCAAGACGTTCGCGGGCGCGATCTCGAAGACCGCCCAGGGCGGAGAGATCAACGTGCTGGATTCTGGCGGTTTCGGCGCCGTCACGATCACGAAGTCGATCACGATCTCGGCCGTAGGAGTGACCGCCGGCGTGCTCGTCGCGGGGACGAACGGCATCACGATCAACACGTCGTCGGATGTGGCCCCGGGTGATCCGGACAGGGACGTGGTGACGCTCAAGGGGCTCGACATCGACGGGCTTGGCCCGGCCGAGGGCGCCAGCGCCGGCCTGATCGGCGTCGATGTGCAACACGCCGGCTCAGTCAGACTCGAGGACGACGAGATCTACGGATTCGGCGAGGACGGCGTCCAGTTCGCCCCGTCCCCTCCGACCGAGACCGGCGCCCCGGCCCCGAGCCTCTACATCGAGAGCTCGACCATCCACGACAACGCGCAGGACGGTGTCCTCGCGGGGGCTCCAAGCTCCAAATCGGCTCGGGTCGTGATCGAGAACTCGCAGATCGAGAACAACGGCTGCGGGATCGCGGCGGGCCTCTCGATCGTCGCCTTCTCGACCGTCGGCTGCGGGACGGGGGGACCGGCGCCGGGACGATCGAGGTCGACTCCGCGAACACTTCATCGTCCACCAACACCGGCGCCGGGATCCAGTCCAACGGCGCCACCGCGACAAACGATCTGACGAGCGATTTGATCGTCGGCAACGGCGTGGGCCTGCAGGCCCTGAACGGTGGCGGCATCGTCTCAATCGGCGCCGACAACAGCGTGTTCGGGAACACGATCAACGGAGCCCCGACCTCGGCCCAGTCGACAGGGGAGCAAGGGCCGCCAGGTCCGCCTGGGCAGACCGGAGCCGCCGGTCCGGCGGGCAAGGTGGAGCTCGTCGTGTGCAAGCAGGTGAGGGTGACCAAGCACGGGAAGGGCAAGGGCAAGAAGGGCAAGAAGGGCAAGAAGACCGAGCAGAAGTGCACAGGAAAGCTCGTGTCGGGCACGGTCAAGTTCACCTCGACCGGCAAGGTCGTCAAGGCGACGATGTCGCGCGCCGGGCACGTCTATGCGACCGGGGTCGTCCGGATCGCAAGCGGCCGCACCGAGGGCACCCTGCGGCTGCGTCGTGGGTTGGTGCGCGGGCGCTACACGCTCACGCTCTCGAGCGGGCGCAAGGTTCTCCGCCGCGAGACCGTCGTCGTCTAACGCGTCTACCTAATCCCGCAGCGCGATCCGCTTCTCGACGAAGCTCGTGATCCGCTGCAGCTCCGAGATGCGCTCGGCGATCTCGTCCGGGGTCAGCCTGGCCACCCGTTCGACCCCGAACTCCTCCACGTTGAACGAGGCGAGCGCGGTTCCGTACGCCATCGCCCCGCGGAGCGTGTCGTCGTCGATCTCGCCATCGGGATGGGCGGCGATGTACCCCACGAAGCCGCCCGCGAAGCAGTCGCCGGCCCCGGTGGGGTCGACGACCGTCTCGAGAGGAAACGCGGGCAGGCCGAAGAACCCGTCCTCGGTCAGCACGGCCGCGCCGTACTCGCCCTGCTTGGCGACCACGACTCTCGGGCCCCACTCGCGCACCTGGCGGGCGGCCCGGACGATCGTCGGCTCGCGGGTCAGCTGGCGTAGCTCGGCGTCGTTGAGCATCAGGCAGTCGACGCCGCCGATCGTCTCGATCAGCGAGTCGCGGGCGACGTCGATCCACAGGTTCATCGAGTCGAGCGCCACGAACCGCGCCGCGTCGCACTGGGCTCGCACCTCGCGCTGGAGGTCGGGCTGGATGTTCCCCAGGAACAGGACGTCGGCGCTGCTGGAGACCTCGGAGAGCTTGGGCTGGAACTCCGCGAACACGTTGAGCTGGGTGTCGAGCGTCTCCCGCGTGTTGAGGTCCCAGCCGTACTCGCCGCGCCAGAAGAACGTCTTGCCTCCCGGGACGTGCTCGATGTCGCTGGTGTCGATGCCCCGCGCGCGCAGCACTTCGTACTCGGCCTCGCCGAAGTCGTCGCCGACCGGACCGACGACGTGCACGGTGTCGAAGAACGCTGCCGCCAGCGCGAAATGGACGGCGGAGCCGCCGAGCATCCGCTCGCGGCTGCCGAACGGGGTCCTGACCGCGTCGAACGCGATCGATCCAACGACCGTGACAGACATGAGGCGGGCTAGCCTAGCGGCGCGCGGACGCGCTCGCCACGCGGATCGAACAGCGGCTCGCGCACGACCTCGCCGCCCACCCAGCGGCCGAAGATGTCCACCTCGACCGAAGCCCCCACCTCCACCGAGGGCGGGAGATACGCGTAGGCGATCGACCGCTCGACCGTATAGCCGTAGCCGCCACTCGTGACCCGGCCGCAGATGTTCTCTCCGATCCGCACCGGCTCGTTTCCGAGCACGACCGAGCGCGGGTCCTCGAGCACGAGACACCGCAGCCGCCGGCGCGGCTCGACCCCGGCCAGGGCGGCAGAGCCGATGAACGACTTGTCCGAGCGCACGCAGAACCCGAGCCCGCCCTCGGCGGGGGTCTCATCGGGCGTGATATCCGCCGCCCACACGCGGTAACCCTTCTCGAGCCGCATCGAGTCGATCGCCCGGTAGCCGCCGGCGCGCATGCCGAGGGGCTCGCCGGCGTCCCACAGGGTCCGCCACATCCCGGCGCCGTAGTCGGCCGGGCAGTACAGCTCCCAGCCGAGCTCCCCGACGAACGTGACCCGCAGCGCGCGCACGGGGACGTCGCCGACCGTGAGCTCGCGCATCGACATGTAGGGAAAGTCGAGCGGGTCGGGGGTCAGCGGCGCGAGGATCTCACGCGACCTGGGCCCCCATAGCGCGAAACACGCCCAGCGCGAGGTCACGTCCGTCAGCCGCACCGACCCGTCCTCGGGCAGGTGGCGGCGGATCCAGCCGGCGTCGTGGTTGCCGAACGCGGTGCCGGTGACGATCTGGAACAGCTCCTCCCCCAGGCGCGTGACCGTGAAGTCGCACTCGATCCCGCCCCGGCGGTTCAGCATCTGCGTGTAGGTGATGGCGCCGACCGCGCGGGCGACGCGGTTGTCGCACAGCTGCTCGAGCAGTGCGCCGGCACCCGGGCCTGAGATCTCGAGCTTCGCGAACGACGACTCGTCGAACAGCCCTGCGGTCTCGCGGGTGGCACGGTGCTCGGCGCCGATCGCCGACGACCAGTGCATGCCCGCCCATCCGCGCGGACGCAGATCCGGGTCGCCGGCGCCGGCGTTGCACTCGTACCAGTTGACGCGCTCCCAGCCCGACTTCTCCCCGAAGGCCGCGCCGTGGTCACGGTGCCAGGCGTACGCGCTCGAGACTCGCAGCGGCCGGCCGGCCTGCCGCTCGTGGCCGGGATAGCGAATGTCGTAGTAAGTCTCGTAGACCTCCCGGGCGCGTTTCAGCGTGTAGCTCGGCGATTCGAAACGGGACCCCGCGCCGCCGAAGCGGCGGATGTCCATCTCCCAGACATCGCTCTCTGGCTCGCCGCCGAGGATCCACTCCGCGACGAGCCTTCCCATCCCGCCCGCCCCCGCGAGACCGTGGGCACAGAACCCAGCCGCGACGAACAACCCGCGGACCTCGGTCTCACCCAGGCAGAACTCGTTGTCGGGTGTGAACGCCTCCGGCCCATTGATCAGCCGCGTGACCTTGACGTCCTCCATCTCCGGGACGCGGCGGACGGAGTTGCCGGCGATCTCCTCGAACCGCGGCCAGTCTTCCTCGAGCAGCCGGCCGTTGAAATCTGCGGGAATTCGATCGAGGGAGTGCTCGTCGAGCGACCACGGCGCGCTGTGGCGCTCATAGCCGCCCATCACGAGCCCCGCGCCCTCCTCGCGGAAGTAGATGAGGAGATCCGGGTCGCGCAGCGTCGGCATGTGATCGCCGGCGGCGCGCTCGCGAAACGGCTGAGTCACCAGGTACTCGTGGGCGAACGGAACCACCGGCACCCGTACCCCGCCCATCCTTCCGATCTCGGCCGCGAACATCCCGCCGGCGTTGACCACGACCTCAGCCTCGAGATCACCCCACTCGGTCCTCACGCCATGCACACGGCCGGCCGCGACGTCGATCCCCGTCACGCGCGTGTGCGTGAACACCCGGCAGCCGCCCTGGCGGGCTCCGTCGATCAGCGCGTAGGTCAGCTGCGAGGGGTCGAGGTAGCCGTCGGTCGGCAGATACGATGCGCAGCGGACGCCGTCGGTCACCATCAGCGGGAAGAGCTCGCGCGCCTGTTCGGGCGAGAGCAGCTCGAGCGGGAGGCCGAACGTCCTCGCCCACGCGACCTGGCGCATCACCTCCTGCTCGCGCTCGGGGGTGCAGGCCAGGCGGATCCCCCCGCACTCGACCCATCCGCAGTCGAGCCGACGGTAGAGATCGACCGAGTCCATCATCATCCGCGTCAACGAGACGCTGCCGCGGAGCTGCCCGACGAGTCCCGCGGAGTGAAATGTCGAGCCGCTCGTCAGCTCGCCCCGATCGACCAGCACCACGTCGCGCTCGCCGAGCCGCGCGAGGTGGTAGGCGATGGACGCGCCACCGACCCCGCCACCGATGATCACCACGCGCGCGCGATCGGGAAGCTCACGCGGACGCGGAATCGAGCCACTCCTCGAGTCGAGGGTCCTCGGCCACCGCCGCCAGGCGATCGAAGTGCTTCTGCGCGTACCCCGCGAAGTCGAACTCGAGCTCCGAGATCACGCCCTGGACGACGCCCCACGCGGCCTCGCGCGCGTCGGACATGATCTTCATGAGCTTCAGCGCGGCGCGCCGGCCGTCAGTGACCGGATCTCCGAAGTAGTCCGCGAGGAGTCTCTCCTCCGCCGCCTCGTCGAACTCGTTGTTGACCGCGAGGTTGCCGAGGTCGAAGAGGGGGTGGCCCATGCCCGCGTACTCCCAGTCGACCAGCAGCGTCCGCTGACCATCGCCCAGGTTCACGCGGAGGAGGTTTGCGGGCAGCAGGTCGTCGTGGCACGGCGCCGGCGCCGACAGCGGCAGTGCGTCCGCGACGCGCGCGGCGATCGATCGCGTCGCCTCATACTCGGGCGGCAACTTGCCGCCACGCCCCGCCACGATGGCGGCGTAGTCGTCGAGCAGCTCGGGGACCCAGAAGCGGGCCGGGAGCTGGGTGCCCGAGTCGTGGAAGGCCCGCAGCGCGCGCGCCACGTCACCCGGGTCGCCGCGCAGCTGATCGGGATCGACGTCGGTGCAGTCGAGAAACTCGGTGACGAGGCAGTCGTCGTTCCCGGCCGCCACTGCCGGGGCGATGCCGAGCCCGGCGGCGGCCGTGTTGGCGATCCGCTCGGCGTCGCGGCTGATGCCGAGCAGCTCCGTGTCCTTGCCGGGGAGCCTGATCACGTAGTCGTGCCCGCCGAGGCGCGCCTTGTAGTTGCGGTTGGTGATCCCGCCCTCGAGCGGCAGCGGTGGACCGCTGATCGGCCCCAGCGTCGGTTCCAGCCACTCCACTATTCCCGTCAGGTCAGCCACGGATGCGTAACCTAGCTCGTCGAGCTACCTAGCTTGTAAGGCGCACGTTCTATACCTTTGCGGCCATGCGGCAGGACGCTGCGGTGGAATCGGTGTTCAAGCCTGTCCGCCCCCCGACGACGTTCGAAGAGACCGTCGAGCGGCTGGGGACGGCGATCCGCGCCGGGATCCTGCCGGCGGGGAGCCAGCTTCCGGCCGAGCGCATGCTCGCCGACCAGCTCGGGATCTCCCGGAGCACACTCCGGCAGGCGCTGACGGCGCTCGTCCAGAGCGGCCACCTGGTCTCGCACCGCGGTCGCGGAGGCGGGACGTTCGTGACCGAGCGACCGCCGCTCGCCGGCGTCGACGTACAGCCACTCGGGGCCGACGCATGGGCGGTCCTGGAATTCCGGGTGGCGATCGAGGCGGGGGCCACGCTGCTCGCCGCCGAACGCGCCGAGCCGGCGCAGCTCGACCGCCTCGACGAACTCGTGACGCGGATGGCCGAGGTGGCGGGCGCGCCGCCGTTTGACGACTATCGCCGCGCCGACATCCGCTTCCACATCGGCATCGCAGAAGCGGCGGCGTCGCCCCGTTTGATCAGCGAGATGACCGAGGTGCAGGGTCAGGTGAGCGACCTGATCACGCTCATCGCCCATCCCCCGGAGGTGCTGCTGCACTCAAACGAGCAGCACCGCAAGCTGGTCGGGCTGCTGCGGCGCAGAGACTCGCTGCGGGCCGTCCGGGTGATGCGCGAGCACATCGAGGGCACCGAACACATCCTCGCCGGCTTGATTTGAGGTCTCACAGGCGGGCGGCCTGCTCCACGAACGCGCGCCACCGCTCGTGCTCGGCGCTGCGCCACCGCTCGTCTCGACGGGGCTCGATCGCCTCCCCGACCGGGATCCGGTCCGCGATCTCGAGCGTCGATGGCCACACGCCCGCGCCGACGGCGGCCAGCGCGGCCGCTCCCGCCGCGGTCGCGTCGACCGCCCCGCGCTCGACCCGGACGCCGGCGAAATCGGCCTGAAGCTGAAGGAGCGTCGGATCGCGAGTCAGGCCGCCGTCGACGCGCAGCGCCTGGACCGGCACGCTCTCGCGCACGGCGCCGATCGACGTCGGCGACCCGCCAGGCGATCGCCTCGAGCGCCGCGCGAGCGATGTGGGCCGGACGCGAACCAGCGGTCAGACCGGAGATCACGGCGCGGGCCTCGGGCACCCACCACGGAGCCCCGACACCGGCGAGCGCGGGCAGCACGCGCACGCCACCGGAGTCCTCGACCGCCGCGGCCGCGCCGGCCAGCCCGGCGGGATCGGCCGCCAGCCCCAGATCCCGGCTCAGCCACTCGAGCAGCGCCCCGGCCGTGAACACGCCTCCATCGATCGCCCACTCCACGCGGCCGCCGACGCGCCAGGCCACGGTCGGCAACAGCCCGCCGGTCGGCTCCGGGCGCTCATCGCCGGCGTGGGCGAGAACGAACACGCCGGTCCCGTACGTCGCCTTTACGAGGCCCGGCTTCACACATCCGGCTCCGGCGAGGGCCGCCTGCTGGTCGACGCAGCGAGCCCGGAGGGCGAGCTCGGCGGGCCACGACGGGTGAGTGAGCGTCCCGAGATCGCCCACGGTGTCCTCGATCGCCGGCAGCACCTGTGGCGGCACCCCGAAGAGCTCGAGGAGCGTCGGGTCCCACTCGGGCGCCCCGAGCTGCGTTCGCGAAGCGGTCGAGGGATCGGTGGCGAAGCCGGCGCCGAGCCGGTCGCAGAGGAACGAGTCGACGGTGCCGATCCGGACGGTACCGGCGGCGGCCTGGGTCGCCACGGTCGCGTCGTGCTCGAGCAGCCACGCGATCTTCCCCGCCGAAAAGTACGGGTCCAGGGGCATTCCGCTGCGTTCGGCGATCTGCGCGCCACGGCCGTCGGCCTCGAGCCGGTCGAGGATCTCCTGCGAGCGCTTGTCCTGCCAGGTGATGACCGGGGTGAGTGGCCGTCCGCTCTCGGCGTCCCAGGCGAGGATCGACTCACCCTGGTGATCGAGGCCGCACGCGGTGATCGGCGCCGGTGCCTGCTCCATGACCTCCCGCACCGCGTCGACGACGGCCGCGAAGACGGCCTCCGGGTCCTGCTCGACCCAGCCGGGTTGGGGATGCGAGAGCGGCTTCTCGCGCCGGGCCTCGGCCACGGTCCGCAGGTCGCCGTCGTAGAGGGCCGCCTTGACGGCCGACGTTCCCTCGTCGATTCCGAGCAGCAGGGTCATGCGGCCTGGGCCTCTCTGAACTCTCGCGTCCGCCGCCACCAGGGCCGGCCGGTGGCCGGGGGCGCAGCCGGCTGCAGCGCTCGCTCCGCGCCGAGCCTGGTGCCCAGGCCGCCGACGATCTCGGTTACCCGCTGGGCGATCCCGAGCGATGCGGTCAGGCCCGTGGAGCGGATCGCGGCGACGTTGACCAGCCCCCGGCACGACGGCGACGGGCCGATCACGTAGTTGGAGCCGCGGCCGGCGGGTCGCAGGCCGGCGTACGTGGCTATCGGCTCCGCGCCGCGCAGCGGCGGATACATCAGCGGCCGCCTTGGGGAGGATCTCCGCCGCCGCCTGCGGTCGGACCGACCAGTCGCGCTTGTCCTCCTGATCGATCGCGGTCGGGCCGGCGACCACCTTGCCGTCGACGGTCGGGAACACGAGCACGCCCTTGGTGCGCTCCGTCGGCACCGGCAGCAGGATCGTGTCGAGCGGCTCGCCGTCCGGCGGATCGAAGACCAGGAACTCGCCCTTGCGGGGATATATGTCGAAGGAGTCATCGCCGAGCAGGCGGGCGACCGAGTCGGCCTGGAGGCCGGCGCAGTTGACCACCACGCGGCAGCGGATCGTCTCGCCCGGCTCGGTGTGAACCCCGAACGTGTCGCCGGCGCGGTCGATCTCGTGCACCCGTGCGCGCGTCCGCAGCTCGGCGCCCTGGCGCTCAGCGGCGCCGGCGAGCGCGAGCGTGTACGCGACCGGGTCCGTGACGGCCTCAGTCGGGACCTCGAGCGCGCCGTCGGATCGCACATACGCCGTCACCCGGTTGCGACGGGCGTTCTCGGCGAGCGCGCGGACGGCTTCTCGCTCGGACTCATCCCGTGGGCGAACGAGCGCGCCACAGCGCAGCACCGGGATCCCGAGCGCATCGATCACCGCGTCGCGGCTGGCCGCCGCGGCGAGGATCATGTCGGTCTCGAGCTCGCCCGGCGCCGAGTCGAAGGCGGTGTGCAGGAGCCCCGAATTGGTGCCGCTCGCGCCCAGACCGGGCTCGGGCTCGGCCTCGAGCAGGGCGGTGCTCACACCTCGGCGCGCGAGCGCCAATGCGACCGCGGAGCCGACCGCGCCGGCACCGATAACCGCAACCTCGACGTCTTGCCCCAGAGCTGTTGACACGGTCCGGGGCCAAGCGTATCGTCGCGCCGACATTAGGTGCGAACTTCACACCATTTAGGGGCGAGCGCACACGCGACCCGGACCTGGGGAGGTAACCAGTGGCGGATGTAGTCGGAGAGCCCGATCTGACCGGTCAAATGGGGGATGACGAGCGCGAGCTCGCAAACCTCGGCTACAAGCAGGAGCTCCACCGCGGTTGGAGCAGCTTCACCAACTTCGCGATCTCGTTCACGATCATCTCGGTTCTCGCCGGGTGCTTCACGAACTTCTCGTTCGCTTGGAATGCCGGCGGGCCGATCGCGATCTCGATCGGCTGGCCCGTGCTGTGCGCGTTCGTGCTGCTGGTGGCGTTCTCGATGTCGGAGCTCACATCGGCATTCCCAACCGCGGGTGGCCCGTACTGGTGGTCGGCCAAGCTCGGAAGCCCGGGCTGGAGCTGGATCACGGGCTGGTTCAACATCGTCGGCCTGGTCGGCATCGTCGCCGGAGTCGGCTACGGAGCCGCGTTCTTCATGCAGGCCACGCTCGCGCTCTACGGGCTGAACATCCTCGGCATCAACTTCGCCACGACCAACCCGTCGACGATCCTGCACGAGACGTTCCTGCTGTTCCTGATCATCCTCGTGCTCTACACCGTCGTGAACATCTTCGCCGACCGGCTGCTGGCGATCTTCAACAACGTCTCGGTCGGCTGGCACGTGCTCGGCGTGGTCGTGATCGTCGCGCTGATCGCGTTCGTTCCGAGCCACCACCAGAGCGCGAGCTTCGTGTTCGGCCAGCGGTTCAACAACACCGGCTTCCGCGGTGGCGCGACCACGGGGCCGTTCTTCTGGCTGTACGTCCTCCCGCTCGGGTTCATCCTGACGATGTACACGCAGACGGGCTATGACGCCTCGGCGCACACCGCGGAGGAGACGCGCGGCGCGGCCAGGGCCGCGGCGCAGGGCGTGTGGCGCTCGGTGTTCTACTCCGCGATCGCCGGCTGGGCCGTGCTGCTCGCACTGCTGTTCGCGGCGACCCACGTGCCCGCCATCACCAAGCTCGGCGGCGGCTCGATCCCGGTGATCGAGACCGGCCTGAGCGCGTGGGCGGCGAAGCTGGTGCTGATCATCTGCACGGTGGGCCAGCTGTTCTGCGGGGCGGCCGGCCTGACCAGCGCCTCGCGCACCTGGTACGCGTTCTCGCGCGATCGCGGGATGCCCGGCTGGGCGCTGTTCCGCCGCGTCACCGTCAAGCGAGTGCCGCTGTACGCGGTGCTGGCGGTCTCGATCGTCTCGCTGATCATCACGATCCCGGCGTACTTCGGCACCAAGACCGGCGTCCCGTGGGCGTACTTCGCGATCACCGCGATCTGCACGGTCGGCCTGTACCTGGCCTACATCATTCCCGTGTACCTGCGGCTGCGACAGGGCGACAAGTTCAGTCCGGGGCCGTGGACGCTCGGGCGCCATTACAAATGGGTCAACATCCTCGCGATCGCCTTCGTCGTGCTCGTCGTGTACTCGCTCGACGGTCCGACGACCGCGGTCGGAGCCCCGTGGAACAGCGGCTTCACGTGGACGGCGTTCAACTACTCGCCGCTCGTGCTCGTCATCGGACTGCTCGTCGGGATCTGGTGGTGGTGGGGCGGCGCCAAGAAGCGCTACCACGGGCCGGTGAGGACGATCGACGAGGCGGAGTTCGACGCGAGCGGGTCGCCACCGAGCGCCCCGACCGAGCCCGCCGGTACCGCAGCCGAATAGCGAGGAGGAGCACATGGATCCTGCCGTGAGCATCGCTGGTCAAGCGACCAACGGGACGCGCCCCGGCGGCCCCGGACGTACCCAGGGGATGCTGTCGTTCGACGAGCTCCGGGCCGAAGCGGAGGCCGGAACCATCGACACCGTCCTCGCTGCCTTCACCGACATGCAGGGACGCCTCATGGGGAAGCGGATCGACGTGTTCTTCTTCCTGGACGAGGTCGCCGAGCACGGGATCGAGGGGTGCAACTACCTGCTCGCGCTCGACATGGAGATGGATCCGGTTCCCGGCTACGAGATGGCGAACTGGGAGAAGGGCTATGGCGACTTCGCGCTCGCGGCGGATCTCGCGACGCTGCGGCGCATCCCGTGGCTCGACCGGACCGCGCTGGTCCTCTGCGACGTGGCGAACCACGACGGCTCGCCGGTCGCGGCCTCGCCCAGGCAGGTGCTGATCGCCCAATACGAGCGGGCCCGGCAGGCGGGCTATACCCCGATGTTCGCCTCCGAGCTCGAGTTCTACCTGTACAAGCAGAGTTATGCCGAGGCGAACGAGCTCGACTATCGCGGCCTGACACCGACGATCCCGTACATCCTCGACTACCACATCCTCGCCACGACGATGGACGAGGCGATCATCGGGCAGATCCGCCGCGGAATGCAGGGCGCGGGGATCCCGGTCGAGTTCTCCAAGGGCGAGGCCTGGTACGGGCAGCACGAGCTCAACTTCCGTTACGCCGATGCCGTGACCTCGGCCGACCGGCACACGATCTACAAGAACGGCGTGAAGGAGATCGCGTTCCTGAACGGGATCTCGGCGACGTTCATGGCCAAGCCCTCGGAGAAGGACATCGGCAGCTCGTGCCATATCCACTCGAGCCTCGTGACCGCGGGCGGCGAGAGCGCGTTCGTGGACGGGCACGACGAGACCGCCGTCTTTCGCCACTACCTCGGCGGAATGCGGGGCCGGATCCGAGAGCTGGCGTTGATGATCGCCCCGTCGATCAACTCCTACAAGCGCTACGCCACGGAGAGCTGGGCCCCCACCTCGATCTCGTGGGGGCGCGACAACCGCACCTGCGGCTTCCGGATCGTCGGCCATGGCCAGTCGCGGCGCGTCGAGTGCAGGATCCCGGGGGCCGACGTCAACCCGTATCTCGGGTACGCCGCCCTGCTGGCCGCGGGACTGGATGGCATCGACCTCGCGACCGATCCCGGACCGGAGCTCGTGGGCAACGCCTACGAGGCCGCGCAGGCCGAGCCGTTCCCGTCGAGCCTTCGCGAGGCCGTCGATCTGTGGGAGGGCAGCGTGTTTGCCCGCACGGCATTTGGCGATGAAGTGTGGCGTCACTATCTGAACTACGGCCGCACCGAGCAGCGGCTGTACGACCAGGTCGTGACCGACTACGAGCGTCGCCGCATGTTCGAGCGCGGATGATCTCGGTCATAGAGCCGGCGACCGCCGAGGTGCTCGCCACCGTTCCGCGCGCCGGCGCGGCCGAGGTCGACGAGGCTGTCTCACGCGCGCGTGAGGCGTTCCCCGGATGGCGCGACGTGGCTCCCGGGGAGCGCGCGGCCTTGCTGCACGGGCTCGCCGACGCCCTGGAGGGCGCGCGCGAGGAGCTGGCGGTGCTGGAAGCTCGGAACGCGGGCAAGCCGATCGCGGACGCCCGCGGCGAGATGGGGATGGTCGCCTCCACATTTCGCTACTACGCTGGCGCGCCCGAGAGGCTGCTCGGAGACACGATCCCGGTCGCCGGCGGGCAGGCGTGGACCGTGCGCGAGCCGCTGGGCGTCGTCGGGCTGATCGTGCCCTGGAACTTTCCGCTGGCGATCGCCTCGTGGAAGCTCGCGCCGGCGCTCGCCGCCGGGAACACGGTGGTCCTGAAGCCGGCCGAGTTGACGCCGTTGACCGCGCTGCGGTTCGCGTCGATCGCTTCTGACGCCGGGATGCCCGACGGGGTCGTGAACGTGGTGGCGGGGCCAGGCTCGGTGTGCGGGCAGCGCCTCGTCGAGCACCCCGACGTTGCGAAGATCGCGTTCACGGGCTCGACCTCGGTCGGGCGGTCGATCGCCGCCGGCGCGGCCGCCACGATCAAGCGCGTCACGCTCGAGCTCGGTGGCAAGTCTCCGAACATCGTGTTCGCGGACGCGGACCTCGAGGCCGCCGCCGCCTCGGCGCCGCTGGCGGTGTTCGGGAACGCCGGGCAGGACTGCTGCGCCCGGTCACGGATTCTGGTGCAGAAGTCGGCGTTGGACGAGTTCATGGACCTGCTCTCGGGCGAGGTTCAGGGTCTGCGGGTCGGCGACCCGCTCGACGAGGCCACGCAGATGGGCCCGCTGATCTCGGAATCTCAGCGCGAGACCGTGGCCTCGTACGTCGACGGGGAGGCGCCGGTGGCGATCCGAGGGAGCGCTCCGTCGGGTCCCGGGTACTGGTTTGCGCCCACGGTGCTGTGTCCGGTGGCGCCCGACGCTCGGGCGGTCCGCGAAGAGATCTTCGGCCCGGTCGCGACCGTGATCCCGTTCGACGACGAGGAGGAGGCCGTGCGGCTGGCCAACGACACGATCTACGGACTGTCGGGATCGGTGTGGACCCGCGACGGCGCGCGGGCGCTGCGGATGGCCCGGGCCGTGGAGACCGGCGTGCTGTCGATCAACTCGAATACGTCGGTGCGGGTGACGACGCCGTTCGGCGGGTTCAAGCAGTCCGGCTACGGCCGCGAGCTCGGACCACACGCGCTCGACGCGTACACGGAGGTCAAATCGATCTACTACGCCACGTCAGCTGGATGACTCACGCGGCCTCCGTCAAGGCGAGCCCGGATGGCGAGCGGAGGCACGCGTGAGCGGGCGGCTGGAGGACAAGGTCTGCGTGATCACCGGCGCGGCGGGCGGCATCGGCGCCGCCACGGCCGCGGCGTTCGAGCGCGAGGGCGCGCAGGTGGTCGGCGTCGACCTGGTGTCGCATTCAGTGGGGGCGTTGGCACTGCAGGCGGACGTGGCCGATGAGGGCGCCGTGGCGTCTCTGTTCGCGCGCGTGCGCGAGGAGCTCGGAAGGATCGACGTCCTCTTCAACAACGCCGGTATTTCCCCAGTCGACGACGCGTCCGTGCTCGACACCTCGCTGGAGGCCTGGGAGCGGGTCCAGGCCGTGAACCTCCGCAGTGTGTTCCTCTGCTGCAAGCACGGGATCCCCCACCTGCTGGAGGGCGGCGGCGGCTCCGTGATCAACACGGCGTCGTTCGTGTCAGTCCTCGGCGCCGCGACGTCCCAGATCTCCTACACGGCGTCGAAGGGCGGGGTCCTGGCTCTCTCGCGCGAGCTGGGGGTCGAGTTCGCCCGCCGCGGCGTACGCGTCAACGCCCTGTGCCCGGGCCCGGTCGACACGCCGCTGCTCCGCGAGCTCTACGCGGCGGACCCGGAGCAGGCCGCGCGACGGATGGTCCACGTGCCGATGGGGCGCTTCGCGCGCGCCGAGGAGATCGCGGGCGCCGTGCTGTTCCTCGCCAGCGACGAGTCGAGTTACGTCAACGCCACGGCGTTCCTGGTCGATGGCGGGATCACCGGGGCGTACACGACGCCGCTGTAGTCGTTTAGGCTCGTCGGGGCCGGGAAGCCCTCGCTTAACCCCGAGGAGGTCGCATGGCGCAGGGAACGCAGGGGCACGAGGACACGGCGCTAAGCCGCCAGGGGGCGAGCGACGGCCCGAGAGCGGACGACTCCCAGCCGGTCGAGAACCAGACCGAGCGCCGGGGCGGCTCGTGGACCGGAGTGCTGAAGCGGACGTTCACCGGCTACCGGAGCAAGAACCTCAGCGACTGGGCCGCCGCGCTCACCTACTACGGGATCCTGGCGATGTTCCCGGCGATCATCGCGCTGCTGGCGATCGTCGGACTGATCGGGCCATCGGCGACCCAGCCGCTGATCGACAACCTCGGGAAGCTCGCGCCCGGCGCCGGCCGGGAGATCTTCACCAACGCCGTCCAGGGCCTCGCCAAGGACCGCGGCGCCGCGGGCGCGCTGTTCGTCATCGGCATCGTCGGTGCGCTGTGGTCCGCATCCAGCTACATCGGAGCCTTCATGCGGGCCTCGAACGCGATCTACGAGATCGAGGAGGGTCGCCCGATCTGGACGACGATCCCGGTGCGGGTCGGCCTCACGCTCGTCCTGATGGTGCTGCTGGCGGTGAGCTCTCTCGCCGTCGTCATCACCGGTGGACTGGCGAGGCAGGTCGGCAACCTGGTCGGCGTCGGGAACACCGCGGTGTCGATCTGGGACATCGCCAAATGGCCCGTGCTCCTGCTCGTCGTGAGCATCATGTTCTCGCTCCTGTACTGGGCCGCTCCGAACGTCAAGCACCCGGGTCACCGGTGGCTGAGCCCCGGCGGCCTGTTCGCCGTGCTGATCTGGGTGATCGCGTCTGCGCTGTTCACGCTGTACGTCTCGAACTTCGGCTCCTACAACAAGACCTACGGCGCGCTCGCCGGCGTGATCATCTTCCTCGTGTGGTTGTGGATCTCGAACGTCGCGATCCTGCTCGGCGCCGAGCTCAACGCCGAGGTCCAGCGCGGCCGCGCGATCGACGCCGGGCGTGCGGCCGACGACGAGCCGTTCGTCGAGCCGCGCGAGGAGGCGAAGTAACGCTCGGACGGCGACGGGGCGCGGAGCTGGGCTGGCGCCTCAGCCCCGCGCGCCTTCCGTCGCCGCCCGTGGGGGCAAGGAGGGCTCGACTCGCAGCCACCGCGCCGGCCGGGGCGGCAGCCACCAGTTCCAGCGGCCGAACAGCGACACGATCGCGGGCACGAGCAGCGCCCTGATCACCGTCGCGTCGAGCAGGATCCCGGCCGCGAGGCCGGTGGCGAACACCTTCACGTCGGTGTCCGGACCGGACGCCATCGACAGGAACGCGAGGAACAGGATCAGCGCGGCGCTCGTGACCAGCCGGCCCGTGCGGCCGATCCCGCGCACGACGGCGGCGTCGGTTGACCCGGTCCGGTCGTACTCCTCCCGCATCCGGGAGAGGATGAACACCTCGTAGTCCATCGACAGGCCGAACAGGAACGCAAACACCATGAGCGGGATCCAGGCGCTCACCGAATGGGTCGCCGCGATTCCCCACAGGATGCTCGAGCCGTGGCCCTCCTGCCATACGAGCGTGATCACGCCCCAGGCGGCCGCGACGCTGATCACGTTGAGGATCACCGCCTTGAGCGGCAGCAGGAGCGAGCGGAACGCCCGCGCGAGCAGCAGGAACGTCAGCACCGCGATCAGCCCGATCATCACCGGGAAGCTGCCGTAGATCGCCGAGACGAAGTCGGCGTTCTCAGCACCGATACCGCCGACGCGGGCGCCGGCGGCGGCGTCGTGAGCCGCCGTCCTGACCGCCGTGATCGTGCCGCGTCCGGCTGAGGTCGAGCCATCGGCGATGGGGATCGCGTCGACGACCGTCGTGCCGTCGCGCTGCCAGGCTGGACCCGTGGCGGTGAACGCGCCGTGGACGCCGGGGACGTTGCTGAGCGTCGTCGCCAGCCGTTGTCCGTCGGCGGCCGGGGCGAGTGTCTCGATCGGCTGGAGCGCGCCGGCGCCGATCCCCGAGCGCTCGAGCGCGACGAGTCCGGCCCGGGCGCTGCCCTTCTTGCTGAGCGTGTTGGCGTTCGGGGTACCGGGCTGCAGCGAGGTCGCCGCGAGGACCAGCGCGGCCAGGACGAGGACGGCGCTGGCGGCGGCGATCCAACGCCGGCGCACGACGAGCCGTGCCCACGCCGTCCACGACCGGCTCGCCTTGTCGTCGCTGCGGACATGGGGCCAATCGAGCCGGTTGCCGACCTTGACGAGGACGATCGGCAGCAGCGTGACCGCGACAACCACGCTGACCAGCGGAATCAGCATGCCGGCGTAGCCGATCGAGCGCAGGAACGGCAGCGGCAGGACGATCATGGCGAGCAGACCGATCGCGACCGTCGTGCCGCTGAAGACCACGGCGCGGCCGGCCGTCTGCATCGCACGCAGCACCGCCTCCTCGCCGTCGTGTCCGTGCGCACGCTCCTCGCGCCAGCGGACGACGACGAGCAGCGAGTAGTCGATCGCGACGCCGAGACCGATCAGCGCGACCAGGAACTCGACGATCATCGACACGCTCGTGAACGCGCTCACGCCCCACAGGACCAGGAACGTGGACATGATCGAGACGATCGCCATCAGGAGCGGCACGAACGCGAGCAGGGAGGCGAACACGAACGCGAGCACGACCAGGGCCCCGAGGCCGCCGAGCACCGACTCGACCAGGACGCCGGGGCCGCCCGAGCCTCCGGTCTGGCTCTGGAGCGCGTCGAGGCCGGTCACGCGGACGGGCGCACCCGCCACCGTGTCCCCGGCGAGCACCCGTTCGGCGGTCTTGGCCGCCTTCGTGTTGTTGCCGAACGACTCGTTATCGGGCGGCTCGTACGCGAGCACGAACGTCGTGCGACCGTCCGCGGAGACGAACGCGCGGTCGCCGGTCGACGCGTATGACGCCGTCCGCGTACCCGGCAGCGCCCGGCGGAGCTTCGCCTCGATCTGGTCGAGGCCCTGACGGACCTGCGGTGAGTTAACCGACACTCCGGCGGGTAGGGTCACCACTGGCACAAGCGGCGCGTAGTTGCCCCCCTCGTGGTAGATCCTCTGGATCGCGGCGTTGGTGTCGAATCCCTCTCGCCCAGGAACCGAGAAGGTTTTGCTGAATGAACTCGTCGACGAACTGACAGTGGCGATCCCGACGAGCGTGACAAGGATCCAGAATGCAGCGACGATGCGCCTGTGTGCGAGTACCCAGCGGGTGATGGAGGTCAGCATTGACGGGACTCCCTAGTCGTTGTCCGAGCTCTGCTGGTTGTTCGAGCTCCAGTAGTTGTCCGAGCGAATCGTTTGTAGCAGAAACAATTGCCTCTGTCGATACTTAGCGTGATATATTTCTTAGACGATGTCTGAGCCTCCCATCGAGGGCCCATTTGGGCTCCATTCAGCGCTGACGCGCCACACCGGCTTCCTGATCAACCGGATCGCCGTGGTGGCGCGCAAGCAGTTCGCGGCGCGGCTTGAGTCGCTCGACCTGAACCTGCGCATGTGGGGCGTGTTGAACGTCCTGGACGTCGAGGGGGCGATCACTCAGCAGTCGCTGGGTCGGTCGGTCGGGATCGACCCGAGCTCGATGGTCGCCACGATCGACGAACTCGAGTCGCGCGGCCTCGTGGAACGCCGGCGCCACCCCAGCGACCGTCGCGCGCACGCGCTCTACCTCACCGAGGCCGGCACCGAGACGCTCGCGCGCGGGCGGGCGCTGGCTCGCCAGGCGCAGGATGAACTGCTCGCGCCGCTCGACGCCAAGGAGCGCAAGCAGCTCCACGAGCTGCTGTTGCGCGTGGCGATGGCGGTCGGGGAGCCTCCTATACCGAGCGCGGCCAAGGAGGCATTCGGGGCGCCTACGGGCTCAGACCCAGTGCGATCTGTGACGACTGACGACTAAGCGCGCGGCGGCGCGACATAGTCTGCCCGTGATGGTCGACAAGCTGATCGTCCTCGGCGGTGGCGGCTGGTTCCCGGCCAATGGGCGCCACACCGCGTGCGCCCTGCTGCGCGACGGAGGTGGCGCGATCCTCATCGACGCCGGGACCGGCGTGTCCAGGCTGGTCGAACATCCCGATCTGCTTGCCGGCGTGGAGCGGCTGGACATCCTGCTCACGCACTTCCATCTCGACCACGTGGTCGGGCTCGCCTACCTCCCGGCGCTCGGGTTGGCGAACCGGGTCACCGTCTGGGGTCCGGGTCGGTCGCTGTACGGCACCCCCACCCGGGCGGTGCTGACGAGCATGTTCCACGAGCCGATGCACTCGGTGTCGCTGGAAAGGCAGGGAATCGAGATCCGCGACCTCCCGCTCGGCGAAGGCGAACTGGCCGGCGTCCGGATCGACACCCGGCGCCAGGATCTCCACTCGGCACCGACGCTTGGCTATCGGTTCGGCGACGCGCTCGCGTGGATGACCGACACCGCTCACGACCCAGACGCGGCCGGCTTCGTCTCCGGTTGCAAAACGCTCGCGCACGAGGCCTGGTACACGACCCCGCGCCCGCGCAACGCGGACGTTCACAGCTCGGCGGCCCAGGCCGCCGACATCGCGCAGCGCGCCGGGGTCGAGCGGCTGCTGCTGATTCACATGCCGCCGTTTGATGGCGACGTGTCGGCGCTGGCGGAGGAGGCTGGCGCGATCGTTCCTGATTCGCGGGTGGCGGAGGACGGTGGCGACTTCTCGCCGCTGCTCGCGCCGTAGGGCGACGGGGCTGTGGATTCTCGGCCCGCCTTGCGACCGGCCTTTTCGGTAAAGGCGCTGGGGAAGGGGCACGGTGAGCGCGGCGGCTGGCTTTCGGGCGCTCAGGCAGGTAGATGTGGCGGGTTCGTGCCGGGGTGTGTCGAGAGTGTCACGGGGATGGTGCTTAACACGTCAACGCCGGCGCCACATCCGAGCCCTGTCGTACTGAGCACACTCCTCGTGCACAACCCGACAGGCCTCGCCATCCGGGGCAAGATTGTCGTGTTGTGCACCATCGAAACGGCCTCTCATCGCGCCCGACCCGCCCCTTCGACAGCCAACGCGGCAGCGCCCCCAGGCGACACCACAGGGCGCGCCCCCAAAGGCGCGCCCCCTTAAGTCAAACCCGTCTCAGGCGGGCGCCACCGCCACCGCCGGCCGCCGGCGTGACGTCACCCGCTGCTCGGCGCGAGCCGTGACCGCCAGGGCCGTACCGACGCCGAGCAGCGTCCAGCTCGCCGGGTCCTCCAGGAAGTCGGCGTACAGCATCGTGTGGAATACGAGCGCGAGGAAGGCCGCGGCGATCGCCACCCGGGCGGGGTCGGCGCGGGCGCCGCGGAACAGCCCGACGAGCGCCACGAGCACCAGCGCGACGTACGCCAGCTCCCCGATCAGCCCCTGCTCGGCCGCGATCGTGATCGGGATCGTGTGCGACGCCGAGAGGCTCGAGATGCCCTTGTTGTGGCGGTGGTACTCGATCTGGAACGACCCCGATCCGTAGCCGAACACGGGGCGCGCGCGGAACAGGTCGATGCCTCCCCGGACCAATCCGGCGCGCCCGCTCGAGGCGCCGTTGAGCCCTTGGTTGAGTCCGAAGGTCTTCGGCGAGACAGCGATCGCACCGGCGCCGATCACGACCGCGACGCCGGCGGCCACGACCGCCGGCCACGCCTTCCAGCGAAGCGCGGCGAGCGTCCCGAGGCCGACCAGCAGCGCCGCGAGGCTCGAGCGCGACAGCGTCAGCAGCAGCCCGCCCCACAGGATCGCCAGGACGACGGTGGCGACGACGATGTCGCGCGTGCGCTGTCCATAGAGGAGAACGGACGCCAGCAGGATCATCACGAGGGCGAGGAACCGCCCGAAGATGTCGGGGTCGAAGAACACCGAGTTGACCGTGAAGTACGTATGGACGTTGTTGGCGGCGATCAGCTTCGGGTTGAGGAACAGCGTCTTGGTCTCGAACTCGACGAACCCGACCGCCGCGAAGACGACCGCCAGCCCGACGAGGACGAGGAGGCAGATCCGCAGTCGCTCGCGCGTCCAGCGCAGGCGCCGGAGCAGACAGAACAGCAGCGAGAACGGAACGTAGAAGAAGACCATCTGCTGCAGCGCCATCTGGAAGTCGGACGAGTAGATCGCCTGGACCGCATAGAGCACCACGTAGAGCGCGAGCAGCCGCTCGATCCAGCCGGGCCGCACCGTGGCGGCGTCGGCACCCGGCTCCAGCTCGCTGTCATCCCGCCACGCCCCGATGATGAACGCCACCGCGCCCGCGGCCACCACCAGGTACAGCGGCACGAGGAGGTTCGAGGTCGTCCCGCCGGCCTCGATCGGGATCCGGAACGGGAGCGCGAGCACGACCAGCACGCCGAGCACCGCCGGCCGCCGGATGATCAGCAGGGCGATCGCCACGACGACGGCGAGACCCGCGATCGCGGCGACCGCGGCATAGAGCGGGTGATGGTGCACCAGATGCAGCTGGGGCGAGTGCCAGATCTCGCCCAGCAGGAGCACGGGAGCGAGCACGAGCGCACCGGCCATCGCGGTGGCGCGAGCGCGCGGCTCACTGGCAATCAGTGCCCAGCCGGCGAGCAGCGCCACCACGACCACTCCCGCCTTGGGCAATGGCCCCGTCAGCGCTGCAAATGCGGTCACGCGCGAGAGAGTAGATCAAGGCAGGGCGACGATCATCTACTCTCTGGCGACATGTCTACCGCGAAGCTCGCGATTGCATGCGGGTTTGTCGCGGTCGTCCTGTCGGCTTGCGGAGCAACCAGCAATCCGGAGGCCGGCACGATCTCCCCGACGGCCACGACCGCCGGCCGAGCAAAGCTCGACGACCCGCGCACCACGCACGTGAAATGCCTGCTACAGGCCAACGTCCCGGTCACCGAGGTCGGGCGGACGTGGCTGCAGATCGACGCGCCCGGAGACCCCAAGGTCCTGTTCTCCACGACGCCCGGCGCGGCGCAGGCGCTGCAGATCGACTCGCAGGTGCAGGGGGCCGAGGTGATCGGAAGCTCGCTGCTGTACCCCGAGCAGGCGTCGGACAAGCTCTTGACGACTATCGAGAACTGCCTCGACCAGGGGGTCAAGGGATAGCGTCAGCGGGTGCGTGCTCGCGCCCAATCGCGTGCGAAGTCCCCAACGGGGGAAGGGCTCTAGAATCCGCCGGTGCCCGCGCTGCGGGCATGAGGTCTGCGCCCCCCGCCGACCGCGCATTTACCGTTTGTCGTGACTCGAGACCGGAGCTCTCCCCGGCGTGACTCGGGTTCGGCGGCCCGGTATGCGAAAAGCAGCATTTTTTCTATGTCCGTACCCAGTGCTGAGCTGACTGCGCCGACGATCGGCGCCCCGAGCAGGGCCGCGGCCGGTGCCAGCTTCAGGCGCCTGGCCGGATGGCGCCTGTACGCGGTGCTCGGCGCCGGCGCGCTCGTGATCGGCGCGCTGTCGCTGCTGATCCCCTCGACGCCGAGCTACGACCCGTGGGCCT
This sequence comes from uncultured Solirubrobacterales bacterium, assembly GCA_963759695.1. GTDB lineage: Bacteria > Actinomycetota > Thermoleophilia > Solirubrobacterales > Solirubrobacteraceae > Palsa-465. Next base: position 119,773 of record CAVXAO010000007.1, read on the forward strand.
GGCTCGTGTGGGGCAGAGAGATCGTTCATGCCGATCTACAGACAACCGGGGGTCCCACCTGGAAGCCGCTCCCGGTGATCTTCACGACGGCGTTCGCGCCGTTCGGCAAGGCGGCGCCGGATCTGTGGCTGGTGGTCGCGCGTGCCGGCGCGGTGATGGCGGCCATAATGGTGTTCAAGCTCAGCGCACGCCTGGTGACCTGGCTCGCAGACAGCGTGGTCCCGATGGTGACGCGCCGCGAACGGCTGGCGGTGCTCCTCCCCGCGGTGTTCGCGGGCGTGATCGCGCTGGTGGCGCTCGTGCTGTCGGCCGCGTTCATCAAGGACAACGCGCTCGGCTACTCCGAGGGGCTCATGACAGCGATCGTGCTAGTCGCGGTCGAGCGCCACCTCGACGGACATCCCCGGCAGGCGTTCGCCGTCGCCTTCTTCGCGGCGCTCGACCGGCCGGAGATCTGGCTGTTCTGGGGACCCTACGGACTCTGGCTGTGGTGGAAGGATCCGGGCGCGCGCAAGCTCGTCTACGCGCTCTTCGTGCTGATCCCGGTGCTGTGGTTCCTGCCCGAGTTGTGGGGGTCCGGTCACCTGCTGCGCGGCGCCGAGCGCGCCCAAAACCCGCGCTCGAACAGCCCCGCATTCGCCAAGTGTCCGTTCTGCACAGAGCTCAAGAACTCCTGGGTGACCGTGCTGAGCCGGGTCAAGTACGCGGCCGGAATCGGGGCGATCGCCGGCGCGGTGTTGCTGTGGCGGGCGGTGCGGACGCGGGGCAGCTGGCACCTTAAGGGCAACCGCGAGCGTGCGATGCTCGTGATCATCTGCGCGGGGCTGTTCGGGATCGCTTGGTTCGTGCTGATCGCGCTGCTCACGCAGGCGGGCTTCTCCGGCAACAACCGCTATCTGGTACTCGGCTCGGCGCTGATTGAGATCGCGGGCTGCGCGACCTGGGGCTGGGGCGCGCTGGAGCTGGGCAGATGGGTTGCCGGCCGTCGTCGCGGCACCGGGCGGAGTTTCGCGACGCCCGCTTGGTCCGCGGCAGCAGTGGCGCTGGTGGCGCTCGTGTTCATGTTCGTCCCGAGCTTCGTCGGCGGCAGCCTCACCGACATTCCCAAGACGCACCGTGCGCTCGTCTATCAGGCGCTGCTGCGCACCGATGTGCAGGCGGCGGTGGACAAGGCCGGCGGCAAGAACAACATCGTCGCCTGCGGGACGATCATGACCGAGGGCTTCCAGGTACCGATGCTCGCCTACTACATCGGCGTCCACACGCTCACGGTCGAGGCGCCGCCCGCAGCGGGTGCGCCGCCCGGACCGGCGCCCAACGTCGTCTTCCAGGCAGCGGAGACGCGCGACGCCGCGCTGCTCCCGGTCCTGCACGAGTGGCCGAACGTCCATTACCAGCTGATCGGGACGACGCGGACCTTTAGGGTGTTTGAGCATTGCGCGGGTAAGGTGACTGCGTAGATGGCGACCGTCACCGCTCCGCCTCGCACTCGCGGGATACCGAAGGTTCCGGACATCCACGAGCCGAAGTGGTTCGCTCGAATCCCGGTCTGGGTCACCACCGGCGGGTTCCTGCTGGTTCTGATCGCGGCCTCGACGTTCATCCGGACGCGCTACATCAACGGACAGTTCTGGATGGACGAGGCGATTACGACCGGGATCGCCTCGCATTCGCTCTCGGCTATCCCGGGGATCCTTCGTCATGACGGCTCGCCACCGCTGTTCTACTTGCTGCTGCACTTCTGGATCCGGGCGTTCGGCGACAGCGAGGCGGCCACGCATTCGCTATCGCTGCTGTTCGGATTGTTGACGATCCCGGTCGGGATGTGGTCGGGTTGGAGCCTCTTCGGCCGGCGGGCCGGGATGTACGCCGCGACGCTGTTCGCGTTCAGCACGTTCCTGACGCAGTACGCCGGCGAGACGCGGATGTACGAGTTGATGGGCCTGCTCGGCCTGATCGCCACGACCGCGTTCATCCACGGGTTCATCTACCGGCGCCGCAAATACCTGATCGTATTCGCGATCGCCGAAGCGCTGATGCTCTACACGCACGCATGGGGCATCTTCTACGGCGCCGGTGCCGCGTTCGCGCTGATCCCGATCTACCAAGCCAGCGATGACCGTAGGGCGCTCCTGCGCGACGCCGTGATGGCCTTCGTGGGCGCCGGGATTCTGTTCCTGCCATGGCTGCCGAACTTCATCTACCAGTCGACCCACACCGGCGCGCCGTGGGCGCCGCCGCCTCGGTTCGGCGCGCCCGTGTTGCTCTCGCGCGATCTGCTCGGAGGCGACCGGATCACGATCGGGCTGCTGCTCGCCACGATCATCGGCGTGGGCGCGCTGTTTACGCGGCGCTACCGGCGCACGACCGACGCGACGAAGCTGTGGGTGCTGATCGTGCTTCCGTTTGCGACGCTCGCGCTGGCGTGGCTGGCGTCGCAGATCACGCCGGCGTTCGTGTCGCGGTACTTCGCGCCCGTGCTGGCACCGATCTTCCTGCTGGCGGCCTGGGGCTGCGCCCGGTCGGGGGTCGTCGGCCTCGCTGCGATTGCGCTCTCGGTCGTGTTCGTCGTACACGTCGCGTCATACGCACCAGAGTTCAAGAGCGACATGCGCGATGTCGCCGCCGAAGTGGCACCGCTCATGCACAAGGGCGATCTCGTGATCGTCGGACAGCCGGAGCAGACGCCGCTCGCCTGGTACTACCTGCCCTCGGGCTTGCGATATGCCAACACCCTCGGCCGCGTGGCCGACCCCAGGTACATGAACTGGGTGTACGCGCTCAGGCGGCTTCGGAAGGCCAGCCCGCAAGCGACGCTCGCGCCGCTGCTTGCCAGCGTCAGGCCCGGGCAGGATGTTCTGTTCGTGCGACCGCTCACCGAGGGCGTGAAGAACTGGGAGGCGTCGTGGACACAACTGGTCCGCCGTCGATCTGCGCAGTGGGGTGCACTGCTGGCGAGCGACCCCCAGCTCAAGCAGATCGCGTGGGCCCCGCACGACTATGAAGGCGCGTGCTGCGTGGCGAACAGCGCGGTTCTATTCAAGAAAGTCTCCTGACGCCGTCGATATGACCCTGACGCGATGAACGATTCGAGCTCTCCCGTGCCCGCCGGGGACGCCCAGCGCGGCGCCGACATCACCGCGGAGCGACCTGTTGTCGTGCTCGGCGGCGGCCCCGCCGGCCTGACCGCCGGTTATCTGATGTCCAAGCAGGGCAAGCCGGTGATCGTTCTGGAGTCGACTGACCAGGTCGGCGGGATCGCGCGGACCGAGGTCCGCGAGGGGTTCCGGTTCGACCTCGGCGGCCATCGCTTCTTCACCAAGGTAAAGGAGGTTGACGACCTCTGGCACGAGATCATGAAGGAGGAGTTCCTCAAGCGCCCGCGGCAGTCGCGCATCTACTGGCACCACAAGTTCCTCGAGTACCCGCTGCAGGGGATGGACGTCATCAAGAAACTCGGGCCGGTCGACCTTACCAAGGCGCTGCTGTCGTACCTGTGGGCAGCGATCAAGCCCAAGGGCCGCGAGGACACCTTCGAGCAGTGGGTGACGAACCGCTTCGGCTACTGGCTGTTCAATCAGTTCTTCAAGTCCTACACCGAGAAGGTGTGGGGAGTCCCAACCTCCGAGATCCGAGCCGAGTGGGCGGCGCAGCGGATCAAGGGCCTGTCGTTTTACGCCGCTGCGAGGTCGGCGTTCCTCGGCAACCGTGGCAACAAGATCAAGTCGCTGATCTCCGAGTTCAACTACCCGCGCTACGGCCCCGGCCAGATGTGGGAGCAGATGACCGCCGACATCCGCGCGCACGGCGGCGAGGTCCGGCTGAACGCGCCGGTCACCCGGCTGCGAAGCGACGGCGGCCGCATCGTGGAGGTCGTCGCCGGCGGCGAGACGTTGACACCTTCGTACGTGATCTCATCGCTGCCGCTGCGAACTACCGTCGGAATCACCGAGCCAGAGGCACCGGGCGAGGTCCGTGACGCCGCCCGCGGCCTGCGCTACCGCGAGTTTCTCACTGTCCTGCTCGTGATCGGCAGCGAGGATCTGTTCCCCGACAACTGGATTTACATCCACGATCCGAGCGTGCGGGTGGGGCGGATCCAGAACTTCAAGTCCTGGAGCCCCTGGATGGTGCCTAACGACCAGGATGCCTCGATCGGGATGGAGTACTTCTGCTTCGAGGGCGACGACCTGTGGACGATGGACGACGAGAAGCTGGTCGAGTTCGCTACCCGTGAGATCCAGCAGCTCGGGCTGGCGAAAGCGGAGAGGGTCAAATTCGGGTTCGTCGCCCGCGTGCACAAGGCCTATCCGATCTACGACGCCGAGTACGCCGAGCGGGTGGCCACGATCCGCGGATGGCTCGACGGGGTACCCAACCTGATCCAGGTCGGCCGCAACGGCCTGCATCGCTATAACAATTCGGATCACTCGATGCTGACCGCGATGCGCGCCGTCGACAACATCCTCCTCGGGACCAAACACGACATCTGGGCGGTCAACGCCGAGAGCGTCTATCACGAGGAGCACGTCGACCCCGAGCAGCCCTACCGCGACGCACCCGAGACGCCCGCGATGGAGCAGCCACTGGCGCCGGAGAGGTAGGGTCGTTGGTCGTGCGTCGGGTTTTTGTGGTCTGCTGGGTCGTTGGCCTTCTGGCCGGGCTGCCTTCCATGGCTTTGGCCGCCACGTCGACATCGACGACGCCGGCCGTCGGGGCGCCCGGGTCTAACCCACTCGGAAGCCCGATCACGCCTGGCCTTCCGCAGTCGCAGGCGACGACGCCGGCGACGACCAGCACCACAGCGGTGACGACGACGAGCACCTCCTCGGGCGGCAGCGGGCTCAGCGGGTCAGACGCGATAGTCATCGTCGGCTTCGCCGGCGTGCTGCTGCTCGGGGTCTCGTTCTTCATCTGGCGCGACGCGCGCCGGCGGGCGCCGGTGCGGGCGCGCGCGGCGGCCGCCGGCGGGGTGAACGGCAGCAGCCGGACCGGGTCCAAGCAGCGAGGCAAGCCGCGGAAGCTGAGCCCGGCGGAGCGGCGCCGGCGCAAGCGCGGGCGGGCGCGGTAGGCGCGGGCGGGCGGTGGCGCGGGGCGGCGGGCTGCGGGGGTGCGGTTCGGGGCGAGTTTGTCCGGGCTCGCCTGAGGATCCCCAAAAAGCGTGGATATACCCCGCTTTTCGGACACCCTGCGCCCCCTAGCGCTCGGAGGCCCGCCTGAGCGTCGCCTTGGCTCGGGTGAGCTGGCGGTCGACCGTGCGGGTCGTGCATGCCTCCTGGCTCGCCATCTCGGCGTAGCTGAGCCCAAAGCCCTGTAGCCAGAGCAGACGCTGCTGGCGGACAGGAAGGGCGCGGAGCTCCTCCAGGCGCTCGAGCCGCTCGACGATCTCATCCGGCCCGGGGACGACCGCCGGCGCCACGTCCCCGGCGTCTTCAAACGTCGCTTCGAGGGAGAGCGCCCGGCCGTCGCGGCGCACGGACCTGACCGCCTCGCGGACCGCGGTGGTGGCGAGCCAGGACAGGGCCGCCTCGCGGCGTACGCGCTCGCAGTGGTTCAGCAGCCGGCTCCAGGCGAATTGGCACGCGTCCTCGATCACGGCGTCCGAGGCACGGACGTCGCTGCGGACGATCCGCTCGAGCCGCGCCGCCAGGCGGCGGTAGAGCTCGCCGACGTCATCGACGCCAGATCGGTCTGTGAGAGCTACTGAGTCCAATTGAGTCTAAGTTGATACGAACGACCCTAGCACGACCAAGTCAGTATTGCTAGGTTCAGATGGACTTATTTAGCCCCACTTGGCTCAGGAGGACTCGATGGCCGTCATTCGTCTCGCCGTCACCGCCCACCCCAATCTGAACGGGCTGCCGGGAAGCAACGTCCTGCAACAGCTCGTCAATGGCGCGGAGGCGTGGGCGCTGGCGATTGCGCTGCTGGGCGCGTTCATCGGCGCCGCGCTGTGGGCGGTCGCCTCGCACACCCACAACCATCAGTACGCGGCCCGCGGGCGGATGGCGGCGCTGATCTCGGGAGCCTCGGCGCTCGTCGTCGGCTCGGCGCCGGGGCTCGTCAACTTCTTCCAGCACCTCGGGTCGACCGCGAAGTGATGGCGAGGCGGACGATCCTCGGGGCGCTGGCGCCGGGTCGCCGGGCACTGGTCGGGGCGCTGGCGCTGTCTTGCGCCACCGTCGCCATCGCGGCGGCACCCCCACCCGCTGCGGCGTTCAACCCAGTCAAGCCGGTGTGCGGCGTGGGCGGGCTGGTGAGCGGCCTCCTCGGCAAGGCGTGCTCCGTCCTCCAGAAGAGCAGCCGCCTGCTCAACGCCAGCAAGAAGCTCCTCTCGGGCCACGTTGGCGAAGCCGCGAAGGCGCTGGTCAGCGGAGGGGTCTCAAAGGTCGGGGCCGCCGTCGGGCTCGCGGCGGTCGGGGCGTGGGTTCTCGTCGGCGCGAAGGCCGCGATGGACGAAACGGCCAGGCTGATTGCTCGGACCACCAGCCCGCAGCTTCAGACGACGTGGTTCTCGGCGACCTACTGGCGAATGGCGGGCATCGCGGCGGTGCTGACGCTGCCATTTCTATTCGCGGCCTCGGTTCAGGCGGTAGTGCGCTCCGACCTCGCCCTGCTCGTCCGCGCCGCGTTCGGCTATCTGCCGCTGGCACTGCTCGCCGTGAGCATCGCCGCGCAGCTGACGATGCTGCTGCTCGCCGCGTCGGATGAGATGTCGGCGATCGTGTCCTCCGCCGCCGGCGGCGATGGCGCCCGAGCCCTGGCGAAGATCGGCGGCACGATCGGCGCGGTCTCGACGATTGACGGGTCGCCGTTTCTTGCCTTCCTGCTGGGGCTGTTCGTGGTCGCGGCTGCGTTCGCGCTGTGGCTCGAGCTGATGATCCGCGAGGCCGCCGTCTACGTCGTCGTCCTGATGCTGCCTCTGGCGTTCGCGGCGCTCGTGTGGCCGGCCCGGCGCGTGTGGGCGGCGCGCGCGGTCGAGCTGCTGATAGCCCTGATCCTGGCGAAGTTCGCGATCGTCGCCGTCCTCACGCTCGCCGCCGCGGCGCTCGGTCATGGCGTCTTCGCCGGACCGACCGCGATGCTCGCCGGCGTGGCGTTGCTGACGCTCGCGGCGTTCGCACCATGGGCGCTCGTGCGGCTGCTGCCGATGACGGAGGTTGCCAGCGGCGCCGCCGGATCGTTGCGGCGCGAAGCGATGGGCGCTCGAACGTCTGCCGACGGCGCAGAGGGCACCGCCGATCGGGGAGCAACCGCGGTGGAGACGGACGCCGAGGGCCGGCGCGCATCGCCGGCGCCGAGTGGAGCGCGCGAGGGAGCGATCGCCGAGACCGAGAAGCTCGGCGATATGCCCGGCCGGGCGGTCGCCTCCGAGCCGCCAACGAACGGGGGCGGGCTGAGCCAGAACGGGGCCGGGCCGAGCGAGGCCGCCGATTCGCCTTCGCCGGCGCGGACTCCCGGACTGCCCGAGGACTGGGACCAGGGCGAGATGTCTTCGTCGCCGATCTCGATCCGACCGGAGCCGCCGTCGCCCTCATCCTCGCCGGATAACGCAGCATGACCCCCTCCCGCCTGACCTACGTGTTCGGTCCGCTCGAGCGCCGGGGACTCCTCGGGCCCGTTCGGGCCGGTCAAGCCGCGATCCTCGGACTTGGCACGGTGCTCGCGATCGTGACGCTGGACCGGGCGCCCAGCGCCACCGGAGCGCTGGCGGCGACGCTCGCGTTCGCCCTCGCCGTGGCCGCGGCGGTCGCGCCGATCGGCAATCGCACCGTCGAGGAGTGGGCGCCGGTCGTGCTGGCGTTCGGATGGCGAAAGCTCACCCGGCGCGACAGATTCCGCTCATCCCTTCCGACTCGCGGACTCCGGATCGGGAGCCGAGCGCCCGGAGCGCTCGAGCCCGCCGTTCCGGCAGTGCTGCGCGACGTGCGGATCCTCGAAACCAGCTACCGCGACCGCGCGATCGGGCTGCTGGCAGAGGGCGGGCGCCGGCTGACCAGCGTGCTGGCGTGCCGGGTGGTGTCGTTCTCGCTGCTCGATCCGGAAGCCCAGGAGCGGCGACTGGCCCGCTGGGGTCTCGTGCTGTCGGGCGCGGCGAGCAGCTCGATCCGGCGAATTCAGTGGATCGAGCGGACAGCCCCGGCGCAGGGAGACGAGCTCGCACGCTGGCTGCACGCCGAGCGAGATCCGGAGGTCCCACTCCGGGGCATGCCGATGATCGAGTCCTATCTCGAGCTGATCGGCACGACCGCGACGGTCGCGCAGGAGCACGAGATCCTGCTCGCGGTCCAGGTCGACGTCGGTCGGGTGCGCGGGCGGGGCAGCGACGCGCTCAGACACGCTGCGATCGCCGAGACCGAACGCGTCGCACAGGCGCTCGGCGCCGCCGAGGTCACGGTGCTCGGAGCACTCAGTCCCGGTCAGCTCGCCCGGGCACTTCGGACGGCGTTCGATCCCTATGCGCGGACGGAGCTCGCCACGCTCGAAGCCGCCGATCGCTCCCGAGACGGACTCGGGGAGGCGAACGCCTGGCCGCTGGGAGCCGAGGAAGGGTGGGATCACTATCGCAGCGACGGGGCCGTGCACATGACCTACTGGATCGGCGGTTGGCCGCGCGTCGAAGTCTCGCCGATGTTCATGGATGCGCTGCTCGGGCGATCGAGCATTGTCCGAACCGTCGCGGTGACCTTCGAGCCGATCGCGCCCGAGCGCTCCACGCGCGAGGTCGAGGCCGCGATCACTCGCGATCGTGCCGATCGCGAGCTCCGGCATCGCTTCGGCCAGTCGGAGACGGCCCGGCACCGCCAGGCGCAGGACGCGACGATGCGCCGGGAGTCCGAGCTTGCCGCCGGACACAGCGAGGTCAGGCTGGCCGGCTTCGTCACGGTCTCCGGCCGCGACTCCGCAGAGCTCCGCCGAGCAAGCTCGGAGGTGCTCGAGCATGCGGCCCGCGCCCGGCTCGAGCTCCACTGCATGTATGGCCAGCAGGCCGATGCGTTCACGTTCACGCTGCCGCTGTGCCGGGGGCTGCGATGAGCGCAGCCAGGCCCGGTCATCGGTCGACGACCAGGCACGCCCAGGCGATCTACCCGTTCATGGCCGCCGGCGGCCTCGGCGGGCGCGGAGTGTTCATCGGCCGGGAATCGAGTGGCGGGGCGTTCTGTTACGACCCGTGGGTCCTGTACGGCGACGGTTTGCTCGACGACCCGAACGCGATCGTGCTGGGCAAGCTCGGGCAGGGCAAGAGCGCGCTGGTGAAGACGCTGCTGTGGCGGATGCTGGTATTCGGCCGGCGCGCGTTCGTGCTCGATGTCAAGCGTGAGTACGGCCCGCTGTGCAAGGCCGCGGGCGTCGACCCGATCTCGCTCGTGCCGGGCCGGGGCGTTCGGCTGAACCCACTGGCCTCGCGGCCGGAGGAGCACGCGCAGCTCGAGCTGTTGCGCGCGGTGACGGTGACCGCCGTCGGCGGCGAGATCACGCAGGTCGAGGCGGCCGCGCTGCGCGAGGCGCTTCGCACGGTGCGCTCCCGGGGGACGGGCGAGCCGACGCTGCCGGAGATCGCGGCGGTCCTGTTCGACCCTGTCGCCGAGATGGCGGGGCGGCTGCGCACGACCGCGGAGCAGCTGGCACGCGATGTTCGACGCGCCGCGCTCGCCATCCAGGATCTATGCGAGGGGCCGTTGCGCGGGATGTTCGACGGTCCCACCTCGCCCGGCCTGGACCTCGACGCGAAGCTCCTGGTGCTGGACCTCCACGCGGTCAGGGACTCGCCGGCGGTCGGCATCCTGATGGCCTGCGCGACGGCGTGGATGAGTGCGCTCCTGGCGCGGATGGCGGAGCGCCCGGGGCGCGAGCGGCTGGTCAACGTGGCGGACGAGTCGTGGAAGATCGTCCAGCACACCGGCCTCGGGGAGTGGTTTCAGTCGAACTTCAAGCTCGCGCGGCAGTTCGGCGTCATGAACCTGGTCGTCCTGCACAAGTTGGCCGATCTGCACGCCGCGGGCGACGCCGGATCGCGGGCGTCGCGAATCGCCGAGGGGTTGATCGCGGACGCTTCGACCACGATCGTCTACCACCAGGACGAGAGCCAGGTCCCGCTCACACGGACGCTTCTCGGTCTCTCAGAGACGGAAGCCCAACTGATCTCGATGCTGGCGGCTGGGCAGGCGCTGTGGCGGGTCGGCTCGCGCTCGTACGTCGTCCAGCACTATCGCTCGGGGCTGGAGGCGGAGCTCACGAACACCGACACGGGCATGCGGGTCAGCGATCGAAGGCTGGCGCGCGGATGAGCCCGCGCCACTCGGAGGGGATCTCGGACGTCGGGATGCTGGTGCTGATCGGGTCGGTGGTTTCGCTCGCGGCACTGGTCTGGCTGTGGGGCGGGGTCGCCGGGCTCGTGTTCGGCGCCGGCTGGCCGCGCCTCGGCGCCGGCCAGCTGCTCGGTGTCCTGGTACGGCTTCCCGGCCGCCTCGCGGACCCCGCCGGGGCCTGGCCGAGACCCGCTCGCGCCGATCTCCCTGGCGCCGGGGCGTTCTACGGTGCGCTCGCCATTCTCGGGGTCGCTGCCGCAGGTCCCGCGGCGCTGTTCGCTCGCGCGGGAGGGTTCGCTCTGCTGGGCCGGGCAGGCGAGGGAGCGAGGTGGGCCGCCGCCGGCGACCTTCGTGGGCTACGGTCAGGCGTGCGGGGTGGCGGGCGGCTCGCGCTCGGGCGCCACAGGGGCAGGCTGCTCCGCGCCGAGCACCGGCACGCGTTGGTCGCATTCGGGCCTCCGCAGTCCGGAAAGTCGGCCGGCCTGGCGATCCCGGCGCTGCTCGAATGGGACGGGCCGGCGGTCGCCTCATCGATCAAGACCGACCTCCTAGCGGCGACTGTCGAGCGGCGGCGGCGCCTTGGCTCCGTTTTCATCTACGACCCGTTCGCGCTCGCGGGGACCGCGGCGCACACGTGGTCGCCGCTGCACGGGGCGCAAACGTGGGACGGTGCGCTCGAGGTCGCGTGGCGGCTGGCGGCCGCCGGCGCGCTCGACCAGCGGAGCGTCGAGGGCGGTGATTTCTGGGCGATCGCCGCCGAACAGCGCCTCGCGCCGCTGATGTTCGCTGCCGCTGGAAGTGGGGCGAGGATCGACAGCGTCGTCCGCTGGGCATACGGACAGGGCACACGCGAGCTGCATCAAGCGCTGGCGATGCTCGCCGGCGACGCGCGGGACGACGCGCAGCTCGACGGCGCGAATGCCGCGTACGACGCCGTCTCGGCGTTCGAGGCCCAGGCCGACCGGACGCGGTCCTCGATCGAGGCGACCGTGCAGGCACTGCTGCGGGCATACCGCTTCGCCCGGGTAGCCCGCTCCGCCGAGGGCTCCGAGATCACCGCCGATCGGCTGCTGGACGAGCGGGCGACGCTGTACCTGATCGGAGACGCGAAGGCGTCGAAGCTGCTGCGGCCGATCTTCCTCGCGCTTCTGTCGGAGGTGGTCGATCGGGCCTACGAGCGCGCGACGATCGCCGGCGGCAGGCTCGAACTGCCACTGCTGCTCTGTCTGGACGAGGCCGGCAACGTGGCGCCGCTGCCCAACCTCGCGGAGGTGGCCTCGACTGCGCCGAGCCACAACATCCAGCTCGTCTCGATCTTCCACGACCTCGCCCAGGCGCGCTCGCGCTACGGGCAGCAGGCGGAGACGGTCGTCAACAGCCACCGGGCGCGGATGCTCCTGCCCGGCGTCGCCGACCTGGAGACGCTGCGCTACTTCGCCGGCCTGGTCGGCGAGGAGGAGGCGCGCGATCTGACGCGCACGACCGGCGCCGGCGGCACCAGCCGGTCGACGGCACGGCGACGCCGCCCGCTGGTGGCGCCGGAGGCGCTCCGCCAGCTACCGGAGCGCCACGCCCTGCTCCTCTACGGGCGGCTCCCTCCGGCCCAGATCCGCCTGCGGACCTGGTTCGACGACCGGCGCCTCCGGCGGCTGGCGGCGGCGTCGTGAGCTGGCTCGAGCCAGAGGACGGACGCTGGGATGACCCGTACGGGAGTGGCTGGGAGGATCCAGACGGACGGCGATGGCCGCTCGACTGGCGTGGCCTCTACCCGCGCGAGCGGTGGATGTGGTTTGAGCAGCTGTGGACGGACGTGTGCACACTGCGCGAGCGCTACCGGCTGCCGGTCAGGTCAGGGTGGTGGGAGGACCAGGTACAGGTCGAGGCGCTGGCGGCGCTCGGCGCGTGGTGCCACCGCTATGACTCGGGAGAGTGGGATGACCCCCCGGGGAAGCTGGCGCTCCTCTACGACCTCGAGCGGGTGGGGGCGTTGCTCCGCGACGGCAACGAGCCGTTTCACCCGGACCGCGATCGATTGGCGTTTGCGCGCTATCTGATCGACATCGGCTGCCAGCCACCACCCGGACGGGAGGCGGCGCCGGAATGACATGCTCACTTGATGGGGTCTGGACACCGCTCCCCGCTGGGCGCCGCCGTGACGGTGGCGCAGCTCGAGCACGATCCCCACCCGCTGCTGGCTACGCTGCGCGAACGCGAGCCGGTGTCCTGGATCGAGGCACTCGACGGGTGGCTCGTGACCCGGCACGACCTGGTCCTCGAAGTGATGCGCAGCCCCACGACGTTTACGGTTGACGATCCCCGGTTCTCGACGGCGCAGGTGATCGGGCCGAGCATGCTGAGCCTCGACGGTGCCGAGCACGAGCGCCACCGGACACCCTTCGTGGCGCCGTTCCGGGCGGTCGCGGTAGGCGAGCGATTTGCCGACGTCACGAGGCACGAGGCCGTCCGTCTCGTCGATGAGCTCGAGCCGGACCGCGCCGGCGAGCTGCGCCGGTCGTTCGCCGGGCCGCTGGCGGCCACGATCGTGGCGCGGGCGCTTGGGCTCCAACCGGGCGAGGTGCCCGCGATGCTCGCGTGGTACGACTCGATCGTCGCGACCGTGACCGAGATCACGGCGGGCAAGGACGGCGGGGCGGGGCGGGAGGCGTTCGCCGCTCTGCGTGAGCGCCTCGAGGCGGTGATCGAGGACGCCGACCGGATGTCGTTGCTCGCGGCTGCCGCCACCGGGTCGGCGTTGAGCCACGACCAGATCGCCTCGAATGCCGCGGTCGTTCTGTTCGGCGGGATCGAGACGACCGAGGGGATGATCGCCAACGCGATCCTCCAGCTGCTCATGCATCCCGATGTGCTCGAGCGCGTCCGCCGGGAGCCCGAGCTGCTCGACGCCGCGATCGAGGAGTCGCTGCGGCTCGAGCCGGCGGCCGCCGTGGTCGACCGCTACGCAACCGATGACACCCTGCTCGACGGAACGGAGATCGTGCGCGGCGAGCTCGTCCGGCTGTCGATCAGCGCCGCCAACCGCGACCCGGAGATATTCGACGATCCGGACCACTTCGACCTGACGCGGACCAACGCCCGGCGCCACCTCGCGTTCGCGCAGGGCCCGCACGTGTGCGTCGGCGTTCACCTGGCCCGGCTCGAGGCGCGCATCGGGCTCGCTGAGCTGCTGGCGCGCCTGCCGAAGCTGCGGCTGGATCCGGAGCACCCGGCCGAGGTGCGCGGGCTCGTGTTCCGCAAGCCCGTATCCCTTCATGCACTGTGGTGATCTAGGTAGTGCGTCCACCCTTGCGGGCCCTCCCGCCGTCAGGGGATGATGCGCCAACCCAGTCGCTGACCCTGACGAAGGAGAAATTCATGGCGCTGCACCGACAGGGCGAGCGGGCCAACCGCCGCCGGCCGGCAGTAGTACCCACCCCCGAGGACGATCCGCGCCTGCAAGTCCCGCTGCACATGATGCGGGACAAGGGGGTCGATCACGACCTCGCCTACGAGCTGATCACGAGCGAGTTGCTGCTGGACGGCCAGGCCCGGCTGAACCTCGCCACGTTCGTGACCACGTGGATGCCGACGACCGCCGGCAAGCTGATGGAAGACACCGCCGACAAGAACATGATCGACAAGGACGAGTACCCTCAGACGGCCGAGATCGAATCGCGGTGCGTGAACATCATCGCCCACATGTGGAACTGCGGCGAAGAGCTCGCGACCGGCTGCTCGACGACCGGCTCGAGCGAGGCGGCGATGCTGGGCGGGATGGCGTTGAAGTGGCGCTGGCGCGAGCGGATGCAGCAGGCCGGCAAGACGACGGACCGGCCCAACCTCGTGATGGGTGCGAACGTCCAGGTCTGCTGGGAGAAGTTCTGCCGCTATTGGGAGGTCGAGCCGCGGCTGGTCCCGATGGAAGGCGACCGCTATCACCTCGGTCCGCAGGAGGCCGTGGCGAACTGCGACGAGAACACGATCGGGGTCGTGGCGATCCTCGGGTCGACGTTCGACGGCAGCTATGAGCCGGTCAAGGAGATCTCAGCGGCTCTCGATCAGCTCGAGGCCGACAAGGGCCTGTACGTGCCGCTCCACGTCGACGCCGCCTCGGGAGGGTTCGTCGCGCCCTTCATCCAGCCCGACCTCGAATGGGACTTCTGCCTCCCGCGCGTCCAGTCGATCAATGCCTCTGGCCACAAGTACGGACTCGTCTACCCCGGAGTGGGCTGGGCGATCTGGCGTGACGAGCAGGCGCTGCCGAAGGACCTGATCTTCGATGTCAACTATCTCGGCGGTCAGATGCCGACGTTTGCCCTCAACTTCTCGCGGCCCGGAAGCGAGGTGATCGCCCAGTACTACATGTTCACCGTCCTCGGCCGTGAGGGTTATCGGGAGGTCATGCAGGGCGCGCAGGACATCGCGACCCACATCTCCAGTGGTGTCGCCGACATGGGGCCATACTGGCTGCTGTCCGAGGGCAAGGACCTGCCGGTGTTCGCGTTCGCGGTCAAGCCGGAGGTCGAGAACTACACGGTGTTCGACGTCTCCGACCGGCTACGCCAGCGAGGCTGGCTGGTGCCGGCGTACACGTTCCCGGAGAACCGCCAGGATCTGAGCGTGCTCCGGGTCGTCATCCGGGCGGGCATGAACATGGAGATGGCTGACCTGCTGCTCGAGCACCTCCGCGATGAAACTGAGTTCCTGCAGTCGCTCAGCGCGCCGCTCCCGGGACCGGCGACGGAGAAGCGCCAGGCGTTCGCTCACTGACCAAAGGTCGGACGGGCGGGGTCGTCGGCGTTTGTCCGGGGGCTGTGGACTCTCGGCCCGCGGGGCAGATGTGGCGGCGGGTCGGCTCGGGTTGCTGGGCGGCTCGGTAAAAGGCAGCAGGGAAGGAGGTGGGTGAGGGCGCCGGCTGGGCGCCGGAGCGGCTGATCGACCTGATCGGCGGCCCGGACCCGCCATGCGCCCTCCTCAGCTGCCCCACCCCGCGGGTTTGTGGCGGGAGTGCGTCGAAACTCGCGGCTTTGCGCCACGAGTGTGTCGAGAGTGTCACGGGGATGGTGCATAGCACGTCAACGCCGGCGCCAGATCCGAGCCCTGACGTATTGAGCACACTCCTCGTGCACAACTCGACAGGCCTCGCCATCCGACGGGAGATTGTCGTGTTGTGCATCATCGAAAGGCCCGCGATCGCGCCCGTCCCTACCCTTCCCAGCGCCGTTCCCGGGCCGCCCGCCAACCGGGCTGCGGGCGCGGAGCGCCCCCGGGCCGAGAGTCGACAGCCACGGAGTGAACGACCCTCGCCAGCAAAACGAACCGAGCGCGAAAGCCACACCCAAAAGGCGCGCGCAAGCGCGCCCCTAAACAACCCCTATACGACCTCCGCCAGCGCCCGCCCCGCCGCCTCGATGTCCTTCAACGTCCCCGCCTCCTCCACCACTTGGAGGTCGAGGACGCGCATCCCGAACGCGTCGAGGTCCCGCCGGCCGACGATCGCGTAGCTCGGCACGCCGGCTTGGCGGGCGCGGGTGGAGACCTCGGACACGGCCTTGCCGGCGAGGCTCTGCTGGTCGAGCTTGCCCTCGCCGGTGACGACTGCGCGAGCGGCGCGCATGCGACGGTCGAAGTCGATCTCGTCAAGGATGAACGCGGCACCGGGGACGAGCTCGGCGCCAAACGCAGCCCACAGACCGCCGGAAAGACCGCCCGCGCCACCGGTCATCGGCACGCCGCGGGGATCACGGTCGAGCCGGCGTGCCAGCGCCGCGAGCCTCCTGGTCAGACGGCGGACGTCCTCGGTTTGGGCGCCCTTCTGCGGCCCGAACACGCGGGCCGCGTCCTCGAAAGGCGTCCGCACGTCGCACAGCACGACCAGCCGAGCGCCTCCCAAACCCCCCGCTCGCCGGATCGCCTGGATCGCCCCCGCGCCGCCATCGGTGGTGGCGCTCCCGCCGATGCCGACGTAGACGACCCGGGCCCCGGCCTCGATCGCGGCCAGGATCAACTCCCCCGTGCCGAATGTCGTCGCCGCCAGGGCGTCGCGCTCGTCCTCGGCGACCAGTCCGAGCCCGCTGGCCGCGGCCGTCTCGACCACGCCGACGCCGTCGCCGACGGCGAACTCGGCCTCGATCTCGCGCCCCAGCGGGTCGGTGACGGTGGCGGTGGCGAGCGAAAGCCCAAGCGCCGGCGCCAGCGCCGCGAGCGTTCCCTCGCCGCCGTCGGCGATCGGGCAGAGGTCGACCTCGTGGCCGGCTGCCCGCAGGCCGCGGCCGATCGCGGCCGCCACCTCAGGCGAGGAGAACGTGCCCTTGAACGAGTCCGGCGCGACGAGGACCGTCGTGGGGATGCCCGGGATCGCCATCCTCTAGGCCAGCAGCGGGTCGGCTTCAGTGGCTTCGCGCATCGCCGCCAGCGCATCGCGACGGAGATCGAGCTTGGTGCGCGTATAGACGTCGGCGGGCATGGCGGCCAGCTCGCCGGCGATGGCGACCGCGCGGCCAACTACCTGCGAGGGCTCGACGACCTCGTCGAATACCCCGAGCCGCAGACACTCCGATGAGTCGGTGAGCTGGCTGCCGAGCGCCAGCCGCCGCGCCGCGTGCGGCGCCAACTCGGCCGCGACGACGCGGATCGCGGCCTGAGGGTAAGGGACGCCGACCTTGATCTCGGTGAGTCCGTAGCGCCCCTCCGTGGAGGCGATCCGCATGTCGAGGCCGAGCGCGAGCACCATCCCTCCGGCGATCGCGTGACCGGTGACCGCCGCCACCGTGGGGCACTTCAGCCCGTAGCACGCGAGCACGATCCGGTTGATGCCGCTGACCATCCGGCGCTGCTGCTCGGGGCCGTGCGAGGGGATCGCCTTGAGGTCCGCGCCGGCCGAGAAGAATCCCGGCCGTCCGGACACGACGAGTGCCCGCGGTGGCGCCAGCGCGACCGCTTCGAGCACCCCGACGAGCTCCTCCACCAACTCGACGTTCAACGCGTTGGCGGGCGGGCGATCGATCGTCACCACGGCGACCGACTCGGACCCATCGAGCGCGACAAACGCCATGGCGCAAGACTAGAGCTGCATCTGCTCCAGACGGCACTCGGTCGGCGGCTTGTCGTCTCGCCACCGCAGAATCTTGGTTCCGTGCCGGATGCGACCGCCGCTGGCGTGATCGAACGTCACCTCGACGACCAGCTCGGGACGGAGCTCGATCCATTCGAGCTCCCTCTCGTTCTGCCAGCGGCTCGGATCGCCGTGGCCGCGGTTGCCGGTCTCGTAGGGGGCGAGGCGTTCGACGAGCGCTCGCTTCTCGGCGGCTCGCAGCCCCGAGGAATGGCCGACAACGTGCAACTCCCCGGCGTCGTCATACAGGCCGAGGATCAACGACCCGACGGTCCCCTCCTCCTTGCCCGGGCGGTAACCCACCACGACGGCGTCGATCGTGCGGACGCGCTTGACCTTCACCATTCCGACGCGCTGGCCCGGACGGTAGGGCGCGCCGATCTCCTTGGCCACGACTCCCTCGCCGCTGCGCAGCCAGGGCTCTGCGTCGGCGCGGTCGTGGGTCAGGGGCGTGACGTCGAACCCGCCGTCGGCCAGCCCCTCGAGCGCCCGGCGGCGCTCGGCGAAGGGCCGTTCGAGCAGCGTCTCGTCGTCGCGAGCCAACAGGTCGAACGCGACATAGCGAGCCGGGGTCTCCTCGGCGAGCATCGTGATCCGCGACAGCGCCGGGTGGATCCGTTGCTGAAGGGCGCCAAAGTCCTGCCCCCCGTCGTCCGCGTCGATCACGATCTCGCCGTCAAGGACGTAGCGGCCAGGCGGGAACGAGAGCTCGGGGAAGTACCGGGACAGCGGCTTACGCCCCCGCGACTGGAGCATGCATTCGTCGCCGTCGACGAACGCGATCGCGCGGAAACCGTCGTACTTCGGCTCATAGGCCCACTGATCGCCGGTCGGCAATTCGGGCTTCGAGCGGGCGAGCTGGGGCTCGATCGGCGGCCTGAGCGGGAGTGCCATCGAGGCGCGATGCTAGATGACTGATGCGGTCGGGGCCGGACCGGCCGATCGCTACGATCCAAGCATGGCCAGCGAGCACGCGACCGTCGCCGAGCAGGAGTATCTGGAGTCGCTGTTCTGGCTGTTCGAGGCGGGACTACCGATGACCGGCGCCAACCTGTCCCGCGCGATGCGGCTCTCCGCCCCGACGGTGCACGAGATGCTCGGCCGCCTCGAGCGCGACGGCTACATCACCCGTGACACCGGGCGCACGATCGACTTCACCGCCTCCGGGCGCGAGCACGCCCAGGCGATCGTCAGCCGTCACCGCATGATCGAGCGGTTCTTGACCGACGTCGTCGGCGTTCCGTGGGACGACGTACACGAGGAGGCGGAGCAACTCGAGCACGCGATGACGCCGCGGTTCGAAGCGTATGTCCGCGCGACCGTCGGCGACGCCAAGACCTGTCCCCACGGCCATCCGATCAAGGTCGGCGAGCGGATCGACGGAGTCCCGCTGGCGGACTGCGAACCGGGCGCGAAGGTCACGATCCTGCGCCTGGAGAACGAGGCCGAGGATCTGCTCCACTACCTCAAGGACGCCGGGATCTCGCCTGGACTGGAGGGCGAGATCGCCACCAACGACGGCGAGAACGTGACCGTGGCGGGCGATGGGCAGACCGCGACGGTGACATCGAGCGTCGCCGAGACGGTGTCGGTGATCGCCGATCCCTCACCTCCCCCGCGGATCGCGCTGCCGGAGCAGCTCGTGCTCGGGCGCGAGCGCTACGGACGCTGAGCCCTACCGTCAGGCCGCGTCGGCGCTGGTCGCGCCCGCGGTCACGTCGCGGTACGCATCGGCCAGCCGCTTCACGCCCTCGTCGATCTCCGCCGGCGTGACGCCCGAGTAGGCGAGACGAAGGCTCGCGTCGCCTCCCTCGAGCACGAAGTCCGAGCCCTTGACGAACTGCACGCCGCGCTCCGCCGCGGCTTCGAACAGTGCGGCCACATCGGTGCCACGCGGCAGCTCAACCCACAGGAAATAGCCACCTTCCGGCTCGACGAACCGCCAGTCCGGAAGCTCTCGCCCGAGGGCTTCGCACAGGGCCGAGGCCCGCTCGCCCAGTGCCTGTTTGACGGTCTCGATCGACCGCTCGAGCGCGCCCGAGCGGGAGAATTCGTAAACGATTCCCTGCGAGACCATGCTCGGTGAGATGTACGTGCTGGTCGCGAGCTTGGCGATCCGCGCGATCAACTCCTGCGGCCCGACCAGGTATCCGACGCGGATCCCCGGGCAGACCGTCTTGGAGAAGGACGATGCGTATGTGACGGTGTCGCCGTCGGTCGAGAGCATCGTCGCCACCGGCGACCCCTTGAAGCGCAGCGCCACGTACGGGTCGTCCTCGAAGATCATGAACTCGTGCGCCCGAGCAAGCTCGAGAAGCCGCTGGCGCTTCTCGGCCGACAGCGTGTAACCGGCGGGATTCTGAAACGTGGGGATGATGTGCGCGAGCTTCGGGCGGGCGCCGGCGGCCAGCACGCGCTCTACCGCGGCGACGTCGATCCCGTCGTGCTCGAGCTCGACCGCGCGCACGTCGGCTCCGCGATTGCGAAGCGCGAGCAGCGTGCGGTCATACGTGGGCCGCTCGACGATCACCGAGTCGCCGGGCTCGATCAGGGCGTCGAACAGGAATGCGTCGGCCTGCATCGAGCCGTTGGTGACGAGCACTCGGCTCGGGTCGACCTGGTGGCGCTCGGCGAGCAGCTCGCGGAGCGGCGGGTACCCGATCGAGGTGCCGTAGGCCGTAACGCCGGCCGGGTCGTTTGTGAACGCGCGCTCCGCGGCGGTCTTCAACCCGTCGACATCCACGATGTCGAGCGAGGGCGCACCGCGAGCAAAGGAGATCGCCTTAGCCATGCTCGAAAGACTACGGGGTCGAGACGGCGAGCTGCACGTCGATCACGACGTGGTCGTCACCTTCATAGCTGCGCAGCGACACCTCGCGCACGCCGGGAAGCCGCGCCAGGTCACGTTCGAAGCCATGGACGGCCGCGATCGTCGTGAACGGGCCGACTGAGACGGTGAGCGTCGTGCTGGCGGGCTCCCGCATCTGCGCCAGCGCCTGCTGGAACTCCGCGAGCAAAGCGGTCATCGAGGACAGGAGACTGATCTGAAGCGCGGTCAGGCGCTCGACCACGGGAGGCATCTCCGTTTGCTGCGCGGCCGGCGGGGTGGCGCCGTTGGCCGCGAGCTCGTCCTGAATCTCGCGCAACCTCCGATCGATCTCCGATATCTGAGTGTGGAGTTCTGGCACCGGCCGGATCCCTGTCGTTTGGGACAGCGCGAGGGTATCGCGGGCTCGATCGGAGACGAAATAAGCTCCCCTCCGATGCGGGCGATCGTGTTCGAGCGAAACGGCGGTCCGGAGGTCCTCTCCTATGAGGATGTGCCGGATCCCGTTGCGGCCGACGGCGAGGTGCTGGTCGACGTCGAGGCCGTCGGCGTCAACTACCGGGACGTGTACGAACGCAACGGCGGCGGATACGGCTCACGGCCGCCCGCGATCCTCGGCGTCGAGGGCGCCGGCACCATCGCCGGGACGGGCGAACGCGTGGCATGGGTGGCGGTCCCGGGGAGCTACGCCGAGAAGGTCGGCGCGAAGCGGCGCGCACTCGTGCCGATTCCCGACGACGTCAGCTCCGAGATCGCGGCCGCGGCGATGCTCCAGGGGATGACCGCGCACTATCTGGCGGCCGACTCGTATCCGGTGCAGGCGGGCGACTGGGTCGTCGTGCATGCTGCGGCGGGCGGCGTTGGACTGCTGCTCACACAGCTCGCCAAGCTGCGCGGCGGTCGCGTGATCGCGACGACCTCGACCGAGGAAAAGGCGGCGCTCGCGCGGGGCGCCGGAGCCGACGAGGTGATCGGCTACGAGGGCTTCGCCGAACGCGTGCGCGAGCTCACCGGCGGCGAGGGTGCCGCGGCCGTGTACGACGGGATCGGCAAGACGACGTTTCTGGATGGCCTCGCCGCGCTCCGGCCGTTTGGCAGCATGATTCTGTACGGGGCGGCCAGCGGGCAGCCCGACCCGTTCACGGTCCAGACGCTCGCCGGCGCCGGATCGCTGTACGTTCAGCGCCCGACGCTTCAGACCCATACGCGTACGCCAGAGCTGCTGCACGAGCGGGCACGTGAGCTGTTCAGCCTGATCGAGTCCGGAAAGCTCGACGTCCGGATCGGCGCGCGATATCCGCTGGAGCGGGCCCGCCAGGCGCACGAGGATCTCGAGGCGCGCAAGACGACGGGGAAGCTGCTCCTGATTCCGGAGTAGCGGCTAAGATCGACCGGCCGCCGCGTCGTCTGGGGTCGCTCGGTGGCTATCCGAGACGGGGTATCCGGCGAACCCTCAGCGGCTTGGGGTAGCGCGCCATCACCGCCCCCGGCCCGATCCACTCCCACCCCTCGGCCGTGTGGTAGTCCTCCTCGCCGCCGCGGCCGAAGGTTCGCGGCGCGTGGAGCCGGCGTGCCATGTCCCACGGTCCCGGGCCGGCGCTGAACCAGGACGGCGTGACGAAGTCCGAGACGTACACGCCGCGCAGCCAGTACCAGACGAACTGCACCGGATCGCAGACCTCCTCCACGTAGTCGGAGTTCTCGGTGTCTCCGATCGGGTCCTGCAGCATCTCGAGCAGTTCGTGCGAGGCGCCAACCGTCCAGTGACGCCCCCATCTCTGAAGGAAAATGACCGCGAGCAGGCGGCCGTGTGCGCCGGTGGTGTGATAGCCGCCGGTGCGCGCCGGCGACCTCGAGTCGCTCAGGTCGATCAGTGGCCAGCGGGGGGGAACGTGGCCGCGGACGGGCTCGATGTCGACCCTGGGCCCGGGCCAGAAGCGTCGCAGCTGATCGTTCACCTGATCGGTCAGGATCCGTGCGTCCTGCGCGAGCACGTTCCGTGAGACGCGGTGTCCGTGCTCCACGATGGCGATCCGCTCGAGGGGCTGCGTAGGACTCGACGCAAGGGCCGACCCACCCTGAACCGAGAACGCCAGGGACAGCGCCCCGACGATCACCGCGACCCCCCCACACGTTCGCGCCCTTGGCATGCGCCGACGAGACTAGCCGTGGCGCCAAAGCACCGTCAAGAATCTAGGCTAGTGTCCCGAGTCCAGGGGGCCACGGACGTGAGACTTGATGCCGAAGAGACGGGGCGGGTTGCGGACCTAGTCGGGGAGGTGGATCGCGTGCTCGCGCCGGTGGCCGCCCCGCCGGAGCGCGAGCGCTGGCCGACCGTGTCGGCGATCGTCCCAACGCACGACGGCCGCGAGCTGCTCGAGACGCTGCTAATCGGGCTGGCGGACGAGACACAATATTCAGAGCTCGAGGTCGTCATCGTCGATAACGCATCCAGCGACGGGACGGTCGAGTGGCTCGAGTCGGCGGTGGTTCCGTTCCCGCTGATCATCGTCCGCAATGCACGTAATTTCTCGTTCTCGGCCGCGATGAACATCGGCGCCGCGCGGTCCTCCGGCGAGCTGCTGCTGTTCCTGAACAACGATGTCCAGCCGATCGAGCGCGGCTGGCTCCGCCGGCTGGTCACTTCGCTGGAGCGTCCCGGGACGGTGATCGCCGGGGCGGTGATGGTCGACCCCAACCGCGAGTCGGTGAGCGGACGACCCGTCGCCGTGCAGCACGATGGCATCGCCTTCCGGCTCGACCGCGGGGTCCTTCGGCCCGTGCTGCGCGGACTCGGAGCCGACGTGGCGGAGGTCATCGGCGCCGACGGCGAGGTCGCGGCCGTCGCCGCCGCGTGCGCGCTCACCCGCGCAGCGGCCTTCGACGAGATCGGGGGCTTCGACGAGCGCTTCCGGTATGGCGGTGAGGACATCGACCTGTGCCTGAGACTGGCGGAGCGTGGCGGAGCGATCACGATGAGCCGAACGACGGTGCTACTGCACCGGCCGCTCTCGACCCGCCGGGGATCGCCCGACGGCGAGGGCGATGCGATCCGGGCCAACCACACGCTGCTGCTCGAACGGTGGGGTCCGGCACTGCGACGTGAATACGCGCTCGAGCGACCGAGCGCCGGGCGGATCTGGAACGGAGATGGCGGGCAGGCGGATGCCGGCGTGACCTACTGCGTGAAGCCAGCTGCGGGTACTCCCGAAGCCGACGTGCGTGAGCTGCTCGAGCACCTGAAGGCCGCGGGCTACCCGGCCCACGTTGCGGACGGCACCGACGCGTGGCTGCTCGACGACGTGGTCGTGCATCTGTTCGATGGCGCAGGACGTCACGTCGTGACCCCAGGGCGGCTCAATGTGCTGTTCTGCATCAGCGGCATGCCGCCCGCCGGCGAGGCCGCCGCGTACGACCTGGTGATCAGCGAGCCCGCCTCGGCCGGCGACCTGCTCGCCGCGGCAGATGCCGCGCTGGCGCAACGCGGCGGCCCCCGCCGCGCCAGCGCGCCCGGTCCGCCGAGCAAGCCGACAGGGCTCGAACGAACCCGACGGCGGGTGGTCGTCGTGCTCGGGATGGCCCGCACCGGCACCTCGGTGACCATGCGCATGCTCAACATCCTTGGCGTCGACGTGGGCGAACACGACCGCCTGCTCGCAGCGATCGAGAACATCAACGAGAAAGGATTCTTCGAGCACTACGCGATGATGCGCCTCAACACGGCTCTTTTGAGGCGGCTCGGCGGCACATGGCGCGATCCGCCGTCGATGCCACCGGGATGGGAATCCGATCCGGGTCTCGACGATCTCCGCGAACAGGCCGTGGCGATCCTCCGGGATGAGTTCGCGCATCAGCCATTGTGGGGCTTCAAGGATCCGAGGACCTGCCTGACGCTCCCCTTCTGGCGCCCGCTGATCGGGCCGGCGAGGTTCGTGATCTGTCACAGGCATCCACTGGAGATCGCCGCATCGCTCGAGCGGCGCGACGGCCTGTCGACCGAGCAGAGCATCGCGCTGTGGCGGCTCTACACGGCGCAGGCCGTTGCGGGGACGGCCGATGACCTGCGCGTATTCGTCGGCTACCGGACGCTGCTCGGCGATCCGCTCGCGGCGTGCCAGGACCTTGCCGCGTTCGTGGACGCGCCCGAGCGTGCCGCTGACCCGGAGGTCCGCCGGGAGATCGAGGGCTGGGTCGAGCCGACCATGCGCCACCACGAGCGCACGCCGCGAGATCTCCTCAAGGATTCACGCCTCGGCGCCCTCGATCTTTCGCTCGCGCTGCTGCTGGACCTGGCGACGCGCGACGGAGCGGACGACGCCGACCAGTACGCGGAAGCGTTGAACACGGCCGCCGCGCGCATGCTCGAGTCGATCGCCACGACGCCCGTTGCCGCCGACGGGTGAACCCCGTCCGGCTCATCACCTTCGGCTCGGTTCCGCCCGAATGGGGCGGCGGCCGGCGCGGCGGGGTGGCGACGTTTCATGCGACGCTCGTCGAGGCGATCACGGCCAACGACGGGCTGCCCGTGGAGGTGGTCGGGATCGTGAGCACCGGCTCGGGCGACGGTCACGCTCCGGTGCCGGTACGGGTCATGGGCCAGGATGAGCGCCGGGAGGCGTTTCTCGAGGCCGTGCTCGATGAGCTCCAGCCCGACGTGGCGCTGCTCAATCACTTCAGCACGAGCTGGGGATTGACGCTGCCGGTCGTGGCGCCGCGGCTGCCGCTCGTCGGCGTCGGTCACTCGTGGCACCAGATCACCCAGATCGAGGACCCCGAGGCTGCCCGAGAGCGGATGCATCGCGCGATGGCCGGGCTCTCGGCGTTGGTGGTCCCGTCCGAGTACTGCCTCGACGAGGGCCGAAAGCTCGGCCTTCCTTACCCCGACACGACGCGGTTGATCCGCTACCCGCTGCAGCCTCGGTTCGCGCAGCCGGTCGAACTAGATCAGCCGCGCGCCGGCGCCCTGTTCGCCGGCGAGCTGATCCCGCGAAAGAATCCGGCGGGACTGCTCGGCGCAGCCGCGCTGGTGCCGGACCTGACGCTGACGATCGTCGGAGAGGGAGCGCAGCAGGCAGCTCTTGAGGCGATGACGGCTGACGCAGGGATCGCCGAGCGGGTCGAGTTTGCGGGCTCGCTGGATCCAGCGGCAATGCAATCGACGATGTCGCGCGCCGAGGTGTTCTGCCTCCCGAGCCTCAGCGAATCATTTGGAATCGTCTACATCGAGGCGCTCGCCTGCGGAACGCCGGTGATCGGCTTTCCCACCATCGGCGAGATCTCGCGAGCGTGCGGCATCGACGTCGGCATCGGCTTGGACGAGCCGACGAAGGAGGCGATTGCCACAGCGATCGAGCTGACCCGCGGCGTCCGCTGGGACCGGGCGCGCCTGCGGCGGGCGGTGATCGAGGCCTACTCGGCAGACAGCGTCGCGGCCGAGTACGCGAGCGTGCTCAGCGCAATCTGTGGGTGAGCGGGGTAGTGGGGCGACGGTCAGGCCGTCGCCCCGAGCAGCTCGACCGCCACCTCGGCGACCTGGGTCGGCGTCCGTCCCACCTGCACGCCCCTGCTCTCGAGCGCCTCGGCCTTCGCCGCCGCGCCACCGCTCGACCCGGAGACGATCGCGCCGGCGTGTCCCATCGTCTTGCCTGGCGGTGCGGTGAAGCCGGCGATGTAGGCGACGACGGGCTTGGTGACGTTGGCGGCGATGTACTCGGCGGCCTGCTCCTCGGCGTCGCCGCCGATCTCGCCACACATCACGATCAACTCGGTCTCGGGATCGTCCTCGAACATGGCGATCACGTCGATGAAGTCCGTGCCCGGCACCGGGTCGCCGCCGATCCCGACGATCGTCGAGTTGCCGAAGCCGCGCTGCGCGAGCACGTTGCCGATCTGGTATGTGAGCGTCCCGGAGCGCGAGACGACGCCGACGTTGCCCTCGCGGAAGAAGGACGCGGGGATGATCCCGACGGTCGCCTTGCCGGGCGACAGGATCCCCGGGCAGTTCGGGCCGATCAGGCGAGCGCGGCCGTTCTTCTTGATCGTGCTGAACACGCGCAGCTCGTCGTGCGCCGGAATGCCCTCGGTGATCGCGATGATCAGCTCGATGCCCGAGTCCTCGGCCTCGAGGATCGAGTCGGCGGCGAACCGCGGCGGGACGAAGATCATCGCCGTGTTGGCGGCCGTCTCCAGCACGGCGTCGTGGAACGTGTTGAACACGGGGATGCCCTCGACGTCCTGACCGCCCTTGCCCGGCGTCACGCCGCCCACGACCTGAGTGCCGTAGTCGCGATTGCGCAGCGAATGGAACGTGCCCTCCCGGCCGGTGATCCCCGACACGCACAGCCGGGTCTCGCGATCTACCAGGATGCTCACTGGGTGCTCCCCGCCACTTCTCGGGCCAGCTCGACGACCTTCTCTGCCGCGCCGTCCATCGTCGACTCAGTATGCACATTGGGGAGATTGGCTTCAGCCAGCAGCTGCCGCCCCTCGACGTCGTTGGTGCCATCCAGCCGCACGACGAATGGAACGGTTGGCTTGATCTGGTCGAACGCCTCGATCAGGCCGCGGGCGACCTCGTCGCCGCGCGTGATCCCGCCGAAGATGTTGAACAGGACCGCCTTGACCTTCGGATCCGAGAGGATCACCTCGACCGCGCTGGTGATCGCCTCGGCCTTCGAGCCGCCGCCGGCGTCGAGGAAGTTGGCCGGCGAGCCACCGGCCTGCGCGACCACGTCGAGCGTCGACATCACGAGGCCGGCGCCGTTGCCGAGGATCCCGATGTCGCCGTCGAGCTTGACGTAGGTGAGGCCGCGCTCCTTCGCCATTCGCTCCTGCGGATCCTCCGCCGAGATGTCACGTAGAGCGGCGTTGTCGGGATGGCGGAACATCGCGTTGTCGTCGAGCGTGACCTTGGCGTCGAGGGCCTTGACCTCGCGGTCCGGCGTGACGATCAGCGGGTTGACCTCGACGAGCGTCGCGTCCTCTTCGATGAAGACCTCGTAGAGCTTCGCGAGCATCGCCCCGATTGGCCGCACCACGTCCTCGTCGACGCCGGCCTCGAACGCCACGCGGCGGCCGTGGAAGTCCTGGTAGCCGAGCAGCGAGTCGATGTGCAGACGTGCGATCGCGCCCGGGTCGGTCGCCGCCACCTCCTCGATGTCCATCCCGCCCTTCGTCGAGAGCATGATCAGGGGAGCCTTGGCCGAGCGATCGAAGATAACCGAGGCGTAGTACTCAGAGGCAATCTCCGACGCGGCCTCGATCCAGAGTTCGTGGACGGTGAGACCACGGATGTCCATGCCGAGGATCGCGTCGGCGTGCTCGCGGGTCTCGTCGCGGTCGCGCGCGACCTTGATCCCGCCGGCCTTGCCGCGACCGCCGATCTGCACCTGCGCCTTGACGACGCAGGGGTAGCCGATGTCATCGGCTGCGTCCAGCGCTTCCTCGACGGTGCTCGCCGGCCGGCCGTTCGGGACCGGCACGCCGTGGCGCGCGAACAGCTGCTTCCCCTGGTACTCGAGCAGGTCCATTCGGCGACGGACTCTATTGCAACGACACGCTCGTCAGCCTGACCCCGGCGTGAAATACTCCCGCCGGGGTTCATTAAAAGACTCTCACGGGGAGGGTCCCAAACTAGGGGTGTGTTCATGTTGAGAGGTGCTCGGGCGCTCGCGGCCGCGATTGTCGCGACGGGGGCGTGCATCCTGGTGGTCGGGGTCGCCGATGCGTCGGCGGCTTCCCTGTTTCTCTGCGTGCCGACGACTGCGGGACAGGCCGCCGTATCAGGTGGCTCGTCGGCGTCGAACTGCGGGGCCGGAACGACCGCGGTCGACACCGCGATCCTGTCGCACGCGTCTTACACCGACACCGGGATCGACGGCAAGCCGACGATCACGTTCACCGGCGTCAACGTGCAGGTCGTGTCCGGCGCGGGCTCGACGAGCGGCGCCCTCAACGGCGAGGGCAACGTGATCATCGGCTACGCCGAAGACACCAGCGGCCACGCCCAGACCGGCTCGAACGACCTGATCGTCGGGTCCGAGAACGGCTGGAAAAGCTACGGCGAGATCGTCGGCGGGTACAAGAACCAGGCCAACGGCAAGTACGCGACCGCGCTCGGCGACGACAAACAGCGCGGCCGGCGCGTACAGCCTGGCCGCCGGCGAGGTCAACAAGGCCTCCGGCAGCGCGTCGGCGGCGATCGCCGGCGAGCACAACCAGGCCTCGGGCGACTGGTCGGACGTCAGCGGCGGCGAGTTCAACCTCGCCTCGGACCCGTTCTCCTCGATCAGCGGCGGCTGCGACGGAGTCGCCGGCAGCGCCAGCGCCCTGACAGGCGCGTGCGGAAGCACCGGATACGAATCGATCTCGGGCGGCGTCCTCAACAGGGCGCAGGGGCTCTATCTCCTCCGTCAGCGCCGGCCAGCAAAATCAGGCGAACGGCTACTCGACGGCGGTCACGGGAGGGGATCACAACACCGCCGGCGGCTCCGGTGTCGGCAACTTCGCCTCGGTGGCGGGTGGCGGCGGCAACGTGGCCAACGGCGACGAGAGCGCGATCACGGGGGGCCAGTACAACCTGACCACCGACGACGACTCGTTCATCGCCGGGGGCTGCGACAACCTGGCCGGCGCGGGGACGGCACAGAGCGGGGACTGCGTCAATAGCGACAGCGGTCTCGAGGACGGCCACGACGCGATCCTCGGCGGTCTCACGAACGCCACGACCGCGCTCGGCAGCTCGGTCTCGGGCGGCGAGAACAACAAGGCGACGGGCCAGGCGAGCTCCATTCTCGGCGGCAACGGGGTAACGGTCAGCGCGACCGACAAGACCGCTCCGACCGGAGTGGTCGGCTCGGTAACCGGTTCGGTCGGGTTCAGCCTCGGCGCCAATGCGTGCGGGGCCTTCAGCGTCGGCGACTCCGCGCTGCAGCTGGGCGATGTCCCGCTGTTCGCGTATACGACGACACCGCCGAGCCAGAATGTCGTGTTCACGCCAGGGGCGGTGACAACAGCCGGCCAGGCCAAATTCACGGCCTGCAACCTCTCGGGCTCCAGCACCACGTTCAGCGGCTCGATCCACCTCGTCGCGTTCCGCGGCTAGCTGCCGCGGCTGCGCGGCGCGCCCGCGAGCGACGGCGGTCCGGCAGCCCGGCTCACCCCGCAAAGGGTGAGTCGGGCCGCATCCGCCACGATTCCCATGGCATCATGGCCGCCGCATGACGATCCCGAAGCAGATCACGTTCGTCACCTTCGACGTCTACGGAACCCTGATCGACTGGGAGAGCGGCGCCTTCGATGCGTTCGAGCGCGAAGCCGAGCGCGATGGCTTCACGATCGACCGCGAGGAGCTGATCCCGCTGTTCCACGAGATCCAGCAGAAGATCCAGGCGGGCTCGTACGAGCTCTACGCCGAGGTCCTCCGGCGAACCGCCGTGGAGATCTCGAAGCGGCTCGGGTGGCCGCTGGAACCTTCGCGTTCGGGGTTCCTGCCCGACTCGGTGCAGCGCTGGCCGCCGTTCAAGGAGACCAACCCGGTGCTCCAGAAGATCGCCAAGAAGTACAAGATCGGGCTGATCTCGAACATCGACGACAAGCTGCTCGGCCAGACCCGGCGCCACATCCCGCTCGACTTCGACCTCGTCGTGACCGCACAGCAAGTGCGTTCATACAAGCCCGATCCGGCGCACTTCACGGAGTGCGAGCGGCGGATCGGCGGCAAGAAGGGCTGGGTTCACATCGCCGCGAGCTACTACCACGACGTCGAGCCGTGCCTGAAGAAGAAGATCCCGGTGATCTGGGTCAACCGCAACAAGCAGCAGCTCGATGCGGGACAGCGCAAGCCCGACGCCGAGGTCTCCTCGCTGCGCGAGGCGGCGAAGCTGATCGGCGTCACGTAGGGTCCCGCGCGGTATGCGGGCGTTCGCTCTCCACGCCGATGTGATTGTTTTCATCAGCGCGGTATGGCAGACAACCTGCACGGCGGTCCGAGCGGGGGAGGAAGGGTTCGTGATCGATTCGCCCGTCTACCCGGACGAGCTGGACGCGCTTCCCGGCGTGCTCGACCAGGCGGGCTTCCCGGTGTCCGGACTGATGGCGACACACGCCGACTGGGACCACCTGCTCGGGAGGCTCGCGTTCCCGCAAGCGACGGTCGGGTGCGCCGAGAGCACGGCGGCGCGGCTGCGAGCCGAACCGGGCGCGGCGCAACGCCAGCTGCGCCGGTTCGACCAGGATCACTACGTGGCGCGGCCGCGACCGCTCGCGCTGGCGGGCACGCAGACCCTTCCCGTCCCCGGGCGCCTGTCGCTCGGCACCGACCGAGAGCTGGAGCTCCATCCCACCGGTGGCCACACCGCCGACGGGATGGCCGTCTGGATCCCGTGGACCGGGACGCTGATCTGCGGGGACTACCTCTCGCCCGTCGAGATACCGATGATCTCACCGGGCGGATCGATCGCCGACTATCGCGCCACGCTCGAACGGTTGCGAGGACTCGCCGAGCGTGCCGAGCGGGTCGTGCCGGGTCACGGCAGCCCGATCACCGGGGAGGAGGCGATGGGCGTGCTCGGCGAGGACGACGCCTACCTGGCGGCCCTGGCGCACGACGGCTCCGGCGCTCCGTTGCCCGCGGGACGCCGCAACGCGAGGCAAGCCCAGATCCACGCGGAGAATCTGGAGCGCATCCCCGGCCTAGAAAGCAGATGACCCGCCCAGTCGCGGGCGGGTCATCCAAAGGTTGCTATTGGCCCAGCACCCAGTCAGCGATCGCTGACTGTGGCCGACTCACTTGGGGGCCGGCACCTTGTACTTCGGCTTCTTGGGCTTCTTCGGCTTCTTCGGCTTCTTGGGCTTCTTCGGCTTCTTCTTAGGCGGCTTCTTCGGGTGCTTCTTCTTCTTGTTGTTCTTCTTCTTCTTGTGGTGCTTCTTCTTCTTCTTCTTGGCCGCGTGCGCAGCGGCAGGCGTGCGAGCTGACGCTGTCGCGACGATAGGCGCGGCACCCACAATCCCAAACGAGGCGATGATCACTATCGCCCAGAATTTGGCGAGGTTTTTCCTCATTGCTCTAGAAAATTCCTTTCGTCCTTGTGCCCCGATTCCGCGTGGCAGCGAATTGCAACAGAGGCGGATGCCCCCCAGACGGCCGCACACGATAACCACCGCCACCGACGCCGTCAAGCGGCCGTCGATGCGGTTAGTAACAAGGTGTCGCGATTGCAGTGGAATCCGGTTGCATTCAAACCGAAGCGCGCCTGGACGCGGCCTCAACGGCGTCCACGACACGGGCCTGTTGCGACTCAGTCATGTGTGGGAAAAGCGGCAGGGTCAACGTTCTCTGGCCGTAGTTTTCGGTCACCGGCAGAGACCGCCCGCCCGCGGACCGGAAGCCCCGGGTCTGGTGAAGCGGTGGATAGTGGACGCTCGTCTGGACTCCGAGCTCGCGCATGTGGGCCCGGAACGCCGCCCGGTCGATCCCGGACTCCAGCAACAACGGAAAGATGTGCCAGGCGCTTCGCACCCCTGCTTCCTCGGCGATGGCGGGCCGCACTGCCGGGCTGTCCGCGAACGCCGCCAGATAGCGGCGCGCGTGCGCGGTGCGCCGGTCGGTATCGGTGTCCAGGCGCTCCAGGAGCTGGATCCCGAGCGCGGCTCTGGGCTCATCCAGACGGAAGTTGAAGCCGGGTTCGACCACGTCGTAGTCGACCTCGCCGCCCGCGTGGCGCGCCCACGTGTCCGCGGTCAGCCCGTGGGAGCGGAGCAGAACCATCCGGTGTGCGAGTTCCGCGTCGTCGGTCACGGCCATGCCCCCTTCTCCCAGGGGCAGGTTCTTGTTGGCGAAGAAGCTGAACGCGCCGGCATGTCCGAACGTCCCCGCGTGCCGATCCTCGAGCAGCGTGCCGACCGCGTGAGCCGCGTCTTCGATCAGGACCAGGCCGCGCTCGGCGGCCAGCTCCCGCAGCTCGCGCACCTCCCCCGGATGTCCGGCGTAGGCGACCTGGATGATCGCCCGTGTCCGCGGTCCGACCGCGGCCGCCGCCGCGTCTGCCGACAGCCAAGGCTGGGCCGTGCTGCGGACGTCGGCGAATACGGGAACCGCGCCGGTGTGCACGACCGCCGCGGCGGTGGCGGCGAACGTGAGCGACGGCAGCACGACCTCATCGCCCGGGCGCAGTCTGATCGCCGCGCAGATCAGCTGAAGCGCCGCTGTCCCGCTCGCCACCGCAACCGCGTGCCGCGCGCCCACGTAGCGCGCGAACGCGGACTCGAACGCCGCGACCTTCGGTCCCTGCGAGATCCACCCCGACCGGTATGTGTCCGCCACCGCCGCGATCTCGGCCTCGCGGAACTGAACGTCGCTGAGTGGTACGACCCAATCGGCCATCGCGACGCCACCGTACGAGATATCGTCAGCGCGCGTGGAGTCCTGGGAAGGCCGCCAGACGCTCGTCACCGGCGGCGGTGGTTTCATCGGCGGCCATCTCGCGGTGGCCCTGAACCGAGCCGGCGCACGGGTCCGAGCTCTGTGCAGGTACAACTCTCGCGGCGAGCGCGGAACGCTCGAGTGGTTCGACTCGGCTGATACCGAGGGGATCGACGTCGTGCTCGGCGACCTCCGCGATCCGGAGTCGGTGCGGCAGGCCATGGACGGAAGCGATTCCGTGTTCCACCTCGGGGCCCAGATCGCGATCCCGTACTCGTTCATCAACCCGCGGGACTTCGTCGAGACCAACGTCGGCGGCGCTCTGAATGTCGCCCAGGCCGCGCTGGCGGCGGACGTCCGGCGCGTCATCCACGTCTCGACCAGCGAGGTCTACGGCGACGCGAGAAGCTGGCCGATCAGCGAGCGACAGCCGCTCGCTCCGCGGTCGCCCTATGCCGCCAGCAAGGTCGGCGCCGACATGCTGATGGACGCGTTCCGGCTGTCGTTCGGACTCCCGGTCGTGATCGCCCGGCCGTTCAACACCTACGGGCCGCATCAGTCCGCCCGCGCGATCATTCCGACGATCGCGACGCAGGCCCTGCGCGGCTCCCGCGTCCAGCTGGGGCTGCTGGAGCCACGGCGAGACCTGACGTTCGTGACCGACACCGTGGCGGGGCTGATGGCGATCGGCGCGGCGGACGGGGTCCTCGGCGAGACGCTTCAGCTCGGGAGCGGCAGCGACGTCTCGATCGGGGAGCTCGCCGAGCTGATCGGAGAGCTGGTGGGCCACGGAATCGAGATCGAGCTCGACCCCGAGCGGCTGCGTCCGGTCAGCAGCGAGGTCCCGCGATTGCTGTGTGATTTCAGCCGCACGACCGAGCTCACGGGCTGGGAGCCGCGGATCGACCTGCGGGCGGGTCTCGCGCAGACAGTTGCCTGGCTCGAGGCGAACCGACACCGCTACCGCGCCCACGAGTACGCGCGATGAGGGCCGCCGTGCTCGCCGGCGGTCTCGGCACGAGGCTGCTCCCCTACACGACGGTCCTGCCGAAACCACTCGTCCCCGTCGGCGATCGACCGATCCTCGAGTTGATCTTCGACTGGCTGGCCCGTTCGGGCGTGCAACGTGCCGACGTCTGCATCGGCCATCTCGGCGAGCTCATCCAGACGTACTTCTCCCAGTCGCAGACGATCCCGCCCGGACTGAATGTTCGGTGGCAGCGGGAGCTCGAGCCGCTCGGCACGGCCGGGGCGCTGCGTTTGATCCCCGACTTGGACGAGACGCTGCTCGTCGTCAACGGCGACATCCTGACCGACCTCGACCCGCGGGAGATGCTCGAGTTCCATCGCGCCCACGGAGCAGCCCTGACGATCGCGACGCGCCAGACCCAGGTGCAGACCGACCTCGGAGTGATCGAGCACGTCGACGGCGTCGTCGCCGGCTACCGCGAGAAGCCGGTCCTCGAGTACAGCGCCAGCATGGGGGTCTACATCTATGAGCCGCGCGCAGTCGCGGCGCTTCCCGATGGCCCGTGCCAGTTTCCGGATCTCGTGCTCAGCCTGCTCGCACAGGGGGAACAGATCGCCGCCTTCGAAACCGCCGCCGGCTGGTCGCACATCGGCACGTTCGAGCAGCACATCGAGGCGACCAAGCTGCTGGGTCACGAGTGAACACGCGGGCCGCGGGCTGGGCTGGCGTGGTCGGGCAAGACCACTAACTCAATCCAGTCAACTAATAGTAAATGGAGTTACTCGCACCTTAGTGTGAATTTCGGGCCAGTAACCGTTTTTCACAGCTAACCAACTTTTACTCACGGAATTCTCTGGTATTTTGTCTCGCCGCCGGAGGGAAAACCGGTGAGGTGGGCGCGGGACGCTGGTGCTCGGATAGCGCTGGGTGCGCGCTCGCCGGAGGTAAGAGCTAAGTCTTTCTGGAGGGACCGTGGAACCAGGGGGCGAGAAGTCGGTGGCGCTTGCACCGGCTGTCTTGGGTTCGGGGGCATATCGGAACGTTTCGGGGTTGCAGCGGGGGTTTGACCTCCTGCTGACGGTGATCCTCGCGCCCGTTTTCTTGATCGTTGGGGCGGCGATCGCGATCGCGATCTACGTCGACTCGCCCGGGCCGGTGATCTTTCGCTCGCGGCGCATCGGCAAGAGCGGCATCCCGTTCGAGATGCTGAAGTTCCGCAAGATGAGAGCCGATGCCGGCAACGACCCGGTCACGCTCGCCGACGACGAGCGGTTCACGCCGATCGGGCGGTTCCTGTCCGCGACGAGGCTGGACGAGCTGCCGCAGGTCTGGAACGTGGTGCGAGGCGAGATGCGGCTGGTCGGACCACGACCGGAGCTCGAGTACTTCGTGGCGGAGTTTGCACACGAGTACGACGAGATCCTGACGGTGCTGCCCGGCATGACCGGCGAGGCCCAGCTCCGCTTCCTCGACGAGAAGTCGCTGCTGTCGGGTCCCGACCCGGCGGGCGCCTATCGCGAGACCGTGCTGCCGGAGAAGATCAAGATCGACCTCAACTACGTTCGCACCCACTCCCTGTTGGGTGACCTGCTCTTGATCGCCCGGACCATCGCGCTCCCGGTGACGCTGCCGATCCACAAGCTCCGCCGGAGCTCACGCAGCGTCCGCGTCTGGATCCCGACCGCCGTGTCCGCTGTCGTGCTCGTGCTCATGTTCCTCGTAACATCGAGCCACCTCTCGTAGTGATCGTCCATCTCCTCCGTTCTCGCCCGCTCATGCGGGTCACTCTCCTCAGCGCGCTGTTGCTCAGCGGCCTGGCGCTCGGCGCGACCGCGCTTCCGGGTCTCTCCTCGGGCGCGCCGCGGGCATCGTTGGCGCGCGCGTCGTTCGAGCATCGGACGCGTCATTCGGCTCGTTCCTCGCCGGTCCCGAAGATGATCTGGGGGCCGATTGTGCTTCCGAACGGGCAGTCGGCATTCCCGACGTATCACAAGCTCGGGGTGAAGGTGTTCGAGGTCGACCTCTCCTGGGCGGCGACGGCCCCGACCGGGCCGGCCAATCCGGAGGACCCCAGCGACCCCGCCTACCAGTGGTCCGCGCAGATCGATCAGGCGGTCAGCCAGGCGGCCCATTACGGGATCAAGATCTGTTTCCTGGTCAAGAGCACGCCCGGCTGGGCGAACAGCAACCGCGCCCAGCAGTGGGCGCCGAACAACGCCAACGACTACGGCCAGTTCCTGATCGCCGCCGCGCACCACTACCCGACCGTGCGCTTCTGGATGATCTGGGGCGAGCCCAATCGCGACGGGGCGACGGACTTCCAGCCGATGCCGGCCAACTCGCCGGTCGGTCCGCGGCGCTATGCGTTGCTGCTGAACGCCGGGTACCACGCGCTCAAGTCAGGTCTCCCGGTCGAACATCGTGATCGGCGGCAACACCTGGAGCTTCGGGGTGGTCGAGCCGGCCGACTTCGTGAAGTGGATGCGGCTGCCGAACGGCAAGCCACCGCCGCTCGACTACTACGGCCACAACCCGTTCGGGCGCCGCTTCCCGGACCTCAAGGAAAAGCCCTACTTCCCCGGCGGCCGCGACATCAACGACATTGACACGCTCGAGGCCCAGCTCCAGCACACCTATCACCGGCGCGTGATGCTGTGGTTGTCGGAGTTCACGATCTCCTCGGACCACAACAGCTTCGCCTTCGCCTTCCACGTCTCCAGGCGCGGCCAGGCGCGGTGGTTGACAGCCGCCTTCCGTCTCGCGAACTCGGTCAACTATGTCGCCGGGATCGGCTGGTTCAACCTCGTCGACGATCCCCCCACCAGGCCGGTCGGCAATCAGCTCACCAACGGACTGATGACGTACAAGCTCAAGCCGAAGCCCGCGTTCTACGCGTTCGAGCACGCGCCCTGACGCCGGCGCCCGCCCGGCCCGTGCGCCATCCTGACGCCGATGCGCGTCTGCTTTAACGCACTACTTCCCGCCTGAGGTCGGCGCGCCGCAGACGCGGATCGAGCTCGTGGCCCGGACGCTCGCGGCCGACGGCGCCGAGGTCACGGTCCATACCGGCTTCCCCCACTACCCCGACGGCGGGGTCAAGGCGCCGTACCGTAACCGCCCCTGGCTGACCGAGCGCCGGGGCGGCGTCTCGATCGTCCGAAGCGCGGTCTACCCGGCCGCCAACCGCGGGTTCGCGCCGCGGCTGCTCGACCACACCGCGTTCGCCCTCTCGGCCCTCGCGACCGCGCGCCTCACCGGCCCGCTCGACGTCGTCGTCGCCGAGACGCCACCACTGTTCACCGCCGCCGCCGGCGCGCTGTACGCGCGCGCCAAGGGCGCCGCGTACGTCGTCAACGTGGCAGATCGGTGGCCGGCGAGCGCCGTCGAGCTCGGGGCGCTTCGCGACCGGCGAGCGATCGCCACGGCCGAGGGGCTGGAGAGATGGGTGTACCGCCGGGCAGACCTGATCCTGTCACCGACGGAGGGGATCGCGACGACGCTGGCTCGGCTCCCCGACGCCGCCGGCAAGTCGCGTCGCGTGTGGCCGGTGGTCGACCTCGATCGGTTCGACGTCGGCTCGCCGGCGCCGCGCGACGACGGTGCGCCGCTCCGAGTTCTGTTCGCAGGGACCGTCGGACTGGCCCACGGGCTCGACGTCCTGGTCGAGGCCTCGAGGCTTGCCGGGCCCGAGGTGGTACGGACGACGATCGCCGGTGGTGGGGCCGACGACACACGGATCCGGCAGCTGATCCGCCAGGGCGACGTCAGCAACGTCGAGATGCTGGGCGTCGTGGCCGCCGATCGAGTCCCCGCCCTGTATCGCGAGAGCGACGCGAGCGCCGTGCTGCTCCGCGACCTGCCGATCTTCGCCGGGGCGGTGCCCACGAAGATGCTCGAGGGGATGGCGGCCGGACGGCCCTTGTTGCTGTCGGCGCGGGGCGAGGCCGCGAGGTTCGTGGAGGTCTCGGAGGCGGGGCTGGTCGTGCCGCCCGGGGACGCGGCCGAGCTGGCGGCGGCGATCCGTCGTCTGCACCGGGAGCCGGAGCTGCGGCGCTCCCTCGGCACGGCCGGGCGGGCTTACGCCGAAGCGCACTTCGGCCGCGAGCGGGCGGCGCGGGAGTGGGGCGCGCAGCTCGAGGCCGCGCTTGAACGAACCCTTACGTCGAGCTCCGCTGGGCGGCGTGGCGGCCGAGGCCGATCCGCGCGAGCTGCTGCAGGCCGAGATCGAGCGGATTGAGCGCCAGCGCGCGGCGGTAGTAGCGGCGGGCGGCGGCGAGGTTCCCGCCTCGCGCCTCGAAATCGCCGAGCACGCCCAGGGTCGCGGAGTTCTGGGGCTCGAGCGACAGGGCCTGGTTCAGCTGGTGAACCGCCTTCGGGCGCTCGCCGATCGACTCGTAGGCGGAGGACTCCAGATAGTGCGGCGTCACGGACCAGGGGTCGAAGATCGCGGCCATCTGCGCCGCCGGCAGCTCCTTGCTCGGCGTGTTCTCGAGAGTCCGCGCGCGCTGGATATAGGCGTCCGACAGGAACAACCCGAGCACCCCGACGACTGCCACGACCAGCGCCGCCACCGCCCCGGCCGCCCCAGGCCCGCGAGCCGCGAGCGGGCTCCGATGGCCATTCTGGGGAGCGAGCGCCTCGATCGGGTCCCCCGCGGCCGCCTGCGCCGCCGCACCGACAGCGCGAAGATGCCGACGGCCGTAAGGCCCGGAATCAGCCAGATCCAGTCGACAGCGCTCTGTCCGAGCAAGACGGCCCCCGCTGCCGCGGGGCCGATCACGTGGCGCCGTTCGGACTCCCTCATGGTCGGCCAGCCGCGCCGAATCACCGCAGCCATCCCGCCGAGGAACGCCAGGAACAGGACCACGCCGACCACGCCGTTCTCGGCCAACAGCGCGAACACCAGGCTATGCGGATCGTCGAGGTTGCGGTTCGTCTTGCGGTGCGAGGTAGTAGCCGAACTCGTAGTTGTCGGAGCCGACTCCGAGGATCGGTGCGCCCTCGAACTCCTTGACCGCGACCCGCCAGAGGTCGTAGCGCTGCCCCCCACGGACAGGAGCCGTGTGGAGCTGGGGTTCGAGTTGGCGGTGAGGCTCGTGAACTGATCCCACTTCTTGCGCGCGTAGGTGACGGGATTGCCGATCGCCGCCAGCGCGCCGATGACCGCGACCACGGCCACGACCGCGAGCCCGATCCGCGCCGCCTGACTCACGTGGCGCATCTGAGGCGAGTTGGCGCGCAGGCCCTGGTCGAAGAGGGCGATGAGCAGGCCCACGCCGAACGCGACCACCGTCAGGATCGTCAGCGCCTGGGCCGCGACCGCGATGTCGTGGGTCGTGACGAGCTTGTCGGCGGTGAACGCGTGATAGGGCCGCAGCAGCACCGGAGCCGCCGCCGCCACCCCGGCGAGCGACAGGCCGGCCACCCAGGCTCGGCGCACCCGATCAGGGCCAAGAGTCAGCGCGACGCAAGCACCCACCGCCAACCCGAGAAGGATCCCTCGGGACTGGGTCAGGAACGCGAGACCCAGACACAGCGTCGCCACCGCAAACGCAGCCGCGCGCAGGCCGCGGCGGTAGGTACGGGTGGCGGCGGCGACGACGAGTGGCCAGAACGGGAGTGCGAACAGCAGGGCCGTGGCGTTTCGATAGTTCACGGGCCCGTTCAGGCGGCCTGCCAGAAACAGCGGGAAGCCGTCGATCAGCAGGCGGATCAGCACGTACACCGCGACGGCGCCGATCCCGATCGAGATCGACCAGCCGGCGGCGGCGAGCGACCGGCGTGAGACCGGGAACGCGAAAGGCAGCGTGGCGATCGCCGCGTAGAGGATCATCCTGTCGCCGGCCTCGAACGCATTGCCGCTGGACTTCGCCCAAACCATCGAGAGCATCGACCAGGCGGCGAGCGCCCAGATCGCGCCGAGTGCGACATAGACCGGCCGCGAACGGAACGCGATCCCGCCCCGGGCGAGGAGCGCGCCGATCAGCGCCGCCAGCGTGAAAAGCGTCAGCGGTGCCCACCGGCTGATCGCGAATGCGCCCTGGAGGTCGTCGCGAGCACCAGCAACAGGACCGTGAACGCGACCGCGATCGTTGCCTGAGGGATTCGGTGCTGGCGTTGCGGATCTTTGCGATGCCCATCGGACGGTCGACGATCCTCGGTTGCGGGTCCTTCCTTTGCCGGTATCATCGGCTGTAGCGTGGTACGACGCTTGGTAGGCATAATCTCTCTGTCGGTCCTCTTGGCCCTCGCCTTGACCGACACCGCCTTTGCCGGCGGTGGCGGTGGTGTGGGCGTTCAGGCTACCGATCCGAGCGCGGGCAGCCCTGCAGGTGTCGTTTACTCGATCCCGCTCGACAGCGCGCGGCAGGACGCTTCGCCGCACGGACACGGCGGCCGCACGGGTGGCGGCGGTCCGGGCGCGGGTTCGGGCGGCGGGGGCGGCATCGGGCGGCGGGACCGGTGGCGGCGGCGGGCTCCTGCGGTTCGGCGGGACCTGCGCCGGCTGGGGCGGCGCCTCCGCCGGCTCGGGCGGTGCCCGCCGGCTCGAGCGGGCCGCGCGCCGGAAGGGCCGGATCCAGCTGGTCGTCGCACAAGTCGCGAAGCCACGCCGGTGCTCGTCCCCGGCGGTCAGCCCGGCTCGCTCGTCAACTCCTCCAACGGCTTCGGATCCTCCTCCCGCATCCCGAGCCTGAGCGCTCCGGCGCGCCGCGGGCCTCGGCAGTGTGCAGAGCAACGCAAGCTCGGCGCCACTGCTCGCGGTCCTCCTCGCGGCGCTCGTGTTGACGCTCGGCGGTTACATCGGAAGCTGCGAGGCCCCCGGCGCGCGGCCAGCCCGGCGTAGAGCCCGGTCAGGCGGGTCTGCTCGCGCGACCAGCGGAGTTCCGCGGCCGCGGCGGCGAGCCGCTCTGCAGCTGTGGATCGCCGCGCTGTGACAGGGCCTGGCTGGCACGCCGGCGAGCGCCACCGGGTCGTCGGGGCCGCGCACCAGCCGATCCCATAAGCACTGACCAGCCGCTCGGTCTCGGGCAGGGCGCTGGCCACGACCGGAACGCCGGCGACAATGTACTCGAACAGCTTGTTCGGGAGCGCCAGCCTGTGGTTCTCGCACGTGTCCTGGAGCAGCGTCACGCCGACATCGGCCTCGGCCGTATGGGCCAGCAGCTCGTCGAGCGGGACGCTGGGCAAAACGGATACGCGCGCCTCGACCCTGCGCTCGCGGATACGCGCCGCCAGTTCCTCGCCATAGCCCGGCTCTGGATCCCCGAGGAACACCAGGCGGGCGCCGTCGAAGGAGTGCGATCGCCTCGACCAGCACGTCGCAGCCACGCGCCGGCGCCGGCGCACCCTGATGAAGGACGATCGGAGCCTCCCGATCGAGCCCCAGCTGCCGACGCAGACCTCCCTCGGGGCCGGAGACCTCGAGCGCGGAGACATTGCGGACGACCGTGGGCCTCACCTGCAAGCGATACCGCTGCTGCAGACGGGCCGCGATCCCATCCGAGACCGTGATGCTCGCGATGGCACCGAGGGACGATCAGCCGCTCGATCGCGGTCACGAACCAGGCCCAGGTGCGCTCGCGATACGGCACGCTCGCCCGCGAGCTCGTGCGAGTGGCATAGACGAGCCGGGCGGCCGACGAGCCGCGCGCCGACGATCCCCGGCAGCAGCATGGCGGCATCGTGGGCGTGGACCATCTGCGGGCGAAGCCGGAGGATGCCGCGGACGAACCACACGAGCATCAGCGGCCGGTAGACCGCGCTGGGCAGTCGCCTGCGGATCCAGATGGGAGGCATGGCGCAGAGCGGCGCCGGAAGCCGTCCATCATCCCCTGCTCCGGAACCGGCTGCCAGCTCGAGCACGGAGGACGTCGTGCCCGGCGGCCGCGAGCGCGCTTGCCTCGCGCCGGACGCGCGAGTCGAATTCGACCGATTTGTGGAGCAGCATCGCGACTCGCATCAGCCGCGGCGTGTCTGCGAGGCGTCGTATCGCGTCGTGATCATCCCTACAATCGCTCCTGATCCCGGCTTTATCGGCGCTCTCTATGATGGCCACCATCGACTGCGGCACGGATACTGATCGCGCCCGGCGCGCTTGTCGCTGCCCTCAGCCTCGCCGCCTGCGGAGGCGGGAGCAAGTCGACTACGGTGACGGTCCACGAACCCGACGACCAGTTCGACTCAGACGACGCCTGCCGTCCAACCACTCGCCCAGAAGGTCGAGGTGGTGAAGGGACGGACGCCAGCGGCGTCGACCGCCACGGCAAAGGTCGGCGACGAGGTTGAGTTTCGCACGAACGTGCCGCGGCTCCAGGGCTCGACGCCGGTGCCGGTTGAGATCAGGCTCGGGCCTGGCCGCGGAGCGACGTGGCGCGCCCAGGCCTCCGTGATGGGTCAGACCGCGACGGCGACCTTGACGACAGCGCGAGCGGCAAGCGGCTCCCACTGCTGAGCCTGCACTACGCCTGCGTGCTGCCGCCGCTGCCGACGATCTGTCCCCCGCGCGCGATCAGCGCTCATGGCCAGAGCCTGAAGATGCAGCTTCCAAGCGAAGCCATCCACGCCGATCTCCCTCCTCGCGATCGTCGGGCCTGCGGGCGGCGCACCTGCTCAGCCGGCAAGCAGCGGCGCTCAGATGCCAGCGTACTCGGTGAGGCAGGAGGTCGGGGCCGTCAAGCCAGGCACGCCGTCCAAGACCGTGGACAAGGCGTTCGCCCTCACGGCCATGGCGCATCCTGGAGACCTGGTCGAACTGAAGACTCTGCTCACGGGCGTAGGCCGGCGCGCCACAGATGGTCACGCTCACCTTCGACCAGGGCCCGGGCAAGACCTTGACGGTCTCGGCCGCCGTGCGCGGCGGCACCGCCGCCCACGCGACGGTGAATGCCACCGGCGCCCGATCGCGCTGGTCGAGCCGCGCTACACGTGCTACCTGCCCCCGACGCCTACATTTTGCCCGGCCACGAGGATCACCTCCACCGGTGGTCGCTATTCGCTCACCTTCCCCGCCACGCCTCATACGCCGATCAAGGTGATCACCACCGCTCGGGCGGGCTAGGCGATTGATTCCCCGCCGACCCGGCACGGACCGGGGGCGGTCGCGCAGGCAGATGTGGCGAGTTCGCAGCCGAAGTGCGCTCAGAGCGTTACGAGAAACCTGCACAGCGCGTCGACACCGGCGCCAGCGTCGAGGCCTGACGTATTGAGCACGCTATGCATGTTCAGCGCGACAGGCCAGCCCGTTTCTGGCGCGATTGTCGTGTTATGCACCTTTTCGCGCCGGGACGGCCACCGAGCCCGGCCGACACCCCTCACCGCGGAATCAATCATGTAGTGGTCAGGCCGACCGCGGCGGCGGTGAGTTCGATCCGGCCCGGCAGATCCTCCAGTTCGAGGACCGCGACGAGTCGCTCGGCCGCGGCGCCGTCCCAGCCGGCGATCGTGGGGTTAGGATTCTGGCTGGCCCTACCGCCAGCAGCTCAGGGAGGTGGGAAGAGATCCGGCTCGGGTCGGGAGTCCGAGCATCAGTTGGTCCCGCAGCGAACGGTGATCGGGCGGTCGGTGTTGTCACGCAGCGTGAAGCACGGAATCCCCAGGTAGGAAGTCTCCTCTTGCACGCCGCCGGAATCGGTGAGCAGCGCGGCCGCCGATCGCACCAGGCTCATGAACTCGATATAGCCGAGAGGATCGAGCAACATGATGCCGCGCGTCTCCAATCGCTGAGATGCGATCCGCGCGCGGGTGCGGGGGTGGACGGGAAATACGACGGGCAGATCACGAGTGATCTCGCGAAGCTCGCCCACAGCTTCCGCAAGCAGCGGGCCATCGGTCAGCGCCGGTCGGTGCAGCGTCACGAGCAGATATTCGCGTTCGGCCAGCCCCCATCGCGCCGCGCAGTCGGCACCCTCGAGGCGAGGCAGCATCGCGACCAGCGTGTCGATCAGCGTGTTGCCGACATCGAAGATCGCCTCCTGCGGCGCGCCCTCGGCGAGGAGGTTCGTTCGCGCCTCAGGGGAATGGATGAACAGCATGTCCGCAACCGAGTCGGTGACGACGCGGTTGATCTCCTCGGGCATCGTCCGGTCAAAGCTTCGTAGGCCGGCCTCGACGTGTCCGAGGCGGGTTCCAAGCTTGGCCGCCACGAGCGCCGCTGCCATCGTCGAGTTCACGTCGCCGGGAACTAGCACGACATCCGGCTCGATCGCCGCCAGCAGCGGTTCCAGCCGGCTCATCGCGCGCGCGGTCTGCGCGCCGTGGGTACCCGAGCCGACGACGAGCAGTAATCGGGAGCACCCAGCTCGACCTCCTCAAAGAAGATCCGCGACATCGAGTCGTCGTAGTGCTGCCCGGTGTGGACGAGCACGTGATCGAACCGGTCGTCGTTGGCGAGCAGCGACGCGAT
Organism: uncultured Solirubrobacterales bacterium; assembly: GCA_963759695.1. Classification (GTDB taxonomy): domain Bacteria; phylum Actinomycetota; class Thermoleophilia; order Solirubrobacterales; family Solirubrobacteraceae; genus Palsa-465. Next base: position 163,814 of record CAVXAO010000007.1, read on the forward strand.
CGGGGCGATCTTCATGTAGTTCGGTCGGGCCCCGACGACCGACACGACGGTACGCCTCGCCGGTCATAGCGGGCACTCTAGTCAGCCGTCATCGCCGGCATCATCGACAGACATATCGAGCTCGGGGGCGACGAGTGCGAGCTCGCCCGGGGCGTCAAGGTGTTCCTCGACGACGACCGAGAGCGGCTCGGGTTCGGCACCGACGCGCCGGCGGGTCCAGGCCCGAGTGGGGATCCGCTTGAGCATGTTCGTCACCTGCTCGAGGCGGTCAAGGGTGAGGGGGTCGGTCCCTTGGCCGACGAGCCGCCGGCCCCAGTAATCGCGCTCGCCGTACGGGCCGTTGAACAGGAGGTAGGCCGAAACCGACGCGTAGTCGAGGGCGGGGGCCGCCTCGAGGCCGGCGAGCGCACGGAGCAGCGTCATGAAACGCATCCTCACCTCCTGCTCGCTCTCACGTCGCTCGAGCGCCACCTGCTCGACCGTATGGTGCTCGCGCAGCAGGTCGCGTAGCAGCGTCGCATCCGTCGGGCCGAGCCTGCGGATGTCTCGCTGCAGGCGACGGAAGCTCGGGCCGTGGTCACGCCGGAGGTTGCTGATGAAGCCGAGGGTCCGGTGGAAGGGGATGACTCGCAGCGCGACGAGCGCGGCGGCAAAGGCGGCGAGGACGGCGAACTTCACGAGCATCGAGACGACCGTTACCCCGGGATTGAGCGCGATCTCGAGCGGCACGAGCACGCCGGCGAGTGCGAACGGGATGATCATGCGTCGCTTGTTGAGCATCAGCGCCTGGCTGCTGCGCTGAGCGAGCACCTGCTCGATGACCGCAGGTACGGTGAACGCGACGGCGCCGGCGATGGCGATGCCGTACGCCTTGAGCCAGTAGGCGAGCAGCGGGGCCAGGACGACGAAGAGAGCGAGCGAGAGCAGGCCAAAACGCTGAAAGAGCCGCTTGTCGATGCGCTCAGAGAGGGAGTAGCCGAAGGCGAAGAACCCGCGCGCGAGCCCCGGCAGGGCGAGCATGGGGACGAGGCTGGCCGCGCCGGCATAGCTCGTCGGGGCGACCTTGACGACGACGTCAGCGAACAGGCCGAGGGCGAGCAGCACGAAAGAGGCGAGAATGGTGTAGCCCTCGAAGATGTACGCGTCGGCCCTGGGCCCGGACACCTCGCGCACGGCGGCAATCCGCAGTGAGGATCGGCGCATCGGGCCACTCAAGTAGATCGACGCCGACACGGCGTAGTGGGAGACGGACGCGATGGAGGCGGCGAGGCTGTAGAGCCCGAGCTGGCTGGCGCCGGCACTGAGGGAGAGGAAGTAGATGCCGAAGGAGAGGATCACGTGATATGCGATGACAATCGGGGCCCACCCGCGGGCGTTGTGGAGGATCTCGCGTGCGAATCGCCGATCGAAGGCGATGGCCAAATGTCGGTGCGCGATCGCCGCCGCCGTTACCAGCCCGGCCAGCGAGCCGATCAGGAAGCCGAGCATCACGCCTTCGACAGAGAGCCCGTCGGCGAGTAGCACAACGATGAGGCCGAGCGAGAAAAACGCACGGGAGACGTGGGCAATCGACCAGCCGTAGACGTGGCGGCCATAGTGGAGGGTGTGGGCGACGAATCGCCACGCCCCCGCGGTGGCGCCGCTCAACGCACCGATGAGGATGAGTCGCTCGGAGTGGGGCCAGGGCTTGAGCGCATGGATGATCAGCGGCCCGGCCGCAGTTGTGAGACCAGCCACGACGACGCCGAACACAATCGAGAGGACGAGGCCGGTGCCGAGGACGCGTCGTGCCGTCTCGCCCCGCTCCACCTCGCGCTTGGCGTCCTCACCGGCGTGGGAGAAGATGACGTAATTCGTCCCCTGCAGCAGGCCGATGTTGGCCACGACCATCACTGTCGCGGGGACGAGCAGATAGAGCCCGAGCACGCCATATGCCGCGGGCACGAGGTGGTTGACGACGACGATCGTCGTCGCGATGCCGACGAGCATCTGGACGGAGAGGGCAGCGCCGTAGATGGTGACGAACCGCGCCACGCGCCCGAACATGCGCTCCATTCCCGTCAGTGAGGTATCACCCTGCGTGCTCCCCCTCTGCTCTGACCGTGATCGTCATGATCAGGGACGGTTTTTTTTTTTAAAAAAAAAAAAAAAAAAAAAAAAAAAAATTATATGCGCATCTGCATGTTGGTCTATAACCGCTGTACCACGGACGCCCGTGTCCTCCGCGAGGCAGCCACTCTCCGGGAATTGGGGAACCATGAGGTGAGCATCGTTGCCGTCCTCGATCCCACGACGGTCCCTCGGGAGCTGCTGCCCAACGGCGTGCAGATCCTGCGGATCGATCGCAGGCCGGTCCATTATAGGCTCGCCTGGTGGGTTGGCGGCCGCCGTCGAGCGCTCAAGCTCTCGGCCCGGCGGGCGCTTCGGGAGGTCGCGGTCAGGACAATGTTCCGTGGCGATGAGCGGCCACCTGCCGACGAGGGCGCGATCCCAGCAGATGCTCGCTGACCGGCCCGCCCTGCGCTTGCTCGGCTTGCCCCTCCGGGTGCTCATTCCGGTCCTGGCCCCGCTCACGGCGCTCTCCCACGCCGTGCGACGACTCTGCGACACCGCGCACAAGCCGCTGACGTACACCGACTTCTACGGGCGCAGCTACCGGACCGTGGCCCGTGGACGGTTCGACGTGTTCCACGCCCACGACCTCAACACGCTTCCCGCAGCGGCTCTCCTCGCCCGCCACACGGGCGCGCGGCTCGGCTACGACTCTCACGAGCTCTATCCCGAGGTCTCCACGCTTTCGGGGCTCGAGCGCGCGACGTGGCGGGCGCTCGAGCCACGGCTCATTCACCGCGCCGACCTCGTCCTCACCGTATGCGACTCGATCGCCGACGAGCTCTCGCGCCGATACGCCATCGCGAGGCCAGCGGTCCTGCTCAATTGTCCGGAGGCGAGCGAGACACCCGATGCCGCGACCAGTCTGCTGCGTGCAGCGGCGGGATTGGGCGACGACCGGGAGACGCCGCTGGTCCTGTACCAGGGGGGCTTCGCCCCGAACCGCGGACTGCCCGAGCTGATCGCGGCAATGCACGAGATCACCGGGGCTGTGCTCGTCCTCATGGGATGGGGGCGGCTCGAGGCGGAGCTCGCCGCGCTGATCCGGCGCGCCCGGCTCGAGCAGCGTGTCCGCATGCTCGAGCCCGTCCCGCGGCGCGACCTCGTACATTGGACCGCGGGCGCCGACGTGGGGGTCATCCCCTATCAGCCGATCGGGCTCAACAACACCTACTCGACGCCGAACAAGCTGTTCGAGTACCTAGCCGCCGGCGTGCCCATCGCCGCGACCCGGCTCCCCGAGATCGCCCGCATCGTCGACGGCCACCGGATCGGGGCGACCTTCGCCCGCGTACGGCCGGAGGAGATCGCGGCGACGATCAATGGCTTGCTCAGCGATCCCGCCGCACTCAGGCAGATGCGCGAGAGGGAGGCGGCGATCCGCTCCCGGTACACGTGGGAGCACGAGTCGGCCAAACTCACCGCCCTCTACGACGAGCTGGGGAGCAGCCGGCGGCTGAACCGGGTCGGCCTTGCCCCTGGCGACCGGCGCCGGGTGCGACGCCAGCCGCACGAGCATCTGCTCGAGCTCGGCCACCGTGGACCGCAGTGAGTCCTCGCTCTCGCGGACGCCAGCGAGCTCTCGCTCGCGCTCGCCAAGCTCGTGGGTCAGCCGCTCGGCCCGAGCGTCGGCCTCGAGGACAAGCTGCTCGGCGAGCTCAGCGGTGGAACAGAAGCCTTCAAGTTGGACGAGCGCTCGCTCCAACGCAGCGCGCGTGGTGTCCGCATCGGTTTGCGCTGCCTTCGCGGCCTCTCGTGCCGCCGTCACCTCGGCCGAGCGGTCGCTGCCGGCGGCATCGCGGCTGACGCGCTGGACCTGGGCTCGAAGACGGTCGACCGCGAGGTCCTGGGCGGCCAGGCGCACCTCCGCGACGTGGAGTGCGCGGCGCCACACGTCGGATCGGCTGCTCCGGGGCGCCGGTACGGCCACGATGCCGAGGTACTTCTCGAGGAGCAGGACGTCCTGGACCGAGAACTTGGCCAGCAGCCAATCGAGGAGCTGTCCAAGATAGATCGGCTCCTTGTGGTCCGGATAGGCGAACAGCCCGTACGGCGTGGTGAGGACGAGACGGCCGTCGGGCTTCAGCCAACGCCGGGCCGCGGCAAGCACGGGCCGAGGGTCGACGAGGTGCTCGATCACCTCGCCCAGGAGGACGGTGTCGAACGAGCGCGCGGAGAAGGTGGCGGCAAGGGCGTCGAGGTGGACGAAGCGAACCCGCTCGCGGACATCCTCCTCCTCGGCGGTCAGCCGCCGGTCGGCCTCCTCGATCGCGCCCGACTCGCGGTCGATGCCGGTGACGTGCTTACCTTCGCGGCCCAGGAGGAGTGAAGCTATCCCCTGGCTGCAGCCGATGTCGAGCACGCGGGTCCCTTCGGCCTGCCGGCACATCCAGTGAATGCGCCCCAAGCCAGGCGTTGGGTCTCGGCGGTGCCCTGGGTGCCGTCGTAGACCTCGGCGATCCTGTCGTTGTTCATTGCGTTGCGAACTGTCCCTCCAGTCCCGCTTCATAACGATAGTTTTTTTTTTTTTTTAAAAAAAAAAAAAAAAAAAAAAAAAAAAAAAAAAAAAAAAAAAAAAAAAATTTTTGTCCGCGCTCACACCGGTGGCTTGCGGCCGGTGACAGCGTAGAAGCCGGACAGCCACCCGCCGGGCAGCAGCCGCGGACTGTGGGCACCGCCCGAGCGGACGTCGACGACCCCCGCCCGCCGCAGCTCGCGTGAGAGCCACGGCACTGAGACGAGGAGCACGCGCCCGTGGCTGTGGCGCCAGCCGGTGAGCCGCGAGATGCGGTCCGCGACGCGCGGCGGAAGGAGGTGGACGATCGGGGCCCGGGTGAACGGCTCGCGCAGACGCCAGCGGTTGGCGTGAAACAGGATGACGCGGCCGTCGGGCCGCAGCACGCGGGCTATCTCGCCCAGCGCGCGGCGCATGTCGTCCTTCGTGGTGAGGTAGAGAAACGAGTTGTTGAGGATGACGAGGTCGAAATGGGCGTCGCCGAAATCGGACAGCGAGCGCATGTCAGCCACCCGGGGGTAGAGGTTCTCGAGGCCGAGACGCGTCGCCACCTCCCGCCCCGACGCGACGAAGTCGGCACGCACGTCGATGGTGGTGACGAGGGGGACATCGGGATCGAGCGCGAGGTAGACGGCGAATGCGGCGAAGCCGCCCCCGATGTCGAGGATGCGCGCGCCGTGCAGCGAGTCGAGCCCCTGGAGGTCGCGCAGGTAGCTTAGGATCGTCTCAACGCGGGAGGGGACGAGATCGGTGTTGGTGGCGATCGTCGTGCGCACTTCGGCTGAGCTCGCGTCGATCCCCTGCGCGGCGTAGTACGCGCGCACGGCATCAGCGAACACGGGGCTCGCCTTCTGTTTCCACACGCGCGCCCGCCGGCGCGCGGGATCGGCGTCGCCGTCGGCGGCGCCGAGGACGATCGAACCTCCAGGATCGAGGTCAACAACACGGCGGCGGCGCATGCCGTCAGCTCTCAAGACCTCGAGCACGAGCCCACGGACGCCCCGCGGCGAGCTGACGGTGATAGTGCCATCCGAGTGCCGGGCGAGGGTCAGCTCCCCGCGGACGTGACTGCGCGCCCACCACGCGGCGGCGTCGCGAGCGGTAAGGTCAAGCCGGCCTTCGCTGGGCAGGCGGCCGATGGCCTCGAACAGCGCATCGACGTTGATGTCCGGGTGGCTGAGGATCTGGAGCATGCCGCCGCCCCGGACGTACTCCTCGGCCGAGGCAACCACCGCGTCGGTCGCGGCATCGCCCGGGGTCATCGAGCGGTCGAGCGAGAGGTGGTGGGGCAGGCAGATGACGCGCGAGAAGGTCACCGTCCCGTCGTCTGCCAGGGCGGCGAAGCGGTGCGGATGCTGGTGGGCGTGGGAGATGAACTCTGTGTACATGAGCCCCTGGCGCTCGGCCCAAAGCACGTTGGGTGCGCCCTGCCAGCGAAAGCAGCGGGGGTCGCCGTGGGCACAGCTCCCGGCCACGGCACGCCTGAGAGCGCGCTCGATCTTGCGCTGCTCGGAGTCGGCCCCGCGCCAGAGCTGCTCGGTGTGGTGAGCCACCTCCTGCCCAGGCGCATGGTCGATCCGCCGTGCGAGACGGGACCGCTCTCCGTCGCGGCCATCGAGGAAGCGGGCTCGCCAGTACCACGTTGCCGCCGACCCCGCTTGATGGTGGCGAGCTACGATCGACTCCGCCTGATCGGGGGTCAGCTCGCGGTCGTAGTCATGGCGCGTGGAGAGGACCCAGCGGCTGCCGGCCGGCCAGGGCAGCACCCGGACGCGGCTCACCCCCGCCTCCTGGTGGAGACGGTCGATGATGTGGGCGAGCGCGACCTCGATCCCCGTCGAGCGCGGCCAGCTAAGGGACTCGCGACCATTGTGCGGCTGGATGGTCGTCTGCTGACCGAGGTAGCCAAGCATCGAGAAACACGTGGCGACGAGCCTGCCCCGGGCGACGAGGGCAGGCCACTGCGCGCGCGCCTTCTCCTTGCCCACCGCCCACTCGCCGAGTACCTCTGTGGCGGGATCGACGCCCCAGCGCTGCACGTCCCAGCCAGGCGCCCGCCAGCGCTCGGCCTGGACGGCCGAGATGGGGACGTCGAGGACCGACCAGTCGAGGTCGGCTTCCCGAGGGACCGGCCGCGACTCGGGCAACTCGAGGCGCGTAGTGACGAACGTCGTCGCCGCCTCGGTGGCGCCGCGCAGCTCGCCAAGCGGCGAGAAGGTGCCTTGCCGGTCGGCTGGCTCCGCCGTGTGGATGCCGAGCGCCCGGTGGAGTGTGGGCGGCGGCAGCTCGATGAAGGCGCGCGTGCGGCCGCCAACGGCAAGTGCGGCGGCCCGCTCGCTCCACGCGGTGGTGGGCAAGCGTGCGACGAGCAACACCGACGGCATACGCCACGTCCGCTCGTCCTCGAGCACCTCGGGTGCCGCCACGTCGAAGTCGAGGAAGCCGAGCTTCTCGAGCACGAGGGGGAGCGCCTGTGCCCAATCGACCCGACCCTCATCCTGGTAGACGGCACGGGCGAACGCGTCACCGCCGGTGACGATGAGCATGCTGGCCGCCATCTAGGACACGGTACGATAATGGTCCTTCGCGCAGGCATTTCCGTAGCGTCGGAAGCCTTGTCGGGAGGAACCGACGGCGGAATCGAGAGGGACAGAGGGCTAATGGCGGACGATATGGAGCGGCTTTTGGAGCAGCGGCTGCGCGATCTCGAGGCTCGGCAGCGGGTGTTGCGCGACCGGCTCGACGAGCCGGCTCGCTCCGACGCTCTCACGGGTCGGGCGGCCGATCTCGCGCGCGAGGAGGCGCTGCGTAGCCGCCTCGAGCGCGCGGAAGCCGACCGCGATTCAGCCCGCCAGTCGTGGCTGCACCAGGTCCGCGAGAGCGAGGCGCTCGGCGCTCGACTTGCCCGGACTGAGACCGATCTCGCCCGGACGGCCGACGAACTGAGCCGCGTCCGTGCCGAGACGACCGGCGTTCCCCTGCGCATGAGCGAGCTACAGGCCGAGCTGCTCGCCGCACGGACCGCGAGCGTGCAGCATGCCGGCAAGCATGAGGCGGCGCGCCACGAGCTCGAGGAGGCGCGGGGGGCGCTGAAGGCGATGCGGCGGGAGCTCGAGCGCATCGAGAGCCGGCGTGACAGCCTCCGCGGCGAGCGGGCGCGGTTGCGCGGAGAGCTCGCCGCTGCCGACAAGCACGCGGCATGGGTGACGGCCGAGCGCGACGCCGGGGTGGCCGCGCGCGAGCAACTCGAGCGCGAGCGCGAGGAGCTGCGCGCCGCGATCGGTCAAGCGGCAATCGGCGCCGAACGGCTCGAGCAGCAGGTGACCGACCTCACAGGTCAGCGCGATCGGTACAAACACCGGATCGACGAGCTCTCGGAGCAGCACGGCCTCGCGCGTGCGCGTACCGAGCAGCGCGACCAGGTCAAGGCGCAGCTCGCGCAGGCCGAGCGCGAGCGCGACCGGTTGCAGACCGAACTGGCGGAAGCGAGCGCCGGGATCGAGCGGTTGCAGGCCGAACTGGCCGAAGCGAGCGCCGGGAGGGAAGAGTTGCAGGGCGAGGTCGCCGAGCTCACGGCGACACTGGAGGAGCGTGCCCGCCAGGTCGAGAGGCTGAAGGCGGAGCGCGAAGCGTTGCTGGAGGAGTACCGCACGATCACCGAAGAGGCGACCGCGCTGCGCACGGCCTCGGCGCCGTAACCACCACGGCATGGCCGAGCTGAAAACCGAGCGCTACGAGCTACCCGCGCTGCTCGACGAGAAGGCGACATGGGAGGCTGCCGACGCGATCCTCGCGCGGCCCCAGCACAAGGTCGCGCAGCGTTTCGAGCTGGGCGCCGCCGGGCGGAGTGACGCCGTTGCCGTGGCGCGGGCGACGATCACTGAGGGATGGTCGTGGCGCGAGCGGCCCCCCGTCCCGCTCGAGGTCCCGGTGGCGTGGGACGAGCTGTGCCTGGAGGACCGGGCGTGGGCGTGCCGACTGCAGGCCCTGGCGCCAATCGTCGAGCCGCTCAGGGCCTACGGCGAAACCAGGGACGCAAGCTATCTCGAGTGGTCGGTGGCCATCGCTCTCGACTGGGCGCGCCAGCATCCTCGCTTCATCGCCGCCGCGCAGCACGTCCACCAGCAGTTTGCGTGGTACGACATGACGGCCGGGCAGCGCGCGGCCCGCCTCGCCTACGTCATCGACATGGCGGCACAGGAGGGGCTGCTCGAGCGCGCGGACGCAATCCTTCTCGTGGCGAGCCTGCGTCTGCACTTCCATGCTCTCGCCCGGGACGGTTTCTTCGTCTCGTATTCCAACCATGGGATCTTCCTCGCCGGTGGACAGCTTGAGGCCGGCCGGCGGCTTCCCGATGTGCCCGAGGCGCGCGCCGCCGCCCTCCAGGGCGAGGAGCGGCTGAAGTCGATGGTGACCGAGCACTTCGACGCCGACGGTGCCCACCACGAGCACTCGCCCTACTACCACATGCTCGTGCTGCAGTTGCTCCTGCGGCTACGCGAGGTCGGCTTGATCGACGACGCAGCGGTGCTCGAGCGGCTGAGCCGGGCTGAGACGGCACTCGCCTGGTTCATCGCGCCCGTCGGTGGGTTTCCTCCGATCGGCGACAGCGACCGCGTACGATCGCTCGAGCACCGAACACGTCGCCAACTCGTCCTCCCCCCGCCCTTCACGGACGAGACGCTGCGTTTCGCCTACACCGAGGGCCTCGAGGGCACGCCGCCCGGTACGAACTTCCGCGTGTTCGAGGCCGCAGGCTACGTCGTCGCTCGCGACCGCTGGGGCACCGCGGAGTCGTTCCGCACCGCCTCCTACTTCCTGCAGCAGTGCGGCTTTCACTCCCACGTGCACAAGCACGCCGACGACCTATCGTTCGTCTGGTACGCGCACGGGACGGACCTGCTCACCGACGCCGGGCGATTCGGCCTGCTCGGACGCACGGAAAAGAAATCCGAGCTCCAGCAGCAGGGGTTCTACTACGACGATCCACGCCGGGTCTATGTCGAGTCGACGCGGGCCCACAACACTTTGGAGGTGGACTCTCGACCCTACGCGCGTCTCGTCGTGCCATGGGGGACCGTCGTCCCCTACGGCTCGGCACTGCGCCACGCTGACTGCGACGCCGGGACCGGGGTCGTGGCCACGGAGGCCGAGGTCATCCAGTTCGAGTCCGTCCGCCACCGCCGCCTCGTCTTCCACCAGCCGGGGGCGTGGACGGCTGTGATCGACACGGCCAGCGCCGAGGACGGCGAGACGCACGATCTCGTCCAGCGGTTCCACTTCGGCCCTGACCTGGAGCTCGTCGAGGCGGGCGACCGAGTCCGTCTGCGCATCCCGGGCGCCTCCGACGAGCTCGTCGCAGTCCAGGTCACCGACGCCGAGCCGCTCGAACCGGTTCGCGGCCAGCAGGAGCCGGAGCTCCTCGGCTTCAATGCCCGCCACCTCGGCGAGCTGCTACCGAACTGGACGGCCGCCTGGCGGCGCACCGGCGTCGTCACGGGAGAGTTCGCCGCGTTGTTCGCGCTCGCGCCTGCGGACACCGCCGTGCGGGGCCGGGGACGGGTCGCCCCAGGGGCCGAGGAAGGCCGGATCACCTGGGAGGTCGGTGAGACGGGCTACGAGCTGCGGTGGCGGCGCACGCCAGGCGGTCTGCGCCCCCGCCTGCGGACGGGACGGATCGCTCCGGTGTTCGGTGACTCCCTATCCTCGACTCAGGCGGACCCCGCCGAGCCCATGAGCGGCTCCGGTCAACAGACCTTCCATGGGACCTCGCATCGCATCCGGTTCCTCTTCCAGCCTCCGCGCGGTCCCATCGACCGGCTGCTCGTATGCTTCGCCGACGCCGGAGACGAACCGCGGTTGCAGTTCGTCGAGGAGCTGAGCGGCGTCGACGCCGCCCGGCTTCACGTGCTCGACGACTTCGGTCCTTACGCTGGCGAGTTCGGCTATCCCGGAAGCTGGTACCTCGGCGAGAGCCGGCGTCTCACCGTGGCCGACGACGTCGCGCGGCTCGTCGACCATGCCGCCAGGACGCTCGGCCTCGACCGCTCTCACATCACTGCAGTCGGGACCGGCGCAGGAGGGTTCGCCGCGCTCCACCTCGCAGCGCGTGAGGGATGGGGTGACGCAATCGTCGGCTTCCCCCACGTGCGTCTCGGGCGCCACCTCGTCGGCGACCTTGACGAGGTGGCTTCCTTCATCGCCGGGGGGATCTCGCCGTCGGACCGCCACTGGCTCAACGAACTGCTGCTCACCGCGCTCGCGCGGTCTGCGGGACTGCCGCGCATAGAGCTCGTGAGCGGCGGTGCCAACCTCGGGCAGCACGCCCTCCCGCTGCTCGATGCCGTCCAGGCAGGGGAGAACAAGATCGAGCTGACGCGTGTCGATGCGCCGGCGGATCCAGCAGCGCAGGCGCGTGCTTTTCTCCCCCACCTGCTCGCGGCGATCACCCGTAGGGGCGGCCTCGAGCAGTGGCGCGTTGAGTTCGGAGACGGCTCCACGCACCGCAGCCGCTGGAACACCCGCGGCGGGGCGCGGGTGGAGCGAGTCGAGGACGGGGTGCGATGCTTCGCGCCCCCGATCGGCCCCCAGGAGGGCGGCGTGTACGGCGGCCTCCGCTTCGCCGTGGGGCCGGCGGCCCAGCTTCGGGTCGAGCTGACGTTGCGCCGCGTCCACGACGTCGAGGCGCTGCTCGTCGATGCGAGCTCCGGCGATGACCGTCGCCTCGCCCGTTGGATCTGGCGCTTCGACCAGCGACCGGCGACGCCCGGCAGAACCGTGCTCATCCTCGACGCGTCGGGCGTCCCGCCAACGACGCCCGAGCTGACGGGCGACCTCGCCGAGGCCGCCTGGCTCGACGTGTTCGTCCGCATCCGTCCCCAGGGCGCAGCCGACTTCACCGTGCACGCGGTCGATGTCGTCCGCTCCCCAGAAGAGGCCGCACCGCCACCGGGCCTGCCCCTGCCCGTCGCGACCGACACGGCGGCCGGGCTGCGCCGCTTGCGCGACCACACCGCCGTTGCCAGGCAGGTCGCTGCGCTCGTCGCCGAGGGTGCGTTCCCCCCGGCCGCGATCCTCCCCGACCGTCCGCCCCGGCGCCCCGGACTCAAGGTCGCGTGCCTGCTCGACCGCTTCTCCGAGCTCGGCTTCCGCTATGAATTCGACTACGTCGACTTCACGCCGGACGACTTCCGGGCGGTGATCGACCGCGAAAACCCCGACCTCCTACTCGTCGAATCGATCTGGCGGGGCAAGGACGAGACGTGGAACAAGCTGATGGTCCCCGACGTGTCGGGCCGCGGCCCAACCGAGCCGGTGCGCGCGCTAGTGGCGCACTGCCGCGCGGCAGGCATCCCGACCGTGTTCTGGAACAAGGAGGATCCGCCGAACTTCGAGCACTTCGTCCAAACGGCGAAGCTGTTCGACTTCATCTTTACGACGGACGAATCGTGCGTCCCGCGCTATCAGGCGGTGACCCCTCATGCGACCGTAGGCGTCCTGCCCTTCTCGGCCCAGCCCGCAATCCACAACCCGATCGGCTCGCCGGTACAGCGGCCGCTCGACGTCGCATTTCTCGGCACCTTCTACGGGCGCAAGCACGCCGCGCGTAAGCGCCAGATGGAGATGATCCTCGACCCCGCGCGGGAGTTCGGCGTTCACATCTACTCGCGCGTAGAGGCGTCCGGCGGGTACGCCTTCCCCGAGAAGTACGTTCCCCACCTCATCGGGACGATCCCCTACGAGAACGTGCTCGGCGCCTACCGGACCTACAAGGTGCTGCTTAACGTCAACTCCGTTCCGGATTCGCGCACTATGTGCGCGAGGCGCGTCTTCGAGATCCTCGCCTGCGGAGGGACCGTCGTGAGCGGGCCCGCACCCGCGCTCCAGGCGGTCCTCGGTCCGGGTGTCGTCCACGAGAGCAGCCGCTACGGCCAGACGCGCGAGATCCTGGCTCAGGTCCTCAGCAACGAATCGCTGCGCGACCGGGCTGCGATCGCCGGGATCCGTCGCATCCTGCGCGATCATACGTACTCCGATCGGGTGGACCACGTCCTCGCTGCGGTCGGGATGGGCGGCCGGGTGAGCCGCAGCACGGTCGCTGTGGTGGCGGTCGTGAGCAGCGATGAGGAGGCGCGTTGGGTAGTCGAGATGGCGCTGGCCCAGAGTCGCACGCCCGACGAGATCCTTCTCGTCCACCCGAACGGAGCAATCGAGGAAAGCCTTCACCGAGCCGCGGCTGCGCCGCACGAGATTGTCCTGCACGCGGTGGCGGCCGAGGGCGAACACACTCTCCTCGCGGGCCTCGATCTCGGCGCGCGCCGGTGCGAATGCGACCTCCTGGCGGTCATCGATCCGGTGCGAGCGACCTACGGACCCCACTATCTCGAGGATCTCCTCGGGGCTCAGGTGCAGAGCGACGCTGACACGTCGGGAAAGGTGCCTACTACCGTCACGACGCCGACCGCGGGTGGCTGGTCGGAGAGCGCCGTGAGGAGGAGAACCGCTACGTCGATTCCGTTCACCGGGCGAGCCTGCTCGTTCGCCGTAGGGTTGCGGATGGCGCCGCGGCGCAGAGCGCGGATGCCGTGCAGTGGCAGCACCGGGCCGCCGCTGGGGGCGCGACGGTGTACGCGGCCAACCGCTTCAACTTCGCCGTGACCGGCACGAACGCCGGCGGTGCAGGTGGATTCGTGGAGATCTTCGGCGCCGGCGCAGAGCATGCGCTGGCATAGTTGCCCGTGATGGAGGGCTCGGCGGAGATGCTCCGGGCGCGGCTCACGCGAATGCGCACCGAGCTAGCGCAGGCGCGGGTTCGCCTGGAGGAGCTCGAGGACCAGCACCGGTTCGACGAGCAGCGCTTCCGCGTGTTCGAGGCCGAGCGGACCGGGCTGCGCGACGCGCTCTCGGCCGACCAGCGGCAGGCCGAGCAACGTGCTCGCGACACGGCACGGGCGCACGCCCGGGAGCTCGAGGAGCAGCTCGAACCGCTTCGGGCGCGCGTCGAGGCGCTCACCGAGCAGCGCGACGAGCTCGCGGCCAAGGTCGACCAGCTCGTGGCGGACAACGCCGAGCACGAACGATCGGAGAGGAGCTGCGCTTCTCAGACCGCGAGCGCGAGGCCCTCGCGCTCGAGAGCCAGGAGCGGATCCAGGCGCTCGAGGCAGACCTAGCCACGGCGTGCGCCCGGGTCGACGCCCTCCACAACCAGGCTGCAGAGCTCGAGCTCCTGCGCACGGAGCTGGCCACCGTGCGCGGCGATCTCACCTCAGCCGAGGATGTCATCGCCGCGGTCGTCGGCAGGCGCGACGAGCGGCTCGCGCCGGCCGCCGACGTCATACCATCAGCCGAGGTTCAGGCGCAGGTCGCCGAGGACGAGCACCCGGCGCAGCAGGTGGCCGAGCAGCGCGCGCTCGTCCGCCACCTCACGCGAACGCAGGCGACGCTCGACGCGCGCACCGAGCAGCTCGGCAAGCTGCTCGCCTCGCGCTGGTACCGGATCGTACGCTCGAGCTGGCAGGCCCGCCGTCGGCGTGACCCGCTTGTCTCACTCGGCCTCCTTGTGCTCGCCGCAGCGGGCGTCGCACTCGGCATCGTCCTCGCGAGCACGGTGGCTACCGTCGTGGCCTCGCTCCTCGGTGCCGTCGTCATTGGCGAGCTCGCCGTCGCTTACGCAGTGCTCGTGCCCGCCCTGCGCGACGAGCGCACGCCCCGGATGGCGGGCCAGGGGACGTTCGCATCGGAGCTGCCGGGGGAGCAGACGCTCGTCGGCTTCGCTCTGTGCGCGCCTCGAGACAACCCCCACGTCGGAGCTCACACGGCCGGAGCCTGGACCGAGCCCGGCCGTCGGGACACTCACCGCGGCGCGGCCGACGACAGCGACACGCCTCGTGCCCGCCGCCGCCACCGGTGGGTAGTGCCGAGCGCACCGCGTGGATCGGCGCGACCCGGATCCTCGCCCTCTCGCAGCTCAAGGTGGCCGGCGCTGTCGACCAGAGATGTCGCGAGCCTGCTTCGCGCCCGAGTGCCAGCTGAACTGCGAGTTCACGATCGAGGACGGGCCAGAGAGGCTCGAAGCCGATCCACCACACCTGCTGCTCGTCGAGTCGGCTTGGGCTCGGGCAATCGGGGGAGCTGGCAGTATGACTGGGTTCCGACGCATACCCCCGAGTACCGAGGCCTGCCCGCCCTGCGGGCGCTCACCGCTTGGTGTCGCGAGCGCGGGATCCCCACGGTGTTCTGGAACAAGGAGGACCCGATCCACTTCGAGCGGTTCAAGGATGCCGCGGTGCTGTTCGATCACGTGTTCACGACCGACGCAAACATGATCGCGGCGTACGAGGATCTTCGTGGCGAGCACGTCCGCTCGATCGCCTCCCTCCAGTTCGCTGCGCAGCCCCGGCTGCACAACCCGGTGGCCATCACTGGCCAGCGCCGCCGCGAGCCCGTGTTCGCGGGCACCTACTACCGTAACCGCCACCGGGACCGCCGGGCCAGCCTCGAGATGCTCCTTGACGCGGCCAGACCCCACGGGCTGATCATCTACGACCGGACGTTCGGCACGACAAGCGACGAGTACGGGTTCCCGGAGCGGTTCCTGCCCCTCATCGAGGGCCCACTTTCCTATGAGAACGTGATCGACGTCTACAAGCGCCACCGCGTGTTCCTCAACGTCAACTCGGTGACCGATTCGCCGACAATGTTCTCGCGCCGGGTGTTCGAGCTGCTCGCCTGCGGGACCGCGGTCATCTCAACCGAGAGCGTCGGCATCGAGGCGACGTTTCGCGATCTCGTGCCCATCGTCCGCACGCCAGATGAGACCGCCGCGCAGCTCAAGCGGCTGCTCGACGACGATGAGTACTTTGCCGAGCTCACCGCGGCGGCGCGTCGCGTCGTGCTCGCCCAGCACACGTACCGCAATCGACTCGCCTCGATCGTCGAGGCGGCCGGCTTCGAGCTGACCGCGGAGGCCGGCCACGAGGTAGCGGCGCTCACCATCGCCGACAGCGACGAGGCCGCGGATCGGATCGCCGAGGCGCTTCTAGCGCAGAGCCGGGCTCCCGAGCAGGTCATCCTCGGCCGCAGCGACGAGGAGGTCGGCGAGGAGGCCCGCGCTCGAATGACCGAGCAGTTCGGCCACGAGCACGTCGTCACCGTCCACCAGGACGGTGGAGCGCAGTGCAGCGAGCGGTGGCGCGAGCTCGCGGCGCTCAGCGAGGCTCCGTGGGTGGCGCCGATGACCGGTGCCGAGGTCCACGAGCACCACCTCCGCGATCTCGTCGCGTGCACCGATTTCGCCGGCGCGCAGGTGGTGGGTTTCGCCGCCGAGGCGGGAGCAGTGCACCGCTACGTGCCGGCCGTCGATCCCGCGGCGGCGCTCGTTGCTCGCGAGGTAGCCGTAGCGCGTCGATGGCCCGAGGACGCCGACGGAATGCGCGCCTGGTTTGACCAGGGGATCCGCGTCTACGCCGGCGAGTATCGTGGCCCCGCCCTGGCCACGCCGGTGCCGAGCGCTGCGATCGCCCACGACGGGGGGCGAGTGGGGCGCGGCGGCGTCGGGGCTCGCGCCGTCGCTGACCTGGACGACTGCGGTGAGCGCGACCGGCCCATCCACGTCGCCATATACGGCGAGCTCGACATGAACCTGGTCGACGGTTCGTCGATCTGGCTCGGCTCGGTGGCGGAGACGCTGGCCGGCATCGACGACGTCACCGTCACCGTGCTGCTGCGCACCCCGGTGCGCCGCGATGTCGTGCTCGCGCCGCTGCGCGCGCGCCACGACATCCGCGTCATCGATCCCGGCACCCGCCGCGCCGGCGTGACGCGGCTCGATCCGGCCGCAGCCGCCGAGCTGCTCGCCGAGCTCGACTCCGAGCGGCCGCTCGATGTCGTCCTCCTCCGCGGACCCGCCACGGCCGACGCAGTCGTGGCTGGCGGCCGCTTCGACGGCCGGATCTGGCTCTACCACGTTCCGCTCACCCATCTCGATCAGGAGGTCGAGTCCGCCGAGCTGCGCCGGCGCGCCAGCGCCTGCCACCGCCTCCTCTGCCAGACAGAGGCCATCGCTGCGCGCGTCACTGCGGCCGTGCCGGACGCAGCGGACCGCCTGCTCCTCCTCCCGCCACTCATCCCCGACAAGCTGGCCGAGCGCGAGGCGCCGACCGGGCCGCTAAAGCGGCTCCTCTACGCGGGAAAGTTCTCGCCAGAGTACTTCTTCCCTCAGATGGTCTCACTGTTCGCGCGGCTGCGAGCCGACCTGCCCGGGCTCGAGTGGAGCGTGGCCGGCGACAAGATCCACAACCCGCCCGACGACCCCGAGTTCCGCCCCGCCGCGCAGGCCGCGCTCGAGGGGACGCCGGGGCTGCGCTGGCACGGGGCGGTGAGCCGCCACCGGGTGCACGAGCTGCTGCTCGAGGCCGACACTGCCCTGTCGCTGCGCCACCCCGCGCTCGACGCGAGCAGCGAGCTCTCGACAAAGATTCTCGAGTACGGCGCGGCCGGAACCCCGGCCCTGCTCAACCGCAACCCACTCCACGCCGAGCTCCTTGGCGAGGACTACCCGTTGCTCGCCGGCGACGTCGAGGAGGCCCGGCTGCGCCTGCTAGCGGCCAACGCCGACGCGGATCTCCGCGCCGAGGCGCAGCGGAGGTGCCGCGCGCTCGCAGAGCGGCATACGTTCAGCCATGTCGCGGCTACGCTCGCGCCGCATCTGCGCTCGCTGCGGCCAGCCGTCTCGGCCTCGTCTTCGGCCGGCAGCGGGGCCACCCCGGAGATCATCAACCCGTCGGGCTCGCCCCGACTGCTCATCGCCGGCCATCAGTTCAACTTTCTCGGCGGGATCCGCGACTTCGCGATCGCGTCCGGCGCCGCGGTGCGCGAGGACCGGTGGGGCAAGCACGCCATCCATGACGAGGCGGCGACGGCACGCGCCGCCGAGTGGGCCGAGGTCATCCACTGCGAGTGGTGCTTGGGCGCGGCGATCTGGTTCTCGCGCCACAAGCGCGACGACCAGCGGCTCGTCGTCCGTTTCCACCGCATGGAGCTCGAGACACCATATCCCGGCGAGGTCGACCTCAGTCGCGTCGATGCGATGGTGTTCGTCGCCCGCCACGTGCTCGAGGCGGCCTGCGAGCAGTACGGCTGGCCGCTCGACCACCCCGCCTTCCGCGTCATCCCCAACGCCATCGACACCGGCCAGATGTATCGCGAGAAGCTCCCCGGCGCGCAGTTCACGCTCGGGCTCATCGGTTGGGTGCCGATGCTCAAGCGACTAGACCGCGCCCTGGAGATCCTCCAGCGCCTGCGCGTCCACGACGACCGCTACCGGCTCATCGTCAAGGGCAACGGCCCGTGGCACTACTACTGGATGGCCGTCCGGGAGGCCGAGCAGCGCTTCCACGAGGCGGCTCTGCGGCGGGTCGAGCGCTCGCCCCTGCTCCGCGCTGCAGTTACCTTCGAGCCGTTCGGCGAGGACATCGCCGACTTCCTGCAGAAGGTCGGGTGGATCCTGTCGGTGAGCAACATCGAGGGCCACGCCGTCGCTCCCGCCGAGGGGATGGCCTCGGGTGCCCTGCCCGTCGTGCTCGACCGACCGGGCGCCCGTCAGCAGTATCCGGCCGAGTGGGTCCATCCCGATCCCGAGCACGCAGCGCGGATGATCCTCGCCACCGGAACGAACGGTGGATACACCCGCGGGCGCGAGCGGGCACTCGGGCTGGCCGCCGAGCTCGACTGGGGCCGGATCGCGCCGTTGTGGGGAGAGCTACTCGCGCTGCGATAAAGCTCCGCTGGACAGACGACCGGCTCAGCAAACGGTTGTCGGTCCCGGCTCTCGGCCCCGGCCCGTGCCGCTATTTTTCTCGCCGTGAGCGTCCTTTTTGTGTGCGGAGGGCCCGCGATGGAGCGCGCCGTCTTCGAACGCGAGCGGCGCGGGTACTGGTCCGCCGCACTTCCGTGTGCGCTCGAGAAGCATGGGATTCTCGTCGACGTGTGCGCCGGAGGCGCTCGCGGATCCGGCCGTCCTCGAGCGCTACGACGCCGTTCTGGTCGGGCGGATGCCGCCCGGCGTCTGGAACCCCGAGCTTGTCGAAAGGCTGGCACGGCTGGCCGGCGGGGCGATCGTGGAAGGGCCCGATCCCGGCCGTCCTGGCCGAGTGGCTCGGCATCGTAGATGTCGGCGCTGCCGAGCCGGAGGGCGCGCTTCAGGCAGTCGATCCTCGGCTCGAAGCGGCCGGGAGGGCGTACGGCTCGATCGCGGGCGGGACGTTCGCCATCGGGACCAGCCGTCCGGTCGCCGTCAACGAGGACCAGCGCTGGCCGGCAACTGACGCGCCGATCACCGAGGAGCAGGCCGTCGCCTGGCGTGCACGTGGGTGGGACGCACGACGATGGTCGCCGATCGACGCGCGGGCGGACGGTCCTCAGCGACTGGATCGCCGCGGGACTCGGACATGAACGACATCCCGCGATCATCCAGCGCGAGGGTCTGATCGGATGCAGCGTCGGGATCTTCGCATTCCTCGGCCAGAGCCACACGGTGGAGCCCTACGACGGGGGGGTGCACAGAAACTGGCCCCGGAGCCAATCGACCGAGGCTCTCCTGCTCGGCTTGATCGATCTTCTACACGCGCGCGCGGGTCCGGCCGCGATTGCGGCTGCTTCCGTGGCCAAGCGGATACTCGTGGTCGATGCACGTCCGTCACGACGTGGATCGCTCACCGCGCGCGAGCGTGGCCGAGGCGATTGCCGCACGGCACGCGGAGCTCGGCACGTGCGCGACGTGGTACTGGCGCGCACGCCATCTCGCGGTTCGCGACGGCCAGCCGCTCAAACGACACGAGGGAAACGCGGCCTTGACCGCCGTGGCTCGGACGCCCGGACACGAGGTGGCGCTCCACACCGAGGCGCTCTGGAACGGAGCCGCGCAGGAGCGCGCGTCGGTGGAGGCGGTGCTCGACGCGCCGATCCACGGCAGCTCGGCTCACGGCGACCCGACCTGCTTCCGATTTCAGGGTGCGCCGAATCTCATCTGGGCCGAGCAACAGGGCCTGGACTACACCGAGCTGATCTCCCACGCCCACTCGACGCCGCACCGCTGCGCGCTGCTGAACGCGGACGGGACGATCTCGCTGACCACGACTCTGACCCTCCCGCATCACGCTTCGTTCGAGCGCTCGATGACGGCGGGCGACGTGCTGACCGGCCAGGTCGTGGCCGAGTGCCAGCGGGTGCGCAACGTTGGCGGACTGCTGCAAGTGCTCAACCACCCGGACCTCAACATCGATGAGTTGTTCGTGCTGCTGTCAGAGCTCCCCGCGGATGGGCGGTGGAACGCCACCGCCGTCGAGGCGATCGCCTGGTGGTCGGCCACGCACGTCGGCGGCGCGGTGCAGCTTGATACTCGCCCCGACGGGCGGCCGGAGGTGCGGGCAAGCGGCGATGTAGAGGGGCTCCAGATCGAGACGCGCGATCCCGACGGGCGGATCAGCGTCCAGACCGTCTAGCGGCGCAGTGTCCGAGCCGCCTGAGGTTGATCCCCGTGAGCGCCGACGGATCGCGCGGGTCTACCGCAGCTATGCGACCAGTCGACGCAAGGCTCGTAGTTGGAGCGCGGAGAATCTGGGGAACCGCGCGATCCGGGCAGAGGTGACCGAGGCCGCAATCGAGCTGGCGGAGCCGGAACTGAGCGCCGACGCCGAGGTCCTCGACATTGGCTGTGGGTCGGGGTGGTGGCTCGAGTTGCTCGCCCAGCGGTCCGGGTGCGCCAGCTCGTTGCACGGGGTCGAATTGGTGCCCGATCGGGTCGCCGCAGCGCAGCTGCGGGTACCCAGCGCGACGATCGTCGAAGGCGACGCGCGCCGGCTCCCATACGGATCGGGACGGTTCAGCATGATCTCGATGTTCACCGTGCTCTCCTCACTCTCTGGTCGCACCGACATCGAGGTGGCGCTACGGGAGGCGCGGCGAGCACTCTCGCCCCACGGAGCCCTGCTGATTTGGGAGCCCCGCCTGCCGAACCCACTCAACCGGCACACGACGCTGGTCGACCGCGCTCTGCTCGCGCGCGCACTTCCGGAGATGAAAACCACGATCCGGACGATCACCGTGCTGCCGCCGCTGGCGCGGAGCCTAGGCCCTCGGACCGAGCGGCTCTATCCCCTGCTGGCGAGAGTCCCTGTACTACGAAGCCATCGGCTGATCTGCCTACGCCCCCAGCTACCGTAGCCGGGGAAGCGTAGGATTTGCACGACGCGGCGAGGGTACGCGAGTCAGTCGCCGGAGATCACCGCGAGGGTGTCGCCGCTGGCAACGGACGCACCGACGGCGATCGGCAGCTCCGACACTTTGCCGGCCTTGTGCGCGGTGATCTCGTTCTCCATCTTCATCGCCTCGATCACGCACACGAGTGCCCCCTCCTCGACCGCCGCCCCCCGCTCGACCGCGACCTTCAGGACGGTGCCCTGGAGCGGCGAAGCGAGCGTATCGCTGCCGCCACGGCCGCCACCGGAGGCGGCGCGCTCGCGGCGCGGCGGCTTGCGAGCAGCCGCGGCGCCGGCGGGGGCGGGTCCTGCGCCGTTCGCGGCGGCACCACCGCCGTACGGAGGCCCGATCACCTTGACGTCGAAGCGCTTGCCGGATACCTCGACCGTGTAGGTCTGCTCGACCTTCGGTCCCTCTTCGTGGTCGTCGCCCGCCTCCGCGGGCGGCGCGGCCTTCGGTGCCGCGAGCGATTTCAGCCACTCGCGGTCCTCGATCAGGTCGCGGCAGGTCTCGGCGTTCGCCCACTGCTGGGTGGCGAGGATCGCCTTGTGGAACGGCAACAGCGTCTTCAGCCCGTCGATCTCGTACTCGCTCAGGGCCCGGAGCATCCGCGCCGTCGCCTGCTCGCGATCGATGTCCCAGACGATCACCTTCGCGACCATCGGGTCGTACATCGGCGAGATCTCCGAGCCGGTTTGCACTCCGGAATCGACTCGCACGCCGGGACCCGCAGGCTCCCGGTATGCCGAGATCGTTCCTGGCGCCGGAGCGAAGTTCTTGCTGGCGTCCTCCGCGTTGATCCGGCACTCGATCGCGTGGCCGCGGAGCTCGACCTCCTCCTGGGAGACCGACAGGGGCTCGCCGGCCGCGACCCGGATGCCCTCCTTGACGATGTCGATCCCGGTCACGAGCTCGGTCACGGGGTGCTCCACCTGGACGCGGGTGTTCATCTCGAGGAAGAAGTACTCGTCGTCCTGGAGCAGCCCTTCGATCGTGCCGGCGCCGGTGTAGTTGACCGCCGCGGCGGCCTCGGTGGCGATCTTGCCAATCTTGCCGCGCAACTCGTCATCGACTGCCGGCGCCGGGGCCTCCTCGATCAGCTTCTGGTGCCGCCGCTGAACCGAGCAATCGCGCTCGCCCAGGTGGATGACGCTGCCGTGCTTGTCGGCGAGCACCTGGACCTCGACGTGGCGCGGGTCGGGGAGATAGCGCTCGAGGTAAACGGTCGGGTCCGAGAAGAACTTCTCGCCCTCGCGCGCGGCGCCCTCGAAGGCGTCCTTCAGCTTGTCCTCGGTCAGCGCGACGCGGAATCCCTTGCCGCCACCGCCACCCGCCGCCTTGACCGCGACCGGGTAGCCGACCGTCTCCCCGACCACCCGTTTTGCGTCCTCGAGCGTCTCGACCGGCTCTGTCGTTCCCGGGACGATCGGAACGTTCGCAT
The DNA here is from genome assembly GCA_963759695.1 of uncultured Solirubrobacterales bacterium. Taxonomy (GTDB): domain Bacteria; phylum Actinomycetota; class Thermoleophilia; order Solirubrobacterales; family Solirubrobacteraceae; genus Palsa-465. The sequence goes on from CAVXAO010000007.1 coordinate 186,139, forward strand.
TCGCCATCAGCTGCCGGGCGCGCGTCTTCGAGCCCATCGCCTCGATCGCGCTCGCCGGCGGCCCGATGAACGTGATCCCGTGTTCTTCGAGCCTCGCCGCGAAGTTCGCGTTTTCGGCCAGGAAGCCATAGCCGGGATGGACGGCGTCGGCGTGCGACTGCTCGATGACCTCGAGCAGCTTTTCGACGTTGAGGTAGCTCTCGGTGGCGGGCCCGGGCCCGAGCAGATACGCCTCGTCAGCCCGCCTGACGTGGATGGCCTCGCGGTCGATCTCGGAGTAGACCGCGACGGTGGGGACGCCGAGCTCCTCGCACGCGCGGATGATTCGTACCGCGATCTCGCCGCGGTTGGCGATCAGGACCTTCGAGAACATGCGGCGGGGACTTTAGCGGGGGGCCCGCCCGCCGCTGCGCCCCCGAGCGTCGCCGACGGCCCTCGTCAGGCGATCGGCCCGGACGCGAGGGCGCTTTCAGTGCCCCCAGCCCTAATTGGGGCCGGCCGGTAAACGGCGCTGGGGAGGGGGAGGAGAGCGGGCGCGATCGCGTCCTTTCAATGGTGCAAAGCACGACAACCACGGCCTCGGTGGCGAGGCCTGTCGAGTTGGCACGAAGAGTGTGCTCAAGTCGACAGGGCTCGGACCTGGCGCCGGTGTTGACGCGCTATGCACCATCTCCGTGACACTCTCGACCCACTCCCGGCATAAAGTCGCCACATCTACGGGCGCGAGCGCCTCAATTAGGTCGACCACGGGCCCTGGCGACCCGCCGGCGCCCTCAGCCACCCTCCTTCCCTGCCGCTGTTTACCGAGCCGACCGCCAAGCAAGACGCCGCGCCGGGTAACGACAGCCGACCAGCCGACGCGCCAGATCCCTACCGCTCGGCCCTGGCGTACGCCGGCTCTGGGTGGGGTTCGGGCTCCGGCCGTCCCGGCGCGCCACCCGACGCCTGGGCCGTCCGCTCGCGCCGCGCCGCCCACCACCGGCTCACGGCCCTTGCCGCCAGCACCGTGACGATCGTGTAGATCCAGCCGAGGAGGATGTCCGAGAAGTAGTGCTCGGCGCCGTAGATGAGCGAGAACGCCATCGCCAGCGGGTACAGGACGACGAGCGGGCGCAGCCACTTGTGCTTGCGCGGCCACAGCGTGATCGCCACCAGCAACGAGAAGGCAGCGTGGAGCGAGGGCACGGCGGCGACGTTGTTTGCGTAGGAGTAGCCGCCCTCCACGATCGAGCCGGCCGAATGGAGGCCGAGGTAGTGCCACACGAGCGGGATGACCCGCGTCACCGACGGCATCAGGCCGGCCTGTGAGGCCATCCACGGTGGCGCCGCCGGGTACAGGGCATAGGTGGCCAGACCCGCGAACGAGAGGATCGCCACGAGCACGATGAACTTGCGGAAACGCTGGCGATCGATCTTCCACAGCATCGCCGCCAGGATCGGGGTGGCGAAGAAGTGCGTCAGGTACACGGCCCAGAAGATCACGTCGTACCAGACCACGTGGCCGTGCCACAGCCAGTGCTGGAGGGTCACCGTCGGGGCGGTGCCGCCGAACAGTGCCTTGTCCACCTGCAGCTGGGGCAGGTAGTGGACCCCGAACAGGTGCGCCGCTGTCCCCCGGAGTGAGTCGTAGGCGATCAGCAGCCCGATGAACGGCAGCCACTCGAGCACCACGCCGCGGGCCCAGCCCCGGATGTCGGTCAGCGAGAAGCAGAGCAACCCGATCAGCAGCCAGATCGCCAGCAGATCCCGCTGGTAGGGGATGCCGAGCAGCGCGAAGATCGCCAGCGAGGCGACGATGAAGACGGCAGGGGCTACTACGGTGCGGCGGGGCAGACGCAACAAGCGACCAAATATAAGGGGGCTGGGCTCGCGACTAGCTGGCGCCGACGACCATGCCGGCGGCGACGGTGTCGTTGGTGGCCTCATCGATGAGGATGAAGCTACCCGTCGTCCGGTTGCGCGAATACGGATCGACCATCAGCGGAGCGCTGCACCGCAGCCGCACCCGCCCGACCTCGTTGAGCTTGAGTTCGGTGGCGGGCTCGTGCCCGAGCGTGTTGACGTCGATCCGATGTTCGAGCTCGTCCACAACGGCGCGTGCGGTCCGCGTCGTGTGCTTGATCGCGTAACGTCCGCCCGGCGCCATCGGCTGCTCGCTCATCCAGCACAACCGCGCCTCGAGCTCCCGCGCCGCCACCGGCTGATCCTCGGCCTCGACGATCATGTCGCCACGCGAGACGTCGAGCTGATCGGCGAAGCGGACGGTCACCGACATCGTCGGGAAGGCGGCCTCAAGCGGGCCGTCGAACGTGTCGATCGCCTCGATCGTGGTCCGGTGGCCGCCGGGAAGGATCGTCACCTCACCGCCCGGGCGCAGCACGCCGCCGGCGACCTGACCGGCGTAGCCGCGGTAGTCGTGGTGCTCCTCGCTGATCGGCCGGATCACCCACTGGACCGGAAAGCGCATCTCCGACAGGTTCCGATCCGGTGCGATCACCACGTGCTCGAGGTGGTAGAGCAGCGGCGCGGCGCCGTACCAGTTCATCTTGTGCGAGCGGTCCACGACGTTGTCGCCGTGCAGCGCCGAGATCGGGATGAACGTGATGTCCGGGACCTCGAGCCGGGCCGACCAGTCGGTCAGCTGGTAGACGATGTCGTAGAAGACCTCCTCGTCGTAGTCGACGAGGTCCATCTTGTTCACGCAGAAGACCAGGTGCGGGATCCGCAGCAGCGACGCGATGTAGGCGTGGCGCCTTGTCTGCTCGCTGACGCCCTTGCGCGCGTCGACGAGGACAACCGACAGGTCGGCGGTCGAGGCGCCTGTGACCATGTTGCGGGTGTACTGCTCGTGGCCGGGGGTGTCGGCGATGATGAACTTTCGCCGCGGGGTGGCGAAGTAGCGGTAGGCGACGTCGATCGTGATCCCCTGCTCGCGCTCGGCTCGCAGGCCATCGGTCAGCAAGGCCAGGTTCAGATAGCCGTCGCCGCGGCGCTCGGAGGTCAGCTGCACGTGCTCGAGCTGGTCCTCGAAGATCGCCTTCGAGTCATGGAGCAGGCGGCCGATCAGAGTCGACTTGCCGTCGTCGACAGATCCCCCGGTGGCGATCCGCAGAAGCTCACTCACCCGCGTCCGGGCCATGTGCCCGTTTGTCGCTGCACCCGGGGTCATGGGCCTAGAAGTAGCCCTCGCGCTTGCGGTCTTCCATCGCCGCCTCCGTGACCCGGTCGTCGGCGCGCGTCTCCCCGCGCTCGGTGATCCGGGTGGCGGCGATCTCGGCGACGACCGTCTCGAGCGTGGTGGCGGTCGAGCGCACGGCGCCCGTGCAGGTCATATCGCCGACGGTGCGGTAGCGGACCGAGGCCTCGAACTGCTCCTCGCCGTCCATCAGCTGGACGTACGGGCTGACCGCGTAGAGCATCCCGTCGCGAGCGAATACCTCACGCGTGTGGGCGTAGTAGATCGACGGAACCTCGAGCTTCTCCTGGGCGATGTACTGCCAGACGTCGAGCTCGGTCCAGTTCGAGATCGGGAACACGCGTACGTGCTCTCCCTTGCGGATCTTCCCGTTGTAGAGCGACCACAGCTCGGGCCGCTGGCGCTTCGGATCCCATTGTCCGAAGTCGTCGCGGAACGAGAAGACCCGCTCCTTGGCGCGGGCGCGCTCCTCGTCGCGGCGGGCGCCACCGAAAGCGGCGTCGAAGCCGTGCTCCTCGATCGCGTCGAGCAGCGTCGTCGTCTGCAGCCGGTTGCGCGACGCCCTCGGGCCCGTCTCCTCCACGACGCGGCCGTTGTCGATCGAATCCTGGACGCTGGCGACGATCAGCCGCTCACCCAGGCTCGAAATCAACTGGTCGCGGAACCCGAGCACCTCGGGGAAGTTGTGGCCCGTGTCGACGTGCATCACCGGGAACGGGAACTTGCCCGGCCGGAAGGCCTTCTCGGCGAGCCGCAGGAGGATTAACGAGTCCTTGCCCCCGCTGAATAACAGAACGGGCCTCTCCAATTCCGCGGCGACCTCCCGGAATATGTGGATCGATTCGGCCTCGAGCGTCTCGAGGTGGGATAACTCGTACTGGAATGGGTTCATACGTTGGCGGAGACTAAGTGTGGATTCCGCACTCGGTCTTGTCCTGGCCGGCCCAACGGCCTTCGCGTCCTTCCCCAGGTGACGTGCACGGAGCGCATCCGATCGAGGCGTAGCCCTGATCGTGGAGCGGATGGTACGGCAGATCGTGCTTGAAGATGTAGCGCCACACGTCCTTCTCGCTCCAGTCCGCGAGCGGGTTGACCTTCCAGATCCCGCGGCTTTGATCGCGTTCCAGCTTGGAGCTCGCGGTCCGGGTGCCCGCCTGCTCACGGCGGATGCCTGTGATCCAGGCGTCGACGTCAACGAGCGCGTGGGCGAGCGCTTCCACCTTGGCCGTGCTGCAGCAGCGCTCGGCGGTCCAGGGCTCGCCGGGGCTCGAGGCGTCGAATACCTCGACCTTGACGCCGAAGCGTTCCTCGAACTGCTTCCACGTTTGGAGGGTCTCGGGGAACAGGACGCCCGTGTCGATCGTGAAGACGCGGGCCTGAGGCTCGATCGCCATCAGCATGTGGACGAGGACCGATTCCTCCTTCTGGAAGGAGCAGGCCATCGTCAGCCGCGGGTGGAACCGCTCCACGGCGTAGGTCAGGACCTCCTCGGAGGTGGCCTGTTCGACGAGATCGGGTGAGGTTGTCGCCATTTTGAAGCACTAAGCCTAGACGGCGCACTCGCCTTCGCCACGAATGACCTCGAACGGCGCGTTCTTGGTCCAGTCGACGAAGTGGTTCATGTTCTCCAGGTTGAATTCGATCGGCATCGTCAAATCCTTCACGCGGGCCTCGAATTCCCGGGGGCCGACGCGGTCCACGAAGGCGATGAATTCCTCGCCATCGTGGCGCTCCGATTCGTAGTAGCGGACCCAGCGCTCGACGGCCTCAGGGACGCGCTTTGCGGGCAGGCGCGCCTTGAGCCGCTGACCGTAGCGGACGTCGCCACCCTCGTAGGCGCCCCCGACGTGGGGGATGTAGGCCGGAATCGTGTGCTCGCCGACCTTGATCGAGGCCCCGTAGAAGCCGATGTGGGCGATGTGGTGCTGGCCGCAGCCGTTGGGGCAGCCGCTCATCTTCACGTGGATTCGGCGCGTCAGCTCGTCGTCGATCCGCATCTGCACGAGACGGTCCTGGATCGCCTCGTTCAGGCCCATCGAGCTGGTGATCCCGAGCTTGCACGAGTCGGTGCCGGGGCAGCTGACGACGTCGGTGATCTCGTCCGCGCCGGAGTCCCCGAGCTCGAGCTCGGAGAGCCGCCGCCACACCTCGTAGACGGACTCGTCTCGGACCCAGCGCAGGACGAGGTTCTGGTGGACCGTCGTGCGAGCGTAGCCGCCGCTGTACTCGCGCATGATCTGGGCGAACCCGCGGAGCTGGTCCGGCGTCAGGTCGCCACGGCGGACCTTGACCTCGACGGTCGAGAACCCCCGCTGGCGCTGGGATTGCGCGTTGGTCTCGGCGAAGCGGTCGAACTCCTTCAGATCGCCATTGGCGGTCGCGTTCGTGCTCTGGGGAGCCGGGGCGTTGGCGGCTTCGTCATGCTCGAACAGGATCTCGTCGAGCGAGAAGTCGCGCTCCTGTACCCAGTCTTCCTCGAGCTCCTCCTCGACGAGCGCGCGGAACTCGTCGATCCCGATCTTGTCGATCAGGACCTTGATCCGGGCCCGGGCGCGGTTGGCGCGTAGCCACTCCTGACGATCGAAGATCCGCATGCATGCCTCGGTGACCTTCAGGTAGTCGCCGTTGTCGAGCTCGACGAACTCGTACAGCGTGGGAGCCAGGCGGGGCATGATCGACGTGCCGCCGCCGACGCGGATCTCGACGCCGCGGACCCCGTCGCGGACCTTCGGGACGAACGCCATGTCGTGGATCCGCGTGATCGCGTTGTCCTCGTCGGTGGCGGTGAAGGCGGTCTTGACCTTCCGCGGCATCGCCTGTGTCGTCGGGTGGCGCACGAAGTAGCGCACGTAGGCGCCGGCGTACGGCGTGATGTCGAACAGCTCGCCATCGAGAGTGCCCGCGCGGGGATCGCCGGTGACGTTGCGCATCGTGTTGCCGCAGCCCTCGCGGCTCGAGAGGCCGGCGTCGCCGAGCTCGCGGATCAGCTTGGCGGCGTCAGGCAGGGGCACGTGGTGCATCTGGATGTTCTGGCGGGTGGTGATGTGGCCCTTGCGCAGCGGGACGTAGCGCTCGATCACGTCGGCGAAGGCGTCGAGCTGGTCGGGAGTGACGCCACCCATCGGCAGCTTGACGCGGACCATCTGGACGTTCGCCTGACGCTGTCCGTAGACGCCCTGCTTCAGTCGGAACTTGATGAACTCGTCGCCCTCGAGCTCACCCTTCAAGAAGCGCGTGGATTCCGTGTCGAAGTCATCAAACTCGCGCTCGAGGATCGGGATCACGTGCCCGGGGACGTTCTCCAGCACCTCGGGGTTCTCGAGCGATCCCGTCCGCGCTCCGTGACCTGAGCTCTCGGGCTTCGGGTCAGTCCTGGTGGTGTCGAGCGAGGCTGGCTCCATGAGGTACTCCCGGCATCGGAATCAGGACAAGTCAATGTACCAAAAGGCGATCGGGATATATGCTTTTTGGCCGTATGCGGGAGTTTTGAAGCGGGAAGCGGTGGCGCTTCGGGCGTTGGCGGGCTGCGCGGCGGGGGCCGTCGAGGGCCGTTTGCTTGATTGCTGTCGACTCTCGGCCCGCGGCGCTTCTTTGGCGCCCGTCGCCTCTGAATGGCGGGCGGCCCGGTAACGGCGCTGGGAAAGGGGGCGGGAACGGGCGCGATCGCGGCCTTCCGGTGGTGCACAACACGTCAACCTCGCCCCGGATGGCGAGCCCTGGCGGGCTATGCGCGAAGAGTGTGCTCAATACGACAGGGCTCGGACCTGGCGCCGGTGTTGACGCGCTATGCACCATCCCCGTGACTCTCCCGACACACTCCCGGCACGAACCCGCCACATCTCGGCACGTCCCGGGCAGATCTACCTGCGCGAGCGCCCAACTCCCCGGGCGCCGACCAATTTGAGCGATCAACGGGCCAAAAAGCCCCCGCCGACCTAGCGACCACCCTCACCACCCCCTTCCCGGCGCCGTTTACCGAGCCGCCCGCCCGCCACAGCCGCGGGCGCTGAAAGCGCCCGCAAGCTCTGAGTCGAAAGCCCCGGCTCGCCACCCACGCAGCAGCCGCGCCTACCTATGCCACACGAACCGTCGCGCCGCGCCTCTCCCGCCAGCCGGCTGCGCCCGCAATACGTAGTGGCCGCGCCGGCGCCCGACGAACCGCACGAACGCCACATCGCGCCCGCGACCGGCGGAGATCACGACCCGCTTCACCGCGCGGTGGCCGCCGCGCCGGGTGACCGTCAGCACGACGGAGTCGGCCGCGGAGAGCTTGAAGCGGACGCGCAGGCCGCGGGCGGCGCAGTGGCGCGAATGGCCCGCACACACCTTGACGCCCAGGCCCGACAGGCGAATTCGCCGCGGCTTCTTGACCTTCGTCTTTCGGACGGTCAGGGTCTTGCCGACGGGCGCACTCAGCGCACCGGCGCTGTTCTCGACCGTGAGCTGCACCCTGAATTTGCCCGCGTGGTTGTAGCGATGGTCGACGACCGCGAAGGCCGAGGTCGCCGAGGTTCCGTCGCCGAACGTCCACATGTACTTCGTGACCGGGTGCTTGCCGCCCGTCGACTTGGATCCGTTGAACTGGATGAACTGGCCAACCTGCGGGTGGCCCGGCACAAAGGTGAAATGGGCCTTCGGCGCGACGGGAACCTTGTACGCGGTCGGCTTTTTGACCTTGATCGCGACGGTGTCGGGAGGGCTGGTGACGCCCCTGGCGTCGACGACGGTGAGTGACGCGGCGTATTTGCCCTTGATCGCGTACGTGTGCGTAGTCGTGGCCGTGGAGGTTGTGGCGGTGGCGCCGTCGCCGAAGTTCCAGCGGTAGGTCTTGATCGCGGCGCCATCGGCGTCGCTCGACCTGGAGCCGTTGAAGACGGCAGCCTGGCCCTGGATCGGGCTCTTGGGCGTGACCGTGAACAACGCCACCGGCACCGAGGTCGGCGGCACAACGACGATCTTCTCGCTGGCGGGGGCGCTGGCGTTGCCGTGTGCATCGACGACAGTCAGCGTCGCGGTGAATGTCCCTTGCTTTGCGTACGCGTGGGTGTCGGTGGCCATCGTGGTCGTCTGCGCGGCGCCGTCGCCGAAGCTCCAGAGGTAGCTCGTGATCGAGTCGCCGGAGATAGCAGTTGAGGCGGACCCGTTGAACGTCACCGTCTGGCCGACGACCGGCGCAGCGGGGCTCGTCGTGAAGCTCGCGATGAGCCCGTTGTCGGCGAGTGCGCCAGGCGCCACCAGTAATAGCCCGGCGATTGCCCCAGCGAACATGCCCAGCAGCTTCCGTCCTCGTCTCTGCACTCTTGCCCCTCTCGAGTTCTGCCGGCCGGAGCGGGAACAGTATTCGTTTTTGGACCCGGCGTGGTAGCGATCAGGCCCAGGGGAGCGGCTCGAACGGCTGGCGGTCGATGCCCTCGTGGAGCGCCGCCCGCTGCCATGGATCGGGGCGCGGCGCCGGCGGCTGGACGGGTGGCGCCGTGGCCCGCATGAATTGCTCGAGCGCAGCGACGACGGCTGCCGCCTCCTCGGGAGAGGCGCTCGGAGCGACGATCGTGAGCTTCGGTCGACGGTTCATCTCGCCCGCGAGGGTATCGTCCGCGACCCATGGCGGAGATCCCCGTCCTCGACTACAGCGCCGTGCTCGAGGCGGTTTCGGCGACGACCGCGATCGACCGCGTGCGCGAGGCGCTGCTGCGCTTCCACGCCGGCGAGTGGGCGATGCCGCCGAAGGTCTACCTCGAGAGTCCGCCGTTCGGCGACTTTCGCGCGATGCCCGCGTGCGGCGACGGGCTCGCGTTGCTGAAGTGGGTGACCTCGTTTCCCGGCAACCCGCAGCAGGGGCTGCCGACCGTGATGGGCGTGATCTGCCTCTCCGACGCGAGCAACGGCGAGCCGGTCATGCTGCTCGACGCACGCTCGGTCACGGCACTGCGCACGGGAGCGGTCGCCGCCGTCGCGACGACGGCGCTGGCGAGACCCGAAGCGAAGACGGTCGGGATCATCGGTTGCGGGTTGCACGGGGGGTGGGCGGCCCGCTGCCTCGCCGCCGCCGGGTACGGACCAGGGGTCTGCTACGACCCACGCGCCGCGGCCGCACATGCGCTCGCGGGCGAGCTCGACTGGGATGCCGGCCCGCGCGAATCGGCGCTCCGCTCGCAGATCGTCTGTTGCGTCACCCCCGGCTCTGACATCGTGGTCGACGCCGGCGACCTGCGGCCTGGGCTTCACCTGAACATGCTCGGCGCGGACGGGCCCGGGAAGGCTGAGGCGTCGATCGGCGCGGTCGCGTCGTGTGCGCTGTTCTGCGACGAGTGGGAGCAGGCGTCGCACGGTGGCGAGCTGACCGGCGCCGTGCAGGCCGGCTTGGTAACCCGCGAGCAGGTGACCGAGCTGGGCGCGGTGCTCGCCGGCGATGCCCCGGGGCGCCCCGGCGCCGAGGCGGTGACGCTGTTCGACTCGACCGGTCTCGCGATCCAGGACCTGGCGGTCGCGTCGGCGGCGCTCGAGGCGTGGCGTGCCGGTCGGGTCGAGGCCCAGACGGTCAGTCTCTGAATCAGTCCTTGCCCCGACTGACCACGATGGCGATCTTCGCGCCGCGTTTGCGATGCGTGCCCTTCCCCGGTCGCGACGAGATGACGCGACCCTTGCGAACCTTGCCGCTGGCCTTCCTCGTCACCTTGCCGAGCGCACAGTGGGCCTTGTGCAGAGCGCGCTTGGCGGCCGCGAGCCGGTCGCCCCGGAGCTTCGGAACGACGCAGCCCTTCTTCTTGGGCGGCGGCGGGGCCTTCGTCTTCAGCGTCGCGTGCGCCGACGCGCTCGGGTCGACCGACAGATCGGTCCCGGTCACCGTGACCGTGCCGGCGGTGCGCGTCGAGGTGATCGTGGCCGTGTAGACGCCGCCGGCACCGCCACTGACTGGCCCGGCAGTCGCCGGGCCGGCGGTCGTGACGACCACGTCCTGACTGGCCACCGGCTCGCCGTGCACGCCGGTGAGCGTCACCGTCGCGGTGGCCGTCGACTTGCCGTCGGCGGCGATCGAGCTCGGCGTCACCGACACCTTGACCTTCGGCGGCTCCTGGGTCAGCGCCGCGGTGGCAGAGGGCTTGGCGGGATCGGACCCATCCGTGGCCGTGATCGTCGCCGTGCCCACCTTCTCCGAGGCGGTGATCGTCTCCGTGTACGTGCCGTTGCCGTTGTCGCGGACCGGCCCGACCTTCTGTCCGGCATCGGAGCTCGAGAACGAGACCGTGGCGCCGGCGCCCGAGCTCACCTTCGCCGTGGCGGTCGTCGTCGCCTGGCCGTCGGCGGTGATCGTGCCGGGCGAGAGCGATACCGACACCGACGCCGATTTGGGCGTGACCACCATGGGGTGGTTCGTCTCCGAGGCGTCGAGGTAACCGCCGACCGCCACGCACGCCCCGCTCGCCGGGCAGGAGACGCCGGCCAGGGTGTCGTCCGGATCGCCGGCTGCGGCGGGTTTCACACCGGCGAGCGACGGCGCGGCCGCTGACGACGAGGCCCCCGCGATCGTCTCGAGGATCGACCGGATCGTGCCGTTCCCAGCGCCGTATTGCCCGACCGCTACGCAGTCGCTCGCGTCGGCGCACGACGCCATGTTCAAGCCCACGCCGGCCGGAGACGAGGGTGCGGGCTTCAACCCAGTGAGCGAGGCGGGCACCGTTTCGGGGCCGCTGTGACCGCCGACCGTCGTGACCGTCACCTGTCGCGCCGTGTCCGCCCCCTGCGGGTACGTATAGGAGCCCACCGCAATGCAGGTTGCGAAGCAGCCCATCCCGAAGAAGCTGAACAGCGGATTGGTGAACGGCGGTGGCTTGATCGTGCTCAGGTCAACGGCGCTCGTGCCGCTGGAAGCAACGATCAGTCCCTGCTGGTCATTGACCTGATGGTCGTAGGTGCCGACCTCGGTACAGGATCCCGAGCTCGAGCAGGAGACGTTCGTCAAGGTACCGGCGGCGCCAGGCTCGGCGGTTGGGGTGAGTCCGGCCAGGGAGGGAGTCGACGCCACCCACGACCCCCCCGACAACTTCTCGACGAGATCGCCATTGCCGCCATCGGTGTTCCCCACTGCCGTACAGGCGACGCTCGATGAACAGGAGACGTCGAACAGCTGGCCCTCAGTCCCCACCGGACTCAGCGTGTTGATCGGCGGGGCCTGCGCCGACCATGTTCCGGAGGCCAGGCGTTCGGCCAGCGGCTGGTTCTGCCCCGAACTGGCGTAGGCGCCGACCAGCACGCAGGCTCCCTCCACCGGGCACGACATGCTCTCGATCCCCAAGTCCGGATTGGACGTCCCCGCGGGATCTGGGAGTGTCGTCGCGCTCCAGGAGCCATTGGACAGCGTCTCGGCGAGCAGGTCCGTATGTCCGGACCCGTCGACGTACTGCCCGTCGGCGACACACCACCCCACGACCGGGCAGCGAACGTCGAACAGGAACACCTGCGGGTTGCCGGCGGCGGCGGGACTCAGTCCGGCCACCGGCGCCGTTGTCGGGGTGAAGTGTCCATCGGACAGCGTCTCGATCAGGCCCTGACGGGTCCCGCCGACGGCGCCGTACGAGCCCACCGCCACGCACGACCCCACGGCGGCACACGAGACCTTGGTCACCGTTGCCGAGCTGGCGGCCGGTGACAGGCCACTCAGCGGAAGGTTCTGGGCCACCCATGTGGTCGCACCCGCCGACGCGGCGAACACGCAAAGACACGCCACGGCAACCCCGCAAGCCACCACGACTCGGCGCTCGAGCCTGAGCCCCATCCGGTCCCTCCTTAGCGCTTGACCCCGCAATCCGGATTATCGGGGATGGGCGTACGCGGCGCAAGCTTTGAGCGGTGAACCCGCCGGGGCGACGCCTAAAGGCGCGCCCCCCGCAGGGGCGCGCCCCTATCCCCTACAGAGGGATGTTTCCGTGCTTGCGCTTGGGCCCGGGCTCGCGCTTGGTCTGGAGCGTCTCGAGCGCCGTGATGATCTTCGGCCGCGTCTCGTGGGGGATGATCACGTCGTCGATGTAGCCCCGCTCGGCGGCCGCGTACGGGTTGGCGAAGTGCGCCTTGTAGTCGGTGATCAACTTCTGCCGGCGGGTGTCCGGGGTCGGCGACGCGGTGATGTCGCGGCGGTAGATGATGTTGACCGCGCCCTCCGGGCCCATCACTGCCACCTCCGCGGTCGGCCAGGCGAAGTTGAAGTCGGCGAGCATGTGCTTGGAGGCCATGACGTCGTAGGCCCCGCCGTAGGCCTTGCGGGTGATGATGGTGATCTTGGGGACGGTCGCCTCGGTGTAGGCGTACAGCAGCTTGGCGCCGTGCCGGATGATCCCGCCCCACTCCTGCGCCGTCCCGGGCAGGAAGCCCGGAACGTCGGTGAACGTGATCAGCGGGATGTTGAAGGCGTCGCAGGTGCGGACGAACCGCGCGCCCTTCGTCGAGGAGTCGATGTCGAGCACGCCGGCGAGCTGGTTGGGCTGATTGCCGACGATCCCGACGCTGTAGCCGTTCAGCCGCGCGAACCCGCAGATGATGTTGCGCGCGTAGTGCTCGTGGACCTCGAAGAACTCGCCATCGTCGACGATGAGGCGGACGACGTCCCGCATGTCATAGGGCTTGTTGGGGTTGTCGGGGACGACGTGGTCGAGCTCGGGGTCCTGCCGGAGCGGGTCGTCCGTGGGTTGGACGCGGGGCGGGATCTCGAGGTTGTTCTGCGGCAGGAAGCTGAGCAGATAACGGGTGTCCTCGAGGCAGCTGTCCTCGTCGTCGGAGGCAAAGTGGGCGACGCCGGACTTCGTGTTGTGCGACATCGCGCCGCCGAGGGACTCGAAGTCGACCTCCTCCCCGGTGACCGTCTTGATCACGTCGGGGCCGGTGATGAACATGTGCGAGGTCTCCTTGACCATGAAGACGAAGTCGGTCATCGCCGGGCTGTAGACGGCGCCGCCCGCACACGGACCCATGATCAGGCTGATCTGGGGGATGACGCCGCTGCACATGACGTTGCGGACGAACACGTCGCCGTAGGCGCCGAGGCTGACGACGCCCTCCTGGATGCGGGCACCACCGGAGTCGTTGATCCCGATCACAGGGCAGCCGATCTTGGCCGCCAGGTCCATCACCTTGCACATCTTCTCCCCCATCGCCTCGCCGAGCGAGCCGCCGAAGACCGTGAAGTCCTGGCTGAACACGCACACCCGGCGCCCGTCGATCGTGCCGTGACCGGTGACGACGGCGTCGCCGTAGGGGCGGTTCTTGTCCATGTCGAACTCGGCGGTGCGGTGGCGCACGAACGTGTCGAGCTCCTGGAAAGAGCCGGGATCGAGCAGCTTCTGAATCCGCTCGCGGGCCGTGTACTTGCCCTTCTCGTGCTGCTTGGCGACGGCCGACGCCGTGCCGGCATGAATCGCCTCGTCGCGGATCTCCTGGAGCTGCTCCAGCTTCTCCTCGTAGGTTTCGGGGGCTTTGGCGCGCATTGGGGCGAGTGTATATGCGGGGCTGGGCAGCCGGTCGGTGTCGCAGTGGACCACGACCGATCCGAATACGCCGGGCTGCCTCTCGAGCATCTCTCGCCGATGTCAGGCCCGTGAATACGGCCGGTGGTGCGCCTGGCCGAGGCTGTCCAGCGCCGCGGTCAGGACAGCCGCGTGGTCGAGCTCGTCGCCCACCTCGGGATCCGGCGGCTCCGGCACATCAGGCTGCGCCGACGGGGTGACGCTCTGCGGTGAGTGGGCGGCCAGCCGCGGGGCGGCGGCCGGCCGCGGTATGGGGGGCGGGGTGGAAGGGGACTGCGGTGGCGCGGAGGCCGGGCTCGCGGTGGGCGTCGCCGGCGGTGGCGTCGACGCCGTTACGAGCGGATCGTGCGCCGGCGCTGGCGCGGCCTCGGGCTCGGGCGGCTGGAAGAGGGCCATCAGCCGCGCGAACAGCCCGGCCCGGCGGGCGGGGCGCGGCGGGGTGGTGCTCGGCCGCGTGGACGCGACCGGCGACCCCGTGGCGGCGGGAGGCAACGGCTCGGGCTCCGGCTCGGGATCGGGCGCCGGGGGCGACTCGTCGGCTGACTCGGACTCATCTACCTGCGCCGGTTCCCCGGCTGGTTCTTCCTTCAGCTCGGGCTTGGCCTGCTCTGGCTCCTGGATCGGCGGCGCCTCAGTGGCGGGGGCTTCTAGCGCGGGCGCAGGCTTGTGCTCTCCGCTCGCGCGGGCAGTCAGGATCACCCGGGTTCCCCACCCCGACGGCTCGAGGCGCACGGTGCCGCTCACTTCTTCGCCCTCCCAGGCAACGGCGGTCTCGGGTTCGAGCCTGGTGATCCGAATCTCTCCGAACTGGCCCAGGTGACGGGCGAGCGAGTCGGCCTCGCTGCACTCGGCCCACAGTTCGGGTGGGCTCTTCACCAGGGTTCGGCTCGCCTCGTGTTCTGTCATGAGTCGGGATTTCGCGCGGCCACGGAGGACTCCTTCCGCGGGCTGCGTGTTGCATGCGCGACAAGGCATCATCGGGAGGACATGCGACGAGGAGCAAATATGACGAGAACACTTGGCGCCGCCGGTCCCGAGGTCTCCCGGGTCGGCCTGGGATGCATGGGGATGTCCGGCGCGTACGGACCGGCCGACGAGGACGAGAGCATCGCCACGATCCACGCGGCCATCGACGCCGGGATCAACCTTCTCGATACAGGCGACTTCTACGGGATGGGCCACAACGAGATGCTGATCGGACGGGCGCTCCAGGACCGCCGCGACGAGGTGCTGATCAGCGTCAAGTTCGGGGCCCAGCGCGGCCCGGACAACAGCTGGCTCGGCTATGACGCTCGGCCCGCCGCGGTGAAGACAGCATGCGCCTACTCGCTCCAGCGGCTGCGCACCGACCACATCGACATCTACCGCCCGGCGCGGCTCGACCCCAACGTCCCGATCGAGGAGACGGTCGGCGCGATCGCCGAGTTGATCGAAGCCGGATACGTGCGCTACGCCAGTCTCTCCGAGGTGGGGGTCGAGACGATCCGCCGCGCCGCGGCGACCCACCCGATAGCCGACCTGCAGATCGAGTACTCGCTGATCTCGCGCCGGATCGAGGGGGAGATTCTGCCCGTGTGCCGCGATCTCGGGATCGCCATCACCGCGTACGGCATCCTCTCGCGCGGCCTCATCAGCGGCCACTACTCGGCCGACCGCCGGCTCGGAGCGGGTGACTTCCGCACCCGCGCGCCGCGCTTCCAGGGGTCCAATCTCGCGCAGAACCTGGCGCTCGTCGAGAGCCTGCGGTCAGTCGCCGCGGACCGCGACGCGTCCGTGGCTCAGATCGCGATCGCATGGGTGCTGGCGCAGGGCGAGGACATCGTGCCGCTGATCGGCGCCCGTACGCGCGAGCGCCTCACGGAGGCTCTGGGGGCGCTCGCGATCCGTCTGATCCCTGAGGAGCTCGAGCGGATCGAGCGGGCGATTCCTCCGGACGCGGCCGCCGGCGACCGGTACCCCGAGCCACAGATGGCCCAACTCGACAGCGAACGCTAGGGCGTTCTACGGCTCGGCGAGGACGATCACGGCGCGGATTCAGATCTGGAGCGACATGAACAGGATCGTCGCCGCGGCGAGCACGAGCTGGACCAGACGTCCAAGCTCGGCCTGGCGGGCCGCCAACCGATACTCGTCGCTCCACGAGACGCCGCCGCCGGTCGCCGGGACGCCGGCCGACTCGCGGTCGGCCATCTCGGCCAATCGCCGTTCCCGAGGTGCGATGTACGCGCCTCCGATCCCCCCGATCACGATCGACGCGGCGAGGCCCCAGCCGACGAAGAACTCGCTCCACTGGTGCAGGTAGCTCGCGAGATAGATCCCGGCGAGCACGACGACACCCAGGCCGGGGGCCTGCACACGGGTGTGGACGGCGAGCTGGAACCGGTGGAACGACGGCATCGCCTGCGGGTCGAGCCGGACGCCGATCACGCCCACCAGCGGGTAGATGAAGAGCAGCCCGAACGCCACGACCACCGCCACGATGTGCAAGGCGAGGATGAACTGCCAGAAGGCGGCGGCGCCGGCCAGCATTAGTGTCCCGAGTCAGAAATTGGACGCCATTCGAGCCGCCCCTGGCGGCCCCTGGCTTCGTCCTCACCAGTGACGTCTCTCGGTGTCGCCGAATTTCTCACTCGCGACACTAGAAGGTCGGCTGATACTCGCCAAACACGTCGCGCATCGCGCCACAGACCTCGCCCAGCGAGCAGCGGTCTCTGAGCGCCTCGCGCTGCACCGGCAGGAGATTGCCCGTCCCCCGCGCGGCCGAACGGATCTCCTCGAGTCGACGCTCGACCACCGTGGGGTCGCGATCCTCCTTGAAACGCTTGAGCCGCTGCACCTGGTCGCGCTCGGACTCGGGATCGACGCGGAGGATGTCGGGCACCTCGGGCGTGTCCTCGACGAACTTGTTGACGCCGACGACGATGTCCTGGCCCTGGCGGTAACGCTCGTGGTAGCCGAACGCCGATTCCTCTATCTCATTCTTCATGAAGTCGATCGCCCGGACGGAGCCGCCGAGCTCGTCGATCTTGGCGATCAGCTCTTTGGAGCGAAGCTCGATCTCGTCGGTCAGCGCCTCGACGAAGTACGACCCCGCAAACGGATCGACCGTGTCGGGCACGCCCGATTCGTAGGCGATGATCTGCTGGGTCCGGAGCGCGATCCTCGCCGCTCGCTCGGTCGGCAGCGCCAGCGCCTCGTCGAATCCGTTGGTGTGCAGCGACTGCGTGCCGCCGCACACGGCGGCGAACCCTTGAAGAGCAACCCGGACGATGTTGTTCTCGGGCTGCTGGGCGGTCAGCGTCACGCCGCCGGTCTGGGTGTGGAAGCGCAGCCGCCACGAACGTTCGTCCTGGGCTCCGAAGCGGTCCCTCATCACCGAGGCCCACATCCGGCGCGCGGCGCGGAACTTCGCGACCTCCTGGAAGACGTTGTTGTGGCCGTTGAAGAAGAAGGCGAGCCGGGGCCCGAACGTGTCGATCTCGAGCCCGGCGTCGAGAGCGGCCTGGACGTAGGCGATCCCGTTGGCGAGCGTGAACGCGACCTCCTGCACCGCCGAGCAGCCCTTCTCGCGGAAGTGGTAGCCGCTGATCGAGATCGTGTTCCACTTCGGGATCCGCTCGTTGCAGTACGCGAACAGGTCCGTGGTCAGACGGATCGCGCCCTCCGGCGGGTAGATGAAGTTCCCGCGGGCGATGTACTCCTTGAGGATGTCGTTCTGGGTGGTCCCGCGCAGCTGCTCGGCCGGGACCCCCTGCTCCTCCCCTACGAGCTCGTACAGGAGCAGCAGTACCGACGCCGGCGCGTTGATCGTCATCGACGTCGAGACCTGGTCGAGCGGAATCTGGTTGAACGCGGTCCGCATGTCGTCGATCGAGTCGATCGCGACCCCGGTGCGGCCGACCTCGCCGAGGCAGCGCGGGTCGTCGGAGTCGAGCCCGAGCTGGGTCGGCAAATCGAAGGCCATGCTGAGGCCGGTCGAGCCGTGCTCGAGCAGGAACCGATACCGCTCGTTTGACTCCGTGGCGCTGGCGTAGCCGGCGTACTGGCGCTGGGTCCACAGCTGCTCGCGGTACATGTCGCGGTGGATCCCCCGCGTGTACGGGAACTCGCCGGGCTCGCCGAGCTTGTGCGACAGGTCGGGCGGCAGGTCCTCGTCGGTGTAGAGCGACTTGACCTCGATCCCCGAGTCGGTGAACCGGCGGGGGTCGTCGGGTCCGACGATCGGGGCGATCGTGCGATGCTCGGGGGTGGTCGCCATCGTCTGGAGATTATTCCCGGTCGGCGCATGCGCCCGCTGGCTCGCAGCGCGCGTGGCCTCCAGCCACGCTTAATCGCACGGCGCCAGCGTCATCCGGCTGCGGCCAGGCCTACAGCACTTTGGAGAGGAACTCCCGGGTCCGCTCCTCGCGCGGGTTGTCCAGGACCTCCTTCGGCGGCCCCTTCTCCACCACGAGGCCGTCGTCCATGAAGACGGCGGTGTCGGCCACCTCCCGCGCGAAGCCGACCTCGTGGGTAACGACGATCATCGTCATCCCGTCGTGGGCGAGCTGGCGCATCGTGTCGAGCACGTCGCCGACGAGCTCCGGGTCGAGCGCCGAGGTGGGCTCGTCGAACAGCATCAGCTTCGGCTGCATGGCCAGCGCGCGGGCGATCGCGACGCGCTGCTGCTGGCCGCCCGAGAGCGCGACCGGATACGTGTCGAACTTGTCGCCGAGGCCGACGCGGTTCAGGAGCTCGGTGGCGCGGTCGCGCGCCTCCTTGCGGGAGACGTCGGCGACCTGGATCGGCGCCAGGGTCACGTTCTCCAGGGCCGTCATGTGCGGGAACAGGTTGAAGTGCTGGAACACCATCCCGATCTCGGCCCGCTTGCGCGCGACCTCGCGCTCGGGCAGCTCGTAGAGCTTGCCGCCCTGCTCGCGGTAGCCGACGAGCTCCCCGTCGACGGATAGCCGGCCGGCGTTGATCTTCTCGAGGTGGTTGATGCAGCGCAGGAACGTCGACTTGCCCGAGCCCGAGGGGCCGAGCAGGCACATAACCTCCTTGCGCTGGACCTCGAGGTCGATCCCCTTCAGCACCTCGAGGCGGCCGAAGCGCTTGTGGACGGCCTCCGCCTTGACCATCGGCTGGATCATTGCGCCGCGCCTGAGGCCCAGCCAGCCGGGACGCCAGCGGGACCTGCGCGGTCCGGGAGAATCCTCGTCCATAGCGGCGCTCGATGAAGTACTGACCGACATACAGAACGCTGGTGAGCACCAGGTACCAGATGCTCGCGACGATCAGCAGCGGGATCGGTCTGAAATTGACGTCCGAGATCTCCTGCGTGGCGTAAAGGAGCTCCGCGAAGGCGGTGACGCTGATCAGCGAGGTGTTCTTGAGCATCGAGATCGTCTCGTTGCCCGTCGGCGGGATGATCACCCGCATCGCCTGCGGCAGTACGATCCTCCACAGCGTCTGGAGACGGCTCATGCCGAGCGACTGCGCGGCGTCGGTCTGGCCCTCGGCGACCGAGATGAACCCGGCACGAACGATCTCTGCCATGTACGCGCCCTCGTTGAGGCTCAGCGCCAGCAGCGCCGCAAGGAGGGCCGTGATGAGCGCAGTTTGCGTGGCCGTGGATCAGTGCCGGGCCGCCGAACGGGATCCCGATCGAGATCTTCGGGAAGAGCGTCCGCGATGTCGTACCAGAACAGGATCTGCACCAGCAACGGGGTGCCGCGGAAGAACCAGATGTACAGCCAGCTCGCGCCGGAGACGATCGGATTGGGGGAAAGGCGCATCAGCGCGAGCACGGCGCCGAGCACGATCCCGATCAGCATCGAAGGAACGTCAGCTCGACCGTGACGAGCAGCCCGTGCAGGACGCGCGAGTCGAACAGATAATGGCCGACGAGCTCCAGTAGAAGTTCTTCGTTGGTCGACGATCGCGCGGACGAGCGAGGCGGCGATGACCAACACGATCGCCGCCGCCACCCACCGCCCCGGATGCCGGACCGGAACGGCCTTGATCTCCTCGGGCCGTCCCGTCCGTTCGTATCAGAAAGCTCTGAGGTGCTCACCTCGAGCCGTAGTTTGCCTGCAGCCGCGCCGGCTAGCTAGTGGCACCGTTGATCTTCATCTCGAGGCTGGCAGCGCGCCGCTCTGGATGCCCCACTTGGTGAGGATCGACATGTACGTGCCGTTCTTCATCCAGCACCTTGAGTGCCGCCAGCACCGCGGGCGCCAACCCGCTTGCCTTCGGGAGCGCGAGCCCATACGGCGCGGTGCCGTACGTCGGGCCAACGAGCTTGAACGTCCCGTTTGACTGCTTGACTTGATACGCGGCGACCGGCGAGTCGGCCATCGAGATCTGCGCCCGTCCGCTCGACAGCGCCAGGTTGGCGGCGGTCTGCGTCGGGAACACGAGCACGGTCACCTTCGGCTTGCCGGCGCTCGTGCACTTCTTGCTCTGACCCTGCGCGTCGCTCTCCTCGGTGGTGCCGCTCTCGACCGAGACGGTCTTGCCGCACAGATCGGCCAGACCGGTCACCGAGACTCCGCCCGAGGCCTTCGTGAAAAACGAAGTCCCGGCGTCGAAGTAGTCGACGAAGTTCACGACCTTCTCCCGCGCCTTCGTGTCGGTGAACGAAGAGGCCCCCATGTCGTATTTGCCGCCCGACAGGCCCGGGATGATCGTGTCGAACGTCGCATTGACGATACTGGCCTTCAGCCCCATCACAGCGGCGAGGGCGTTGCTCAGATCGGCGTCCATCCCGACGACGGTGTGGCCGTCGGAGCCGATGAACTCGTTCGGCGCGTAGCTCGCGTCGGCCGCCACCGTCATCGTGCCCTTCGACTTGATCGCCGATGGCACGAGCTTGACGACGGCTGCGTTGGCGCCCGCGGCGGTGCTCGACGACGTCGTCGAGGTCGCCGCGGTCGTGCTGGTGGTACTGCTGCTACTGCTGCTACTCCCGCACGCGGCCAGCGCCCCCACGCACAGCGCGGCGACGGGCACGACGAGGTAGCTCCTCCAATTACGCATCTGGCTCCTTCTCGGTTGACCGCCCAGTCGAGGCAGGATAAGCAACGAAAGGTCCGGCTTGCAGACGTTTAACGGCGTGCAAACAGTGGATAGCCTGTGTGCATGCACGTCCGCGTGCGTCTTTTTGCCGTCCTGCGCGAGCGCGCCGGCGCCGGGGAGATCGAACTCGAGCTCCCCGATGGCGCTGCCGTGAGCGACGCGCTCGAGCGCGTCAGCGCGCTCACGGAAGGGGTGCCCGTGGTGATGGCCGTCAACCACGAGTATGCGGACGCCTCGGCGTCGCTGTCGCCCGGGGATGAGCTGGCGCTGATCCCACCCGTCTCGGGAGGTTCGGTCGGCTCGCTGCATGTGCGCGTGACCGACGAGGCGCTTGTGCTCGAGCCGCTGATCTCGATCGTGCGCGATGCGCGCGCCGGCGCGGTCGTCACCTTCCAGGGGGTCACGCGCGAGGTGCCCGAGCTCGACTACGAGGCGTACACGCCCATGGCGGAGGGCAAGATCGCCGAGATCGTGCGAGCCGCGATCGAGCGCCACGGCCTGTGCGCGGCCGCCGCCGAGCACCGGGTCGGCGTCGTGCCGCTGTCCGAGCCCTCGGTCGTCGTGGCGGTGTCGGCGCCGCATCGCGACGCGGCGTTCGCCGGGGCGCGAGAGATCATCGACGAGATCAAGGCGCAGGCGCCGATCTGGAAGAAGGAAGAGGGCGAATGGGTGACCGGGACGAGTCCGCGCCCGCAGAGCTGAGGGGCCTCCCCTCGGTCCACGAGCTCGCCGGCGCGCTGGACGCGCCGCACGCCCTCGCCGTCAGCGCCGCGCGGCGGGCGATCGAGGAACGGCGGGCGGCCGTGAAGGCGGGGGCGGACCCCGGCGGCGACGTGGTCTCGCGCGCCCGCGAGATCCTGGCCGGATACGGGAAGACGTCGCTGAGGCGAGTGCTGAACGCCACCGGCGTGATCGTCCATACCAACCTCGGGCGGGCGCCGCTCGCGGCCGGCGCGCGGGAGGCCGTCGCCCGCCTGGCCGAGGGGTACTCGAACCTCGAGCTCGAGCTGGAGGCGGGCGCTCGAGGGAGCCGCCAGGCGCACGTCGCCCGCCTGCTGTCGGAGCTCACCGGCGCCGAGGACGCGATCGTCGTCAACAACTGCGCCGCGGCCGTGCTCCTGGCGGCTGCCACGCTCGCCGGCCCGGGCAAGGCGATCGTCGTCTCCCGGGGCCAGCTGGTGGAGATCGGCGGCGGTTTCAGGATTCCGGAGGTGATCGCCCAGTCGGGAGCGACGCTCGTCGAGGTGGGCACGACCAACCGGACGCGCCTGCGCGACTTCGAACGGGCGATCGCGACCTCGCAGACCCCCGTCGGCGCGATCCTCCGCGTCCATCCGTCCAACTTCCGGTCGGTCGGGTTCGTCGAGGACGTTTCGATCGAGCAGCTGTGCGGCCTGGGCGTCCCGGTGATCGACGACGTCGGCTCCGGGGTCCTCGCCGATGCGAACGGGATACCCGAGCTGTCGGACGAGCCGTCGCTGCGGCACTCGGTGGCGGCGGGAGCCGCGCTGGTGTGCTGCTCGGGCGACAAGCTGCTCGGTGGCCCACAGGCGGGGCTGCTGCTGGGGACGCATGACGCCGTCGCGTCTGCTCGAGAGCATCCGCTGGCGCGGGCGCTGCGGATCGACAAGCTGTCCCTGGCCGCGCTCGAGGCGACGTTGATGCTGTACCGCGACCCCGAGCAGGCGCGGCGCGAGATACCGGTCCTGGCGATGCTCGACGCGAGCGAAGCCGTCCTCGCGCGGCGGGCCGGAGCGCTGCGCGACTCGATCGGCCCGGAATCGTGCGCAATCGTCCGGGCGGTCGGCCGGGTCGGCGGCGGAGCACTGCCGCTGGTCGAGCTGGAGGGTCCGGCGGTCGCGCTTCGGAGCGAGTTCGAGCCGGCGGCGCTCGCCGCCGCGTTGCGGGCCGGCGATCCGCCGGTGCTCGGGCGGATCCACGACGGCGTGCTGCTGCTCGATCCACGTACGCTCGGCGACGGCGAGATCGCCGCTGCCGGGGGCGCGGTCCGCTCGGCGCTCGGGCGACTGGCGCAACGGTGACGCCGGCGCCGCTCACGCTCGGCACCGCGGGACACATCGATCACGGCAAGACCGCGCTCATCAAGGCGCTTACCGGCGTCGACACCGACCGGCTGCCCGAGGAACGCGTGCGCGGAATCTCGATCGCGCTGGGCTACGCCAAGCTGACGCTGCCCTCGTCGCGGGAGCTGTCGGTGATCGATGTCCCGGGCCACGAGCGATTCGTGCGCACGATGGTCTCCGGTGCGACCGGCATCGACATGTACCTGATGACCGTCGCCGCCGATGACGGAGTGATGCCACAGACCCGCGAGCACGCCGCCGTCCTGCACGCGCTCGGCGTCGGCGCCGGCGTCGTCGCCGTCACGAAGTCGGACCTGGCCGACCCCGAGCTGGCGCTCGTGGAAGCGTCCGAGCTGCTGCCCGGAGCCGAGCTGGTGGCGGTCTCCGCGCGGACGGGCGAGGGATTGGAGACGTTGCGGGCCGTGCTCGATCGCGTCGCGGCGCAGCTTCGCAGCCGGGCCGACGACGACGACCGGGCGGCGAGGCTGCACATCGACCGGGTGTTCACCATCCGTGGCGCCGGAACCGTCGTGACCGGCACGCTCTGGTCGGGATCGATCGGACAGGGCGACGAGGTCGTCGTCCTGCCGTCCCGGCGGCGGGCGCGGGTCCGTGGCGTCCAGGTCCACGACGTAGCGGTCGAGCGGGCCGTCGCCGGCCAGCGCGTGGCCGTCAACCTGACCGGGCTCGCCGTCGACGACATCGACCGCGGGGACGTGCTCGCCTCCGCCGGCGCCGACCTGCGCCCGACCTACCTGATCGACGCGGAGCTGTTCTTCGAGGCCGACGAACCGGACAGCGGGTTGCGTGTCCAGGTCCACCACGGGACTCGCGAGTCGGCGGCCCGCCTGGCGTGGCTGGGCGGTCGCTTCTGGCAGGTCCGCCTCGAGCACCAGCTCGTCCCGGTGCGCGGCGATCGCCTCGTGATCCGCCAGATCGCGCCGCCGGACACGATCGGGGGCGGCGCGGTGCTGGACGCCCATCCGCGCAAGCACGGGCCCTCCCGCGACCTGCTCGTCGGACTGGAGCGGCTCGCTCGCGGAGAGGACGTCGACGACGGCACCGCCCCCGTAGCCCCCCCGGCGCCGGAGCCCGCGCCACCGGAGCCGCTGAGCCCCGGCGCGCTCGCGCTCGAGCAGCGGCTCCTCGAAGCGCGGTTCGAGCCGCCACTCGATGCCGAGTTGGACGCCGATGACCTGGCCGCGCTGCGCTCGGCCGGCCGGGCCGTCCGGGTGTCCAAGGCGCTCCACTACCACCCGGCGGTGCTGGACGAGGCGCGCGAGCGGGTGATAGCGGTGGCGCAGCGACACGGAGGCGCGGTGACGCTCGCCCAGCTGCGCGACGAGTTGTCCACGTCGCGAAAGTTCGCCCAGGCGCTGCTCGAGCACTTCGACGCGGAGCGGGTCACGATCCGGCGCGGAGAGGCGCACTACGTGCGGCGCCGTGTCAGCTGAGCGTCACGGCGCCGGTCACCGAAAGTCCTTTGAAAACTGCCTCGCTGTAGATTGCGCACATGGCTACCTGCCTGGTGACCGGTGGCGCGGGCTTCCTGGGCTCGCACCTGTGTGATGAGCTGCTCCGGCGCGAGAACCGGGTGATCTGCGTTGACAACCTCGAGACGGGCTCGCTCGCCAACATCGAGCACATCCGCAGCGACGCGTTCGTCCATCTGAACGTCGACATCATCGAGCCGTACTTCGTCGAGCAGCCGATCGACTTCGTCTACCACCTGGCCTCGCCGGCCTCTCCGATCGACTACCTGAGGCTGCCGCTGCACACGCTCAAGGTGGGCTCCTACGGCACCCACCACACACTGGGACTCGCCAAGGAGCACCGCGCGCGGTTCCTGATCGCCTCGACGAGCGAGGTGTACGGCGATCCCCAGGAGCACCCGCAGCGCGAGACGTACTGGGGTCACGTCAACCCGATCGGACCGCGCGGCGTCTACGACGAGGCCAAGCGCTATGCGGAGGCGCTGACGATGGCATATCACCGCCAGCAGGGCGTCGACACGGCGATCGTCCGTATCTTCAACACGTACGGGCCGCGCATGCGCCCGCGCGACGGCCGAGCGATCCCCACCTTCCTGCGACAGGCGCTCCAGGACCGGCCGATCACCGTGTTCGGCGACGGATCCCAGACGCGCTCGTTCTGTTATGTCGCGGATGAGATCCGCGGACTGATCCTGCTCGCGGAGTCGGGCCACCACGACCCCGTCAACATCGGGAACCCCGATGAGTTCACGCTGCTGGAGCTGGCCGAGGCAGTAATCGAGGTGACCGGTTCGCGGCTCGGAGATCATCTATGAGGCGCTGCCCACGGACGACCCCCAGGTACGCCAGCCGGACATCACGCTCGCGCGCGAAATCCTCGGATGGGAACCCGAGATAAGCCTTCGCGAGGGCCTGAGGAGAACAATCGAAGAGTCCGGGACCGAGACGCTGATCGGGGAAGGCCGTTAAAGCGCCCCTGTTCGCCGGAACAGGCCGGGCGCGAACACCCAGATACTCCGTAACTTAGGTGTCAAGATAACGTTACGACGGGGGAGGGGCACTGACATCGAACCGCACTCGCGTAACGTGACGATCGACCAGCAGGAGTCCACCGGCACGACGCGTGCCAACGGAGCCCAACAGGGACCCGTCGGCGTGCCCGTGCGGGAACGCGATGTCCGGCGCAAGCGCCCGCCGGTGCTCCTGTTCCTGCTTCGGCTCGAGACGCTCCGCCGGGTCGTCCGAGTCCTGTCGCTGCTGATCCTCGACTTCATCGGCGTGGCGGGGGCGCTGGTGACCGCGCTGGCGGTGAAGCTCTGGGTCCAGGGCGACCACTCCTCGTTCTCGATCGTCTGGGATCAGACGCGGCACTGGCTCGCGTTCGCCTACCTGATCACCGTGCTGATGTTCGCGCGGGTCGATCTGTACGCCGATCGCACACGCCGGCCCGGGTTTGCGCAGATCGGCACAGCCCTGTTCCAGGCCACGATCATCGCGCTCGTGTTCGCCCTCGCCAACGGCGATCACTTCTCGAGCTACTACATCTTCTACAGCTCGCTGTTCTTCGGGACGATCTACATCACGGCGCTGCGCGAGCTCCACCTGCGCACGACCGGGTGGCTGCTGGAACAGGCCGGCTACCAGCGGCGCGCGCTGCTCGTCGGGTCGGGCAAGCACATCGAGGCGGTGGCGCACGCGCTCGCCAACCGGGCCCGAACGCAGGTCCTGATCGTGGGCTACATCTCGCTCCAGCCTCGACCGCAGAACGGGCTGCGCTCACTCGGCAAGCTCGACGACCTCCCCGACGTGCTCGACCGCGAGCGTGTGCAGGAGGTGATCATCGCCGACCCCGACTTCCCCCAGGACAAGGCGGTCGAGCTCGTCGACCTCTGCCACCAGAGCGGCGTCAGCGTCCACGTCGCCCCGACAACGATGGAGATCCTGATCGACCGCGCCGAGTTCGTGCCCGGCCAGACCGTCCCGCTGTTCACGCTGCGCCCGCCGGTGTTCGAGGGGATCGACTACGCGCTGAAGCGGACGTTCGACCTGATGTTCGCCACGGCCTCCCTGATCATCCTCTCGCCCGTGCTGCTCGCGATCGCGATCGCGGTCAGGCTCAGCTCGCGCGGGCCGGTGATCTACCGCTCGGTCCGGCCCGGCATGGCCTGCAAGCCCTTCTCCTGCTTCAAGTTCCGCACCATGCGCGACCGCGCCGACCAGATCCAGGACGACCTCGAGCCGCTCAACGAGCAGTCGGGTGCGCTCTTCAAGATCCGCCGTGACCCGCGGCTCACGACCGTCGGGCGGTTGCTGCGGCGCTTCTCCCTCGACGAGCTTCCGCAGTTGGTCAACGTCGTCCGCGGCGACATGTCGATGGTCGGGCCGCGGCCGCTGCCGATGCGCGACTTCGAGCGCCTCGAGGAGTGGCACAAGAAGCGCTACCTCGTCCTGCCGGGGATCACCGGCCTGTGGCAGGTCTCGGGCCGCTCCGAGCTCGACTTCGACGACCTCGTCCGCCTGGATTTCCTCTACCTCGAGCGGTGGTCGATCCTGCTGGACCTCTCGATCCTGCTGAAGACGATTCCGGCGGTGTTGACCCGGCGGGGGGCTTTCTAGGGGCGTCGTTGTCGCGGGGCGGCCCGATGGCCGGCGACTGGTCAAGGCGCGCGGGCGCGGTCGCGCTCGCGGCCCTTCGATGGTGCGGCAACACGACAATCTTGGGCATCGAGATGGCGAGGGTGATTGACGTGCGATGCACCATGCCAGTGACACTCGCGACAGCACTCCGGCACAATGGCGCGCCAAGGCGTCGAGCCCGTAAGCCCGATGCGGGTCGACGCGGGCATCCGGCTGAGCTGCGACCGCCTTTACCCACTTCCCTCCCAGCTGTCGTGTATGGCGCCAACCGAGCCGACCGGCGCCACAGCCGCCCCGCGGGCCGAGAGTCGACAGCCCCCGCTCACACCCGGCCTCCCCGGTACTCGGGTAGGCTCTCGCCACCCGATGCCCCCCACCGACCGCTTCGTCATCAGCTTCGCCGCCGAGCCTCCGCAGGAGGGCCTCCCCTACGGCCGGTGGGCGGACACGCTGCGCGAGCATTTCATGGCGGCATGCGACGAGATCGACACCGAGGGTGAGGAGCTCGGCGAGGCCGGCGAGATCAGGTGGTTCCCCGACCGCTCCTACGGCGGCCGGACGTACATCCCCGCGGTGGCGCGGACGGCCGAGGGCTTCGAGCTGTTCGGGTTCGTGTCGTTCACGGAGGGGTCCGGCGGGCCGGGTAACTTCGAGGGACGGGCGGACTTCACCTCGGAGGTGGCGGAGTCCAATCCGGAGTGGAAGCTCGACCTCAACGACGACGTGATCGGATCGTGGCGCGGCGAGGAGGGCAAGACGGCGGACATGACGCTCGTGTGGGGGGTGCCGTTGATCGCCGGTGGCGCGATCGTGACCGCCGAGCTGGCCAACCTCGCCGTCGATCAGTGCGAGGTGGTGGACGAGCGGTTCACGCTGATCGCGCCGGACAACTACCGCGGCGATTTCCTGGAAGTGAAGCTGTGGAGCCGGCGCGGCGACGAGCTGGCGGTCGAGTCGCTGTACGTCGACGACGCGGAGTAGGCGCGGGTCGCGCTATCGCTACGAGGAGGTCGAAGCTGCGTCGGTGCGGATCAGCGCGCTCGGCAGCCTGAGCCTGACCTCGGCCTCGGTCAGCGGGAAGTGGCACGCCGTCCGCGTGCCGGTGCCCTTCTCCTCCAGCGGGGGCTCGTCCTCGGAGCAGATCTGCTGGGCCTTCGGGCAGCGCGTGTGGAACCGGCAGGCCGATGGCGGATTGGCCGGAGACGGCACGTCGCCGGTGAGCAACTCACGCTTGCGATGGGCTGCGTCCGGATCCGGAACGGGCACCGCCGACAGCAGCGCGCCTGTGTAAGGGTGGCGAGGGAAGGCGTAAAGGGCATCGCCCGGGCCGATCTCCACGATCTTGCCGAGGTACATCACGGCGACGCGGTCGCACATGTGGCGGACCACAGATAAGTCATGCGCAATGAAAACGAGGGTCAAGCCCATGTCTCGCTGGAGATCGCGGAGCAGGTTCAGCACCTGGGCCTGGATCGAGACGTCGAGGGCCGAGACCGGCTCGTCGGCGATGAGCAGCTTGGGCTCGAGCGCGATGGCGCGGGCGACGCCGATCCGCTGGCGCTGGCCGCCGGAGAACTCGTGCGGATAGCGGTTGTAGTGCTCGGGGTTGAGCCCGACCCGGTCCATCAGGTCCTGGACGCGCCGCTTGCGCTCGCCCTTCTCGCCGTAGAGGCCGTGGATCACGAACGGGTCGGCGATGATCGAGCCGACGGTCTTACGCGGATTCAGCGACGAGTACGGGTCCTGGAAGATCATCTGGATCTCGCGATGCAGCGCTTTCAGGGCCGACCCCTGGTGGGCCGCGATGTTCTCGCCCTGGTAGAGGATCTCGCCGCTCGTCGGGTCGAGTAGCCGCACGAGCAGCCGGGCCGTGGTGCTCTTGCCGCAGCCCGTCTCGCCGACGATCCCGAGCGTCTCCCCCTTGATGATGTCGAAGCTCACGTCGTCGACCGCCTTCACCGCCCCGATATTCCGCTGGAAGACGACCCCCCGGGTGATCGGGAAGTGCTTGACCAGCGAGCGGACCTGGAGGAGCGCCTCGCCGGATGGGCTCGTGCGGTCGGCACGCGCTGGGCCCGCTCGAGTTCAGGCCGGCGATCGGGGCGATGCCGTCCGTCGAAGGCTGCCCGTCCGACGCCTCCAGCTCGTGCGGCTCGTCAGGGCCGGAAGGGCCGTTGGACGTGCTCATTGGTCGCCCTCCTCAGCCGGCGAGGAGGACGCGGCCAGGTGCGGCGTCGGCGCCAGCGGCGTACCGACGGACAGCCGCTTCAGCTCGGCCGGGTTCTCACCGGCCTGCAGCCCTCGCCAGATCCGCGCCCGCACGTCCGAGGAGAGCAGGCAGGCGACCTCGTGTTCGCTCGCCGCCCTCACGCGCTCAAGACGCGGGTCGATCCGCTTGTGCTCGTCGCGAACGTACGGGCAGCGAGGATGGAAATGGCAGCCGGACGGCCGGTTGATCAGGCTCGGTGGACGCCCGGAGATCGGCACGAGGTCCTCGTCGCGCGGGTTGTCGAGCCGCGGGATCGACTTCAACAAGCCCCCACGTGTACGGGTGCTGGGGGCGGGCGAAGATCTCCTGCGCGGAGGCGTGCTCGACGATCCGGCCGGCGTACATCACGCAGATCTCATCGGCGATCTCGGCCACGACCCCGAGGTCGTGCGTGATCATGATGATCGCCATCCCGAGCCGGTGCTGGAGGTCCTCGAGCAGGGCCAGGATCTGAGCTTGCACGGTCACGTCGAGTGCCGTCGTCGGCTCGTCCGCGATCAGCAGCTTCGGCTCGTTGGCGAGCGCCATCGCGATCATCGCGCGCTGGCGCATGCCGCCTGAGAACTCGTGCGGGAACTGATCGACGCGCCGCGCCGGATCCGGGATGCCGACCAGCTCGAGCAGCTCGACCGCGCGGGCGCGGGCCGCCGCCCGGGAGACCTTGCGGTGGATCTGGACCGCTTCCATCAGCTGCTTGCCGACCTTGAAGAACGGGTGCAGCGAGGACAGGGGGTCCTGGAAGATCATCGCGATCTCGTTGCCGCGGATCTTGCGCAGCTGGTCGTCGGACATCTGGACGAGGTCGTTGCCCTCGAAGAGCATCTTGCCCTCGACGGTGGCGCCCTGGGTGCGCGTCAGCCCGAGCGTCGTAAGCGACGAGACGCTCTTGCCCGACCCCGACTCGCCCACGATCCCGAGCGTCTTGCCGGTGTCGACCGTGTAGCTGATCCCATCCACCGCCCGCACAAGGCCATCCTCGGTCGGGAACGTGACATGCAGATCCTCGACTTCGAGCAGGCTCACGAGTAGCGCACTCGCGGGTCTAGATAGGCGTAGGCGATGTCCACGATGATATTGGCGAGAATGATAAAGATCGCGGCGAGCGTGATCGTCCCCTGGACGATCGGGAAATCGCTGTGCTGAGATCGCGTCGAAGTTGAGGCGACCGATGCCGGGGATGTCAAACACGGTCTCGACGAGGACGGCGCCACCGAGGAGCAGCGGCGATGTCGAGCCCCAGGACCGTGACGAGCGGCGTAATCGCCGAGCGCATCCCGTGTTTCATCACGACCGTGCGCTCGGGCAAGCCCCTTGGCCCGGGCGGTGCGGATGTAGTCCTCGCCCATCACGTCGATCAGGCTGCCGCGCACCAAGCGGGCGTAGATCGCCGCCGAGGTCGCCGCCAGCACGAACCACGGCATCAGCAGCGACTCGAACCAGTGGATGGGACTGTTGGTGAACCCGGTATAGCTGCCGGCTCCGTGCAGGAACGGGATCGGGAACCGCCCGATGTCCGAGGAGAAGAAGAACAGGCACGAGCAGTCCGAGCCAGTAGACCGGGGCGGAGACGAACAGCAGCGCTGTGCCCATCGAGAAGCGATCGAGGAAGGTCCGTCGCTTGATCGCGGAGATGATCCCGATGGGAATGCCGAACGCGAGCCAGATCACGACCCCGCCGATCGTCAGCGAGATCGTCGCCGGCAGTCGGTCGATGATCAGGCTCTTGACCGAGGCGCTGTAGTAGCTGTAGCCGAGGTTGAAGTGCAAGACCAAGCCCTCCATGTAGCGCCAGAACTGCGTATAGATCGGTTTGTCGGTCCCGAGGTCGTTCGCGATCTCCTTGATCACCGCCTGCGACGGCGTGCGGCCGGCCCGCAGCACCGCCGGGTTCGCGCTCGGCAGCAGGAAGAACACGATGAACGTGATCATGATC
This sequence comes from uncultured Solirubrobacterales bacterium, assembly GCA_963759695.1. Lineage (GTDB taxonomy): Bacteria > Actinomycetota > Thermoleophilia > Solirubrobacterales > Solirubrobacteraceae > Palsa-465. Next base: position 217,324 of record CAVXAO010000007.1, read on the forward strand.
ACCGCGACCAGCAGGACGACGCCCCACAGGACACGGCGGATGATGTAGCGGATCACGCGTTTGAAGCGTCCTGGCCTGGAGGCGGGGCCCCGCCCGAGCGGCGGCGGCCACGCTCATTCTGCGTTATCTCTACTTCAGCGACGTGTACGCGTAGTCCCAGGAGCCCGTGTTCCAGAGATCATTGATCCCGCGGACGTTCGTGGCTGCGGATGTTCGGCTGGATGTTGAACGTCCGGCACGGCGACGCGCGTTGGCGACGAGCATCTGGTCCACCTTGGCCCACGCTTGTCGGTTAGTCGTCCCACCGCCTTCTCGGCGGCCTTCGTCGGTGATCGGTGGATCAGCGGACCGCCGGTGTCATCCGCCGGCTGCCTTGGGAAGTCCTGCCAGTTGACCTGGCCCCAGTTGGAGTTGTTCGTGGCCACGATGTTGTACCCGCGAACGGCGGATCCAGCAGCGTCTGCGGATCGTCGAAGTCGCGAATCCACCCGACGTTCGGGCAGACATCGATCTCCTGCTTGGGCACACCGCAGTACTTGCCGTACATCACCGGCTGGTCGACGAGCGTGAAGTTCGTCTTGAAGCCGAGCGCGTGCAGAGCCGCGATGGTCTGAGCGATCGCCGCCGTCTGCGCCGCCGTCGTCGGTCGAGCCGACGACCTTGACCGTGACGTTGCTCGGGGCACGTTCGTGCTCGGATACCGGCGAGCTTCATGTACTTCTTGGCCACCGTCATGTTGCCGTTGAGGTTAGTTGTTGTAGTCGACGTTCGGGACCGTGGGCACCGCCGGCCTGTGTCGTAGCCGAGCGAACCCGGGTACAGGAAGTGCGTCAGCGGCCCCGACGACCTGGACCGCCGGGGGCCTTGACGATCGCCTCGCGGTCGGTCGCCGCCCACACGCGCCTTGCGCACGTTGACGTTCGTGAACGGGCCGTGATGTCGTGTCAGGGCGATGTAGAGGTCGCCGGCGCCGGGTGAACGTGATCTGCGTTGTAGTAGTGCTGGTAGGCCAGCTTGACGATCGACTGCCGACGGCGTGTCCTCCTGGACCATGTCGCGAGCCCTTCAGCACCTGCGGGCCGATCACGTTCTGATCGCCGCCGATGTTGATGTTGATCTTGTCAGATACGCCGGCGGCGTGAGGCCGACGGTAGGTGTCCGGGTTCCAGTTCGGGTTGCGCACCAGCGTCAGCGACTTGCCGGGCTGATAGCCGATCCCGGTGAACTTGCCGGCTTGGGTCGGACTGGATCATGTACGGCCCGGTCGCGACCAGGTAGGTCCGACGCCGTAGGCCGTCGGCTGCTTCGCGTCCAGCGGCGCCGCGAACGACTTCGGCACCGGCGCCGTCAGCGGCATCTGAAGTGCGCCGATGAAGAACGCATCCGTACGGCTTGGTCAGGTGGAAGACGATCGTCGTCGAGTTCGGCGTCGAGATGCCCGGGAACGGGCCGCCCGTCGCCTTGTCCGCACCCTGACCATGTTGAAGAAGTAGGACGGGAAGTAGCGGTTGCCGACGTTCGGGTTGGCGCCGCGCTCGATCGCGTACGCGACGTCCGCCGAGGTGACATCGCGGTTAACCGGCGGGCTGAAGTGACGTTCGGGCTGGATGTGCACGGTGACCGTCTTGCCGCCGTCGGTGATCCCACCGTTGGCACGCTCGGACCGGTGGCGAGATCGGCGCGATCTGGGTCGCTCGAGTTCGGCGGAAACATGAACAGCGGCCGCTGGGTCGGGTACATCACGGCATAGTCGATGGCGAAGTACGCGCTCGCCCGGATCGAGATGCTGGAAGTCCTCGCTGCTGGTACGACGGTCAGCGTGCCGCCCTTCTTGCCGTTCGGTTCAGCGTCTGGCCGGCGCGCGTTCTCGCAGGCTTCAGCGGTAGCCGCTCGGCCGTTGTGGTCGCCGCCGCCGGCGCTCGACGTCGAGCTGCTCGAGCCGCACGCGGCGAGACCGAACGCAGCGAGCACTCCGCACCACGACTGAGACGGCCACGGCTCTGGTGCTTCGTCATTGGATTACCTCCTCTGTTGAATAGCGCGGCCGCAGGGTCGCGTTCGCGCGGTTGTTGCACCGGCTCATCGGTCCCCTTTGGGTTGAGTGCGTCTTGAAGACCGTCACCGACCAGGTTGAACGCGAGCACCGTGAACAGCAGCGCCAGCACCTGGGAAGACCATGTACCACCAGGCCGTTTGGAAGGTCGGCGTCGCGTCGGCGATCATCTGGCCCCAGCTCGCGGTCGGCGGCTTGACCCCGACGCCCAGGAACGAGAGCGCCGCCTCGAACAGGATGTTCGATCGGGATCAGCAGGCTCGCGTAGACGATGATCGGCGCGACGAGGTTGGGCAGGATCTCCCGGAACATGATCCGTCTGTTCGAGGCGCCGAGCGACCGCGCCGCCTCGACGAACTCCTTCTCGCGCAGTGAGAGCACCTGTCCGCGGATGATCCGGGAGATGTAGGTGAAGCTGGCGATCACGATGATGAAGATGACGTGACACGCCCGGCTGGATCAGCGCCGCCGCAGGCAACCGTTGAGGAGCCGCGCACGCCGCGGCCGATCCCGATGCCGAGGCCGAGGACAGGACCGGGAAGGCCAGGAATACGTCGCAGATGCGCGAGAGCGAGCGTGTCGCGCCAGCCGCGGTAGTAGCCCGGCGACCAGCCCGAAGACGGTGCCCACCACCGTCGACAGCGAAGGTGCCGATGATCCCGACCTCGAGCGACACCCGGGTGCCGTAGATCGTCGCGCGACATGATGTCCTCGCCGAGCGGGTCGACGCCGAATGGGTGCGCGGCGCTCGGCCCGGACGGGGTTCCGAACGCATCGAGCAGCGTTGGGGTTCTGGGCATTGGGCTCGGGAGCCCGAGCACGTTGACGAACAGCGGCGCGAAGATCGCGATGAGGATCAGCAGGATGATGAAGATGGCCGAGGCCATCGCGACGCGGTCGGACCGGAACCGGCGCCAGAACAGCTGGCGGGGAGAGCGCGCGACGATGTCGCCCGGGACCAGTTCGACGCTGGCGTCGAGGTTGTCCTCATCGACCAGTACTTCCTGAACGCCTAAGCTCATCGGAGCACCGCGGTGCCTCGTCGACCGACGGATCCCTCCCCCAGGCGCGCTGGTCCTCCAACCACGAGCGGGAGATAACCACACGGCAGGCGCGTTGTCACTCGGCGTTAACCCGCTCACAACGAAGCGACGACCCGGATACCCTCCCGTGCGGCCGCCCTCGTAGCTCAATGGATAGAGCACGCGCCTCCTAAGCGCGGGATGCAGGTTCGATTCCTGCCGGGGGCACTCGGTCCGAAGGGGGCCCTCGGATCGGCCGCTCCGATACTGCCCGCGACGCGCTCGAGCCGACGCGCTGAGGCGGCTGGCTCCTTTGCTACCGTCACCACCTCCTCGTGTCTGAGAACACGCTAGAAGTTCAAGCGCCCGGACCGCCCGGCCCCTCAGAACATGCGCCCGACGGCCGGGCGCGTTCAGGCCCGTGGCGCCTGGTTCGCGAGCACCCCTGGTGGCTGGTCGGGATCGCGCTCGTGCTGTTCTCGGCCGCGTTCGTCCGGGTGACCAACACACGCCCGGGCTACGACCCCTACGGCTGGATGGTCTGGGGCTATCAGACGTGGCACCTGAGCCTCAACCTGGGCGGCGCGCCGTCGTGGAAGCCGCTCCCGTACTTCTTCACGGTGCCGTTCGCGCTGTTCGGCCACTACGAGCTGTGGCTGTGGATGCTCACCGCCGTCACGATCTCGCTGGCTGGCGTGATCTTCGCCGGCCGGATCGCCTATCAGCTCGTAGGCGTGGAGGATGGCGATCGGCGCCCGGCCTGGATCGCCGCCGTGTTCGCCGGCTTGGGCGTGCTCGGGATCGAGAGCTACATGCATTTCATCCTCAGCTTCCAGTCGGACACGATGATCGTGGCGCTGTGCCTCGGTTCGATCGATCAGGCGCTGGCCGGGCGGCCGCGCTGGGCGCTGGCGATCGGCACGCTGGCGTCCCTCGGCCGCCCCGAGGCCTGGGCGTGGTTGGGCCCGTGGGGGGTGTGGATGTGGTTCAAGGAGCCGGCGCTCCGTAAATGGCTCGTCGCCTCGTGCCTGTTCATCCTCTTCATGTGGTTCGGGGTGCCCACGATCACCAACCACCGGCCGCTCCTGGCCGAGCAGCTCGCGCTCCGCTCCCCGCGTGAGCTCAAGCAGAACAAGATCGTCGGGACGATCCACCGTTTCACCGGGAATCAATGGCTGCCGGTCCAGCTCGCGGCGCTGTACGCGACCATCGTCGCCTTCTGGCGGCGCAATTGGACCGTGCTGATACTCGCGGCTGCCGTGGTCGTGTGGGTGATCGTCGAGACGATCCTGGTGCTCCGGGGCCTGCCCGGCGTGCCTCGCTACCTGTTCGAGCCCACGGCGTTGATGACGGTGCTCGCCGGAGTCGGGCTGGGCTGGATCCTCAGGGACGCCCTGCGCGTTCCCAGTGGCGCGCTCAAGTGGTCGGGAGTCGTCGGTCGTCGCGGCCGATGTTCCTGGTGCTGGCGCCCGCCGCCGTCTCGCGCCTGCGCGACGAGCACAAGGACCTTCGCCACGAGCGCGGCCGGACCAAGGTGATCAACATGCTCCAGACCGCGATCAACCGGTTCGGCGGCGACAAGCACATCGTCTACTGCGGCGAACCGGTCACGAACGTCGAGTACGTGAGCATCCTGGCCTGGGATACCAAGCTCAACGTCGGCTCGGTCGGCTATCTGCCCAAGCGAGAGATCAAGCACGGCTACCCGATCGTGCTGTTCACCCAGCTCCCGAACGGCTGGCTGGCCGACCCGATCCACACGGCGTCATCACGCGCGGCGGCGTGCGCGAACGTCAACTCGTTCTGGATCGACACGCCAGCCCACCCGAACGGGGCCCTGTACCCGCACCACGGCTGAGGCTCGGATAGGAGAGGCGCCACCGATGTCCGTGCCCGAGTCCAAGGTTGAGTCCCCGGCGGTCGCCGCCGCGCCGGCGGCGGGGCGCCCGCGCGAGGGCGCCCGACCTCGGGGCGGAGAGCCGAGCCGGTACTACCCGGCCGTTCTCACCGGGCTCGGCCTGATCGCGATCTCGACGGTGCTGGTGCTGTGGGCGCGCACGCGTCCCGGGTTCGATCCCTACGGCTGGCTCGTGTGGGGCCACCAGACAATCGTCTGGGCGCTCGACACGAACGCGGCGCCATCGTGGAAGCCGCTGCCGTATCTGTTCACCGTCCCGTACGCGCTGTTCGGCCACTACGAGATGTGGCTGTGGCTGATCACCGCGGTGGCGGTCTCGCTGAGCGGCGTGGTCTTCGCCGGCCGGATCGCCTACCGGCTGACCGACGGCGACGGAGTGCCGGGCTACGCCCCGATCGCCGCGGCGGTGTTCGCCGGCGCGGCGTTGCTCGGCATCACCGAGTACTGGCACTACATCCTCAGCGCCCAGTCCGATCCGATGATCGTGGCGCTCGTGCTGGGCGCGATCGACTGCCATCTCTCGGGCCGGCACCGGTGGGCCTTCGTGCTCGGAGCCCTGGCCTCGCTCGGGCGCCCCGAGGCGTGGCCGTTCCTGGCGCTCTACTCGATCTGGGCGTGGCGGCGCGTCCCCTCGATGCGGCCGCTGATCGTCGGCGGGGGCGTCGCGATCCTGGCGCTGTGGTTCGGGATACCGGCGCTGACCTCGCGGACGCCGTTCGTCTCCGCCAGCAACGCGATGGACTCGGGGCGAGCGCTCACTCACAACCGGGTGTTCGGCACGATCGGCCGCTTTCTCGGCCTGCACACGCCGGTGGTCGAGGTGCTGGCGCTGTTCGCGGTGGCGGTCGCGATCTGGCGGCGTGACCGGGTGACGCTGGCGCTGGCCGCCGGGATCGTGGCCTGGGTGATCATCGAGATCGCGTTCTCGCTGCACGGCTGGCCGGGCCTCGCGCGCTACATGTTCGAGGCCGCCGGCGTGACGGTCGTGCTCGCCGGCGCCGGATTCGGTTGGCTGCTCAGCGAGTCGCGCCGGCTCTCGCCGGCCGCCGGCTTGGTGGGCATCGCGCTCGCGGTCGTCATCGTCGGCGCCCTGGTCCCGCCGGCGGTCTCACGGGCCCGCACCGAGCACGCCGACATCGTTGTCCAACGGCGCCGGACCGACGAGATCAACCGGCTGACCGGAGTGATCAAGTCGCTCGGTGGCGCGGCTCGGCTGCGCGCCTGCGGCGAGCCGCTGACGAGGCTCGAGTACCAGACGATGCTCGCGTACCAGCTCGGCGAGAACGTCTCAAGCGTCGGCTACAAGTACGGAGAGGCGATCGCGCACGGCAACCCGATCGTGCTCTTCACCCCGTACCCGACCGGGATCGGGTGGCAGGTCCAGGCGATGCATCAGACGCGCCCGTCCTGTCAGGCGCTGCCGCACTGAGACCGGCGCAAAACCAGAGCGCGCGGCGCGGGTCTAGCGGTCGGGTCGCTCCGGGTAGACCTCGTCGATCGTCGTCAGCGCGACGAACGGAGCCCCGGCGGCCTCCTCGATCGCCTCCGCGCCACCGGCCAGCCGGTCGCAGATCGCCAGCACGCCGCACACCTGGTGGCCCTCGTCGCGGAGCGCCTCGAGCGCGCGGATCGTCGACCCGCCGGTCGTAACCACGTCCTCGACGAGCATGCACCGATCGCCGGCGTCGAGCGGCGGCCCCTCGATCCGGCGCGAGAGGCCGTGCTGCTTGACCTCCTTGCGGACGAAGAACGCCTTCACATCCGCGCCGCCGGCGAGCGCCGCGCACGCGATCGGATCCGCGCCCATCGTCATCCCGCCGACCGCGGTGGCGCCCCACTCGCGCGCCTGCGCGGCCACGAGCTCGGCCAGCGCGTTGAAACCCGCAGGGAGCAGGATCGCCCGTTTGGCGTCCACGAGGTACTCGGCCGTTCGTCCACTGGTGAGCACGAATGACCCCTTCAGAAGGGCGTGCCTACGGAGTTCGGCGAGCAGGCGCTCGCGGGGTCTGGCGGCGGTGTCGAGAGTCATCTGCGAAGAGTCATGCTAATCGGCTCCCCGGCCGATTAAGCACGCGTGATTCATCGCGCTGCTTGTGCTGGTCTCGCTCATCTGCTGTGGGCTGGTACTGGCTTCGTTCGCGCTGTTCGCCCGCAATCAGCTGGCCGGTGCCTCCAAGCACCAGCAGACCGAGATCGTGGCCGGCAATCAGGTCACCTCGGAGGCCGTGACGGGCAACCACGCCAAGGGGCAACCCGGGAAGTTCATCGACGGCGCCGCCTCGGAGCTGACCTCGCCGTTTCGCGCGCTGATCAAGACCAACAGCGTGTGGGTGCTGGAGATCGTGCCGACGCTGCTCGCGCTGCTCGTCTACGGGGTCGGCCTCGGGTACCTGGCGCGGTACACCGACGGCCTCTCCTGACGGCCGTCAGTAGTAGACGTCTACCCAGTCGCCGATCGCGAGCCAGTTGTAGGCGGTGATCGCGTCGGGGATCGGCAGCCGCATGCAGCCGTGACTGGCGGGATAAGTCGGGCGCCGGGTCATACCCGTGGATCGCATAGCCGCGGATGAAGAAGTCGGAGTAGTACATCCCGTCGGGTAGGTAGCCGGGCGTCCGCTGGTAGACGTGGAAATCGCCGAGGATCGTGGGCGTGGACGGCTTGCCCGAGCTGATCGGGAAGATCAGGTCGACCTTCGAGCCGTCGATCAGCGCCAGCAGCTGCTTTGAGAGGTTCCCCTCCGCGTGGCGGCCGTGGTTGGGGAAGCGGACCTTGAACTGCCCCCAGCCGTTCAGCAGGAAGCTGATCGTGCGCCCGTCGAGCGTCTTGTACGTACCCCAGCCGAGCAGCCGGTGGTAGGCGTCGATCGCGAGCTCGGTGCCGTTGTCGTAGACGCCCGTCTGCGGGATGTAGAAGTGAAGCGCGGCGAGGCGCTGCTGGACGAGCTGCACGAAGCGCCCGGTCGAGCCGGGGCCGACGTGCACGTCCAGCGCCTGGTAGGCGCGCTTGGCCGTGAAGCCGCTCAGCTGCGGCGTGCGGGCGTGGGTCGCGGAGACGACTACCTCGCCGGCGCTCGGGCTCGCCAGCGTTTCGACGAAGCGTCCGTAGCTGTGGTTCGGCGAGGGCTTGATCCGCAGCCGGTCACGCTTGATCAGGCGGCGGCCGACGAACGCCCGGATGTTCACCCACTGGCCGGGCACGAACGGCCGCACGATGCCCGCGATGTGGACCGCCGCCCGGGGGCCGTGACGGCCTGGTGGGCAACGACGAAGATGCCCGGGGAGGAAGAGCTTCGCCGAGCCGGTCGGGACCTTCGCGGGTGCGCGGGCTTCGGCTTGGTCGGCGGCGTCGCCGTTGGCGTCGTCACCGTCGAAGGTCCGGTCGGCTGGGTTGAGACGGCGTGGCCGTCGACGAGGCGTCCCCGCCGCGGCCGCCGTCGCCGGTGCCAGTAGCAGGACGCGAACGGCAGAACAGCGCGCTTCATTGCCCCTTGCATGAAATTGAAGTAAATCAGGCCGAGATGTTGGCTAGTCCGCTATGCGTGCGGACGGCCGTGCGCTGGGCGAGCGGCACCGTGATCGAGGCGATCAGGACCAGCGACGAGGCGATGAGACCGAAGATCTCGAGCGCGTTCCAGTGCAGCTGGTTGATCCCCAGCGCGAGCGAGTTGTTGACCGAGTGCAGCGCCATGCACGGGTACAGGGAGCGGGTCTTCCACCGGACGATGCACAGCACGAAGCCGAGGAATCCGAGCGGGATCAGGTACTGCGAGGACGCCGAGCCGGTATGGGCGAGACCGAACAGAATGCCGGTGACGATCGCGGCGAACACCGTGCCGAGGTCACGGCCGGCGAACCTGATCTTCCAGTGGCGGAGTGCGCCGAAGACGAATCCGCGGAAGAAGAACTCCTCGCAGATCGGCGCGATCACGCAGACGAACACCGCCGCGCCGACGAGCGCCAGCGTGCTGTTGCTGACGCCGAGCTCGCTGGGGAGCTTGTCGCTGCCGTGCAGATGCACGAGCGACGCGTAGATGGCCGTCACGATGTAGTAGGACACGGCCGCGAGCGCGAACGCCCCGAGCCCGAGCTTCCACGGGATCAGGCGAAATCCGAAGTCGGCCGGCGTCGCGCGCCGTTGCGCCGCGAAGTAGATGGCGGCCGCTACGAACGACAGATCGAAGACCAGATCCTCGAGCAGGCTCACGCCCGGGCTGGGGTGGCTCAGGCTCCCTCCAGACGCGGTGGCGACGATCCCGACGACGATCGTGCCCACCAGCCCGATCGCAAACCCCCCGAGGATCGCCGCCGGCGCCGTCCACAGCTGCCACGGCGGCAGGTCGTCGGAGCGGGGTTCGAGGCTCGAAGGCGACGTGCTGTCCGGGGCGGCGGTGGGCGGAGGTGCGCTGGCGCTGGGTGGTGGCACGCTGGGCATCGCTGTGGTTCAGGTTAGGGATCCTGATGGGTTAACTCGACCAGACTGGCGACGGTCTCGATCCCCGGAGGCGAGAGACTGCCGTCGCGCGAGATCAGAACCGGCCGCACCCCGGCCGCTCGCGCGCCTGCGACGTCCTCTTCGAGGCTGTCGCCGATGTGGACGGCTCGCTCCGGTCCGGCCCCGGCGAGCGCCAGCGCCCGTTCGAAGATCGCCGGCGACGGCTTGCGCACGCCCGCCTCGGCGGAGGTCAGGATCGCGTCCATCAGAGGCGCGAGCGCCAGCCGCTCGAGCACGTCGTGGAGGGAGACATCCCAGTTGCTGACGACGACGATCCGCGCGCCCGCGCCGCGCCAGGCGCCGAGCGCGGGCCGGACGTCGGGGAAGGCGCTGAAGCGCAGCGACGCGAGCAGCGCCTCCGTGAGCATGGCGTTGGGGATCGTCCGGAGCCCGTCGCGCTGCGGGAGCGCCGGCCCGCAGCGCCTCGGCACAGCGGCCCCGGAGCGCGTCCAGCGAGGCGCGATCCCGGCCTTCGTCGAGATGAGCGCGGTAGTAGCGGATCTCGGCCGCGATCGCCCGCACCGCCTGCCCCTCGGTGACCTCGATCGCAAACCGCTCCCGGAGCTCCGCCCGCAACCGCGGGGCCGGCGGCTCGAGCGCGACGAGCGTCCCGAGCGCGTCGAGCAGGATCGCCCGCGGGAATTCTTGGCCGGCCACGGCTGGGACTGTCCCACTTGACGGCGTTCTGGCGCTTGCAGGAGCCAGGTGCCACGGGGCCGAAAGACGCGACGATGAGCCGCCGCGAACGACAACGGCGCCGGCGGCACCGCGGGTCGCGCTTCAAGCGGGCACTGCTCGTGGTCGGTGTGCGTGGCCGTCTCGGTGCTCACCATCGGCGTTCTCGGAGTGGTGGGATGGGTCGTCGCCGTGGCCGACTCGGCCCCGAACATCAATCAGCTCAGCCCCCGCGATCCCGGCCAGGTCTCGGAGGTGTTCGCCGCCGACGGAACGCGACTGGGCTTCATCCACTCGGACATCCTGCGCACGGTGGTGACCGGCAACCGGTTGCCCCTCATCCTCAGGCGCGCGACCGTCGCGATCGAGGACCGGCGATTCTGGAGTCACGGCGGCATCGACCCGGAGGGAATCGCGCGCGCCGCGTTGAAGGACGCGCTCGGCGGCGGCGACGCGTTGCAGGGTGGCTCGACGCTGACGATGCAGCTGATCCGCAACATCTACCTGCCCTACGACCTCGCCGATACCCGCACGCTCAAGGTAAAGATCATCGAGGCCAAGCTCGCCGACGAGCTCGAGAACCGCCACTCGAAGATGTGGATCCTCGAGCAGTACCTCAATGACGTGGACTACGGGACCGTCGGTGGCCAGACGGCGATCGGCGTCGGCGCCGCGTCGCAGATGCTCTTCAACAAGCCCGTCTGGCGGCTGAACCTGGCCCAGGCGGCGCTGCTCGCCGGGCTGCCTCAGGCCCCCTCTGAGTACAACCCGTTCGAGGCGCCGTCGCTGGCACGCGCGCGCCGGCACGAGGTGCTCGTGGCGATGGAGCAGTCGCGCTACATCACGCCGGCGCAGGCGGCCGCGGCCGACGCGTCGCCGCTGCAGGTCAAGCCCAACTCCACGTACGGCAAGGTGGTCGAGCCGTACGTGTTCGACTACGTCAAACAGGCGCTGATCCAGCGCTTCGGGCTCGCGACCGTCGAGAAGGGCGGCCTCAAGGTCTACACGACGATCGACCTGACCAAGCAGCAGCAGGCGCGCCAGGCGATCCTCGAACACGAGGGGGAGCCAGGTGACCCGGCCGCGGCCCTCGTCAGCATCGATCCCAGCAACGGCCACATCCTGGCGATGGCGACGTCGTCCAGCTACGGGCAGACCAAGTTCGACTACGCCACGCAGGCCCACCGTCAGACCGGATCTGCGTTCAAGGTTTTCGTGCTGATGACGCTCATCCACGACTTCGACGGCGACCCCAACACCACCTATTACAGCTCGCACGAGCTGTTACCGGGGTGGCTGCCCGGATTTCCGACCTATCACGTCCAGACCGCCGAGCACAGCTACCAGGGAAACATCAGCGTGACCAAGGCGACCACGCTGTCGGACAACACCGTGTACGCGCAGCTCGACGCCGACGTCGGCCCCGACAACGTCCGCAGCACCGCCTACGCGATGGGCATCACCTCGCACCTCGATGGGCTCCCGGCGGAGGGGATCGGGGGTCTGCGGATCGGCGTCTCCCCGCTGGAGATGGCCGATGCCTACGCGACCCTCGCCAACGGCGGGGTCCACATCGCGCCCACCGCGATCACAGAGGTCGTGTTTCCGGATGGGCACGTGGTCAATCTCGGGGACCCCACGCACAAGCGGGTGTTCCCCGATGGCCAGGCGTACGCCGCCACACAGGTCCTGAAGACCGTCGTCCAGAGCGGAACCGGGACCGCCGCCAACTACGGCTGTCCGGCGGCGGGCAAGACCGGGACCACCAGCAACTACACCGACGCGTGGTTCGTCGGCTACACGCCACAGCTCGCGACCTCGGTGTGGGTGGGCTATCCGAACTCGACCGAGTCGATGGACGACGTCAACGGCCTCGGTCCCGGGTTCGGCGGCACCCTGGCCGCGCCGATCTGGCACGACTACATGGAACAGGCCAGCGACGGGTACTGCGGTGACTTCACGGCGCCGACGGAGCCATGGCAGGGGATTCCGTTCAAGGGCCACTTCGCGACCACGGGCGAGGCGAGCACGCAGTCCCCGTCGGCCAGCTCCAGCGGATCCGGCGGCGCAGCGCCCAGCGGAACCACGACTGACCAGAGCACTTCCACGCAGTCGACGCAATCGCCATCGAACACCGGCGCCGGACCCAACCAGCAGGCGCCCGCCGGGTCGGGCGCCGGTGGCGGGCCGAGTTCGGGCGGCGGCGGAATCAAGAAGCACTAATAGTTGGAGCAGGTGGGGACTGCTAGCTTTCCCACGGGTCCCGGACGATCAGCGATGCCGTGGCGCCCACCTACTGACCGATGCCCAAAGAAGAAAAGGTCGAACTCGAAGGCGAGGTTGTCGAGGCCCTCCCGAACGCGATGTTCCGGGTGAAGCTCGACAACATGGACCGCGTCGTGCTCGGGCACGTGGCCGGCAAGATGCGCCGGTTCAGGATCCGGATCCTCCCGGGCGATCGCGTCCGGGTCGAGCTCTCTCCCTACGACCTCGACCGCGCCCGGATCGTCTACAGACACCGCTGATAGCTGGGCGACCGGCGCCGTGCGGGAACGTGAGCTGATCGACAGGCTCGAGGCGACGTTCGCCTCCGGGCGCTCGGGCCACGTCGTGCGCGCGATCGGGGACGACGCCGCCGTCGTGCGCGGGCGCGGCTACGCCGTCACCTCGCTGGACGCGATGGTCGACGGGATCCACTTTCGCTCCGAGCAGCTCTCGCCGGAGGAGATCGGGCACCGGGCGCTGGCGGGTGCGATGTCCGATCTGGCGGCGATGGGCGCCGACGCCGGGGAGGCGTACCTACTCCTCGGGCTCCCGTCCGGGACCGAGCTCGAGCGGGCGCTCGGCATCGCCCGCGGTGCCCAGGCCCTGGCAACGCGCCTGGGCGTTTCGATCGCGGGCGGGGATGTCACGTCCGCGCCGGCGCTGACCGTCTCGTTCACGGTCGTCGGCTGGAGCGATGACCCGGCCCGGCTGATCGGCCGCGACGGGGCGTGTCCGGGCGACGTCGTGGCCGTGACGGGTCGGCTCGGCGGCGCCGGGGCGGGACTCGCCGTTCTCGACGGCCGGGCGCAGGTGGCCGAGGAGCAGCGGGAGTCGCTCGTTCGGCGCTACGCGCGCCCCGAGCCGCGGCTGGCTGAGGGGCGGACGTTGGCGGTCTCGGGCGCGCGGGCGATGATCGACGTGTCCGACGGGCTCGCGACGGACGCTCTCCATTTGGCGCGCGGCAGTGGGGCGATGATCGAGCTGACGCTCGCGTCGCTGCCCCTGGCGGACGGCGTGGCCGAGGTGGCCCGGGCGCTCGACGCGGAGCCGGGCCCGTTCGCGGCGACCGCCGGCGAGGACTACGAACTGTGCGTGTGCCTGCCGCCCGAGGCGCTCGCCGCCATGGACGGCGTCCGGCTCACGCAGGTCGGACGCGTGCTGGACGGGCCAGCCGGCGTCAGCTTCGCCGACGCGAGCGGCGGGTTATCGGGCTACGAGCACTCGTTCTGAGGGGCAGGACCGTCGAGTCGGCGGCACTCCCCGACGCGGGGCCCAGGAGCCGAAGCAAGATCGCGTCCGCGACGGCTTTCGGATCCACGCGATACGAGCCCCGCTCGATCTCTTCCCTGAGCTGGTCCATCCTGGTCTCCTGACCCGCATCCGTCGAGTCAAGCACGGTGTCGGCGACTAACACCCTGCCTCCAATCCTGTGTGCGTCGTCTCCATTTGAATCATGACCAGCATCGGTATCCGGCGGTGGCTTCTGCATCCGGTCTAGACCCTAACTTGCCTGTCGAGGGCTTCCATTCGATCGATTAACGCGGCGCGGGTGCAGAAAAACGCGCTCCGTCCCGCCGGGGCGAAACCCAAAACGCGCGCCGTGAACACGGCGCGCGCCATAAATCACGCCGCGGAGCGCGCCGGACCCAACGGCTTGATCGACTCGAGCTTGGCGAACACGATGATCCGCTGCGCCGCGCTGTAAAGCGGGTTGCAGGCCGACAGCACGAGGCGCTCGTAGCCGACGTTCTTGGTCACCCACAGGGCCGTCGGCAGGACGATCTGGTGGTACTGGACGTCGTAGGTGAACTGCGCGTAGGGCATCCTCAGGACGATCTGATCGCCCGGCTTGAGCTCGTCGATGTGGCGAAACGGCGCGAGGTAGGTCGTGCGGTGACCGGCGATCGCCACCGTCTGGCCGAGGCCCGGGAACGCCGTCGCCGGGTAATGGCCCGGCCCCTTCTCCAGGCTGGCGGTGTCGGTGCCCTCGATGATGTCGTAGTCGGCGTGGATCTTGGGGATGTCGATCCGGCCGATTGCGTCGCCGGTGGCGACCTCATGGGACTCGCGACGGGCCAGGAACGCGACGCGCTGATCGATCTTCTTGAAGCTGGCCAGGGCGTGGTGCTGGACCGGCGTCAGCGGCGCCGTGTTGAAGCTGAGGTACTGCTTGTTGATCTCGCCCTGCTTGATCTTTCCGATCAAGGCGGTCACGGGCTCCTGCCACAGCAGCGTCACGCCGGCGTCGACCACGAGCAGCAGCCCCGAGATCATCAGTACGGATGAGATGTCGCGGATCAGCCTTCTCATCGCCGCAGAGCGGATTCCGTTCCGCCCAGCGATCCCGGCCCGGCGTACGTCGCCGGACCGCGCACCGTCACTGGCGTCTGCTCCGGACGCGAGCGGTGCGAGCGCGGCCGTCTCGCCGCTATCGATATCACGCTTGCCAGACACCCCAAAACAACGCTCCACTGGACTGCTGCCAGCAACCCAATGTAGCCACCTGCGATAAGCAGGACGCCGTTCCAGACGATCTGCACGGGGCTGAGGCCGAGCGACTGCGCGTAGTACAGGATCACCACGACCGGTGGCGCGAGCCCCGCGAGGACCATCAGCGCCACCACGGGACGCGGTATCCGGACGTCGGGATCGAGCACCCACATCCACAGGTGCAGCGCCGGGACGAGCAGCGCCGCGGCGAACGGGTTGCGCACCCAGATGGCGAGCGCCACCGCGCACAGCACCAGCAGCACCGCCGCGCCGGCGCCCGCGTTCGCCGGCGAGCCGAGCGGTCGTCCGGTTAGATCCGAGAGCAGCCGCCGCCGGAAGAGCAGCAGGGCCACGATCACGATGCCGAGCAGCACGATCACGGCCGTCCCCGCGCCGCCGAGCGGCATCGTGCCGGCGCCGAGCGGGCCGGGCGGGGGCGAGGCGAGCACGCCGGTGACCTTGGCCCCGAGCACGACGAGCACGGCGAGGAAGAACGGAACGGCGGCGGCGAGCACCCACAGCAGCCAGCGCAGGATCGGGTTCCCTCGCCGGCGGGCGCGAGCCAGCCCGTCGACCATCGTCAGCAGCACCGGGAGGATCAGCGCCAGCACGAGGACCCTGATCGCCCACGCGGGGATCACCTTGCTGTCCCAGATCAGATACGCGCTCGGGGCGGGCACCGTGGGGGCGCCCTCCAGCGCGTTGATCGTCTGCTGGACCGTGCGTCCGAGCGCCGCGAGCCGCGCCGCAGATGCCGGTTGACTCGGAGCCGGCTGGCGTTCGCCGGACAGCGAGAGCAGCACCGCCGGGTCGCCGATCCGGCCAAACGGCCCCTGCTCGGTGACGGCCAGCGGGAAGGCCAGATGCGAGAACTGGGCGACGAGCCCCGGGTCTCCAGGTTTCAGGTTGGCCTGCGCGCCGAGCGCCCCCGCGACCGTGTTGCGGAGCATCGTCGGCGCGATGAGCTGGCCGTCCGACCACGGGACGACAACGGGTTCGCGCACTCTCGCGCTCGTCATGTCGCCGAGCGCGATCACGGCGTCCACCGGCGTCCCGAGCCTGCGCGCGAGCTGGGTCGCGCCGGCGGCGCCGGCCGATCCGCTCGTCGACGCCAGGACCACCGACCGTTCCTGCGTCTCCCCGGCGAGGACCTGGGCGAGCTCCAGCAGGACGGCGGTCCCGGACAGATCCGCCGGCGTGGTCGGGCCCTTGGCGTCGCGGTGGGCGACGACGACGATGCTGCCGCCCGCGGACTGCCCGGCCATCGTCCCGGTCACGGTCGTGAGCGTGCGGGCTCCGTCGACCGTGCGCGCGCTGGCGCTGGTCGTGGAGACGGCGAGGCCGTCCTTGTGCAGCGCCATCGCCACCTTCTGGGCCAGCAGATTGTCGCCGTTCGAGCCCGGCCGAAGGTCAGGGAAGTGACGCGCCAGCCCGACCATGTCGGTGTAGGCGGTCTGCCCGTTAAAGGCCTCTGGAGGCAGCGTCGTACCGACGGCCCCCTGCTGATTGTCCAGCGAGAACGCGACGACGATCACCGCCACCACGACCGCCATCAAGCCGGTCCGGTAGATCCGCGGATCAAGCATCCGCGTCAGAGGTTAACCCCGCTAAGAGAAGTTCCGCGGGTTCTTAGACGTCTCTCAAACAACCGGGGCTAGTCTTTTTCCAGCAAAGAGGCAAGATAAAAATGTCAGACCGACTAGCGCGCATCCTGCTCGTGGACGACGAGCAGTCGATTCAGACGCTGCTCTCCTATCCCCTGCGCCGCGACGGCTACGAAGTGGTGCAGGCAACCGACGGGCGCCAGGCGCTCGACCGGTTCGACGAGCAGGCGTTCGACCTGGTCGTGCTCGATCTGATGCTGCCCAAGATCGACGGCCTCGAGGTGTGCCGGCGGCTGCGCAACCGCAGCTCGGTTCCGATCATCATGCTCACGGCCAAGTCCGAGGAGATCGACAAGGTCGTCGGCCTCGAGCTCGGAGCCGACGACTACATCACCAAGCCGTTTTCGCTGCGCGAGTTCTCGAGCCGGATCAAGGCGGCGCTGCGGCGAGCGGAGATGAGCCGGCCGGTCGAGACCCAGCCCGACGAGGCGCCGCTGGTCGTGGGTCAGCTGCGCGTCGACTTCCCCAAGCGCAGCGTGCGGGTGCGCGGGCGGGAGGCCGAGCTGACGTTCGTCGAGTTCGAGATCCTCTCGGTGCTCGCGCGCGCGCCGGGCCGGGTATTCACGCGCGACATGCTGCTGGCCCGTATCTGGGGCGACAGCGCGTATCGCGATCCGCGGACGATCGACGTCCACATCAGGCACTTGCGCGAGAAGATGGAGCGAGATCCAAAGGACCCCGAGTACCTGTTCACGGTCCGGGGGGTCGGATACCGCTTCCGAGATACGGAGCCGTAATCGGGAAGGACATCGATGCCTCGGCTGAGGATCTCCCTTCGCAACCGGCTGGCGCTGGTGTTCTTTGCGATCACGTTCGTCTCCATCGGGGTCCTCTACCTGTACGTGGCGCCGGGGCTCGAGACGAGGCTGATCAGCGAGAAGCTGCAGGCGCTGGCGGGGGCAGCGCAGAAAGCCTCGGGCCCGATTGCCCGGACGGTCGGCGGAGACGAGCCCGCATCGACGGTCAGCGACCTGGTGAGGAGCGCCAGCGCCCAGACCGGTGATCGCGTGACGCTCCTGTCGGTCTCGACGGCGGTCGCGCCAGGCGGGCCCCAGCTGACCAAGCAGGCCGACTCGAGCCCGTTGGGCACCGCCACCAGCCTCAGCTTCCCGGCCGCGTACCGAGCGGCCACGACCGGCCGGCTCAGCACCGGCACCGAAAGCTCCGGGTCCGGGGAGATCGCCGAGGCGGCGCACCCGGTCTCCTACGACAGCGGGGTCGCGCGGGTGATCGTCTACTCGGCGCCGGTCGCCGACATCGTCCGCAACGTCGCGATCGTCCGTCACGAGATCCTGGTGGCGGGCGGGATCGCCCTGCTGCTCGCGCTGGTCGGCGGCTACCTGCAGGCTCGGGCGCTCTCCCAGCGGGTCAAGCGGCTCGAACACGCCGCCGGGCAGATCGCCGCCGGCGACTTCGAGCATCCGATCCCGGTCGACTCGAGCGACGAGCTCGGGCAGCTGGCGGTCGCCTTCAACGCGATGCAGCACCAGCTCGCCCAGCTCGAGTCCGCCCGCAAGAAGTTCATCGCGACGGCCTCGCACGAGCTGCGGACGCCGATCTTCTCGCTCGGAGGATTCGTCGAACTGCTCGAGGACGAGGATCTCGACGCCGAGACCCGCCGGCGGTTCCTGGATCAGGTGCGCGACCAGGTCGAGCGGCTGCGCAAGCTGTCGGTGGACCTCCTGGATCTGTCGCGGCTCGAGGCGGGGTCGCTGGAGCTGCGCGAGGAGGAGGTCGACCTCGGGGAGCTGACTCGCGCCGTGTCGGGCGAGTTCGAGCCGACGCTCGCCCAGCACGACGCGCACCTCGAGCTGCGGCTGGCCCGGCGGGCGATCGAGGTCAGCTGCGACCCGGTCCGCGTGGCCCAGATCATGCGGATCCTGATCGACAACGCGCTCATCCACAACCCGCCGGGGACCCAGATCGTCGTCACCGCCGCGCGGGACAACGGCCATGCGCGGCTGGCCGTGCGCGACGATGGCGGCGGGATCGACGGCGAGGCGATGCCGCGAATCTTCGAGCCCTTCTACACCGCCGATGATGCCCAGGGGTCGGGGCTCGGGCTCGCGATCGCCAGCGAGCTCGCCGAGCGGATGGCGGGGCATCTGTCGGTGCGGTCGAGACCTGGCGAGACGGTCTTCACGCTCGAGTTGCCGTCGTAGGGGGCTCTGCCTCGAGGGGCGGCGCGGGGAGCGCTATGTATCGCCGGGGGTGGGCGGCGCGATCGAGTCCCGGCCCACGTGGCGGGGCGATCGGCTCGGTAAACGGCGGCGGGGACGGGAGTGGGAGAGGGCGACTCCGGATGATGCGCAACGATCGCGCCGAGCCCGGCGATACACAGCGCCCCCGGCTCGGGCCCGCGAGGCAGAGCCCCTTAAGCCTCCCCGTCGTAATAGTCGACGTGACCGTCGGAGCGCCGGAGCATCACGTTGTCGCCATCATTGCCGGGCCACACGCCGATCTTGTCGCTGTCCGGATAGACCGCCACGGCGGGTTCGCGGGCGCTCGAGAACATGAGCAGCTTCGCCGGCGCATCGCTGCGATTGGTGACCTTGTGGGCTCCCTGGGGCCCGGGGCCGAAGCGAACGAGATCCCCTTTGCGCGCCTTCGATTCGCGGTTCGGGACCCGCAGGTCGACCTCGCCGTCGAGCACGAGCAGCCACTCCTCCTCGAACTCGTAGTGGTAGGGACAGAGGCTCTCGCCGGCGGGTACCTCATAGAGCTTCACCGTCAGGGCCTCGCCCCCGGCCTGCTCGCCGACCCGCGCGACGCCGGATTGATAGCCGGCCGGGTCGCCGTCGTCGTACTCGAATTCCGCCTCGAAAACGTTGGAGCGGCTC
Organism: uncultured Solirubrobacterales bacterium; assembly: GCA_963759695.1. GTDB lineage: Bacteria > Actinomycetota > Thermoleophilia > Solirubrobacterales > Solirubrobacteraceae > Palsa-465. Next base: position 236,743 of record CAVXAO010000007.1, read on the forward strand.
ACGGGCCGATCATCGCACGTTCAAAATGGAGATCGTGGCCGACGCAACGAATATTGGATCGATGGAGCGCGAGCTGGTGCTCGAGCTCGCGCGAGGGTTGCGCGAGCGGGTGCTGCCGTTTCTCGGCTCACACGCCGGTCGCGCGTTCGCCGGCGCGGGTGCCGGTGGCGATGTGACGTTCGCGGTCGACGCCGAGGCCGAGGAGTTCCTGGCGGAGTTCGTGGCCGAGCGTGCCCCACGGATGGCGTTCTACTCGGAGGATCGCGGGCTGGTGGCCAAAGCAGACGACACCCACGTCCTCGTCGTCGATCCAATCGACGGAACGAGGCCGGCGATGGCCGGGCTCGAGTCGGCGTGCGTCGCCGTCGCGCTGGCGCCGCTCGACGATGGCGAGCCGACGATGGCCGACCTGGAGGTCGGATGCGTCGTCGAGATCAAGTCGGGCGATTGGTTCTTCGCGGTCCGCGGCGAGGGGGTGCGCGCGACGCGATCGGTCGCGCTCAGTGACGGGGTTGACGTGGCCCGGATGTTCTGGTCATACGGCTTCCGTGGCCGGCCGGCGCGGGCGGTGGTCGAGGTGCTGGGCGAACTGATCGATGGCTCCTCGGTCGGAGGCGGGACGTTCGAGCTGGGCTCGCAGGCGTTCTCCATGACGCGAGTCGTCACCGGCCAGCTCGATGCCGTGATCGAGGTCGGCTCGCGCATCATCGACGACGTTCCGGGGATGCGCGAGGAGTTCGAGCGGATCGGTGGCGGCGAGATTCTCAACAATTCGCCGTACGACCTGGCGGCGCCGTGGCTGTGCCTGCGCGAGGCGGGTGGCGTCGTCAGCGACGGCTGGGGCGAACCGCTCGACCGCCATCGCCTCCTCGGATCCGGGCACGAGTTCCAGATGTCCTCGATCTCCGCCGCGAACGCGCAACTCCACGCCGAGCTCGTCCGCGCGGTCGATGCGGGAGTTGCACGATTACGCCGCTTGCAGGCCTGAGGTTCCTTGGCTCGCTATCGTGCCCCGGCTGCCTCCCACCGGGGGCCACCTCAAAGCCATGCTCCAGCCCGTCGCCGTCGCACAGAAGCACCTCTCCGACTACACCAGCATCGTGGGCCGTCCGCTCGTGGACGAGATCCGGGAGCGGGCCGAGCGGCTGAAGGGGAAACGCATCCTGCACCTGTCCGCGACCGCCTTTGGCGGCGGCGTCGCGGAGATCCTCTACACGCTCGTTCCGCTGATGGCCGACGTAGGGCTCGACGTCGAGTGGCAGGTGATCTACGGCCGCGAGGAGTTCTTCAACGCGACGAAGATCATGCACAACGCTCTCCAGGGCAACCCCCAGGACCTGACCGAGGAGCAGTGGGATGTCTGGCACCGCTACAACGAGATCAACGCCCGGGAGCTGTCCGAAGGGTGGGACGTCTGCATCGTCCACGACCCGCAGCCGGCGGCGGTGTGCTCGCTGGTGGAGCACAAGGCGCGGCGCTGGGTGTGGCGCTGCCACATCGACCTCTCGACGCCGAACCAGTTCACGCTGGAGCGCCTGCTCCCGTATCTGGACCCCTATCCCGCCGCCGTATTCCACATGGACCAGTACGTGCCGAGCGGGATGGACGGACGCGCGCATATCGTCCCGCCGGCGATCGACCCGCTCGCGCCCAAGAACATGGCGTTCTCGCCCGAGGACGCCGTCTACATCTGCGGCCAGTTCGGAATCGACGTCGATCGGCCGCTGCTCTGCCAGGTGTCCCGGTTCGATCCCTGGAAGGACCCGCTCGGGGTGATCGACGCCTACCGACTGGTCAAGGAGGAGATGCCCGACGTACAGTTGGCGCTGGTGGGTTCGATGGCTACCGACGATCCGGAGGGATGGGACTACTTCAACGCCACCGTCGCGCATGCCGACGGCGACCCCGACATCCACATCCTCAACAACCTCAACAACGTCGGGGCGATCGAGGTGAACGCGTTCCAGTCACACTGTGATGTGGTAGTGCAGAAGTCGACGAGGGAAGGATTCGGTCTGACCGTCACCGAGGCGATCTGGAAGGGAAGGCCGTTTATCGGCGGCAACGTCGGTGGGATACCGCTGCAGATCTCCGACGGCGAGTCAGGATTCCTGGTCTCCAGCGTTGAGGAGTGCGCGGGGCGCTCCCTCGAGATCCTGCTCGATCCGGGCCTGGGTAAGCGTCTCGGACGTGCGGGCAAGGAGTCCGTGCGCCAGCGGTTCCTGACCCCGCGGCTGCTGCGCGACTGGCTGAAGCTGTTCGAGGAGATCGAGGCCTGAGCGATGGGTACTCGAAGCCTGCTTGTGGTGGGGAGGCGCCGGCGCGAATGAGCGAATCGCCTCTGGTGCTCGTCTCGAACCGAGGCCCGGTCACGTTCCAACCGGACGGCTCGGTCCGACGCGGCACAGGGGGGCTGGTCACCGCGCTGATCGGGCTCGCGTCGCACCGCGAGGTGACCTGGGTCGCGTCGGCGATGACCGACGAGGACGTCGAGGCGACCGAGGGCCACGGTGGCAAACCGTTTCCCGTTCAGGCGCCCGACGGCCACGAATACCACGTGAAGCTGGTGGCATCCGATCCGGACGCCTACGACCGCTTCTACAACATCACGGCCAACCCGATGCTGTGGTTCATCCAGCATTACCTGTGGGATCTCTCGAACGCGCCGGATATCCGCCGCAACGAGACGGAGGCGTTCGAGTTCGGCTACAACGCCGTCAACGAGGACCTCGCGCGAGCCGTGATCGACGAGATCGAGGGTGTGGATCGACCGGTCGTGATGGTGCACGACTATCACCTGTACACGCTGCCCGGGCTGGTCAGACGAGCCCGTCCCGACGCGTTCCTACACCACTTCGTGCACATCCCATGGAGCCAGGCGGACTCGTGGCGCGTGCTGCCCTCGATGATGCGCACGGAGATCTACGCCGGGATCCTGTCCAACGACATCATCGGCTTCCACACCCGGTCCTACCGGCGGAACTTCCTCCAGTGCTGCGAGGATCTGGTGGGGCTGGAGGTCGACTACGACGCGAGCGTGGTGCACTGCAACGGGCGTGAGGTGTGGGTCCGCGCGTACCCGCTCCCGATCGACTCGGGCGCGGTGCAGGCGGTCGCGCGCCGCGATCGCACTCGGCAGTTCGAGGACGAGCTGCTCCGCCGCCGGCGCGACCACCTGATCCTGCGGGTCGACCGCGCCGACCTGTCGAAGAACGTGCTGCGCGGTTTCTCGGCCTTCGATGTCTTCCTGGAACAGCACCCGGAGTTCCACGAGCGCGTCACGTTCATCGCCCAACTGATGCCGTCACGGACCGATGTGCCCGAGTACGCCGAGTACCTCGAGCGCATCGAGGCCGTCGTCGCGGTCGTCAACCACCGGCACGGCTCGCCGGACTGGATGCCGATCCAGCTGAAGCTGCGGGACGACCTCGAGGAGGCCGTGGCCGCCTACAAGCACTACGACGTCCTGGTGGTCAACGCGATGTTCGACGGCATGAACCTCGTCGCGAAGGAAGGGCCGATGGTCAACGAGCGCGCCGGGGTCTCGATCCTGTCGGAGAACACCGGCGCCCACGAGGAGCTGGGCAAGTACGCCCTGTCGGTGAATCCATTCGACATCCAGGAGCTGGCGGATTCGATCCACGCGGCGCTGACGATGCCCGTCCACGAGCGCGAGCGGCGCCTCGACGGCCTCAAGTCGATCGTGACCGCCCGCGATCCGGGCGACTGGATCGACGACCAGCTGGCCGACATTCGCAAGAAGGAGCTGGCTGACCGGTCAGCCGCCCTCGGCGGAACTCAGTAGAACAACTCAGTAGAACGTTTCGCGGTTGTTCAGCATCGCGACGAACTTCGCGATGCGCTTCTCGCGGGTCTCCGGGCGTTTGGCGTCCTGGATGCGGTACAGGAACGCGTAGCGGTTCTGCCCGCGTAGCGTGGCGAAAAACGCCTTGGCGATTGGGTTGCGGTCGAGCGCCTCCTGGAAGTCGTCCGGGATCGTCGCCCGGCTCTGAGGCGCGTAAGCGACGTCCCAGCGGCCGTCGGCCTTGGCCGCCTGAACCTGTTCCAGTCCCGCGGGGCGCATCCGCTTGTCGGCGATCAACTGCTCCGCGTTGGCGCAGTTGATCTGCGACCACTTGCTGCGCCTCTTGCGGGGCGTGAAGCGCTGGAGGAAGAACGTCTCGTCATGCGGGATCCGCTGCCCGTCGATCCATCCGAAGCAGATCGCGAGCTCGAGCGCCTCGGGGTGCGTGACGGTGGTGGCGCGGGCGCCCTTCTTGGCTGTTTTCAGCCAGGCGCCGGGTTCCGTGGCGTGGTTGGCCTCGAGCCAGCGTTCCCACGCCGGGGCGTCTGGGAGCTGGAGGATGGGGAGGTCGTCCTTGGCGTGGCGGTCGGGCATGGTCCTGAGGATGGCAGTCGGGGTGGGTTCACGGGTGGCGCCGGCTGGCGCCTTGTTATCGATTGTGAGCCGGCTGTTACCCGCCGGCGCAACGGTTCGCCGGTGACCGAACGGTCCTCGGCGCGTGACGGCATTCCAGAGCGCCAGAGAGGAGACGGAGATGAAGAAGTTCGCGGTACTCGGACTACTGGTGGGGCTGTGGCTTCAGACGGGTTCGGCAGGCGCTGACACACACGGGACCAACCTCCCGTTCCGGGCCGGCGGGTCCGGCACGATCGTCGAGAACGGGCCGGACGGCGCGCTCAGCGGGAGCGCGCAAGGACTCCATATGGGGGCCTCGCAGTTCTCGGGATCGGCATTCACATTCACGTTCCCGCCGCCGTGCGAGTTTGGGACCGAGCCGGACAACATCTCGCTCGACCTGACGGCCGCCAACGGCGCCGTCGTGTCCATGAACATCGCTCAGAACATCTGTCAGTCCGGCACGAGCCAGACTTACGACGCCGCCGGCACCTACACGATTGCCGGGGGAACGGGTCGCTTCGCGAACGCCGCCGGCAGCGGCACGACCTCGACCCAGGCCATCTTCCCGGGTTCGAGCCCGTCGGGCAGCGGCTCGTTCTCCTTTTCGCTGGGCGGCACGATCAGCCTGAACACGGCGGGAACCTGACCCCCTCGCTCACCCGGCCACCCTCGAGACACCCGCTATAGTCGTCCGCCGCCTGTCCGGCGACCCGACCTTATGGCTGAAGAGACCACGATCTACGACCTCATACTGTTGCTCTCGACGACCGCCGAGGACGACGACCGCGCGAAGATCGTCGCCGACGTCGAGAGCGCGATCGCCGCCGGTGGCGGATCGGTCGAGCGCAAGGACGATTGGGGCGTGCGACCGACGGCCTTCCGGATCCGACATGAGTCCGACGCCGACTACCACCTGTTGCAGTTCTCAGGGCCGCCGGCGCTGCTCGAGTCGCTTTCCCACAACCTGAGGATCGACGACAAGGTTCTTCGGTTCCGGATCATCAAGGTGATTCCGGGTCAGCCGCCGCCTCCGGACTCGCCGCCCCCGGTGATTGCCGTGGCGGCGCATGGCGGTGGCGGACCTCCGAGCCGAGACACCGAGGCTGAGTCAGAGGGCTAGGCGTAGGGCGCGTTTCGTGACGGCACTGTCACGGCGTGTAGCGAGTCAACAGCGGGTCCGCAACGATTGCGCCCATTTTCCGGGGAGATCGGGGACTTCCGCCTGTCCCCCACCTAGACTCGCCAGCGAGCTTAAAACGTCCTAGAAGGGAGCCTCGAGCATGAACATCAACAGAGTCGTGCTGACAGGGAACTTGACCAGAGACCCCGAGATGCGGTCGACCGGCGGGGGTCTGGCGATCTGCAAGCTCGGGATCGCGGTCAATACCCGCAAGAAGAACGGCAGCACGGGGGTGTGGGAGGAGAAGCCCAACTACTTCCGGGTAACGGTCTTCGGTGCCCAGGCCGAGAACTGTGGCCAGTACCTGAAGAAGGGCCGCGCGGTGGCGATCGACGGCCGGCTCGAATGGAGCCAGTGGGAGAACGAGGGGCAGAAGCGCGAATCGATCGATATCATCGCCGACACCGTGCAGTTCCTCGGCGGGCGCGATGACGCTGGTAACGGCAACGGGAACGGGTTCTCCAGCAGCGCCCCCGCGACGGAGAGCGACGTCCCGATCGACACCGGGGACTTCGAGACCGCTCCCGTCGGTGCCGGAGCCGATGACGACATTCCGTTCTGAGGCCGAGTTCAGATAAATCCAAGCTAGAGTGGTAGCCCGTGGCAAAGCAACGTAGAAGGCCGGTTCGCCGGCGCGACAGGAAGGGTGGGCCGACTTCAGGTCGCCGTAAGCCCTGCCCGTACTGCCGTGACAAGGTCGATCAGGTCGACTACAAGGACATCTCCTCGCTGCGCCGGTTCATCTCCGAGCGCGGCAAGATCCGCTCGCGACGGATCACGGGAGCGTGTCGGCGCCATCAGAGCCAGGTCGCGCGGGCGATCAAGCGCGCCCGCGAACTGGCACTGCTGCCCTACGTGGCGGAGGGCGGGAGTGAGCGTGGCGGCCGCGGAGATCGCGACCGCGATCGCGACCGCGACCGCTGAACCGAAGGAGCTGGCAGCGTGCCGCAGGCGATACTGCTTCAGGACGTGGAGTCGCTCGGCGAGCGGGGTACCGTCGTGGACGTCTCGCGCGGGTACCTGCGTAACTATCTGCTCCCGCGCAAGCTCGCCGAGCCGGCGACGAAGGGGTCGATCGAGGCAGCCACCCGCCGACAGGAGCAGGCCGAGCGGGCGAAGCAGGACGCCGAGGACCGGGCACGCGACAACGCGGCGCTGCTCGGCCGGACCGTGCTGACGATCCCGCAGCGCGCCGGCGACGATGGTCGCCTGTTCGGCTCGGTGACCACGCAGGACATCGCCGACGCGATCCGCGACGCCCGCGGGATCCGAGTCGACCGACGCAAGATCCACCTCGAGGATCCGATCCGGCATGTCGGGACATACATGGTCGTGGTCGAGGTCGCCGACGACGTGATGGCCACGGTGAAGACGATGGTGGTGGCCGAATAAGAGTGTGGCCGCAGGCCCGCGGCCGCTGCCCACGCTGGTTGGAACCGAACCGTCTCTGGGCTGCCCTGAACGCGATGGCAGCGGCCCTCGGGCCTCCGCCCCCGCGCCGGCTTATTGCAAAGCATAGGCCTCGGGCCTCCGCCCTCGCCCTCCGGCTGGTTGGAAGCTCCGGTTGTGGGCGCCGCGCTCCGGCTCCACAACAAGCTGAGGGCCACCGTCCAGCTCTGGAGGTGGCAGCAGCATGAACCCAGCGCTCGAAACGGCCCGTGCCAGCGGTACGTGCTTCCGCAACGAACGACGGGTACCGGTCGAAGGCTGAAAGAGGTGGTCGGAGGGTGCGCTCTCCTCCGTCGCGTTCCAGGCGTACCGAAGCGCGTATGGCGACGACGAGCGTGGGAGGAGCGGCGCACCCTCCGTGCCACCTGATTGCGTGGGAGGGGGCCACGCCCTCCGCGCCACCTGCTCGCATGGGAAGGATCCTCCAACCACCATTTCCTGCTGCGAGCGGGAAGGCGATCTTCTAGCCGTCCGGCCCAGACCTAGACTCGGACGCAGGTCATGAGCGCCGTACAGAACATTGCGGTTCCGCCGCACAATCTCGAGGCGGAGAAGTCGGTCCTTGGGGCCGTGCTGCTGGATGACAGGCATCTGTTCGGCCTGCTGGTCGAGGAGCATCTGCGGCCCCACCACTTCTATCGAGAGCAGCACGGCGCGGTGTTCGAGGCGATGGTCGAGCTGCACAACACGAGCCGGAAGATCGACCATCTGACCGTCGCGGAGGCCTTGCGCGAGATGGGCAAGCTCGAGCTCGTGGGCGGGCCGGAGGCGATCGAGGAGCTCGCGGGCTGGGTGCCCGCCGCGGGACACGCCCGCGAGTACGGGCGGATCGTGCGCGACGATGCGCAGAAGCGGGCGCTGCTGACGGCGTCCTACGAGATCCAGGCCAGCGTCCTCTCGCGGGAATCGCCGGCGCGCGATCTGGTCGAGCGCGCCGAGCGCATGATGCTCGAGGTCGCCCACGACGACCGGCAGAAGAAGATCCGGTCGATCGAGGACATCCTCGCCGAGGAGACCGACAAGCTCCATCGGCTGTCGATCTCGAAGACGGCGCTCACCGGAACTCCCTCCGGCTTCAAGGACATCGACGGGATGACGGGGGGCTTTCAGCCGGGCAACCTGATCGTGATCGCGGCCCGCCCGTCGATGGGTAAGTCGGCCCTGGTGGCGAACATCGCGGAGAACGCCGCGCTCGAGGGCCACGCGGTGGCGCTGTTCTCGCTCGAGATGTCCGAGTCGGAGCTCGCCCAGCGGTTCGTCGCCTCGCAGGCGAGGATCAAGGGCGAGGAGCTGCGCCGCGGCAAGGTGGCCGAGGCACGGTGGCCGAAGATCCTCGAGGCGTGTCAGCGGCTCGCGCACGCGCCGCTGTTCGTCGACGACTCCAGCGACACCGGCGTGCTCGAGGTCCGCGCGAAAGCCCGCCGCCTGCACCACCAGCTCGAGGGGGGCCTCGGTCTGATCATCATCGACTACCTCCAGCTGATGCGCCACGAGGGCCGGGTTGAGAGCCGCGTGGAGCAGGTGGGTCAGATCTCGCGAGGGCTGAAGGGGCTGGCGCGTGAGCTGGACGTCCCCGTGATCGCCCTGTCTCAGTTGAGCCGCGCCGTCGAGCAGCGCGGCGGCGAGAAGAAGCCGATCCTGTCCGACCTGCGTGAGTCAGGACAGATAGAGCAGGACAGCGACCTGGTGATGTTCATCTACCGCGACGAGTACTACGACAAGGAGTCCGAGCGACCCGGCGAGGCGGACATCATCATCGCCAAACACCGCAACGGCCCGGTGGGCGACGTGGTGCTGACGTTCCAGAAGGACTATCCGAAGTTCATGAACTACGCGAGCGAGCGGTTCGCGGCATGACGGACCGCGTATGAGCGACTGCGCGTTCGGAGTGTGCGACGGCTCGGGGTTCGTGTACGACGCCGAGACCAACACCGCGTACGACTGCCGGTGCCGCCCGCACCAGGTGGCCCGGGCGAAGGCACGGAGCCTGTCGGCGGTGATCCCGCGGCGCTACGCCGACGTGGCGTTCGAGCGCGCGCCTGTGACCGAGATCGAGCTCACGGACCGCCCGGTGGTGGGCGCGGTGCGATCGTTCGTCGGCAGGATCGACGAGCACCTCGACGCCGGGAGGGGCCTGTGGTTCGTGGGTCCCGTCGGCACGGGCAAGACGACGCTGGCAATGCTGGTCTCGAAGGCGGCGCTCAAGGCCGGGAGGTCCGTCGCGATCTACTCCCTGCCGCGGCTGCTCAATGAGATTCGCGACACGCATCGCTCGGAGCGCTCACACGTCGAGCTCCTCGACCGGCTCACGGCCGTCGACCTCCTGCACATCGACGATGTCGGCGCGGAGCGGACGACCGACTGGGTGCTCGAGGAGCTCTACTCGATCGTCAACGCCCGCTACGAGGACGAGCGCTCGATGGTGATCACGACGAATCTCGACTACGACGACCTGTGCACCCAGATCAGCGCGCGCACGGCGTCGAGGCTGGCGGAGATGTGCGACCAGCTGCCGCTCGACGGCGCCGACCGGCGGGTCGAGCTCGTCCACGCCGAGGCGTGAGCGGCCTCGACGAGCGGCGGTAGCTCAGGCTCACGCGCGGCAGCCCGACGAGCCGGACGCCCCGCACGCCGGGCTCAGTGCGCCAGCGACGCCGGACCGGGGTGAAAAACTCGCGAGCACCGGCCGGTTGGCCACCCACGTGGCGCTGATCTCGCGCAGCACCTCGAGCATCGCCACCGCCGCCGCCGAGCGATATCCGCGCGGTAGTGCGGCGAGGATCGGGCGAGCCGCCCCCGGCGGGTCGAGCTCACGCACGACGACGTCGTCACGAACTCCACGGGCGACCATGTCGGGGATCAGGGCGACGCCGACGCCCGCCGCGACGAAGCCGAGAATCGCCTGATAGTCGTCGTTCTGGAAGGCGATCTGCGGCTCGAACCCGGCCTCGTGGCACGCCCGCAGGAGCAGTCGCGAGTCCGGGCACGTCCGCGACGTGGCGAGCATCCACGGATCGTCGGCAAAGCGGGCGAGCTCGATGGGGCCCGCGCTGGCCAGCGGATGATCGGCGCGCATCGCCACGTACATCGGGTCGTCGAAGAGGTGGACGAGCTCGACGTCGCCGGCTCTGCCCGCCACCGGCGTGAACCCGCCGGCGCCATCGGTCGCGCCTCTGAGGGGGTCGTGAGAGATCGCGAGGTCCAGCTCGCCGGCGCGCAACTTTGGAATCGAATCGACGGGGTCGGCCATCGTGATGTCGAGCTCGATCGCCGGGTAACGGTGGCGGTAGGCGGCGACCGCGAGCGGAACGATCGTGGCGGCCGCCGACGCGAACGAGGCCACACGGAGCGTGCCGCCCTCCAGGCCCTGGAGCGCCTTGAGCTCGAGCTCGGCGTCGATCAGGCGGGCGAAGATCGTCTCGGCGCGGTCGACCAGGAGCTGCCCCGCGTCGGTGAGCACGATCCCCTGGGGGACGCGGCGGACGAGGAGCATCCCCGTCTCGGCCTCGAGCGTCGCGATCTGCCTCGAGATGGCCGGTTGGGTGTAGCCGAGCGAGTCCGCGGCGGCGGAGAACGAACCCTTCCGAGCCACCTCGCAGAGCACTCGGAGTCGCCGCGTGTCAAGCATTACCTGGGGTTATACCAGGCCCAGCAAACCCCTATTTGCATTTATGGCAGGTTCCCGCCAAATTTGCGTCTGTAATGAAGGAACCAGCCATGAAGCTCCGCCGTACGAAAACCGCGCCACTGCGGATCGGGCCAGCCTCGATCACGATCCGGCCCGCATACGCCGCTGACGACTCGTCGATCGCGATGCTGGCCGCCCTGGACAGCTCCGAGGTCCCGTCCTCGCCGCTGCTTCTCGCCGAGGTCGATGGTCAGCTGCGCGCCGCGCTCTCGGTGAACGACGGATCGGTGATCGCCGACCCGTTCTTCCCATCCGTGCACCTCGTCGAGCTACTGAGTTCGCACGCCGCCGCGACCGCGCCGGCGCCGGCCAGGCGCCGCAGCTACCGGCTCCGCTACGCGTAGGGCCCGCCGGCGCGACGGGCTGCCAGTATCCTCACCTGTTCGGTGGGCCTGGGCGGAAGGAGATCCGGGCTCGGGCTGATCGAGACCATGTCGGTAGAGAACCGGGCGACAGCGGGCGAGGAGACGAGCGCGATCTCCGTCGAGGAGATGGCGGCGATCTTCCGCGCCCACAACGAGAAGACCCTGCTGCGGTTCGTGATGTGCGGGAGCGTCGACGACGGTAAGAGCACGCTGATCGGCCGACTCCTCTACGAGTCGCGGTCGCTGTTCGTGGATCAGCTGGCCGCGCTCGAGGCGGACTCCAAGGTGGCGGGCACGCAGGGCGATGATCTCGACCTCGCGCTGCTGCTCGACGGCCTATCGGCCGAGCGCGAGCAGGGGATCACGATCGACGTCGCCTACCGCCATTTCTCGACCGAGCGCCGGCACTTCATCGTCGCCGACGCGCCGGGCCACGAGCAGTACACGCGCAACATGGTCACCGGCGCCTCGACCGCGGACTCGGCGGTGATCCTCGTCGACGCTCGCAAGGGGGTGCTCACGCAGACGCGCCGCCACAGCCAGCTCGTGGCCCTGCTCGGCGTGCGCGACGTCGCGCTCGCGATCAACAAGATGGACCTCGTCGAGTACTCCGAGGAGCCGTTCCGCGAGATCGAGGCGCAGTACCGGAGCTTCGCGAGCCAGATCGGGCTCGATCGCATCACGTGCATCCCCGTCTCGGCACTGAGAGGGGACAACGTGCTCGTTCGAAGCGACGCGATGCCGTGGTACCACGGACCGACGTTGATGGGTTACCTCGAGACGGTCGACGTCGACCGCCAGCTCCAATCGCTGCCGTTCCGCATGCCCGTGCAGTGGGTGAACCGTCCGAACCTCGACTTCCGCGGCTACGCGGGCACGATCGCGAGCGGCTCGATTCGCGCCGGCGATCCGGTCGTGATCTCGCCGTCCGGCATTCGGAGCCGGGTGGAGCGGATCGTCTCCTACGACGGCGATCTCGACGTCGCCATCGCGGGACAGTCGATCACGTTGACCCTGGCCGACGAGGTCGACGTCACGCGCGGGGACGTGATCGCGCACTCGACCGAGCCTCCCGGCGTGGCCGATCAGTTCGAGGCCACGATCGTGTGGATGGGCGACAAGCCGATGCTGCGCGGGCGCAGCTACCTGATGCGGATCGGCGGCAGGACGGTGACCGCGACGATCGCGCCGCTCAAGCACAAGCTCCGGATCGAGTCGCTCGAGCACGTGGCCGCGACCAAGCTCGAGCTCAACGAGATCGGAGTCGTCGACGTCGAGTGCAGCCAGCCGATCGCTTTCGACCCGTACCTGGAGAACCGCGACACCGGCGGCTTCATCCTGATCGACCGGATCACCAACAACACAATCGGCGCCGGCCTGATCCACTTCGCCCTGCGCCGGTCGCAGAACGTGCGCTGGCAGGCGGTCACCGTAGACAAGTCGGAGCGCGCGGCTAGCCTCCACCAGCAGCCCACGGTGATGTGGTTCACAGGCCTCTCCGGCGCCGGCAAGTCGACGATCGCGAACCTCGTCGAGGGCGAGCTGCACCGTCGCGGCCACCACACCTACATGCTCGACGGAGACAACGTTCGCCACGGCCTCAACGCCGACCTGGGCTTCACCGAGGCGGACCGGGTCGAGAACATCCGGCGTATCGCCGAGGTGGCGAAGCTGATGGTCGACGCGGGCCTGATCGTGATCGTGTCGTTCATCTCGCCGTTCCGGGCCGAGCGCCAGATGGCGCGTTCGCTGTTCGACCACCACGAGTTCCTCGAGGTGTTCGTCGACACGCCCCTGGCGGTGGCCGAGGAGCGCGACCCGAAGGGCCTCTACAAGAAGGCGCGGCGCGGCGAGCTCGCGAACTTCACCGGCATCGACTCCCCGTACGAGCCTCCCGAGCGGCCCGAGATGCACGTCCACACGACCGAGCTCTCCGCCCGTGACGCCGCGAGAACGGTGATCGAAGTGCTCGAGGAATGGGGCCGGCTGGCGCCGCCAGGACACAAGTAGCGAAAGCCAAACCCAAAAAGCGCCCGAAGGGCGCTCCTAAAAATATCCCTCCTGCTTCTTCTTCTCCATCGAGGCGGCGGCGTCGTGGTCGATCACTCGGCCCTGTCGCTCGGACGTGGTGGCGAGGAGCATCTCGCGGATGATGGCCGGAACGGTGTCGGCATCGCTCTCGATGGCGCCGCTGAGCGGATAGCAGCCGAGCGTGCGGAACCGAACCCGCCGCTGCATGGGCTCCTCGCCGAGTGCCAGCGGCATCCGATCATCGTCGACCATGATCAGCGTGCCGTCGCGTTCGACGACGGGGCGGTCGGCGGCGAAGTACAGCGGCACCACCGGGATCTGGCGCATCTGGATGTAGAGCCAGACGTCCAGCTCGGTCCAGTTCGATAGCGGGAAGACGCGCAGCGACTCGCCCTTGCGCATGCGGGCGTTAAAGGTGCGCCACAGCTCGGGCCGCTGGTTCTTCGGATCCCAGGCGTGCTGGGCGGTTCGGACCGAGAAGATGCGCTCCTTGGCGCGCGACTTCTCCTCGTCACGCCGGGCGCCGCCGAACGCGGCGTCGAAGCCGTGCTCGTCGAGGGCCTGCTTCAGCGCCACCGTCTTCATCACGTGGGTGTGGATTTCGGAGCCGTGCTCGAACGGGTTGATGTTCATCTCCCGCCCCTCGGGGTTGACGTGCACGATCAGCTCCATGCCGGTCTCGAGCGCGGTGCGATCTCGGAACGCGTACATGTCCTTGAACTTCCACTGCGTGTCGACGTGCAAGAGCGGGAACGGAGGCTTGGCGGGGTAGAAGGCCCGGAGCGCGAGGTCGAGCATCACCGAGCTGTCCTTGCCGATCGAGTAGAGCATCACCGGCTTCTCGGCCTCGGCCGCGACCTCGCGCATGATGTGGATGCTCTCGGCCTCCAGCTGCTGCAGGTGCGTGTGTGCGCGGGGAGCGCCCGCTGTTATCGCCCCGGATTGCATCGTGAACCCGCGAGGGTACCGTGCGGGCGGTCGCCGCCCCGGCCCCACGTACACTGACATTGGATGCCAGGAATCGTGATCGTCGGCGCCCAGTGGGGCGACGAAGGCAAAGGGAAGATCACCGACCTACTCGCGGAGCAGGCCGATGCCGTCGTGCGCTTTCAGGGCGGAAATAACGCCGGCCACACGATCGTCCGCAACGGCAGGACCTGGAAGCTGCACCTGATGCCCTCGGGGATTCTGCAGCCGGGGACGTTGAGCGTGATCGGCAACGGCGTGGTGATCGATCCCAAGGTGCTGACCCACGAGCTCGAGGAGCTGTCGCGCAGCCGGGTCGACACGCAGTGGCTGCGGATCTCCGCCAACGCTCACCTGATCATGCCCTACCACCTGATGCTTGACGACGCCGGCGAGACGAAGCTCGGCAAGCTCCAGATCGGCACGACCCGCCGCGGCATCGGTCCCTGCTACGCGGACAAGGCCTCGCGACTGGGCATCCGGGTGCAGGACCTGCTCGACGAGAAGATCCTGAAGAAGAAGATCGTCGCCGCGCTCGAGCCGAAGCGCCTGTCGCTGCGGCCGTTCGCCAAGGACCCCCAGCTCGACCTGCAGACGATCACCGAGGAGTACCTGACCTACGGCCACCGGATCGAGCGCTACATCGCCGACACGAGCCGGTTGGTGCTGGAGCTCCTCGACGCCGACAAGACGGTCGTGTTCGAAGGGGCGCAGGGCGCGCTCCTGGACATCGATCACGGCACCTATCCGTTCGTGACCTCCTCGAACCCGATCGCCGGCGCGGCGTGCATCGGCGCCGGGGTCGGGCCGAAGGACATCGACGAGGTGTGGGGCGTAACCAAGGCCTACAGCACCCGCGTGGGCGCCGGTCCGTTCCCGACTGAGCTCGACGGGACGCTGGGGGATGAGATCCGCGAGCGCGGCGGCGAGTACGGCACGACCACGGGGCGCTCGCGGCGGGTCGGCTGGCTGGATCTCGTGGCGCTCCGCTACGCCGCCCGGATCAACTCGATGACCGCCCTCGCCGTCACCAAGCTGGACGTCCTCTCGGGCATCGACACGCTGTGCGTCTGCACTCGCTACCGCGGGGCCGAGGGCGCCGAGTTCGATTACTTCCCCTACCACCAGACGGTCCTTCACCACGCGGTCGGCGAGTACGTCGAGCTGCCCGGATGGAGCGAGGACCTGACCGGGTGCCGCAGCGAGGACGACCTGCCACAGACCGCGCGCGACTACCTGCAGTTCGTGGCCGACTTCGTCCGGGTGCCGGTGGCGCTGATCGGGGTCGGGCCGGCGCGCGAAGAGGTGATCTGGACGCCGGCGAGCGCCGAGATGGCCGGCGGGATCGGGCGACTGGCGACGGCGTAGGGGTCTGGCGGTAACTAAGTTGGGGAATGAGGGGTCCAAGGAGCGAGCGAGGACGCAGGAGCGAAGCTGTAGCGGCGCTAGAGCGAACTCCGAGGACGAAGCATCCGCGACGCTCCTCATTGGGCGCCTCAGACCCAAGTTATTTACCGACGGGCCCCTAATAAGGGGGCTCTGCCTCGAGGGCCGCAGGCGTGGGGCGCAGTGTATCGCCGGGTGGCAGGGCGACGACAGTCGCGCGAGTGATTTTGCTGAGGAAGGAGGGCGGGAACGGGCGCGATCGCCTGCGCCGGATGGCGAGCCCTGTCGGGCTATGCACGAAGAGTGTGCTCAATACGACAGGGCTCGGATCTGGCGCCGATGTTGACGCGCTATGCACCATCCCCGTCACACTCTCGACACACTCCGGATACAGAGTCGCCACGAAGACCCGCATGAGCGCCACGCAGGTCGACCACGCGGCCCCGGCGTCCCGCCACCGCCCTTACCCATTCCCTCCCTGCTGCCTTTACCCAGCCGCCCGCCAACTCGAGCCGACCGCCGCCACAGCCGCCTCACTGGCGAGAGTCGACAGCCCCTGCTCGGAGAACCGCCGGCGCGCCACGTGGGAGAGTCGACAGCTTCCTCGCCCGCCGGCCAAGGGTCGACCGATCTCTATGCCGCCGGGCGCGAGTGGTGACCCACGCCTGGCCACGGCGAAAGCACGAGCACGAGCCGGGCGTCAGACACGGCTTTGACGGCGTGGCGCTCGTTCGGCGCGAAGTGCGAGAGGAAGCCGGGGCCGCCGGTGATGGTCTCGCCGTCCTGTGAGACCTCGATCTCGCCATCGGCGACCAGCAGGTAGGCGCGCTCGTGAACCTGGTGCTCCTGCAGCTCCTCGCCGGCGGGGAGGTTGATGGCGATCGCCCTGGTCTCCTCATCGGAGCGAAGCACCTGCGGCTTGTGGGGCTCGATCGTCAGTGAGCGGATGTCCCAGGTCTCCATCACGTTCTCCTCGCCTCTCGTCTGTAGGAGAGATCCTGCCAGTTTCGGCGGCGATCGGGGTTGCCGTGGCGTGGGGGTCCGGGTTGGCATGGCGCGGCGGTCCAGGCGCCGTGGCGCGGGCGCTCCAGGCGCCGTGGCGTCACCGCCACCGCTCGATCAAATCCTCATCCCCCACCTTTCTCACCACGCGCGCGGGCGCTCCCATCACGACGTCCCGATCGCCCACGTCGCGGGTCACCAGGGCGCCGGCGGCGACGAACGCCTCCTCGCCGATGGTGACCCCCGGGACGAGCACGGCGCCGCCGCCGACGCGGCAGGCGCGCTTGAGCCGAGGGCCGAGTAGCGGCGCGCCGCGCTCATGGCGGCCCATCGTGTTGTCGTTGGTCGTGACCACGCCCGGACCGATGAAGACGTCGTCCTCGACGACGGACCCGCCGGTCACGTACACGCTCGTCTGGATCAGCACGCGGGAGCCGACCACGGCGTCGAAATCGATGCACGAGGCGCGGCCGACGACCGAACCGGAGCCGACCACGGAGCGCTCGCGGACCTGGGCCTGGTCGCCGATGATGGCCCGCTGCTCGATCCGGGCGCCGGCGTAGACGACGGCGCCGCAGCAGACGGTGACCTCGGGGTCGAGCACGAGCGCCCACAGATCGCCCCCGGCGGCGCTCGAGCCGGGGCGCAGGCGCGGTCGCTTGCCGAGCACGGCGCCGTCCTCGATCACGCACCCCTCCCCAACCGACGTGCCGGTGTGTACGACCGAGGCCGACCCGATCGCGCATCCATCGCCGATCTGGGCGCCGGCGTGGATGACCGCCCCGGGGGCCAGCTTCACGTCCGAGCCGACGGTGGCGTCGGGCGAGACGAACACGGCGGCGGAGAACTCAGCCGCCAACGCGGGTCTCCTGCCGGTCGGGGCCGTCGCCGTCGGGGGCGGGGAGCCGCCGGGAGGCGTCGAGCGAGCGCTGGAGCCGCTCGAGCACGCGCACGACGCGCACTCCGCTCGCGCCGTCGGACCGGGGCCGCTCGCCTCGGCGGATGCACTCGAGGAAGTGCTCGCACTCGATCCGAAGCGGCTCGGTATTGAGGATCCGGGGGCTGAAGATGTCACCGGTGCGGGTGATGTACTCGCCGTAGCCGCGCGCGTCCTCATCGACGCCCTTGTCGTAGATCGTCAGCTTGCCCTCGAGCGCCATGTCGTCGAACGTCGCCATCCGTCGCGACCCCACGACCGTGAACCGGCGCTCCTTGTGCGGGTCGAGCCAGGAGAGATGGAGGTGGGCGGACACGCCCGACGGGAAGCGCAGGAAGCAGAACACGACGTCCTCGACCCCCTCGCGGACGTAGGACTCGCCGTGCGCGACGACCTCGGCCGGCTCCTCGCCGGCGAGATAGAGCACGACCGAGACATCGTGCGCTCCGAGGCTCCAGAGCGCGTTCTCATCCGCGCGGAGCCTGCCCAAATTCAGGCGGTTGCCGTAGATGTAGTAGATCTGCTCACCGAGGTCGCCGGAATCGACGAGCTGCTTGAGCCTCTCCACTCCCGGGTGGTACTCGAGCAGATGGCCGACCATCAGGACCCGGCCCGCCGCGGCCGCCGCCGCCACCGCCGCCTCCGCGTCGACCACCGACTGTGCCAGCGGCTTTTCGACCAGGCAGTGCTTGCCCGCCTCGAGCACCCTGATCGCGAGCTCGGCATGGGTCGGGACCGGGGTGGCGATCGCGATCGCGTCGAGCAGGGGGTCCGCCAGCAGCTCGTCGAGATCGGCCGTCACCGCGGCACCCGGGAACCTCGCGGCCGCCCGCTCGCGCGCGGCCTCCGAACTGTCGCAGCACCACGTCAGCGCACACCCCGGGATAGCCTCGAAGTTCCGCGCCAGATTGGGGCCCCAGTAGCCCAGACCGGCGACACCGATGTGCAGCGGCCGCTCGCTGCTCTCCGAGGACGGGCTCATGCGTAGCGCAGTGTAAGTGCCGCCACGACGCGTTCTCCGGCGTGGCCGTCGCCGTACAGCGCCGGGCGCTCGGCCGGCGGCTCGCGCCCGAGCGCGTCGAGGGCCGCGTCGAGATCGAGGTCTACGAGCACGTTCCAGCCCTGCGCGACCGTCTCGACCCACTCCGTGCTCGGGCGCAGTGTGATGCACGGGACTCCGGCGAGGTACGCCTCTTTCTGGAGGCCACCCGAGTCGGTCAGCACGGCGCGGGCGTTGCAGACGAGCGCGGCGAACTCGACGTAGCCGAGCGGTGGCGTGACGATCAAGCGCTCGATCCGGCCGAGCAACCCGGCCTCCGTGAGCCGCGCGCGGGTACGCGGATGTAGCGGGAGCACGACCGGCAGCGGCAACCCCAGCAGCAGCTCGACGAGCCGCTCCAACCGCTCCGGGTCATCGACGTTCCCGGCCCGGTGGGCCGTGCACAACACGTAGCCCCCTGGCGAGACGCCGAATCCCTCGACGAGGTCGGCACGCTCGCGGGCCCGGGGCTGGACCGCCTCCGCGACGTCGACCATCACGTCCCCGACGAGCTCGACCTCGCCGCTCACGTCCTCACGGTGGAGGTTGTCGACTGCGACCTGCGAGGAGCAGAGCAGCAGCGTGCTCGCGTGATCGGCGAGGACGCGGTTGAGCTCCTCGGGCATCGAACGGTCGAAGGAGCGCATCCCGGCCTCGACGTGCGCCGTCGCGACTCCCGCCTGCGCGCCGGCCAGCGCGCCGGCCAGCGTCGAGTTCGTGTCGCCGTAGACGAGGACGACATCGGGGTCCGCCTCGGCGACCGTCGACTCGAGTGCCGCCAGCATGCGCGCCGTCTGCGAGGTGTTGGACCCCAGCGCGATCCCGAGCTCCCGGTCGGGAGCGGGAAGCCCGAGCTCCTCGAAGAACACCGTGGAGAGCTCGTCGTCGAAGTGCTGGCCGGTGTGGACGAGCAGCTCCTCGTGGCGCTCCCGGAGCTTCGGTGAAACGGCCGCCGCCTTGATGAACTGCGGACGGTTGCCGATGATCGTGAGGACTCTCAGGCGGCGAGCTCCGACTGGATGCGGGCGGAAACCAGGCCCGCCACGCGCGTGGTGACCGGTCCGACCCCGTCGAAGGTCCGGCCGTCGATCGCCGCCACCGGCTGGACCTCGCGCGTCGTCGAGGCGATGAACGCTTCATCGGCGCTCTGCACATCCTCGACCGTGCACGGCTGCTCAGTGGCGCCGGCGACCTCGATCACGATCGCCCGGGTGATCGACGCGAGGATGTGATCGTCGAGCGGCGGGGTCAGGATTGCCCCGTCCTTGACCCAGAAGATCGAGCTGGTCGGCGCCTCGAGCACGCGGCCGTGCGGCGTGATCAGGAGCGCCTCATCGAAGCCGTGCTCGCGAGCGATCCGTCCGGCGAGCATGTTTGCCGCGTAGGACAGCGATTTGACGCCGTCCAAGACGCGCGTTGGCGAATAGGTGACCGTCCCCAGGCGCACGCGGTCCGGCGAGCTCGGCAGCCGCTCGGTCAACAGGAGCCGGCGGCCGCCGCGGGTGAGCACGATTCGCAAGCACTCGTGGTCCGGACCGGCGCCGGCGTGCGCCAGGAGTCGGTAGGCGTCGGCGCGCACCGCCTCGACATCGACTGGCAGCCGGAGGTTCGAAGCGGATCGCTCGAGACGGCGCAGGTGGGCATCCATCGCAAACGGACGGCCGTCATAGACCCGGATCACCTCGAACACGCCGTCGCCCCGGAGCAGACCCTCGTCGGTGGCAGGGATCGTTGCTGCCGACGCGAGGGTGATCGACCCATCGACCGAGGCCAGCGAGGCGCTGAACTGAGGATTCACGGCCGCCAATCTAACTTGAAGCGCGGCTGGGTTGTTCCTCCCGAGCTCTGCTCGCGTACTCCGGCCTGCACCACACCTCGGCCAGCCGGATGACCGTCGCCGCCGCCGCGGCCATGTCCTGCACCGAGGCCCACTCGCGGACCGAGTGGTACTCGTGCCCGCCGGTAAAGATGTTGGGGGTCGGCAGGCCCATCTCGCTCAGCCGCGAACCGTCGGTCCCGCCGCGGATCGGCGAGCGCAGGGGCTCGATCCCCTCCCCGCGGATCGCCTCCTCGGCCGCGTCGGCGACATACGGGACGGACTCCAGATAGGCGCGCATGTTGCGGTACTGGCGGTGGACGTCGACCGTCACGTTCGCGCGGGGCTCGGTGGCCGCGATCTCCTCGGCCGTCCGCTTCACCAGCGCTACGTGGTCGGCGAGCTTGTCCTCATCGAAGTCGCGAACGATCGCTCGGAACATCGCGCGCCCGGCGGTACCGGTCAGCTCGTAAGGATGGATGAATCCCTGGCGGTCGGATGTCGACTCGGGCGTCAGACGGTCGGACGGCAACGCCGCGAGGATCTCGGCCGCGAGGCGCAGGGCGTTGACGAGCTTGCCGGTTGCCTGGCCGGGGTGGACATCGACCCCGGTGACCGTGACCGTCACCTCGAACGCGCTAAACGTCTCGTCCTGGAGCTCGCCGATCTCCGAGCCGTCGAGCGTGTACGCGCAGAGCGCGCCGAACCGCGGAATGTCGAAGAGGGTGGCCCCCTCGCCGATCTCCTCGTCCGGGGTGAAGCCGACCCGCAGCGTCGGGCGGGGCAGATCCGGATGCGCGGCCAGGTGCCCGACCGCCGCCATGATGATCGCGACGCCGGCCTTGTCGTCGGCGCCGAGAAGCGTGTCGCCGCTGCTCGTGACGATGTCGTGCCCGATCTTGTCGAGCAGCTCCGGCATCGTCGCCGGATCGAGGCGGGTGTCGGCCCGGGGAAGCTCGACCACGCCACCGTCGTACTCATCATGGACGATCGGCTCCACCCCGGCGCCCGGCGCTTCCGTCGTTGTGTCCATGTGAGCGAGCAATCCGATCACCGGAGCCTCGCCGTCGTGATTGGCCGCGAGCGTCGCGGTGACGTAGCCGTTCTCGTCGAGCATCGCGTCATCCAATCCCAGCTCGCGGAGCTCCTCCACGAGCAGCCGACCGAGGTCGAGCTGGCCGCTGGTGCTCGGTGACTGGGTACGGTCGCGCTGCGATTGTGTATCGATGCGCACATAGCGCAGGAACCGGTCCAGCAGATCGTCAGAAACGGCCAGTGCCAGCGGGGACGTGTACGGAGCGGAAGCCATTGCCGCTCAGTATTGCGTGATCTTCGCCACGCCCTCGGCGCGATGCCCGGCGCGACGTCGAGCGGCTTGCCGAGGCCTGGCGTTCGGACGCCGGCGACGTCGCCGATCGCGCGCGGCGCATCGCGGTCGAACCCCCGTGGTTACGCCCTTCCATAGCAGACCGGTTTCCGGTATGATGACCTCGCGTCCGCCGCCAGATTCGGCGCGGCGGTCCGGAAAATAGGGGTCGCGCTACACCAAAGACGGGCGACAGATGGGCCCGAATCTGATAAAACAGATTCGTCTGCGAAGGGAACGAGCGATGCCGTTGACAATCGAAGGTCGCGCGCACGCAGCTTCTTCCAGTTCTGCCGTGTTGTTCGAGCGGTGGCACCGGTATGGGGACCGGCGGGCGCGGGACGAGCTCATCGAGCGGTTCCTGCCACTCGCACGGAAGCTGGCGCGTCGATATATCTCCTCGAGTGAGCCGTACGACGACCTCGTCCAGGTCGCGAGCCTCGGCTTGGTCAAAGCGGTCGAGCGCTTCGATCCCTCGAAGGGCTTCGCGTTCACGTCGTTCGCCGTCCCGACGATCGTGGGCGAGTTGAAGCGCTACTTCCGCGACAGCGGCTGGGCACTGCACGTCGACCGCAGCGCGCAGGAGCGCGCCCGCAAGATCACCGACGCGCAGCAGCGGATCAGCGCGCGGACGGGCCGCGCGCCGACCGTCAGCGAGCTCGCCCAATACCTCGAGTTCTCCGAAGAGGACGTGCTCGAAGGACTGCAGACGGCCGACGCCTACGACGCGATCTCGCTGGATGCGCCGCTTGCGAGCGACGACGATGGCGCGAGCACTCGCATCGACACGATCGGCGACGACGACGATCGGCTCGAGATGGTCGATGACCAGGCCACGATCTTCGCCGCTGCGCGCCACCTCCCGCGCCGGGAGCGTCAGATCCTCTTCCTACGCTTCGGCGAGGATCTGACGCAGACCGAGATCGCGGAGCGTGTGGGCGTGTCGCAGATGCAGGTTTCGCGCTTGCTGCGCAAGTCGCTGCAGCGGCTCAGCGAGCTCACCTAGCTGCGAACCGGCGATGTCACTCAGAGGGCGCCCGCTCCGGCGCCCCCGAGACTTCAACGGACGCCCGTAACAGCCCGACCGACGCCATCACCAGCGCCCGTACCACCGCCGGCGGCCGCCACCGACCGCGTTCGCTGCGCCACCGACGAAGAACCCGATGACCCAGAGCACAAGTGCGACGATCAGGACGATCCACAGGAAATGGGCGGCAAAACCTAACCCGCCGAGCAGAGCGAGAAGAAGCAGCAAAACGATCAGCGCAACCATCAGGAGTCCTCCTATTCAGAGTAAGAACGAAATCCCTTCCCGGCTCAGGCCTACCCGATAATCCGGACCCTCACGCTTGTTAGGAGAGCTCTTAGACCGCCCCATGGCGCCCGTAAATCAGTAGGCTCGCGCCAGCGTGCAGAGCCAGTTTCGGGTAGACGTTCGTCACGAGGAAGGGGGCACTGTCATCGCCGTGAGTGGCGAACTCGATCTCGCGTCCAGCCCTGCTCTCGAAGAGAAGCTCGAAGACGTTTTCGGCTCCGATGCCGAGCTGGTGATCCTCGACCTGCGGGAGCTGGAGTTCATGGACTCCACCGGGCTCAGCGTGTTGATCCGCGCCCACCAAACGGCCGAAGCGGAAGAGCGGCGCCTGTGCCTGGTGAAGGGGCCGCCGCAGGTGCAGCGACTGCTCACCCTGACCGGCGTCGGCGAACGTCTCGCCGTGGTGGATTCGCCAGAGGACGCACTCCGCGGGAGCTGACCCTGTCGGGAATCGGCTCACTTGGCGGCCCGGTCAGTAGCGGCTGGCAAGCGGTCGTCGACGTCCTCGAGATCCTGGACGAGGCGGTGACGATCCGCGACCGCGACGGGAGCATCGCCTACGGCAACCGAGCCGCCCTCGACAGCATGGGCCTCGCGTCGATCGACGAGCTGCGCAGCCGTTCCTCTCGCTCGATCATGGAGGACTACATGGTCGAGGACGAGCGCGGAGCGCCCCTGACGCTCGAAGACGTTCCGTCGATACGGATGATGCAGGGGCAAGCCGTCAAGCCGCTCGTGATGCGAACCACACACCGCGAGACAGGGGAGGTCAGCTGGCGCCAGTTGAAAGCGGCCCCGTTGACCGACGAGAAGGGCGAGCTGATCGCCGCGGTGACCGTGATCGAGGACGTGACCGCCGTGAAGACGGCCGAGACGCGGATGCGACTCCTCGCTGAATCGGGGCGCATCCTCGCTTCGTCGCTCGATTACCAGCAGACGCTCCGGAACGTAGCGAATGTCGCCGTGCCGGTCCTGGCGGACTGGTGCGCCGTGGACCTGGTCGACGCGAACCTGCGCCGCGAGCACGTCGTCGCCGCTCACAACGATCCCGAGAAGGTCGCGCTGGCCGTGCGGCTCCGCGAGATGGCGCCGGCTGAGTTCGACCCGGGAGAGGCGACAGGACGCGTGCTCCGCACAGGCGTCTCCGAGCTTTTCCCGGATGTGACCGACGCGCAGCTGGCGGCAACCTCCCGGAGCGAGGAGCACCTGCGACTTGTGCGAGCGCTGAAGATTCGCTCGGTGCTGATCGTGCCCATGGGAGTGCCGAATCGTATGGTGGGAGTGATGACGCTGGTTACCGCGGAGTCACGCCGACGTCTGACCGACGATGACGTCGAGCTGGCCGAGCAGCTTGGCCACCGAGCCGCTGTCGCGGTCGAGAACGCACGCCTGCACACGACGCTCTCGGAGATCTCGGACACGCTCCAGCGGAGTCTGCTGCCGGGAGTGCTGCCGGAGGTTCCGGGTTGGGAGGTCGCGTCCCTCTACAGGCCCGCGGGAGGCGAGGAGAGGATCGACGTCGGTGGTGACTTCTACGAAGTGTTCGGATCAGAGTCGGGGTGGTTCGCGATCATCGGCGACGTCACCGGCAAGGGCATCGCCGCCGCGACCTTGACGGGCCTGCTCCGACACGGGTCCCGATTCGCGAGCCGCCACGACCCCCACCCGGCGGGGATCTTGCGTCAGCTCGACGAGGCGCTGAGGAGCCGCTCCGAGCACTCGCTCTGCACCGCGCTGTGCGTGCGTCTGGAAGATCGCAGGATCACGATCAGCTCGGCGGGTCATCCGCCGGCGCTGCTCGCGCGCTCCGACGGAAGCGTCGGCGAGGCCCCGCGAGCTGGACCGCTGCTAGGGGCGTTCATCAACGGCAGCTGGCCCGACGAGTCGATCAGCGTGGCGGAGGACGAGCTGGTGGTGATCTACACCGACGGGGTCACGGAGTCGCAGGGAGAGCAGCAGCGGTTCGGGATCGCGCGGCTGAAGCGCTTGCTCTCCGAGCAGGCATCCAGCGCGCCGGCGGACGTGCTCGCTCGGCTGGACGCCGTCCTGGAAGCGTTCCGGACGGGGCCGCGGGCGGACGACATCGCGGCGCTCGCGTTCCGGCCGGCTCGGCGCTGAGCTCCGCTATTGACGGTGGTCGATCATCACGACCCGCAGGAGCTCCGAGCCGTCGCCATCGGGTCCACTCGACAGCTCGTCGCTCAGCAAGACGAGCGGCGATTTGGACCCGCCACGATCGCCGATCAGGGCGTCCGTTGAGCCGATCTCGAAGGGGCCGATGGTCAGCTCGAGCCGCCGGACCGCCGCCTCCAGTGAAAACCCCATGCGTTGGCTGGTCGCGGCGCGAACGGCATGTGCCGAGATCGAGTCGGTCACGAGGTAGACGTCGGAGAACCGGTCGAGCGAGAAGCGCGCCGTGGCGGCCAGTGCCCTGGCCAGCCGCCCCAGCACCGACGGAAGGAGGGTGACGGGCGAGATCGAGATGACGGCATCGCCGGAGAGCCGCTCGGTCCAGCCATCCTCCGGGGCAGGCGGCACCGGGCTGCCGAACATCGGGCGGCCGTCGCGCTCGGCCGGGAACAGCATGCGCACCTCGGTGCCCCCCCGCTCGCCGCGGCGGAAATCCGTGCGCTGAGCGAGAGCCTGCATGACCGGCATGCCCACGCCCTGCAGGCGATCCTCGACGGGCGCCAGCGTCGGCATCCCGACCCCCTCGTCCCGGACGAGGACCTCGATCCCGTCGCCGGTCACATACAGCTTGACCTTGAGCGGGCCCGGCTCGCCGTCGTAGGCGTGCATCACCACGTTGTTGGCGGCCTCACTGACGGCGGTCTTGAGGTCGTCGAGCAGCTCCGGGTCCATCGCGAGCAGCTCAGCGACGCCGCCGAGCATTCCACGCACGAGCGTCAGGTTCTCCGGGATGCTCGGAAGCTCGAGCGTCACGATGGACGGCGCATCGCTCACATCCGCCGCCTCATCCGTTTGTCCGACGACACAGCCACCGTGTCAACCTCTTCCTTCAAGCGATCCCGCCGATGAGCCAGCCGGCGCCGCGACCAAGGCTCCTGACACGGTAGCGGCTGCCGATTCGTCAGCGTCGAAAGAGTATCTGCAACAGCACGAGGCCGCCGACGGGTCCGCGATGGGATAGAGCGCGCCGTTGGCTGAGCCAGGCCCTAAGGCCCGTCCTCGCCCTCGGTCAACTCGCGCAGCTGCGACAGGGCACGACGGAGGATGCGCGATACCTGCATCTGCGAGACGCCGATCTCCTCCGCAATCTGGGTCTGTGTCAGGTCCTCCACGAATCGAAGCTCCAGCACCCGGCGCTCGCGGCCGGACAGGTGCTTCGCCGCCATCGCGATCGAGACGCTTGCCTCCACCAACTCGAACCGGACATCCGGCTCGCCGAACGCGTCGGCGAGCGTGCCCGCCTCTCCGTCGGCGTCCTCGCGGGGCGTGTCCAGCGAGACGCAGTGGTGGGCGCCGCCGGTCTCCAGCGCGTCGAGCACATCCTCGACGCTGAACTCGAGGTACTCGGCCAGATCTGGCACCGATGGGGGCCGGCCGGTCTTGGCGGTCAGCTGCTGCCGGGCCTCCTCGACCTTCAGGGCCATTTCCTGGGCCCCGCGCGGAACGTGTACGGCCCAGCCCAGATCGCGGAAGTAGCGCTTGAGCTCGCCGAGAATCGTCGGAACTGCAAACGAAGAAAACGCGGTGCCGCGCGTCGGGTCGAACCGATCGATCGCCTTCACGAGCCCGAGGCTCGCGACCTGCATCAGATCGTCGAACGGCTCACGGGCGCCGCTGTAGCGGCGGGCGAGCTTGCGCGCCAGCGGCAGAAATCGGCCCACTAACTCCGCGCGCGCGTGTTGGTCGCCGTGGCGCTGCCAGCGGACGAACAGGAGGTTGCCCTCGACCGGGGAGCCGGTCTCTGGGCTTCGGGTGACGGTGCTGTTTAGGTTCTTTGTTGCCGAGGGCATCGGATAGTGGCCTACCCCCTAGTAAGGGATGGCAATCGAGCTACCTGTCAGAAATCTGACTGCCGCTCGGGTGGCATGGTCAACGATGGCGCTTCGGTCCCGGGGAGTGGGAGAGGAACGCCACAGTTCGATTGCGGGCGGGTTGCCAGCGTGAACACGCCAGGGGGTGCGGCCCAACTGACAGCCCGCCGGGGCGCTGGAGTCCGCGACGGGGCGGCTACGCCGAGGGCCCGGTCACGGTGCTCTCGGCTTCCGTGGCCGTGTTCCCGTCCGTAGCCGCCCGCCCGGCCGCGGCCTCACCGTTCCCCTGCACCTCCAAGACCTCTTCGCCCGCCCGCTCCGGGTTCCATGAATACGCGTACTCGGGGTTGTCGTGCTCGCGCCAGAGGCGCGTGAGCCGCAGCGGCCGGAACGTGTCCCACATCACCGCCAGCTCGTTGGTCCGCTTGGCGCCGAGCGCCTTCTCGACGGTCCCCGGCTGGGGGCCGTGGGGCAGGCCCGACGGATGCAGCGTCAGGCAGCCGATGTCGACGCCCTTGCGCGCCGCGTAGTCGCCCTCCGCGTAGAACATGACCTCCTCGGACTGGATGTTCGAGTGGTGGTAGGGCAGCGGGACGGCCTCGGGATCCCAGTCCAGCAACCTCGGGGCGAACGTGCAGATCACGAAGTTCGGGCCCTGGAACGTCTGGTGGGTCGGAGGCGGCAGGTGGAAGCGGCCGGTGCGCGGCTCGAAGTCGTCGGCGTTGAACGTGTACGGGAACACGTAGCCGTCCCATCCGACGACGTCGAACGGATGGCGGTCGAGCACGTACTTCTGCAAGCCGTGGCGGACGCGGACGGTCAGCTCGTACACGCCGCGCTCGTCGACCGTCTCCAGCTCCTCGGGACCGTGGAAGTCCCGCTGCGAGAACGGTGAGTGTTCGAGCAGCTGCCCGTAGCGGTTGCGGTACCGGTTGGGTGTCTCGATCTCGCCGGGGGTGTGAAAGCAGACCCACACCTGGTCGGTGTCCTTGTCGAGCTCCCACGTGTGGGTCGTCCCGCGCGGGATCACCACGTAGTCGCGCTGCCGGAACGGCACACGGCCGAAGACCGTGCGCAGCACGCCGCCCCCGCGGTGGATGTAGAGGACCTCGTCGCCCTCCCCGTTGCGATAGAAGCCGCCGAGCGGCTCCGTCGGCTTGCAGATCGACACCTCGATGTCGTCGTTGAACATCAAGATCCGGCGGCCGGTGACGGGATCGCCGCCGGCCGGGACGGGGTTGATGTCAGCGAGGCGGTGGACGTGGGCGTCGGGTACCCACTCGTCACGGACGATCGGCGTGAACGAGCCGACCTCGTCGAGCCGGCACGGCGACTGGAGGTGGTACAGGATCGACTCGTTGCCCGAGAACCCCTCGTAACCCATTACCTCCTCGACCAGGAGGCGTCCGTTGTCGCGGACCTGGACGTGCCGCTTGGCCGGCAGCTGGCCGATCGCGACGTAGCGCATCAGAGGTTCCCGCGGCGGGCCTGTTCGCGTTCGATCGCTTCGAACAGCGCCTTGAAGTTGCCCTCGCCGAACCCGCGGGCCCCGTGGCGCTCGATGATCTCGAAGAACATCGTCGGGCGGTCTCCAATCGGCTTGGTGAAGATCTGGAGCAGGTAGCCCTCGTCGTCGCGATCTACGAGGATGCCGAGGCGCCGCAGGTCCGCGATCGACTCGTTGATCTCGCCGATGCGCTCGGGGACGTCCTCGTAGTAGCTCTCTGGCGTCCGGAGGAACTCGACCCCCTGGCCCTGCAGGCGCTCCACCGCCGCGACGATGTCCCGGGTGGTCAGCGCCACGTGCTGCGCGCCCGGGCCCTCGTAGAACTCCAGGTACTCGTCGATCTGCGACTTGCGCTTGCCCTCGGCGGGCTCGTTGATCGGGAACTTGACGCGCCCGTCGCCCGTCGTGACCACCTTGGACATCAGTGCCGAGTACTCAGTCGAGATCGCCTCGTCGGTGAAATGGATCATCTCGGTCATCCCGAACACCCGCTCGTAGTACTCGACCCACTTGACCATCGCGCCGAGCTCGACGTTGCCGACGATGTGGTCGATCGTCAGCAGCATCGGCTCCTCGTCGTCGCTGGGGCTGCCGTTGGTGGGTGGCGCGGCATCGACGGGCTCGAATCCGGGCATGAACGGGCCCTCGTACTTGGATCGATCGACGAACCGGTGGATCGTGTCTCCGTAGGCGGCGACGTCGGCGATCCGCACGGTGCCGCACGCGTCGACGAGATCGTGCGGCTCGGCCAGCCCCGTGGCGCCGCGCTGAGTGGCTTCGAGGTAGGCGTGATCCACGTCGGGGACCGACAGTGCGATCACCTTCGTGCCGTCGCCGTGCTTGGCGTGGTGGGCGGCGATGTCGGTGCCCGACGCGAGGGTCCCGGTGAGGACGAACCGGATCCGGCCCTGCTCGACCACGTGCGAGACGTGGTCGCGGACGCCGGTCTCGAGGCCCTGGTAGGCGACCTCGGTGAATCCGTATGCACGGATCAGGAAATAGCTCGCGTGCAGCGCATTGCCGACCCACAGTTCGACGTGGTCAATGCCGTTCAGCGGCATGAAGTCGTCGTCGGGACCCGGCGCCGTGTGGGCGAGCTGCTGCTGCGTAGCCATCTATGCCTCCTGGATCAGGGTGTCGCCGCGCCGGCGCGGTCCGCCATCGCGGCGATTGATTCGTCGGTGCAGGTGCTGAAGAAGCCGCCGACGACCTCGACGATCTCGTCGACCGATTCGGCGCGGTAGAGCACCGGCTGGTACTGCGTGATGTCGTACTCCGCGGTGCCCATCTCGACCAGATCCATCGGCCGATGCTCCATCCCCCGGAACTCGTCGATTTCGCCGTAGCTGGAGAGGATGCCGGCGCCGTAGGCGCGCACTTCTCCGTCTTCGACGACCACGCCGAACTCGAGCGAGAACCAGAACACGCGCGACAGGAAGCGAAGATTCTCGATGTCGGTCAACCGCCGCGCGGCGTCGCCCGCCATTCGATGCAGCTCGCCATATGTCGGGGTGGCCAGCAGATGGCCGTGCCCGATCACCTCATGGATGATGTCCGGTTCGGGGGTGTACAGCGGGACGGCCGGATGGCGGACGTACTGGGTGGAGTGGAACACCCGATCGGCCAGCGACCCGTAGAACTCGTCGAGCGGAACGAGCCCCGCCGCCGGTGCGTAGCGCCAGCCACTGACCGGGACCAGCCGCTCGGAAACCTCGTCGAGATTCGGGATGCGATCGACCGGAAGCGCGACGTTCGCCAGCGCCTCGCGGTACTCGGTGATCGCGTAGCGCGCGTGCTTGGGCGCGAGCTCGCGGCACACCGTGCGCCACACATCCTGCTCCTCTTCGGTGTAGGGGATGGTGGGGCAGGGCTCACCCGGGCCCCATGCGAGCGCGGCTGCCGCGATCTCCCCGCGCCGCCGGCGGTACACCGGGTCATTGGCGCCGGGATGGTCATGGGCCAGATGGACGGTGACCGAACCATCCTCTTCGGTCGTGACCGGCGAATAGAGCTGTGCCTCTTCGAACATCCCTCTCACGCAAGTGCAGCACCCGCCGCGGACATGTGCAAGTGTGACCAGTGAGAGGAGGCAAAATGACCACGCTAGGCGACAGAGCCGCTACATTACTGGGCAAAATGCCCATTGATGAGCTCGACGCAAGGTTGATCGAGGTCCTCCGTGACAACCCCCGGATCGGACTGCTCGAGGTGGCCCGCCAGCTGGAGGTCGCCCGCGGGACCGTGCAGGCCCGGCTCGCCAAGCTCGAGGCCCGCGGCGTGATCACGGGCTTCGGCCCGGAGGTGGACCCGACCGCACTGGGGTACACGATCACGGCGTTTGTGTTCATCGAGCTGGCGCAGGGCCGCCTCGCCGAGGCCGTGGCGGTGATGGACGCGATGCCGGAGGTCCTCGAGGCGGACGCCATCAGCGGCCCGCAGGACGTGATCTGCCGTCTCGTCGCGCGCGACACCGAGCATCTCCAGGAGCTGGTCAACGAGCTGCTTCGGACGCCGGCGATCCGGCGGTGCACCAGCTACATCGCGCTCTCACGCCAGGTGCCTCCGCGGACCGGGCCGCTGGTCGGGGCGGCGGCGCGGCGGAAGTCCTAGTGTTGCGAGGCATAAATTCGGCGGCTCGAATGGCGTCCAATTTAGGACTCGTGACACTCAGACCGAGTTGTCGGCCTGGGCGAGGCAGCGATCGCAGATGCAGTGGCGGCCGTGGACCGGCGAGACGCGGATGCCGACCATCGCGGGATGACAGTGATGGCTCGCGTCCTGCGCCGCGGACTTCGGCGGCGTTGACGCGACGGTCCTCCGAGGACGCCTGGACACAGACACTCCGCGTATGAACAGTGGCCAAGACATGATTGATCTGACGCTAGGGCCCGACTTTAAGAGTTCGGTCAGACAAGATCGTCCCTCCCCGGAGGGAAGAATCTTGTGAGCTTTGACACCATTTCTCCGCTTCGGCGGCACGCGAAACCTAGGTTTCGCAAAGATTTCGCCGGTTCGGGGTAGACCCAGCCGCCCGGTGGCAACAATGTCTGTCATGGATGGTCTCCGAACGAGGCTGGCTGGGCGCTACGACCTCGACGAAGTGATCGGGCACGGCGGTATGAGCACCGTCTATCGCGCCACCGACACGGTCCTCGGTCGGACGGTGGCGGTCAAGGTGCTTTCGCCGGCGCTTGCCGAAGGCGATCCCGTCTGGGCGGCGAGGTTCGAGCGGGAGGCACGCGCCGCGGCGTCCCTGACCCATTCGGGGGTGGCGACGGTGTATGACACCGGCCTCGAGGACGGCACCCGGTTCATCGTGATGGAGTTCATCGCCGGCAAGAGCCTCGCGGCGATCGTGCACGACGAAGCGCCTCTGGAGCCGGGCCGGGCCGTGCGGATCGGCGCGCAGGTGGCCGACGTGCTCAGCGCCGCCCACGGCGCCGGCATCGTCCACCGCGACATCAAGCCGGGCAACGTCATGGTCGGGCCTGACGGCACCGTGAAGGTGCTCGACTTCGGGATCGCGCGGCCGGCCGACGCCACCGCGCTAACTCAGACCGTGTCGGTCCTGGGCACGGCAGCCTACATGGCCCCGGAGCAGGCGTCCGGCCGCCCGGCCGACCCTCGCTCGGACATCTACTCGCTCGGCTGCGTGCTCTACGCGATGCTCTCCGGGGCGCCGCCCTTCGCCGGCGATCTGGCCGCCGCCGTGCTGCACCAGCACGTCAACGCCGCCCCGCGGCCCGTTCGCGACGTCGCGCCGGCGGCACCGAAGCCGCTGGCAGGGCTGGTCGACCAGATGCTCTCCAAGTCACCTGCCGCCCGGCCGCAGTCCGCGAGAGAGGTGCGCGACCGGCTGCGGGCAGTGCTCGATCCGACGGCGCCGACGGTGGCGGTTGGGGCGGGCGCGTCGGCTCCTCGCACCGCACCCACACTCCCGCTGATCCGATCCCGGCGCCGCGGGATGAGCCGCCGCGGCCCGCTCGGGGCGATGACGGTGCTGATACTCGTGATCGCGTCGCTCGCGGTCGCGTCGGGCGGCGGCTCCTCACGGAACAACCTGTTCCCGAGCCGCACGACTCACCCGCCGAGCACCACGGTCCCGAGAATGACGACCGCGCCGGCCAAGAACACCGTGCCGACGAAGGCGACCCCGCCTGCGAAGGCGGACCCGCCCGCGAATCAGGCGCAGCCGCCCGCCGGTCCCCCTGGCCACGGCGGCCCACCGCCGGGCCA
The DNA here is from genome assembly GCA_963759695.1 of uncultured Solirubrobacterales bacterium. Classification (GTDB taxonomy): domain Bacteria; phylum Actinomycetota; class Thermoleophilia; order Solirubrobacterales; family Solirubrobacteraceae; genus Palsa-465. Next base: position 269,450 of record CAVXAO010000007.1, read on the forward strand.
GGCGAAGAAGCACGGCGGCAGCGGCCGCAGCGGGAACGGCCAGGGCGACCGCGGTGACGGTGGTGGGAACGGCCAGGGCGACGGCGGCGGCTGATCGCTAGACGCGATGTGCGGGTACCGGAGTCGGCTTGGACCGACTGCCTACGCCCCGGAAAGACAGCACCCGGAGGCGACCGGCGCCGGTGCCACTGCGCTGCATGCGCTTCTCGCGCCGATACTCGGCGGCGGCGGCGCGGCCGAGGTCCTCGCGGTTGGCCTGGGCGTGTACTTGTGTGAGGTGAGAGTTCATGAACGGCAAGGTACGGCGGCGTGGACGGTCCGACCACGTCATTTGACGTCCTCGGCCCGGCAGCGCGCCGCGTCACGGTAGGGTCGAGACGATGGCGGCAGTCCAGGTGGCCAGATCGACGTTCTTGCAGTCCCTGCCCGGGCCCCAGCGTGCGGAGTTGCTCGAGAGCGGACGCGCGAGACGGTGGGAAACCGGCGAATTGCTCGTCCGCCGCGGGGATCAGGCGGACAGCGCGATCGTGCTGACCGCCGGACTCGTGAAGATCCACACCACGGCCGCCGAGGGGACGGAGGTCGTGTTGGCGTTCTCAGGAGCAGGAGATCTGCTGGGCGAGGTAACCGCCGTCCGCGAGTCGATGCGGTCGGCCAATGCGACCGCGATGGAGGCCGTCGAAGGCGTCGTGATACCCATGGCGCCACTTCGCTCGTTCCTGACCCGCTATCCCGGGGCCACGCTAGCGCTGCTCGACATGTCGCTGTCGCGGCTGCACATCGCCGATGTCCGCCGCATCGAGTTCGCCACATCCGGAAGCCTCGCGCGCGTCGCCGCGCGGCTGATCGAGCTGGCCGAGCGGTTCGGCGTCGCCGGCCCCGGCGGCGCCATCGAGGTGACACTTCCGATCTCCCAGGAGGAGCTGGCGTCCTGGAGCGCGTCGTCGTTGGAGTCGACCGGCCGGGCGTTGCGCACGCTGCGCGGCCTGGGGCTGATCGAGACCTCGCGCCGGCGACTGACCGTACTCGACCTCCAGGGGCTCATCGCCCACCGGCCACGGCTGTAGCGCCTTCTGGCCATGGAGGTAATCGAATTCGGGGAACTGACTGACGCGTACCGAGCCGAGCTCGAAGGCGACGAGGACGACCCGTTCGACGGCCGAGGCACGGAGCTCAGCTGGCGAAGGAAGGAGCGCCACGTGGCGCTGCGCGGCGCCGACGGCCGCCTGGTCGCCTCGGCGGGTTTGCTGCTCGCCGAGATCCAGGTCGACGACGGTCCGGTCACGCCCGTCGTGGGGACCGGCGGCGTGATCGTGGCCGCGGCGCACCGGGGTCAGGGACTCGCGCACCGCGTGATCGTCGAGGCGCTCCGGCGCGCGGCGACGCTCGGGCCTGACATCGTGATCCTGTTCTGCCACCGGAACAGGGCGGGGCTCTACGTGCGCCACCAGTTCGTCGAGATCCCGCCACCGGTCCTCGTCCAGCAGCCAGACGGCTTTGTCGAGATCCCGCAGGTGGCGATGTGTCGGGCGCTGCGCGAAGAGGTACCGCTGCCGCGAGGACGCGTAAGGCTCCTCAGCCTTCCGTTCTAGTGTCGCGCGCGTCGTCGAGGAGCGCCCTGGCGCGGGCCGCGCCGATCTGATCTCCCTTCGCTTCGAATATTTCCATCGCCACCCGAGACTCCTCGCGTGCTTCGCGCATCCGACCGCGGCCCCGCAGCACACGAGCCAGCACGAGCTTTGTCTCGGCTCGTTGCTTTGGCATATCCGTGCGAAAGGCGAACGCGACCGCGCTTCGCGCCCACCGTTCGGCCTCCTCGGCGTCGCCAGCCGCCAACGCCATCCGTGCTCGGACGCGATGCGTGGTCGCGAAGTTGATCAGGTCGACCGACGCGCTCAGCCCCTCGCAGAGCTCGATCGCGGCCTGAGCGGCCGCGCGATTACCACGGAGCTCCTGAACGTCGGCAAGGTCCGCCTGGTTCGTCGAACGGAAGGCATGCTCCCCGCTGCTGACCATGATCTCGTCGGACCGAAGGAGTGCCACGAGTGCGGCGTCAAGGTCGCCGGCCGCACGCTCGGCGTCGGCCAGCGCCTGCCACCCCGAGAACTCCATGGTGCCTCCGAGGGCCGCGAATTCCTCGATGCCCTGCCGCGCCTGCAGCCTGGCCTGCTCGAAGTTACCGTCGAACGTAAGCAACTCGGCACGAGCGGTCTTGAGGAACGCCGCCAAGTACGGGCCCGTCTGCTCACGCTCGAGCGCATCGAGTTCCGCGGCGGCCGTACCCGAATCCTGTGGGCCGAAGAACAGCGACGCCATGTACCAGCTGAGCGCTCGCGATCGCAGCCCCATGTCGCCGGCGCTGCGGGCGTGCTCCGCGGCGAGCCGAACCTCCTTTCCGGCGGCTTCCGCCTGGCTGGCGAGCCAATGTGAAAAGAACGCGACCATGTGCGCCTTCGCCAGTCCGCGCTCATCGCCTTCCGCCGCCAACTGCTCGAGCAACCCTGGCAACTGCGCTTCGATAGCGGCGATGGACTCGACGGGGCGCCTGCGGTGCATCCACTCGAGCCGGTTCAGTGCCGCAAACGTGGCCACCTCCGGCCGGTGCTCGCACGAGGTGAGCAATTCGTCGGCGCGTCCCAGGTCGCCGGCTTCGATCAGCTGCTCCACGAGGTCGACGGCGATCCGCGCGTAGAGAGGCGCCTCCTCGGGCACCAGCGTTAGCGCGCGATCGAGAAGGTTGCGCGCCGCGCTGGAGTCACCGCGCTCGCGGGCTCTCCCGCTCGCCGTGTGCAGGTGCTCCGCGGTACGGCGAACGAGCGGAGGTTCGACTTCCTGGCCGAGCTCGCGCCGGTATCGGACCGACTGCTCGAGATGCCAGCCGGCGATCTCGTCGAGCTCGGGCAGCGCCGCGCCAGCATCCTCCAGCCACGCAGCAAAGCGTTCATGGAGATCCGCACGGGTCGCCTTGGGCAGCCCGTCATATGCCGCGTCGCGGATCAGAAGGTGGCGGAAGCGAAACGCATCGCCGCCGAGGAGCGTCTCCGCGTGCGGCCGGATCAATTCCTTGCGCACCAGTCCCGCGAGCCGCAACTCGACCTCGGTCGCCAGTCGCCCGGTGGCGAGCGCCCGCACCGCCAGGCGGTGAAACACCTCGCCCTCGATCGCGCCGCGCTCCAGGAGCTCGCGCTCCTCGGCGGCGAGGCGCTCCAGCCGCGCGGCGAGCAGCGCCTGGATCGTCGGCGGGACGGTTACCGTTCCACGCTCCCGAGCGAGGGCAACCATCTCCTCGAGGAACAGTGGGTTGCCCTCGCTGGCGGCGATCACCCGCGCCCGGGCTTCCGGCTCCAGACCGTCGGCGAGTTGGTCGAGCAGCACCTCGCTTTCCTTCGCTCCGAGGGGCTCGAGCAGCAACGTGGTCGCGTTGAGCTTGCCGCCACCCCAGGCCGGGCGATCGTCGAGCAGCTCCGGGCGGGCGGTGCAGAGCAACAGGATCGGCGCGCCTCTCGAGAGATCGAGGACGTGGTCAAGCAGGTCGAGCAGCATCGGCTCCGCCCATTGGAGGTCATCGACGTGCAGGACGACCGGCCGCTCCCGAGCGAGCGACTCGAGCAGGCGCCGGACCTCCCAGAAGAGCTCCTCCGGCGTCGCCGCACCGCCGGCGCTGAGCCGCTCCAGCACGAGGGTCGCTCGCTCGCCAACCGGGACCAGCGCCTCGACGAGCGGCCAGAACGTGATGCCCTCGCCGTAGTGAAGGCAGCGACCGCGCAGGATCGTCGCGCCGTCACCGAGGCTCGCAAAAAGCTCGCCCACCAGCCGGGACTTGCCCACGCCCGCCGCACCGAGGAGCGAGAAGAGGTGACAGCCGGACTCCTGGGCCGCACGCTCCCACGCGTCGCGCAGGAGCTGAAGTTCGCGCTCGCGCCCCACCAGCGGCACGTCGAGATGCCGAGCGTGGCCGGGCGCAACCGGGTCGACTCGGAGCAGCCGATAGGCCGCGAGCGGCTCTGACTTCCCTTTCAGCCTCACGGGTTCGACCGGCTCGACATCGACCGCATCCCGGACGAGCCCCATCGTGTCGGGGCCGAGCACGATGTCGCCCGGGCGGGCCGCCTGCTCGAGCCGGGCGGCGACGTTGACGGCGTCGCCGATCGCCAGGTTCTCTCCCTCGCCGGCGAGCACCGGCCCCGTGTTGATGCCCGTGCGGAACTGGAGCGTCACGCCGGCTTCCTGCGCCAACGCCGGTAGCCGCTCCCGGATCTCCGCGGCGGCGCGCACAGCTCGCAGCGCATCGTCTTCATGGACGGTGGGGATGCCGAACACCGCCATCACGGCGTCGCCGATGAACTTCTCGACGGTTCCGCCATGGCGCTCGATCGACGCTCGCATCTCGGCGAAGTAGCGGGTCATCACGGCCCGCAGAACTTCCGGGTCAAGCTCCTCTCCCAGCGACGTCGACCCCACGACGTCGCAGAACAGCGCCGTCACCACCTTGCGCGCCTGACGAGTTGCGGCGCCGTCAGCGAGCGGCGCAGCGCAGGCGCCACAGAACTTGAAGCCCGCCGGATTCTCGGTGCCGCACTGCTGGCAGATGACCGTGGCTGTCACGACCCCTCACGAAGAGACGAGCGATCCCTCCTGGACCGTCGCGCCCATTCTTCCAGCCCGAGGTATCTAGCGGGCGGCGATCCGGTAGACCGGCCCGGCCAGCGAGACTGCGTAGATACGTCCTGACGTGTCCTGACCGAAGGACGACATCGAACTGACGGAAGGGCCCGTCGACCGGTCGCCACTTGCGTGACCGCGACTCAAGTTCGCGGAGCGGATCTGCGGGTTGCAGAGATCTCCGTAGACGTAGCGGCCGCAGAGCCTGGCGGCATGATGGGATGGAAGAGCCGCACCCGGCCGAACCTAGACCTTGCAGTGGGCGACCGGCTTGGCGGTGTAGGTGCCGCGTTCGTTGCTGGTGAAGCCGGCCTTCTCCTGGGCGTGACGGTTCTCGAAGGCGATGTCGCCGGTCACGCGCTTGCGCGTCGCGTGCGTGACCGGGAGCTTCGCCTTGATCCGGAGGGAAAACGGCTCGGTCAGCTTGAGGCCGTCCACGTCGATCGTGAGCTTGAGCTTGTCGGTCCCGCTCATCGACACAGCTCCGCCATGACCCGAGAGGCCGCCGGCCCCGACCAGTTTGCCTCTGCCCGTCGCACCGCCCGAGTTCTGCTCGCTGATCACCGTGGGCTTGATCACCCACCTGCTGCCAGCCGACGAGACGGTGCCGCCGGGTCCCTCGCGAAGGCAGAACAGGAACGTCCCACCCTTGGTGATCCGGACTTTCATTCCGTCGCCGTGGAAGCCGCCGGTGAGATGGCCCTTGCCCTGCCAGAGCCCGGACGCAAAGCCGGCCGCGGCCACCGCGCTCACAGGCGCAACCAGCAGCGCGGCGACCGACAGCGCCGCCGTTCTCACCACCCCGGTCCCCAGAAGCGTTCTCACTCCGCCTGGAATCATCGCAGGACATGGACTTGGGTGAGCGGTACCTGGAACTGGTGCTGAGGCTGCGGAAGCTCGTCCCCGAGCTGGTCGAGAGCTATGTGGGTCCGGCCGAGCTAGCGACCGCCGTCGACGCCGAGCCGCCGCCGAGCACCGGTGCGCTCGGCGAACAGACGCAGGACCTGCTCGCGCTCGTCGCGGACGAGTCCGATCCCGACCGCCGCGAGTGGCTGCGGGCGCAGCTGTCAGCGATCTCAACCACGCTCGCGTGGCTGGGCGGAGAGCGGTTCAGCTACCGGGAGCTCGTCGAGCGCTGCCATGGCGCCCAGGTTGCGCTCGCGCCCGACGAACAGTTCGAGGAGGCCCACGGCAAGCTGGATCGCGCCCTTCCGGGCCGCGGCGAGGTCCGCGAGCGATACGAGCGCTGGAGCCGGACGCAGCGCATCCCGCGAGAGAAGCTGCTCCCTGGGATGCGCGCCATCGCCGCTGAGCTTCGCCGCCGCAGCGACGAGTTGTTCGGCCTCCCGGCCGGGGAGGAGGTGGCGTTCGAGCTGGTGGCCGACAGGCACTTCGCCGGAAACGCCGACTACGAAGGCTCGTTGCGGACGCGCATCGCGATCAACGAGGACCTCCCGATCAGCGGCTGCCGGCTGCTCGAGCTGGTCAGCCACGAGGCCTACCCCGGCCACCACACCGAGCACGCGTGCAAGGATGCGAACCTCGCCGTGGCGCGCCGATATGTGGAGCTGGGCGTGTACGTCTATCCCAGTCCCCAGGCGCTGCTGTCCGAGGGGATCGCCTGCCTCGGGCTCGAGGCGCTGCTCGGCGACGAGGCCGAGGAGGTCGCGGCGCGCTGCCTACGACCGCTCGGCATCCCGTTCGACGTCGAGACCGCCGGCGCCGTTCGCGAAACCGAGCGGCTGCTGCTCGGCGTTCGACCGAACATCGCGATCATGCTCGACGAGGGAAATGCGACGGCCGAGGATGTGCACGCGTACGCGCGGCGGTGGATGCTCGAGGACGATCAGTTCGTCGCGCGCTCGCTCGAGAGCCTGCAGGCTCGCGTCTGGCGTCCCTACGAGTCCTGCTATCCGGCCGGACTCGAGCTCTGCCGGCGCTACACGGCAGGCGACGCCGTCAGGTTCCGGGAGTTGCTGAACAGCCAGCTCACGCCGGGCCAGCTGTTCTGAGCTGCGCTACGCGGTCGGCCTGGCCGAGCCCAGCCTCGAGAAGGCCCGGCCGGCGACGCCAACCGCGAACATCACCACTCCGGCGACGATCGCCCCCGCCGGAAGCGACGCGACCAGCACGAGACAGCCAACGAGGCCGGCGACGTTCAGGGCCCGGGGCCACCGGCGGTGCGGAGCGCGCTGGGTGACGGCGGAGGCGTTGGCTACGGCGTAGTAGATGAGCACTCCGAACGAGGAGAACCCGATCGCCCCGCGTAGGTCGGTCGTCGCCACCAGCACCGCCACCGCCGCCCCGACGGCGAGCTCGGCGTGGTCGGGTACCTGATAGGTGCCGTGCACCGACGCGAGCCAGCGTGGCAGATCGCCGTTGCGAGCCATCGCCAGCCCCGTGCGCCCGATGCCCGCGATCAGGGCCAGAAGCGCACCGAGGCTCGCGACGGCGGCTCCGATTCGGACGACGGGCAGCGCCCAGCTTTCCCCGACCGCGCGGACGGCCGTGGCCAGCGGACGGGTGCTCGCGGCCAGCGCGGTTGGCCCCGCCGCAGCGAGCGCGACGACGCCGACGACGAGGTAAAGAGCCACGGTGATCGCGAGCGCGATCGGGATCGCCCGCGGGATCGTGCGCGTGGGGTCCCGGACCTCCTCGCCAAGCGTCGCGATCCGCGCATAACCCGCGAACGCGAAGAACAGCAGGCCCGCGGCCTGGAGCACACCGTGCAGCCCACCACTGCCGAGCGACGAGATACCCCCGATCCGCGACGCATCGGCGTTGCCGCTGGTCACGATCGTGGCGATCACGACGAGTAACGCCAGCACCGAGACCGCGACCAGCACGCGCGCGAGCCGAGCCGTGCGAGAGATCCCCCGGTAGTTTGCGGCGCTCAGCGCCACTACCGCAGCCAGCGCCACGAGTCGCTGTACCCAGCGGGGGCCGGCGACCGCGTACGACGCGAACGTGAGCGCCATCGCTGCGCACGAGGCGGTCTTTCCGATCACGAAGCCCCAGCCGGCGATGAAGCCCCACCACGCCCCGAGGCGCTCGCGGCCGTAAACATACGTGCCGCCGGACGTCGGATATTGCGCGGCCAGCTGGGCGGACGCGACTGCGTTGCAGTAGGCGACGGCAGCGGCCACCGCGAGTCCGATGAGAAGGCCGGCGCCCGCGGCCGCTGCGGCCGGCGCGAACGCCGAGAACACGCCCGCCCCGATCATCGATCCAAGCCCGATGATCACGGCGTCGCCGGTGCCGAGCCGGCGCGCTAGCTGGCGCTGCTCGGTCACATCGCCGCCGCGACGCGCTCGGCCGCGGCCGCCAGTTCCTCGTCGGGGACGTTCGGCAGCGCGTCCTCCCAAAGCGGGAGCATCATGCCCGAAGCCTCGAGCATTCCGAGTGGCCGCGGGATGAACCAGACGTGAAAATGCGCTCCGCCGTCGCCCCAGCGGTAGAGGTGGACGCGTGCGACGTCGCCGAGCGACAGGATCGCGCGCTCCACCCGGGCGGCGAGTCGGCCGAAATCAGCGGCCAGCTCGGGCGGGAGATCGGCGAACGAATCGACGTGGACCCGGCTGGCCACCCAGACGGCGCCTGGCAGGCTGCCACCCCGCGGCGGATGAAGCGTCCAGTTCTCGTCGGACCACGCGACCGGCGTGACCTGGTCCGTGCAGATCCGGCACGCTGGGCCGCCCGTCTCCCCGCGGCGTGGCGGCTCGGGGATCTGCCGCTGGCGCGGCTCCAGCGGAACCAGCGGTTCCCGGTAGGGCAGGGTCATTGTCATGATGGCTCCCTTCGTTGTCTTCGTGAGCGAGGCCCCGCCGGCCTCCCGGCGACGCCGTTCATCACGACGTCGACGACGCGGTCCCGAGCCTGATCCGGCGGCCATCCGTGGCGGCCGCGCAGATGGACGTACGGCCATGCCACGGCGTTGAATGCGATGTCCGACGTGGCGACAGCGTCGTCCGCGCCCGGCAGCGATCCGTCGTCGGCGCCCTCGCGGATGAATTGGATGAACGGGTGTAGGTAGTCGGGTGGTTCCCCGGGGCCGGTGTCCTGGTGAAAGGCCTCGTCCGTCGCGAGCATGAGCGGCAGGTGGCGATCGAGCAGCTCGCACAGCGCCTCGAGACCCCGCTGCAGGCGCTCGCGACCGCTGCCACCCGAGGTCAGCACCGCGAACATCGTCGAGCGGAAGTCCTGAGCGAGCTCTCGGACGAGCGCGCCGATTAACTCCTCGCGGGTCAGTCCCTGACGCCACAGGGTCGTCCGGGCGCGACCGGCGACCTCGGCGACACGCTCGAGCGTCAGCCCGTGGAATCCGCGTTCGCCGAGTACCGCGATCGTCGCTCGTCTCAGCTCTTCGTCGACGACCGGCTGCTTTGCCGAGGACGATTTTCCGACGGCCATGCAACATGCATGTTGCAGAACCGCATCATGAATGTCAAGCCGAGGGCGACCCCGCCGACTCGGCCTGATCCTGGAGATGGCCGCGGTACTCCCACAGTGCCTTCGTCTCGCCGAACGTCAGCATCCGCCACCGCTCGGCTTTCGCGTCCCAGACGTAGACGGTCACATCGACGATGCTGGGAACGTCCTCAAGGACCTCGATCGTCGTGCGGGCGTCGGTGTCCTCAACGAGCACCTCGCGGGTCATCACGTCGACCACCTTGAAGAGGTGCGGCCGTCGCTGCACCGGCTCGCGCGGCGGCTCTCGAAGCTCCGGCAGGACAAAGTCCGGAATGGTGTCCGAACCCTTCCGGAGGATGCTTTCGAGCGGGACCATCTCCGCGCCCGTGCCTTTGGTCTCTGTCTTCAAAACCCACGTCTTCGCCATCTATATCAAGGTTAGCCATGCTCCGAGAGCCACTCGAGGACCTCCGAAGCGTGATGATCGGGCGGGAAGATCGGGTAGAAGACATGCTCGATCCGGCCGTCGGTGACGATCAGCGTGATCCGTTTGTAGAGCGGCCCGCCATTGGCGATGAACGTCGGCAAGCCAAGCGCGTCGACGAGCGTTAACTCGGGATCCGAGAGGATCCCGAAGGGCAGGTGGAGACGGTCGACGAGCTCCGCCTGGTAGTCGGTGTCCTGCGAGGACAAGCCGTAGACGTTGGCCGCGCCGGCGGCGCGCAGCTCGGCGTGGTGATCACGAAAGCTGCACGCCTCGGGGGTGCATCCTCGCGCGCCGGGGATCGCGTCCCAGCCCTCCGGGAGCGGCTCGCCGGGAACCCCGCTCCGGGGATAGATGTAGACGACGGTCCTGCCGGGTCCGAGCTGATCGAGCGCAACGGTTTGACCTGAGGTGCTGCGCAGCTCGATGTGCGGCATCGCGGTGCCCGGGAGGTGATCGGCGGCGCCGTCGTCCTCGGGGATGGGCAGGTCGGTGGGCAGGTTCATGTAATCGGTCACGGCGGCTCCTTCGCGTCAGCGCTTCGCGAGATTCCTAGCATGATCTTCGCCGATGAGTTTCAGACCGCGGCCGAGCATCACTCGGAACACGAGCAGCCACACGGCGAGGGCCACCCAGACCCAGACGGATCATCCGCAACGGGTGATTCATGAAGACTCCGGTCAGTTATGTAATGTCGTGATTCTTCCGGGGTTTGGCGCGTTGCGCCTGAGTTCAAAGGAGTCGTAAGAGCATGCCCATCATTGCCTCGTTCACGTTCGGCGACGCGTTACTGACCGCGCTCGAGCTTGCGCTGCTGTTCATCTGGATCTGGATCGCGATTGGTGTGATCTTCGACATTTTCCGCAGCGCCGACCTGTCCGGGTGGGGCAAAGCGGCCTGGTGCCTGTTGATCGTGATCTTCCCTCTTATCGGTGTGCTGATCTATCTGATCGCCCGCGGCCACAACATGCACGAGCGGGCGGCGAGCCACGCGCAGCGCCAGGACCAGGCGTTCCAGCAGTATGTGCGAGCGACCGCATCGAGTCCCGCCGACGACATCGCCAAGCTCGAGGATCTGAAGAACCGCGGCGTGATCACCGAGGACGAATTTCAGAAGGCGAAGGCAAAGGCGCTGTCGTAGTGACGCGCCGGCGCGACATGGCGTAGGCGGTCCTCGCCTGAAGCGCCGCCGGCCGTGCGGCGCCGCGACGGCATGGGCGCCACCCAGCGGCCATACTGGGCGGTCGCCGTGACGCCACCGTCGCTGCACGACTTCTTCGTCGCGTCCGCCGGCGTCGCCGGGGCGCTGATCGGCCTGCTGTTCGTCGCGATCTCGGTCGAACATGAGCGTCTCACCGCCGAGGACGCGGACCAGGTACACCGGGTTCGGGCCGCGGCGGCGCTTACTTCATTCACCAACGCGTTCGCGATCTCGCTGTTCGCGCTGATCCCGTTCGGCGGGCTCGGGTGGACGGCCCTCAGCGTCAGCCTGATCGGTCTGTTCTTCGTGATCGGCTCGTTGCTGTCGATCGCACGCGTCCGCCGAGTCCAGCCTGTCGCCCAACGCGACGCTCTGTTCCTCCTCGGTCTCGCTGTCGTCTTCGTGGTTCAGCTGTACTACGCGGTGCGGTTGATCTCACGCAGCCACGATGCGTCCGCCGCACAGGACATCGCGGTGCTGGTGGTCGTGTGCTTTCTGATCGGGATCGCGCGCGCCTGGGAGCTGATCGGCGGACCGTCGATCGGCCTCGGTAGCGAGGTCCGGGAGATCGTCGGCGACCGCACTCACCATTCGGACGCGGACGACGATCAGATCACGGCGCGTGCTGACCGCGGCCGTCCGTCCAGCGAACGCGTCGACGGCGGTTGACGTCCATGGGCGCGGTCAGAGCTGGGACCGAGCCCTCACTGTCAGCTGACGATGTGCAGCTCGCGGCTTGTGTTGTTCAGCCGGCGGGCGCCACCGTCGGTCGCGACGACGATGTCCTCGATCCGGACGCCGAACCGACCTCGGAGGTAGATCCCCGGCTCGATCGAGAAGCACATCCCCGCTTCGATCGGGAGGCTCTCCCCTTCGACCATGTACGGCGGCTCATGGGGGGCGAGGCCGATGCCGTGCCCCACGCGATGGATGAACCGCTCACCGTAGCCCGCGTCGGCGATCACCTTGCGCGCGACCCGGTCGATCTGCTGGCAGGCGATCCCCGGACGAACGGCCTCGAAGGCCGCCTGCTGGGCGCGGCGGACGACGTCATAGACGTTCCGCTCATCGTCGCTGGGCTCGCCCACGTGAACGGTGCGCGTGACATCTGACGAGTAGCCGTCCTTGATGCCGCCGAAGTCCATCACGACCGTGTCGCCTTCCTCGATCGTCCGCTGACCGACCTCGTGATGAGGATTGGCGCCGTTGGGCCCGGAACCGACGAGCGTGAACTCGATGGCCGAGTGGCCGTGCTTTCGCATCAGGCTCGCAAGCTCCTCGGCGACTTCGATCTCGCTGCGGCCGGCGAACGACGTGCGCACGATCTCCTCGAACGTGGCATCGACCGCGGCGCCCGCGGCGGCAAGCAGTTCGAGCTCACGAGCGTCCTTGATCGCGCGGATCATCGGAAGCGCCGGGGTCATCGAGACGTAGCTCGAGTCGGGCATCGCCTGCTGGAGGCCGAGCACGTGCATTGCCCAGGCCGAGTCGGAGATCGCGTAGCGGCCCCGCGGGTTGAGGAGGCTCGCCGTCGCCTCGTATGGATCGCTGTCGTCGCCCCAGTCGGTGAGCGAGACCACGCTCGCGCCCGGGGCGGCCTCCGCGTCGGGCCGCTCGATGGTCGGCATGATCATCGCCGGATCCGTGCCGGTCTGGATCACGAGCATCGTGATCCGCTCCGTCATTGCGGTCGGCTCGTACCCCGTGAAGTACGTGAGGTCCGGACCCGGCGTAACGAGCACGCCGGTCAGCCCAGCGTCGGTGGCCAGCATGACCGCACGCCCCATGCGCCTGGCGAAATCGTCGGAGGTGAAATGTGAGGGAGCGGTCAACTCATCGGGTGATCGTCGCGCGTCAAGACTGCTTCAGAACCGCCAAGAAAACAACATAACCCGCGGCTCCTGCGTCGCCTGTGGGCGGCACTTTACCTACGCTCTAGTTTTCAATGCGTCGGTTCGACGGACTGGCTCAGGCGACCCACTCGGTCCTCGAACGCCGACCGCGTCCGTGGACCCACTCTGCGTCCTCCGACCAGCATCCGGAGCGCTTGAGCTCGTCCATAAACGCCTCGACGCGAGCGGTGACGTCTTCCACGAACTCCCGCAGTTGGCCCTCGTCGACGGCCTGCTCGACGCGGTGCCTGAGGTTCTGCCATTCCTCGTGGCTGCACATACGGCAATCGTACTCGCGCTCGTTGCCGGCCAAGACCCGCTTGGCGTGGTCAGTTGTAGCGGGCGCTCTGCACCGCGTCCCTCATCGCTCGCTCGGCCGCACGGGAGCTCTGGATCGGCCAGTCGGCCTGCTTGTGGAGGTTGAACCACACGAACGACTTCACTTCGGGGTGGTAGGCGAGGAACGCGAACATGCCTTTGATCCAGGCGGCCTTGTTGCCGCCGGCCTCAGCACTCGCAACCTCGGAGAGGTCGATCGGCAGTCGCGGCGCAAGGGCATGCAGTTGCTGGATCGACTCGCCGCAGATGGCGGCAAAGCTCCGCCATCCCTCGGTGAACGCGGCCGTGCCACCGTTCAGGCACGTCACGCCCAGCCTGTTCACGTACCGAAGGCCTGGGAAGTACTGCCTCGGCGCCCCGGAGACGGGGCTCCAGACCCACTTCACGTTGTTCGCACCGGCGGCGGCGAAGATGTTATGTACGTGACGCCAGGCGGCGACGAACTCGGCGGGCGTGTTGCCGTTTGTCCCGGCCCCCCAGGGGTACCAGTTGCCGTTCATCTCCTGCGCGAAGCGCAGCCGGACCGGCTTGCCGTACGCTGCCAGCGTCCGAGCCCAGGTGCGGATATAGGCGTCGAACTTACCGTCGACGATGTTGCGCAGCGCATACTTCGGCTGCGGAGCCCGCAGTGCCTTGGTGGAGTCCCAGGGCTCCCAGGTGATCTCGGGGATGCTTCCGCGACGCTCGATCAGGTGCAGCTGCGTGAGTGACGGGGCGGAGTGCTGCCAGTCGGCGTACCACATCACGACGTTCGCGTGCTTGTGGATGTCGCGCTCGAACGCGTTGACCGTCCAGAGATCGCGCGCGGTCCACGGTCGCGAGCCATTGCTCGCGAGGGGGGTGGTGGTGACGCCCACATCGACACTCGCGCGCGCGGCGGCGACGGCCGGCTGTGGTGGCACGTACTGCTGCGCGGCGAACGCGGCCTGTCCCGGCCACGTCATGCCCTCGAGCCCCTGGCGACCGTGCAGGGCAGCCGCAAATATGAGTGCCGCCGCGACGGTCGCGATCGCGGCCGACCTCGCGCCCGCAAAGCGAAGCGTCGATCGCAGATCGCTCTGACCCCTGTTCTCCACGATGTGGAGCGCGACCACGGCGATCGACACGAGCAGGTAGGTGGCGCCGTTCAACAACGCCCAGAAGTAGTAGCCGCGGGCGGCGCCCGGGTTGCTGACGAACAGCACGGGGAGTATCGATACGGCCGAGAGGACGAGGTAGGGCAGGATCACGCGAAGGGGAAGCGGCTGCTCTCCGCCGCTGCGCTTGGGCGTCACCTTGAATCCATCCTCACCGCCGGTGACGCAGCCCCAGAGGCCGTTGACACATCCGATCAGCGCCCACGGCCAGCGCACGAGCTGGAACAGAATCGACTCCCAGCTGATCACTGGAGCGTTCGACGGCCGCAGCAGCCCGCGGGTGCGAAGCAGCAGCACGGCCGCGAGCAACACCAGTCCGACCGGAATGAAGTGCAGATAGAAAGCCCCGACGCCGACGCGCACGAGCGGCGCGTGGCTGAGCAGCGCCCACGCTGGCAAGAGCACCATCACCAGCATGGCGAGCGTGTGCAACGGGTACCACATCTGGCAGCCGGCGAGCCTCGCCTGCGCACGGAGGCTGAGGGCCTTCCAATACTTCGGACTGACCGTCAACAGGACCCTCGTCATGCTGCGGGCCCACTGGAAGTCCTGAGTGACGCAGTCGGCGAGGCAATCGGGTCCGTTGCCGTGGGCCTCGGCGTCGATCGCGAACACGCCTTGCCACCCGTGGGAGCTGAGGATGAGCGTGGTCGAGAAGTCCTCAGCAAGCTCTGGTCCGAGACCACCAGCCTCCTGGAGCGCCGCGGTGCGAACCGCGTAGTGGGACCCGATGCAACTCGGGGCGAAGCCGGCGTTGGAGCCGGCCTGCGTCGACCCGTGCAGGACGGCCTCAGCGTACAGGCGCCCGCGGGCCGACCACGAGGCATCGGCATTGCGATCGCAGATGCTTGGCGCTGCCACGTAGCCGACGCGGGGATCGGCGAACGGCGCGACCATCTGCCACAGGTAATCGGGTGCCGGGACGTGATCGGCGTCGAGCTGGGCCACCACGTCGTAGTCGCGGTATCCCCAGTTGTCGTAGAAGAACGCGAGGTTGCCCTCCTTGCACTTGGTCCGGCGCGGCCAGCGCGGGTTGTGGTACTCGGCCACGCCCTCGCGGGTGGACATCCGGACGCCATGCAGAGCGCACCAATCGATTACGTCGTCGGTCAGTTGCTCATCAGCCAACCACACGTCGTACGGATGCGGGAAGTCCTGCCGGAGCATCGCTTCGAGCGTTGTTCGCACGAGCGGCCACGGCTCCGATGGAGCCTTGGTGACGATGATCGCGGTGCGCAGCTCCGGCACCTCGAGTGCCGGGACCGATCGGCGCATCCGCAGCACGAAGAAGAAGAACCACGCCGGCACGAGGACGAGGTCGAACGCGAGTACGGCACTGTTCACCACCAGGCCGGCGACGGTGGCCTGATGCGCGGGCTCGAGCCACCACAACCAGAAGAACACGACGGAGGTGAGCCACAACCCGGCGAGCGCTGCGAGTGCGACACGATCGCGCCGCGGCAGCGGCTTGACCAGCCCACCGGAACGAGGCCGACGAGGCCGATCGGTGGTGATCGGAGTCAGGTCTGCAGCGCTGCGCTCTCCCCGGTCGGGGAGGACCCTCAGCTCAAGTTCGCGCGGGCTATCCAAGCCCGCACGGTCAGGCGCGCGCGATGTCATCAATTCTCCTGTTGTGGCGGCGCCCAGTGCGAGCGCCCGCGAGCAGCGTCCGTCGCGCCCCGAATCAAAGGACGGGCGTTTGCCGACTTGCTGATCTATGTCGCGGGCAGCGCCCGCGATCGGATTAGAGGGTTCCGCCGAACATGGCGAAATGCGCCCCCGCGGATTTACCGGTTACTGCTTCTCTTGTCTTGTGTTGTCAGTGGCACCGTGTCGTCTGCGCGAGCAGGGCGGTGCTTGTTCTGCATTACATATCGCGCAGGTCACGCGCCGGTTACGACCCAGGGAGCAAGCCTTACTGAACTCATAAGATCAGGCCACCGCCCGCCTTGTTCGGGCGCGAACGACGATCAGCGGCAACGCGAGCTCGCTCCCCGTCGCGGGGAGGAAGCTTCCGCGTTGTTCGATCGCGTCCTCGCGCTCGAGTCCATCGAGAGATACCTCATCGACCAATACGAGCTTCTACATGCATCGACCAATACGAGCTTTTGCATGAATCGACCAATACGAGCTTTCTCAATGACTTCTCCTGCGCGTTATAGTGCACCGATCGGTGCACTATAACGCGACATTAGATAGGACGTTCTTCGCCCTTTCGGATCCGACGCGTCGGGAGATCCTCGACCGCCTCGCGCGCGCGCCAGCGACGCTGAGCGAGCTCGCCGAGCCGTTCGGGCTGACACTCAACGGCGTCAAGAAACATGTCGGGATCCTCGAAAACGTCGACCTCGTCGTGACCACGAAGGTAGGGCGAAGCCGGGAGTGCCGGCTCGGTCCGGCGCAGCTCGACGACGCTGCGCGGTGGATCGAGGAATACAGGCGCAGCTGGGAGCGGCGCCTCGACCGCTTCGGAGCCTACGTTGAGGACAGCCAGGGATGACCGACGATCTGCTCTACGAGCGCATCATCGCGGCGCCGCCCGAAGTGGTCTTCGACGCCTTCACCACCTCCGAGAGCGAGGTCCGCGTCGGTGGCGTTTGGACGATCCTCTTCGGCCCGTCGCCCGAGCAGCTTTACCGGCACCGCCACTTATTCATGGGCCGTGTGGCGGCGACGGTCGAGGCCGTCGAGGATGAGGTCGAGCCCCCAGGCGAATTCGATGGCGTTGTCGTATCCGGACTCGGGGAGCTTGGTTGCGATCTCGGCGAGGTATGGGTACTCGTTGAGCGCGCCGATCGCGTGTGCTCTTCTCTGTGCGGCTTCTCCGGCGTCGCTGGGCGCCTGGAACCCGAGCGTTTTCTCCTGCAGCGCGAAGCCGTATATGTAGGCGTCTTGGACCGAGTAGGCATGAATCGCGGTCTCGAACGAGAAGCCCGCCTCGCGTAGACAGCCCATTACCGCGTTGTGGTTTCGCAGGTTGGCCGGTCCAGGGTTCCGCGTCTCCATCAGCCCGATCGCCCAGCTGTGGCGCCTGAGCGCGGCGCGCGTCGAGATCGCCCGGCGTCGCATCGCCGACCTCCAATCGTCGTCGATCGGGGGAGACTCGATCTCGTCGAAGACGATGTCGACCATGCCATCGAGGAGCTCATCCTTGTTCGCCACGTGCTTGTAGAGCGCCATCGGCACAACGCCGAGCTCTTGCGCGAGCCGGCGCATGCTGAACCCGTCAAGCCCGTCCTGGTCTGCGAGCGCCACGCCAGCCTGGAGCACGAGCGGTCTACTCAGGCGTGTCCGGCCGGTGTTCGTCTCTTGGGTCATCGCGCTTGACAAGTGTACGCCGTACACCTATAGTCTGCGTCAGAGTGTACGCCGTACACCTGACAGGGAGGCACCCACATGGAGAGTTCAGGACAGACGCCCCCACCTTCGGCCGACGACCTAGCGCCGCCGGGCGGTGGCCACGACTACCCGCTCACATTCTCGGTCGACTATCCCGACCGCAACCTCAACCGCCTCAGCACGGCCTTTCGGATCTTCACGATCATCCCGATCGCGATCCTCGCCGCCACGCTCGAGGGCGGCAGCTTCGGGGCCAACGCCGGAGGCAGCAGCGCCCGGTACGCCCTGGGCGGCATCGGGATCCTCGTTATCCCCGTGCTGCTGATGCTGCTGTTTCGCAAGAAGTACCCGCGCTGGTGGTACGACTGGAACCTGCAGCTGACCCGCTTCACCAACCGGGTCGCCGTTTATTTCGCGCTGATGGACGACCGCTACCCCTCCACCGACGAAGAGCAGGGCGTCCGCCTGAGCTTCCCCTATCCCGACGCCGAACACGACCTCAGTCGGGGCCTCCCGCTCGTCAAATGGCTGCTCGCGATCCCGCACTACATCGTGTTGTTCTTCCTCACGATCGGCGCGCTGTTCGCCGCCATCTTCGCCTGGTTCGCGATCCTCTTCACGGGCCGCTACCCGCGGTCGCTGTTCGACTTCATCGAGGGCGTCTTCCGCTGGCACAACCGCGTCGCGGCCTACGCCTTCCTACTGATCACCGACCGCTACCCGCCATTCAGCCTGCAGTCCTAATGGCCTCTGGGTAAGCTTGTGAGGAGCACGATGTCCACCTCCCCCGCCGACTTCAACGCTCAGATCATCGAGGAGTTCCGCGCCAACGAAGGACGAGTCGGTGGCATGTTCGAAGGCGCGACACTGCTGCTGCTGCACCACAGCGGTGCGAAGTCCGGCAAGAGCCGCGTTAACCCGCTTGGCTACCTGAGTGACAACGGGCGCTACGTCATATTCGCCTCGAAGGCGGGAGCGCCGACGAACCCCGACTGGTACCACAATCTCAAGGCCCATCCCAATGCCACGATCGAGGTCGGGACCGACACGATCGAGGTCGCTGCCAGCGAGGCGACCGGCGACGAACGCGACCGCCTCTACCGCATGCAGGCCGCGCGCGTCCCGCAATTCGCCGAGTACGAGAAGCGGACCGACCGCGCCATCCCGGTGATCGTCTTGACACCCACCAACACCGGCTGAGCGCCGCTCCGTCGCCTCATCGCGAAGGCATCATGTGGTGGTGTCGTACGACCCCACGAACACGGCATCACGAACATCCGCTGGGTCCAAGCCCCTGGCCGAGGAGCTGCCGGGGGCGGCACCGGGACCGTACCGAATGGCTAGCTTCGGCCAGTCGTTCCACTGGACACCAATCCATGTCCTTCTCGGCCGCGCACTGTTCGCTGACGGTGTCGAGGACTTCGCGAGCGAGGTGCGGACGCTGCTGACGTGACGGTCTCCGAGGGCATCTTCTGGGACGGGCCCGGCGATACCGAAGTCGTCCTCGCCCGCAAGCCCGGCTGAGAGTGCAGGGGACTTACTCGAAGCGCAAGCCGGAAGACGGTTCCGTGTCACCGTGGGCCCCGTCGGGCGCCCGGCGCCGGATGCAGCGGCTCGTGAAGCAGCCGCCGCAGGGCCGCCTCGTAATCGGTGCCGCTGCGATCGACGGTGGCGCCGGGATGCTGGGCCTGCAGCGACAGCATGTTGGGCGAGGCCGCGGACCCGGTGAGCACGCGCGCGATCGGGTAGCGGGTGGTCCCCACGCCGCCCCGGCCGTCGGGCAACGAGTCCTGGCGGTCCTCGGACTGCAGCGGTTGATAGTTGCTCGGCGAGGCCCAGTAGCTGAAGCGACCGCCGTCGAAGATGAACTCGATCGCTGGCGCGCCGTCGAGCACTGCGTTGGGGTTGACCGTCACGTTCGGCTGCCCGAGCAGGTACTGGACCTCCGCCAGCGCCGAGTTCCAGGTGGGGTTATCGGGCACCTGATCCGGCGCGACCTCCGGTGCCAGGTACACGGTTTTGCTCGCCGGGTCATACAGGTCCAGCCGGCCGTTGACGAACGCCTGCTCCCACTGGACCTTGCCGTTCTGGATCATGATCAGCCGATTGTCGTACGGGGGGCTGGTGCTCAACCATTCATGAGCCTCGGACGTGCTCGTCGCGCCGTCGCGCGCAGTGACCGTTGTCACGGCGTCCTCTTCGTAGATCGCTCCGGACGGCAACACCAGGGCGGCGCGGGCGCGCCTGACCATCTTCGCCTGCGCCGGCGACACCGCGGAGCCGTTCCCGGTCGAGGCGACGTTGGCCACCACGAACACGGCCGCTGCGACCGCGCCGGCGAGCAACGCAATGCGCAACGCCGTGCGGCGCCGACGACGGGCGCGCCGGAGCGTTGGCGGGCGATCGAGCTGGGGCGCGAGCAGGCGCAGCGCCGAGTCGGTGTCCAGGCCGGCGTCGCCCTTCACCCGCGGGTCGAGCATCGGGTCGGCGCGGCGGACGAGCTCGAGCAGTTCGGGATCGGTGTCGAGTCGGGGGTTCATGCGGGGACTCCGGTGTTGGGGTGGTCCTGACAGGCTGGTTCGGGCTCCTCAGGCCGGAGCTCGGCGAGCTGGGCCCGCAGGCGGCGCCCGGCCCGGTGCACGCGCTGGCGGAAGCGGACCGACGGCTCCCCGAGCACGGCGGCGGCCTGCGCGGGCGTGAGCCCGTCCCAGGCCACGAGCGTGAGCGCCTCGCGGTCACGCTCGTTCAGGCGCGCGAGCGCGCCCAGGACACGTCCGTCGCCGATCTCGGGCTCGCCGGTGTCGTAGCCCTCGACGTGC
The DNA here is from genome assembly GCA_963759695.1 of uncultured Solirubrobacterales bacterium. Lineage (GTDB taxonomy): Bacteria > Actinomycetota > Thermoleophilia > Solirubrobacterales > Solirubrobacteraceae > Palsa-465. The sequence continues at coordinate 289,732 of CAVXAO010000007.1, forward strand.
CCGCTCTGGGCCTTGAGCCACAGCCGCTGGCGCCGCGCGGCGCCGCGCCGCTCGGTTCCGGCGACGTTGCGCGCGACGGCGAGCAGCCACGGCAGCGGGGGCTCGGGCACGTCGTCGAGCCGCCGCCAGACGACGAGGAACGTCCCGGAGACGATGTCGTCGACAGCCTGCGGCGGCACCCGGCGCCGGACGTAGTCGCGGACGGCGGGATGGTGTTCGCGGAACAGCGCCTCGAAGCGCGCTCGCCGGGGTTCAGGATCTGGCATACAGCGTCATTGCCGGCAGCGATCGGCGCGTGACACCATGACAGCGGCGGCGATGGGCACCTTAGGAGAGACGGTGGTGCTCGATGCCGGATGGGCAGGGATGCCTCGGGTTCATCGGAGGTTGGCCGCGATGACCGTGCCGACGCAGATGAGCACGATTCCGGCCAGGAGTTCACTGTTGTGCTCGACTCGTGTTCCGAGCTGGCTGCCTAGCTCGAGGCCGATGAGTGAGAGGCCGACGCTGACCACGGCGATGACGGTGACGGCGACTGGCAACGACACGTGGTACGCGCCAAGTGCGAACCCGACGATCAGGTTGTCGATGCTGAGGCTCGCGGCGAGCAGCAACAGCCGCCCTGATCGCGGGTCGAGTGTGGATGACGATCGGTCCGGCGTTCTGAGCGCCTGGACTGCCGTGAAGACACCCGTAGCCACGAGCAGCGTGCCGGCGACGATGTGCCCCCGCGTGCCGAGCGCGTGCGAGACTCGGTGGCCGAGGAGGAGCCCGACAATTGGCATGCCCGCCTCGAACACCCCGAACGCCAGCGCCATCCGCACGCGCAGCTGCCGATCGACGCCGGAGATGCCGATCGCGATCGAGGCCGCAAAGTTGCTCAGTCCGAGGGACGCGGCGACGAGTAGCAGCGCGAGCACCGAGCAAGCGTAAGGCGGGGCCCGGCCACTGGGCGGGCGAGTGTCCTCGGCAGCACACGCGCGCTGGGCGCGTCGATCATTTCGGCAGGGCGCGCCGAGGGACCAGACGGCTGACGATTGCCGCGACGACCGTGACGAGGTAGATCTGACCGAGCAGCGCCTCGCTCACTGCCAGCGTGTGTCCGAGATTGGTCCGCGCGGTGAAGTCGCCGTAGCCAACGGTCGTCATCGTGATGAAGCTGAAGTAGACCGAGCGCGACGATGTGGCGGCGGCGCCGTTGGCAAAGAATGGAGCGCCACCGAGGTTCTGGATGGCGGTGTAGGTGAAGGCGAAGAACAACCCCACCAGCAGGTACAGGCAGAGCACCCCGGCGACCACCGTGACGGTGACTCCCGTCGCGCGAAGGCTGCGAAGCAGCCCGATCACGACCGCCGGGGGCGCTACGGCGACGAGCAGCCCGTTGGCGATCGCGGCAATGCCGGTGACCGTCGTGCCCTTGCCGGCCAGGGACGCGGTCACGACGCCCGCGACGATTATGAGAATGAACGCCGCCGCGATGCGCAGCCATCGGCGTGGGAGCTCGGCGGCGTACAGGGCGAGCATCAGCGTCACGCCGATCAGGACGGTCCCGACCGCCCGCTGGAGATCCCCCGGCTCAGCGACGCCCTCGAAGAAGAACGTGGACCCGAGCGCAAGGAGCAGCATTCCGTAGCGCTGCCGCGAGGTCTCCATCCCGCGTTCTTTCGCGTTTCGCAGTCCGGTCTCCTGCGCCTCGAGCGGCGCTGGACCGACCACGCCATCTGCTCCACCTTCTCTGGATCGGGGCAAGACGGCCGCTGATCGGCTGTCCATCGGGGAGCTCTCGCTGATCGGGCGCAGCTGAGCAGCTAATCGCTCGGGGGCGCGCCGTGAGCTTATGATGGAATGCCCGACGTGAACTGGGAGATCGACTGATGAGGCAGGGCCCCTGGACAGGCCGTTATCCGGCGGCCGCGGCCATGGTGATCTTCGCCCTCGTCCCGTACCTGGCGCTCTCGGCGGCATTGCAGCCGATCACCCCGATCATCGCCAAGGACCTGCATACGAGTCTCCAGACGATGAGTCTCGCCTCGGGCATGGCCAATGCCGGCTATGCCGTCGGGACGGTCCTGGCGGTGCTTTTGGCCCAACATCTTCCCCAGCGTCGGATGCTGGTCCTCTATGCCGCGGTGCTGGTGCTCGGCTCGGTGCTCGCGGCGGCCGCCCCCGACGCTGGCTTCTACATCGCTGGCCACGTGTTGCAGGGCCTCTGCACCAGCCTGCTACTGATTGCGGCCGTCCCCCCACTCGTCGTCGCGTTTTCCATCTCGAAGCTGCGCTGGACGGCGATGATCCTGAACGTTTGCATCTTTGGAGCGGTCGCACTGGGACCGCTTGTGGGCGGCATTCAGGCGCAAGCCAACGGGTGGCGTCCGCTGTTTTGGATCATCGCGGGCATCGCCGCGGCGGCGCTGGTGCTGTCGCTGCTGACCTTTCAGGACGCCCCACCGGCTGACCGGAGCGCCACACGTAACCCTCTCCCCGTCGGATTGGCCGCCGCGGGGTGCGTGGCCCTGTTCTACGGCGCCTCGGAGCTTCTCACCCATTCCTTCCTCGACGCCGTGACGATCGTGCCGCTGGTCGGTGGGCTCGTGTTGATCGTGGTTCTGCTCGTGTACCAGTATCGCGCCAGGCGACCACTGCTGTGCATACGTCCGCTCGGCAGCACGCTCCCGGTGAGCGGGATAGTGGTCGCGATGTGCGCGGCGGCGAGTTCTATATCCGCGGTCGCGCTGGCCGCCGTCCTGCTCACAAACCAGTTCACTCCAGTGCACCTGGGGCTGCTTCAGTTCCCCGAGTTCATCGCGGCGCTCATCACCGCGGTCCTGCTCGGACTGGTCTTCAGGACCCGGGGTCTCCACTACCTCGTGTTCGGCGGCATGCTCTCGCTGATCGCGGGGATCCTGGTACTTCAGTCCCAGCTCCCACCCACGTCGCTGCAGATGGCGCTCGGCTCTGGACTAATCGGACTCGGCGTGGGCGGCTCGGTGGCGCCGGCGCTGTTCATCGCCGGCTTCTCGCTGCGCAACAACGCCCTCCAGCGCGTTTTCGCGATCATCGAGCTACTCCGGGCCGTCGCCGCATTCATGGTCGCGCCGGTATTGGAGCACGTGGCCGCGACGGTCGGCGGCAGCCAGGCAGCCGGCACCCACACCGCGCTGTGGATCTGCTTTGGGATCGCCACCACCGGCACGCTGTCAGCGGTCTCCCTTTATGCCCTGGGTCGGGTGCGCCCGCCGGCGCCGGCGCTGGATGTGTGGATGAGCGGTGAGGCTCCGGCTTGGTACTCGCCCCCGCTGCTGGACCGGATCCGTGACTCCTCCCGGGCGACGGTTCTCACCGAGCCGCTCGCCTGTGACACCGGCGGACAGTACGGCGGCCCGCGCGACGGGGACTCGGCTGAGCCCGTGGCCGACCGTCCGGCTGGCGCGGTGAGATGAGCGCCGGCGGCCTCGGCCCGGTGGTGTTCGCCTACGACGGCTCGGATCTCGCCAAGCTCGCGATCGAGGAGGCAGGCCGCCAGCTTGCGCCGGGACGCGACGCAGTCGTGCTGACCGTATGGCGTCCGTACGGGGTTGGGTTCATCCCGCCGCCCGGCGTCGAGTTCGACGCAGCGGCAACCGACGAGGTCAGAAAAGCTGCCGAGGAGACCGCCGCACAGGGAGCCTCGATGGCGCAAGCCGCCGGCTTCCGCACCCAGACTCTCGCGGTCAAGGAAGCGAACGCGTGGAAGGGGATCGCCCGCGTCGCCGACGACCGCGACGCGAGCCTGATCGTGCTCGGCTCCCACGGCAAGAGCGGTCTCTCAGGCATTTTCCTCGGCAGCGTGGCGAGCACCGTCGCGGCGCACTCCGGGCATACAGTGCTCATCGTGCACAGGCGCGCCTGAACCGCGTTCGCGCCCGCGCTGGTCGGGACGGCTCGCCGACAATCCCGGCCGGCGGCCCTGGCATCTGGTTTTTCGTCCCACAGCTGGTTGGCGCGCGTGCACCTCAGATCGGGAGCAGCCGTGTCGGGCGCGGTGAACTCACCCGGGCGGTCTGGCCCCTCAGGTGTAGGCTCGGCCAATGTCCGGTGGCGGGACGCACTCGGTCAAGCGTCATCTCGATGTCGATGCTGAGGGATACGACGTCCAGATTCGCCGCTTCATCCCGTACTACGAGGACATGATCGCGACGGGCGTTGAGTTGCTCGTGGCGCTCGCGCCGCACGACGGGCACGTGCTGGACCTTGGTGGTGGCACGGGCGCGCTCTCGTCGGCGGTGCTCGAGGCGCTTCCCAGTGTCCGGGTGACCGTTCTTGACGTTGATCCGAACATGCTTCGCGAGGCCCAGCGACGGCTCGCGCGCTTCGCGCACCGGGTCACCTTCCATGCGGGCAGCTTCCTAGGCCCGTTGCCCTCTGCGGACGCCGCGGTGGCGTCCTTGGCGCTGCACCACGTCCATGACCTCCGGTCCAAGACGGCGCTCTACCGCGCGATTCGCAACACGCTCTCTCCCGGCGGGGTGCTGCTCAACCTGGACGCGGCTGTGACCAAAGACGCACGACTCAACGCGCTCGTGTTCGACCGCATGGCGGCTCGGATGGCCGATCACGGGATCACCAATGTCGAGGCGCGTGGCCACTTCGCGGCATGGGCAGACGAGGACCGCTACTTCCCCCTGGACGCGGAGCTGAACGCTCTGCGCAAGGCGGGCTTCGACGAAGTCGAGTGCTTCTGGCGGCGCGGGCTAAGCGCTATCACGTGCGGGCTACGCGCCCGCTGACGTCGCTGCCACTCGGATCGACAGGGGGCTGTACGGTTTCACACCGAGTTGCGGATAATCCCGGGCGTGAGACCACGTTTCGCGACCGCTCCGCTAGCCGCCGCCGGACTGATCGTCGGCTACGCGGTGGCGGTCACTACCGGCTCGCGTCCGCTCGGCGGACTTGTGCTCGGGGCGTGCGGGCTGGTGTGTATCGCGACGTGGTTGCGCAGAGATGGTCGCAGGACGGCAGCGCTGCTGACGATCGCCGGCTTGGCGGCCTTCGCGCTCTCGCACGTGATCGGTCTCATCATCGGTCCGTGGCCAGCGGTGCTGCTCGCCGCCGCGGGCACGGGCGTGCTCTCTTGGCGCGTATCAGATTCCCGCCACGTGAATCTAAAGCGACTACCGGCCGGGATTCGCGCCGGCTCCTGACCTGACCAGACGCCCGGCCTTCGCTCCCCCGATCGATCGAAGGGACAGTGTCCCGCGTTGGATCCGGTCGTGGCGAGTGCTGCTTGTTCGTGAGGTTGGTCGCACAACAGATCGGTTTGTCGGAAAGTGATGACAGATGCCCGCAGCTCCCGCGCGCCGGGAGCGGGCAACACCTCCCCGGCGGCCCTTGCAGAACCGAGGCTGGTCGCGAAACGCAAACCCTCTTTGCGTTTAACGACCAGCCTGCCCCGCGAAGCCCCCGGGTCCGGGATTCGGTCGCGCGAAGCCATCAGCTCCTCGCCTAGAGAGGGACGGTCGGCCGGCGTCCTGTTAGTCAGCGCGGCCCGCGGATCCGGAGATTGACAAAGAGCAAGTTGCCAGAGTCAAAGGCGGCAGTCCTGTCCCATGGATTCGCACACGCCGCCCGATTAGGTATCTGCGCTTAGGTGCGAGGCCGATCGGAGATGGCGGCCGCCTTGGCATAGGCGGGGCGTGACTCGCCGCGTTGCACGTAGGCCTCGAGTCCGGGCCAGTGGCGCAGGAGGCCTCGAGAGTTGGCTCCTTGTAGCACGCTCGCGCACATCACGTCGGCGACGCTGAACTGGGCATCAACCAGCCAGTCGCGGGCGGCGAGCGCGGAGTCGACCGCGGCTGCAGCTTGCCTAAAGCGATCGCGCGCCGGGGACTCCGTCGTGCCTTCGTCGAGTTCGCGGATCCAGCGAAATAGCGGGGCTTCGAGTTCGGCCACCGCGAACACGACCCATTGATAGACAAGCGCCCGCTCGCTCGATCCCAGCGGCGGGATCAGACCGGCAGCCGGGTTCAGATCGGCAAGCTGAAGACAGATCGCTGCGGACTCGAACATGGTGGTGCCATCGCCAAGCTCGAGCGCTGGGACGCGCCCTAGGGGATGGCGACGCAAATGCTCGGCAGATCGGCGCTTGACGCCGGCGATCTCGGTCAGCTCGTAGCGCTCACCGATCTCCTCTAACAACCACAGAACCCGGCTGGAGCGAGTGCGCGGCATGTAGTACAAGCGCGGAGGCAGGGCCGGACCGGACATCACCACACCCTATCCGGCGACCGACCGTCCGGCTGTCAACAAAGTCAGTCGGTTCTCCGATCGGCGCGGATCTCAGCCGTTGCCGCACCAGAGAGCACCAGCTTGAGCGGAGCTGTGATCAGATCCTGCTCGCTGACGGTGACCCCTTGCGCAGCAAGATCGTCCTGGATCCCCTCCCACTCCAGTCATGGTGCGCCTCGTCGCTCATGAATCGGGCAGTCTGGCGCGCTCGCCAGGGCCAACCAACCCTTCGCCCCTTCGTTTCTGGCGACGAGCAGGTTGTTTGGGTCTCCTCTCGGGGAGGGCTGCCTCAACGTGGGCATGGTATTCGGACGCTGCTCACCGTGGCGAGGTGGCGACCCGGAGTAGCCTGACAGGTAGCGATTCTGGCGTTTGCCTCCACACGTTGCGGTCGTCGTAGGACCACGCATAGATCGGGCTGCCCTCGCGAATCAGGCTGCGTAGATCGGGGATGTCAAGCTCTCGCGCCGACCAGTCGTAGAGCGCTTGGAGCCGTGGGGCGATCACGCCGTAGTCGAGGATCCGCCCCAGCCCGTGCTCGATCTTGAGGGTCGTCTCCAGATCGAGCCGGGCGGGGTAGTGGGCGGGAAGCACCCGGCCGAGCGAAAGGAACGCGCCGGCCATTCCCACCCGCGGATCACCGAGGACCCGGCCGACAGGCGCGAACCAGCCGAGAGCCACCCGCGGCGCCGCGTTCAGCGCGTGGGCGTAGAGGACGCGGAGCAGGGTGACGTTGAGGAAGAAGCGCTCGGGCGCCGACTCCTGCTCGGCGAGGTCGCGGTTCTCGAGGTACGCGTGAACGATGCTGGCGTTGTGCGCGCGGTACCAGTTCCGACCCGTCGGCGCGTCGATGAACGACAGCCACAGCGCGATCGTTGGCGAGGAAGGTTGCCCCGGAAGATCGCCGGACCGGGCCAGGGCCTCGCATCCGTCCAGCAGCAGTCGATCGTTGACTGCCCGCCACCATGGGCTTCCGGGTGGGTTTGCGTCGAGGGGACGTAGCACGCCGCGCTCGGCCTGCCAGCGCATGAACGACAGGGCCGCTCGTCGGAACGGCAGATGCCGCGGCGCGTTTCCGAACGGTCCGTGATAGGCGCGCGACGTCAGCGCCAACCGGCCCGCTGGATCGTCGCGCACGCGCTCGACTTGCGCCGCCGCCCACTCCCCGGCCGTCGTCTCGCGGGTGATGCCCGCGAGTTGCCAGCTCTTGGCCCGCAGCAGGTGAGGGGAGTTCCTGGTGTCATCGGTGGACGTCATCCGAGTTGGCGGTTGAGCTTGACGGCGGGATCGATCACCGCGAGGTGTGCGAGGGCTTGGGGGAAGTTGCCTATTCGCTCACCGGTTGATCCGATCTCTGACCCGACACTGCAACCCTCGCCGGCCCGCGGCGCCGGGGAAAGCACGTTCCCCGAGCGTGCCGCACTCCCCCGACAGGATCACTTCTGGCGCGCCGTATGCCAACCACCCTCCGACAGCCTCGGCAGATGGCGCCCAGCTTCGCGCTGGGCGCCCGCACGTCTTTCCCGCGGATACTCTGAG
>CAVXAO010000008.1:0-98141 GCA_963759695.1 uncultured Solirubrobacterales bacterium
GGGGCGCGCTCTTCAACGTCGACCTGAACGGTCCCCGGCCCTATCGGGTGTGCTGGAACGCGGAGAACCGGCTATGAGCGATTCAGGCGCGACCCAGATCACGCTGATTGGCGCCGGCAGTGTTGAGTTCACACGGATCCTGCTCGCCGACCTGGTCGAGTTCCCAGAGCTCGCCGGGTCGACGATCACGCTCCACGACATCAATCCTGAGCGCCTGGACACGGCTGAGCGGATCTCCCGCTACACGATCGAGACCACCGGGGCGAACCTCAATCTGCGCACCGAGCTCGACCGTCGCACTGCACTCGACGGCGCAGCGTTCGTGATCAACGAGATCCAGGTCGGCGGCATCGAGGCGACCCTGCGCGACTTCGAGATCCCGAAGAAGTACGGCCTCCGGCAGACGATCGGAGACACGATCGGCGTGGGCGGCGTGTTTCGCGGCCTGCGCACGATTCCGGTGCTGGTCGACATTGCGGTCGACATCGCGGAACTGTGTCCGGACGCTTACCTCCTGAACTACACCAACCCGATGGCGATGCTCCCTTGGGCAGTCTGGGAGGCGGTCGGGCTGCCGAACGCGATCGGCCTCTGCCATTCGGTACAGAACACCCACGACCAACTGGCGGCGCTCGTCGGCGTGCCGGTCGAGGAGATTACGTTCCGACCGCCGGGCTCAACCACCAGGCGTTCGTGTTGCAGTTCGAGCGCGACGGGGAAAACCTGTATCCGCTACTCGACGCCGCAATCGAGCGCGATCCGGACGGTCTCGGCAGACGGGTGCGGATCGAGCTCTACCGGCAGTTCGGCTTCTTCCCCACCGAGTCGAGCGAGCACAGCGCCGAGTACGTGCCGTGGTTCATGCGTCACGACGATCAGCTCGAGCACTACAGGATTCCGGCCGACGAGTACATCCGGCGCTCGCTTGACAACCTCGATGAATACGGGCGGATCCGCGCCAGCCTCGCGGCGGGCGATGGCTTTCCGATCGAGGGAGAAGGCGAGCTCGCGCCGCGCTACATCCATTCGCTCGTCAGCGGGCAGCCGCGGTTCGAGTACGGGAACGTCCGCAACGACGGGCTGATCGACGACCTGCCGCCAGGCTGCTGCGTCGAGGTGCCGTGTCGGATCGATGGACAGGGCGTTCACCCCATCAGGATCGGTTCGCTTCCGCCGCAGTGCGCCGCGCTCAACCGGACGTTCGTGAACGTCGCCGAGCTGACGATGAGAGCGGCGCTCGAGCAGCGCCGTGATCACGTCTACCAGGCGGTGATGCTCGACCCCAACGCTGGCGCCACGCTCACCATCGAGGCGATCCACGCGATGGTCGATGAGCTGATCGAGGCGCACCGTGAGCTCCTGCCCGAAGGGATCCGGGCATAAGCCCACGCTACACAGTCGTGACCGCGGTACCGCCCTCCCGCAGCGCGGCCAGCGCCTCGGCGTCCGCCTCATCGTCTGTGACCAGCTCGTCTACGTCGGCCAGCTGGCAGATCCGCGCGAAGGCGACCTTGCCGATCTTCGAGCTGTCGGCGACGACGATCACTTGCCGGGCGCGCTCAAGCAGGGCGCGGTCGGTTCCGGCCTCGACCTCGTGGTGGGTCGTGAGGCCGGCGTGCGGCGAGATTCCGTTGACCGCCAGGAACACGATGTCGAGGTTCAGGCCCTCGAGGCTGGCCTCGGCAATCGGACCGACCAGCTCATAGGACTCCGGGCGGGCGACGCCACCGGTGACCACCAGCTTGAGGTTGGGGCGTACGGCCAGCTCCGAGGCGATGTTGAGGGCGTTCGTGACCACGGTGAGCGTCTGACGATCGACGAGCGCGCGCGCCACCTCAGTTGTGGTTGTCCCGCCGGTGAGGCCGATCGCTGCGCCGTCCGGCACGCGCGACGCCGCCTCGCGGGCGATACGGAGCTTCTGCTCGTGCTGGCGGGCGCCCTTGTAGCGGAGCGGAAGCTCGTACAAGACACCCTGGGACATCGCGCCTCCGTGGGTGCGCTCGAGCAAGCGTTGGCTGTCGAGAAGGCGGAGGTCGCGCCGGATCGTGGCGGGTGAGACGTCGAACGACGCCGCCAGGTCCGCCACGCTGATCGTCCCGTTCGCCGACAGCCGCTCGAGAATCGCTCCCAACCGCTCAGGCTGCTGCATGTGTCGAGTCTATGGTGGCGCCCGGCGTCTCGATCATTTTCAGGCAGGTTTAGCGTTGCACTCTGCTCATATCAAGCATATATTGCGCATAAGTGAGCGTTATCGTGCGCGAGATCGAAAGCCAGCCTGCCGCGTGGAACCGTGCGGGCAGGCTCGTGCACGAGATCGCGTCGAAGCTGCCCGCCAACGGCCAGCGGATCGCGGTCATCGGCTGCGGCACCTCTTACTACATCGCTCAGGCCGTGGCGGCTGCACGCGAGTCGCGAGGCTGCGGAGAGAGCGATGCGTTCGCGGCATCCGAGATGCCGACGAGGAGGATGTACGACTCGGTGATCGCGATCTCTCGCTCGGGCACCACAACCGAAGTCGCGAGGGCGCTGGCTGCGCTCCCCGGTGGCGCCCGTTCGGTAGCGATCTCGGCAGTTGCCGATACGCCCGTGGTCGATGCCGCCGACGATGCGGTCCTCCTTCCGTTCGCAGACGAGCAATCAATCGTCCAGACGCGCTTCGCGACGACGGCTCTTGCGCTGATGCGAGCTCATCTGGGAGAAGATCTCGGCGGCCCGATCGCGGACGCCGAGATCGCTCTGGTTCGGCCCTTGCCGGCCGAACCGTCCGAGTTCGAGCAGCTCGTGATTCTCGGAAGAGGATGGACGGTCGGCCTGGCAGCCGAGGCGGCGCTCAAGTTTCGTGAAGCGGCGGGCGCATGGGCCGAGGCGTACCCGGCGATGGAATACCGCCACGGGCCGATCAGCGTCGCCGGTCCGAGCACGCTGGTCTGGTGGCTGGGTGGCGCCCAGCCCGACCTGGTCGCCGACGTGCGCGCAACCGGCGCGTCGGTCGTCCAAAGCGAGCTCGATCCGATGGCCGAGCTCGTGACGCTGCAGCGAGCGGCCGTGGCGCTCGCGGAGGCCCGCGGCCTCGATCCCGACCGGCCCCAGCATCTGACCAGGTCGGTCGTGCTGCCATCAACTGACGGAGGAATGAGATGAAGCGCGTATGCCTGTTCGTCATTGGGATTGCACTGCTGCTCGCAGGTTGTGGAGGCAGTAGCGGATCCTCATCCTCATCAAAAGGCGGCCACGTCAACATCGTGATCTGGCACGGCTATACGCAGGCCGAGGCGACTGCGATGAAGGTCCTGACCAACGAGTTCAACGCGACGCACCCGAACATCACCGTCACCCCGCAGTTCTACGGGAACTCCGATTACGCGCTGCAGAAGGTTCTGGCGGCGATCGCCGGGGGCAAGCCGCCCGACATCTCCTACCTCTACGGCTCGTGGGCCGCGAACATCGCCACCAATCCCAGCACCGTCAACCTGACTCCGTATATCGACCAGTTCGGCTGGAACGATTTCTGGCCGGCGGAGCGGCACGTTGCGACCGTCAACGGCAAGGTGATCGGGATTCCCGCGCTCGTCGACAACCTCGCGCTCGTCTACAACAAGCGGCTGTTCGCCCAGGCAGGGCTGGCGCCGCCCACGGCCAACTGGACGTGGAGCGACTTCGAGAATGCCGCGATCAAGCTGACCAACGCTTCCAAGAAGCAGTTCGGCTGGGCTTACGTGAACGACGCCAGCGAAGACACGGTGTGGCGTTATTGGGCGCTGCTATGGCAGGCCGGCGGGTCGATCCTGACGCCCGACGGCAAGCACGCAGCGTTCGACTCCGCTGCGGGGCTGAAGGCGCTCACGTTTCTGCAGACACTGGCGCAGCACAACGCGATCTATCTTGACAACGGCAGCGATAACTACCTGGGCTTGTTCACCTCGGGTCACATCGGGATGCTGTACACCGGTCCCTGGGACCTCGGCCAGATCATCCAGGGCAATCAGCCCTACGGAGTGCAGATCCTCCCTGCTGACGTCAACCACCAGACGATCTCTGGACCTGACAACTGGGTCGTGTTCAACAACGGCTCCGCCCATGTCAAGGCGGCGGTCGAGTTCCTGAAATGGTTCACCTCGCCGGCGATCGACCTGAAATGGTCGTTGATGACGGGGGACCTGCCGATCCGTGCGGGGGTGACCAAGGTCGCCGGCTACCAGCAATTCGTCAAGAAATACCCGGGCATCGGAATGTGGGTCCAGAATCTCAACAACGCGACCCAGTCGCGTCCGGTGACCACGACCTACCCGAGGATCTCGAGCGCGATCGGTCAGATGGTCCAGTCGGTGCTGCTCGGTAAGGCGCAGCCACAGCAGGCACTGAGCTCCGCCGCCCAGCAGGTGAACGGCATCCTCGCGGCGCCGAGCTAGGTCGCGCGAGGCGGCGATGACGGCGCGGGCGGAGCGAAGCCGAGCGGTTAGGCTGGAGCGTCCGCCCGTGTGGAGGCGGATCCTGTGGTCAGAGCATCTGGCGGGGTGGGCGTTCGTAATGCCCGCGTTCATCCTGATTGCGATCTTCGCGCTGATCCCGATCGGGTGGTCGCTGATTCTGTCGCTGCAGAACAACAACCTGCTCTCCCCAGGGCACTACATCGGGCTCGCGAACTACAAGGCGCTGGCGAAGGATCCGCAGTTCCGCTCGGCGGTCGGACACTCGCTGGTCTACACGGTCCTCTTCGTCCCAATCTCGGTGGCGGGCGCTTTGGGCCTCGCGGTTGCGCTCAACCGGAAGATTCGGGGCATCCGCTTCTACCGCCTGGCTGTCTTCGTGCCGCTCGTGACCTCCACGGTCGCAACCGGAATCGTGTTCCTGTGGCTGCTCGATCCCACCTTCGGGCTTGTCAACTACATCCTGCACGCGCTCGGCCTCCCGCAGCAGCAGTTCCTCCAGGACCCCAACGAGGCGCTCTACTGCATCGTCGCGATGACGGTCTGGAGTTGGCTGGGCTTCGATGTGATCATCTACCTGGCGGCCCTGCAGGGGATCCCGGAGGAGCTGTTGGAGGCATCCGAGATCGACGGCGCGAGCAAATGGACAACGTTCCGCAGCGTCGTCGTGCCGCTGCTCGGACCGGCCACGCTGTTCCTGGTCGTCTGGTCGACAATCAACGCGCTGCAGCTATTCGATGAGATCTATGTGACAACCCGCGGTGGTCCGCTCGGATCGACCACGGTGATCGTGTACTACCTGTACGAGCAGGCGTTCCAATTCTTCAACGGCGGCTACGGCGCAGCGGTCGCCTATGTCCTGTTCCTCGGCATCCTGGTCGTGACGCTGATGCAACTGTGGATCGGCCGGCGGCGCGTCTACTACAGCTCCTGAGGTGGTCCGATCACGACCCAGCCGATAGCCGCCGAGCGCTTGCTGCCACTCGACGCGCCTCCGAAGAAGCCCGGGCGCAAGCTGCCGTTCAGCCCCTGGCACCTGTTTTTGATGCCCATGGCCGCGATCATGCTGCTGCCGCTTGTGTGGATGGTGGTGGTTTCGCTCGAGACGGCGCAGCAGGCCCACAGCTATCCCCCGGTCCTCATCCCATCCTCGCTGCACTTCAGCAACTACCCCGCCGCCTGGAACACGCTTCCGTTCGGCGACTTCTTCCTGAACAGCGCGATCTACGCGCTGACCACCGTCGCGGGCAACCTGCTGTTCTGCAGCCTTGCGGCCTACGCCTTCGCGCGGATGCGCTTCGCGGGCAAGAACGTGCTGTTTGTGGTGTTCCTGGCGACCCTGATGGTGCCCTACCAGGTCCTGCTGATCCCGACTTTTCTGATCGTCAAGAGGCTCGGGATGGTGGACAGCGTCGGCGGCCTGATCGCGCCGAATCTGTGCAGCGCGTTCGGGGTGTTCATGCTTCGCCAGTTCTTCCGGACGCTGCCGATCGAGCTCGAGGAGGCGGCGCGGATCGACGGCACCTCACGGCTAGGGATTCTGTTCAAGATCGTGCTGCCGCTGTCACTGCCGGCCCTGGCGACGCTCGGGATCATCCAGTTCATGTGGTCCTGGAATGACTTTCTGTGGCCGCTGATCATCATCGATTCCACCAACCACGCGCCGGTCCAGCTCGGGCTGTCGATGCTACAGGGGGCGCACAGCACGGAATGGAACCTGCTGATGGCCGGCACCGTTATGAGCCAGATCCCGATGCTGGTCATCTTCCTGTTCGCACAGCGGTGGTTCATCCGTTCGATCGCGTTCACTGGAATCAAGCAATGACGGCGAGGTTCTGAGATGCCAGGAGTGATCCTCGAGGAGGTGACCAAGGTATTCCCAGGCGACACGGTCGCCGTCGATCACCTGTCGCTGGAGATCGCCGATGGTGAGTTCGTGATCCTGGTCGGCTCCTCGGGCTGCGGTAAGACAACCGCGCTGCGGATGATCGCGGGCCTCGACAAACCCACATCGGGGACGATCCGGATCGGTGAGCGCGCGGTCAACGAGATCTCGGCGCGGGACCGAGACGTCGCGATGGTCTTCCAGAACTACGCCCTCTACCCGCACATGACCGTCTACCGCAACCTCGCATATCCGCTGCGGCAGCGGCGCATGCCGAGGCGAGAGGTCGATAAGCGGGTCAACGAGGTCGCGGAAATGCTGAGCCTCGAGGAGCTTCTCAAGCGGCGCCCCGCCCAGCTCTCCGGCGGCCAGCGTCAGCGCGTCGCGATGGGGCGCGCGTTGGTCCGCGAGCCGAAGGTCTTCCTGCTCGACGAGCCCCTGTCCAACCTCGACGCGAAGCTGCGCGTGCAAATGCGCGCTGGTCTGAAGCGGCTGCATAGCCGCCTCGGGATCACGACCGTCTACGTCACCCACGACCAGGTCGAGGCGATGACGCTCGCCGACCGGATCGCCGTCCTGTCTGACGGCAAGCTCCAGCAACTCGGATCACCCCAGGACGTGTATGACCACCCCGCGAACGTGTTCGTGGCAGGGTTCATCGGCAGCCCTCCGATGAACCTGCTGCGTGGCACAGCCCGGGCCGGGCAGGTGACCGCGGGCCAGCTCGTGTTCGAGCGGCCGGGGATTCAGGACGGCGACGTCGTCGTGGGGCTCCGTCCCGAGGCGATGCGACCGGTGGTGGATGGAATGCCAGCGCTTGACTTCCGCGTCGATGTCGTCGAGCCGCTGGGGGACGAGGTGATCGTCCACGGCGCACTTGCGGCGGAGCTGATCGCGGTTGACACGGATGCGACGGATGGAGAGGTTGGTTCGATGAATGGGACCGGGATCGAGGCGGTGGCGCGGCTCGATCCTCGTCAACGACCGGCCGAGGGGAGCACGATCCGGCTCGGCATCGAGGACAGTGAGGTGCACGTGTTCGATGCCCGGACCGGGCTCGCGATCAATGTCTGACTACCTCCGCGATCGAGGCCAGCGCCTTGGCGCGCTCCGGGTCGAGCATCCCCGCACCGGCGAGTTCCGCGTTCGCCGCGGCCGCGCCCATCCCGAGCGCGATCGCCACGGGCCACGGCTCCCCATGCTCTCGCGCGACCAGGACCCCCGCGAGAAACGAGTCACCGCTCCCGACCGGATAGCGGCCGCGCGCGGCTAGAAAGCCGCGCCAGACGTTCCCCTCCGGATCGGCCATCGCCATCCCTTGCTCGCCCGCGGTCACGATCGCCGCACAGCCGGCGCCGCCGGCTAGCGATCGGACCTCAATCGCCGCGTGGAGCGCGTCATCGAGGCCCGCGACGGTGCGACCCAGGAGCTCCTCGGCCTCGTAGGCGTTGATTTTCACGAGGTGCGGGGCCCCACCGAGTGTCCGCCTAAGCGCGTCGCCTCGTGTGTCGAGGGCCACCGACACCCCTGCCAGGCGCGCGTGGGCAAGCAGCCGCGCATAGCCGTCGCCGGGCGCACCAGGTGGTAAGGAACCGGCCAGCGTCATCCACGTCGCCCGTGGGAGCAGCGGCAACACCACCGACTCGAGCGCCTCCCACTCGTCCTCGGTCAACGGCGTTCCGTCCTCGTAGAACTCGGTGAGCCGCGCCGTCTCCCAATCGGCGACGGACAGGCTCGATCGTGTCTCGCCGGCCATCCACGCAAACCGGCCCTCGACCCCGTGCGCAGCGAGTGATTCCGCGACCCAGCGGCCGGCGTGGCCACCGAGCACCCCGGACACGATGGCCTCGGCGCCGAGCGCGGTCGCAACCTGCGCCACGTGGATGCCCTTGCCGCCGGGCAGCTGCACGAACTGCCGCGGACGATGGATCTGGCCGGCGCGCAACTCGTCCACCTCGAACAGCTTGTCGACCGACGGGTTGCCGGCGACGGCGACGATCACGCCTGCTCTCCGAGAGCGCCGATCGCTTCATCGAGCGTCGGCTGAGCCGAGGTCCCGCCGGCGGCACGGGTCGAGAGCGCCCCGCACGCACAACCGAGGGCGAGCGCCTGCTTCGTGCCCCAGCCGCTGAGCAGGCCGGCGATGACGCCGGCGTCGAACGAGTCGCCAGCGCCAACGGTGTCGACCGGCTCGACATTCTTGAGCGAGTCGCAACGGATCGCGCTCGCCTCGCCGTCCACCGCCAGCGCGCCCTCGGCTCCGAGCTTGACGGCAACGAGCGATCCGCGAATCGCCAACTCGCGCGCGGCCGATTCGGCGTCGGCAGATTGGCTGATCCGGATTGCCTCCTCAGCGTTGGGCAGGAACACGTCCGTGCAGTCCAGCAACTCTCGCAAGCCGCCGTCCCAACGCTCAGTCGGGTCCCAGTTCGGGTCGATCGAGGAGGAGACACCGGCGCCTCTGGCCGCTTCGAACAGGCCGAGAAGCCCCTGGGCTAGCGAAGACTGGACGAAGTAGGAGGAGACGTGGATGTGGCGCGTGCGCATCAGCAGTTCCGGATCGACCGCGCCGGCGGTCAGCGCGGCGCTCGTCCCGGGAAAGGTCAGCATCGCCCGGTCGGCGCGACGGGCGAGGACCACGGTGAGACCGGTCCGCTGGGTCCTGTCGACCACGATGCCGCCCGTGTCGACACCCCGTTGTGCGAGGGCCTCGACCATGAAGCGGCCGAATAGGTCATCGCCGACGACGCCGACGAACGCCGTCCGCAGCCCGAGACGGGCCGCCCCACACGCGACGATGCTCCCAGACCCGCCGATCGTCAGCTCCGCGCCGTCGACCAGCCGTTCCACCTGACCGAATCGCGGCTCGAGCTCCTCGCCAGTGATGATCAGGTCGGGGTTGCAGTCGCCGAGAACGAGGAGATCGAATGGCCGGCCCGGCACGGCCCAATCCTATGGTCCGGGCACGGCCACGAGGTTGTGGGGCACCAGAAAGGTTGCGGCGTCAGTGCGAGAGCCATAACCGGGCGATGGGTAGGAATACATCACCCGCCGAGAGCGTTGCACGGCAGCGACAATGCTTGCGCATCATGGCGAATGACCAGCCCGGCAAAGTCTTGAACGACGCTGAGCGCGGCGTCGCCCAGCGCTTGATCGACCAAATCAACGAGTTCAACCACGACACGATAGGCGACGACTTCCACGAAATGCTCAGGGTCGAGACCGACGGCAACGGCGAGGTGCTCGCCGGCTTGTACGGCTGGAGCTGGGGCGGGACGTGCTGGATCGAAGCCCTCTGGGTGCGCCAGGACAAGCGACGGCGGCGGTTCGGGAGTCGCCTGCTGACTGCCGCCGAAACAGAGGCACGACGACGGGGTTGTGAGCAAATCGCCCTCGAGACGCACACATTCCAAGCCCCAGCGTTCTATGAACAGCACGGCTTCGAGATCGTGGGGGCGCTAACGAACTATCCGAAGGGGTACTCGAAGCTGTTCTTGCGGAAGCAGCTCCGACGTTAGCTGAGCCGTCTAGCCACTCCGCCTTGATCTGGAACGAACACGTACGCCAGGTTCGGCGTGGCTCGTTTCGGATCAGAGAAAGCAGCCCACTGAGCACGAAACGGTGCTGTACCCGCGCTCCAACCAGACGGGCCGCGCTGTCAACCGGAGCCCTTTCGTGAGCCCGCGCGACCAACCTCCTGACCAGCGGAATGACCTGCATGTCGCGGACTTCTCCCGCCACACGGCGACCTGACCTGCGATCGAGACTCGGGAGACCTTCATTACGAGTGAAAGACAACGGCCTCACGAGAGTTCACGGCCGGTAACGAAAGGCCATAAAAGTCCTGCAAACATACAGATTCGGAGTGTACGTCCGTGATCTCCGGATAGCGGATGAAACGAACCTAGTGGACGCTCAGTGGACGTCGCCTGGAAGAACGCACCGGACTCGATCGATCCGGCGGCGAACGTGTAGGGCGTCAGGTCCGCGTGCCGGACCCTGATCTGGCACGCCTCCGGGCCAGCCACCCCAAAGGCACCCGGGGGCACCAAAGCCCGGATTGCGCGATGTGGCGCGGATTGATTCATCCGACCAAGGCAACGCCGGGTGCATCGCGAAACCAACGTGTGCTGCGATCATATGCGGGGTATGCAGCCACGCCACTACCCCACCAACACCGGGATGAATAATCACCGGCCGCGGCACCGACAGGCAGACCCTGGGCGGGCGATGGCAGGCGAGGGCCTGCGACGCGAGGAACTGCTCCTCGATCATCACAGCGAGGAACTGCTCGATGCGATCGGCTCCCTCGTCGACCCGTCCACTCCTGGAACCCCCCGACCGAGCTAGTAGATGCGTGCTAGTTCGATCGCGACGATGAAGAACCAGGCGATCGAGGCGACGTAGAAGAGGCGTTCGAAGAGCCCGACGATGCGCTTCAGTCTGGGACCTCTGAGCGCGACCAGAGTTCCAACCGCCCCGCCGGTCATCACCCACGGGAGGGCCGTGAGCCAACCCTTGACGCCGTGCCAGGCCGGTCTGTGTTCCAGCGTCGAGCCGAGTTTGGATGCGGCGACGATGATCGCGGCGAAGATCACGATCGCCAAGATCATGTGGATCGTGCCGTGCGTGGTCTGAAACCGACTGCCGTTCTGGTCGGTTGGGAAAACCGGGATTAGAAGGCGCGCGAGGCCCGCAATCACGAGCAACACGATCGCCAGCGAAGGCATCGACGGCTTGGCGTCACCTGCCCCGTCCGCGTTGTTAACGGCGAAGCGGCAGGGCCTGCCCCAACAACTGGCGGGTGGTTGCTGGGATCCAGCTAACCCTCGCTGCCGCAAGGGACGAGAAGGGACCGGTACGGACCGTTCAAGGGAACCGGCCGACGCTTCCAGTTCGAGCCGGCGGAGCGGAAGCCTGCCTCAAGGCGCGATTTGATCGCGCGTGTGCGGGGAGCGGTAATTCAGCCGATCTTACTAGAATTACGGCGTAATTCCTGTGATAGCCTTGAGGTATGCCGAAGGCAGCCCCGTTCAGCATGCGCCTCTCAGACGTCTCAGATCAGCTCGTCAACGAGGAGGCAAGGCGCACGCGGCGGACGAAAGGTGCCGTCGTCGAAGGGCTCGCCGAGGAAGCGCTCCGGACCCGCCGCTTTCCCGGGATCGCGTTTCGCGGCAGCGACTGGAACCGCCGTCCCTGGGTGATCGGCACCGCGCTCGACGTCTGGGAGATCGTCGCGGCTGCACGCGCGTACAACACGCCGAGGGAGATGGCGGCCGCGACGGATCTGACCGAGCTGCAGATCCGGGTGGCGCTCACCTACTACGCGCAGTTCTCCGAGGAGATCGACGCCGCGATCGCTGACAACGACCGACCCCTCGGAGAGCTCGAGCGCCAGCACCCGACGATCGACACGATCGCCGTCGATGACTAGCCAACCGTGAAGCTGTTCCTCGACGCGCACGTCTCTGGACGCCGCATCGCGACGGCCCTCCGAGAGCAACATGATGTCCGCGCCGCCGATGAGGAACGCGAGCTCGATGGCTGGGAGGACGAACGCCTCCTCGCGCTCGCTACCGAGCAGGGACGCATCATGGTCACTTTCAACGTCAAGGACTTCGCCCGGATCACCACCGAATGGGCCGCAGCCGGAAAGTCACACGCCGGCTGCCTGCTCATCGTCGGCATCGACCACGCCGAATTCGGACTCATCCTTCGAGTCATCGATTACGCCCTCTCAACTCGGCCCGAACAGAGCGCCTGGATCGACTACGCCGCGTGGGGCATCCGATCGGCCACGACGAGGTAAAGGCGACCGGCGTGGCCGCCCGGACCACGACTGCTCAGAAGGGATCGCAGACCCGGTGGACGGAACCGGGAAGGGGTCAACCAGCGAACAACCGCCGGTCACTCCAGGCAATTTCGCCCAAACCTGGACCCGCTGTCACGTCTCATGGACGAGATCCGGACGGAATAAAGCCGCCACGAACGTCAACTCCAGAAACCAATAAATGGCTCTGAGCAGCCAAAAACGGAGAGCCCTCTGTCGGACTCGAACCGACGACCCCTTCCTTACCATGGAAGTGCTCTACCAGCTGAGCTAAGAGGGCGGTGGCGGGGAGCGTAGCGGGTCGGCTCGGCCCACAAGGACAGCGGGGACGACCGACCCCACTCGCAACGGCGGGAATGGCGGGACCAGGATTCGAACCTGGGAAGGCAGTGCCATGTGGTTTACAGCCACACCCCTTTGACCGCTCGGGAATCCCGCCAGGGCGTGGTGAGTCTAGCGTCGGCCCGGGTGCCCCGATTCATAAATTGGACGTCATTCGAGCCGCCCAATTTATGAATCGCGACACTACGACGCGTCCCGCAGTCGCTGCGCCTCCGGGAGCGCCTCGAGCTTCTTCAGCGTGTGGTTCTCGATCTGGCGGATCCGCTCGCGGGTGACGTTGAACGCGCGGCCGACCTCCTCGAGCGTGTACGGCCGCTCCCCGGTCAGCCCGAAGCGCATCTCGATCACCTCGCGCTCGCGCTCGGGCAGGGCCGCGAGAGCGCGCCGGAGGTTCTCCCGCCGGAGGTGCTCGGCCGCCTGCTCGAACGGCGACTCGGCGGTCTGGTCCTCGACGAAGTCGCCGAGCTCGGAGTCCTC
Source organism: uncultured Solirubrobacterales bacterium (assembly GCA_963759695.1). Classification (GTDB taxonomy): domain Bacteria; phylum Actinomycetota; class Thermoleophilia; order Solirubrobacterales; family Solirubrobacteraceae; genus Palsa-465. The sequence continues at coordinate 12,962 of CAVXAO010000008.1, forward strand.
CTCCTCCCCGATCGGCTTCTCCAACGAAATCGGCTGCTGCGCCATCCGGAGGACATCGCGAACCTCGCGGACCGTCGTCTCGAGCTCCAAGGCGATCTCTTCGGGGGTCGGCTCACGCCCCAACTGCTGAACCAGCTGTCGTTCCACGTGCACGACCTTGTTGAGCTTCTCGACCATGTGCACGGGGATCCGGATCGTCCGCCCCTTGTCGGCGATCGCGCGCGTCACCGCCTGACGGATCCACCACGTGGCGTAGGTCGAGAACTTGTAGCCGCGCCGGTAGTCGAACTTCTCGACGGCGCGGATCAGCCCCATCGACCCTTCCTGGATCAGGTCGAGGAAGGTGAGACCACGGCCCAGATACGACTTCGCAATCGAGACGACCAGCCGCAAGTTCGCCTCGATCATCTGCTGCTTGGCGATCATGTCGCCGCGCTCGATCCGCCTGGCCAGCTGAACCTCCTGCTCGGCGGTCAGAAGATGGACCCGCCCGATCGAGCGCAGATAGAGCCGCAGTGAGTCGAGCGACGGCTCGACCGTCAGATCGATCTCCACCTTCTTGCGCTGGTCGGGCTGCGGCTCGGCAGCGTGCTCGGCGTTGGCCTCGACGCTGCCGCCTTCCGACCGGGCCAGGCGGCCATCGGCCTCGACGACCTCGATTCCCTGATCGTCCAGGTACGCATGGAGCTCCTGGATCTGCTCCTTCGTGACGTCGACCTCTTCGAGGCAGTTGGCGATCTCGTCGAAGGTGAGGAAGCCTCGCTCCTGGCCGGCGGCGATCAGAGGACGCAGGTCCTCTGACTCCGTGATCGGCGTCTCGTCGCTCAACAACACGATGGCCTTATCGCTCACAGCCCCTGAGCTCCTCCCAAATCGTGGTATGGGTTCACGGTCAGGGCGACTCCCTCTCTCAAGTCTCCCGATGCGACGGCGGTGAGTGATAGCACAATCCGGCTCTTTCTCCAACGACGTCGGGAAGGACCATTACGCTCAGCATCTCTACGCTTTAAAGCACCCGATGACCCAGCAACGTTCAGCAGAGGTATTTACTGTCGATGTTCAGTCGCAACTGCCGACGGTCCAGCTGAGCCTCTCCCGTGTCGGCGTGACGGCGGTGGAGAGGGTGATCAGGCTCCGGCACAACGGCTCCGAACAGCTGTTCTCCGCCCGCTTCGAGTGCGTCGTCGATCTCGGCCGGGCCCAGAAGGGCGCGCATATGTCGCGCTTCGAGGAGGCCGTCAACGAAGCGATCAACGCGGTCGTGTTGGGCGAATCGACGTTCAAGGTCGAGACGCTTGCCGAGCACATCGCCCAGCGCGTGCGCGAGCGCCAGGGCGCCCGCCGCGCCGAGGTCAACGTCGAGGCGCGCTTCCCCGAGCACAAGCCGGCGCCGGTGTCCGGGATTCAGACGCAGGAGATCTACACGCTCCACGGCTCGGCGATGAGCAGCGAGCTCGGCACGCGCCGGCTGATCGGCGTGACTGCCCAGGGCATGACCGCGTGCCCGTGCGCCCAGGAGCTGGTCGCAAGCGCCGCGCGCGAGCGGCTCGACGCCGAGGGCTTCGAGCCCGAAGAGATCGACAGGATCCTCCAGGCGGTGCCGGTCGCGACTCACAACCAGCGCGGGCTCGGAACGCTCTACATCGGCTGCACCGAGCTGTGCGACGACGAGATCGACGCAGCCACGCTGCTGCAGATCGTCGAGCAATCCATGTCCTCGGAGATCTACGAGCTGATGAAGCGCGCCGACGAGGCGTTCGTCGTCGAGAAGGCGCACCGCCGCCCCAGGTTCGTGGAGGACTGCGTTCGCGAGATGATCCGCGGCGTCGTCGAGCAGTTCCCCGACCTCGATGACCGCGCGTTCGCCTCCGCCCGGCAGGTGAACCTCGAGACGATCCACCAGCACAATGTGGTCGCCGAACGCTTCGGAACGCTGGGCGAGATTCGGCGCGAGATCGCCACCGGCGACACCTCGCCAGCGCACACGAGCCGGCAGGCCTGGCTCGACGCGCTCCCCTAGGACGAAAATGCGCGCGATGCTCCTCGAGCAGCCTGGCCAGCCTCTCGTGCCGGCCACGCTGCCGGACCCCGAGCCGAATCCGGGCCAGCTGCTGCTCCAGGTCCAGGCATGCGCCGTGTGCCGCACCGACCTCCACCTGCGCGACGGCGAAATCGACACGCCCAAGCTCCCGGTGGTGCTCGGTCATCAGATCGTCGGGATCACCGAGGACGGCCGTCGCGTCGGCGTTCCGTGGCTCGGATGGACCGATGGCGATTGCCGCTACTGCCGCAGCGAACGCGAGAACCTGTGCCTCCACGCGCGCTTCACGGGACGCGATATCGACGGCGGCTACGCCGAGCTGACGGTCGCCGACGAGCGGTTCTGCTTCCCCCTGCCGAGCGAGCTCAGCGATGAGCAGGTCGCGCCACTGCTGTGCGGCGGGCTGATCGGGTTCCGAGCGCTCCGGCTCGCCGGGTCCGCCCCCCGCCTCGGTCTGTACGGCTTCGGGTCATCCGCGCACCAGATCTGCCAGGTCGCCGTGTACGAGGGACGCGAGGTGTACGCGTTCACGCGTCCCGGCGACGAAGAGACGCAGGCGTTCGCCCGCTCGCTGGGCGCGACCTGGGCCGGCGGCAGCGACGAGCGCCCGCCGGAGGAGCTCGATGCCGCGATCATCTTCGCCTCCGCCGGCGAGCTCGTACCGGCGGCGCTGAAGGCGCTCGCGCGCGCCGGCCGGGTCGTGTGCGCCGGCATCCACATGAGCGACATCCCGTCGTTCCCCTACGACGACCTCTGGGAGGAGCGGATGATCCGCTCGGTCGCCAACCTGACGCGTCACGACGGCCACGAGTTCCTCGCGCTCGCGCCCAAGGTCCCGGTGCGCACGACGGTCACCACCTATCCCCTCGAAAGGGCCGAGGACGCCCTCGCCGATCTGCGCGCCGGAGCGTTCGAAGGGTCGGCCGTGATCCTTCCTCGCTAGGGTAGAGACATGCCCCTGATCCCGATGGTGATCGAGCGGACCGCCCGCGGCGAGCGCGAGTTCGATATTTACTCCCGGCTTCTCAACGAGCGGATCATCTTCCTCGGCACGCCGATCGATGACATGATCGCCAATCTTGTCGTCGCCCAGCTGCTGCACCTCGAGTCGCAGGACCCCGACAAGGACATCTCGATCTACATCAACTGCCCGGGCGGCTCGATCTACTCGGGCCTTGCGATCTACGACACGATGCAGTTCGTCAAGCCCGAGATCCAGACGATCTGCATTGGGATCGCGATGTCGCTGGGCTCGCTGCTGCTGGCGGCCGGCGCCAAAGGCAAGCGGTTCGCCCTGCCCAACAGCCGGCTGCTGATCCACCAGCCGTCGGCCGGCTTCGAGGGGCAGTCGTCCGACATCGAGATCCACGCCCGGGAGATCCTCAACATCCGCAGCCGGATCGACGAGATCTACGCGCAGCACACGGGCCAGTCGGTCGAGCAGGTCCACCACGACATGGAGCGCGACCGGTTCTTCAAAGGGGAGGAGGCCGTCGAGTACGGCCTCATCGACCGCGTGATCGACCACCACTAGATTTGAAGCCGGCGATGGCCCCGGCCGCGGCGCATGCGCCGCGGGCAGCCGGATGACACGGGCGCCGCACGTCCGGCGCGGCTGGATGCCGCGCGTGCGGCAGGCCCGTGGGCGCATGCGCCGATCCGGACTACTCCACCGCGTGCTCGATCGTCCCCAGGCTCTCTATCTCGATCCGGACGACGTCCCCCGATTTCAGGAACCGGGGCGGATCGAGCCCCGACCCCACCCCACTCGGCGTGCCGGTGAGGATCAGGTCGCCGGGCTGGAGCGTGCACGTCTGCGCAATGAAGTCGACGAGCTCCGAGCACCCGAAGATCAGGTCGGCGGTGCTCGAGTCCTGGCGCAGCTCGTCGTTGACCCACGTGCGCAGGTGCAGCGCGCCCGGGTCGGGAACCTCGTCGGCGGTCGTGACCCACGGCCCGAACGGACAGAACGTGTCGGCGCCCTTGGCCCGCGTCCACTGCGGCTCGCGTCCCTGCAGATCCCGGGCCGTGACGTCGTCGGCCACGCAATACCCGGCGATCGCTCCCTCGGCCCCCATCACGATCGTCAGCTCACCCTCGTAGTCGAGCCGGCGAACGACCTCGGGGCGACGGATCGGACCGCCGGGCGGCGACACCGACCCGCGCACCTTGACGAACACGATCGGCGTCTCCGGGGGTTTGTTCCCGGTCTCCTCGATGTGCTTGGCGTAGTTGAGACCAATCGCATAGATCGTGCCCGGCTCCGGCACTGGCGGGAGGAGCTTGACCTCCGCGAGCGGCCACGACTCCTCTGAGTGCGACGCCCGCTCCGGCCGCGCGAGCACGTCGACGACGGTGAGCCCGTCCGCGAACGCGACCACGCGGTCATCGATCACGTCGCCGGCGAGTGGGTGCGAGTGGTCGGGCGCGGCGAACGTGGCGAGCTTCACGCTTCCTACGCTATCGCCTCCACCTTGCTCGATGCGAGCACGTGCGTGACCGGCAACCCAAGCCCTTTGGCCTTGCTCACCAGGTCGAGCTTCAACCAGCGCGAGACGCCCAGCGGCAACGTCGAGATGATCATCTCGTCGTAGGCGCCGAGATTAATCGCGTCCTGGATCGCCATCAGCGGCTCGGTGTCGCCGAGGTTGCCGGTGACCTTCGCGCCCGCGGCCTCGGAGAGCTTCGGGAGCGCCGTGTCGAGGACCTTTTGCGCCTCGTCGTCGCCGGCGTCCTGTGGATCGACGAGCTTGTGCATACCGTGGGGCTGGCGCGGCACCACCAGGTGGAACTCGGCCGGGCCGCGCTGAGCGCGGTCCTTGACCGCATCGAGTAGAGCTTGCGTCGCCGCGGTCTGGTGTGCGACCACGAGCACGTGAGCCGGCTCTGACATGTATTCACCTCCCGGCGAATAATGCGGGATATTCAGCGAAGCGAGTATCCCACCGCGCCGCGGCCCGAACAAGCTCAGATCTCGTCCGCCATCGCCAGCAGCGTGGTCACCGTCGTCCAATTGCGGGACGTCGCCGTCACGCCGAGTCCCTGCCCCGCGAGGGCATTCCACAGCTTCGATCGCGCCACGCCCTCGGGGTGCCAGGCGTAGAACTCCTTGCCGATCGCGGCGAACTCCTCGGTCGGCGCCTTCAGTTCCTTGAGCTTGCGGACGACCTCCGCGCGAGGCTCGTCCGAGAGGAAGCTCACCTGGTAGCGCTTGGGGTTCTCGGCGACGTCGCTCAGCGGGTTGCGCTTGACGACCTCGGCGAGCTCGTCGCGCGTCCTCACGACGACGTCGACGTCGAACCCGAAGGTGTCCCTGATCAGTTCCGCGCACTGGGCCGTCAGCTGCTTGGCGGAAGTGGTGCTCGACAGCACCACGTTGCCGCTCTGCACGTACGTCCGTACGTCCTCGAACCCGGCGTCGGCCAGCGCCTCGCGCAGCGCCGGCATCGCGATCCGCTTGTTCGGACCGACGTTGATGCCGCGGAGCAGGACGACGCGGGCCGCCACGCTCAGAACAGCGCCTCTTGGTCCGGCATCCCCTCGTGGCGGCCGCGGGGCGACAGCTGGCCGAGGGCCACGGCCACGTCCCGGGCGATCGCGCCCTCCGATCTCGAAGCCACGAGCGGCTCTTCGATCCCTTCCACGTGGACCAGCGTCCGGCGGCCATCGCCGCGGTCCGCGCCCTCGAGCGGGACCAGCGCATACACGCGGTCGGCCCGAACGAACTTGCCGTACCCGAGTGGAATCAGCTGCGGGGCGCGCGCCATCTCAGCCGCTCATCGTAAACGCCCGCCGCGAAACTGCGGTAGGGTGCGCGCGGCGGGGCCAGAACGAGGGAGATCAGAGAATGGCCGAAGCGATCGTAGTGGGCACCGACGGCTCTGAGACCGCCAAGCGCGCCGTCGAGGAGGCCGTCCGGCTGGCCGGCGCACTCGGCGCCGAGCTGCACGTCGTGTCCGCGTTCGAGCCGCTCCGCGGGGCCAAGATCGCCGGCGCGCCGGAGGGAGCGGCGAAGGTCTGGCAGCCGCTACCCGACTCGCACGTGGAGTCCACGCTCAGCGAGGCCGCAGCCGGCGTGCGCATGAAGAACGTCGCGGTGACCACCCACGCGCTCGAGAAGGACCCGGCCGACGCCCTGCTCGAGGTGGCGGACAAGGTCGACGCCGACATGATCGTGGTCGGCAACAAGGGGATGCACAGCGCCTCGCGATTCGTGCTCGGCAACGTTCCCAACAAGGTCTCGCACCGCGCCCGCTGCAACGTCCTGATCGTGTCGACCGACGCCTAGCGGCGCCGGGTTCAGTCGCCGAGAATCAGCGCCAGCCGCCGGTCGAGCGCCTCGCCCAGCACCTCGCGGACGGTGCCCTGCTCGAAGCGCTCGACGAGCGCCGACAGGAACCCCTCGATCACCAGGCGCTTGGCGATTTCCTCGTCGAGCCCGTGCGAGCGCAGGTAGAAGAGCTGCTCGGGGTCGACCTGGGCGACCGCGGCGGCGTGGGTGCAGCGGACGTCGTTGGCCTGGATCTCGAGGCCGGGGATCGCGTCGGCGTGGGCGCGCTTGGAGATCAGCAGATTGCGCGACTCCTGGAACGCGTCAGTCTTCTGGGCGCCCGGGTCGACGATGATGTTGCCCTTCCAGACCGCGCTCGAGCGGCCCTGGAGGACGCCGCGGAACGCCAGGTCGGACGTCGTGTTCGGAGCGGCGTGCTCCTGCGTGGTATCGAAGTCGATGTGCTGGCGGCGATGGGTTGCGTAGGCGCCCGTCACGCGGGCGCCGGCGCCCTCGCCTCCCAGCCGCGTCTCCATCCGGACGCGGCCGCTGGCCGAGCCGAATCCGAGCGCGACCCAGTCGAGCGAGGCGTCGCGGCCGACCTCCGCGCGCTGTGCCCCGAACACCCATGACTTCTCGGAGAGCGCCTGTCCGCAGACATAGCGGAGATGGGCGTTGTCGGCGACGACGAGTTCGGTGACGGCATTGAACACCCCCTCGACCTCCTCGGAGGCCGATAGGTACTGCTCCCACACCTCGGCTTGCGCCCCTTCCTCGAGCACGATCAGCGTGCGCTGGTTGACGAGCGTCCCGGTCCGCGCCTGGACGGCCGTCAGCGAGATCGGCGACTCGACGACCACGCCGCGAGGCACGTACACGAAGCTCCCGCCGCGTACGCCGGCATCGTTCAGCGCCACGAACACGTCGTCGTCGCCCGAGAAGAGCGAACCGAGCTGCCTCGCGCCCTCGATCGTCGTGACGAGCACACCGTCGGGAAGCTCGGGCTCGTCGAGGTGCCACAGCGGCGCCAGGGCTGGGCCAGCGTCGGGGGCGACGCGCTCGTATGCCGCGAGGTCGAGACCGGAGATGTCGGTGAACTCCCAGCCCGGGCGCCCCTTGAACTGCGGAAGCTCGCGAGCAGGAGAGGCGCTAACCAATCGAACCCTCCATCTGGAGCTCGATCAGCCGGTTCATCTCGACGGCGTACTCCATCGGGAGCTCCTTCGTGATCGGCTCGATGAAGCCGTTGACGATCAGCTTTGAGGCCTCGTCCTCCGCGATCCCGTGCGACATCAGGTAGAAGAGCTGGTCCTCGCCGACCTTCGAGACGGTCGCCTCATGGGCGACGTTGACGTCGTCCTCGCTGATCCTGATCGTCGGGTAGGTGTCGGAGCGCGAGCGCTCGTCGAGCAGCAGTGCGTCGCAGACGACCTTCGAACGGGCGCCGTGCGCCCCCTTGGCGATCTCGAGCAGGCCGCGGTATGAACCGCGCCCGCCGTCCTTGGAGATCGACTTGGCGAAGATGTTGCTCGTCGTGTTCGGAGCGGCGTGGATGATCTTTGCACCAGCGTCCTGATGCTGGCCGGCGCCGGCAAACGCGATCGACAGGACCTCGCCGTGGGCACGCTCGCCCATCAGGTAGACGCTCGGATACTTCATCGTCAGCTGTGAGCCGAGGTTGCAATCGACCCATTCGACCGTCGCGTCCGTCTCGGCGACCGCGCGCTTGGTGACCAGATTGAAGACGTTGGTCGACCAGTTCTGCACCGTCGTGTAGCGAATCCGCGCGCCGGGCTTGGCGATCAGCTCGACGACTGCCGAGTGAAGGCTGCTCGAGCTATAAGTGGGAGCGGTACAGCCCTCGACGTAGTGCACGTAGGAGCCCTCATCGGCGATGATCAGCGTCCGCTCGAACTGGCCCATCGACTCGGTGTTGATCCGGAAATAAGCCTGCAGCGGCATCTCGACGTGCACGCCGGGCGGCACGTACACGAACGAGCCTCCCGACCACACGGCAGAGTTCAGAGCCGCGAGCTTGTTGTCGTTCGGAGGGATGATCGTTGCGAAGTACTCGCGGACGAGGTCCTCGTGCTCGCGCAGCCCGGAATCCATGTCCTTGAAGATCACGCCCTGCTTCTCGAGGTCCTCGCGCACCTGGTGGTACACGACCTCCGACTCGTATTGCGCGCCCACGCCGGAGAGGAACTTGCGCTCGGCCTCGGGAATCCCGAGCCGGTCGAACGTCTTCTTGACGTCGTCCGGCACGTCGTCCCATGAGCGCTCGGCGCGCTCGGACGCCCGCACGAAGTAATGGATGTCGTCGTAGTCGACCTGCGCCAGCAGCGGCGAGCCCCACGTCGGCTGAGGCCGCGCGAGGAAGTGGTCTAGCGCCTTCAGCCGGAACTCCCGCATCCACTGCGGCTCGGACTTGAACTCCGAGATCTTCTCGACGATCTCCCGGTTCAGCCCCTTCGGCGCCTTGTACAGGTAGTTCTCGGCGTCGTGGAATCCGTAGCGCTCGTCGTAGTCGGCGTTGATGCCCCTGAGCTGCTCGTTCTCGGCCGGCTCCGGGGTCTCGGGAGTGACGGTGTCGGGAGTGGCCATCAGTCGACCTCCAGCTTGATCTTTTCGTCCTCGATGATCACCGGGTAGGTGTCAACCGGAATGTAGGCGGGCAACGTCAACGGCTTGCCGGTCTTCAGATCGAACAGCGAGCCGTGCCGCGGGCACTCGATCGTGCACCGGTCTTGGTCGAGGGTGCCCTCGACGAGCGGTCCGTCGTCATGCGAGCAACGGTTCTCGATTGCGTAGAGGGTACCGGCGCAGTCGAACACGCCGATCTCGAGACCCTCCCATTCGACCAGGCGCATCGCGCCCGGCTCGAACTCTTCCACGGGACACACTTCGATCACTTCCGGCATGTCACAAATCCTAGCGCAGTGATCGGATTTGCTGGGCCTACGCGGCCCGGTCGCTCTCCGGAGTCTCGGGCTCCCAGTCGACGGCGTGGCCGAGGCCCGCGCTCTTGAGCACCTTCAGCGACAGGAGCGCGCACTTGATCCGGGTGGCGGAGATGTCGATCCCGAGCAGGTCGAGGACGAACGAGCGGTCGAGCCGGAGCAGATCGTCGACCTTCATCCCCCTGATCTCCTCGGAGGTCATCGACGCGGCGGCCTGCGAGATCGCGCACCCGTGACCGGAGAACGCGAGGTCTTCGATCCGCCCCTCGTCGTCGACCTTCAGCTGGACCGTCAGCTCGTCGCCGCAGAGCGGATTGAGGTCGTGGGCCTCGAGGTCGAAGCTGTCGAGCTCGCCCCAGTTGTGGGGTCGCTTGTAGTGCTCGAGGATGTTCTCGCGGTAGAGGTCGTCCATCTGGGGCTTACAGCTGTAGCACTTCGCGGACGTTGTGCAGGCCCTCGACCAGCCGGTCGATGTCGCCGCCGTTGTTGTGCACGGCGAAAGAGGCGCGAGTCGTCGCGGTGACCCCGAGGCGTCGCATCAGCGGCTGGGCGCAATGATGACCCGCGCGCACGCACACGCCCTGGCGCCCGAGGATCTCGCCGATGTCGTGCGGATGGGCGCCGTCGAGCGCGAACGAAACGAGCGCCCCACGGTCGGCAGCCGCCGGCGGGCCGTGAAGCTCGATGCCGGGAACCTCCGACCCCAGGCGCCCGAGCGTCTCGGCAACGAGCGCCTCCTCGTGCGTCCGGATCTGCTCGATACCGAGCGCGCGGATCCAGTCGACGGCGGCGCCGAGCCCGATCGCTTCGGCGATCTGCGACGTGCCGGCCTCGAACTTCCACGGAAGATCGGTCCACGTCGACTCGTTCGCCGCAACCGTCCGGATCATGTGGCCGCCACCGATGAACGGCGGCATCTCCTCGAGCAACGCTCGACGTCCGTGGAGCACGCCGATCCCGGTGGGGCCGTAGGCCTTGTGGCCCGTCCACGCGTAGAAGTCGGCGTCGATCGCGCGCAGGTCGACCGGCACCTGCGGAACCGCCTGACTACCGTCGATCAGCACGACCGCGCCCGCGTCGTGGGAGCGACGCACGATCTCCGAGACGGGGTTGATCGTCCCGACGACGTTCGAGACGTGGACGACGCCGACGAGCCTCGGCCCGCGCGCCAGCAGTTCGTCGAACGCGTCGAGGTCGAGCTGCCCGTCGTCGAGCACGGGGACGTAGGCCAACTCCGCGTCCCGGTCCTGGCACAGCAGCTGCCACGGGACGATGTTCGAGTGGTGCTCCATCTCGGTCAACACGACGAGATCGCCGCTGTTCACGTTCTGCCGGCCCCACGTGTACGCGACGAGGTTGATCGCGGCTGTCGCGTTCGCGGTGAAGATCGTCTCCTGGGGAGTCGATCCCAGCCAGTCGGCGATTCGCTGGCGGGCGCCCTCGTAGAGCTCGGTCGCCTCGACCGCGAGCGGGTACACGCCGCGATGGATCGACGCGCGCGACTCGGTGTAGTACCGGGTCATCGCGTCGATCACCGGCTGGGGCGTCTGCGATGTGGCGCTCGAGTCCAGGTAGGTGAGGGGCCGGCCGTTTACGCGCCGGCGCAGAACCGGGAACTCGGCGGCGACGTCACGTAGTGCGGTGGTCGTGCTCACGCGACGGCCTCGAGGCCCTCCGTGATCCAGCCATACCCCCTCGCCTCGAGCGCGTCGACGAGCTCGGGGCCGCCCTCCTTGACGATCCGGCCCTGGTACATGACGTGGACGTGGCTGGGCTGCACGAGGTGGAGGATCCGCTGGTAGTGGGTGATGATCAGGACGCCCATGTCCGGGCCCGCGACGGCATTCACGCCGTTCGCGACCACACGCAGCGCGTCGATATCGAGCCCCGAGTCCGTCTCGTCGAGGATCGCCAGCTCGGGGCGCTGGAGCGCAAGCTGGAGGATCTCCATCCGCTTCTTCTCGCCACCCGAGAATCCCTCGTTCAGGTACCGGGTCGAGAACTCCCTGGGCACGTTCGTCAGCTTCATCGCCGCCTCGACCGACTGCCGGAAGTCCTTCAGCGGGACCGGCTCCTCGCCGTGCGCGTCGCGGTGGGCGTTCATCACGGTCCGCAGGTACTTGGTCACCGTCACGCCCGGTACCGAGATCGGATACTGGAACGCCATGAACAGCCCCATCCGGGCCCGCTCGTCGGGCGACGCGTCGGTGATGTCCTCGCCCTTGAACAGGATCTCGCCCTCGGTGACCTCGAGGTTGGGGTGGCCCATGACGGCGTTGGCGAGCGTCGACTTGCCAGAGCCGTTGGGCCCCATCAGCGCGTGGATCTCACCCTTGTCGACGACCAGGTCGAGGCCGCGCAGGATCTGCTTCTCACCTGCTCGGACGTGAAGGTTTCGAATCTCTAGGTCTGCCATAACCAGCTTTCGTAGTGTCGTTGTCAGGCCGCGGCCGTCGGGACGCGCTCGTTGCGGCGCGAGAACTCGACCAGATCCGCCAGCGTGGTCGTCTGCAGCGAGCGGATGATGCCGCCCTGCACTCGCGTCCACAGTAGCTTCGTGGCGCAGCCCCGCCCGGCATCGGGTTGATGGGAGCAGAGCACGCGCTCGGTGTGGTCATGGACGAAGCACTCCATCGGCGCGATCGTGCCCTCGAGCGCCTGCACGACCTCGTCCATCGCAATCGCCTCGGCCGGACGGGCCAGCCAGTAGCCGCCGTGGGCGCCGCGGGCGCTCATCACGAGACCGGCCTTGCGCAGCCGCGCGACGACCTGCTCGAGGTATGCCAGCGGCAGCCCTTCCGCGTCCGCGATCGCTTTCAAGCTGGTGGGCTGCGACGGTGATTGGCGCCCGAGCTCGACCATCAACCGCACCCCATACTCGGCCTTCGACGAGAAGATCATGGTCAAATCCTACCATGCAGGTAGGTTATTGCCCCGACCCCCACGTCCTCGCCAAATGACCGATAGGGTGCCGCGCATGGATGACTGGGGGCTGGCGAGCGCTCCGGACGTCGCCCGCGTCGCGGCGGTCGCGCGCGAGCGTGGACGGCTGGGGATCGACACCGAGTTCATGTCGGAGGGCCGCTACCGGGCGCTCCTGTGCCTGGTCCAGATCGCCGTCGACGATCCCGACGCCGAGGACGGGACGCAGATCATCCTGCTCGACAGCCTGAGCGCCGTCGACGCGACGCCGCTCGCCGAGCTGCTGCCGGATCCGGGGATCGAGATCGTCCTGCACGCCGGCCGCCAGGACGTGGCGATCCTGCGCCGGGTGTGGAACACCGAGGTCAACAACATCTTCGATACCCAGCTCGCCGCCGGGTTCGCCGGGGGCAGCGCACAGGCGGGCTATGGGAACCTGCTGGGCGCGATCCTCGGGCGCCGGGTCGGCAAGACCGCGAGCTACACCCGCTGGGACTCACGCCCGCTGACCGCCGAGCAGCTCAGCTACGCCGCGGAGGATGTGGCACACCTGCTCGAGCTCACGGACGAACTCCAGCGGCGCCTGCGCGAGACGGGCAGGCTCGAATGGGCGCGCGAGGAGTGCCGGCGGCTCGAGTCCGCCACCGACGAGCGCGATCCGGAGACCGCCTGGGAGCGGCTGCCCCGGATCGGCCAGCTGGACCCGCGCGCCCGGGCGGTGGCGCGCGAGCTCGCGGCGTGGCGCGAGCGGACCGCCTCCCGTGAGGACCGGCCCGTCGGCTCGGTGCTGGCGGACCCGACGCTGGTCGAGCTCGCCAAGCGCCAGCCGGCCAACCTGCGCGGCCTCGAGCAGATCCGCGGCATCCACCCCTCCGGAATCCGCCGGCGCGGAGTCGAAATCCTCGAGGCGATCGCCTCCGGGCAGGAGGCGCCGGCGATCCCGCGCGATCAGGCCCGCGGGCGCTCGGACCCGGGCGACGCGCCGCTGATCGCGCTGGCCGAGGCGCTGCTGCGGGCGCGCGCGCTCGAGGCGGGTCTCGCCTACGAGCTGATCGCCTCTCGCAACGAATTGGAGCTGATCGTCGGCGCCGCGCGGCGAGGCGAGCGGGAGCCGGACGTGCGCACGCTCACCGGCTGGCGGCGCGAGCTGGTGGGCGCGGATCTTCGCGATCTGCTCGCGGGCCGCCGAGCGATCGCGGTCGGACCCGACCGGCGACTGAGCCTCGGGCCGGCGTCAGGATGATCCAGGGTCGAGCTCGACGCTCATCGCCGGCGTGTGATCGAACAAGGTTCGCGACAGCGCCACCGCGATCCTCCGGGAGCGGTGGATCCAGCCGAGGTCGATGCCGGTCAGATCGCCGTTCGCGGTCGCGTACGTCACGCGCAGCTTGTGGCCGGGAGACTCGGCGGCGCGCTCGTTGCCCGTGTCGGCCCCGAGGCCTCCCCATCCGGCCTTGTGGACCACGTCGTGCTCGGCGTTGACGAGGTCCTCCGAGGTCTTGAAGCGCGGGTCGACGACGACGAGCTCGAGGGCGCAGTACGCGTTCGCGCCCCTGTCGCACTGCGTCGCCTGCTGCACGACCTTGGCCCCGGGCACGAGGGGTAACTGACCGACGGCCGGGGGCGGGGCGCCTGTGACCGACCCGCAACCGGCGATCGCCAGCACGAGCAACGCCGGCAGCCCTATGGCGCTTACTCTTCCGACGGTCATGGGATGCAGTGCAAGCGTAGCCGAGCTCCCGCGCTGGGCCCTTGCGCTGGTGGCGCGGGAGCGCGTGGGCCGGCTCGGTCTGATCGATGACGACGGGGCCCCGCGCGTGCTCCCGATCACGTTTGCCCTCGACGGCGGCGCCTTCGTCACGGCCGTCGACCAGAAGCCCAAGCGCGTGGCCCCCGAGCGGCTGGCTCGCGTTCGCTGGCTGCGCGCCCGGCCCCGAGCCGCTCTCACCATCGACCACTACGACGACGATTGGTCCTCGCTCGCGTGGGTGCAGGCGATCGGCGAGGTACGCGTGCTCGACGCCGGCGACGCGCCGTCCTCATTAGCGGCGCTGAGCGCGCGCTACGAGCCGTACCGCGATCGCCCACCGGCCGGACCGATCCTCGTCCTCGACCCCGAGCGGCTGCTCTGGTGGCGAGCATGAACACCACGATCGCCCGGTACCTCGTCGGCGTCGTGTCGCTGGCGCTGATCCTGGGCTCGCTGGGCCTGGTGGCGGTCACACTGCGCCGGCTCTACCTCCCGGATTGGACGGGCGCGCTCGCCAGGCTCGCCGAGCTCGTCATCGCCCTGGCCACGCTGATCACGACGTTGCAGCTGCTGGGGGCGGTGGGCCTGTTCAGACTCCTGCCGATCGTGGTCGCCGTGCTGTTGATCGGCGCCGCAGTCGGCTGGGGCGCCGGCATCCGGCGGAGCGTGCCCCGTCCGGCGGCGTCGAGACACGGCTGGGTGGACACGGTCAGCGCGCCGGCGCCAACGACCACGGCCCTGAGCCTCCTCGCCGCGGCGACGGTCACGGCGGTGTGGGCATCGCCGATGCTCCAGAGCTACGACGTCGGGATTCACACCTTCGACTCCCTCTACTACCACCTGCCCTGGGCCGCCACGTTCGCCCGGACGGGCCGGATCACGCCGTTGCAGTACGACATCCAGTACATGCTGCAGTTCTATCCGGCGAGCGCCGAGCTGCTCCACTCGCTCGGGATCCTCGCGCTCACGCGCGACACCCTCTCGCCGGCGCTGAACTTCGTGTGGTTCGGTTTGACGCTGCTGGCGGCCTGGTGCATCGGTCGGCCGCGAGGACTCGGGCCGACGACGATGCTGGGAGCGACGCTGGCGCTGGCGACGCCGATGATCGTCTTCTCGCAGGCCGGGAGCGCGGACAACGATGTCGCCGGGGTCGCGCTGTTGATGGCCTCGGTGGCGTTGATCGCAAACGGCGAAGGGCGGTCCGCGGCCACGGTGCTGGCCGCCGTCGCCGCCGGCATGGCCCTCGCCGTCAAGCTCACGCTGTTCGGGCCGGTGCTCGCCCTCACCGTCGGCGTGATCGCGGTCGGGGCCCCGGGCCGGCGGATGCGCACCGCGGGCCTGTGGTTGCTGCCGCTGATCGTGGCCGGAGCGTTCTGGTATGTCCGGAACCTGTTCTCGGTGGGCAACCCGCTCCCCTGGGTCAGCTTCGGCTTTCTGCCGACGCCCGCGCCGGCGCTGCAGCAGCACACGGGCTACTCGGTCGCCCACTACCTGACCGACGGGCGCTTCTGGAGCCACTTTTTCGTGTCGGGGATCGCATCGGAGCTCGGCGCGTGGTGGTGGGCGATCATCGGCTTCGCGATCGTCGGTCCGGTGCTCTGCCTCGGCCCGGGCTCGGACCGCATGCGCCGGATGCTCGGGCTCGTCGCGCTCGCGAGCATCGTCGCCTACCTGCTCACGCCCGAGGGTGCCCAGGGCCCCGCCGGCGACCCCGTCGGGTTCGGCTTCAACATGCGCTATCTCGCACCGGGGCTGACGCTGTCGCTGGCGATCCTCCCCCTGGCGCCGGTGCTGGCGGCGCCGTGGCGCCAGTTGGTCGTGGCGGTGGCGTTCGTGGCCACGCTGATCGCGACCGTCGCGAAGCCGTCCCTGTGGCCGAGAGCCCACTCCCTGGCGGCGGTCGTGATCGGCCTCGTGGCGCTGGCCGTCCTGGCCGTGCTCGTGCTCCGGCCCCGGCGCGCGCGACCCGCGGTCTCGCCGGAGGTCCGGCCCCGGAGCCGGCGCCCAGCGCCGCTGGCCCGCGTCCTGGTGGCGGCCGGCGTCCTGGTGCTGCTGGGCGCCGGGGCCGCCGCCGGCTACTCGTGGCAGCGGCACTACCTGCGCGGTCGCTACCAGTTCCGAAAGGGCGTCTCGTACATGTCCCGGGTGTGGGCGATGTTCCGCACGGTGGACGACGCGCGGATCGGGGTCGGCGGGACCTACGGCGGCTTCTTCTCCTATCCGCTGTTCGGCGCGAGCCTGTCCAACACCGTCCTATACATCGCACACCACGGCCCCCACGGCTCGTTCACGCCGATCACGTCGTGCCGCGAGTGGCGCACGGCGGTCAACGCCGGCCACTTCCAGTACGTCGTGACCACACCGGGACGGGAGTTCTGGGAACCGAAGGTGCTCTTGCCCTCCCCGGAGGGCCGCTGGACCGCGTCCGACCGGAACGCGCGGCTGATCTACAGCCGGCGGGCGCTCGACCAGAGGATCTCGGTGTTCGAGCTGCGCGGGCCGCTGGACCCAGGCGGGTGCCGCTAGTCCGACTGCGCGTCGTAGAGGGCGAGCGCCCGGGCGATTTCGTTTCGACCCAGCCCCGCGCCGAGACAGCACATCAGCGCCATCCGCGCCGCGGCGGCGGACAGGAACGGCGCGCACACCGCGCCGCTGTCGCGCACGTCCGCCTCGGAGCCCTCGAACCC
This sequence comes from uncultured Solirubrobacterales bacterium, assembly GCA_963759695.1. GTDB lineage: Bacteria > Actinomycetota > Thermoleophilia > Solirubrobacterales > Solirubrobacteraceae > Palsa-465. Next base: position 29,592 of record CAVXAO010000008.1, read on the forward strand.
GTAGGTGTCGAACAGCATCGAGGAGCGGTCGGGCCGGCACGTGATCACGACCGGCAGTCGCTCGAGCGCCGCCCTGAGCTCGTGCATCACCTTCGTCGGGAGATGGCCCGCGCCGAGGGCGACGACGACGATCCCGTCTGCGTCGCGCGCGGCGGCGCGGAGCAGCCCACCGTCGTCGCCGAGCGCGGCGGTCACGATCTCGACGCGGTGATCGAGTCCGGCCACGGACAGCGGTCGTGGCCGGATCGGCTTCGCGTGCAGCCACACCCGTCCTTCCACGATCCGCCCGAGCGGGCCCGCCCCGGGCGAGCCGAACGCCGCCGGTCCGGTGCTGTCGATCTTGCGCACGGTCATCGCGCCATGGATCTCGCCACCGAACACGACCACGGCGCCGAGTCCGGCCGCCTGCGGCGAGGAGGAGATCGTGACCGCGTCGATCAGGTTCGCCGGCCCGTCCGCCCCCGGGCCGCTGTCGGGGCGGTTCGCGCCGGTGAGGACGATCGGCGCCTCTCCGTCGTACAGGAGGGCGCAGAGGACGGCAAGCTCCTCCATCGTGTCGGTCCCGGTCGTGATCACCACCCCTTCGCCGCCGGCCGCGACGGCGGCGGCTCGCCGTCCCAGCTCCAGCGCCTGCGCCGGAGTCACCTGTGCGCTGGGCAGCGCGAGCACGCTCTCGGCGTGGATGCCCGAGGCCGCCACACGCGGCGGGAGCTGCTCGATCAGTTGCGAGGCATCGAGCGCGGGCACCGCCCGCTCGCCGCGCATCGCGATCGTTCCGCCGGCCGCCAGCAGCCGCACCGACCGTCGCGCGCCATCGCCGTTCACGCCCGCGAGCCCGCGCGGGCGACGAGGTCGAAGAACAGCACGGCGGTGCTGAGCGCCACGAACGACCGCGCGATGGTGTCGATGACGATCCCGACGGCCACGGTGAGCACGTCGATGTGCTTACCCGTTGCCGACAGCCCTACGCCACGCAGAACGGCCACGAGGAGCCCGGTGAGAAGCAGCAGACCGAAGACGTGCAGGGCGTTGCCGCTCGTCAGCTTCCAGCTCCGCTTCAGCGCCTCGACCCAGTTGTCGTTGTCGATCGCGGCCACCTGCGCCACGACCGCCCAGCGCACCAGCAGGAAGATGCCCGGGATGACCAGCGCGATGAATCCCGCGGCGATTCCCAGCGACGCGATGATCTCGGCGGCGGCCACCGTCGGCAGCACGCGCAGGCCCTGGAGCGCGACCTGGCCCAGGGTGGGCCGTTCGCCGGCGCCGATCCGCCGCACGGCGTGGACGTACAGCGCCGAGATCAGGGGGCCGACGATCGCGGAGTCGACCAGCGCCAGGATCAGGAACGCGGACACGCTCTCTCTCCCTTGACCGAATGGCGTCGCGCCGGTCACGGCGAGTACGACCAGCTCGTACGGCGCCACGACTCCCAGCGCGAGGACCGCGAACAGCAACGGATAGCGTCGGTACAACCCGAGCGCGTCCGTGATGATCTGGAGGATCGACCGGGGCGTTTGCAGCTGGGGCGGATTGATCGCGGAAGCCTACGCTTCGCGACCAAGCCGTTCCGCGACGCGATCTCAGTCGGCGTCTGGTGTCATCGATCGCCACGCGGCCTCGGCGAGCACCGGCGCCGCGTCGGTCGGGTTGACTCGCGTCCGGCCCGCGAGCCAGTGGCGCGCGAGCTCCTGGCTCGGGCCGATCCACAGAGCCGTCAGGACCTCCGGCGAGAGCTCGCGGAGCTCGCCCTTCTCGACGAGCGGCGCCACCCACCGTTGAACCGCGCCGAAGAACCGTCGGTTGACCTCTCGGAGCGGGCGCTCGGTCGAGAGCGTCACGCCGGCGTCGCGGCCGAGCAGCATGAACCGGGCGAGCTCGGCGTGTCGCGAGATCCACCGCACGTGGTGATGGACGACGCGCTGCACGCCGTCGCGGGCATCGCGGGCGGCGTCCAGCTCAGCGATGAACCCCCGCTGGTACTCGAGCAGCCCCTCCAGGTGGAGGGCGCCGGCGATGCCTTCCTTGTCGCCGAAGTGGTGGTAGATCGAGCCGACGCTGGCGCCGGAGCGACGACGGATATCCGCGATCGAGGCCCCGGCGAGGCCCTTGGCGTTGAACTCGATCAGCGCCGCGCGGAGGATCGCCGACCTGCGCGACGGGCGATCGGGCGTCGGGGCAGCGGCTTCGGATTCCGCCATTCCGGCCAGAATATCATTCTAGAATCTCTTTCTAGAACAATTTTCTAGGAACTAATTTTCAAGTAAACGTAAATGTTGGTAGCTAACCTCCCGAGATCGATGTCAGCGACGGCCGAAGATCATCTCTCCGATCCCGAGCTGCTGGACACAGCGTGGAATCTGGAGCCGCTGGTTGAAGGCGAGGGCAGCGCCGGCGTCGAGCGGCTACTGGAAGAGGCCGCTCAGCGCGCGGATGCCGCCGCGGAACGCTATGCCGGCAAGGTCGCCCAGCTCGACGCGTCCGAGCTCGAGACCGCGATGCGCGAGCTCGAGACGATCAACGAGCTCGTCGGGCGGGCCGCGTCCTACGCGTCACTCCAGTTCGCGACCGACACCGCGGATCCCGAGCGGGGCGCGCTGCTCCAGGCGATGCAGGAGCACGCGACCGAAATCGAGACCAAGCTCCTGTTCTTCGAGCTCGAGTGGGCAGCGCTCGACGACGAGCGCGCCGACGAGCTGCTCGTCGCAGACGGTCTCGATTTCTGCCGCCACTACCTGCGCGCGGCGCGCCGTTACCGCCCCCACCTGCTGACCGAACCCGAGGAGAAGATCCTCGCGGAGAAGTCGATCACCAGCCAGAGTGCCTGGGGACGGCTGTTCGGAGAGCTCGTCTCGGCGTTGCGCATCCAGCTCGACAGCGGCGAGGTCACGCTCGACGTCGCCCTCAGCCGCCTGCTCGATGCCGACCGCGAGACGCGTCGCGTCGCCGCCGGCGCCGTGTCGGAGGCGCTCGAGCCGGGGCTGCGGACGCGCGCGTTCATCTACAACACGCTCGTCCATGACAAGGCCGTCGAGGACCGGCTGCGCTCCTACCCGCACTGGCTGGCCGGCCGCAACCTGTCAAACGAGGCCTCCGACGAGTCCGTGATGGCGCTGATCGAGGCGGTCCGCCGGCGCTACGACATCCCGCAGCGCTGGTACGCGGTCAAGGCCAAGCTGCTCGGCATCGATCGGCTGTGCGACTACGACCGCTCGGCGCCGGTATTGAGCGAGGACATCACGTTCTCGTTCGGGGCGGCGCGTGAGATGGTGATCGACACCTACGACTCCTTCTCCCCCGAGGCGGGACGCCTGGCGCAGCGCTTCTTCGTAGAGCACTGGGTCGACGCTCCGGTTCGGCCGCACAAGCGCGGAGGCGCGTTCTGCGCGTACACCGTGCCCACGGTGCACCCCTACGTGATGCTCAACTTCACGGCCCGCCGGCGCGACGTGCTCACGATGGCCCACGAGCTCGGCCACGGCCTCCACGCCGCGCTCGCCCAGCCGCAGGGCGTCTTCCACCAGTCGACCCCGCTGACGCTCGCCGAGACCGCCTCGGTGTTCGGCGAGGCGCTCGTGTTCGGTCGGATGCTCGCCGAAGCCGACGACGACGACTCGAAACTCGCGCTGCTCTCAGAGCGGATCGACGGCGCGATCGCCACCGTCTTCCGCCAGATGGCGATGAACCGCTTCGAGCACCTCGTCCACACGCGCCGGCGCGCCGAGGGCGAGCTCTCGGTCGACCGCATCTGTGGCTTGTGGACGGAGACCCAGTCGGAGCTGTTCGGCGACTCGGTCGAGATCACCGACGGATATCGGATGTGGTGGTCCTACGTGCCCCACTTCATCAATTCGCCGGGCTACGTCTACGCCTATGCATACGGTCAGCTGCTGGCACTGTCGGCGTACAGCCGCTACCTGGAGGAGGGCGACTCGTTCGTTCCCCGCTACCTGGAGCTGCTCGCCGCCGGCGGATCCCGCAACCCGGAGCAGCTCGGCGCGATCATCGGGATCGACCTCGCCGATCCCGGCTTCTGGGACTCGGGCCTGGCTCTGGTCGAGCAGCAGCTGACGGAGGCCGAAGAGCTGGTCGCCTCGCGCGAGCGCCCCGGCTCCTAGCGCCGGATACTCCCCGCCTTGCGCGTGCGCGAGCGCTCCTCCTGGCGCTCGACGACGTTGACGATCAGCTTCATCACCTGATCGATGCCGGTCGCCTTGGCGTCCCCATGGACGAACGCCTCGCGCCAGTCGCGGATGTGGCCCTTGGTAGCGAGGTCGTTGAAGTGTGAGCGCGAGATCGACAGGTGCACCTTGGCGTCGGCGGCGATGTCCTTGCTCACCTTTGGGCCGGGCAGCTCGACGCGGTACATCTGCACGTCGCCACGGCCGCGAAGCTCGAGTCCGACGACGAGCTTCAGCTGCTGGAGCGCCGGCACCTCGGCGAGGAACCGGTTGACCGCGGTCTCGATCAGCGACTTCGTGTCGGTTGGGGAGGACAGGGATCCGAGTCTAGATCTTGTGCCGCTCGAGCAGCTTGCGTCCGATGACCATCCGCTGGATCTCGCTGGTGCCCTCGCCGATCAGCAGCAGCGGCGCGTCGCGGTACAGGCGCTCGATCTCGTACTCCTTCGAGTAGCCGTAGCCGCCGTGGATCCGCAGCGACTCCTCGACGCAGAACCGGCCGGCCTCGGAGGCGAACAGCTTCGCCATCCCGGCTTCGAGATCGGAACGCTCGCCGGCGTCCTTGAGCCGCGCCGCCCTCATCGTCAGCAGCCTGGCGGCGTCGACCTGCGTCGCCATGTCCGCGAGCTTGAACTGGATCGCCTGGTGGTAAGCAATGGCTTTTCCGAACGCCTTTCGCTCCTGTGAGTACCGGAGCGCCAGCTCGAGCGCGCGTTGCGCGATCCCGACGCCACGGGCGGCGACGTTGACCCGCCCGACCTCGAGCGCATCCATCATCTGCGGGAAGCCCTTGTTCAGGCCCGCGTCCTCGCCACCGAGGATGCTTTTCGCCGGTGTCCTGTACCCGTCGAACACGAGCTCCGTGGACTCGACGCCCTTGTAGCCCATCTTCTTGATCTTCGGCGGGACGTTGAAGCCCTGGTAGGCGCCGGTGTTCTCGCCGACGCCCGGCTCCTTCTCGGCGATGAAGCAGGTGAGCCCGCGGTGCTTGGGCTCGGCGTTCGGATCGGTCCGCACGAGCACGAAGACGATGCTCGACAGCAGTCCGTTGGTGACCCACATCTTCGTGCCGTTGATCTCGTAGTCGCCGTCCGAGGTCTTCTTGGCGCTCGTCTTGATCGCGGCGACGTCGGAGCCAAGCTCCGGCTCCGAGAGGGAGAAGGCGGCCCGGATCTCGCCGGTGGCCATCTTCGGCAGGTACTTCTGCTTCTGCTCCTCGGTCCCGAACTTCATCAGCAGGTAGGACCCGATGAAGTGGGTGTTGACGATCCCGGAGATGCTGATCCACCCGCGGCTGAGCTCCTCCACGATCATCGCGTAGGTCGTCAGGTCGAGCCCCATCCCGCCGTACTCCTCGGGGATCGTGACCCCGAACAGGCCAAGCTCCTTCATGTGCTCGACGATCGGCTCGGGGAACGAGTCCTCGTGGTCGTAGTGCTCGGCGTTGGGGATGATCTGCTCGTCGGCGAACTGGCGGACCATCTCGCAGATCGCCCGCTGTTCGTCGGTCTTGTCGCTCGTCGCCAGGGCCATGTGTGTGCCAGGAGTGTGCCAAATGGCGGCGCCGGGGGGCGACTGCCCCTGCCTTGGGACATCTTCTGCGTATATGGCAGAAGATCTCCCAAGCCGGATTCTCGGGCTCGCCCACCGCCAACAGAACAACGTGACCCGAGGGCAGCTGATGGCCCTCGGTCTGGGCTCGGCGGCGATCCAGTACAGGGTCCGGGCCCGTTCACTGCATCGGGTCCACGATGGCGTCTACGCCGTAGGCCACCCGCCGAGAACCCCGATCGAGAAGGCCGCCGCCGCCGTCCTCGCCTGTGGCGCCGGCGCCGCCCTCAGCCACGCCTCGGCCATGGCGCTGTGGGGATTCTCGAAGCGCTGGCCGCCCTCCTTCGACGTAACCGTCCAGCGAGACCGCCGGCCACGAGGGATAACCGTCCACGTCTCGCGCACGCTTCACGGCCGCGACACCACGACCCACTACGGCATCCGCGTCACCACGCCGGCCCGCACCCTCTCCGACTCCGCGCCGAACCTCCGGGACGCCGCCCTCGCCCGGGCCGTCAACGCTGCCCTGCTTTCGAACTACCTCACCCGATCGCAGCTGGCCGAGTTCCTCGCTCGCCACCCGAACAAGCGCCTTCAGCCGTTCGTGGAAACCACCGACGGTCCGACCAGGTCACAGTTCGAGGACGCCTTCCTCGCCTTCTGCGAGCGCTACGCCCTCCCGCGCCCGCGGGTCAACACGATCGTCGCCGGCCGTGAGGTGGACGCCTACTTCGAGGCCGAACGGCTGATCGTCGAGCTCGACGGCTGGAACTTCCACTCGAGTCGCGCCTCGTTCGAGAGCGACCGGGACCGCGATGCTGACTCGCTGCTGGAGGGGATCGGAACGATTCGCCTCACGTGGGAACGGCTGATCGACAAGCCCGAGCCAGAGGCCGAACGCCTGCGCGAGATCCTGCGGATGCGGAGAGGCGCCTAGCCGCGGGTCTGCGCCGGCGCGGCGTTCAGAGCCTTCGTTCCCACGCCATGACTCCACGGCGACTCGGGGCGCTCCTGGGGCTCGCCGTCGAGCTCGATGTCGACGCGCTCGCCGAAGAAGCAGAGGAGGCCCTTGATCTGCACGGCCTCCGGTAGCGGGTCCTCGTAGAGCCAGATCAGGTCCTTGCCGCCGTCCGCCGGGACGGAGTAATAGCTCGCGACGCCCTTGTAGGGGCAGAGCGTCGTCGTGTCGCTGGGCTCGAGCGAAGCGACCACGTCGCCTGCCGGCAGGTACCACCGGGTCGGGAGGTTCGACTCGAACAGCGCCGTCGCCCGATCGCTCTCGGCCAGCAGCTCACCGTCCAGGGAGATCCGCACGTGGCGGTCGGTGCGCCGCACGTCGATCCGGTGGTACGGGTCGCGCGGATGGCCGAACACCTCCTCGTCCTCCTCGAACCAGTGGTCCATCCGGTTCCAGTAGAAGGCGATCAGGCCGCGGAGCAACGGTGGCGCGTCGCGAATCGGGTCCGGGTAATACCACGCGCCCGCCTCGACGACATTCGACCCCGCCCGGATCGTGTGGTACGAGGCCTCGCCCTTCTTCGGGCAGTGCGTGTGGCGATCGCTCGGCTCGAGCAGATCCGAACGCACGTCCTCCGGCGGGAAGTAGTAGATCGGCTGATGGCCCGACTCGTGGAGGAGCATCGCGCGCCGGCTGTCGGCGACCGTCTCGCCGCCGACCACGACCCGGATCCGCTTCGGCGTCGGCTCGAGGTACAGGGCCCGCCCCGGCGCCGGCGGCTCGAAGTTGAAAACACCCGCCGGCGCCTTGCCGAACGGGCCGCTTCCGTTCATGAGACCCATCGGAAGCTCAGCCTACCAAGGCGGTCTCGCCGGCCGGAGCCGCTCACCCCGCCACCACGATCCCCAGCCACACGATCGTCACCGACACCAGGAAGATCGCGGCGTCGAGCACGTGCCCGCGGAGACGGTCCGCTCGGCTTCCGGCCTCGCCGGACGGGCCGTCTCCGCGTCGTCCGGCTGGCCGGCGCATGTGGGCCCCGATCAGGATCCCGACGAGCACGACCAGCCCGAGCTTCACTTGCAGCGTCGAGTCGCCCCACACGTGGTCGTGCGAAGCCATCGCGGCGCCGGTGATCACGAGCACCCCGACCGCGATCAGCGTCCCGATCCCGAACCGCCGCGCCGCGGCCCGCAGCGGCTCACGGAACTCCTCGCGACCGCGGAGCACGGGGACGACGACGGCCGCCAGCATCAGCTGGCCCCCGATGAAGAACGCCATCGCGAGCAGGTGCAGCCAGAGGACGCCGTTCCAGAAGCTCATTGAAGTCGCCGAGCGTACCGACCGTCCGTCGAGAACCTGTGCTGGCGATTACACCCCGTTAGGAGAACCTAATTAGGGGTACCTAAGACCTGGTATGGTGCGCCGGGTTGTCCGGCTCGACGATCCAGCGCCCATCCTCCCGAAGCCCCAAGCAGAGCTCGCTCGGCCTGTACCTGTGGGTCGCGGTCGTGCTCGCCGTCGCCGTGGCGGCCGTGATCCTGTCGTGGCACGCCCGTGGCGGCACGCCCGATCCGACCGCTCCCGGCACCCACATGAGCCGGACGAGCGCGGTGATCGACAGCGGCATCCTCGTGTTCCGCGAGGGGCTCGAGACGATCCTCGTGCTCGCGGCGATCACCGCCAGCTTCCTGGGCGGTAACCGGTCCTATCGCAAGCCCGTGGCCGTCGGTGGCGGCCTCGCCCTCGCGGCCTCCGTGGCGACCTGGTTTGCGGCGGTGTGGGTGATCGGCATGTTCGGCAACGGCGGCCTCGCCGTGCAGGCCGCCACCGGGATCCCGGCGATCATCGTCCTGCTGATCGTCATGAACTGGTTCTTCCACCGCATGTACTGGACCGGCTGGATCTCGCACCACCACAAGCGCCGCCGGCGCCTGCTCGGAGGCGATGACGGGCGGCGCGCGATGCTGCTCGGGCTCGCACTGCTGGGCTTTACCTCCGTCTATCGCGAGGGCTTCGAGATCGTCATCTTCCTCCAGGGGCTGCGGGTCGCGTTCGGCTCGAGCGTCGTGCTCGAGGGCGTCGTCCTCGGCCTGCTGTTCACCGCCGCCGTCGGCGTGATCACGTTCGTCCTGCACCAGCACCTGCCCTACAAGCGGCTGCTGATCATCACCGGTGTGCTGCTGGTCGCGGTCCTGTGGGTGATGGTCGGCGAGGAGATCAACGAGATGCAGCTGGCGGGCTGGATCGGGACGACCAACATCGCGTGGATGCACCTTCCCGGATGGGCCGGGACGTGGTTCTCGATCTTCCCGAACGTCCAGACGTGGGTCGCCCAGTTCGCGGCCGTGGCGATCGTCGTCGGGTCGTACTTCGCCGCCCAGTACGTGCGCGTGTGGCGCCCGCGCCGGCGCGGCCTGCAGCCCGCCCGCCTCGCCGAGCGCCCACCGCAGCCCGCGACCTTGATCCCGGGCACGCCCAGCCAATCGCCCGCGTAACGCGCTGCGACACTACGGCGCCGTGAACTTCGCGCGCGAAATCGTCGACGCGGCGCCGCCCGACCGGCTCGCCCTCGTCGAGCTCACCCGCGACGGCACTCGCAAGGAGTGGAGCTTCGGCGAGGTGGCCGACCGGAGCGCGCGCCTCGCGGGGCGGCTGGTGGCGGAGGGTGTCGGGCGCGGCGACACGGTCATGACGCTGATCGGCAACCGGCCCGAGTGGGTGCTGACGATGGTCGCGTGCTTCCGCATCGGCGCCGTCGCGCTCCCGTGCAATGAGCAGCTCCGGGCGAAGGACCTGCAACTACGCCTCGAAGCGGCCGACCCGGCCCTGATCGTCGCCGACGAACGCAACGCGACCGAGCTCTCGGCAGCCCACCCTCAATGCCCGGTTTTCACGATTCCGGATGCGAAACTCTTCGCGGGCGAACCAGCGCCACCGGTCGACCTCCACCCGACGGACCCGGCGCTCATCACCTTCACGTCCGGCACGACCGGCGAGCCGAAGGGCATCGTCCATGGCCAGCGCTACCTCCCGGGCCAGACGCTCCAGGCCACCCATTGGCTCGACGCCAGGCCACACGATCTCGTGTGGTGCACCGCGGCCAGCGGCTGGTCGAAGTCGGCGCGCAACGTCTTCATCGCGCCGTGGATCAACCAGGCCGCCGCGCTCCTCCACGACGCCCGCTTCGATCCGCAGGAACGCCTCACGATCATCAAACAAGAGAACGTCACCGTGCTGTGCATGGCCCCCACCGAGTACCGCGTGATCGCCAAGCGCACCACGCTCAGTCCCCTCCCCAGCCTGAGAACCATGGTCGCCGCCGGCGAGGCGCTCAACCCCGAGGTCCTGAACGCCTTCAAGGACGCCAGCGGCCTCGAGATCCGCGACGGCTACGGCCAGACGGAGACCGGGCAGCTGACCGGCATGCCGATCGGCGAGCCGGTGCGATCGGGCTCGATGGGCCGCCCCCTCCCCGGCGTCCACCTGACGGTCAGCGACGAGGAGCTGGTCCTCACCGACCCGAGGACCGACCCCACGTTCTTCGTCAGCCACCTTAAGGAGAACCAACCGGCCCCCGATGCCACCCCCTGGCACACCGGCGACCGCGTCCGCCAGGACGAGGACGGCTACCTGTACTTCATCGGTCGCGCCGACGACGTGATCATCTCCGCCGGCTACCGGATCGGGCCGTTCGAGGTCGAGTCCGCGCTCGTCTCACACGAGGCGGTCGCCGAGGCCGCCGTCGTCAGCGCCCCCGACGACGAGCGCGGCCAGGTCGTCCGCGCGGTCGTCGTGCTACGCGACGGATTCGCCCCGAGCGACGATCTCGCCACCGAGCTCCAGGATCACGTCAAGCACGAGACCGCCCCCTACAAGTACCCGCGGATCGTCGACTTCGCGCCCGAGCTGCCGAAGACCGCGAGCGGGAAAGTGCAGCGGGCGGTACTCAGGGATGCTTAGATCTGAACCTAAGGTGAGCGACCCCAGACCGCTGATCGGGATATGCGCCGCGCTGGAGCGCGCCCAGTGGGGTGTGTGGGACCGGCGGGCGGTGCTCCTCCCCTACGAGTACATCACCGAGATCCAGCGCGCCGGCGGGCTCGCGCTGATGATCCCTCCCGACGAGTACGTGGCCACCAACCCCGACGAGGTTCTCGACCACCTCGACGGCCTGATCCTCGCCGGCGGCGCCGACGTCGACCCGGCTGCCTACGGGGCGGAGCCGCACCCGGCGACCCGCCACACCGTGCCCGAGCGCGACCGTACGGAGATCGCTCTCGCGCGCCGGGCGATCGAGCGCGACCTGCCGCTGCTCGGCATCTGCCGCGGAATGCAGGTGCTCAACGTCGCCCAGGGCGGGACGCTGAGCCAGCACATCCCCGACCTCGTCGGCCACGAGGACCACCGCCGAAACCCCGGGAGCTTCGAGAACTCAGACCACGACGTACGTCTCGACCCCGGTTCTTTGGCCGTCCGCGCGGCGGGCGAAACCACGCACGTGACCAAGTCCCACCACCACCAGGCCGTCGACCAGCTCGGCGACGGCCTCCTCGTCACCGGCTACTCGACACTCGACGACCTCCCCGAGACGATCGAGGCGCCGGCGTGTCAGTTCGTGCTCGGCGTCCAGTGGCACCCCGAGGCCGACGAGAACAGCCGCGTGATCGGCGCGCTCGTCGAGCAGGCCCGCGAGTACCGCACGGCCGCCGCCCTCTAACGAAGCACCTCGGGCTCGGGATAGCCGGCCAGGCGGATCGCATCTGTGACCTCGAGCGCGTGGTCGTGACCGCGCGTCTCGAGCACGAGCTGCACGGCGCTCTCGCGCACGTGCAGGTCGATCCCCTCGCGGATGTGCTGGACGTCGAGCAGGTTGGCGCCGGCGTCCGCGACCAGCGACAGGAGCTGGGCCAGCGAACCGGGACGGTCGGGCAGCCGCGCCAGCAGGACGAGCCGTCGCCCGGCCACGCTCTCGTGCCGCCGCGCCACTTCCGCGAGCAGCCCGGCGTCGACGTTGCCGCCCGACAGGATCACTACCGTCGTCCCCGCGCCGCGCAGGCGAATCCGCCCCGACAGGAGCGCGGCCACGCCCACCGCGCCGGCGCCCTCGACGACCAGCTTGGCGCGCTCGAGCATGAACACCATCGCCTCGGCGATGTCGTCCTCGTCGACCACCAGAAGCTCGTCGACGAGCCGCTCGATTAGGGCGCCGGTCAGCTCGCCCGGACGCTTGACCGCGATCCCGTCGGCGATCGTCATCGCGGCGCCCGCCCGGTCGAGCTGTACGCCGATCACCTTGACCTCGGGCCGGCGCCCCTTGAGCGCCGTCGCGACCCCGCTGATCAGCCCACCGCCTCCGACGGGGACGATGACCCGCTTAAGGTCGGGCACCTGGGCGAGCAACTCGAGCCCGATGCCGCCCTGGCCGGCGATCACCTCGGGGTCATCGAACGGGTGAACGAAGGCGCGGCCGCTGTTGGCCGCCCGCGCGCGGGCCTCCTCGAGCGACTCTTCGACGACGCGCCCCGCCAGGTTGACGGTCGCCCCCAGGGCGGTGGCGGCCTCGACCTTGGCAATCGCGGCCGCCCGTGGCATGAACACCTCGCAGGGGACATTGCGTGCTCGAGCCGCGTACGCGACGGCCTGGGCGTGGTTGCCGGCGCTCGCGCAGACCACGCCCTCAGCGCAGGCCTCGCCGAGCGACGCGATCTTCGCGAGCGCCCCGCGCAGCTTGAACGAGCCCGTCCGTTGAAGGTTCTCCGCCTTGAACGCGACGACCCCGCCGGCGCGCCCCGTCAGCGTGCCCGAGCTCAGCACCGGCGTCTCCCGCACGACGCCGGCGCCCGCCGCGACCGCGCGCTCGATGTCCTCGATCGAGACGCTCCCGCGCGCCGAGTCAGTCTGCAAGCGCCACGACCGCGTCGATTTCCACCTGCACCCCGCGCGGCAGCGCTGCCACCCCGATCGCCACGCGCGCCGGCGGATCGGTCTCGAAGAACGAGCCGTAGACCTCGTTGATCGACGCATACGCACTCATGTCGGTCATGTAGACGGTCAGCCGGACCGCGTCGCCGAGGCTCGCGCCGGCGGCCTCGCACACCGCCGCGAGGTTCTCCAGGCAGCGCCCAGCCTGCGCGGCCGGCGTCGCGCCGACGATCTCGCCGGTCCGCGCGTCCAGCGGGATCTGGCCAGAGCAGAACAACAGGTTCCCCGCTCGTATCGCGTGGACGTACGGGCCAACGGCCGCGGGGGCATTCGGGGCGGTTACCGGCTCGCGGTGTGCAGGCAATGATCCCTCCTCGTCGTGGTCTGCCGCCCCGCCGGCGACGGGAGCGCACCTTGAAGCGTATTCCGCCAACGATCGCGGGGTAGCCTGAGCGTCATGGCCAATCGCCTCGCGCAAGAGACCTCGCCCTATCTTCTCCAGCACAAGGACAATCCGGTGGATTGGTTCCCATGGGGCGAGGACGCGCTGGGCAGAGCCCGCGCCGAGGACAAGCCGCTGCTCGTGTCCGTCGGGTACTCCGCCTGCCACTGGTGTCACGTCATGGAGCGCGAGTCGTTCGAAGACGAGGAAATCGCGCGGCTGATGAACGAGAACTTCGTCCCGATCAAGGTCGATCGCGAGGAGCGCCCGGACATCGACGCGATCTGCATGGAGGCCTGCCAGGCGATGACCGGTCGCGGCGGGTGGCCGCTGAACACGTTCCTCACGCCCGACCAGGCGCCGTTCTACGCCGGCACCTACTTCCCGCCGGAGCCGCGCCACGGGCTCCCGAGCTGGCGGATGGTCCTGCTCGCGATCGCCGAAGCGTGGCAGCAACGGAACGAGGAGATCCGCGAGCAGGGAGGCCGGTTCGCGCAGTCCCTCGGCGCCACCGCCCGGCTAGAGCCCACGCCCGAGCCGATGCGCGAGCAGGCGCTGCTCGACGCGGTCGCCGCCCTGGAGCAGACCTACGACCGCGCCAACGCCGGCTGGGGCGGAGCGCCCAAGTTCCCGCAGAGCTCGACGATCGAGCTGCTGCTCACGCGCGGCGAGCGCGAGATGTCGCTGCAGACGCTGCGGGCGATGGCCCGCGGCGGGATCTACGACCAGGTCGGCGGCGGCTTCTCCCGGTACGCCGTCGACGCCACGTGGACCGTGCCCCACTTCGAGAAGATGCTCTACGACAACGCGCTGCTGGCCCGCGCCTATCTCCACGGCTGGCAGGTGTCGGGCGAGGAGCGGATGCGCCAGGTCTGCTGCGAGACGCTCGACTGGGCCCTGCGCGAGATGCTCAGCCCCGAGCGCGGCTTCTACGCGGCCCTCGACGCCGACTCCGAGGGCGTCGAGGGCAAGTTCTACGTGTGGACCCTCGACGAGCTGCGTGACCTGGGCGCGGAGCGCCATTTCGAGCTCAGCGCGTTCGAGCATGGGCAGTACATACTGCGCGCCCTAGAGCCCGTGCCAGCCGACCTTCCGCAGATTCGCTGCAAGCTCTACGGCGCCCGCGCGGACCGGGTTCGCCCCGGCCTCGACGACAAGCAGCTGACCGGCTGGAACGCACTGATGATCTCCGCGCTGGCCGACGCCGGCGCCGTGCTCGAACGCGAGGACTACCTCGAGGCCGCGGTCGCGTGCGCCTCCTTCTTGATGGAGCAGCGAAAGGCGAACGGCACTCTCCTGCGGACCGAGAAGATCCCGGCGTTCCTCGACGATCACGCCTATCTGGTGGAGGCGCTGATCACGCTGTACGAAGCCACCTTCGACCCGCGCTGGTACCGCGAAGCCATCGCCCTGGCCGACTCGATGATCGCCCGCTTCGGCGATCCCGAGCGCGGCGGCTTCTTCACCACCCCCGACGACCACGAGCGGCTGATCGCGCGGCGCAAGGACCTCGAGGACTCGCCGGTGCCGTCCGGGAGCTCGTCCGCCGCGTTCGGGCTGCTCCGGCTGGCCCTGCTCTCGGGCGACGGCGCCTACGAGCGCCACGCGCTCGGCGTGCTCCGGCTGGTCTACCCGATGGCCGGCCGCTACCCCGGCGCGTTCGGCCACCTGCTACGGGCGCTCGACTTCTACCTCGCGCCGGTGCGCGAGGTGGCGATCGTCGGGCCCGACGCCGGCGAGCTGCTGCGTGTCGTCCGCGGCGAGTTCCGCCCGCACCTGGTGCTGGCCGCCGGCGAGGGCGTCCCGCTGCTCGAGGGTCGCGTTCCCATCGACGGTCGCGCCGCCGCGTACGTGTGCGAGCACTTCGTCTGCCAGGCGCCGGTGACCTCAGCGCAGGCGCTGGCGGCGGCGCTCGGATAGGGGCTCTACCTCGCGGGGTGAGCGCCCTACAGAACCGGCAGGTACCGCTCGAGCTCCCAGGGTGTGACCTGGACGCGGTAGTCGTCCCACTCCTGGCGCTTGATCTCGATGTAGCGGTTGAACATGTGCTCGCCGAGCGTGCGCAGGACGAGCTCTGACTCCGCGGTCAGCTCGATCGCCTCGCCGAGCGTCTCCGGGAGCTGCTCGATCCCCATCCGGCGGCGGTCGTCGGCCGACAGGTGGTAGAGGTTCTTCTCCATCGGCTCGGGCAGCTCGTAGCCGTGCTCGACCCCCTCGAGCCCGGCCTGCAGCAGCACGGCGAACGTCAGGTACGGGTTGCACGCCGGGTCGGGGCAGCGGAGCTCCATCCGCGTCGCCCGCTCCTTGCCAGGGTGATACAGCGGGACGCGGACGAGCGCCGAGCGGTTGCGGCGCGACCACGCGGCGTACACCGGCGCCTCGTATCCGGGCACGAGGCGTTTGTAGGAGTTGACCCACTGGGCGAAGATCGAGCAGATCTCGCGGGCGTGGCGGAGCTGGCCGGCGATGAACGCCTTGCCGACCGGTGAGAGGAAGTACTGATCGTCGGGGTCGAAGAACGCGTTGCGCTCTCCCTGGAACAGGGACTGGTGGGTGTGCATCCCACTGCCGTTCTCGCCGAACAGCGGCTTGGGCATGAAGGTCGCGTGCAGCCCGTACTTCATCGCGTATTCCTTGACCGTGATCCGGTAGGTCATGCAGTCGTCGGCCATCTGCAGCGCGTCCGCGTAGCGCATGTCGATCTCGTGCTGGCTAGGCCCGACCTCGTGGTGGGTGTACTCGGTGTGGATCCCGAGCTGCTCGAGCGCGAGCACGGTCTCGCGGCGCAGGTCCGAGCCGGCGTCGAGCGTGGTCAGGTCGAAATAGCCGCCCTCGTCGAGGACCTCGGTGGACTTCGAGTCGCGGAAATAGAAGTACTCGAGCTCGGGGCCGACGTAGAAGTGGTCGAAGCCCATCTGTTCGGCCCGGTCGAGCGCGCGTCTGAGGACGTAGCGGGGGTCGCCCTCGTAGGGCGTGCGCTCGGGGGTCTGGATGTCGCAGAACATCCGGGCGACGCCCTGCTCGGCGGGGCGCCACGGCAGGACGGCGAACGTGCTCGGGTCGGGCATCGCGATCATGTCCGACTCCTCGATCGGATTGAAGCCGGTGATCGAGGACCCGTCGAACCCCATCCCGCCCTCGAACGCGTCTGCGAGCTCGGTGGCGTTGATCGAGAACGCCTTCAGGTGCCCGAGGATGTCGGTGAACCACAGGCGGATGAAACGGATGTCGCGCTCCGAGGCGATGGAGATCACGTCATCGGCGGTGAGGGCGCGGCTTGTCATGGGCGCGGAACGTTACTTGTCGCGCCGCGGGTTCTACCGGGCGCCGGCGCGCTCGCTCACGGCCGCGCCCACACCGCGGAGCCAGCGCTTAGCCCAGAGCTGAAGCTCGGCCAGCGCCGGCTCGAGCTCGCGGCCCATCCGCGAGAGCTCATACTCGACGCGCAGCGGCGGGCCGGGAATCACGCGCCGCTCGACGATCCCGCGGCTCTCGAGCTCCTTCATACGCTCGGACAGCAGCCGGTCCGAGAGCTCGGGCACGGCCTGCGCCACCTCGGAGAACCGCAGCGGACCGTCCATGAGCACGCGGACGATCGCGCCTGTCCACCGGCGGCCGATCAACTCCACGGCCTCGTGGTAGTACGGGCAACACCCCACCCGCCCGGTTGCGCGGTCGCCGCTAGCCGTCTCCTCGCGGGCGCACATGCTAATTGTGAAGCTTACGCCGCCTGAAGCGCGCGCGACGCTTCAGTCGATCCGTCGACCGGCACCTCGCCGGCGACGTTGACCATCGCGGTGAAAGCCTCGAGCGCCACCGCCGCGATCGCCTCCAGGATCTCCTCGTCGTCCCAGCCGGCTTCGCGGGCCTCCTCGTGGAGATGCATCGGCGGACGGGCGCCCTGCTCCAACAGCGCCTGCAGGTAGCGCAGGAGCGCTGCCTCGCGCTCGTCTTTCGAGGTGAACTGGCGTGCCGCCGCCACCTCGTCGAGGGCCAGGCCTGCCGTGCGGGCGGTCCGCGAGTGCATCGCGATGCCCGGCTGCGAGTGATAGTGCTCGGCGACCGCCAGGGCGATCCGCTCGAGCGTCGCCAGCTTCAGCTTTCCATGGCGCAGCTCAGAGCGGAAGCGAGCGTAGCCGCGCAGCGCCGCCGGCGAGCCTGCCAGCACGCCCAGGAAGTTGGGCAGCTGGCCGCCGGACGCCAGTGCACCCCTGAGCACCGCGACCGAGCCATCGGGAGCCGTCAAGTCGTCGTGTATTTGGAATCTGCTCATCGAGTTCTTCATGGTTATCCACCCGGGGTTCCAGGCATGGACCGTCCACTCTCAATGTGCAGACAGCCCTTCATTTTCGGGACCTGCTTACGGTTGATAAGTTTAGCCGCGCGGCTGCGCTCGCACAAGGGGCGGTAAACCTACGTACCACGGACCAGACGAGGTCCACGGTGCGGTCGCCGAGCCCGCCTTGCGGGCCTGCGACAAGGCACCACCTCTCCTTATACGTGCGCCACCAAACCCCGGATCAGCCGCTTCTCTGAGAGCTATAAGCGCCGGCTGGCCGCGGCGTGAAGCCCGGCGGCCGAAACGCCCCGCACGGCCGGGGCGGTTCGTGCCACCGCGGCGGCGCTGCGCAGAGCCGGCCGCGCCACGTGGGAGCCGATCGCCGCATGCGACGTCGTCGTGGCCAACAGCAGCAGCGCGACGCCGAGCACGACGGCCCACAGGGCGGTCCGATCGGGACGAAAACCCGTCCGTTCGTGGCGGCGCCGTTGCGGACGCGACCGTGCGCCGGGCTCGAACCGGGGGTTGTATCGCTCCGCGCCGCGCCCGGTGATCGTCACGGTCCGGCGGCCGTTGGCGTCTGCGGCGCGAGGACGGGCCGCACCGCCGGCGCCCCGGGGGTAGGGCCGGCTCGGCCCGCTCGGGCGACTGGCGCGGCTCGGACGAGCGGTGGCGCCTGTGGCGCCTTCGCGCGCGCGTGACGGGCGTTTGAACATTTCCAGTTCCGAGCCGTCGAGCCACGCTTCGACGTGGCGCACTCGTTCCGGCATCACGGAGATCCCTGTCGCATACCGACCTCTTTCTCGTGCTTGCGGGGTTAGCTGACGGGCTCGCGCCGAAAGAGCGGCGCTACACGTACGAACGCGATTAGCCCCAACTACTTGGGTCCCCCGCTTCCTGTGCGCCTTCCCTCGAGGGGTGGCGCTGCGGGAATTCAGCTGTACGGGCGCGGCATGCTACCAGCGCCTTCGGACAGAGGCGCCGGGGACGCGCCACCGTCCCGGCGGAGGCCGCAAACTGCGCCTATTCCTTGCCGGCGACCTTCGCCACGAACGCCGCCACTTTCTTGGCGTCCTCCGGTTCGATGACCATGGCGGGCATCGTCCCGTAGCCGAGGCATGCCTCCGGCGAACCGGGTGGCGGGTTCTGCACGCAGCCGTTGATGATTGTGTTGTAGACGAGCGTCGCCGGCGGCTGAAGCTGATCCAGGTTCGGGCCGACCTTGCCGGTCGCGTTGGCGGCGGCGAGCGTGTGGCAAACCCCACAGTGCTGGCCGAAGAGCAATCGACCCTGGGACTCCGCGGGGGTCAGCTTGACCTGCCCCACGCGCTTGTCCGCGTTGGCGTGGTTGCCCGTCAGTATGAGGAGCGGGATCGCCACTCCGAAGCCGACGTACACGACCAGGAACGACCAGCGCCCGATCCTGCGGGCGGCTTGCGTCGGGGCCCGGCGGGCCACGGCAGCACCGCCCCTTCCGCCTCGGATCGCGACGAGGAAGAAACCGACCCCGAGCACGATCCAGAAAAGAGCGAAGAGGCCCAGTCCAAGCATGGCCGGGGCACCATATCGTGCAGCCCGCCTGGATGGGCTGGTGGCGCCCGAGAGCCACGGCTCGCAGGGGTTCGGTAGGGACCGACGTGGCGTGGCTCATCTCCGTCTCCCTGACGCGAAGCTCATCACCGGTGGCGCCACGGCCCGGAAGTCCTCGGCCTCCTGCTCCCGCTCGGTCTGCCGCCACCTGGAGGCTTCCTCTTCCCTGGCGGCCTCCCGCTCCCTCGTTGGCTCATGCTCGATCCGGCCGCGCCGCACCTGCTCGTCGATCATCGAGAAGTCCTTGACGTCGGCGACCAGTCGGTCCGGGGCGGCAATCGAGCCGACGCCATCGACCAGCACGTTGATCGCGCCACCCGCCGCGGCGAACCGCTCCAACCTGCCTTCGACGAGCATCAGTGGCTCGGTCCGAACCGTGAGGCGGTTGCGCTCGTACACCCGCGGCGGGACGATCAGATTGATCGTCCCGAACTCGTCCTCGAGCAGGATGAACACGATCCCGTTGGCGGTCCCGGGACGCTGGCGTGCCACCACCAGGCCACCCATCCTCACTCGACTCCCGTGCTCGAGCGTTTCGATGTCCCGGCTCGTCACCGCATCGGCGGGCAGCCGGTCTCGCAGTAGCGCCAGCGGATGCGCGTGCACGGTCAGTCCGGTCGATCCGTAGTCGGCGAGCATCGACTCCCACGCCGAGAGGTCGTGCAGTCTCGGAGGCGCCGGAAGATCGAGCGGGAGCGCCAGCTGCGTCCCCCCGGGAACCGCCCTTCCCGGGGTCGCCACACCCAGCTGCCACAGCGCGATTCGACGGGGCGAGCGGGATCCCGCCCCGCCGGCCAGCGAGTCGCACGCCCCGGACCACGCCAGCAGTTCGAGCGAGGGAGCTCCCGTCCCCGCGCGAGAGGCAAGATCGGAAAGGGTGCGAAACCGCCCCGCCTCCCGACGGGCGCTTACGAGCTGCTCGACCTCGTGCTTGCGCACGCCACGGACATAGCCGAGGCCGATCCGGACGCTGCCCAACTCCGCCATCTCGCATTCGGCCCCGCTCTCGTTGACGTCCGGCGGCAGCACCTGAATCCCCCGCCGCTGGGCCTCGTGGATGAGCGCGTCGGGCGGATAGAAGCCCATCGGCTGCTCGTTGAGCAGCGAGCACAGCAGCTCCGGTGAGTAATGGACGCGAAGCCACGTCGACTGATAGGCGAGCAGCCCGAAGGCGGCGCCGTGCGCCTTGGGAAAGCCGAAGCCGGAGAAGCCCTTGACCATCGCGAACACGCGCTCGGCCGTGTCGTCGTCGACTCCATGCAGCCGCTTTGCGCCCGCGACAAAGCGCTTGTGGTGAGACTCGACCGCCGCATCGGAGCGCTTGCGGCTCATCGCGCGCCGCAGCCCCTCTGCCTCGCCCGGTGAGAAACCAGCGAACGCGATCGCGACCTCCAGCACCTGGTCCTGGAAGATGATCGTCCCCAACGTCTCGCGGAGCACGGGCTCCAGCGAGGGGTGGTCGTACGGAACCTCGTAGTCAGGATCGACTCGCAGCCGCTGGCGACGCTCGATGTACGGGTTGACAGCGCCTCCCTGGATCGGCCCGGGCCGGACGATCGCGACCTGGATCGTGATGTCCTGGAGGGTCTCGGGCCGGGTCCGGCGCAGCGACTGCATCTGGGCGCGGCTCTCGATCTGGAAGACCCCTGTCGTGTCCGCTTTCTGGATGCACTCGTAGGTCTCCGGATCGTCGTAGGGAATACGGCTGAGATCGATGCGCTCGCCCCGGTTGACGGCGATCATCTCGACGCAGCGCTCGACTGCCGAGAGCATCCCCAGGCCCAGCAGGTCGATCTTCAGGAACCCGGCGTCCGAGCAGGAATCCTTGTCCCACTGCACGATCTGGCGGCCCTCCATTGCCGCGGGCACGATCGGGCAGCAGTCGATCAGCGGCCGGGTCGCGACGATCATTCCGCCCGAGTGCTGGGAGAGATGGCGGGGGAGCCCGTGCGCCTGCGCCGCAAGACGCGCGAGCCATGCCCAGCGACCGGTGGAGCCACGGCGCCCGCTGCGGTCCTGGGAACCTCCGTTGTTCGTGCCGGGAGCGAGCCCGAACGCGCTCTCGATGTCATTGGCCACCTCGCGCGCGTCCCACCCTTCGCTTCCACGCGCCACGCGCTCGATCTCCCCCGGCGGCAATCCCAGCGCCTTTCCCAGCTCCCTGATCGCGCCACGGGCTCGATACGTCGGAAATGCCGCGACCAGCGCCGAGCGGTCGTGTCCGTAGCGTTCATGGACGCGCGGGATCAGCACTTCGCGGATGTCCCGGGGGAAGTCGAGATCGATGTCCGGCAGCGCGGTTAGCTCCTCGTTCAGGAAGCGCCCGATCAGCAGCTCGTTCTCGATCGGGTCGACGTGCGAGAGGCCGGTGAGGAAGCAGACGATCGAGGAGACGCTCGAGCCGCGGCCCCGCCCCGGAGGCAGCAGCGAGCGAGCGGTGTCGGGCCCACGGACTTCGACAGCTACCTCACGCGCTAACTCGAGCAGATCGTGATGCAGGAGGAAGAAGCCGGGAAGGTTCAGCTGCTCGATGATCCGGAGCTCTTCGTTCAGGCGAGCGCCGGCGCCATCCCGGACGCTTGCCGGTGCACTTTCATAGCGCTCCGTCAGGCGATCGCCGCACAGCTCGCCCAGCTTGCGCATCGCATCCCCGTCCTCGGCGCCGGGATACCGGTACCCGAGGTCACTGCCGAGATCGAAGCGCAGGCGCTCGGCCAGCCGCTCGGTCTCCGCCACCGCGTCTGGATATTCGGGAAACCGTGTCGCCATCGCCGCCGGCGCGCTCAGAACGTGGCTGAAATTGCCGCGACGCTGTGGCTCCGATGCATCGAGCGTCATGTGCAGACGCACCGCCACGAACGCGTCCTGCAGTGGCGCCCTCACGCGAGCGTGCGCGTGGACGTTTCCAGTGGCCACGCAGACCAGCCCCATCCTTTGCGCCAGCCCGAACAGCCGGCGATTCCGGGCGCGATCGTCGCGCAGGAACGGTCGCTGGAGCTCGATTCGAAGCCGGTCGCGGCCGAACGCATCGAGCAGCCGCCGCAGGCTGAACTCATCGTGCACGCCTCGCAGCGCACATCCGCTGAGGCAGATCAACCCCTCGCTGTGGTCGAGGATCTCGGACAGGGGCACGAGCGCCTGCGTGGGTGGACCCGGCTTCGCCCGCGTGTGCGCGTGCGCGCGAGTCAAGATCCGGCACAAGTTCGACCAGCCGCTGGCGTCCTCCACGAGCAGCGTCACGTGCCTCCCGTCGTCGAGGTCGATCTCGGCACCGTGGATCGGGCGCAAGCCGAGCGCCCGGGCCGAGACGGCGAACTCCATCGAGCCAGAGACGGAGTTGTGGTCGGTCAGCGCGAGGGTCTCATGCCCGAGCTTCAACGCAGACGCGGCGAGCTCATCGGGGAGCGAGGCACCGTCGAGGAAAGAGAACGCGGAGTGGCAGTGGAGCTCGACGTAGGGCACGAACGCATGTTCGCATCGGACCCGGACGAACACCATTCCGCAACTCCTCTTGACAAATTATTAGTGACTGCTAATCTCTGCCTAGTTAGTGCTCACTAAGTTTCCACGGAGGCCTGAGATGTCGGATTCACGCAAGAGGGGCTGGACCCTCGCAATCGTCTCGATCGGACTGTTCATGGTCGTGCTCGACAACCTCGTCGTGAACGTCGCCCTGCCGAGCATCCATCGCGACCTCGGCGCCTCGATCCAGGCGCTCGAATGGACCGTCAACGCCTATGTGCTCGCGTACGCGGTTCTGCTGCTGACGGGCGCCGCCCTCGGTGACCGACTCGGCCGCAAGCGCATGTTCATGGCTGGGATCTCGCTGTTCACAATCTCATCTGCCGCGGCCGCACTCGCTCCGAGCATCGGCGCGCTGATCGCGGCCCGCGCGGCCCAGGGCGTCGGCGCCGCCATCGCGACGCCGCTCACGCTCACGTTGCTGGCAGACGCATTCCCGCCCGCCCGGCGCGGCGTCGCGCTCGGAGTCTGGTCCGGGATCAGCGGCGTCGCCGTCGCGCTCGGACCGCTGGTCGGTGGCGCGGTCGTGCAGCTCAGCTCATGGCACTGGATCTTCTGGATCAACGTCCCGATCGGTGCCGTGCTGGTTCCATTGGCGGCTGCGCGGCTGACCGAGAGCTACGGACCCGAGCGCGGGTTGGACGTCCGCGGACTCGTGTTGGCCTCGAGCGGCCTGTTCGGGCTGGTGTATGGACTCGTCCGCTCCCAGTCCCTCGGTTGGACGAGCCCCGAGGTCGTGATCTCGCTGGCCGTCGGCGCGGTGCTGGTGCTCGCGTTCGTCCGCTACGAGCTGCGCACGAAGGACCCGATGCTGCCGATGCAGTTCTTCGCCAACCGCGGATTCGCCGTCACCAACGCCGTCTCGCTGGCGATGTACTTCGGGATGTTCGGCTCGATCTTCTTCCTCAGCCAGTTCCTGCAGAACGTCCTGCACAACACGCCGCTGCAGGCCGGGATCAAGCTGCTCGTGTGGACGGGGGCGACGATGGTCGTCTCGCCGCTCGCCGGGTACTTCTCGGAGCGCGTCGGCAGCCGGCTCTTCATGGTCGCGGGCCTGGGACTGCAGGCGCTCGCGCTCGGGTGGCTCGCGGCCGAAGTGAGCGTCGACCAGAGCTACGCGAGCATGATCGCCCCGTTCATCCTCGCCGGCAGCGGCATGGCGCTCGTGTTCGCGCCGGCGGCCAACGCGGTGCTGTCATCGGTGCGCACCGACCAAGCCGGTCAGGCGTCGGGCGCGACGAACGCGATCCGCGAGCTCGGCGGCGTGCTGGGAATCGCCGTCCTGGCGACGGTCTTCACCAGCAACGGCAGCTACCTGTCTCCGCAGGCGTACGTCAACGGCCTGATCCCCGCGATGTGGGTGGGTGTGGCCGTGCTCGCGATCGGCGCCGCGATCGCGGCGGTCCTGCCGTTCAGCACGCGGGCCGCGGCAGAGGAGCACGCGGCGATCGAGGCGCGGGAGAGTCGCGAGTACCAGACCGGCGAGCTCGCCAGCGCGGCCGCCTGAGGGTCTCGTAGGATCGCGTGGACGAGATGACCACCACCTCGACTTCCTCCGAGCGCAAGCTGCGTCAGCGCGTCCCGGCCTCCGAGCGCCGGGACGCGCTGATCGAGGCGGCGGTGCACGAGTTCGCGCACGGAGGCCTGCACGGGACACCGGTCGACCGGATCGCACGCCGGGTCGGCGTCGCTCAGCCGTACGTGTTCAGCCTGTTCGGCAGCAAGCGCGAGTTGTTCCTCGCGGCGGTGCAGCGCGGCTTCGAGCTGACGGGCGAGGTCTTCGAGCAGGCAGCAGCTGACTTCGATCCGGAGACGGCGCCGCCCGACGTCGACGTGACGAGGGCGATGGGCAACGCCTACGTGCAACTGCTCGATACCGACCGTGACTACCTGATGCTCCAGCATCAGGCGTACGCCGCGTGCGGGGACCCGGTGATCCGCGAGCGGGTCCGGGCGTGCTACGCGCGCCTCGTCGTCCTCGTCGAACGGCTTTCGGACGCCGAACCTGAGCGGATCGACGAGTTCTTCCGATATGGCGCGTGGCTGAACGTCGCTGCGGCGATGGGGGTCGAGGACCTGTCGGCCGGATGCGAGTGGATCCGCGCCGAGCAGCCGGACCTGTGACGGGCCCGCGCCGTTGACCGTCGCTCCTGCGGGAGCTAGCGTTCGTATAAGGGCCTTCTTATTGCCGAAGCTCAGCGGGGCTGCTAGGGGCGAGCTAGTGGCGCGACGCCGCGTGGCCGAGCTCGGCCGCGCGGCTCGCGCCGGATCGGGGTGCGCCAGTGTTATGCCGCGGCCTGAACTAGTGCCGCTTCTGCGAATCGCTTGCCCGTCTGGCGGCTGCAAACCTTCGCCCAGCGGCGTCCTCGGCGCTCGCTGTAGCGCTGCTACAGCTTCACGCCTGCGTCCTTGCTGGACTCGGTTTTCGCTCGCCATCCAGCGCAGACGATTCTTGAAGAGGCACCAAGTCGCGTTCCGGCTCGATTCCCCACCGCCGCGCGACGGACTCGAGTCGCGGGTCCATCGGCCAGCGATCCGGGCGTTCCTCGCCTGCGTGAGTGGGGCTGGCGCCCTTCAGCGCCATACATCCCGTGTTATCGCCGATCGAGCGAATCCGGTCGACGTCCTCGGGGGAGAGCCTGGGTTCCGCGGGCAGGCGGGCGAGCTCGGCGCGCTTGTCCTCGACGGGACGCGCGCCCGCTCCCGCCTCCTGGATCAGCGTCGGCACCACGCAGCGGACGGCCTCGTGCGCGAGGTTCCACTGGCACGCGAGCTGGATCATCGTCAGGCCGGCCCGGTCGGCGGTCGGCCGCATGGCGTCGAGGCGCTCGCGGCCGGCCTCGATCCAGCCCGCCGGACGAAAGCTCCGGTGATCCTGGGGCAGGAGCTCCTGGCCAGGGAGGACGTCGTCGAAGAACAGCCCGCCATAGTCGACGACGCGCGTGATCACGCTCACGTCGCTGGCCGCCGCCGCGGCGAGGCACAGCTCGCCGGGCCACGGTTCCAGCGGATTGAGGATGATCATCGCCCAGTCGATCAGCTCGCCAAACCGCTCGAGACAGTCGATCACGTCCAGCGTGAAGCCGTTCGCGGGACCGGGCGCGACGCCGATCATCCGCGTGAGGCCGGAATCACGCAGGGCTGACATCCCATCCCAGACGGCCTCGCTGGTGTACCCCGTGCGGTCGGGGTTGTGCAGCAGGAGCAGATCGAAGGCGTCGATCCCGCAACGCTCGAGGCTGCGCTCGGTCGCCATCCGCAGGTAGCCGGCGTACTCGGCGGGCTCCCTCAGCCGCAGATCGGTGAAGCGCGGGAAGCCCTTGGCGCCGTCCCGCTCTCCCGTATAGAAATCGTGGCCGACGGCCCCCACCACGCACACCTCGTCCCGCTGCAATCCCGTCAGCCCGCGGCCGAGCATCAGATCGGCCTCGCCGGCCCCGTACACGTCGGCGGTGATCACGGTGCGGATCGAGTCATCCGGAGTGATCAGAGGGATGAAGCGGTCGTCGTCGAGCGGCTGTCCGAAGCGCATGAAGCGCCCGCCGCTCCACGTCCCCACGGCGGTCGGACCGGGATCGAGGGTGGAGCGCGGTTGTGGCACGCCATGGAGTTTATGGCGGCGCCCGAGGCTTGACGGAGCGTCGGGAGCTCATCGCTGCCTCCACCACCTTCCGCTGGCCAGATCTTGGAACACGATCTCGTCCCGGCCGCACGTGGTGACGATCTCCCAGTAGCCACGGCGAAGGGGACGGTCCGTCCACCACCGATCCTCGACCAGCCAGGACTCTCGCACGGCATCGACTTCCCGTTCGTCAACGGTCACGGGCTGACCGCGGTCGTCGGCGATGACCGAGACCCTCCTGGGAACTGAAAGGCGGCGCGGACCGGTCATGGCACAGGGTTAGGTCCCGCTCACCCCTCGAACGGTGCCAGCACAGCCCGGCGCTCCGGAAAGCGCGACTCGGGATCGACCTCCAGCACGCGCAGCGCCGCGTCGGGGCCGGCAGCCACTCGTGCCTGCCGGATTGCCTCCCGCAGTCGCGCCGTCCGGGCGGCAGCGGGATCCTCGAGTAGTGCGCGTTGATCGCTCGCGGGTGGACCGAGGCTTTCGATCGCGAGCCTGAGCACTTCGACGGGCGCGGGTATCAGCGCGAGCTTGGGAGTCAGCGCGAGACGGATCCGCACGGGGTCGGCGAGCGCCTCTCGAAACACGACCTGCTCGCGCCACGTCCCTCCCTGCTCGACCAGGACAGCCGAGAGAGCGACTGCTCGCAGCGTGCGGCCACGCCGTTCCCGTCGAGCGAGCAGCCGGTCGATCAACAACCCCAGCCCTCGCTCAAGCTGTAGACCCGACGCTGCCTCCGGCAGTTCCAGCTCTTCACGCAGGAACTCCCTTGCCGACCGCGGACGCAATGCGCCGTCGCCGCCGCTGGCGAGCTCATACGCCAGCAACCCGGCGTTCCCGAACCGATCCGCAAGCGCGGCGGGTGGGAGCGCCGCCAACTCCCCGAACGTCTGCACGCCGAGGCGCTCGAGCGCCTCAGGCAGCTCGGCCAGGGCGGGCCTCGCCCGCAGCAGTGCCACCGGCAGCGCAGCGAGATAATCACGTGCCTGCTTGCGGCCGCCGGCGATGATCTCGGGCCGGCGTACCCGCGACCGGGTGGCCGCCGCCACCGCGGCGAACCGTGATGGCGCGACGCCATATCGAGCGGGCACCCGCAGTGCACGTCGCGCCGATTCCAGCACTCTCTTGACCCGCTCGCCGTCACCGATGACAGGTCCGCCATACAGCCTCAGCAATCCTCGCGCGTCGAAGCAAACGAGGCCGGGGCGTTCGGGCTCGACCGCCGCTCCGATCGATTCGAGGCGGACGAGCAGCCGCTCCCAAGCGTCGGCCACGCCGGCGGGGTCGGGCGCAACCAGCGTGAGGCGCGGGCAGCGAGCGAGCGACTCCCCGAGCGGGATCCCCGGATGGACGCCAAACGCCTCGGCCGCGAGTGACACCTCTCCGATCCGCTGGGCTCCCCCGGGCTCAGGCGCGAGCGCAACGGGTGCCCGCAGCAGCTCCGTTCGATCGCCGGCGGCGATCGTGAGCTGAAAGCGAGGCAGGAGAACGCAGATGATCATGCGAACGTATGTTCCCACCCGGACCGGACGGAACAACCGTCGGATCGGAGGAACCGCGGCTCGGCCGGCAGGAACCGCCACCCGGACCGGACGGAACGACAGCCTCCACACACCCCGGTGGTACGGTCACGCCACATGGCTTCGACACCCAACATCACCGACATCGCTATCCGCAGCGCGAAGACCCTGCGCGCTTTCGGCCAGCGGATCCCCGGCGCCGGCGAGGTGCTCGCTCGCTCGCTGGACGACGCCGTCCACGGCAAGACCGTGCTGATAACCGGCGCCTCGCAGGGAATCGGCAGGTCGACGGCGCTCAAGATCGGCGCCGCCCGCGGGACCGTCCTGCTCGTCGCCCGTACCCAGGCGAAGCTCGACGAGGTGGTGGACGAGGTCGAGGCTCTGGGAGGGACTGCCTATGCCCACCCGTGCGATCTCACGGACCTCGACGACATCGACCGGATGGCGGCCGAGGTGCTCGAGCGCCACGAGGCGGTCGACATCCTGATCAATAACGCTGGGCGCTCTATTCGGCGCTCGGTCGACCGCGCCTACGACCGCTTCCACGACTACCAGCGCACGATGCAGCTCAACTACTTCGCGGCCGTCAAGCTGATCCTGGACGTGCTCCCCGGCATGCGCGAACGCAACACCGGCCACATCATCAACATCTCCACGATCGGACTGCAGACCAACACGCCGAGGTTCTCGGCGTATCTGGCGTCTAAGGCCGCGCTGGATGCGTTCTCACGTTCGATCGCGCCGGAGATCATCGATGACGGCGTGCACATCACGACCGTCTATATGCCGCTCGTGCGGACGCCGATGATCGCGCCGACCAAGATGTACGACCGCTTCCCGACACTGAGTCCCGACGAAGCCGCCGACATGATCAGCGACGCGATCCGCAAGCGACCGAAGCGCGTCGCGACCGCGCTCGGCAACCTGGGACAGCTGAGCTATGCGGTCGCCCCGGGCGCGCAGGATCTGGTCGTCAACCGCGCCTACAAGCTGTTCCCGGAAGGCGACGGCAAGAAGGAGCAAATCGAACAGGACACGCCCGAGCAGCGAGCGTTCGTCCGCGCGACCCGTGGGGTCCACTGGTGAGAGCCTCAAGCCAAAGACGAGGAGACCGATGAAGCTCGAAGGGATCCATCACATCACCGCAATCACCGCCGACGCGCAGGGCAACGTCGACTTCTATGCCGACGTCCTGGGCCTGCGGCTCGTCAAGAAGTCGGTCAACCAGGACCAGACCTCGGTCTACCACCTGTTCTACGCCGACGAGACCGGCGATCCGGGCTCGGACATCACGTTCTTCGAGTACCCCGGCCTGCCCCGAGGGCGAGCCGGCGCGGGCATGATCCACCGCGTCATCTGGCGGGTCACCGGCGAAGAGGCGCTCGAATTCTGGCAGCGACGCCTCGCGGACGCCGGGTATGAGTCCAGCCGCGGCGAGCAATACCTTCGCTTCGAGGACTTCGAAGGCTTGGAGCACGAGCTGCTTGTCGTGGAGAACCCCGACCAACCGCTGATCGCCCGCCACCCAGAAATCCCGCCCGAGCTCGCCCTGCAGGGGTTCCACGCGGTCCGCGCCTTCACTCGAGACCCCGAACGCAGCCGGAACCTGCTCGAGAACACGCTCGGGTTCGCTCCCCGCACCCGCCCCGAGCCGGACTCGCAGGAGCCGGGCAGCGCGGCGTTCGAGGCGCGCGGCGACAGGCGCCGGGGCTACTACATCTACGACTCACCGCCCCCCGAACGCGGGCTCCAGGGCGCCGGGACCGTCCACCACGTCGCCTGGGCGGGCGAGCCCGAGGACGAGGCCGCCTGGCAGGAGCGCGTGGCCGCGGCGGGAGCCCGGCCCACGCCGATCATCGACCGCCACTACTTCCGCTCGGTGTACTTCCGCGAGCCCTCGGGCGTGCTATTCGAGATCGCGACGATCGGGCCCGGCTTCACCGTCGACGAGCCTCTCGACCAGCTCGGGGAGAAGCTCTCGTTGACGCCCCAGTACGAGTATCTGCGCGACGAGATCGAGCCGACGCTGACGCCGCTGCGGAACCCGCGGGACAGCTGGGTCAGCTAAGCGCTAAACCGGGGCGCCGGCGTCGCGCATGAGGCGGCCAACCGGCACCGCCTCGAGGTGCTGCGCCTTCAGCGCCTGCTCGAGCCGTCCCACCAGCAGGAGGATGTCGGTGTTGCGCGTCGGCTTGACCTCGACCACCTCGCCTGGGCGGAGCTGGCCGACCGTGTCGTCGCGATCCTCGAGCCTGACCGCCCCCGCGACCAAGCGACCCCCGGCGCCGTGGGCGAGCCACCACTGCCCGACGCTGGGTCCGTTCGACGCATACAGGAAGTGATGGCTGAAGCCCATCGCGTGCATGACATCGTGTAGCTGGTCGCGGGTGCCAAGCCACCGGACCAGACCCCCGGGCGGCAACAGCGGGATCGCCTGATCGCCGTAATTGACCACGGTCAGATCGCCGGCCGAGGGCACCTGGTTAAGCGCGAACGAGGCGTGGATGCCATCGGCGGCCAGCTCGTCGGCGATCGCCGGCAGCTCGCCCGCCGAGACGCTGACCAGCACTCCCACTTCGGGACGGGTCGTCGCGACCGCCGTGGTCGGGCGGATGTGGACGAAGTGGGAGACGAGCTTGTAGGAGAAGCCCGCGCTCAGCGTCCAGGCGAGGACGGCGACCGTCGCGGCGGTCGTCGTGACCACTCGCGCGGTCCGCAGCCGCCACACGGGCACCTGGCGCGCCCGGCGCTCATCGCCGAGGATGAGCGAGGCGGTGGAAGGACGCCGAGCGAAGGAGCCGTCGGGTTCGGGCCGGTGCTCCAGCGCCCGCTCCAGCATCGGCGCCAGCTCCGCCTTGGAGCTGGCGACCTGGGCGAGGCCGAACCGCTTCAGCGCTGCGTTCGAAGCGCGGACGTGGCCATAGCCGAATCCGTAGGAGATGACGGGGCAGCCGCGGATGATCGCCTCGAGCACGGTCAGTCCGGCGCTCGAGTGAATCAGCGCGTCGCTCGCCGCGAGCACGTCGCCCATCCGGTCGGTGAACCCCATCACCCGCAGCCGAGGCTCTTGCCCGAAGCGCCGGGCAACGCGCGCACGAAGCTTGTCGTTGCGCCCACACAGGCACATCACGGTCGCGTCCGGGACCGCGAGCGCCGCCCCGGTGGCGCCGGCGAGGTCGCCGACACCCCAACCGCCGCCGGAGACAGCGATCACCGTGCCCTCGGCGGGGAGCCCAAGCGAGCGCCGCGCATCCGCTCGCGAGCGCGCCGCCAGGAACGCGGGCGACGTCGGCGGCTTCGCCCAGATGCCGCTGCCCGGACCGGCAATTTGCTCGACCTCCTCGATCGATTCCGGGTGGGTGACGAAGTGCCGGTCGATTCCAGGATGAGCCCAGAACTGCAAGCCCGCCAGATCGGTGATCGACGAGTAGCACGGGACGTCGAGCTTCCCCTTGCGTCGCAGTTCGCCGAGCACGGCGGTCACGCCCGGATACGTGGAGACGATCAGATCCGGGTTGTGGGATCGGATCAGCCGCATCAGCCCGCGCCGGCCCAACCCGGTCAGCAGCCGCTTGGCCAGCCACCGCGTCGGCGCGAAGTTCATGAACAGCCTGTACTGGAAGTCGAACCACCACGGGACCCAGCGGAACATGAACGCGGAGTTCTCGCGGAGCACCTTGGTCAGCACCGGCCCCATCGCGGGCAGCCCGTTGACGATTGAGACGTGGGCGTCGGGATCTTCGTCGGCGAACTCGCGCGCCACCGCGCGCGCCGGCAGATCGTGGCCCTCTCCGATGTCGGCGGAGATGATCAGAACCTGGCGGGGCCGCGACTCCGCGTCGGGCTCGCCCGCCGGGATCACCTCGACGGACTCGCGGGAGGCTGTCAGCGCCATCTGCTCGCGCCTCCAGTCGACGTACTTGCCGACGCCCCTGGCGAACGGAGTCGCCGCAGTCCAGCCGAGCTCCTGCTCGGCCCGTTTGCTGCAAACGATCTTGCCGCCGAAGTCACCGGGCCGCGCCGGCGTGTAGACGATCTCGACGTTGCCGATCAACTCCTGGACCGTCTCCGCGATCTGCTTGATCGTGACGTTTTCGTCGCTGGCGAGGTTGTAGACCCGGTTGGTGGCGACGTCGTTCAGCCCGAGCGCCACACCCTCGGCCAGGTCCTCGACGTATACGAACCGACGCGACTGGAGCCCATCCCCGGCGAGCGTGAGCGCTTCACCGGCGAAGGCCTTGTTCACGAACGCCGGGATCACCGCCGCCTCGCGCGCGCGTGGACCGTACGGGATCCCAAAGCGCAGGATCGTGAAATCGATCCCATAGAGCTCCTGGTAGGCCTTGCAGTACAGCTCTCCCGCGAGCTTCGTGCTCGTGTACAGATGGCTTGGAGCGGGCAACAGCGTCTCCTCGTCGACCGCCTCGGCCTCGCAGTCGGAGTAGACCCAGATTGTGCTCGCGTAGACGATCCGCTTGACGCCCGCGCGCCGCGCGGCCTCGAGCACCGTGACAGTGCCCCGCGCATTGACGCGCTCGGCGTCCTCGGGCGAGGCATGGACGTCGTTGACGTCGGCTACGGCTGCCAGGTGGGCGACCGCGTCACAGCTGTGCAGCGCTCGCTCGAGCGCTTCGCGGTCGGTGATCGACCCGAGCACGGTGTCGACCGTCCCGGGCTCGTGCCAGGGCGACGGGCGGAGGTCGTAGATCACTGGTACATGCCCGCGCGCGCGGAGCTTGTCGACCACGTGCGAGCCGATGAAGCCGGATCCGCCGGTGACGAGAACTCTCACGATTCAGGCGCCTCAGGTCGGTAATACAACGGAATGCACGAGTGGTTGCTCGGAACCCAATCGCTGTTGGGTAGTTCGACGTCGGAGCCGAGTATCCGGTGGCAGGGCTCGTCGTAGACGCGGCCTGTGGAGCGCTCGAGCCAGTCGAACACGACGTACTTGTAGAGCCCCGAGGTCATCCCCTCGGGCAACTCGAGTCGGCTCGGGTACCGCGGGTCGAGATGCTCTCTGGCCACGGCGTTCTTCCACTCGACGATCTCCGGCAACCGCTCGATCTGCACCAGTCCGAGCGCCGCCGTGAACTCGCTCATCCGGAAGTTCAGGCCGTGCACGTCATAAGTCGGCTTGCCGTAGTTGCGGAACGCCCGTGCGTGCTCGACGATCTCCGGCCGGGCCGAGACCAGGACACCGCCCTCGCCGGTCGAGATCGTCTTCGTCGCATACAACGAGTAGACGCCGACATCCCCCCATGTCCCGGCCTTGCGGCCATTCCAGGAAGCGCCATGGGCATGGGCGCAGTCCTCGATCAGGAAGATGTCGTGCTCGCGGCAGTAGTCGGCGATCCGCTCCGTCTCGAACGCGATGTGGCCGCCGATGTGGACCAGGAACACCGCCCGTGGGCGCAGCCGCTGCGCCTTCGCCTCGAAGTCGGAAAACGACATGCAGAGGTCGTCGCGGTTGCAGTCGACGAACTCGACCCGCGCCCCGGCCCGGATCGCGGCGAGGGGCGTGGCCATGAACGTATTCGACGGGCAAAGGACGGTCTCGCCCTGAACCTCGGCAAAGTCCAGCGCCGCCAGCGCGCCCCCCGCCCAGCTCGAGACGGCGACGGCCGGCGCGTCGTTCCAATCTCGCCAGGCGGCTTCGAACCGCTCGGTCATCGACGCCTCGGACCATCGGTTCGAGTCGAGCACCTCGTCGATCAGCTCATGTAGACGGGCGCGATCGCGCTGATCGAAGCCGATCGCGAACCGTGCGAACTCAGGTGGTGCTGATGCAGTTCTCATCGATGTCTCAGAGGTGGGGGGGTCGCACGCGCGTCACCGGCCGGTGGCGGCGAGCCTCCATGCCCCGGCTTGCCCATCCTCTCAGGTCGTTGTGCGCACGAGCAAGCCTGTCAGACAAGGAGGACGGTACCGATTTGGCGCGATTTCAGCGCCGAGATGATCGATCCCAGGGCCTCGACGGTGCGCCGATGTGAGTTGCTCGCGCTGTAGAAGTCCGCATCGTGCAACAAAATCACGTCGCCCGGACCGACGTGCGCGGTCGCGCGCGCGGCGATCCGCTCGGGTGTCGTGAACTTGCGCCAGTCCTTCCCCCACCGCGACCACAGCAGCGGCCGAAGCCCGGTCTCCCGCACGTAGGCCAGCCCCGCCGCGCTGTAGATGCCGAACGGAGGGCGGTGCCAGACCGGCCCCGTCCCGGTGGCGTCCTCGATCGCCGCCGCGCCCCGGCGCAGATCGGCACGGACCTCCTCCGCGCCCAGCCGCAGCTGCAGCCGGTGGCGGTGGCCGTGCAGCGCGACGACGTGCCCGGCCGCCAGGACCTCCGCGGCGAGCGCTGGGCGCCGCTGGACCTGCTCGCCGATCATGAAGAACGCAGCGCGAACCTCCTCCCGGGCGAGCACCTCGAGAATCGCCGGGGTGCCGTCGGGGTGCGGCCCGTCGTCGAAGGTCAGGGCCACCCCCGAGGCACCGCTGAGCACCCGCGGGAGACCCAGGGCGCGCGCGGCGGCCGGAACCACGGGCGCGAGTGCATGGCGGACCACGGCGGGAATGATCGCTGAGCCCACGCCGTCAGATCATTCGAGCCCTTACCGTTGCGCATTCAATCGATGAAGCCCGACCTCGACCACTGGCTGCCCGACCCGGCGGTCCGGATCACCCATTGCCGGCAAAGCAGCGCCTCGCCGGATCGCCTGTGGGAGGCGGCGAGGTCAGTCAAGCTCACTGACACCTCGGTGCTCGGCCGGCTTGTCCGGTGGCGAATCCCCGGCCTCAAGCCGACCGTGTCCTTCGACGAGCTGTTCCGGAACCCGCCCTTCACCGTCCTGGAGGAGGACGAGACGGCGCTCGTAGCGGGGATCGTCGGGCGGATCTGGACGTTGCGCCGCGATTACCCGGAGCTGGCAACCCCCGCGGAGTTTGAGCAATGGTCCGGGCGGGGGACGGCGCGCGTCGCGTTCGCGAACTGGGTCGAGCCGGCGGGCGGAGGGGGTGCCGCGCTCACGTCCGAGACCAGGGTGCAGCCGATCGGGACCCAGGGTCGGCTCGGGGTGAGCGCCGTGCGCCCGGTCATCCGGGCCTTTCAGAACCTGGTGGGAACCGATGGGATCGAGGCGGCGGTCCGGATCGCCGAGCGCGGCTACTAGGGGTCACATCTCTGTGACCTCTGTGGCGCGGGCGCCTGCGAGGCGGCTAACGTCACGACCATGCTCGAGTTCGACGCCGACGTGACGGTCAGGCGCACGCGCTACGCGAGCGGTGAGACCGGCTGGGCAGTGCTCGATGCCGATGATGACGCGGGTGAGCCGGTTGTGCTCGTGGGCCCGCTGATCCATCTTGAGGAGCGCGAACGAGCCCACATCGTCGGAACGTGGGTCGACGACAGGCGATACGGCCTTCAGATCAAGGTGACCGAGGCACGGCCGCTGCCCCCCACGGACGCCGAGACGGTGATCGCGTACCTGCGGCGCGTCAAGCACGTGGGCGCCAAGCGAGCGGCCGCGCTGGTCGACCGCTACGGGCTGGGTGAGGTCCTCGACGCCATCGATCGCGATCCGGAGGGGGCGTTCGCGGCGGTCGGGCTCCGTCACCGCCGGGCCGAGGAGGCAGCCGATTCGTGGGCGGATCTGCGCGTGATGCGGCAGCTTCATCTGCTGCTGGCGCCCCACGGCCTCGGCTACCTGGTCACGCGGATCAGCGATCATTACGGCCCGACCGCCCACCGAGTGGTGCTCGAGCACCCCTACGAGCTGACCAGCGTGTTCGGCGTCGGGTTCCTGATCGCGGACCGGATCGCCCGCGCCGCGGGTGCCCCGACCGACGGCCGGGAACGGATCCGCGCCGGCGTCCTGCACACCCTCACGGAGGCCGAGCGCAGCGGGAGCACGTGCATGCCACTCAACCTTCTCCAGCCGGCGCTCGGGGAGCTGCTCGGCCTGCCCGTCGAGGAGACGGTGATCGACCAGCTCGTCGACGCCGGCGATCTGGCCCGGGCGGATGACTACATCTACCGGGCTCAGACCGCCGCGCTCGAGGCGGAGCTGGCCGACCGCGTCCAGGCGATGCTCGACCACACCGACGACGACCACCTTCCCGAGGCCCCGGTCATCGAGGAGCTGACCGACGAGCAGCGCGCCGGCGTGCGGGGCGCGTTCGCCCACCGTCTCTCGCTGATCACCGGCGGTCCCGGCACCGGCAAGACCGCGTCGATCAAGACGATCGCGGGGCTGGCCGCGAGCCAGGGGGCGCGGGTGCTGCTCGTCGCACCGACCGGCCGTGCCGCGATCCGGATGACCGAGGCCAGCGGCGTCCGGGCCCTGACCGTGCACTCGGCGCTCGGCTGGATCCCAGGCGAGGGCCCGACCCACGACGAGCAGGATCCCGTGAACTGCGATCTGCTGATCCTCGACGAGTCCTCGATGGCGAACCTCGAGCTGCTCGTGACGCTGTTTCGAGCGGTCGCGGAGCGGACCCACGTGGTGCTGGTCGGGGATGCTGACCAGCTCGCCCCGGTTGGGGCCGGCAAGCCGTTCGCGGAGCTGGTCGCGTGCG
Source organism: uncultured Solirubrobacterales bacterium (assembly GCA_963759695.1). Lineage (GTDB taxonomy): Bacteria > Actinomycetota > Thermoleophilia > Solirubrobacterales > Solirubrobacteraceae > Palsa-465. Next base: position 65,750 of record CAVXAO010000008.1, read on the forward strand.
GCGCCGCGCCGACCACGCGCCTGACCCACATCTTCCGGCAGGCCGCCGGGAGCATGATCGTGCAGGGAGCGCATGCGATCCGGCGCGGCCAGACGCCCGACTTCAAGCCGTCCGCTCAGATGCGCCGCGACCTGTTCCTGATCGAGCGCCCCGATCCGCGGACCGCCCGCGAGGAGATCGTCTCGATCGTGAGCGAACGGCTGCCCAGGCACTACGGCGTCGATCCGGTCGGCGAGATCCAGGTGTTCGCGCCCGTCTACCGCGGCGAGCTCGGGATCGACGCCCTCAACGCCGCGCTGCGGGACGCCCTCAATCCCGACGGTGAGCCCCTCCGGGGTGGGCGCCTGCGGATCGGCGACAAGCTGATGATGACCGGCCGCAACCTCCACGAGCTTGGCCTCATGAACGGAACCGTGCTGCGCCTGCTGGACGAGATCGAGGGATCCGACGATGACGACGGCGCGCTGCTCCTCAGCGCCGAGGACGCCGTCTTCCGTCTGCCGCCCGAAGAGTCGGATCGGCTCCGGCTCGCGTACGCGTGCTCGGTCCATCGCGGGCAGGGAATCGAGCTGCCCGTCGCGGTGATCGTCGCCCACCCGGCCGCCGGGGCGTTCTTCCTGCGCCGCGAGATGCTCTACACGGCGGTCACGCGCGCGCGGATCGCCACCGTGATCGTCGGCACCCGCGAGGCGGTCATCCGCGCCGCCCGCACGCCGGACACGGGCAGGCGCCACAGCCGGCTGGCCGATCGCCTCCAGGGCTAACCTGCACGGCCGGGCGGCCGATCAACGCCTCGTGATCCGTTTGCGGCGGTCGACGCTCGTCGCTTCGCGAGGGTAAACGGCGCTGGGGAAGGGACGGGAGCGGGCGCGATCGCGGCCTTCCGATGGTGCGCAACACGACAACCTTGAGCCGAATGGCGAGCCCTGGCGGGCTATGCACGAAGAGTGTGCTCAGTACGACAGGGCTCGGATCTGGCGCCGGTGTTGACGCGCTATGCACCATGCCCGTGACACTCTCGACACGCTCCCGGCACAGAGTCGTAAAGAAGACCGGCACGAACGCAGATTGGGCGCCTGCGGAGGTCAACCAGACGCCCCGGCGACCCGCAACCGCCCTAACCCACCCCCCTCCCCGCTGCCTTTTAGCGCCCCGGTGCCTGGGATCGCGGCATCCCAGCCAGCTGCGCCGGCAGCAAGACGTTGTCGACAACGGTCAGATCGTCGAGCAGGTTGAAGAACTGAAACATCATCCCAACCTGCTGCCTGCGGCACCGGGCCATCCGAGTCTCACTGAGCCGGTCGATCCGCTGGCCGGCCACAGTGATCGCTCCGCTCGTCGGCCGATCCAGGCCCGCGATCAGGTTCAAGAGCGTCGACTTCCCGCTGCCGGACGGGCCCATCACAGCCACCGCCTCCCCCGGTGCGATCTCGAGTGTGACCCCGTGCACCGCGGGTCCTCCCGAGCCGTTGTAGCGCTTGGTCATATCGTTGATCTGCACCAGAGCGTCCGGGCTCGGTGTGGGTTCGCTGGTCATCGATCCTCCTCGATTTGCTCGGGCTGGATTAGCGGTGCGGTTCTGCCTCTTGTGACGAACGGAGAGGGCGAGAGGGGCGAGAAGGACAGGAATTCAACTGGTTCCTTTCACGAGGGATGCGATTGCGGGTATGGCGAAGCCGCGCCGTGACTCCGGTCGCGTTGATGGGGAGCGCGTGGGCGGCTCGGCGGGCCTCGCACGCAACGGCGGTTGCCAGCGCCGCCAGGCCGATGAGGACGTACGGCGATGCGGCCAGCGTCCACACGACGGACGGGTCGTGGCTCGGCACGAACGCCGGCTTGGTCATCAGCTTGGGGAGATACGAGTAGCCGACCAGCAGGGTCGCGACGACTGCGGCGAGTCCGGCTTTGGAGCGCAGGCGCACGACGCGCACGCCGAGGAGCAGCAGCGCGGGGACGGCGAGCGTCCAGTGGTGCGTCCAGGACACCGGGCTGACAAGCAGCCCGGTGAGCGCGCACAGGGAGAACGCCAGCGCCTCGTCGCCGCGGCGGCTCGCGAGAACCGTGAGCGCGAGCCCGACCAGCGCGACGGACAGGGCAACCGCCACAACCCGCCCGCTCCCGAACGACGGGTCGAGCCCGAGGATCAAGCCTCGCAGCGACTGGTTGGCCGGGACGCAGCAGCCGCCGACGCGCCGTGGGTCGAGGAACAAGCCGCCGCCCCAGAACCGCTGCGAGTCGCCCGGAAGGATCGCGTATCCGGCCGCGACCGTCGCACCGAATGCGCCAAGCGCCGCGAACGCCGCGCGAGGTCGGCGAGAGAACAGCAGGTAGGGGACGAAGATCAACGGCGTCAGCTTGAGCCCGGCGGCGAGACCAATCAGCGCGCCCTTGCCGGGTGCATCGTCGGGCCGGCTCAGATCGCACACGACCAGCAGCGCGATCAGCAGGTTGATCTGGCCATAGGCCAGGGTCGCGGTGATCGGCTCGAGCCACAGAGCCGCGGCCACCACGAGCGGGATCAAGATCGACCGCGCCGTCCGATCGGGCTCGGCCTTCGATCCGTTGCCCGAGGACAGTCGTAGCGCCAGCGACAGGATCGCGAACAGGGCGACGATGCCGAGGCCCGTGACGAGGACCTCGTCGAGCGCGAGCGGTAGCAGCGCCAGCGGTGTCAACGCGATCGCGGCGAACGGCGGATACGTGAATGGCGCCCAATGCCAGATCGGGCCGCCGTACACTGGCCGGCCGTTGAGGACCAGCCGCGCCGCGCCGCGGTAGACCTTGAGGTCAAAGAAGTTCAGGCGGCCCCAGGGGTGAAAGGCCTGATGATGCGCCAGCGATACGAGGACATAGGCAGCGCACGAGACACCCAGCGGCAGCCATGCCCACCGCCGATGCGGGATCGACCATCTGGCCTTACGGGCTGCGGGGGCAGGCTGGGCCCCGGAGAGCGCGAAGACTCTCTTCAGGAGCGGGGAGTGATCCATTGTTGGGCGTGCCTCGGATCGAGTGAGGCCAAGCTAGGCTTCGACGCCGTCCCTGTCGTCGGCGCCGCGACCGATTTCGATCCGCCGCGCGTGCGACTGCTCGGCCGCGCGGTGTAAGCATGTCCGTCTGCCGATGTAGTCGCATCGTTCTGGAGGCTGATGACCGCGCCCGGCGATTCGGCGTAAATTCAGCCCGTGTCGCCCGCCAACCCGGCCCGGGGGCCGAGAGTCGAACGCCCCCGCCCGCACACAACGCCCCGGCTACCCGAGCGCCACCGTGTACGGATACGAGGTCAGCGTCTCGCACCCGCCGTCGGTGACGAGCAGGAGATCCTCGAAGCGCACGCCACCGAACTCCCGCGACCACAGCCCGGGCTCGACGGCCAGCACGTCACCGGCGACCAGGGGCTCGCCGCTGGCCAGGCCGAGCACCGGGTCCTCGTGGACCTCGAGCCCGACGCCGTGACCGAGTGAGAACTGGAACCCCTCGGTGGCGTCCTCGCCGGGGCCCGTGCGCTGGGTGGGATAGCCCGCGGCCTCGAACAGGTCGCAGGTCATCGCGTGCAGCTCGGAGCCGAGCACGCCGGCCCTGACGGCTCCCCGCACCTGCTCGAGCGCCTCGCGCACGAGCTCCTCCTGGCGAACGACCTCGTCCGGGGCGGTGCCGATCAGGAACGTGCGCGTCATGTCCGCCCAGCAGCCGCTCGCGGAGTCCCGCGGCCACAGATCCAGCTCCATCGGAAGTCCCGCGGGCAGCGGGCCGCTGCCTGGTTCGTGGCCGAATCCCTGCCACACCGATGCGACGATCGCCTCGGGCGGGAGCAGCGCGCCGTGCTCCCAGCAGGCATCGCGCATGGCCGCGCGGACTTGCTCGGCGAGCAGCGGCCGGCCGTCCACGTGGAGCGTGCCATCGACGGGCGCCGCGCTCCGGAGAAGCGACTCGGCCGCGGCCATGGCGGCCTCCGCGGCGCCCTGCGCCCGGCGGATGCCGTCCATCTCTCCGGGTGACTTGACGCGGCGACGCGACTTGATCGTGGCGTCGTCGACGATCAGCGTGATCCCGTCTGCCCGGAGCCGCTCGGCGACCCCGAGCGCGAAGTTGTAGTCGACGATTGCCGTCCGCACTCCGGTGTGGGCCGCGGCGCGGGCGATCAGCTCGGGGAAGATCTGATCGCGCTCGAGACCGCTGCTCAGGAGCTCGTAGAAACCCAGGTCGGCGATGTCCACGAGCTCGGCGTCGGGGCGGGCGGCGGCGATGCGCTCGCGCTCGAGGCCCGAGGTCATCACGTAGTTGATCCCACCGACCTCGGCGTAAAGGAACGGGTCCCCGATCGAGATCGGGATCTCGTGGCGCATCGCGGCGCTGCGCTGCGTGTCTCCGTACAGGAGGACGTCGGTCACCGCCTCGACCCTAACATCCGCGACGTGAGCCAACGAGCCGGGCACAACGACCTACGCGCCCTACTGGTCGACTACGGAGAGGTCATCAGCCGGCCCCAGCCGCCGGATGCGATCGCCGCGATGGCGTCGCTCGTGGGCATCGACGTGCCCGAGTTCGGTGAGCGGTATTGGGGGCACCGTGTGCCGTATGACCGTGGCGGCGATGCCCGGACGTTCTGGTCTGCGGTGATCGGGGAACCCGTCGACGACCACAGGCTCAAGCGGCTGATCCGCCTCGACATCGACAGCTGGAGCCACCTGAACGGGGATAGCTTGACGGTGCTGATGGACGCGCGTGAACGTGGTTATTCGCTGTCGCTGCTCTCGAACGCCCCCGAGGAGCTCGCCGTGGCGGTCAGCGACCGACCCGAGTTCGCGGACTTCGATCACCTGCTCTTCAGCGCGCGGATCGGCGCCGTGAAGCCCGAAGCGGGAGCCTTCGACGCCGCCGTCCACGAATTGGGCCATCCTCGGGAACAGATCCTGTTCGTCGATGACCGCCGCGCGAACGTCGAGGGGGCGATCGATTCGGGGCTGCGGGCGGTGCTGTTCACCTCGGCCGCGGCGCTTGCGGCCGAGCTCGCGCCCGCTTAGCTTGCTCGGCTCAGCCGGACGGGTAGCCGTTGGCGTTCGACTTGCCCTTTTTCTGTTTCAGGTACGGCCGGGTGATCGCCTCCGCCACAGCCCGCTGACGGGCGAGGCTCGTGTGGCGCCAGTCGACCGTCACCGTGATGAGTTTCACCCCGTCCGTCGCCATCAGCTGGTTCTCGGCGGGGAACCAGTCAGCTTCGATGCCAAGACCGGTCACGGCCACCGGCGCGGCGATCATCCGATTCGCGGTGAACACCTGGCCTGCCTCGATCGCGGTCCGCTCGAGCACGAAGTAAGGCTGCGGTCCCGTGTTGTCGTTGACGAGCAGCGTGACGTGCTTCTTCCCGCCCATCGGAACGGCGAACGAGCACTGCGGCATCGTGTTGTTGCCGACGGATGGCGTGAGCTTGATCGTCGCCGCCTGCACGCCGAGGAACTGGGCGACGGCATCCTGAGCGACCGGCTGGCAAACCGTGGCGTGTGCCGTGGTGGAGTCTCTGCTCGTTTTGTGCTTCGTGGTCGAGGACGACCCGCACCCGCTTGCGAACGCGGCCACCAGGCAGGTACCCGCCGTGGCGTACAGCCGTGAGAACTTCATTGCTCACCTCGCCGTTTTCTGCGCCGGTATTCGCGTGCCTTTGCCCGCGAGCCGCAAATGGACATTGCGCATGTCTCTCCCACGCCATCGGGACGTCACCAGCAAAAGAGTCTACGCCGGTAACGGCTCGATTGTTCCGGAACCGGCTCAGTCCCCGATGTATGGTCCGAGCAGGCCAACCACACCAAAGGAGTGACAGTGTCCGACGACACGTCTGTGGCCACACCCAGCGAAGTTGGCGGGGGTGTGATCACGAAGCTGAGCCCTCGGTCCGTGACGGACACAGTCGCGCGCCTGACGGCCGAGGTCGAAACGCGCGGGATGAAGGTGTTCACGGTGATCGACCACAGCGGCGCGGCTGAGGCCGTCGGCCTCGAGCTGCGCGACACCAAGGTGGTCATGTTCGGCAACCCCAAAGGTGGGACCCCGGCGATGGTGGAGGCCCCCCTGGTGGCACTCGATCTGCCGCTCAAGGTCCTCGTCTGGGGGGACGGACCCCGGACGAAGCTGAGCTACACCGCGCCGAGCGCACTCGCGGCGCGGTACGGCCTCAGTGAGCCGGTGGCGGCACCACTGGCTGGAATCGACGCGGTGACCGACGCGGTGGTCGAAGAGTGATGCGCGTTCACCGACAGAAGAACCAACGCTCGAGCGCCCGCGCCGTTGGCCCCGTCGCAGCTGGGCCGCTCGCCCTGGCCGCGCTCGCCAGCGGTGCCTCGGCCGTCGGGGCGTTCGCGATCGGCAGTCTCGCCGTCCGCCGCGCCGCGATCGGCCGGCTCCAGGTCAAGGAGCTTCACATCAGCCGCCTCGTCGTCGACGAGTTGGAGGTGCGCCACGAGACACGACCGGCCCCGGACTGATCCAGAGCTCAGTTTCGCCTGCTCGCGACTGCGATCGCCTTGGCGACCCGGCGAGCGTGCCCCGACGAGCGACGGATCTGGCTGCTGAGCGCGACGCGGAAGCCCGCAAAATAGAGGCCAGGCGCGGCCGGGTCGGACGGTACGCCGTTGTCGTAGAGCGGAGCTCCGCGCGTGCTCAGCACGCCGAGGTGCCCGACCAGCGCGTCGAGCCCGCGGCGGTAGCCGGTGGCGCAGATGACGACGTCGGCGCCGCGGCGCTCACCGGTCGTGAGGATCGCGCCACCGCTTTCAAGGGCCCGCACCTCGCCGATGACGCGCGCCCGGCCGCTCTTGAGCGCGCCGACGAACCCATCGTCCACCGCGGGGTTGACGCCAGCGCGAAAACGGGTCAGGAAGCCCTGCGGCGCTCGAGGGATCCCGTACGGCTCCAGGTCACCGAATACCTGCCGCTGGATGAACCTCCCGATGGGGTCGACGGCCCGGCTGGGCAGGCCCTCGGCCAACAGCACGACCGGCCCCAGAGGTACTCCCAGCCAGTCGCGCGGGAAGATATTGGGAGGGGTGCGCATCGAGACGGTCACGTCCGCGCCGGCGCGAACGAGGTGCCCGGCCAAGTCGATGCCGCTGTTGCCGGCGCCGACCACGAGCACTCGCCGCCCCGCGAACTGGCTGAGGTCGCGGACCTCCGACGCGTGCATCACCGGCCCCGCGAACTCCGCCCCGGACGCCCAGTCCGGAAGGTTTGGCTCGGCGTCCCATCCGGTCGCCACGACGACATACCGTGAAGAAACCCGGCCGTCGGTCGACTCGACTACCCAACGGCCATCGCCATCGGCGTCGATGCGCGTGGCCTCGATGCCGAAGCGCACATCGATCGCGTGGCGACGCGCATATCCCTCGAGATAGTCGATGAACGCATCGCGCGAGGCATACCGTCCCGCGCTGCGCGGAAGGCGCGAGCCCGGGAGCCTCGACAGCCCGTTCCAGGTGTTCAGCCGGAGGCCGTCATAGCGCGACCGCCAGCGCGAAGCGATCGCGTCCGAGCGCTCGAGCAAGACCGCGGTCAGACCGCGCCGGCGGAGCTCCGCCGCCGCCGCCAGACCGGTCGGGCCAGCTCCGAGAACGACGACGTCGGCCGGTTCCATGAGCCGATCCTACGGACCCGAAGCAACCAACGGGGCCGTCGTGGCGATTCAGGTGACGCAGCGGTCACAATGGCGCCATGGCTGGTCGCCTCGTCTACGTCTCTCGTCTGGTTCGATTGCCCCTCGTCGGGGCGGACGGCGCGGAGATCGGCCACATGGCCGATGCGGTCCTGACACCGTCGGGAGGTGGCGCGCCGCCGCGCGTGAACGGCTGCGTCGTCGCGGTCCAGCGTCGCCGCGTTTTCGTCGGCATCGGCCGGGTCGCCGAGATCGAGGTCGATGGCGTCCGGTTGCGCCGAGGCGCGGTCAACCTGCGTCAGTTCGAACTGCGCCCGGGCGAGCAGCTCGTCGTCGGCGAGCTGTTCGGCAGACGGGTCCATGGCCGCAAGGTGACCGACGTCGGCATCGCGCCGGCTCCCGAGCCCTACAGCTGGGAGCTGGCGACGATCGCGCTCGGCGGCGGCGGGATCCCTCCGCGGCGCCGGGCGCCCGAGATCATCGACTGGAGCGAGGCGGGCGAGCTGTTCGAGTCCGAGCCGCCGGCATCCCGGCAGGCCGCCGCGATCGGTCAGCTCCATCCGGTCGAGATGGCGCGCGCGATTCGTAAGCTGCCCCTCTCCCGGCGCCGGGTTCTCGCTGCCGCGCTCGACGATGACCGGCTCGCCGATCTGCTCGAGGAGCTCTCCGAGGACGAGCAGGTGCGGATCATGGAGGACCTCGACCTCCACAAGGCGGCCCGGGTTCTCGACGAGATGGAGGCCGACGACGCCGCCGACCTGCTCGGAGAGTTTTCGGACGTCCGGCGCGCCGAGCTGCTGGGAGCGATGGACCCCGAGGAGGCGGAGCCCGTCCGGCGCCTGCTGACCTACCAGCCGGACACCGCAGGCGGCCTGATGACGCCCGAGCCCGTCGTGCTCGGGCCCCAGGCCACGGTCGCCGAGGCGCTCGCGCGCATCCAGGACCACGAGCTCCCCGTGCCGCTCGCCACTCAGGTGTTCGTCTGCCTGCCCCCGACCGAGACCCCGACGGGGCGCTTCCTCGGCGTCGCCCATTTCCAGCGCCTGCTCCGCGAGGCGCCGTCGAAGACGCTCTCCCGCTGCCTCGATGATGAACCCGTGACGCTCACCGCGGACGCCAGCGACCGCAAGGTCGCCGAGCGCCTGGCCGCCTACGACGTGCTGGCGATCGGCGTCCTCGATGACCAGGGGCGGCTGCTCGGGGCAGTTACGATCGACGATGTACTGGACCGGTTACTCCCCGAGGGCTGGCGCATCCGCCACGAACAGGAACAGGTGTAGGTAGTCAGGGTCAGATGGCGCGGCGAGATCGAGACGACCTGAGCAAGCCCCGCGGAACGCCCGGCGGGCCCTCGTACGACCCCGAGGCGTTCGGAAATTTCGCCGAGGCTATCGCCAGATTCCTGGGCACCGGGCGCTACCTGGCGTTCCAGACGGTGGTGGTGATCTTCTGGATCGCGGTCAACGCGGCGGCGGTCGCACTTCGGTTCGATCCGTACCCGTTCATCCTGCTGAACCTGGTGTTCTCGACCCAGGCCGCCTACGCCGCGCCGCTGATCCTGCTCGCCCAGAACCGTCAGGCCGACCGCGACAAGGCCGAGGTCGAGCGCGACCGCGAGACCAACGCGCGCGCCCTCGCCGACGCCGAGTATCTGGCCCGGGAGATCGCGGCGCTCCGGCTCGCGATCGAGCACAAGGCCGACCGCGACGACATCGCCGACGCGGTGCAGGAGTTGACGCTCGTCGCCGAGCGGATCGCCGGCGCCCCACAGGACGGTGGGCTGGAGGACCCCCAGTAGATGGACTACGTGAACCTCGGCCGGACGGGCCTGCGCGTGTCCCGCGTCTGCCTGGGGATGATGAGCTACGGCGAGCACGAGAGCCGACCGTGGACGCTCGATGAGGACGGCGCGGAGCCGATCGTGCGCCGGGCCGCGGAGGGCGGGATCACGCTCTACGACACCGCCGACGTCTACAACGGCGGCGAGAGCGAGGTGCTCACCGGCCGGCTGCTGCGCAAGGTCTTCGGGATGCGCGAGGAGTACGTCGTCGCGACGAAGGTCAACGGCCAGACGATGCCCGGCGAGAACGGCAGGGGCCTCAGCCGCAAGCACATCATGGCCTCGATCGACGGCTCGCTGCGACGCCTCGAGCTCGACTACGTCGACCTCTACCAGATCCACCGCTGGGATTCGCGCACTCCGATCGAGGAGACGATGGACGCCCTGCACGACGTCGTCAAGGCGGGCAAGGCTCGCTACATCGGGGCCAGCAGCATGTACGCGTGGCAGTTCGCCAAGGCCCAGGCGGCCGCCGCCACCCGGTTCGTCTCGATGCAGAACCACTACAACCTCGTCTACCGCGAGGAGGAGCGGGAGATGATCCCGCAGTGCATCGACCAGGGTGTGGGGGTCATCCCGTGGAGCCCGCTGGCGCGGGGACTGCTCGCCGGCAACCGCACCCGCGAGGGCGAGCGACTGACGACCAGGGCGCGCACGGACTCGTTCGGTGACGCGCTCTACAAGCCCGACGTCGACTTCGCCGTCGTGGACCGGGCGATCGAGCTCGCCGAGGAGCGCGGCACCTCGGCCGCGCAGATCGCGCTCAGCTGGTTGTTCCACAAGCCCGGCGTGACCGCACCGATCGTCGGCGCCACCAAGCTCGAGCACCTCGAGGACGCGCTCGCGGCGGAGCGGCTGGAGCTGAGCGTGGACGAGATGGCACGCCTGGAAGAGGCCTACGTTCCGCACGCGATCGCCGGCCACTGAGCCTCACACGCCGACGAGCGCGCCGCTGCCCGAGCGCGGGTCCGCGGCTCCCGATAGCACCCCCGCGTCGCTGACGCGGGTCATCTGCGCGTGGCCGAAGGTGTGCTCGCCGGGTCCGCTCCGGGCCACCTCGTAGCCGCGCCGGCGCAGGCCCGCCGCCCACGACGCCGGGGCGCCGTGCTCCAGCCGGACGAGCGGCTCGCCGTCGCCGTGCCAGACCTGGAACGAGCTCGCCCCCTCGCGCGCGAGGACCCAGCGTGGCGCTCCGATCGCCGCCCCCGCGTCCTGCCCGTAGACGAGCGTCCTGGCGAGCAACTGGAGCAGGATCTGCGGCTGGCTGTCGCCCCCCATCGTGCCGAGCACCGACTCGAGCCCGCACTCGGCGTCGGTGACGGCGAGCGGGCTGAGCGTGTGAGGTGGCCGCCGGCACGCGCCGTATTCGGCCGGGTGCCCGGCCCGCAGCGAGAACCCCTGGCCGCGGTTGTGCAGGAAGATCCCGTGTCGGGCCAGCGCCAGATGTGAACCGAAGCCCGACGCGTTGGACATGATCAGTGAGACGCCGGTGCGGTCGCGGTCGATCGCGCAGATGCAGGTCGTGCCGGCATCGCCGTACACGTCCGCCAGGTCGACACTCGCGCGCTCCCCGACCGCGGCCGCGCGAGGCCGGAGCCGGTCGGGCGCCACCAGGCCCGGCCCGTCGGCGTGCTCGTGCAGCACGTCGGGCCGGTCGAAGCCCGCCTGTCTGGCCGACTCCACGAGCGCGAACGCCCAGCGCTCATCGTCGGGATCGTCGGGGACGCCGACGTGCTCGACGATCCAGGCGCTCGACAGGGTCAGATACCCCTGCGAGTTCGGGGGGGCGGTCCACAACCGGCGACCGAATGCATCGACTGACAGTGGCGGGACCCAGTCGGCGTGGCCCACCCGCAGGTCCTCGTCGGTGAATTCGCCGGCGCCGAGCGCGATCAGATCGCGCCCGACCTCTCCCTCGTAGAAGCCGGCGCGCCCGGCCTCGGAGATCGCCGCGAAGACCCCCGCCAGGGCCGGGACCCGCAGCCGCTGACCGGTCCGCAACGGCTCGCTCGCTCCGAGCACCTCGGCGCGCTGCGCCGGACCGAGCGCCATCGACCCGGCCGCCAGCGACGGTGACACTGGAAACCCGGCCCCGGCGAGCCGCTGCGCGCTCGCGAAGAGGTCGCGAAGCTCGATCGTGGCGAACCGCTCGTGCAGCGCGACGAGGCCATCGACACACCCGGGGACGGTCACCGCGCGGATGTCGTCCCGGACGGGCATCGTGTCGTGGCCCTCGGCTCGTAGGCGGTCAGGATCGGCGCCCGAGCCCGCCCTCCCACTGGCGTTGAGCGCGGCCGGGGGCTCGCCGGACCGGGCGACGAGCGCGAACAGATCTCCTCCCAGCCCGCACGCGTGGGGCGAGGTCACGGCCATCACCGCGGCCGCGGCGATCGCCCCGTCGACCGCGTTGCCGCCACGCTCGAGGACGGCGGCGCCCGCCGACGCGGCGAGATGATCGGCGGCCGCCACGGCGCCGTCGGTCGCGAACCGGGTGAGCATGTCGGTCGCTACCGTAGCGTCAGTGCGGATCGCGACGTGGAACGTCAACTCGGTCAAGCAGCGGGTGCCGCGGCTGCTCCCGTGGCTCGACGAGCGCCGGCCGGACGTCGTCTGCCTGCAGGAGACCAAGCTCGCCGACGATGCGTTCATGGAGCTGCTCGGCGACGATCTCGCCGAGCGAGGCTACGCCGCCGCCCTGTACGGCGAGGCCCAGTGGAACGGGGTCGCGATCCTGTCCCGCGCCGGGGTCGAGGATGTCGTGCGCGGACTCGAGGGCGCGCCCGGCTTTCCGAATCCGGAGGCGCGCGCGGTGGCCGCCACGTGCGGCGGGATCCGCGTCTTCTCGGTGTACGTGCCCAACGGCCGCGAACCGGGCTCCGAGCACTACCGGTACAAGCTCGCGTGGCTGGCGTCCCTGCGTAACGTGCTCGCCGCCGGCCCCGAGGCGATGGTCGTCTGCGGCGACATGAACATCGCGCCGACGGACGGGGACGTGTTCGATCCCGAGGCCTACGTCGGCCATACGCACGTGACGCCACCCGAGCGGGCGGCGCTGTCGGAGATCGAGGCGCTCGGCCTCCACGACGTCGTTCGCGAGCGCTGGCCGCACGAGCGCGTGTTCACGTACTGGGACTATCGCGCCGGGATGTTCCACCAGGACCTGGGCATGCGGATCGATCTGGCGCTCGCGACGGGCCCCGTGGCACAGCGGGTCCGGGCCGCGTGGGTGGACCGCCAGGCGCGCAAGGGCAGCGGGCCGAGCGATCACGCGCCGGTGATCGTCGATCTCGACGAGGCCCCTGACGGCGACATCGGGCCGGTCGTGCCGCCGCCGTCGGCGCCGGTGACGAGACGGGGAGCGGCCAAGCTCCCCCAGTCCGGGTAAGCCACCGGCGCATGCGCCGGTGGCCCTGCCGGTGCATGCACCGGCAGGCGGGGGCGCGCATGCGCGCCCCCGAACATCATTTGGGGCGGTCGCGGTCGCGCGAGGGCTGGACGCGCTTGGGCTCGCCCGGCATCTTCGGGTAGTCCGGGGGGTACGGCATGTCGCCCTGCCCCTGGGCCTCGTACATGTCGAGCAGCGGCTGGAGTGAGTGGGCGACGTGGTTGATCGCCGCGTGGCGGTCGCCCACCTCGGCAAAGCGGGCCGGCATCGAGGCCACCGTGAAGTCCTCGGGCTGGACCTCCGGGAGCTCCTCCCACGCCAGCGGCGCGGACACCGGCGCGCCCGGCTTCGGGCGGACGCTGTAGGCCGAGGCGATCGTCCGATCCCGCGCGTTCTGGTTGTAGTCCAGGAAGATGCGCTCGCCGCGCTCCTCCTTCCACCATTTGGTCGTCACCTCGTCGGGAAGGCGCCGCTCGAGCTCGCGCCCGAACGCGATCGCCGCATGGCGGACATCGGTGAACGTCCACCGCGGCTCGATGCGGATGTAGATGTGGACGCCTCTCCCCCCCGACGTCTTCGGGAAGCCCCGATACCGGAGCTCTTCCAACAGCGCCCGCGCGTGTGCCGCGACGATCACGGCGTCCGCAAAGTCCGTGCCCGGCTGGGGGTCGAGATCGATGCGCAGCTCGTCCGGGTGGTCGACGTCGGCGCGGCGCACCGGCCACGGATGAAACGTGATCGTGCCCATCTGGGCCGCCCAGCCGACGACGGCGATCTCGGTGGGGCAGATCTCGTCCGCGCGCCGTCCCGAGGGGAACTCGATCTCGACCGTCTGCACATACTCCGGAGCCCCGCGTGGCACGCGCTTTTGAAAGAAGGCGTCGCCGCCGCCCTTCTCTCGCGTCGAGAGGACGATGCCCGGATGGACGCCCTTGGGCCAGCGCTCGAGCGTCGTCGGCCGCAGCTCGAGCGCACGCATGATGCCGTCCTCAACGGCCAGGTAGTAGTTGACGATGTCGAGCTTCGTGACCGGCTTCGAGCGCTCGGTCGCCGGGAAGATGACGCGATCGGGATTGGACACCCGGAGATCCCGGCCGCCGGCGTCAACCGTCGTTGCTGATGCGGGCATGCCCAGAAGTTCTACGGCAACCGGGCTAACGGCGGCGCTTCGACAGCTGCCTCGGAGGGCATCCGCCTGTGATCGATCTCCGGGAATCCGACCGATCGGACAGCTAGAACTACGGTCAGCTCACAGGCCAGCCAGGGCGATATCCGGGCCAGGAAGACAAACCCGCAATCGCGGAGGAGCGTCACGGCGCGAACTCTGTGCGGGTGTCGCCCTGACGGCTGGCCCGTTCTCGAAATCGAGCCCGCCTTGTCGACGGCGGGGCCCTCGGCCGCCCGTGGTGCGGGGCGGGCGAACGTCGGTCGACCGTTCCGTTCCTCGCCGCACAGGTGTCTCAACGAGCGGAACTGCAAACGGCCACCGGAGAACGCAATGACATCCGCATCACGAAACACCAACCGCTGGCGGGCTTTCGCGCTGTTGGCGGCTTCGTACTTCATGACCGTCGTCGATTTCACGATCGTCAACGTCTCGCTGCCGACGATCGGCCGCGATCTGCACCTGACCGCCACAGGGCTGCAGTGGGTGGTAACTGCGTACGCGCTCACGCTCGGCGGCTTCTTGCTCCTGGGCGGTCGCGCCGCGGATCTGCTCGGTCGCCGCCGGATTCTCATGCTCGGACTCGCCGTGTTCACAGCGGCCTCAATGGCGTGCGGGCTCGCCAGGAGCGACGCGTTCCTGATCGCCGGCCGGGCGATACAGGGAGTCGGTGGCGCGATCATGCTCCCGGCCGCGCTGTCGATCGTGATGAACATGTTCGAGGAGGGCGCCGAGCGCAACAAGGCGCTCGGGATCTGGGGCGGGCTCGGCGCCGCTGCCGGAACGATCGGCCTGATCACCGGGGGTGTCCTCACCCGATACGCCGGGTGGCAGTCGATCTTCTATCTGAACGTGCCGATCGGAGCGGTCGCGCTGACGCTCGTGCCACGACTGGTCCCCGACAGCCGGCTCGCCACCACGGGGCGACGGTTCGACGTGCTCGGCGCGACCGTCGGGACGGGCGGACTCGTGCTGCTGGTGGACGCGATCTCACAAGCGCCGCAGTACGGGTGGAGCGCGACGCGGACGATCGTGTTGCTCGCAGCGGCGGTTGCGGTTCTAGCGACATTCCTGGTCATCGAGAGCCGGGTCAAGGATCCGATAGTGCCGCTCTCGATCTTCCGACTGCGGACGCTCGCCGCCGCGAACCTGGCCGCGCTGCTGCTGGGCGGAAGCTTCTTCGCCTTCGTGTTCGCGGGCACCCTCTACATGCAGCAGGTATTGCACTACAGCGCGCTGCAGACCGGGGCCGCCTGGCTGGCTGCGTCGGTGACCTCGATGGCTCTCGCCGGCCTCTCGCAGCTGCTCGTCACCCGGATCGGCGCCAAGGTCGTGATGGCCATCGGAATGACCCTGATCGGCGCGGGCATCGTCTGGGCGACGCAGGTGCCGGTCCACGCGCACTTCCTGGCCAATCTCGCCGGCCCGTTCGTCGTCGCGGGCGCGGGGACGGCGTTCTCGTTCATCCCCATCTCGGTGGCCGCGCTCGAGGGCGTGGCAGAGCACCAGTCGGGACTCGCCTCCGGACTTCTGAACACATCGACTCAGTTCGGCGCTGCGATCGGGACTGCGATCGCCTCGAGCGTGGCCGCGAGCGGCACGAACGCGCTGCTTCGAGCCGGGGACGCTGCACCGACCGCGCTGACCGGCGGCTTCCACCAGACATTCTGGATGCTCGGCGCGATCGCGCTGATCGCGCCCCCGGCGATCTTCGTCCTCGCGCGTCGACCTCGGCGCTCAGAGACGCCGGTCAGCTCCGCCAGCCGCGAGCCGCAGCGCGCTCTCCCCGCGACCAACTGACCCGTGACACCGTGCAACAAGCTACGGACCGAAGGTAAGGAGTGAACATGAACAGTGAAAATCTCCAGCAGCAGCAAGCCGCAGTCGACAGCGCCCCGGCCCCGGCCGTGGTCGATAGGGCGACGTTTCAGACCGAACTCGACGCGCTCCGGGTACGGGAAAAAGCGCACACACGCGAGGGTGACGCGATCGCCGCGGCCCGTCGCCGGCTCCCGATGGTCGAGGTCGACGCCACGGTCGGGCTGGTCGGGCCGGACGGACCGGTTACCCTCCTGGACGTATTCGAGGGCCGCCGGCAGCTGATTGCCTACTACTTCATGTGGGACACCGGCCAGCCCGCCGCCGAACAGTGCGAGGGCTGCACGTTCTACACAACGCAGATCGGCGAGCTGTCCTACCTGCATGCTCGCGGTGTCACCTACGCCACGCTCTGCCAGGGTCCGTACGCCGAAAGTGTGCGCTACCGCGACTTCATGGGCTGGACGATGCCGTGGTACTCGGCCCAAGAGTCACTTGACACGCTGCTGGTCGGTCGCCGAGTCGACATGTTTCACCTGGTGCACTACTTGCGGGACGGCGACCGGGTGTTCGAGACCTACTGGACCAACGGTCGCGGCGTCGAGGCGATGGGCAACAACTACGCGCTGATGGATCTAACCGTGTATGGACGCCAGGAGCCGTGGGAGGACTCGCCCGCCGGCTGGCCGCAGCCGTGGGAACTCAATCGCGATATCTGGCGCACGAACGGACGCCCGACCGCTCAGTGGTCTCGGATAGGGGCCGGACGGTCCGACGACCTCCGAAACGCCAAGACATGACGAGGATCGCTGTGGCCAGCTCGCGCTGGGCCGGCTTCGGCGACGGCAGCGGGGTGCTGTGGGGTCACGTGGCGGTGATACATCAACGACAACAACACCCACTGTCAGCGCGCTGCTCATCGACGAGGCGGGTGATGCGGCGACGCCGTTCGAGGGCAGCCTGGTGGCGCGGCGGCTGTTCCCCCACTCGGTGCTCCTGGCCGAGCCCGGTTCCGGACGCCGGCCGGCACCGGAGCCCTCCCGCCACCGACGCCGAGGCCCAACCCTTCTCAAACGGACAAATCTGGGCCATCGCTTGACGGCACTCCGCGGCGCGGAGAGGATCAGGCTGTGATCCGAGACCGGCGGCGAGTCGAGATCGCCGATCGGGCGCCGGCCGACCGCGGCGCCGCGACCGGGCCCGTCGGTGGCCGCGCCATGCGCTCGCTTGTGGCCCGCGCGAGCGCCGGCGACCGCGCAGCCAGGCGACTGCTCGTCCAGCGCGTCGGCGAGGGGGCGGGCAACGGCGCCGCGGCGGCGGTCGCCACCCCCGCCCCACCCCAGCCGTGCGACCTGACGCCGACGACGGTCACCCCAGTCGCCGGGGACCTCTCCGACGACGACGCGCTCGAGGCGACCCGCCATCTCCCGGACTTCGTCCAGACCGGCAACGGCGGCGGATGGCAGCTGAGCACCGACTGCCGCCGACGGGAGTTCATGCGTTGGGCGCGCGAATGGTTCGGCACGTACCGCGACGCGATCGCGCACTACAACGCGATCGATCACGCGACGGGAGTCCCGGGCAGCCCGGTTGTAGCGGGCGCGGCGGCCCCCCGCCTGCAGGCGGTAGCCGCGGAGCTCGGAGCGGACATGCCGTCGACGACCGTCGCCTTCTCGTTCCGAGCGAACTTTCACGGCGCCCACCCGGCCGGGACGTCGATGCATACCCTCGGCTACGCGCTCGACTACGACGCGACGCTGATGCCGCGGATTGGCCGCGACGAGACGGCGCTGCTGATCGAGCTGATGAGCGCCGGGAAGGCGGGCGCGGAGATCCTCGATTACGGCCGGCGGCGAGCGGCCATCAAGCGGATGGGCGATCGCGCGGCGGCCGGGACCGATCCCGCCGCGGGTGACGCGACCGCGGCCACCGTGATCAGCACTCTGAACACCGAGCTGACGCGGATCTCGGCCGCCTCGACGGCGTTCCAGTCCATCCTCGGCGCGCACACCGCCGACTTCCTCGAGCTACGCACGCAGTACTTCGAGGCGGACGCGGCCCACAAACCCGCGATCGTCGCCCAGGTCCAGCCGTTGCTGCAACCGTTCTACGACGCGATCACGCGGGCCGAGGCGGCGCCGGACCTTGCCGCCCCGCGTCGGAACCTCCTCGCGTCGCTGCGCACCAAGCTCCAGTCCGACGCCACGTTCCTGTTCGGGCGCGCGACGCACCCGCGGCCACCGCGCGCTCGCCCGGGCGAGCCGCCGCCGCCCACGCCGCGCCCGGGCACGATCCTCGAGGTAAGCGGCCCGTCGCTCGCTCAGCTGCTCGAGCACGGCTGGTTCCACACCGGCACCGGCGGCGAGCACTGGGGAATCCGGTTCGCTGAGTCGATGCTGCGCCACGGGTTCGAGGGTGGCGTCGCTTGGGGCGGCGCCAGCCAGGACTCGATGCACTTCGAGCTCGTGGTCGAGCGGCCGTTCACGCCGCCGGCCGCGCCCAGCGGCGTCGCAGGACACCACTAGTCGTTGTCCGGCCCGCGTGTCGGCCGGCAGGCCGTCGGGTGCACAACTTCTAAGTCTTGCTGTGCCCGAATGCCGGGGCGATATGCTCGCTCGGTGCAAGACCGTGCCGTCGAGCCAGCGGCCGCCGAGCTGGTGAGCACTCGGGGTCGTCGAGGACTGGGGCCGGTGGCTGCTGAGCGGTTCATTGCGCTCCAGCGCCAGATCGGCAACAAGGCGGTGAGTTCGGCGCTCGCCCAGAGGGTCCTGCAGCGGACCTGTGCCGACGGACAGGTCACTCCCGACCAGGGGATCATTGACGACACGACGAACACGATCTTCTCAGTGGCGCTCCGGGCGGCGACGGGCGGTTATGACGGGGTTGTGTTCACGATCACGAGTCAGGACTGCGATGTGCGCCTTGGATACCAGATGCAGGGCGACGGCGGGGGACGATCCGGGGCAGCGTCAGGATTGGTGAGCGACCTCCGGACGGTGCTGCAATGGTCGTGGGCAAGCGGCGAGTATCGGCTCGTGCTGTCACGAGATAGCCATGGCGACCTCGCTTTCACCAGCTGGGAGCCGCTGCGCGGCGCGTTCCCCGCGCCGGCGGGCGTCGCATTGCCCGCGCCAGCGCAGAACGTGGTCGTGGTCATGGGCTCACCGTCACCTGATCAAGCGCAAAAGCTGCAGTTCATCACCGCCGGCCGGCGGGAGACCGGTCACACCGTCTGGTTTGTCGAGCGCACCGGCTATGAGCTTGCGAGCGTCGACCTGTCACAGATCACTTCCAGGGCGCCTGGCGGCCGTGTCCGCTGGATCACTCCCGAGAACCCCCTGGCAGATCAGCTCAACCGACTGCCGCCGGGGAGCGTGAAGCGGCTCGTGGTGTACAGCCATGGCCTGCAGGGGATCACAACCCTGCGCTACGGCTGGGGAAGCGCGCACCCTGACTACGGCCTGAATCGTGATGACGCGCGGCGAGTCAATGGAAACATCCTGACTGCTGACGGGTTCGTCGACCTCGAGTCCTGTCAGGGCGGCACGAGCATGGAAGGCGGCTCGCTCGCGCAAGTGCTCGCCGACCGGACCGGTCACGACGTGTCCGGATGGACGGGGCGAACCTCCTATGCCGACGTCAACGCTGGGCGCGGCGGCGTGCGCGGGAGCCAGTACGGCCTGAACTGGGATGCGTTCCGCGAGGCCTGGGTCCGCAACGTAGTCGCCGGAGACACACCGCGGCAAGTCAGGTTCCATCCTGAGGTCGCGCGCGAAGTGCGCGAGCACTGACCGACGGACGTCGAGCCTCACCGCGGCGCGCGGCCGGTCTTCCTGCGGACCGCAGGTCAGGAGTGCGCTCTAGGATCGGCCGATGCGAGAGCGCTACCGTGGCTGGTGGGGGGGCGCTGGCCGTGATGGTGGTCACGGCGACCCTAGTGGTCCTCGACATCGGTGACGGGTCGGTCCACCGATACTGGTCGCGGCATTCGTTCGCCTCGTCAGTTCTATCGGGACTGCTTGTGCTGCTCTTAACCGTCCTGATCGTCGACCGGGTGGCACGGATTCGCCAGCTGAGGAGTCAATCCCGTGCGATCGCCGCCCAGGCCGCGGTGATCGTGGGTCAAGCCGCGCGGACGGCAGACGCCGTCGCCCGCACCTCGTCGTCTGCCGACGACCACGACGAGGCGTCCGAGGAACTGCGCACGTACACGCAGATGCTTCTGACAAGCGCGCCGGTGTTAATCGACGCGGAGGTATCGCGGACCTTTCTCGAGGCTGCACAGCGACTGGCCGCTCAGCTGTTCCGAGCCCTCCGCGACGGCGGAGACCAAACAGCCGAGCAGCGCAAGACGCGCCTAGATGCCGCGGTCGAGCAGCTGCGGCGTGACGCTGGTCCTCTCCTTGAGCCCCTCACTCGCGACCAGCGCGTAGCCGCCAGCTCAGACGAAGTCGATTCGAGCGACTCCTGAACTCCTGCCGACCTGAGACGCTGTCGCGCAAACAAATCGGTTTGTTGGAAAGTGATGACTGGCGCCCGGAGCTCCCGCACGCCGGGAGCGCCCAACTCCTCCCGGCGGCCTGTGCAGAACCGAGGCTGGTCGTGAAACGCAAACCCTGTTTGCGTAAAACGACCAGCCCCCGGGCGAAGGCACCAAAGCGGTTCGCGGGCGACCGATTCCCGGCCCCCGATCCACACCATAGTTGTCAACTCTTTACAAGAACAGGAACCCCGGCACTGTCTGCGCGACAACCTCCTGACTCACCAGCCGTTACGGTGCACGACCTCATCAAACGGCCTGCGCTTCAAGCGGGTGCCGGGCGTAAGCGGCCGGTCCGCTGGATAGCCGAGATCCATCACGAACGCGACGAGCTTGTCCTCGGGAACATGGAGCACCGACCTCGCCAGGTCCTGATCGCCGATGGCCGAATGACCGCTCCCGATCCCCCGATCGGCGGCGGCGATCATCATCTGCATGGTCGCCTGCCCGATGTCGAAACGATTGCGCTCGCGGGCGCGGGGCTCCTCCTCGTCCGGGATCACCAGCGCGATCGCGGCAGCCGCGTGTGCGATATGCCCGCCACCCCGCCACACCCTGGAGAGCGCACGCAGCATCTCCCGGTCGGTCACGACGACGAAGTCCCACGGCTGGTGGTTCTGCGATGAGGGCGCGATCCGGCCAGCCTCGAGCACTCGGTCGAGGTCCGCATCGGGGATCACCCGGTCGGCGAACTCGCGGACGTTGCGCCGAGCGGTGATGGCATCCCAGGTCTCCATCTAGGCCTCCTCACTCGTGGACAGCGATTTGCATGCGGTCGGTACGGCTCCCGAGGCGAGCTCAGCCCGTGAACCGCTTGCAATAGGACCACGACCCCTTGACCGTCAGCGCTGCATTCCTATGCCTGGCTGCCGAGGTGCCTGGGATGAGCGTTGCGTCGACAGATCCGGCCGTGTTCTTAGCGTTGGTCGTGACTGTTCCGCCGCCTTTGAACCTCGAGGTTGGGGTCGTGTTCGAATGCCATTCGTAGGCCTTACCTTTGATGAACGCGTCAAACGTGACGAGGGCCACGGCGTTCAGGCCCGCGAGCGACTCCTTGTTGCCGTCCTTGCTCACCTGAATGTCGAGCTCAGCGGCGATTCCGCTGCTGCCGCCGTTGACCGTGACCAGATGACGCTTGAGCTTCAGCTTCGCGTTGAAGAAGTTGAGGTCGGCATCGGTCGGCGTGGTCGTGATCTGGCAGCCCGCCACGACGAGGCCGCCCGGAGGGACCTTCCAGCTGCGATCGACGGTCAGTCTCCCGGTGAGCGCTCCGCCGAACGTGAACTTGCCGATCCTGCCACCCGATCCTGTGACCCTCGCGTCCGCGAGCGACGCAACCGGCGCTATCAGCATTGCAGCGAGGACCCCCACGGTGCGCGCCGCTACGCGTCGGGTGACGATCGGGTGGTGGGCACTGTTCAGCGTCTTCATGTTCCGTTGGGTCGCCTGTCTCGTAACCGCCACTCGCGATTACCTTGTGGCGAGCGCCCCTCACGCTTCGGCACGCCGAAGCTTACCTGTCGCCAACGCACTCGGACCGGTTACATTGAGCGTCGGTGCCCTGCCTTTCGCTGTTTCGTGGGATCACTGCCCGGATCAGCGCGGTGGAACCTTGACGGCGGTTGTCGCTGAGTCGCTGACGAAGCGATTCGGGTCGGTCCTCGCCGTCGATGACTTGTCGTTCACGCTCGAGCCCGGGACGATCACGGGGTTTCTCGGCCCGAACGGTGCGGGGAAGACGACGACGCTGCGAATGCTCCTTGGCCTGGCGGCGCCGACGAGCGGGCGGTCCCTCGTGCTCGGCAAACCGTACGCGGAGCTCGAGCGTGCCGCGCTGTCGGTCGGCGCAGTGCTCGAGGCGACGGACTTCCATCCCGGGCGCTCGGGGCGTGACCATCTGCGAACGCTCGGCCGCGCCGTTGGCCTGCCTGACTCGCGCGCGGACGACGTGCTGCAGACGGTCGAGCTGCAGAAGGCGGGTAAGCGGCGGGTCAAGGGGTACTCACTCGGTATGCGCCAGCGTCTGGGGCTCGCCGGGGCGCTCCTCGGCGATCCGGAGCTGCTGATCCTGGATGAGCCGGCGAACGGTCTTGATCCCGAGGGGGTGCGCTGGCTGCGCGACTTCCTGCGCGCGTTCGCGTCCGGGGGACGCACAGTGCTTGTCTCGAGCCACGTCCTCGCCGAGGTCGCCCAGACGGTCGACCAGGTGCTGATCATCACCCGCGGTCGCCTCGTCGTGGAGTCCTCGCTCCCGCAGCTGACCAGCCGCGTTGGCGGCATGGTCCGCGTCCGGACCCCTCAACCGGATCAGCTCCAGGAGGCGCTGCGCCGCGAGCATCTAGACGCGACGTGCGATCACCAGACACTGCTGGTCCGCGGCGCGGACACCGACCGTGTCGGCGAGATCGCGTTCGCCGCGGGCGTTCCGGTGCACGAGCTGCTCGCGGAGGGCTCGTCGCTGGAGCAGATCTTCCTGGAGCTGACCTCGGAGCCGAGCTCGTGATCGCGCAGCTGAGGGCCGAGCTGCTGAAGGTCCGCTCGACCCGGACCACGCTCGGGCTGTTTGGAGGGGTGATCGGGCTGACACTGCTGATCGTGCTACTCACGGGCCTGCTCACCCACGCCGACGGCCTCACCTCCAAGCAGGATCAGCGCGGCCTTTTCGCACCCGGCGCCGTCGCGTTGATCTTTTCGGGCCTCGCCGGCGTGCTGCTCGTCACCAGCGAGTACCGCTACGGGACGATCCGCCCGACGTTCCTGTTCACGCCGCGACGCGGCCGCGTGCTCTCGGCGAAGTTGACCGCCGGTTTGCTTGCAGGGCTCGTCTTCGGCGCGGTGAGCTTGGCGCTGGCGGTCGGGATCGGCTCGCTCATCCTCTCCGCCCGCGGGATCCCGTCGGCGCTCAGCGGCGGCGACTTCGCTCTGATCGTCTTCGGCGGGCTCGCCGGAATCGCGTTGCGTGGCGCCTTCGGCGTCGGACTGGGCGCGATCCTGCGCAACCAGGTCGGCGCGGTGATCGCCCTGCTCGCCTGGGACTTCGTCGTCAACAGCCTGCTGTTCGGGCTGGCACCGTCGGTCGGTCGCTTCATGCCGACCCCGGCCGCCGACGCGCTGATGGGCCTGAAGACGACGCACCTGCTGCCGCCGGCGGCCGGCGGCGCCGTCCTGCTCGCGTGGACGGCAGTGCTGGCGCTCGCCGGACTCGCGCTGACGTTACGCCGAGATGTGACCTAGGAGGTCCACGCGTACGGGAACGCTCGAGGTCGATCGCCTCTACCTCGCATGCACGCTGCGACGACGCGATCTTGAGGCTCACGAACGCGCCTTGATCGATGCCCAACTGCTCCCGGCGCCGGGGATCTGGTACGTCGCCAAACGCGACCGATGAGCCTTCGCCGTGCGGTCTCTGTCACGGACGCACGAGAACGACCGCAGTGGGATGACTGCCTGGCCGCGGTGTCAAGAATTGTAAGACGACGGAAGCGACTCAGGGGAGCGCCTGTCCCATCCGTGAAATGGCGAGTAGTCGCCCGCATCCCACGCTTCGCGCAGCCCGGGCTTGCTTAGATCCCAGTCGGGGCGGATCTCGCTGGTCACGGTTCGTAGATCGTGCCAGAGATCCACGAAGGAGGGACGTCCCCAGAACCAGTAGCCGTTGTAGATGCTGTGGATGACCAGCCCGGGCTTGAGCACGAGGGTGTGGGGGATCATCGGGTCGTGCTCGGGGTCTGTGTACTCCTGGATGTCGAGGTCTTTCTGGACGGTCCGCTCCGGGTCGGAGAGGAAGGGCCACTGGGCGCCGGTCGACGCGCGGAACTCCTGGCTTGAGTGATGGGTGTCGGTCGAGATGGTGGCGACCTTCGTGTAGGCCACTGCGATCTTGGGGTAGTTGGCGGCGAGATCCAGGTGCTGCTGGTGCTCCTTGGGGCAGTAATTCCCGCGCGCGAGCGTTAGGATCAGGGGGTCGTCGCCTTGGATCTCGCTGAGCTTTCGAGGAAGGTTCTCGTGATCGGGCAACTCGTAGTCGGGGAACGTGCCGCCCGGGGCGATGTCGCTGCGCATGATCTGCTCCTGTCCATGGTTGAGGAGTGACGAGAACGATGGCCGCCGTCCTGTCCACTCGCGCCCTGTGGTACACGGGTCCGGACCCGGTTCCGCGGCACGGGTATGGGCCAGAGTTAACCCGGGCGACGTCGGAGCCTTTCGGGCCCACACTTGAGCTTAGTCAACCGGCGCCGGGGGCGCC
Source organism: uncultured Solirubrobacterales bacterium (assembly GCA_963759695.1). Classification (GTDB taxonomy): domain Bacteria; phylum Actinomycetota; class Thermoleophilia; order Solirubrobacterales; family Solirubrobacteraceae; genus Palsa-465. The sequence continues at coordinate 90,383 of CAVXAO010000008.1, forward strand.
AGAAAGCAGGCCACGCCAATGAGTACCCACACGCCGGTATGCGAGTTGCTGGGGATTGAACGCCCGATCGTCCAGGCGCCGGTGTCTGCAGATCCCCGCCTGCCCGCCGCGGTCTCAAACGCCGGCGCGCTCGGCAGCGTGGCGCTGTGGTGGGCTGATGACGCCGGAGATTGGGTCCGTGAAACGGCAGCGCTCACCGACCGGCCCTTTGCCGGCAATTTTGTTCTCACCTCGGATCAGCACCATCGAGTCGATCAGGCCCTTTCCGCTGGCCTGCGGATCGTGTCGTTCCTCTGGGGCGATCCCGACAGCTATGTCGACTCGGTGCATGACGCCGGAGGGCTTGTTATGCACACGGTCGGGAGTGCGGAGGAAGCGCGGCGCGCCGTCGGATGTGGAGTCGACGTCATCGTTGCACAGGGCTGGGAGGCCGGCGGGCACGTGTGGGGTAGCGTGGCAACGCTTCCGTTGGTGCCAGCGGTAGTCGACGCGGTGGCACCGGTACCTGTCATTGCGGCCGGTGGGATCGGCGACGCTCGAGGAGTCGCGGCCGTGCTCGCGCTCGGCGCGCAGGCCGCCTGGCTGGGCACCCGTTTCCTCTTAGCCGACGAGATGCCCATCCACGACGAGTATCGGCGCCGCCTGATAGACGCGAGCGAGACCGATGCAGAGTTGTACCCCGACCTTTATTCGGTGGGATGGCCGGACTCTCCCCACCGCGCCATCCACAACTCAACCGCGGAGATGTGGGAGGCCGCGGGCCGGCCGCCGCTGGGCAGTCGACCGGGAGACGGGGAAGTCATAGCCCACTTCGCTTCGGGCGAACCCATCGTTCGATATTCCCCCGCACCCCCGCTCGTTGGAACAACCGGCGAGATCGATGCGCTATCGCTGTGGGCCGGACAGAGCGTTGCGCTCGCCAGACAATCACAGCCCGCTGCGGAAATCGTGGCCGAACTCATCTCGCGCTTGTAGCCCCCACTCAGGTCAAGGCTTCGCCTCGCAGCGGGTCGCCGCGATCTGAAACCACTACCGAGGTCCAAAGCTGCACGAGAACCCTCGAGTAACATCTGGCGCGCGAGCCAGACATTCCTACTGGTTATTGGGGGCTAGCGCGTGAGCGGCGCAACTGATCGTGAAGCCGATATCCGGGCTCGGATCCAGCAGCACTGGGAGGCCTCCGAACGCGGGGATCTCGACGCCGAGCACGCGATCTACGCTGCGGACGCCATCCTCGACTACCCACAGTCCGGCGAGCGCTTCAGAGGCCGGGCAAGGATCCAAGCGCAACGCGGCGGGCACCCGGCCGAACGCCACTTCACCATCCGCCGGATCCTGGGCGCCGGCGAGCTTTGGGTGAGCGAGTGCGTGATCACCTATGACGGCGTGCCCACATGTTCGGTCAGCGTCATGGAGATCACCGACGGTTTCGTAACGCACGAAACGCAGTTCTTCGCCGACCCCTTCCCCGCGGCTCCCGGGCGCGCTGCGCTAGCCGAGCCAATTCCGGCCGGCGAGCAGTAAGCCTATCCAGCTGTCGGATCGATGGATTGCTTGCGACCGACGCCTGAGGCCTGGGTGTATCTGCTGCGCTGCACCGACGGCTCCCTTTACACGGGTTGGACCATCGATCTCGAGCGCAGGCTTGCGAGCCATCGGGCCGGCACCGCGAGTCGCTACACGGCCAGCCGGCTGCCCGTCGAGCTCGCGCGTGCGATACCGATGCCCGACCGCACCGCCGCGCGCCGCGAGGAGGCACGCATCAAACGCCTGCCGCGGGCCGACAAGCTCGCGCTGCTCAGCACCGCTGCTCGACGAGACGCTGACCGCCGCACCGAGTGACCTCGGCGATCACTTTGACGAGACGTGGCGTTCGGGGGCGGAGCACGACCCGAGGCCGCCGCCGAGCTGGCACTCGGATCGCTGTCGGGTCCACCGTAGCTGGCGTCTCCAGCTCGCCCTTTGTTGGCTGGCGAAGCGCATCTCCTGGACGATCCGGCGGGGCATCTCGGCGAGTTCCTCCTACGGGGCGATGGGCTCGGGCGTCGTCGGGCGCGCCGGCTTGATCGTCGCTGTGCCTCAAAGATGGGGACCAGTCCCCATTGGAAGGCCTGCCTGCTCGACCTAGGTTCGTGTTTGGACTGGCACGGCCCGATTCCGGGTATGCCGGCAGCGGCCACATGCCGTTCATCGAGGACGCTGAGCGCTTCAACGACGAGCTAGCAGCGTTCGTGGAACGAGCGAACGAGTGAAAGTCGCGATCGCCAAGAGCGCGCTGTGACCGCGGCGCTCTCTGGCCCCGTGGGGTCGCGATGCCAGAGGCGAACCCATCGTTTTGAGAAACAAGGGCCGCCCACCGCACGGGACCGGGGGCTGCGGTGGGACAACCCTTGTTCTCCCTATCTGCCTCACGACGGGCGTTCCTAAACGCGTTATGCCGTCCGGACCAGTTCTGGCCGCTCGGACTCCTGGCCTCGATTTCCGTGGCGGCTGTTCCCGCGCCGCCGCATCCCGCGAGCGCAGGCGGCCGGTTCAGTACGTCGCCTTGATCATGAAGTCGGTGTTGTTACCGACGCTCGTCGCGATGATCTTGCCGTGCGCGTGGCGGTAGATGCCGGTGCCGCCGTTGATTGAGATCACATGCCGCGGCCGTCACACGTTGCCGTACCGGCGATCGCCGTGAAGTTCGTGATCGTGCAGCGCAGGTGGTCCGAAGCTGTTGCCTTTCTGGCGTGATGCTTGTGGTTGCCGACGAAGTCGATGCCGGTGTCGTCGCTGATCTCGCCGACGGCCGGCGAGGAATTCGGCCCAAGCGGCAGGCCCTGCGGGTTGACGAACGTGGTGCTCGTGTGCTTGGAGAAGTAGCGCAGAGTCACCTTCTTCGCACTCGCTGCGGGGGCCGCGAGGGTCAGCGTCAGCAAGGCCACCGGGAGCGGCGCAGAGCGTCGAATTGACCTCGTCCCAATACCGCTGGAATGGCGCGCGAACCCGAGTCTCATCGTTCCTCCTCCTCGAATTGGTCTTGGGATAAGCCGCCCGGCGCCGCTCATGGGAGTGCCGAGTCGGATACCCGACGGCCATCGGGACCGCAACAGCGCGTGGCATCGAGGGACGTAGCTGCTTTGTGGCACCTCGCCAGCCGCCCGTCAGCCAGGGAGTGGATCCCCTCGAGGCAACCGTTCGCGCGTCCTCATTAACACGGCGCCGGTGCGGCGAGCTGGCGCTCGCAGCTAGCTTTCGTGTACCGGGGTGAGCAGAAAGAAGGGGAGCTCGCTGATCGGCGAGCTTCAGGTCCTGTGCTCGGAACATCCAACGCGCGAGCGGTTCACTGAGCAACTGATGCTGGCGCTCTACCGTTCCGGGCGCCAGTCCGAGGCGCTTGAGGCATATCGCGCCGCGTACGGCGAGCTTCGAGATCAGCTCGGACTCGCTCCAGGGCCCGGACTCCGCGAGCTCAGCAGGCCATCCTGCGACACGACGAATCGCTCTGTCCGCTCCCGGTACGAGCACGTCCGCACCGCGCCTCTCGCCGCCGACGGGCGATTGGCCTCGGCGCGATCACGGGCGGCACGCTGGTCGCGATTGTCCTCGGGCACGGCCTTGAGTGGGGCCATCACCGCCGGGCGCTTCCCCGGCCCGGGCTGATCCTCCTCGACGCATCCTCGGGCGCGGTCCGCGCCGACGTTCCCGTGGGCGACTCGCAGGGCATTACCCGCTTCGGCTACGGTCACGTTTGGACGATCGGTGACAACGGGGTCATGTCCGAGATCGACCCACGGAACGGAGCGCTGGTCCGCTCGATCCCGGTCGGGGTGCAGGCCGGGGCGTCGCCGTCGGCGCAGGCGGGCCCTGGTTGACCGATCGCAACGGCCCGACGCTGCTGCGGATCGATCCCGTGACCGGACAGGTCAACCTGCGAGCGCGCCTGTCGATGCTCGGATTGCGGCGCCCGGAGCCCAACGGCGGGATCGCGATCGCTGCTGGCTCGCTCTGGGTCGCGCGCGGCCCCGAGGCGGTCGATCGCCTCGGCCGTTCCTCCCTCAAGTTGCAGCGCCGGATCGAGCTCGCCCAGCACGGCTGCGAGACCGGCTCGAGCGTCACGCAGCGTCAGCCCGCGCGATCGCCTTCATTTTTCCCGAGGGCACGCGGCGCACAATTGGTTGCGCGAGTTCGGGACAAAGTCCGGGACAAAGTTGGCGAACCGGTCGTCGAGAGAACTCGGGAAACACATCTCTGTGCCACGCCGGAGCCCCGGCGTTAAAGCGAGTGATGCTCTTGGGAGTGGACGGAGCCTCGTGTGGCCACTGAAGGCCCAGAGGCGATGCGTGCGGGCAACACCGAACCGGTTTGTGGAGGATCGTTCATCGGATGAATGCGCGTCTAGGTCTCTCGGCCTATTCCATTCGGCGCCCGCCTCAGGGAAGCTCCGCGTGGGACTGGCGTTACACGAGAGCGGGGTCACGCTATGAGTGCGCGCGTAGCGACGGGCAGGACATTCGGGTCGGCTTGGGGTATTCGGGGACGCTTGTTGTGCTTGACGGTGCTGGCCGTGCTGAGCGCAGCAGGTGCTTTGGCGCCTAGCGCGACGGCGGCTGGGACGATGATCGATCTGGGGTCGCTCGTCCCTGGCTGTGGCAGCTCCGCTGCCGCGATCAACGATCTTGGTCAGGTGGCGGGTACATCGTGCGGCGAGCCGTTCCGTTGGACGCGAGCGAGGGGAATCCAGAACCTGGGCGCACTCTCGAGCTTTGATGAGGGGGGTTCGGCAGCGGCGATCAACAGCCTCGGCCAGGTCACGGGGTGGAGCGCCGGCCCTCCCACCCCCACCCCCGGAGCTCACGCATTTTTATCGACTGCATCAGGGGGGCTGCAGGACCTCGACGCCGGTAGCGGCTTTTTCGATGCGTGGGCGCAAGCGATCAACGACAAGGGCGAGGTCGCTGGGACCTGGATAAACAGAGATCAAGGTGCGGCTTGGCAGGTTTTCACCTGGTCGCGGTCACATGGCATCCAAAATCGCGGCTCGCTCGGCGGACGGATAGCGTACGTCGGGATAGGCCCGCCGGGCTTTGACTGGTCACCCGTGTCGTGCTGCACGTCGCCCGACGCGCTCAACAGCCATGGCGATATAACCGGCGTATCGCTGCTCGCCCAAACGCCCGTGGACACATGGCACGCCTTTCTGTATACGCCGTCGGGCGGCATGCAGGATCTCGGCACGCTTCCGGGCGACGCCGCCAGCGCGGGCGTCGCGGTCAACGACCTCAGCGAGGTAGCCGGGAACTCGCAAACGGCGAGCGGCGTGTCTCACGCGTTCCTGTGGACTCGCTCGAGGGGCATGCGGCAGGTCATACTCCGGGGCAGGACGTCGAGTGATGCCGTCGGGATCAACGACCTCGGCGAAGTCGCCGGATACTCGCAACTCACGGATGGCTCCGTGGACGCCTTCCTGTGGACTCCTCGGCGCGGCATGCGGAACCTCGGCCCAGGCCAGGCAGTGGCGATCAATGAGCTCGGACAGGTCGCAGTCAATAGGCCGGATGGTGCTTACCTATGGACGCCGTCGAGGGGAATGAGGTACATCGGGCGAGTGTCTGCAACAGCGCTCAACGACTGGGGACAGGTGACGGGCCAGATGGGTCAGACGCGCTCCGATGCGTTTCTCTGGACGCCGTAGGTCATAGACGGCATCAAAGAGCAGAGGGCTGCCGGTGCCCATGCGGGAACAACTCGCGCGTGCCTGGGTGGCCACCCGCGCCCACCGGCGAGACGGATTCGCGGAGGTCGGCTTGGGTTCTAGCCCGCGATGAGCGGCGCTGCATGTACCTGACGACTCCTTTCGCGCTCCGTCTGGCGGTATCTTGAACGACTCCTTTGGCGCCACAGCAATCGCTGATCGGGTCGACTGCCCGCGCATGCTTCCGCACCGAACACCAGCAGCCCTCCCGCCGTGGGGGGGCCTCGTCGACTAGACATGTGAGCGGCAATGGCGGAGGATCGCCGCTGTCGCCGGTCCTTGGAGTCTCTATGAGCAGATCAACGGAGGCTGCCTGCGTGAGGTCCGCTCGAACGTAACGCTGCCCGCGGGCGAGTCGAATCTGGCCGTCGTAGGACTAATGAATTCGAGCGTGCCGCGCTGCAGGGGATTGCCCCAACCGACAGGAGGGTTCCCGCTGCCGTCAGACAACGGATGCTTCGCCCGCCAAAACGTGCCGTCGATCTTGGCCCATTGGATGCCGCAATGTGTGTACAGCCGGTAGGGCCGACCCGCGTCAGCGCGAGTGGTGGTGTCTGTCGACGCAGTCGTTTGTGAACCACAGCCCACAAGCGCCACGGCCGCGGCAACCGAAGCGAGAAGACGGATCGTCATCCGCCCACATTACGAGGGCGAGGACTCGTCATCACATATGGGACCGATTATCGGCGCACACCGATCGCCGCTCGCGTTGATCGAGCAGGAGAAGCGGAGCCGCGCTCGCACGTAGCCCGAAGCGGCGGCACCGTATCACCCGACGGCGGCCGCCAAGAGTCGAGCGGAAGCACAGGCCTGCGGGTCGCGTTGTTGAGGTTATGTCTTACCTGCAGGCGATTGTCATCGCGCTCGTCCAGGGCGTTACCGAACTGTTCCCGGTCTCGAGCCTTGGACACTCGGTGATCGTCCCGGCATGGTTCGGTGGCAGCTGGCAAACGCTGGTCACCCAATCCGCCGAGGCAAACAGCCAGAGCTCGTTCTATCTCGCGTTCATTGTCGCTTTGCATTTCAGCACCGCCCTGGCGCTGCTGTGGTTCTTCCGTGCCGACTGGATCCGGATCATCGGAGGGTTCATCCGCAGCGCCCGCCGCAGCCTCCGGGACCGCAGGTTCAGCGCGCAGGGGTCGGACGAGCGGCTGGCGTGGCTGATCGTGATCGCCACGATCCCCGTCGGCCTGACCGGGCTGCTGCTCGAGAACACTTTCCGCACCATCCTCGCCAAGCCGCTTGCGGCGAGCATCTTCTTGGTCATCAATGGGTTGATTCTGCTCGCGGGCGACCGCGCACGCCGGCGCGTGGAGGCGGCCGCCACGGCGGCGGGGTCGGCGCCACGCGCGCGGATGCCAATCGCCGGCGCATCGCCCGAGCTTGACGCGCAGGCTGCGGTACTCACGCCCTCGTTGCGTGGCCCTCGCTCGGCCGAGGACCTCGCCGAAGCCTATGCGTCAGACTCGCGCATCTCGCGACTTCCCTTTCGCGACGGTGTGTCAGTCGGCCTGCTGCAGGTACTCGCACTGCTCCCCGGGATCAGCCGCTCGGGCGTGACGATGGTCGGTGGGCTATGGCGCGGGCTTGACCACGAGGACGCCGCCCGCTTCGCGTTCCTGCTCGCCACACCGCCGATCCTCGTTGCCGGCATCCTCAAACTGCCCACGCTTTTCGGACAGGCCGGAGCGCACATCCACGGTCAGCTCGCCGTAGGCATGCTGGTCACCGGCGTCGCCGCCTACCTCTCGGTGCGCTATCTGGTGCGCTACTTCCGGACCCGCACCCTCCGACCGTTCGCCGCCTATTGCCTGCTCGTCGGTGGCGCAAGCGTCCTGCGATTCGCACTCCTCTGAAGTCATCCTGAGACGCTGCGCCGATCGAGACGCAGCGTTGACGCCCCACTGCTCCTCGTCCTGTGCGCAAGTCGCGATCTGGACGGCGCGCGCGGCTACTCCCGTGTTCTCGCCACGATTTACGGGGCTGTGATCGGCGCTGCGCCGGCTACGACGCCGTCGCCAA